>NZ_CP046654.1:1326949-2653898 GCF_009759685.1 Acinetobacter baumannii | reverse complement strand
GGAATTTTGCGCTGTATGTGCTCTGGTAACTTACTGATGTATTCATCATCGATAAGCGCGGGAATACTGATCTGCTCCCACTCACCAGGTACATTACCCGTCAACACAAAGTTAGTCGGATCTTCAACGTGCAAACGCTGCATGATCAGAATAATTGGCGTGTCAGATTTAGCTTTACGCGAGTTGACCGTGTTTAAGATCTTACGATTAGCTTTACGTCTAGCTGTCTGGCTAAATGCATCTTCCGGCTTTAATGGGTCATCCAGAATAATCGCACCAGTAAAGCCCTCACTAGCTAATGTACCGGCACGGCGACCAGTGACCTGCCCACCCATCGAAGCAGAATAAACATGACCAGCATCGTAACCATCAACGGTAGTTTTCCAGCTCGACTTAGCATCCGTACTGGTAGAAATCTTTACTGGCCATAAACTCTGAAAGTCTTCCGACTTAACAATGTTTCTTGCTGTTGCCGATACATCCTCTACAAGTGATTGCGAGAAAGACAAATATAAAAAACGGGAACGAGCATTACGCGCTATGCCACGGGCAATAAGATTTGTGAGTAGTTCAGTCTTACCGCTTCCGGGTGGAACGTTAATAACTAGGTTTTTAACCTTTCCAGCAATTACCTCGTCAATCTTGTCAGCGATATATTCATGATGCCAATTGACCGAAAACTTAAAGCCCATTCGAGGCAAGAAAAAAGCACGCGTGAAAAATAAATGTTCTTTCTCACATTTAATCCGTTTAGCTTTGGCTTTAACAGGATCAATATTCGTTCTCGAGTTCATCTATCGCCTGCCTTACCTGCTCATCGGTAGCAGTCACATAGGTAATGTTTTCGCTTTGTAATGGACCGCCGCCAGCGCCTGTAATTTCAGTCTTATTCGTGTACTTGCCGCCCATGTCCTCAGCAGCTTGTTTAAGAATGCTTAGAGCTGCTACACGGTTTCTACTATGCTTTTGATATTGGCTTTCATATCGCTGTAAACGCACCGCTAAGTTTGCAATTGGGATTGCCTCAGGCTTACCCAAAAACATTTCGCGAGTCTTTTCAAAATCTTTTCTTAACTCTTCGCTTAGGTTCTCACCTGCCCGTTTAGTTGGGTCGTATTTCTCACACTGCTGTTTAGTAACTTTTACCCCGTATTCTTGGTTGACGAGCTCAGCAGTTTCTGTGGGTGTATTAAATACGGCAAGTGAGCGAACTATAAAGAGTTTTACCTCCTTTTTTAGAGCCGCCATATCCTCAATCCTGTCAACCTACGTCAACCTAAATAGCCAAAAAAAAGAGCCTCAAGGCTCAGGTAATTACGCAGTTTCCACAGCATTTAGAAATATCTAAATCAGAAACAAACGGCGGGTTTTTAGCGACTTCAATAAGCCGCTTAACGTTTTCATTTGCACCCCAGCGTTTAACAACACCGATGAACTCTTCCACATCGTGACCAGCTAAATAGTGCTTAGGTAGGCCAGTATGATCACTGTAAATAATCTCACCGTCCGAGTCTCTCTCTACACCGATGTGATAAAGCTCATGTTCAAGCAATGCACAAAACTCGCTATCGTTAGCCTTTTCACAAAAGCTTGCATCGATTGTGATTAAGTAAACTGGAACAAGTCCGAACCAATCACGCATTTGCTGCTCTTGTCGGGCTTTTTTCCAGCCGCCCTGTTGAAACATAACCTTTTCACATTGGCCGAGCACCATACGCTTAGCTCTCGCATAAGCAGTAGAAGCCCATGCAAAAGCCAAAAATCCCTCATTGTCATGAAGCATCTCAGCAATATGGTCATGATCTGGATTATGTAAAGGTCCACCAAGCGTAAGAAAATTAGCAACTACCCAGTTTTTTAAATCAGGGGCAGGTATTAAACGGAGTGCTTCCTCTTCTTCTGCCTGATCCATAAAATCAGTTGGAGGAAATGGTCTGATCTGATCCATTGAATATTTGCCTCTTTAAATTTTTAAGCCACTGACTAGCGTATTCAGTACGTAACTGCAAAGGTCCAGACTCATCAATGCGACATCTAGAAGCCGTCTCTATGCGAACTACTGTATATCTCATTTCTTCAGCAACATCATAACGGTCCATACTCCACGCCTTTGTAGACAGCTTACCCTTGCGTCCACCCGACCAAGGTCCACCAGCAATTTCAACTAATATGCGATGTTCAATTAAATGAAAATCAAACCGCCAATGCTTTGTGGATTTAAACTGGAATTTCTTTTCGTATTTAATTCCCAGATTATCCAAAGCTTGAGTAAATTCTTCTTCAGCTTCTAAGTACTTTTGGGTAGCTTTAGGCAATGGTCTGCTTTTAGGTTTTGTTTTAGGTTCTTTTTTCCGTGTAAGCCAGAAGTATTCTTTATCATCCATATTTCACCCATAAAAAAACCACTGCAAAAGTGGTTTTTATTACTATCACTTTTAATCAGAATCTTTGTAGGCTGTAACCTCCATACTGTTTAACAAATCAAACCAATTATCTAGCAATGCAATCAAGTCTTCCTTGCTACTTGTTACTCCAATAATCTTTTGAAGATGGTATTCATCCTTTTCATCTACTGAATTAATATCTCTAACAAATCCAGCATCTTTAAGTTGTTGTCTCACACTATTGGTGTCGTTACAGTCTAGGCAGATAATTTCAAAGTCATTTTCATTGATAAACTTCAATTTATAACCTGTCTTTCTTTCGAATGGCATATTTTCACCAATTAAATTAATTAATGTTTATTTATTATACTAATTTATAGGCCAATCATCAAATATATTTTATTTTTCAAATACTTAGTTCTCAATAGTAAATTATTTACTATCGGGAACTAAATCATCAAATTAATAAAAGAAAAAGCCCCGCCAATAATCGATATTTAGCGGGGCCATTTGCGCCGTAATACGTCCGGCTAATTAACTCGAATTGTGCTACCGCGAGTGTGGATTGAAATTATTGGTTTGTGTTCTTTACAAAGATCTGTTTTCTGATAACTATGTACTTTCTAAATATCAAAGAGATAAATATGAATAATAGCAGTTTTCCAAACTACACCACACCTTCAATACATAACCCAGAACTTATATCTTTTGCTAAGAGCATTAACTCTGGGGATCTAATTACCACACCCCACAGTATTGATTTACTCCCGATAGGCAATTGCTATTGGAATGTTGAATGGTTAGTACAAAATCAAGGAGGTGGTGTTGTATATGGTTGGATTTTTTCAGAATGGAAAGGACTCATGCTTGAAGCTATGCACCATGCAGTTTGGATTTCGCCTAACAATCAATTAATAGATATTACACAAAACTATCCAAGCATGAGTGAAACACATTCTATTTTCCTTCCTGATCCAAGTAGTAGTCTGCTCACATTAGATGTACAACCTAATATTCTAAATAAAGTTAAATTACTTTCTAACTCTCAGGAACTAATAGATTTCAACAACCTGCAGGATAAGAAAATTGAAATACTTCGCGAATTAAATCAAATATTTTATGACTTAGGACATCGTTGCGAAGCCCAAAGATCCAAAATAACAGGTAAGCCTTTTGACTTCTCTCCTAACATGTCCAAAGCTACGAATGACCAACTGGATAAAATCAAAAAATTAACGACTGAGATTAATCAGATAGAACTAGTTTGTGGTCAATATATTCCACGTCTAAATAAATTGAGTCACGATTCTGATCACTAACAATTCCACAGGATAAGCTGGCTCCATATTGTAAAATTCGATGTACATCTGAAATCATTTCACCAGTAATCTCTGGTATATCTTTTTTTAATTCACTCATTTTTATACTCACTTTAAAGCCCAAAATTGATATTTTGGGTTTTTCCTGAAATATATTAGGCAATAAAAAAGCCCACCATTTGGCGAGCTTTTAAAACATTTTGGTGCAACGCTTATAACTTCGTCCCACCATATCACAAATCTAAACCAAGTGTGCTGCACTGTCAAGATTGCAATACCTCTATTTTACCATCCAAATAAGCCAAACCTTTATCAATCTCAGCACGTACTTTTGCTTTACTACATCTATGTACATTGGCAATTGTTAAATACGACCAATTATTTTCATAATAAAGTATTAAAAACCAAGCTCTTTCTTGTAGAAATTCCCTATTATCGTTATGCATTTTAGCCAAGAGTTTGCTTACTTCAACTGCCTCATAATCTTCAATTTCGCATGGCATAGAGACCTTACTTGATCTAATTCTAGTTGTGTCATTTTGGTCAATTAAACATGCTAGAGGATTAGCAGAAACTTTAGATTTTGTTGATCTTACCCATAGACCATATTGTTCCAACCATTGATGAGCAGAACGTTTAGACCAGTCCATTGTCTTGTTATTAACTTTTGCATTCATGTTTAAACTTCCCTCACATCAATATTGTGAACTGTTTTCATCAGGTGTTTTTTATTTCGGTAACTCGGTAGCTTGCGTGTAGCTATAGACTTCACATCTTCAACAACGTATTCACCTGCTGTCGTGAAATAAGTGAAATCGGCAAAATATCTAAGTGCTGGTTTAGCTCGTTTCTCCCCTTCTAATTTTGTCTTCGGTGCCAATTCAAATTTTGTGTGATGCTGCAATTCTTTAATTTCACCTCGTTGTTGTAGAGCCTTTAGCTCGATATACCGTTTGTATTCTTTAGTACTGTCAAAAGTCATTCCATCCAATTTAATTTTCGAAGCATTAAACTTGTTTCGACCCTTTTTCTTTTGAACTTTCGGGCATGTAAGGCGGTAATCAGCAAGGCTCATTGATGTCATTTAGGCTCACCACCATTGAGCGCTTGCTCTAACTTCTTGCCAATCTCAAACATTGACCAGCTCTTTTGAAGGTCTGATGCAATAGACATAGCTTTTGCAATGATTAGTCCTTGTTGATCCACCCGCTTTTGCAGCTCCTCCACTTTCGCTTGCTGGTGCTGCCATGCTTTTTGCCAAATTGCCCATTTCTCGTTAAATGAATCGAGGTGAAATGCGTAAAGCTTTCTTTGACCGTTTAAAACATATCGACCAAGCTCCTCATCAAAATCAACCGCGTCTCTAAATAGCCCAATCCAGTACTTTTGCTTCTCAAACTCTTCTCTACACTTATCCATTCTTCACCCCAATCGATTAAGCTTGTAAGCTTCGTTAATGTGAACTTCAGTTACTTTGCAATTCGGCGAAATGTGGTTTTCTAGTTTGTCTAGGTTTTCTAATTCCCTCGAATCCGATGGTTTATCAATGCGACCAATGCGGTTTTCTGTGTGGGGGTTGTCGCCTAAATCTGGTTCATGAACTAACTTCAAATTGCTAAAATGCTCACAAATCTGGCATTTTGATACTGGCGTATCCTTCTCATAGGAAATTAAATATTCTTCATCTCCAACTCGGTGATTCACGAAGTAAACTTTTTTATTGAAGTGTCTAAGAACACGATCCCCGACTTTAAACTCACTCATGGCTGGCTCCTTTTCCTCTGGCAACTTAGTCATAACACCATCTGGAAATTTAAAATCTCCATGCCACTTCCCGTTTTCCCAAATAGACCAAATCCCACATTCATCACTGTTAAACATGACCGCCTCCGTATATTGATTCGTGGTCGCGGATGGCTTGCTCTAATGCAGGTCTTTCAAATAATGTCGCGTACTTGCTGCCATTTTTATTGATGCGGCTTAGAATCTCTTTAGCTTCTTTAATACCGCCATCAAACGCATTAATTTGATCAATCGATTCCAGCAGGCGCTTGAGTTCGGAAATGTCTACAAAATACTTTTCTCGATCAGCCTTGCTAATCTCTACACTTTGACCACATTGGAACTCGAAACCTTCATTCCATTCAGTTGCGTTAGAAGGTGCTGAATCTACGATTTCCTTCGCGTATTGCAGTCCTTTATCTCTAATCAATTTAGATGCTTTCATGCATTCGCCCCTTCAATTAACTGCAGAATATTTCTTGGAATAGGCATACCTTCACGGCGGCACATCTCTGCGTATTCCTGCGGATTATCGAAAGGATCTGGACCTAATTCCTTTGCAAGCTCAGGCTCTTTTTCTTTTGCCTGAAGTTTTTGTACTGGTGCAGGTTTACGACCATTGATTTTTAATCGTTCCATCAATGATTGGAGATGCTTTTGAGCCTCGTCATTGCTCACAGGAATGTGTTTAGGTTCTTTGTGTTCTAGTTGTAGCGGTGGAGTGTAAAACTCTTGCTGACGGCCTTTTAACTGAGCTTTAGCAACCATCACGTTGTAGGTCCCGAAGAAATTATCTTGAGCTGCTCGCATTTGGCCGGCTTCGATCAAATACATAACCTCGTCTAAGGCGTACTTAGTGATTTGGGTAATAACCACGGAACGGTCAGTTGTAAACTTACATGCGCGAGACCAAGCTTCTTCTGGAGACATCCAACTTTCACCGATACACCAGGTGCGAAACTCGGCAAATGACGGCATAAAGCGTCCACCTGCTGTAAGTAAACGAGCAAGTGCGTTGTTAAATTGGTTTTGTTGAACGCCAACCAGCGTTTTAAGTGCGATTTGCTCAACCACTGACAGAGGAATTGCACTTTCGCCTGTTGCTGGAAATTGCTTATTGAACTGAGCAGCGTAAACAGTGCGAAGAGAAGCGATTAATTGACGCACTTCGTTCAAGGTAATCTCATGCATGACCTACCTCCTCAATCATTGGAAACTTTTTTGCTGGGGTTACATCCACGATTTGAGATTCGCTCTGTTCTTCAAAAAGATTAGCGAAGTAACCCGACTCTTGTGGTTTTTGACCGGTTGAAGTGATTTGCTCTTGCTTCTTGCGGTTAGCAGCAACTTGTTTCTCGTTGTTTTGAACCCAAGAGAACCACTTAACCAACCAGATGCTTGGTGTATTCAACGAGCTTGATTCGTTTGCAAAGTACCAGTCACCGAAATTTTGAATCATGGTTCTCAAGTCGATTTCAGGTACAGAAACAAATCTTTGTTGAGCAAGTGAGATGAAATCGTATTGAAACTCGCTGTATTCAGAAATGAATTCACGCATTGAGTAACGCTTGTGATCATCGATCTGATACTGAGCAAATTGGATTGGTGTAAATTGCGAATTTTCTTCACGCGCATTACTACTACTATCAATAATTGGTTCTTGGTTTATGGTTAATGGTTTATGGTTATTGGTTGGTTGCACATCCGTTTGTTCTTCGTTTAACGGATTTTCAACGACCGTTGAATTTTCGTTAGACGCTTGATCATCTTTTGATGAATCACTGTTGGACGAGCCTTTCTTTTTCGCTGCACGTTTTGCAGCAGACGCTTTACCAGCCTCACTCGCTTGTTTCTTTTTCCCGTGATATTCAGCAATTTCTCGTTCACAACGATTATTGCGATAAACACCTTCTTCAAGAATGAAAAACTCATCAAGTACATATTTGAGAGCTTCTTTTTGCTCTTCGGTAGTACATTGCAAACGACGTGCTAGACGATCAATGCTTGATGCATCAATCGCCTTCTCTGTGTCGTAATACATGTCTAATAAGTCGCGGTAAATCGCACGCTCAATTAAACTGAGGTGGCGAGTCGCATTGTTAAAGTCACCAATATGGTGTTGGTAATAATTCATTTTGCACCACCTAAATATTCGAATGCGCATTTAGCCACGATTGAAACTTGTCCATTTCCAATGGCTTTAAGTCGGTCCACCCGATTGGCCACCCCATCAGCCACTCGACCCAATTCGGGTTCAACTTCCCACCATGTGAGTTCATTACATGATGATCGAGCCGATCGTTTATCCTGCTCTTGCCATCTTTCCTGGTCAGAGTCGCTGGTGATGAGCCTTTGCTCATTGAAGCAGTCGGAGTTGGAAGATTCTCCACAACACCGGCTAAGCCGTTCCTTGGATGATTGCTCACCTTCCCACGCTTGTTCCCATCCGATGCTTTGGGAGTTGGGAATTTCGCAACTTGATCGTTTAGGTTTCTCGATCGATCCGGATTGTCCCATCGTTGGGGTTGACCACTTCGAAAATCCCTTGCTTGTGGCGTGGCCCACAATCCAGATTCGGTCACGGATATGGGGCGCTCCAAAGTTAGATGCTGAAAAACGTGCCCATTGCGCGTCATACCCCATTTGGGCAAGGTCACTGATGACTCGTGTAAGTCCTCTGGAAACAAGCATTGGTGAGTTTTCCACGAACACGTATCTAGGTCGTACTTCACCAATAATTCGTGCCATTTCTGACCAAAGCCCAGAACGTTCACCTTCGATTCCAGCACCTTTCCCCGCGGATGAGATGTCTTGGCACGGAAAGCCGCCAGATATAACGTCAACAATTCCTTGCCATGGTTTTCCGTCAAAAGTTGTAATGTCAGACCAAATTGGGAAAGCTTCGAGAATTCCATCATTCTGTCGTTGCGCCAAAACTTGTGCGGCGTAGGCATCACGTTCAACTGCGCACACTGTTCGCCATCCCAAGAGATAAGATGCGAGTACTCCGCCACCAGCGCCTGCGAAAAGAGCCAACTCATTCATTTGGTCTCCTGAACATTTAACTGAATGTAAGTACTACCCAAGAAACGAATACGCCCAGCACGACCAAGGCTTTTGATAATTTCCTCAGCATGGTTATATGTAATACGATGCTGACGAACTAAAACGTCCTTGAAGTCATCGCGCTTAACAGCCGCATTTTTAGTGTCAGCTTTAACTTGCTCTAGGTTCTCTTCACACTTTTTGATTAATGCTTTAAGTGTGTGGAGAGCCGGTTCAAACCAGCTCTGGATTATTTGCTCTTGATTTGATAGATTAGTTTGCATATTCGATTCCTCTAGCCAGTAATTGAATTAACTAAGCCTGATGGACCAGATCAGGCTTTTTCTTTCTTTACCTTAGAAATATAAGTTGCAGCTTCCGACTTAAGCGCCTCTCGAAGTTGGCGAATGTGGTTTTCCATTTCTTCTAAGATTTCTTCTGTATCTGCTAATTCCGCAGGTGTAACAACTCCATCCTCTAAAACTTTGTGGACCTGTTGATTGGTTTGGCCATTGTTAATATTTATATGTAGCAAGGTTTCAACAATGCTGACTTCATGGCCTTTCTCATCCACTTGATTAGCTGGCACTAGAACATAACCAAGCATGTGTGCCCATGCCTTAACTAAAGCTGGGTTGCGTGTAAACTGAATCATTGCCTCAAGCTTCTTAATACTTGGTAAATGGCTTTCCATATTTGGGTTTGCGTAATTAAGTACGCTCTTGTAAGAGTCACCAAGTACGTTTGCAATTTCTTGCGGCGTAACTCCTTGTGACTGGTGAATCATCTTGTAAATTGCTGTTTTAGCCTCTGGGCTTAAGTTGATTTCACTCATATGTGAATCCCTCTTTAAATTTCACGTATACGCACGTTTGCTAATTTGTGAGAATTAGCTCACGGATTGGTTTTGCTTCTTAAGGTTCTTGCGAACATATTCCCAGTTAATATCTGGTCGTAATTGTTCTGCCTTAACTTGACCCTGAGTAATTTCCTCAATTTTCAAACAGCGATCTTCTGGAATTTTCTCAGGATTCCATTTGCTAGCAGCCCAAGGTGTAACCCCTATTTTTCGAGCTAAAGCTGAGATGCTCCCTGCAAAAGTCACAGCGTTATTAAATGCTTCATGTGGAGTAGTCATAAATGACACCAAAAAACCTACTTAAAGTAGAAAGAAATATACTACCAAAAATAGAATTGGTGCAACTAAAAATTGATAGTAAAATTCTACCCACAGTAGAAAAGAAGCCTATTTTGATGGAAGACGCTAAATACAAAGACTTTGCGGACCGACTCAACGCATTGATGAAGGCAAAAGACTCTCCAATTAAAACTATCAATGAGTTAAAAAATGCTATTGGTGTTTCTTATGAGATGGCTCGTAGATATACACTCGGTTCTGCTAAACCAAGAATTGAAAAGCTACAAACATTGGCTGATATTTTTGGAGTGGAAATTAGTTACTTAGACCATGGCACTAAGTTAGACAATAATATTGATTTATCAGATAAAGTTGGTTTCGAAGGACGCAGGGTTCCAGTAATCTCTTGGGTTGCGGCTGGTTCATTTACACCGATTGAGACAGTTTTGAAAGATACGGAAATTGAAGAATATTTACCGCCAAATAGAAGATGCGGGAAAAATGGATATGCTTTAAAAGTAGTAGGATATTCTATGGCTCCAACCTTTCTACCGGGTGATAGAATATATGTGAATCCAGACATTCAAACATTTGATCTTAAAACAGATGATCTTGTAATTGTAGCTTGCGCTGGCGATTCAGAGGCGACTTTTAAAAAGCTTATCATTGAGGGCGAAGGAACAAGTAAATTCTTGGAACCATTGAACCCAGACTGGCCTGATAAAATTATTAAACTTTCCGAAGATTGCCGCCTTGTTGGAAAAGTGGTTGGCTTGTACCGAGATATTTATTGAATTTCAGCTTATTTTCTTTGAAACCAATTATTAATTTTTTACTTTAAACCCACTTTTTGTGGGTTTTTTATTATTTAAAACTAATAATATACAACTTTAAGTAGGAAATAATTCCTACTATGTATTGACTTAATTTCTACTTAAAGTAGTATTTGTCTCGTAGACAACAAAAAAGCACACCGACCGCTAAATCTGATGTGCTTTTGCAAACTGCGAGATCAATTATGAACGTAAAAACCTTTTCAAACAAGCATAAGGTAACTGGAGTTACAGCAATTGCTGTACTTGTAGCCTTGAGTTCTTGTGAATATCGAACTGCTAATTCTAGCGTCCCTTCTAATTACTCATATGAAAGCGAGCAAGTCGTTGCTTCTGAATATGAACTTCTGGCTGTTAAGAAAACTGGAGAAAAATCTGGTGAAGCAGTTATCCGCATTGACGGCTTCAAATTAAACGTGAGCTTCGATTTTGACGGTGTAGCTGATAGCTATGGTGTAGCTGGATCTGATTTTACAGCGGCTGAAATTACTAACCTTGCTATTGAGTCAGTAACTGACTTAAGCGGCAAACCTTGGAATGATTTCACCAATCATGACGACCATAAAAACATAAATATTTTATTAGCTGGCTATATCGACCGTAATAAATGGTTGGAGGCAGCCTAATGAAAGATTATAACTGCCCTACTTGCAAGAAGATGATTCCTGTTGACCGTTCAAAAATCAAAGCTGGTGATGAGGTTTCATTTTGCAGAGTAACCCAATCTTCTAAATCTGCACGTTTTTCTTCAAGAGAAGGAATTGTCAATTGCCGTGAAGGTGATGTGGTTTTAGTTAAATATCGCAAAGAAATTATTCCTTTAAATATTAAGGACGTTTCACCTGTTGATGCTCCTAGCCCGCTTACGTATGCCTTTGTTGGTACATGCGAATGTATGGAGGCTGAACATGTCTAATTTCAAAAAACACCCTGACGGCTACATGTCATTTTTAGGCCGTGATGATAAAGGGCTGTATTCAGTTCGCATTGGCTGGCAAGTGTACGCATCTAATGCTAATGGCTCAGTTCTTTACAAAGTTAAAGACGGAGTTAAGACGCCTTTAAATGTGTTCAGGTTCCAAACTTCTTATCCAAAAGTTTGGAATGAACTCACCCAAGAAATCGATTTTCAGCGCAGAAAGCAGCTCGCTATAAAACTGCGTGAAACAAATATCCCTACTTATGACCGCAAAGCATATAAGCAAAAACGCGGTTTTACAGGCTCAAGATAAGGATAAGAATAATGGCTCTACCTATTATTACGGCTGATCAAACCTTATTGGTTCAAGCAATTATTGTGTACCTATACGCTGATCCGGGTTTAGGTAAATCATCGATGGGCTTTACTGCGGAAAAAGCAATTTCTTTTGACTTTGACCGTGGTGCTCACCGTACTGGTGAATTACGTCGTGGTGCGGTTGTACAGGTTCAACAATGGAGTGATGTTGCAAACCTTACTCCGCAGGACTTAGCACCATATAAAACCGTAGTCATTGATACCGTGGGTGCAATGCTTGAATGCATTAAAACCCACCTGTTACTTACGGCAAATAACCGTCAAAAAGATGGTTCTTTAAAGTTAAAGGCTCAAGGTTTAGCGAACCAAACGTTCAAGCAATACATCAATACTTTGATCAGTTTAGGTAAAGATGTTGTTTTCATTGCACACGCATCAGAAGATCAAAACGGTGATCAAATTATTTACCGCCCAGATCTAGGTGGTAAAAACCGTAACGAGCTTTACCGTATCGCAGATGTCATGGGTTATCTAACAACTGTTACTACTGGTGAAGGTAAAAATGCCCGCGTTATTAATTTCAAACCTTCGCCTACACATCATGCGAAAAACTCAGGTGCTTTAGGCGGTGAAACCGGTGAAGTATGGGTACCTGATCTTAAAGCACACCCTACTTTCTTGGCTGACCTGATTACTCAAGCTAAAGATCACATTAACACCTTAACGCCTGCACAACTTGCAGCAGCTAAAGCCCAAGAAGAGCTAGAAAACTGGAAACAAAGCTGTGAGGAAGCAGAGCATGCAGGTGACCTTAATCAATTAACGGAATCGCTTGATAAAGAACACATGTATTACCAGAACATGCGTCAAGCAATGTTAATGAGGGCTAAAGCATTGAATTGCACGTTTGATAAGCAACGTGGCACTTGGATTAGTCCACCTGAATTTAACGGTATCTCAGATCAACAAAGAGATGAACTTCAAAACTTCATAGCTGAACGCGGCCTAGACGTGAAAACAGTTTGTGAACACTTCGGCATAGATGCCCTTATCCAAATTGAAGCAGCAAAACTACCAGCAGTTAAACAAGACATTGAAACATTAGCTAAAACGGGGATGACAGCATGAAAGAACGTTGTGAATGGATAGTTAGAGTTCAAAGTACACCAGGCTTTTACGCCCAGTATGAAGGCAATGTAAAAGTTTGGGCTGACGAAGATTCAGATGAAGAAACCCTCTTTCGTGCAGCAGTAAAAGAACTTGGCCGAGGCGCTTTTTTTGATCGTAAGCACCTAAGTTTTTGGAAATTAGTTTCAGTTAAAAAAGGATAAGAACATGACAAATTTAATTACTGCTCAAGAAGCATTTGCAGCTCTTCAAAAAGGTAAAACTGTTCTTTGTCGTCCTATTGGAGACATGTTGGACTTTTCTGACTTAGATCAATTCCCCGCTTCTGTTTTTGGTAAACCGGGTTTTGAATTCTGCATCAAAATCGAAACTATTGAGCTGGCTGGCATTACATTCACAAAGCCATTAACTATTGATGAATATGAGGAAGGACAGGATGTTTTTGTAATTACTACATATTCGCCTTCTATTTACATCGTGAATTTTAGAACCACCGCATTAATTGAATCTATTAATAGCGGCTTTGTTCAACGTGATGCAGAAAACGCCAAGCTTCAATTAAAAGCACTATCTAAAGCGTTAGGTTTTGAAGTTAGTGACGATTTTAGTGTTATTCGCCTAGGTGACGAACCAAAGAAACAGCGTGCTAAGAAATCAAAAGGTGCACAGACAGTAGTTGTAGAAAAGACTTCTGAAATTGTTGATGAAGTTAAACAACCTACAATTGTTATTACTGAGCAAACAAATGTAACTACTTCTGAAGACTCATTGGTGCAATCCGAAGATATTTCAGAAAATATAGGATCAGCTTTAGATAGTGCGATTGTTATTACAGAACAACCTTATGTGTCTTCATCTGAAGATTTTTTAACTCAGCCTACACCTGAGCAAGAAAAAAACAATGAGTATCAGCAAACCCTAGATACTCTTCTACAGCGTGTAAAAGAGTCAAAAACACCTGCAGAAGTAAATGCGGTTTATCGTTATACCCGCACATGGGATGACGAACAAATGAAGCCTATCCTTCTCGCCACTCACAAACGTCTTGAAGAGCTAGAAAAAGAAAAGGCATCTGCTAATGAGCCACCCTCTTTAATGGTTCAAATCCAAACTGCACCAGACCTTACAACGCTAGATGCTTTGGAAATAGACGTGGCTGCACGAGATCCACAAATTCAACCAAAGCTTATGGGGTATGTGAAAAAACGCCGCTTTGAATTAGAGAACCCTACATCTACGCCACTTCAAGAGGCTGAGCCTGATTATTTATTAGGAGACGGTTTCTAATATGAAAGATCAGTACAAGAAAGTGAGCCAAAAACACATGCTTGGTTTTATGTACTACTTGCAATTGCTGGGCTACGTAATAGTCCGGCAAGGCATTGATCAAGCAATGTTTCTAACCAAGCATTATGCGGTACCAGTCGCTTGGCGCCGCATAACGATCGACTACAACAACCGTTTAAATAAACCAGCACAACAACTTTATAAAGAGTTTGTTGAGTGGACTAAAGAAGAATATTTGAGGGCTTAGCGATGTTTAATGAAGATGAAGAAAAATTGGCTCATGAAAATTGGTACAAGAATAATGACCCAATTGCGTACAAGTTTTATAGAGATCTTAGTCCTGAATTTGAAACAGATTTTTATACAAGTGAAACGGCATGGTTAGCAAGAGCCAAAGCTCAGGCGGTACGACCGCAAAAATACTTTAGCCATGATTTTAACGGCGATGGCTTTAAATATCACGACTCTTTAGACGAAGCTCAAAAAGAAGCTGAGGCTAGTCTTGATTGGTATAGAGATAAAGTCGCAGATGGCCATCATGTTGCTGAAGATGGTGAATTTTATGAACTTTGCTATGGGGTTGTTATCGCATCAGCTGGGTATACAGTTGATGAAGTTGTTACCGAAGAACACCACAAAAAGGATGAGTTTACAAAATATGAAGTAGGAACGGAAATCTTAAGACTTCACTTTAATAAATGTAATAGCGAATCGGGAGCTGAGGGATGAGTAAATCAACTTTATGGGCGGTTGCTATGCGACCTGAAGGTTACAGCCCTTTTAGACAAACACCAGCAGCTTCTAAAGAGATAGCTGAGAGAGCTGTTGAACGTTATAGAAAAATGCATGAAAAGGAAGGCAACAACTTTTTCTTAGAAATCTTCGATGATGTTATTAAAGTCCAGAAATGGCACGGTTCCCGCAAAGATCATATTAAAAATCTATTTTATGTAGAAAGTTGGTTTAGTGAACCTATGTACCAATGCTTTGATTTGAAGACAGCTGAACGGGTTTTTAAATTTGATGAAATAGTAATTTGCTACAAGAAAGGTTCTGCCCCTCTTGTAACCAAAAGCTTTGATGAAGCAAAACTATTTTATGGATCTAGTGAGACGGGTTTTAAATATCAGATCCAGCCAATAGAACCACCTGAAAACCTTTTCAATTGGTTTCATCCAGATATTGAATTGTTTGACACCATTGAAGAAGGAGCAGAAGCCTATACAAGAGAACAGTGGGCACAACTTCAGATGAATCTTAGAGTTGAAATTGAAACTCAACTATTAGATTACGATGAAATACCAAATATACCGGAAGATGCAGTAGTTTGGCCCAACTGGAAGCCAGAACCGCCAGAACAAGGACTCTTTTTAATTGCAGCATTTGATTCAGAAGATGGCCCAGTACTTTGGTGGGCAAATCCTAAAGCGGAAAGTAAGGAGGGCTAATGTGGATAAATATCTGACATCTAACAATGTGTGTGAGATGTTTCATATTACTAAACGCACACTTAATCGGTGGGAAATTAACACACCTTGGGGGATTCCATTCCCAGCCCCAGCATTAAGTTCTGAGGGCGGAACAATGAAAAGATACCTCGCTACTGATGTAATGAAGTGGGAGGAAGAATGCCAGCAAAAGAAGCAACTAAAAAAAGCTATATAAGTTGTACCGAAGCTAACAATCAGCAAACTTGATGAAATTAGTCCAGATCAATGATTGTTAGCATATTTACGTTACTATATACTGTCCGCCGAATCACGGCTTGCTAGATAAACTCAGCAATTTCATTTATGTACATAATGGTGTACATATAATGAAACCAAGGAAGCAAGAATATACTTTTCCCGTTTAATTATAAGGGTTTAGGCGATATGGCATTAATCGTTCAAAAATATGGCGGTACTTCTATGGGTACCCCCGAGCGCATTTTAAATGTTGCTCGTCGTGTGAAGCGTTGGCATGATCAGGGTCACAAGGTTGTTGTGGTCGTATCTGCAATGAGTGGTGAAACAAACCGCTTACTTGCCCTCGCTAAAGCCATTACCGAAACACCTGACCCACGCGAGTTAGACCAAATGGTTTCAACCGGTGAACAGGTGACGATTTCCATGTTAGCTATGGCACTTAATTCGATTGGTGTGGAAGCTAAATCCTATACCGGACGTCAAGTCGGTATTAAAACTGACAGTGCATTTACTAAGGCGCGTATTGAGTCGATTGACACAGATGTCATGACCAATGACCTAGATGCAGGCCGTGTTATTGTAGTTGCAGGCTTCCAAGGCTTCGATGCCAACGGAAATACTACAACTCTAGGACGTGGTGGTTCAGATACTTCTGGTGTTGCCATTGCAGCTGCCCTAAAAGCAGATGAATGCCAAATTTATACTGACGTTGATGGAGTTTATACTACAGACCCTCGTGTTGCCCCTAAAGCGAAGAAAATCGATCGTATTTCTTTTGAAGAAATGCTAGAAATGGCATCATTAGGTTCTAAAGTTTTACAGATTCGCTCAGTAGAATTTGCCGGAAAATATCAAGTTCCTTTACGCGTATTATCAAGTTTTGATAATGATGACGACGGCGCATTTGACGACGAATTTAAAGAAAATGTAGGTACACTCATTACTACTGAGGCAGAAGACACTATGGAACAGCCAATCATTGCAGGTATCGCTTTTAACCGTGACGAAGCAAAATTAACAATTTTAGGTGTACCTGATGAACCGGGTATTGCTTCTAAAATTTTATCACCAGTAAGTGATGCCAACATTGAAGTGGATATGATAGTCCAAAATGTTGAAGAAGATGGCACAACAGATTTCACGTTTACTGTAAACCGTGTTGATTTAGCAAAAGCTGAAAAAATCTTAAATGAAACTGCCAAAAATATTGGTGCACGTGAAGTTTCAACACGCGATGACATCGTTAAAGTATCTATCGTGGGTGTAGGTATGCGCTCGCATGCGGGTGTAGCAAGCAAAATGTTTACTGCCCTTGCTGACGAAGGTATTAACATCCTTATGATTTCAACATCTGAAATTAAGGTTTCTGTCATTATTGATGAAAAATACCTTGAGCTTGCAGTTCGTTGCTTACATACCGCTTTTGGTTTAGATCGTGAACATGGTGAAAGCAGCGCACGCGCTTAATTTTACCGAACGGTCAAGAATTCATTAAAAAATGTTTACTTGTCCGACAATAATCAAAGAAAACACAGAGCCGCTATAGTTTTTTTTATAGCGGCTCTGTTATATTAAACGGAAAGTTTTTTGGCAGTGATTATCAAAATATGACTTTGTTCTCATATTTCTGTTAGAATCTGACTGAAAACTGAGGTTGAGCTTTTTATTTGGGTACCAATATTGCAGTTTTAAGCGTTTAGCAAGGAGATAAACATGCTGATTCTGACCCGCCGTGTCGGGGAAACATTAATGATTGGGGATCAAGTCAGTGTTACTGTGCTTGGCGTCAAAGGAAACCAAGTTCGAATTGGTGTAAATGCACCAAAAGAGGTTTCTGTTCATCGCGAAGAAATTTATCAACGTATTCAACATGAACGTGCAATGCATGAACACCTTCAACATCTTGATCAAGATTATCAAGTTTCATATGAAGATGATAATTATGCACAGAAAAACTTCAATCGTTAGTATGAAGTTGTTCTCTCCCTAATTAAAGCGACTTTATAGTCGCTTTAAATTTTTTGGGAATATATAAATTTATAGACCTAATGCGCGTTTTACAGGTGCATAACTACGACGGTGTTGATCAATCACGCCATGAGCAGCAATGGCTTCAAAGTGTGCTTTGGTTGGATACCCCTTATGCTTGGCAAAACCAAATAATGGATATTGTTGATCTAATTCTGCCATTTGACGATCACGCGTGACTTTAGCCAAGATACTCGCCGCACTAATTTCGGCATGGCTTGCATCTCCCCCTATAATCGCCTCACAAGGAATAATAATTCCTTTTGGAATTTGATTGCCGTCTACAATTACCTTTTGAGGTTGTGTTTTCAGACCTTCCACTGCACGTTGCATAGCCAAAAAAGTTGCCTGCAAGATATTCAGCTCATCAATTTCTGCATGTGTAGCTTCTGCTATTGACCATGCTAAAGCTTTTTCTTGAATTTCAATAAACAACTTTTCACGTTTCTTTTCAGTTAATTTTTTAGAGTCGTTTAATCCTAAAATTGGATTATTCGGATCTAAAATAACAGCTGCAGCAACAACAGAACCCACTAATGGGCCTCGCCCTGCCTCATCTACGCCTGCAACAAACATGTATACTCCAATGAAAAAGAGGCCGATTTATAAGAATCGGCCTTCTTTAATGCTTAAAACATCAATTATTTTTGTAAAGCTTCTGCCACACAAGCATTTACAGTTTTAGAAACCACTTGGTTTACGATTGTAGCACGTGCATTCACGTCAAGCGCAGCAGCAGCTAATTCTACTGCAGTCACACTATTTGGTGCTTTTTCACTTACACAGCCGCAAACATTCGTTTGGATGCTATCACGCTGGTCAGCAGTCATATATTTTGTTGCTGTCTTCCATGCAGCAACATTATTAATTTCTGTAATACATTTCGCATTAACAGCAACTTTTAATGCAGCTACGCCTAACTGTTGAGTTGTCGTTTGTGCAGAAGCACCGCCAGTACCGGTACCTGTAGTTGTTGCACATGCAGTTAAAGCTAAAACAACTGGTGCTACAGCGAGCATCAATTTTTTCATCATTTTTTCCTTTGATCGAACGTAAGCAGCGCGTATTTTGCCTAAACTTGTACTTAGAAGAAACAAATAAATTGATGCATTTGTGCAAATTAAGTCCCTTATTCTCCAGCTCAACTTAACCGTGTTTTTTAAATTGAACCGTTCTGTTTATAGCACGCTCTGTTACGGGAACAATATTTCTCAAATTTAACAGTTTCCCATAAAATCTAGCGCTAGAATGATAAAAAAAGGGTCTTTTATGCCTGCCTCAACCTCTCAATACTACACCCGTACTGCACAGATTCTGCATTGGGTCATGGCCATCATTTTTATCACTGCTTGGGTGATTGGTTTCTATAGTGGAAATTTTCTAAGTTATGACGTTGATGGCAGCTTTAAAGGGGATGTCATTACACTACATAAGAATATCGCCACAACCATTATCTTCCTCGTGGTCATTCGTCTGTTTTGGCGTTACACCCATCCTGCTCCACAATTGCCTGACACGATGTCACCAACAATGAAAACTTTAGCTCACATCGGACATTTATTACTGTATGTGATTTTAGTCGCTTTACCGGTCACTGGCTGTTTATTTAGCTGGAGTGCTGGTCACCCTGCTCCGGTTTTATATTTATTTGAAATTCCACGCCTGGTGCAAGATAACCCTGAGTTATTAGCCATTGTTAAGCCATTACATATTTATATTTCATGGTTTGCAGGTTTACTTATTGCTGGACATGTACTTGCAGCTTTAAAACATCACTTTGTAGATAAAGACAATGTTTTAAACAGTATGACCAAACAACCTAAATAAATTCAATGTTAAAAAAACCGCCTATCACAGGCGGTTTTTTATTTAGATTTTCTGGATTTCTGAAATCCACTTTTGTTTCTCTTCATCTGAAATGAAAGAGGCTTCAAAAGAGTTAATTGCGAGTTGCTTCAACTCATCATTGGTTAAATCTAATGCCTGTTGAATGGCAAAGAAATTATCATTCATATAACCACCGAAATATGAAGGATCATCTGAGTTAACAGTCACGTGTACGCCTTTTTGTAAAAGACGGCGGATATTGTGGTCTTTCATATCCTTAACAACACATAGCTTTAAGTTACTTAAAGGACAAACCGTTAATGGCATTTTTTCATTAATTAAACGAGCCATTAATTGTTCGTCTTCTTCAGAACGCACGCCGTGGTCAATACGGTTTACTTTGAGCAGGTCTAAAGCCTCCCACACATATTCAGGTGGGCCTTCCTCACCTGCGTGAGCCACGATTAAGAAGCCTTCTTCACGCGCTTTAGCAAAAACACGTTCAAATTTAGCTGGTGGATGGCCTACTTCGCTTGAATCAAGTCCTACAGCGATAATATCTTGTTTAAACGGTAAAGCTTGCTCAAGCGTTTCAAATGCAGCTTCTTCGCTTAAATGACGTAAGAAACACATGATCAGCTGAGAACTGATACCAAATTTGGCTTTTGCGTCAGCACATGCACGTTTAAGCCCATTGATCACGGTTGCAAAAGCAATACCACGGTCAGTATGAGTTTGCGGATCGAAGAACATTTCTGTATGAACGACACGATCTTCTGCACACTTTTCAAAATATGCCCATGCTAGGTCGTAGAAATCTTGCTCATGAACAAGAACATTTGCACCAGCATAGTAAATATCTAAAAATGATTGAAGATTGTGAAAGTTATAAGCTTGCTTTACTTCTTCAACAGATTTGTAAGGAATCTGAATCTGATTACGCTGTGCAATGGCAAACATTAATTCAGGTTCAAAGGTCCCTTCAATATGCACATGCAACTCGGCTTTTGGTAAGGCCTGAATCAGCTCGACTTGATTCATATTAACTCCACATCTAAAGAAAAAAGGGTGTGGTAAGCACACCCTTCTATAATTTCCTTCTTATATCCCTATCACTAAAATAGTTCTAGAAGGAAATTATAAACAATCGTCTTAACCGCCAAAGGCGATAAATTTAAATACCCAAAGGGCAGCAATAATCCACACCATGTATGGAACAGTTTTTGCCTTACCCGTAAATAATTTAACTAATGCATAGCTGATAAAGCCCATTGCAATACCATCTGCAATTGAGTAAGCAAATGGCATAAATACAATCGTTAAAAAGGCTGGTACAGCTTCTGTAATATCATCCCAATCGATGTGAGTAATCCCTTGGATCATCAATACACCAATGAACAATAAAGCGGGTGCTGTTGCAAAACCTGGCACAGATTGAGCAAGAGGTGCCAAGAATAAACAGCAAATAAATAAGAAAGCGACAACTACCGCGGTTAAACCTGTACGTCCACCTGCTGCTACACCTGAAGCCGATTCAATATATGGCGTAGTTGATGAGGTACCTAATGCAGCACCAGCAACGATTGCAGTAGAGTCAGCAAATAGCGCTTTTTTCAAACGTGGCAATTTACCATCTTGTAAAAGGCCCGCACGGTGTGAAACGCCAACCAAAGTACCCGTACTGTCAAACAAGTCAACAATAAAGAATACAAAGATGACACCAACCATACTTGCGGTAAACAACCCTTCAAAGTCCATTTGCATGAATGTTGGCGCAATTGAAGGAATTTCACCAACCACACCCTTAAATTCATTTAGACCTAAAGCTGTGGCAATTGCTGTAACGACTAAAATACTAATAATAATCGCACCGCGGACTTTAAGCTGATGCAAAATTACGATAAGTAAAAAGCCAAATAAAGCTAATAATACAGTAGGTTGTTTAATATCGCCCAAACCGACCAACGTTGCTTGGTTTGCGACAATAATTCCGGCATTTTTTAACGCAATAAGCGCAAGGAATAAACCAATACCACCACCTATCGCAAATTTAAGCGACATCGGGATTGCATTGACAATCGCCTCACGAATTTTAAAGAAACTAATTGCAAGGAATACCACACCTGAAACAAAAACAGCTGCTAAAGCTGTCTGCCATGGCACTCCCATGCCCATACAAACCGAATAGGTAAAATAAGCATTAAGCCCCATACCGGGTGCCAAGGCGATTGGATAATTAGCAATAATACCCATCACTAAGCAACCGATTGCTGCTGCCAAACAGGTCGCAACGAATACGGCGCCATGATCCATGCCGGTTTCAGATAAAATAAGTGGATTGACAATGATGATGTAGCACATTGTTAAAAATGTAGTTACACCAGCAAGAACTTCTGTTCGAAACGTGGTTTTATTGTCGCTTAACTTAAATAAACGCTCTAACCACCCTGCCGAAGAATTGGGCGCCGCCATAAGTAGCCTCTATGCAAAATCTGAGCTGTGGAATATGTACTTCTATGTAGGTATCTGAGCAATCTTGTTTTTCTGTTCAGATCTCTAGACAAAAATCTTAAATAGACGAAGCAACAAATATGCCACTCATTTGATTTCTGCTGTCATACACAGAAAATAGCCACAGCCCCTCTTGAAACACAAAAAAGCTGCATAACCCCTATGCAGCTTTTTTACTATACGTTCAATAAGTTTAACAGATTCAACAGCAACATGATCAAAATTTATGAAAAGATATGATCAATGGCACACTTTTTAAAGCAAATCACAATCACCCCTGTGCTTAGAAAAAAACTTTTTTATCACTGATATATTTTTGCAAATTATATGAAGCTAAATTGCTATGACTAACACGGTTAGGATTACGTTCGATTGTCTGCAAATTTTTTTCAGCTTCTTGAATGATCCTCATGAGCTCTTGATGTCTTTTATTTTGGGTATCTAAATATGCCCAATACCCTAATACAAATACAATACTCACGCATAACACTATTAATACTTTATTGATCATTATTATTATCTCTATGTTTTTAATGTTAATGATCTTAACAAAAAAAAATAAGGTTGTGAATACTTTCACATTTATTTACAATAATTATCAACTACACAAGTTATTGATATAAAAATGTTTTCCAATATACAATTTAAAAAATTGATTAAAAAGAAAACTTTTCACTTAAAAATTCATTTTTAAAAATAGCTATATTATTTTAAATGAAAATTATATAGACTTCTTGGCCCATTTTTATTTTGAAGTATATTTAAATTTATCGTTTACTTTAACTTCATTATATTATTTATTGAATTTTCATATATTTCTTTCATTATTTAATAGTAAAAAGCCCACCTTCATCAATAAAGTGGGCTTTTATAAATTAATTAACCTGCAACTTCTTCAACTTTTGGTTTTACTTTTACAAGATCAGCTTCATAGATGACCTCATATTCTTCTAAATTTAAATGATGTAAACGCTGTTTAAGCTTTTTCAATGACCATGGCCATGCTGCAAAGTTACGACCATTTGCATCAAGGTAATAACTCTTACAACCACCACTATTGAATACTGTGGTTTGTAAATGCTTTTGTACAAGCTCATTATGCTTTTTAATTATTTCTGATTTTACAGAAAGTTTAGCAATACCTTTCGCTTTCATTTGCAATAAACCAACTACAATATATTGCAGTTGGGCTTCAGCAAGACCAATGAATGAGTCATAAACCAAGACATTTGGCCCTAGCATAAGAAATGCGTTCGGTACATTTTCAATATTGGTTCCTAAGTAAGCTTCCGGTGAGGAGTCTTTCCAGAGTTCTGCCAGACATTCCCCTTTTTCGTTATGTACCCGTTTACCAATGGGTGGATGAGACACTTCAAAACCTGTACCCCAAATAATCACATCTACTTCGTGACGTTCACCGTTAGCTGCAACCACGGTGTTGCCTTCCACTTTAACTAAGCCATGTGGAATAAGTGTGGTATTCGGTGCTTGTAATGCTGGATAATAGTTATTGGCAAATAAAATACGTTTACAGCCAATATCAAAGTTAGGTGTGACGTTTTTACGTAAAACCGGATCTTTAATTTGTAACTTTAATAGTTGTTTCGCAGCAAAATTGACAGGCTTTAAAGCTTTTGGGTTGCGTAAACCAAAATTGATGACATTTAAGGTGCTTGCTACAGTCTGGCGCCAAGTGGCCTGTATTTTTGGGTATTTGGCAATAATTGATTTACTCAACTCCCCCAAATCCGTATCCGGTTTTGGCAGTACCCAAGGGGCTGTACGTTGGAATACAAACAGTTCTTTTGCTTTAGGCTGAATTTGGGGCACAAACTGGATGGCAGATGCACCAGTACCAATCACGGCAATACGTTTTCCCGTAAGGTCATAGTCATGGTTCCATTTCGCCGAATGGAACATTTCACCTGTAAAGGTATCTAAACCTTTAAGGCGTGGAATCTGCGCTTCGGTAATTGGGCCTGTAGCAAATAGAACTGTTTTAGCAATATATAAACCAGAGCTTGTCTCTAGTTTCCAGACATTTTTTACATTGTCCCATTCCGCTTTTAATAGTTCGGTATTGAATTCAATTAAGGACTCAATATCAAACTCACGACTAACATCTTCTAAATAACTTAAAATTTCCGGCTGACGTGCAAATAAATGGCTCCATTTTGCACTTGGAGCAAACGAGTAAGAGTACAGAGCCGAAGGTACATCACAACCACAGCCCGGATAGGTATTTTCACGCCAAGTACCACCAACGCGGCTTGCTTTTTCAATAATTTTAAAATTAGTTAGGCCTGCTTCATTTAGCTTAATTGCAGCAGCAAGACCAGAAATACCCGCACCGACAATAAAAGTGTCATAAATATGTGCAACTTCTTGGGTTTTACGGGTGCGTGTATTTGTTCTAGGTTTAGTGACCATAATTTTTCTGCCTATACAAAATTTTATTTAAATAACTGATACGAAAGCCCAAGGAACTTTGCATATAGCGTTGGAGATGTCCTTTTCATAAGCCAGAATAATTTGGCGTCGATCTGTGGCGTGGTGTAGAGCTGCCCACGATCTAATCGATTCAATGTTAAAGTTGCAACTGCATCACTGGTTGTCATGGCATAGTTCATGAGTGCATGGTCTGCAAGCTTGGAATAACGCCCCGGAATACGACCATTTTTAATGATATTGGTTGGCACCAAAGTCGGGCAAAGCACATTAACTTTAATATTGAATTTACGAAGCTCGGCTGAAAGGGTTTCTGATAATGCCAAAACACCCGCTTTCGTTACATTGTAGACACTCATTTCTGGTGCTGCGGTATACGACGCGGCAGAAGCCACATTAATGATTGCACCGTAACCTAGTTTTTTGAACTTTGGCACAAATGCATGACAACCATGAATAACACCCCACAGGTTTACATGCATACACCATTTCCAGTCTTCTAAGCTCATTTCATCAAATTTGCCACCTAGCCCTACGCCAGCATTATTAATAATGAGAGTTACCGGATGATCAAGTAACTGCTCTGCTTGATCAGCCAAAGTCTGTACTTGTTCTGCTTGCCCAACATCGCACTGTACAGCAAATGCTTTTTGTCCCAACTGTTCAATTAACTTTACGGTTTCTTCAGCAGCTTCTAAATTAATATCTGCGCAGACTACGCTGCCACCACGTTTTGCCAGTTCAACTGCAAAGCTTCGTCCAATCCCACTGCCTGCCCCAGTTACGACCGCATATGCGTTTCGGCTCGGCTGGTCTTTCTTACCAAATAAAATCATAGTAAATCCTAAAAAACTTTAGGGAGATGGCAGTAATTGTCATATTACTGCCATGACCAATAGGCTTATGAAACTGCACGAACTGGTGGTGTAAATTCCTTCACAAAGTAAGGTGCAATCGCGCCGCCTTCTTTGAGTAATTTGTCTTTGTAGTACTCCAGATATTCGGACGTATCATGGTCATTTGGGTGGAAGTCTGGACGTAAGTAATCAAAAATCTGACCAATGGTGCTACCAAATACGCCATCTTTTGGACTAAAAATTAAGTTGACGCCACGGCGCGCGTCTTTCCAGAATTTTCTGGTTAACAGTTCTTTTGGCTTACGCAGTAGGGGTACAAATAAAGTTGCTGTCGGAATAAGCCCTAAAATGGTAATGAAAGCCATTAAAAAGCCCGTTGCCCGTAACGGATAATTACCGTTTAAAACCTGATAGACGTCATAAGCAATATCTTTATGCTCAGATTCTTCAAGCATATGCCACATCCATAAGGCACGACTTTTGGCATCGTCGGTATAATAGAAATTCTTTTCATGCTTCATCATGTATTCGGCAAGTACCGCCGTAAAATGTTCAATACCCGCCATGAGTGAAAGCTTTAATGGCTGCGGGAATTTTAAGAACACATATTTAAAGAAGTTCTCACCCAAGAAACGATAAAAATCGACCGGATATTCCAGCTCTTTAATTGCATCATTGAACTCATTATGCAATTTTGAATGGATGGCTTCTTGACCAATCAGCGATGTAACACGCTGTTTTAAAATCGGATCTTGAATAAATTCACGGTGATGACGAGCTGTTTCAATCACCAGATCTTCACCATAGGTCAAAAAAACCGAAAGCGTTGCAAAGAACAAAGTTGCAAACTGGTTGTTGACGTAAAACTCAATATCAATTTCTTTACCATCAAATCCGATATTTAAATGGCGAATTGGGATAGTTCCTTTATTTGAGAAATCTATCTTTTGATACTGAGCTATAACTGATTTAGGAGAAATAATATTTCGGATAGCTTGAGCGACCATTTTCGACACCCTATAAAATTTGTTAAATACAAGGCAGCGTCGAATCAAACAGCTAAAGTTGTCTTTAGATTATTTCTTGCAATCTTTAACTGCTCTCGAACAAAAATTTGCTCGAATACCTCTGCCTTGTCATGTTTTATGAACTTAAGCGTTGTTAAGTTCACCAAATCAGGTTAAATAGTGCGCTTGCTATAACACTCGAACAAGGACAAAAAAAGCCAATCCATTTTGAAACTTTTTGCCAACTCAAATATTTTTCGATTATTTTAAATTATTTATATAAACTACTATTATTCATTATGATTTAAATAAAATACATTTGTCCTAAAATGATAAAAACATGGCTTAAAAAGATAACACACGAAATATTCTGCCTATTTCTATACATGCTTTAGTTCTATATTTGAGCGTTCCAAAAATCACACCAAGCTTTCTGTTTTTAGAGCTTTATTGCACAAATGAAAACGATAAACTGCATTCAGAGAAAAAAATTGGATGAGGAGAATAAATCATGTTTGATATGCGTTTATCTCATGAGCGTGGTGCAGCACATCATGGCTGGTTACAGTCGAAACACACGTTTTCATTTGCAAATTATTGGGATCCGAAACAAGTTGGTTTTTCAGATTTACTTGTAATTAATGACGATACGGTTGCTCCATCAAAAGGCTTTGGTACCCACCCTCACCGTAACATGGAAATTATTTCTTATGTGCTTGAAGGTGCGTTAGAACATAAAGATTCAATGGGTACAGGTTCGGTTATTGTGCCTGGTGATATTCAGTTAATGAGCGCAGGCCGTGGGGTTGCACATAGTGAATTTAATCACTCTGCTCAAGAAAACGTGCACTTCTTGCAAATTTGGGTAGTTCCAAATGAAGTGAACACAACACCGGGCTATCAACAATTGCATATTTCCGAGGAAGACAAACGCGGCAAATTGCACTTGATGATTTCACCAAAAGGTGGCGAAAAAACTTTATCCATCAAACAAGATATTAATATTTATTCAGGTCTTTTTGATGGTGAAGAAACAGCAGAGTTTGCAATTCCTGAAGGTCGTTATGTTTACCTACATGTGGCAAAAGGCCGTATTGATGTAAACGGTAAAACCTTTAATACAGGTGATGCTGCGCGTATTCGTGATGGAGGCAAGTTATCATTTACCAATGGTGACAATGCTGAAATTCTGATTTTTGATATGCGTCCGGAAGAAATTCCAACCATGCCATAAATAGTAAAAACACCTGCGTAGAAGTATACGCAGGTGTTTTTTATCACATTTGAAAAACTAAAAATTATGATTGATCTTCTGAGCGTGCCATTTCGGTATTGATATAACTCATAATCATAGTGGTTAGCCCCTGCACCATTTCATCAAAACTAATAAATGGGTTGGGTAAAATAAGATGCCTTGCTACGTTAAAAATACCGCTATTAATACAAATATAGGTAATTACAGGTAAGTTATTAATTTTTAAATATTTAGGATTATGCATCATATACTTCATGATGACTTCCATTAAAGCCTGTTCAATTTTTGGAATATATTTATCGTATTGCAACTCACCTGCATAACGTAAAACGGTTAAGTAACGGTCATTATTTTTCTTTAATAAATCACTGAACGTATAAAAAATCATTTCAATGACAGGTTCTAACTCCAACTCTAAAATTGTGGGGGTTAGTTCTTTAATCATGTCGAGAATTTCACTCACAAAGTAGTGATTCATCGCATCATAGATTTCTTCTTTGTTTTTAAAATACTCATAGAGTGACCCCACACTCACCCCTGCAATTTCTGCAATATGACGTGTGGTGGTACCACTTGGCCCATGCAATGCTACGGCAATAAAACCTGCTTCAATAATGGTATCGACAGTGACTTTGGCTCGTGCCTGACGGGGCTTTCGCGTAGACATATTTTCTTATAAATAATCCGAACATAAGCTCAGATTAGCATGTAATTTAGCCCTACCCTAATAAAAAAAACAAAATCCGAATAGTTGTCAACTTTCATGAAATATTTCTTTTAAAACTACAATGAAATACAGTTATAAGTTCTTTTATGTTTGAGTATTTCTTTTAATTACATTAAAATATTTAAATAAAAATCAATATATTAATAAATTTTAAAACTAATTTTTTATTTTATAAAAACATGAAACTTTAGGTTTAGAAACTTGAAAAGTTACCCGAATTGAATCCGAACATAAACTCAGATTAACATGAAAAAATCTAAAAAGAGGTTGAGCCGTTTTACTGAACTTTCCTCTTTTTCCCGTTATTCAGTCAAATAATCACACAAATAACGGAGCAACATCACCGTAGTCAGTAAGCAGAGAAAACTGCTTTTTGAAAATGGAATTTACAGTGTCCTGTTGCAAATCAAAGCTTTTTGATTTTCGACATAGCCGCACTATCACTGATTGATCTGAAGGTGTCACTATGATCTCGACCACAGTTAAAAAATCACTAAACAAAATTAAATTTTACCGTGAAATCGAGTTACCGGATTTTGCCAGTAAAAAATCCATCCCAATCCGTCATTTAAATATCGGATTTGAAGGTAAAGAGATTGATGTTGAATTCTATATGAATAATCAATTTGCCACGATGTTTTTTGCTACGCTTTCAGTATTTCTAACTTATGGTGAAGATCTGGTGATTGAAACAGCTCGTCATCACCGTGAATTTATTCAAGATCCAGTTTTAAAACAGCGTGTTACTTCATTGATTGGACAAGAGGCGATTCATTCTAAGTTACACAATGAATATAACGATGCGCTTAAAGATGTTGAATACCCTGTCGATTTATACCGTTTCTTGGGCGAGAACTTCTTTAAATATGTGTTTTTGAAATTCCCGCAACCGCTTAAATTATCGATGATGGCCGGTATTGAGCATTTTACTGCGGTACTTGCCGAATACATGATGAAGCACGAAAAGAATTTCTACTATTCAGATGATGCCAAAAGCCGTGCTTTATGGATGTGGCATATGCTTGAAGAATCCGAGCATAAAGATATTGCCTATGATGTATATCAATTACTCAATGGTAGCTATCCACTACGAGCTTCTGGCTTCTTCTTAGCTTTCTTTACTATTTTAGGTTTAATCCCAGCAACTACATTGTTTATTCCGGTTTTAAGAAAACCACAGGAAATGTTGACTAGAAAATTCTGGAAAGACGCGCGCCGTGGTGTAGGACTTATTTTTGGTCCAAAAGATGGTGTATTTGGTAGCACCATTGGCCAGATTTTCGATTACTTACGTCCTGACTTCCATCCAAATGACCATGACACGACCGAATATCTGGAGTACTACAAAGACAAATTACTCAAAGAAGGCGGCGCAATTGCACCTTACTTTGTGAAGGAATTTACCCCACCTGTACGCTTGTCTTAACTGGCTTGCAACCAGTCATTACTTAATGGCTGGTGTTCCTTAAATCTATTTCGGGATGAATCATGATTTTATTTGGCAAAAAGAAAGTTAAACCAAGCCAAAAAGCTTATGCCGTCGTGACGGGTGCAGGCAGTGGAATTGGACGAAGTTTTGCAATTGAACTGGCAAAACGTGGTGGCAGCGTAGTCTGCGCAGATATTAATTTAGAAGCTGCAGAAGAAACTGTAACGCTGCTTGAACAACAGGGTGCAAAAGCATTTGCAATGCATTGTGACGTAGGTAATCCTGAACATGTCACACATTTAGCTGAAACTGCTGAAATTTTACTTAGTCATCCTGTCACCCTTGTCATTAATAATGCGGGTGTAGGTTTAGGCGGTAAGTTTGACGAACTCAGCCTAGAAGACTGGAACTGGGTCATGAATATTAACCTGTGGGGTGTTATTCATGGTTGTCATGCATTTGTGCCAAAGTTCAAAAAACTAGGTTACGGCGCAATTATTAATGTAGCTTCTGCGGCGTCTTATACCGCAGCACCAGAAATGACCGCTTATAACGTGACTAAAGCTGGTGTTCGTGCGTTGTCTGAAACACTTTCGGCTGAGCTTCGTAAATTCAACATTAAAGTGAATGTGCTCTGCCCGACCTTGGTGCCAACCAATATCATTAAAAATGGTCGTATTCCGGGCCGTTATTCAAAACTTGCAGACCATGCGCTCATGAACTACGCACTCACCACAAGTGATGATGTAGCCAAACTGACACTTAACCGTCTTGATCAGGATGAGCTTTATACCATCCCTCAAATCGATGCGAAATTGTTCTGGCTAATGAAACGTGCATCACCAAGTTTGTATACCAAGTTTCTTGGCACATCGTACAAATTATTTAAATAAGAAATTTTATGGGTAGTACCCATATGACTGCTCAAATGAAAACAAATGCATCAGCAAAAAAAGCTGTCAATTCACCTAGCCATATTTACGATACCTTTATTGTCGGTGCCGGAATTTCCGGTATCGCCGCAGCGATTCGTCTCGACCAAGTTGGCTATACCAACTATAAAATTATTGAAAAAGCAGGACGTGTAGGTGGCACTTGGCGTGAAAACACCTATCCGGGCTGTGGCTGTGATGTACCTTCGGCTTTGTATTCTTATTCGTTTGCACCTAGTGCAAAATGGAGTCACTTATTTGCACGTCAGCCGGAAATCTTAAGTTACTTAGAAGATGTAAGTAACGAGTTTAATATCACGTCTAAAATTGAGTTTAACAACGAACTGCTCAATGCTGCTTGGGATGAATCACGCCATTTGTGGGTACTTGATACAACTACTGGTCAATATCTATCGCGAACTGTTATTTTTGCAACAGGCCCAATTACCGAAGCCCAGATTCCACGTCTTGAAGGTTTGGATACCTTTACAGGTGAAATGTTCCATTCAGCGAAATGGAATCATGACTACGACCTTACTGGAAAACGCATTGCTGTAATTGGTACAGGTGCATCTGCCATCCAGTTTGTGCCACAAATTCAACCTAAAGCAAAAGAGCTATTTGTGTTCCAACGTACGGCTCCTTGGGTACTGCCAAAACCGGATACGGATTTGGGTGAGTTTAGTAAATCAATTATTGCCAAATATCCAGCAATTCAGGCAAGTTGGCGTAAAAGTGTAGCGCTAACCCTCAATGCGATTAATTTTGGTTTACGTAACCCACTTGCACTAAAACCAGTAAATGTACTCGGCAAGCAATTACTTAAACTTCAAATTGCAGACCCTGAGTTACGTAAAAACGTAACGCCTAATTTTGATATTGGCTGTAAACGTATTTTGTTTGCTAACAATTACTACCCTGCACTACAAGCACCAAATACCACGCTTATTCCACATGGCCTGGTTAAAGTCGAAGGCAATACGGTGATTGCAGCTAATGGCGAACGCCATGAAGTTGATGTGATTATTTGGGGTACAGGTTTTGAAGTATCTCACCCACCAATCGGCAAACGTGTGTTTAATGAAAAAGGCCAACGTTTAAATGATTTGTGGAAAAATAGTTCACCGGAAGCTTACTTAGGAACCAACATTGAAAATGTACCAAATGCATTCTTAGTATTGGGACCAAACGTACTGGTTTATGACTCATTTATTGGTTTGGCAGAAGCACAGCTCGACTATATCGTAGATGGTTTGTTAAAAATTAAAAACAAAGGAATTAGCAAGTTAAATGTTAAGGCTGATGTAATTAAAAAGCACAACGACTTGGTGCAAAAGCACTTACAAACCACTGTATTCAATAGTGGTGGCTGTAAGAGTTATTACCTTGACGCTAACGGTCGCAACTTTGCAGCATGGCCGTGGTCATTGAAAAAGCTTAAACAACGTTTGAAAAAACTAGATTTGAAGGATTATGAAGTTACATATCAAATGTCAAAGACACATTAATTTGTAAATTTGACCAAATCAGTTGTAAGGAATGGGCAGTGTATTTTAGATTTTCATGAAATACACTGCCTTCTTCATTCAATCTTCAAGAAATAAAAGAACAGGTTAAAGATGAAAGAAGGTCAATCAAGTCGTACTGCCGAAGCCGCTGCTGCTTTACGTGCGAATCACTTTAAAAATACGACAAACCCTGTATTTTCAGATCCCTATGCTTTTGAAATGACCAGTAAAGGTTGGAAAAAGCTTTTATCTACACCACTCATTGTTAAATTAATGAATTCACCCATTTTAAACCGTACCTTAGGTTTATTGAGTGGACAGGTTGTCGGCCGATCACGTTATGCCGAGGACTTACTTAATCAAGCTGTTCAACACAATATTGAGCAATATGTTTTGGTTGGAGCGGGTTTAGACTCTTTTGTGCTCCGAAAATCACAGCATTATCCAACTTTAAAAATTTTTGAGGTTGACCATCCTGATACTCAGACTGCCAAACAATCTAAACTCAAAAAATTAGGCGAACTCCCTTCTACTGTTGAATTTGTTTCTATTAACTTTGAGAAAGAATCTATCTCTGAGGCGCTTGCCCGAAGTCGCTATATACGAAAAGCTCCGGCTTTCTTTTCTTGGCTGGGCACCACTCATTATTTAAAGCCGGAAACTACGCTGCAAACTTTAAAAAGTATTGCTGAATTTGCTGCAAACGGCAGCGAAGTGGTACTCGACTATTCGACCGATTTTCAGGAATTAAAAGGTATTGAGCGACTCGGGAGTATGGGCGTTGCACAGTTTACCCATTTGCTGAAAGAACCTTTACTAGGTCAATTTAAACCTTCAGATTTACATCAGGCGGTTGAAAAAATGGGTTTTGAAGTAGTCGAAGACTTGTCTGGTGAAGCTATTACTGAACGTTATTTTTATAACCGTGCCGACAATATACGCCATACATCGGCAACACGTTTGCTACATTTGCGTTTAAAGAAATAAAGATACTTTGACTATTGGCTATTTAACCGCATGGCATGAGGTGTTTTCCCATGCCATCTTTTATAAGCATGAATAAAACTGGCAGGTTCGGCATAACCTAACCATTCGGCAATTTGCTCAACAGAAGCTTTTGGTAATGCCAAATATTGCTCTGCTAAGACCTGTCTAACCTCTTCACGAATCTGGATAAAAGTCATTCCTTCCGATGCCAAGTGACGGCGCAGGGTTCTTATATTTAAATGCAGTCGATCAGCCACTATATCCATAGATGGCATTTCCCCACGCATACTCATCAGCTGCTGTTGCACTAAGGTTGTAAATTTATTTTGTGATTGGCGCTTTTCTAATATTTGACGACATTGTTCTTCTGCAGTGTGCAGAACCAACTCATTCGCCATAAGTAGCTTTTGATCTACTTTTTGCGGATCAAGAATCACAAAACTTTTAGCTGCACCAAATTCTGGCATGACCCCAAATAAATTCCGATAAGGCTCGGCATCACCTTTGGGTTGGAAAGAAAAAGCCAAATATTGGCAAAAATTATCCTGTACCAAATCTCGCTGTACCGTAATGAGTGCAGCGGCATCGCGTTCAATAATGAATTGACGCACTGAAGATGGAATATCTTGCTCATCAATTTCGATACGGATTCCTTGTGGTGTATCCGACACATCAAAGCGGGTAAAAGCAAAGGTTAAAGTAAAATAGGTTAAAGCCAGATCCAGTGCTTCACGAATGCTCGCACTACTCATCAGAGCCATGCCTAATGGCCCAAATGTGGTGAAATGATAGCGTGTGCCCACCTCTAAGCCTAATGTCGGTCTGTCTCCTAATTGCTCAACCAAGTTATGAATCAACTGTAATTCCTGATGGCCTGTCACCACCATATTAGGGTCAAGTAATTGTTGTTGGCTAAGCCCAGTCCCTTGCAAAATTGTCTGATAAGAGATGCCTGATTCCAGCGCGAAATCAGCCATTAACCGAACACTATGTACACTGCGTTCAAATGCCCATGCATACTTCACTGTATTGCTCAGAATGTCCTCGAATCACAATATTTTGTCCTCATCCATCCTCTAAATCAAGTTAATAAACGTCTATTCTGCATACAGGAAATTGCGATTTTTTCGCTCACTGTTTTTAAGGATTTTAGAGCAGCCTATGTTTAATTCGTCGTCTAATTCAAATAAAAATGTACGCATCGCCATTATTGGCACTGGCTTTGGTGGTCTAGGACTTGCCATTCGTCTCAAACAAGCAGGTTTTGAACAATTTACTCTATTTGAAAAAGCTGCCGATGTAGGTGGTGTCTGGCGTGACAACACTTATCCGGGCGCTGCATGTGATGTGCCGTCACATCTTTATTCTTTTTCTTTTGAACAGGAACTTGGTTGGAAAAATCGCTACGGGACATCTCAAGAGATTTATCAATATTTACGTCACTGTGCCGATAAATATGATCTTCGCCCGCACACCAAATTTAATACTGAAATAGCCAGCGCCGAATTTGATGCACTGCAAGGTGTATGGCACATCCAAAGTACAACTGGTGAACAGTTTGAAGCGGAATTTCTGGTTGGTGCTGTAGGCCAACTTAACCGCCCAGCCTATCCAAAACTTAAAGGCATTGAAAACTTTAAGGGTAAGGCATTTCACTCAGCGCGTTGGGACCATGACTATGACTTAACTGGTAAACGTGTTGCAGTCATTGGCACAGGCGCAAGCGCGATTCAGTTTGTACCTGAAATTGCAAAACAAGTGGCTCACCTAGACGTTTATCAACGCTCAGCGCCTTATGTTATTCCAAAACCGGATCGGGTTTACCAACCTTTAGAAAAAAAAGCTTTCCGTAAACTGCCGATCTTGCAAAGTCTAGACCGCGCCTTGCAATATGGCCATCATGAAATTCGCCTACTTGCTTTTACAACTTCACTTAATGAAATGCCTTTGGTGGAATACATATTCCAGCGCCACATTCGAAAAGTTGTTAAAGATGGGAAGTTACGCCATCGTTTAATGCCGGACTATCCAATTGGTTGTAAACGTATTTTAATCTCTAACCACTGGTATGAAACGCTGACCCAACCTCATGTTGATGTGATTGATACAGGTATTCAAGAAATTACCGAACATGGCATTTTAGACACGGAAGGAAAGCTGCGTGAAGTTGATGCCATTATTTACGGTACAGGTTTTACAGCGACTGAATTTATGGCGCCAATGCAAATTACTGGACTTGATGGGCGTACATTAAAAGACACATGGAAAGATGGTGCTGAGGCTTATTTAGGTCTAACAGTAAACGGATTCCCTAACTTCTTTATGTTGTATGGACCAAATACCAACCTCGGACATAACTCAATCGTCTATATGATTGAAAGTCAGGTGAATTATATTTTAGATGCACTGCGCACTACTTTGAAAAATAACCTGCTGTTCACCAACATTCGTGCCGAAATTCAACACGAGTTTAATCAAAATATTCAGGAAAAAATGAAAAAAACGGTGTGGGCGCAAGGCTGTACCAGTTGGTATCAAACTGCTGATGGCAAAAATACCAATAACTGGCCAGGTTTTACCCTTGAATATCGCCAACGCACTCGTCGCTTTGACATTGAAAACTACACTCAGGTGTCGGCTATTTCTTAAATACGCTTCGCCATAGGAAATGAGAAAAATAAACGGAGAATTTTATGAAGTCTTTTAAAAATAAAGTCGCAGCTGTGACAGGTGCGGGTTCAGGTATTGGTCAAGCAATTGCAATCGCCCTCGCCAAACAAGGCTGTCATCTGGCACTTTCTGATATTAGTGAAGCCGGGTTAGCCAAAACAGTCGAGCTATTAGCACCCTATTCTGTCAAAGTCACCACTCAAAAAGTTGATGTGGCTAAACGTGAGGAGGTTGCAACTTGGGCAAAGGCAGTGGTAGATGAGCATGGCCAAGTTAACCTGATTTTTAATAATGCTGGTGTCGCAATTGGTAGTACGGCTGAAGGTGTGAGCTACGAAGATCTTGAATGGCTCATTGGTATTAATTTTTGGGGCGTAGTTTATGGTACCAAAGAATTTTTACCTTACTTAAAGCAAAGTGGTGATGGGCATATTATTAATATTTCCAGTATGTTTGGCTTAACAGCTCAACCGACCCAAAGTGCTTATAACGCAAGTAAATTTGCCGTTCGTGGTTTTACTGAATCCTTGCGCCAAGAACTTGATATGCAAAATGCGGGTGTGAGCGCGACTTGTGTGCATCCGGGTGGTATTCGCACCAATATTGCCAAAGCTGCACGTATGAATAATAGCGTCCAGTCTTTAGGAATGGACCCGCTAAAAAGCCAAGATGCTTTCGATAAATTACTTCGCACCCCTGCTGATGATGCAGCTCAGCAAATTTTGGAAGCTGTTCGTAAGGACCGCCGCCGTTTACTTATTGGAGCCGATGCAAAAGCCGTCGATGTGATTCAGCGTATTCTGCCGCAAGGCTACCAAAAGATCTTTGCAGCCGCGACAGCTTGGCAAACTCGCCTACTCAACAAATCAGCAAAATAAAAATAGTGGTCAGCATGCTCTTAATTTTAGGAGATGCTGGCTAATCTCACATGCTTAGTATGAGTCCTTATTATGAAGCAACTTCTTGCATGGACCATCCGTACCACACTACGTCCAGCTTTATCCCCTAAAACACCACTAAAGCTACAACGTTTTTGTAGTGATGCAGCCAGTGCTATTGTGCTTGGGCCTCGTGGTTATCAAACAAAAAAGCAAATAATTGCTCAAGTTCCTACGCTTCATATTCGGCCTAAGACCATTAAGTCAGGTCTCGGTATTTTGTATTTACATGGTGGTGGCTATGTCGTGGGCAGTAGCAAAAGTCACGCTAAACTTGCCGCTCAGATCGGACATGTAGCTCAAGCACAAGTCTGGTTACCTGAATATCGTCTGGCCCCAGAACACCCAAGCCCTGCTGCTATTGAAGATAGCATTGCTGTCTATAAAGCTTTACTTGCTTACGGACAAGACCCTAAAAAACTTGTGATTGCGGGGGACTCAGCTGGCGGCGGACTGAGCTTAAGCACCGTAATTGCCTTACGAGACGCAGGTTTACCTTTGCCAGCGGCGTTAGTTTTACTTTCGCCTTGGGTTGACTTAAGTCTTTCAGGAAACACAATAAAAACTCATGCTGCTCAAGATGCAATGTTGTCAGAGGGCTGGTTAACCTGGTGTGCAAAAAACTATTGCGGCCAAAAATCGGCAACCGAGCCAACGTGCTCCCCACTCTATGCTGACTTAACTGGATTACCGCCGGTTCTGATCCATGTCGGTACCGAAGAAATTTTATTAGACGATGCAAAACGTCTTGCTGAACAGACTGAAAAATACGGCATTCCGACGAACTTAAGGGTTTATGACCAAGTCGGACATGTTTTTCAATTTCATGCAGGTATACTAAAGGAATCTAATGACTCCTTTGAGCGCATTAGGCAATTCATTGATAAACATACAGAGTCAATATAAAAAATATCATTAGACAGGAGCCTTCATCATGACAATAAACAATTATGACTATGATTACCTGATTATTGGTTCAGGCTTTGGTGGTAGTGTTTCTGCTTGCCGTTTAACCGAAAAAGGCTACTCGGTTGCCGTAATGGAAATGGGGCGACGCTGGAAAGCTGAAGATTTTGCTAAAAACAACTGGAATACCCGTCGCTGGATTTGGCGTCCGGGCATGAAACTTTTCGGTTATTTCAACATGCGTTTTTTTCGCCATGTCACCATTATTTGCGGTAATGCCGTAGGTGGCGGTTCAATTACCTATGCCAATACCCTACTGGTTCCACCTGAACATATTTGGGATGAAGGCACGTGGGCAGATGCCGCGGACTGGAAAAATGAAATGCCTCAGCACTATGCTGAAGCAGAACGTATGCTTGGCGTGACTGATAATAAAATTTTCGGCCCTGCCGACCATATGCTAAAGAAAATGGGTGAAGCAGTCGGTGTTGGCCATACATTTAAACCTACTCGTGTTGCCACTTTCTTTCCACCGGAAGGTGAAGAAGGTGGGAAGACCTACCCTGACCCTTATTTTAACGGCGAAGGTCCAGACCGTGGCACTTGTACCGCATGTGGCGGTTGTATGACGGGTTGTAAACACAACGCAAAAAATACATTAGATAAAAACTATTTGTACTTTGCCGAAAAAAATGGCGCCAAGGTTTATGAAGAAACCAAAGTAGTTGATGTTAAACCACTCAATGGTAAAGCCGATGGCAGCGACGGTTATGAAGTCACGACCGAATGTTCAAGCTCATGGTTTAACAAACAACGTCGTACTTGGCGAGTTCGTAATGTGATTTTCTCGGCATCTTCTTTAGGGACACAAGAGATGTTGTTCCGTTTAAAACAGTCTGGTTCTCTGCCAAATATTTCTGATGATTTGGGTAATCGGGTTCGTACCAATGCCGAGTCGATTTTAGGTGTTCGCTTTTTTGGTAAAGATGTCGACATGAGTAAAGGTGTTGCTATTGGTTCAAGTATTTACATTGATCATGACACTCACATTGAAGCGACTCGCTACCAAAGTGGCTCAGATGCCATGGGCCTTATGTGTACTTACATGGCTAAAGGCAAACCGGGTTGGACGCGTATTTTCTTTTGGTTATGGGCACTCATTTGCCATCCATTTATTTTCCTTCGCATGAGTAATCCTGTCAGTTTTGCACGTCAAACCTTAATTTTCTTAGTGATGCAAACTGCCGATGCCTCAATCAACATGCGCTTGAAACGTAACTGGTTCTGGCCTTTTGGTAAGGTGTTATCGAGCGAAGGTAAAAAGCTACCTGTTTATATTCCGCAGGCCAATGCATTTACCGAAAAAGTTGCCAAAATGTTTAATGGCCACCCCATGACGACCATTACCGAAATTTTGTTTAACGTACCTTTTACAGCTCACTGTATGGGTGGTTGTGCAATTGCTTCAAGTCCAGAGCGTGGTGTGGTAGATGGGCAAAATCGGGTATTTAACTATAAAAACTTATACGTTGTAGATGGTTCAATGTTAGGTGCAAATTTGGGTGTTAACCCAAGTCTCACCATTACAGCTCTGGCAGAACGTGCAATGTCTTATATTCCAGCTAAACATACTTTAGAAGAACAAGCTTATACTCAAACTCATGATGAAGTTTTAGAAGCAGCAAAAGTATCTGCTTAACCACATCCAAAAGCAGGTTAAAACCTCAAATAAAAGGTTTCAACCTGCTTTTTTAATATTTAAAATTTAAAGGTGTAATCGACATTCAAACGCGTTTCATTTGCCGAGTGGAAAGTCATATTCGTTGGCATGTCATTACGGTAGTGAGAAAAGCGGGCCCGCATTCCTAAGCCTTTTAACTTGCCTTCTGGAATTTTATAACCCAAATCAAACTCTAGCGAATCTTCTTTAAATCGCTGATCGCCATATTGCAGTAAATCAATATTTTCACCTTTAGCATAACGGGTCATAAAACGTAGTCCGTTTAATGAAACATCCCCTATCCGCGCATTTTTAAATTCATATTCATAACGAATCGAGTAGACTTTTTCGTCTTTATTTGAGTAGTCCGAACTCATAAAATCAAGCACAACCGGACTTTCAGTTCCCGACAAAAATGGCAGACCAGTCGAGCCAAACGACTGCATGTAGCCCAAAGAAACCGTATGATTTTGATAGTTCAAACCAAATAAGCCACTAATATGTCGGTTATCGACCTCTCCTATTTTTTTACTTCCAGTTTCTTCACTATTAAAAAACCGCACATCACTTAAAAAGTTAAGACGGTCATTCAAAGATTGTTTGCCGTTAAAACCCAAAAATTGTTGCTGGTAAATGTCTTTCAGTTCAGCATGGTAAGCACGTAAACGGTAGTCTTTTAACTGATAACTTCCACCTAAAGTATAAAACGAGTCAGTGGTGGCAGCTTTGTTAAATCGATGATTGATATTGTCTGTTCCAACATCGGTATAACGAATGGAGTCACGCTGCCGTACTTCGTCGACATAAAACCCTTCCAGTTGAAGATTTGGAATTTCATTTGAAACAAAGCGGATACCACGGTAAGTCTGAGGGAACAAACGAGCTGGCGATGAAAATATGGTTGGTAACTGCGGAACTAGATCACCCACAAAAAGCTCATTTTTTCTAAATTTAGCCTTCCCAGTAATGCCTATTTTTCCATAATAATCATCACGCGAGTTATCAGGATTAACTGGGAGTAAGCCACTCCGTGCATAGTCATCAGCACGGCTTCCCATCAGGTTAAAACCTGCCATTGCGAGCACATCAACACCAAACCCCACTGTCCCTTCGGTATAACCAAACTGTCCTTTAAAAATTAAACCCTGTGCCCAATCTCTGGCTGCTGTATAGGGATATGGATCTTTTTTATAGTCTCGGTCAAAGTAAAAATTACGCAGTGTCAGCTCAGCTTTACTGTCTGCAATAAACTCGGCATGCACAACTTGACTAAATAATGGGCACAAGCATACCCCCACCCATAATGGTGTCTTTTTCATTTTTTAACTCAACTATTTAATTTTTAATGGATTAAGGTGCTGTTTTAAGTGAGAAGTTTTGCTCTTTCTTACTTCGGTAAAAAGCGCTACCCAAACTCAAAATCAGGAAAATAGCCAAAATAAACACCACACCGTAATAGGCATACAGCGTTGCGGGTGCAATACCTTTATCTAAGAAAATGCCTGCAACCGTTGGCGATAAGATTGCCCCAATCCGACCAAAACCAATCGCATAGCCCACACCTCGACTACGGATTTCAGCATCGTAAATTGTTGGAGAAATAGAATATAAACCTGCCACACAGCCATTAATGAGTGTGCCAAGTAATAAACCGACTATGAGAGCAATGCTCACTTGAGATGAAACGGCGACAAATAGGAAAACACAGACAGAGGTTAATCCCAGAAATAAGCTTAGGGCATAGAAAATTTTCATGCGTGAAGCAAGTAAACCAATAATGGCTGCTCCGAAAATACCACCAATACTAATTAAAATACCGGTACTGACACCTTGTTCAGGCGACATTCCCATTGAAATCAGAATTTTTGGTGTCCAGCTCATGACAAAGTAAAAGCCAAACATCACTAAAAAGAATGCAAACCAAAGACAAAGTGTCTGGAACCCCTGCTGCCCTGAAAATAATTTACCAATATCACCTGTATTTTTTTGATTATTCTGACCGTAATAAGGTAAGGCTTTTAAAGCAGTTAAACCCATACGATTTACTGTTGCGTTAATACGTTCTAGTGCCTGTTTTGGTCTTTTCGCCAACAAATAATCTAAAGATTCAGGTAATAACCATGCACTAATCAGCAACATCACTATAGTTGTGATGCCCCCTGCCAAAAAGATTGAACGCCAACCTAACTGCTCAATCAAGGCCAGTGAGAGTACTCCGCCCAGCGTCGCACCAATGCCATAACCTGTAGACATTAAGCTCACTGCGAGACTGCGCCAGCGTGCATTGGCATATTCACTTGCCAAGACATTACTACTCGCAAGAATCCCGCCCACCCCAATTCCGGTAATAAACCGAAGTGCGGCCAACATGCCGTGACTTTGCACTAAAGCACAGCCCAACATGCTAAGACCTGCAATTACAAGACAAACCAAGATAAGTAAACGGCGACCGATTTTATCGGCTAAAGGTGCGAGAAAAATTGAACCGGCAGCCATACCAAAAAGACCTGAACTCAGCAATAAGCCAATTTGTGCGCCTGAAAGTGACCATTCTGCTGACACGGACGGAGCGGTAAATGCCATTACCATCACATCAAAGCCATCAATAATATTGAGACAAATACAGATCAAAATGATGAACCATTGATAACGGCTCATATTATTGTGATTGATCTCACTTAGAACATCTCTTTCCATTTGTGCATCTCCCAATGTGGATAAGAGATACACACGACATTGCTAATATGAGCGATTGGGTGGTTATGCATATCCGTATCCATAATGACCTAGAGGAATATTTGTTTTTTGAGCATCCTGCTCTTTTTCTATACTGAATATTTGGATCCAAAAAATCAACAATATTTTTAAAATTTAATCATCATTAAATTAAGCAACTGAAAAATATAATTATAATTTATTTAAAATTAAGAATATGGATCCATAAGAATATTATCCATTTTCAATTGCACAAATCAAAGGATTTCCCCCTTATCCTTCTTTTAATTTGATCAATATGGATCCAAATTAAACTTCAATACTCAAAACTTTAAAAAACAAAAAATTCTGGATTAATATTAAGAATATAAACAATGTGGGAAAATAATATAAAAAAAAGATCCTGCTTATCAATTGACCAATATTTTTATTTATTATAAATTGGATCCAATAAGTGATAAGGAGTCGTCACAAATGTTTATTAAAAATGCTTGGTATGTAGCTTGCCGTCCAGAAGAAATCCAAGATAAACCATTAGGTCGCACCATCTGTGGTGAAAAAATCGTTTTTTATCGTGGTAAAGAAAACCAAGTTGCAGCCGTTGAAGATTTTTGTCCACATCGTGGTGCCCCACTCTCACTTGGCTATGTCGAAGATGGCAACCTTGTCTGTGGCTACCATGGCTTAGTCATGGGTTGTGACGGAAAGACTGTTTCAATGCCAGTCCAACGTGTAAATGGTTTCCCTTGTAACAAAGCATATGCAGTTGTTGAAAAGTTCGGCTTTATTTGGGTATGGCCAGGTGAAAAGGCTTTAGCAGATGAAGCAAAACTGCCAACTTTAGAATGGGCAGATCATCCGGAATGGAGCTATGGCGGAGGCTTGTTTCACATTCATTGCGACTATCGCCTAATGATCGACAACCTAATGGATTTAACCCATGAGACCTATGTTCACTCAAGCAGTATTGGGCAAAAAGAAATTGATGAAGCCCTGCCAGTAACTAAAGTTGACGGTGACCATATCATTACCGAACGCTATATGGAAAATGTGATCGCACCTCCATTTTGGCAAATGGCCCTTCGCGGCAATCATTTAGCAGATGATGTACCTGTTGACCGTTGGCAACGTTGCCACTTCTTTGCGCCAAGTAATGTCCACATTGAAGTCGGTGTAGCGCATGCTGGACATGGCGGTTATCACGCACCGAAAGACAAAAAAGTGTCCTCAATCGTGGTCGATTTTATTACACCGGAAACTGAAACATCACATTGGTATTTCTGGGGAATGGCACGTAACTTCCAGCCAGATAATGCTGAACTCACCGATCAAATTCGTGAAGGCCAAGGCAAAATCTTTACTGAAGATTTAGAAATGCTGGAGCAACAGCAACAAAATATTTTAAATAATCCACATCGCAAATTACTCATGCTCAACATCGATGCAGGCGGTGTACAGTCTCGTAAAGTGATTGAGCGACTACTTGCCGAAGAAAATAAAACACCTCCTGAAACATCCGCACAGAAGTTTCCAAATATTCGGATTATTTAAAGGAGCATCAACATGGACGTTATTATTCAAAAAATTCACCAGCTCACCCCCACTATTCGTGCTTTTGAATTGGTTGCAGCAAATGGTACAGCGCTGCCGAGTTTTGAAGCAGGTGCACATATTGATGTGCATCTTAAAAACGGCCTCACCCGTCAATATTCACTTTCAAACTGCTGTACTGAAAAGCATCGTTATGTGATTGGTGTTTTACATGATGCCAATTCACGCGGTGGCTCACGTTGCATCCACACTGAATATCGTGAAGGCGATCATTTAAAAATTGGTGAACCGCGTAATTTATTTGAGATTCATCCTCAGACAAAGCAGGCGGTTTTATTTGCTGGCGGTATTGGTATTACCCCTATTTTGTCGATGGCGTATCGACTTAAGTCAGCCAATATTCCTTTTGAATTACACTACTTCGTCCGTAGTCATGAAATGATTGCCTTCTATGGCAACTTAACCGAACACTTTGGTGACCAAGTTCATTTTCACATTCAAGACCAACCAGACACCGAATGTAATATGGCAGAGGTTTTGGGCCAAGCTTCATCTGATAAACACTTATATGTATGTGGACCCACAGGGTTTATGCAGTTTGTCATGAGCTCAGCCGAACAAGCTGGCTGGCACAATGAACAGTTACATCAAGAGCATTTTGTCGCGCAAAAAGCAGATACATCTAACGATGAAGCTTTTACTATTGAAGTTAAAGGTACGGGCCGTCGATTTGAAGTATTACCAGAGCAGACTGCTACTGAGGCATTAATTGCAAATGGTTTTGATATTCCTGTTTCGTGTGAACAAGGTATTTGCGGTACCTGTATTACCCGCGTGGTAGAAGGTATACCTGATCATCGCGATTTATTTATGACCGATGAGGAACATGCACTAAATGACCAGTTTACGCCCTGCTGTTCTCGTGCAAAAACTAAACATCTTGTAATTGAGCTTTAACTCGAAAGTTCCTTTATTCAAAAATAAAGGAACTTTTCACTTTAAGCGCTGAGAACATTTCTTAGCGTTTCACCTAAAATTACCACACTACTGTGTTCACGCATTAATGTTTCGGCACGCCCTGCCTGACGATTTACCAATGCATCGAAAATCGAACAATGCTGCAAATGTGCATAGTGCAAACGGCGATATTCTGACAAAGCTTGGTTCTGGTCATAGGTAATGGCTTGGGCAGAAGCCATCGGCAATTGGTTGTTTTTAGCCAATGCTTGGATAAGCGCAACGTTTTGCGCTCCTTCAATAATGGTGTCATGAAAGATGACATTAAAATGGTGATAACGTTCTAGCTCAGCATCACCAAACTCGTCTTTTTCATTAAAGAGTTTTTCAGTTTCCTGAATGCAATGTTGCAACGTCTTTTTCTGCTCTTCGCTTAAGCCTTGCTCTGCCAAAGTTTTCGCAGCCAACCCTTCAAGCACACCGCGCACTTCAAGTGCGTCATGCACCAGTTTTCCGGAAATTTCACGAACCGTATAACCACGAGTTGGGTTTTTAATGAGGAGACCTTCTTGTTCGAGCAACCGAAAGGCTATACGAACAGGCTGACGTGAAACGCCAAGTAACTCGGCAGTAGGAATCTCGGCAATTCTGGCACCGCCTTCAAGTTCCCCTGAAATAATCATTTTTCTTAGTTTTAGTAAAACTTGTTGTCCTGAAGACATTCGTTGCCACACATCATCAAAAACGTCACTTCGATGCTAGCAAGTTCATTTGCAAAATGAAATCAATTTTCTGTGTGAATCAGTACTTAGCAATTTAACTCAACCTAAACAAACACACTTATTTAAAATTTTTAAGATTATTCACCATAATATCGAGATTATTACGAATTAAATAAGCCAAGTTAATATCAATGCCTTCAAGCATTTTTTCTTCGACTTTTAAAACCACTTCATTGCATTTGTTTAATTTTTCAATCCCGCTTTCGGTCAGGGTAATTAAAATACGGCGGCCATGTGTCGGGTCCGGTTTTTTCTCAATCCAGCCATTCACCAGTAAATCTTGCAAGATTTTATTGGCAGATTGGGGCTTTATAAAAGAACGCTCAGCAAGCTTGGCATTGGATAAATTACTTTTTGAAGCTAAAACAGAAAGTGCGGTAAATTGCGGTAAGGTAATTTCAAGCTCTTTTAAATGTTCTGTTAAATGTTTACTAATAATTCGGTCAACACGAGCAATCATGTAACTTAACTTAGGCTCATCTTCTACTTTTTTTTGAACTAAATTCGAACGTACCATAACCTTTCAATCATCATAAGAAAATCTGTAGTGAAAGTATGAGGTTCTAACCCCATACTTTCGTTAAAACTTAGCGAGCACCTGAGCTTTGTACTAAATGTACAGGCTGTTTAGGTTTTTTGACAAGAAGTAATGCAGAGATCGCTGCAATTAAGATCACTGGAATACTTGAACCAATCACGATGGTCGAGCTTTGTCCAAGCGAGAGTAAAAAACCAGCCATTAAAGGTCCTGCAAAAGAACCAATACGCCCGATTGCAACCGCGGCACCTACTCCGGTTCCACGCATTTCGGTTGGATAATACATTGCCGCCAAACCATACAACGCCGATTGTCCACCCACAATGAATAAGCCACAACCCACTGCCGAAAGTGCAAGTAAAGCAACGGTTGGAGAAATTGCTAAACAGCACAGCGAAAATAAAATGCCGAGATAAATTAGCTTAATCACAAAGCTCATGCGTAATTTATCAAGCAATACGCCCATGAGAATCGAACCTAAAATTCCGCCAACGTTATAGCCCATCTGTACATAGTTCGCCTGTAGTTTTGATAGGCCTTGCGCACCCATCAGCAATGGCAACCAGTTCAACAAGAAATACAGTACCACTAGCGTGCAGAAAAAGCTTATCCAAAGCTGAATGGTTGACATACGACGCTCTTTGGCAAATAAAACCTCAAAGAATGGTGTGGTTTTTTGCGCCTGAACTTTACGTTGCAGGTAATCATTTGACTCAGGTAAAAAGCGCATAATCAGTGGGATTAGTAAAATAGGCGCAATCCCCCCGATATAGAAAATATGACGCCACTCTGCATCGCCTGCCAATGACATGGCAACGACGGAAGTGAGTAAGCCACCAAAAGGAATGCCGCTATACATCACACTAACTGCAGTGCCTTTGTGCTGGTCAGGCACAGCTTCAGAGGCAAGCGTAATCATCATGGGTAGCGCCCCACCCATTCCCAAACCCGTACAAAAACGAATAAGCAGTAACAGACTAAAATTGGCCGCATAGGCGGTTAGCAAAGACATAATTCCAAAAAGTAAGATACTAAAAATCAGAATTTTCTTACGCCCGACAATATCGGCAAACCGACCACCTAATATTGCGCCTGGGAGTGTTCCCAAAATTGCAGCACTAAATGCCCACGCCATCTGGGCATTATCTAACATAAACTCAGCCCGCATTCGTGGAGCGGCTACCCCCATTGATTGAAGATCAAATCCTTCAAAAATCGCTATGGCAAAGCACAGTAGCAACGTGATTTTTGCCCTTGAAGGCTGTCCTGATATTTTTTCCATTGTGTTGTCCTTTATTGACTAGTCGTTCCATTTAGCCCTTTGTGTATTATTTTTAAACACACCAAAAATATCAGTTAAACTTATTAAAAAATCAACATATTTTTATTTAAAATTAATTTTTAAAATAATTAATATTTAAAATACAACAAATTATAAAATATTTATAAAATTTTCCAAAAAAGACTTGAATGTAAGTTTAACTGATATTAGATTAAATCCCAGAACAGCAAGAAATCATTCAAGGAGTATGAAGATGAGTTATGAAAACCGCTGGGAAACAGTAGATGTTAAAGTTGAAGATGGAATTGCATGGGTCACTTTAAACCGCCCTGAAAAGAAAAATGCCATGAGCCCAACTCTCAATCGTGAAATGATTGATGTGCTTGAAACGCTAGAGCTTGATCAAAATGCCAAAGTTTTGGTTCTGACCGGTGCAGGTGACTCTTGGACAGCGGGTATGGATTTGAAGGAATATTTCCGTGAAGTCGACACTCAACCAGAGATTTTCCAAGAGCGTATTCGACGTGACTCATGTCGCTGGCAGTGGCAACTTCTTCGTATGTATTCAAAACCAACCATTGCTATGGTTAACGGCTGGTGTTTCGGAGGCGGTTTCTCACCTTTAGTGGCATGTGACCTAGCAATTGCAGCAGATGAAGCAACTTTCGGTTTATCTGAAATTAACTGGGGTATCCCACCGGGCAACCTTGTAAGTAAAGCAATGGCAGATACCGTAGGTCACCGTGCATCTTTGTATTACATCATGACGGGTAAAACTTTTAGCGGTAAAGAAGCTGAAACGATGGGTCTTGTGAATAAAAGTGTACCGCTTGCCCAATTAAAAGCAGAAGTGACTGAACTTGCAAATTGCTTACTTGAGAAAAACCCTGTGGTTCTTCGTACTGCTAAAAATGGCTTTAAGCGTTGCCGTGAACTGACATGGGACCAAAACGAAGATTACTTATATGCCAAACTCGATCAATGTATCCACCGAGATACCGAGAATGGTCGCCAAGAAGGTTTGAAACAATTCTTAGATGAAAAATCAATTAAACCGGGTTTACAGAGTTATAAACGTACTGGTTAACTTTTGATTCTTTAATGGCAATGTAAGGACGCAACCCATGCAAAATGTACAGTTACTTATTCACGGTCAATCTGTTGATGCATCAAATCAGGCAACTTTTGAGCGTATTAGTCCAATTGATGGAACGGTAGCAACTAAAGCTGCTGCTGCAACATTGGAAGATGTTGATCGTGCAATCGATTCGGCACAGCAAGCTTTTAAAGTATGGTCGAAACTCTCGCCTACCGAGCGTCGTTTACGCTTATTAAAAGCAGCCGATTTAATGGACCAAAAAACCGAGCAATTCATTCAAACTGGAATGCAAGAAACAGGTTCAACTGCAACATGGTATGGGTTTAACGTTCACCTTGCTGCCAACATGTTACGTGAAGCAGCAGCAATGACCACACAAATTGACGGGAGTCTGATTCCGTCAGATGTGCCGGGCAATCTTGCGATGGGTGTACGAGTTCCTTGCGGTGTGATTGTAGGAATTGCACCTTGGAATGCGCCTGTCATTTTGGCAACACGTGCGCTTGCCATGCCTTTGGCTTGTGGCAACACCGTTGTATTAAAAGCATCGGAAGCTTGTCCAGCAACACATCGTCTCATTGGTGAAGTGTTACATGAAGCAGGTCTGGGTGAAGGTGTGGTGAATGTGATTACGCATGCCGCCGAAGATGCACCACAAATCGTAGAGCGTTTAGTCTCTCATCCAGCCGTGAAGCGCATTAATTTTACCGGTTCAACCAAAGTCGGCAAAATTATTGCCGAGACTGCTGCTAAATATTTAAAACCTGTTTTACTTGAATTGGGTGGTAAAGCCCCTGTTGTGGTTTTAAATGAAGCTGACATTAATGAAGCCGTAAATGCAGTCGCTTTTGGAGCATTCTTTAATCAGGGTCAAATTTGTATGTCGACCGAACGTGTTTTGGTTCAAGACAATATTGCCGACCAGTTTATTGAAAAGTTGATTGAGAAAACCCGTTCTATTCAGGCAGGTAATCCAACCTCAAAAGACAATGTACTCGGTGTTTTAGAAAGTCGACGTGCTGCAAACCGTATTCAGCATTTGTTAGAAGATGCCCAAAACAAAGGGGCTGACTTACCTTTAGGCATTCATATTGAAGACACCACTATGCAACCGACGCTGGTGCTCAATATTAAACCTGACATGCTGCTTTACCGCGAAGAATCATTTGGACCTGTATGCACAGTTCAACGTTTTTCAAGCATTGAAGAAGGCATAGCACTGGCAAATGACAGCGAGTTTGGTCTGTCTTCGGCAGTGTTTAGCCAGAATATTTCACAGGCATTAGAAGTCGCTAAACAGATTGATTCGGGTATTTGTCATATTAACGGCGCAACCGTACATGACGAAGCTCAAATGCCATTTGGCGGAACAAAATCGAGTGGTTACGGACGTTTTGGTAGTAAAGCATCTATTGCCGAGTTTACCGATTTACGCTGGATTACCATTCAAACCCAATCACGTCATTACCCGATTTAGTCAGGGTAATGCGGACAACAACATATTAAATAAAAATTGCATGATGCAAAAAATAAAGCGCAGTGATGCGCTTTCCATGGAGTGAAAGAAATGCAAATGAATGCCACTCAATCACAAGACCGCGAACGGTTCGTAAAATTAGGGCAACACGATATTCATTATCACTATAAAGATCAAACGCTCTATATCAGCCCAAAAGAGCAATTAAAACCGTATCCACAAAAACTGACAGATCGGTTAATTCATTTTGCACAAACCAAACCCGAACATATTTTTGCAGCAAAACGCAATGCTCAAGGCGAATGGGTCAAACTGAGTTATGCAGAAGTTCTACAACGCGCATGGCACATTGCTCAGGCATTACATGACCGTAATTTAAGCCAAGAACGACCACTCGTTATTTTAAGTGGTAATGATCTTGAGCATTTAACACTCTCTATGGGTGCTATGCTGGCAGGTGTACCTTTCTCGGCTATTTCCCCTGCCTACTCTCTTATTTCTCAAGACTTCGGCAAACTCAAACATGTGTTTGAAGTGCTCACACCTGGTATGGTTTATGCCAGCGATGGACAAGCTTTTGCCAAAGCCATTCAGGCATGCATTACATCCGATATTGAAGTGGTAACCAATAAAGGTATTGTAGGCGATCAGATCTGCACGTCTTTTCAATCGCTGTTAGATACACCAGTTTCAAATGTTCAAGAATTTTATCAAACCCTTGATGAAAACCAGATTGCTAAATTTCTGTTTACATCAGGTTCAACTAAATTACCTAAGGCTGTACCGACCACACATTTAATGTTGTGTGTTAATCAGCAAATGTTATTGCAGACTTTCCCTGAGTTTGAAGAAACACCGCCTGTCCTACTCGACTGGCTGTCTTGGCACCACACGTTTGGTGGTAGTCACAATGTCGGCATCGCACTCTATAACGGCGGTACGATTTACATTGATGATGGCAAACCCGTTGCAGGAAAATTTGACGAAACCATTCGTAATCTCAAAGAAATTTCTCCAACAGTTTATTTAAATGTGCCAAAAGGTTGGGAAGAACTCACCGAAGCTTTAGAAAAAGATGAAGAATTAAGAGACCGCTTTTTTGCCAAAGTTAAAATTTTATTCTTTGCCGGTGCTGCACTTTCAGAAGCGGGCTGGAACAGACTCGATAAAATTGCTCAGCAACATTGCGGAGAAAAAATTCGCATAATGAGTGGATTGGGCATGACCGAAACAGCACCCTCTTGCGCTTTTACAACTGGCCCACGCGTGATGGCAGGTTTTATTGGTTACCCTGCTCCGGGATGCGAAATCAAGCTAGTGCCATGTGGTGACAAACTTGAGTTTTGCGTTCGTGGCAAACACGTTATGAAAAGCTATTGGCGCTTAAAGGCGGACCAGCAAAGTACTATTTTTGATGATGAAGGCTTTTTCCATACAGGCGATGCCGTTCGTTTAGTCGATATCAATGATCCGACTAAAGGCCTAATGTATGACGGACGAATTGCCGAAGACTTTAAACTCAATACGGGTACTTTTGTGAATGTCGGCACACTACGCAACAAAGTACTGATTCAAGGTAATTTACTGATTCAGGATGTTTGTATTACTGGTTCAAATCTAAATGCTATTGGCTTTCTGATTTTTCCAAAATTAGAAGCATGTGCTCAATATGCAGGTCTTAAGCTAGGCGAACATTCTGCAGCAGAGATACTGCAACACCCTAAAGTCCAACAATGGTTCCGCCAATTTTTAACGACCTTTAATAAAGATGCGACTGGTAGCTCAAATACAGTCTCAATGCTTTATTTAATGACTGAACCACCTCAACTCGATGCAGGCGAAGTGACCGATAAAGGCAACCTCAATCAAAGCAGTATTACGAAACGTCGTGCCGCTTTAATTGATGAGCTTTATCAAAAGCAGACTGATAACCCACTGATTATTCGGGTGCCCACCTTAAAGCAATAAGCAATTGAAATAAAAAAGGAAGCTCAAACTTCGGTTTGGGCCTTAGCCTCACTTTTGCCTAAAAAAGGTTCGACATGCCACAAGATACAGAATTTGAACTATTTCGGGACAGCTATCGCAGGTTCTTAAAAGAACAGGTTGCTCCATATTACGAACAATGGGAATACGATGGCCTTATCCCACGTGAACTATGGCTTCGTCTTGGGGAAAATGGCTTTTTGTGCGTCGATGTGCCCGAAGAATATGGCGGCTACAGCGCTCCTGTGCACTACTCACTCATGCTGGTTCAAGAAACTGCTCAAGCTGGCTTTGCATCTTTAGCTGTTGCCATTGGTGGGCAAAATGAGCTGGTTTCCCCTTATCTGCAAAATATTGGAACCGAAGAGCAAAAACGTTATTGGTTACCCAAAATGGTCACAGGTGAAGTCGTGACTGCAATTGCCATGACAGAGGCCAATGCTGGCTCAGACTTACAAGCCATACGCACTCAAGCGGTTTTAGAAAATGACCACTACCGTGTGAATGGTTCAAAAACGTTTATATCAAATGGCTTGCATGCCGACCTGATCGTTCTGGTAGCAAAAACCGATCCGCAAGCCAAAGCAAAAGGTATTTCTATTTTTTTAGTGGATGCTGCTTTAGACGGCGTTAAAAAAGGTCGCTCTTTACAAAAAATCGGACTCCATGCCCAAGATACAGCCGAACTATTTTTTGATGATGTCTGTGTACCTGCAACTCAGCGTTTGGGTGAAGAAGGACAAGGCTTTGCCTATTTAATGCAAGAGTTACCTCGCGAACGTTTAAGCATTTCAATGATGGCTTTGGGGGCAATTTTAGGCGCCATCGAACTGACCAAAGACTATGTGCTGGAACGTAAAGCTTTCGGGCAACCTTTAAGCCAAATGCAAAACACACGATTTGTACTCGCAAATGCGCAAATCAAAGCCAAAGCCGCTCAAGCTTTTGTAGACCAATGTGCAGCGCTGTATCAACAACACCAGTTAGGCGTCACTCAAGTTGCCGCACTGAAATGCTTTATTACCGATGTCCAATGTGAAGTGATTGATCAATTACTTCAGCTTTTTGGTGGCTACGGTTACATGCAGGAATACCCGATTTCACGCTTTTTTGTGGATGCGCGGGTACAAAAAATTTATGGGGGAACCAATGAAATTATGAAAGAAATCGTCGCCCGAGAACTGCTCGGAAAATAATTCGATTTAAAAAACCAAACAAGGCAGACACAACAACTATGCCTTGTTGAAAACAAAAAATGATATTTCAGGAAGAAATGCTATGTCGAAATTATGGATGTACTCTACCCTTATGCTCTCAAGTTCAGTGTGGGCTGGCAGTTTTATTGATAACAGTTCAGTAGAACTCACCACGCGAAATTTCTATTTTGACCGCGACTACCAAGAGCAATCCGCTTACCCTGCTGCCAAGGACTGGACACAAGGGTTTATTCTTAAAGCCAATTCAGGTTATACCGAAGGGACTGTCGGTTTCGGGCTGGATGTGCTTGCAACGGCGGGTTTTAAACTCGATGCCGAGCACGGAGGTACAGGAAACTTACCTAGAGACACCCGCACCAATGAACCTGCCGACTCTTATGGGGAAATTGGGGTCACAGCAAAAGCTAAAATGAGTCAGACCGAGCTACGCATCGGTACGTTAATGCCAATGAACCCTGTTTTAGTGGCTTCACCTGCCCGTTTGCTTCCTCAAACCTATCGAGGCATTTCACTGACCAGTAAAGATATTAAAGATTTTGATTTACAAGCAGCCTACCTCGATAAAGTGAATCATCGGGATTCGACCAACTATGAGAAAATTAAAATTTCAGGCGTAAATGGACGATTTAAAGGCGCCGAAACTGATGGACTTTATTATTTAGGTGGAAACTATCAGTTTAATCCTGCACTCAAGCTCACCGCTTTTTACATGGATGTTGATGATCTTTATAACCAAACCATGGTCGGCGCTTTACACCAACACAAAATTAATGACACCACTAATTTTAGCTCTCAATTACGTTACTACCGCAGCCGAGATGACGGACAGGCAAAAGCAGGCTTAGTCGATAATGACCTCTATCATGCGCATTTTGAACTCAAACATCAAAACCATAAATTTATTTTTGGAACCTTCCAACATCACGGCGACACCGCGTTCCCGTATTTAACGGGAGGTGAAACGGGTCTACTCATTGATACATGGCCAGGTGAGTTTTTAAACCCAAAAGAAAAAGCCTATAGCTTCCGTTATGAATATGACTTTAAAGATTATGTACCGGGTTTACGTTTTATGACTCGTTACACCACAGGTCACAATATTTATGCACCCAACTTAGGTGGAACCAATCTAAAAGAACGCGAAACAGACTTTGATTTAGGCTACACCGTTCAAAGTGGCTGGTTAAAAAATCTAGGGCTACGCGCGCGCTATGCCATTTATGACAACAACATGCTCTCTACAGCCAATATCAAACCTGTAAACGAAACCCGTATCAACATCGACTACACATGGAAATTTAAATAATTCAAAACCAGAGGTTCTATCACGCATAGTACCTCTTTTTATTTCGGGAAATTCATCATGAAGAAAGTTGTAACGCTACTCTGCGGAATTTATTTCATTGGCCTGACTCATGCCGAAACGCAATATAACCCACCACCTATTCAGCTTGAGCCTTTAGCAAAATTTAGTGTTGATCTAAATGCGCCTGTTTGGGAATTAGGCACAACCAGTGATGCAGGTAAACGCCGAATTATTCCCATTACGGGCGGGACATTTGAAGGAAAATCACTTAAAGGCCGCATTTTAAATAATGGCGCAGATTGGCAAATTGTCGACAGTAAAGGATTAGCCATTATTGATACGCGATATTTGTTAGAAACCGATGATGGTGCGCTTATTTACCTTCAAACCAAAGGTTACCGCCATGGCTCGGCAGAGACGCTAAAACAGCTTGCCCAAGGCAAAGATGTGGACCCGAAAAACTACTATTTCAAAATTACCATGCAGTTTGAAACCAGCTCACCAAAATATTTATGGCTCAATCAGACCGTTGCGGTAGGCAGTGCAATGCGCTTGGGTAAAGCAGTTATTTATGATGCCTATACCCTGAAATAATAATTTTTATAACACCTACAAAAAGGATGGAGCCTTCATTATGGATCAAAAAACTTTAGAACACTTACCGCCCATCCATCACCATTTGGGTGGACATAATATCCATTGGAATGACCAAAACACTGAACTCACCATCCACTACACGGCGCTAGAATGCTTTACCAATCCACGCGGCACCGTTGAAGGCGGCATGATCTGCGCCATGCTTGATGATGTGATGGGACTTTTTGCATATTTCGCTAATGACCGTAAACCAGCCACCACCATCACCTTAACAATGGATTTTTTAAGGCCCTGTGCTGTGGGCGAAGTCATTACAAAATGCCGATTCATTAAACAAGGCAAAACCGTACTGAATCTCGAAAGTGAAGCTTGGCAAAACAACAAAATGATTGCACGAAGCACAGCTAATTTTCTGGTTTTAGATTAATTACAAACATTCATTCAATAAGGATATGAATAAATGAATTACACCAACAATAAACGAATTTTGACCCGCTCCGCTTTGGTGCTTGCCATACTTGGTTCTTTGGCAGGCTGTGGAAGTGATAATGATGACACAACGGTTCCGTCAACAACCAAACCACCGCAGTTATCTCCTGCTGTTGGCGTAAAAATGACAGGAAGCTGTTCAGACTTACTCGGATTTCAGTACAACAATACCGTTATTAGCTCAGCTACCCTTCAAGAAGCAGGTACATTGACTGTCGCCAACAAACCGATTGGCGCACATTGTTTGGTCAAAGGTTATATGGATCAACGGGTAAGCCCTGTCGATGGACAAACTTATCAAATTGGTTTTGAAATGCGTTTACCTGTTGATTGGAACGGCCGTTTCCTCTATCAAGGTAATGGCGGAACCGATGGCAACATAGTGCCTGCAACGGGTCAGGTCGGCAGCGGCGGTCCACTCACCAATGCCCTACATGATGGTTTTGCGGTCATTTCTTCCGACGCAGGACATAATGCTTCACAAAATCCAATGTTTGGTTTAGACCCTCAAGCCAGAATTGACTACGGTTATGGTGCAATTACCAAACTCACGCCTATGGCAAAAAACCTAATTAAAGCCGCATATGGTAAATTGCCAGACCGCTCCTATGCAGGCGGTACATCTAACGGTGGGCGTCATGCCATGATTGCTGCAACTCGTTTGGGCGACCAATATGATGGAATTTTAGCAAGTACACCAGGTTTTCACTTACCTCGTGCAGCTGCGGCTCAACTCTATACAGCACAGCAGCTCCGTCGTGTCGCAACAGATGAAAATGACTTAAGTACCGCACTTACTCTTTCAGAGCGTAAAGTATTAGCAAAAGCGATTTTAGATCGATGCGATGCTTTAGACGGTGTTGCAGATGGACTGGTTCAAGATGTCGAATCTTGTCGTACAGCTTTTGATATTCATAAGCATGTACCCGTTTGCTCAAGCACAAGAGATGGTACTTGTTTAAGTACCGAACAAATTGATGTATTAGCCAACATTTACCGTGGTCCTGTAAATTCGGCTGGACAAGCACTCTATGCAACCCAACCTTTCGACCCGGGTTTAGTCGGTAGTAACTGGGCAAGCTGGAAATTTGAATCTTCGGTGGGAACAGCGCGTGACCCCGTTGCAGTCGGCATTCTTTTTCAGGTTCCACCAGACCCAACTGTGACTCAAAACTCTAGACAATTTGCCTTTAATTTTAACTTCGATACCGACTATCCAAAACTCTCGGCAACCAATGATGTCTATACCGAAAGTTCCATGTCATTCATGATGCCACCCGATGAACTCAATCTAGATAAACTCCGTAATCACGGTGGAAAAATGATTGTAGTACAAGGCACAGCAGATGGCGTTTTCTCTGTAGATGACACCCAAAATTGGTACGATCAACTGCTACAACACTATAAATATGATGCGAAAGGTACAGCGCCTGAATTTGCGCGTTTCTTTAGAGTTCCGGGTATGAACCATACCCGTGATGGCATTGCGACCGACCAATTTGACGCATTGACTGCTTTAGTTAATTGGGTCGAATATGGGCAAGCACCTGACAAAATCATTGCAACTGCACGCGGTGCAGGTAACCCGAGTGGTCAAGTGAATACTGAACTTCCACCAGACTGGGCACCAGACCGTACCCGTCCACTTTGTCCTTACCCACTGATTGCTCGTTACAATGGTCAAGGCGATAGCGAAAAAGCCGAAAACTTTAGCTGTAAATAACACCCTATAAAATTAAAAGAGAGCTAAACAGGCTCTCTTTTTTATCTTAATCTTAGCTCAAGCTTTACTGCTTAAACTTTTTAATACTTTTAGACAAATGAGCTCGCATCATTTGTCTAGCCAACAAACCATCCTGATCGACAATTGCGTTATAAATATTGACATGATCATGGTGAACCGCTTTTAAATATTCTTCGCGATTTTCAGGACTTTGCTCAATAGATTTAACACGCGCACGTGGAATAATTTTTTCGCCAAGATACTTTAAAAAATCAACGAAATATTGGTTTTCAGAAGCTTCAGCAATGGCAATATGGAAATCATAGTCAGCTTTTACCGTACCATCATTTGCATCTGAAGAAATATGTCGTTCAAAGTCTTCAAGCGCAGCTTTCATTTTATCGATGTGGATTTGCTTACGGCGCTCAGATGCTAAAAAGACAGCTTCAGATTCAAGACTAATCCTAAGCTCAAGCAAGGAAATAATGTCATTAATGGTTTCTAAACTGGCATTAGACAACAGAAAATTTTGCTCAACTGTCTGCTCTTTGACAAAAGTACCAATTCCGTGACGAGTCTCGACAAATCCTAATGAACGCAACTCAGTAATTGCTTCGCGAATGACAGAACGGCTTACTTCAAAAGTTTCAATTAATTCAAGTTCGGTCGGGATCTTTTCTCCAACTTTAAATTCTCCAGACTGAATTTTTTCGATCAGTTGTTCTACAATAATCTGGCTTAGTTTTTTTGTTGATCTAGGTTTAATTGCGCTAGACATAATCTGAAGAACTCATGAAATGTTGAAAAAAATTATAAAATTCATTTTACTATAAACTTAGCCGATAGTCATATTCGGTTTTTAGATCCCTAAGTTATTAAAAATAAAATATTTTCTCTCACTTATTAAACCACTACTCATATTTAAAAAGTAAGCAATTTGTGCTTATTTAAATATTTAACAATTCATTGAATAAGTTAAAAAATATGCAGCTCAATACTCTTGATTAAGCTGCACCATTTTTAAATTTGGGCCTGAGTTAACTGCCCATTGACCAGACGAGTAATCTGTAGCGGATTACTGTCTTTTAATGCATCGGGTAATAATACTTGTGGCGTATTTTGGAAGCATACCGGACGCAAGAAACGCTCAATTGCTCCCGTACCTACCGAAGTGCCACGGGCATCACTGGTTGCAGGGAAAGGGCCACCATGTACCATAGCATCCGATACCTCTACGCCTGTTGGGAAACCGTTAAACAATACACGGCCAGCTTTACGAGTTAACAAATCAAGAAGCTCGCCTGCCTTAGACAATTCGTTTTCATCACCAATAATGGTTGCTGTAAGCTGTCCACCTAAAGCTTCAATACCCTTCAACAGAGTGGCTTCATCTTCGACCGCAATCACAATCGACATCGGTCCGAAAACTTCATGTTGTAGTTTTGGGTTGCCTGACAATAAAACAGATTGGTCCGCTTTAAACAGATGTGCTTTTGCTTGAGAAACCAACTCAGGTTCCTGACCCGATGCAATGACCTCAAAACCAGCTTCATTTATTAATGCATCAATACCAGTTCGATAGCTTTTTAAAGTACCTTCATTCAACATAACCTGAGGCACAGCTTTCTGCGTATTTTCAACTAAAGCTGTAATAAAGCGGTCAAACTCGGGGCCTTTTACACCTAAAATTAGACCGGGTTTTGTACAGAACTGGCCACACCCCATATTAAAAGAAGCAACCGTATCTTGTGCGATTTGTTCACCACGTGAATGAAGTGCTTCAGGTAAAACCACCACAGGGTTCACACTCGACATTTCAGCAAAAAATGGAATCGGCTGAAGGCGGCTCTGCGCAAGGTTATAAAGCGCCATTCCTCCTTCAAGTGAACCTGTAAAACCAGCTGCTTGAATGAGGGGATGTTCCACCAAGTTTGCACCAATACGGCCGCCAAAAATCATATTGAATGTGCCTTTAGGCATACCGCAAACTTCAATTGCTTTTTCAATGGCTTCTGCAACAAGCTCAGCAGTCGCCATATGGCCAGAGTGTGCTTTAAAGACAACCGGACACCCTGCTGCTAAAGCAGCTACGGTATCACCGCCTGCAGTTGAAAATGCAAGTGGGAAATTACTCGCGCCAAATACGGCAACTGGTCCTACCCCAACTTTATACTGACGCAAATCAACACGCGGTAAAGGCTTACGTTCTGGCAATGCCACATCAATACGAGCACCATAAAAATCGCCACGGCGTAAAAGTTCAGCAAATAGTCGAAGCTGACCAGTAACACGGCCTGTCTCTCCTTGAAGACGAGCAAGTGGTAAGCCTGTTTCAAGTGAAGCGACTTCTTGCAGGTTCGCACGTAATGCTTCAATTTGGCGAGCAATTTCCTCAAGAAAAGAGGCACGTTGTTCTTGAGTCGTTTGGCTATAAACTAAAAAAGCGTTATGTGCAGCTTGAGCAGCCTGATCTACTTCTTCAAGTGTTGCCTGACTAAATACATAACCTGTTGGTTGATAGTCTTTTGCAGCTATACTTTCTAGAGCTGGCGCATTTACAGCAACGCGTTGACCATTAATAAACTGCCGACCGTTATTTTTACTCATTTTAAAGCTCCAATACCTAAACAGTTAGAATTATTGCGGACCAAGTGTCGCAATGAGCGCAGCCAAATCTTCATAGTCTGCTTGAGTTAAATCACTTAATGGTGGACGCACAGGGCCTGCATCATGCCCAACAATTTTGGCACCTGCTTTAATCATACTTACCGCATAACCTGATTTACGGTCGCGAATTTTAATCAGTGGCAAGAAGAAATCTTTAATCAAACGATTGGTTGTTTCAAAGTCATCACTGCGAAGCGCGTTATAAAACTCCATAGCAGTCTTTGGAATAAAGTTAAATACAGCTGATGAATAAACTGGGCAACCTAAGGCTTTATATGGCGCTGCAAAAACTTCTGCTGTCGGCAAGCCACCTAAATATGACAAACGGTCTCCAATAGTTTGAGTCACTGCCGTCATCATATCGATTTGACCAGAGCTGTCTTTAAAACCGATTAAGTTCGGGCACATCTCAGTTAACTTTTGGATCGAATCGAGATTTAATCTTGATACGCTACGGTTATAAAAAATTACGCCAAAGTCTACTGAGTTACATACTTGCTTAACGTGTTCAATTAAACCTTCTTGGCTTGCTTCAGTTAAGTAATGTGGCATTAACAAAATACCGTGTGCCCCTAAACGTTCCGCTTCTTTTGCCTGTTCAATCGCCTGACGTGTCGGACCACCTGCCCCAGCAATAATCGGTACACTGCCTTTGCATGTATCTACCGCAGTTTTAATTACTTCAGAATATTCATTGCCAGTTAATGAGAAAAACTCACCTGTACCACCTGCAGCAAATAAAGCACTGGCGCCGTATGGAGCTAACCACTCAAGACGTTTTGCATAAGAAGATTTATTAAAATCTCCGTTTTGATCGAAATCTGTTACCGGGAAAGACAGTAAACCATCAGAAATAATGTTTTTTAACTCAAGAGCATCCATTTGCAAGTTTCCATACGTGTTTATGTTGTCAGACATCTTACATCATCAATCTAATTTCTTTCAATATCTTTTTTCTTTTTAAAATTAATTTTTTTTATAGCAATAAAAAAGCTGCCCCAAAGGACAGCTATCAATTCAATATTTAAATACGAATCGAGTCAGATTAACGAACCAAACATGGCTTTTTATTATTAAAAGTCCAATTAGGAATCAGAAATTGCATCGCATCCGCATCATTACGAGCTCCTAAACCTTTTAACTTATAAAGTTCATGGGCTCGATTAATTCGATCCCAATCAAGTTCGACGCCAAGTCCCGGTGCTGTTGGTACCTGAATTTTACCGTCTTTAATTTCAAGCGGTGCTTTAGTCAGTTGATCTGTACCTTCTTGCCAAATCCAGTGCGTATCAATTGCAGTCACATTACCCACGGCAGCCGCCGCAACATGGGTAAACATGGCAAGGGAAATATCAAAGTGATTATTTGAATGCGATCCCCACGTTAAGTTATACATTTTACATAACTGAGAAACACGCACCGAACCTTCCAATGTCCAGAAATGCGGGTCAGCTAATGGAATATCAACAGCTTGCAATTGAATACTATGCGACATTTCCCGCCAGTCGGTCGCAACCATATTCGTGGCGGTCGGTAACCCCGTTGCTCGCTTAAACTCAGCCATAATTTCACGGCTTGAATAACCTTGCTCTGCACCACACGGGTCTTCTGCATAGGCCAGCACACCTTTTAAATGTTTACCTAAAGCAATTGCTTCATCTAAAAACCACGCACCATTTGGATCAAGCGTCACACGTGCATCCGGGAAACGGCGCGCAATTGCAGTTACTGCCTCAGCTTCTTGTTCGCCCTGTAACACGCCACCTTTTAACTTAAAGTCTTTAAAACCATAACGGTCATAAGATGCTTCTGCTAAACTCTGCACAGCCTCAGGTGTTAACGCTTTTTCATGACGAACTTTATACCAATCATGGTTATGTTGAGGTGTAGTCGCATAGTCTAATGAAGTCTGTTTGCGGTCACCAATAAAGAATAAATACCCTAATACTTCAACTTCACTACGTTGTTGCCCTTCACCAAGTAAACTTGCAACATTTACATTTAAATGCTTACCAAGCAAATCAAGTAATGCCGATTCATAGGCCGTTATAACATGAATTGTGGTACGTAAATCAAAGGTTTGATTGCCTCGACCACCACTGTCACGATCGGCAAAAGTTTGCTGAATTTTTTTGAGCAAGTTTTTATATTCACCAATCGGCTGCCCTTCTACCAAGGCTTTAGCATCATTTAATGTCGCTAAAATTTTCTCTCCGCCTGGAATTTCACCTACACCAATATTGCCAGAGTTATCTTCAATGATGAGTATATTACGAGTGAAATAAGGTCCATGGGCACCACTCAAATTGAGCAGCATACTGTCATGCCCAGCAACAGGGATTGCTCGAATGGATTTAACAAGAGGTGTAGAGGTCGCCATTAAAATACTCCTTGGCATACTGATACTATTTTTTCATTACCAAAACTTATAAGACATCAGACAACTTGTCAATATAAACTCGCACAAAAATTATTTTTCGAGCCTACTTGCCAAAATAATATTTTTAATCATATGATGTCATACATCTAAAGGCGCGGTTTTAGAATTAGGACTATAGAGTAGATACAACATTCCGTTTTCTCATCTATTCTATCGATGAATTTGACATGACGTCACCTATTTCACGGATATGCAAATAGGTCGATTATTAAAAAGAGTTTGTATATGGATAATCTGCAAACAAATATTGCTGTAGTGACTCAGCAAAGAGCCAAGCATACAAAAACTCGCTATTACATTCTTGCGATGATTTTTTTGGTCACGGCTTTTAATTACGGTGATCGTGCAACTCTCTCAATGGCAGCAACGCCAATGTCTCATGAACTGGGAATTGACTCAGTCACTATGGGATATATTTTCTCGGCCTTTGCATGGGCCTATGTGATTGGTCAAATTCCAGGCGGCTGGCTACTCGATAAGTTTGGTGCTCGCCGTGTATATTTCTGGAGCCTGTTTTTATGGTCTTTGTTCACTGTTTTAATCGGTTTTACCGACATTTTAGGTGATACTGCAACCATCATTACTTCGCTCTTTATACTCAGATTTTTAGTCGGTCTGTCTGAGTCACCTGCTTTTCCGGGTAACAGTAAAATTGCTGCTGCATGGTTTCCAACAAAAGAACGTGGAACTGCCGCTGCCATTTTTAACTCATCCTCTTATTTCTCGACCGTACTTTTCGCTCCCCTCATGGGCTGGCTTGTTGCAACCGTCCACTGGCAGTCTATTTTCTGGGTCATGGGTGGTTTAGGAATCATTCTTTCCTTTATCTGGCTCAAGGTCATTTATAGCCCGACCAATCATCCAACAGTAAATCCTGAAGAAGTAAAATACATTGCTTCAGAAGGTGCTTTACTCGATATGGGCGAAAACAGCCAAAACGCTAAAAAAGAGAAAATTACTTGGAGTAAAGTTAAACAACTTCTTGCTTCACGTATGATGCTCGGTATTTTTATTGGCCAATATTGTGTAAATACACTGACCTATTTTTTCTTGACTTGGTTCCCTGTTTACCTTGTCAAAGAAAGACATCTCAGCATTTTAGAAGCGGGTTTTGCAGCGGTTGCACCAGCACTCTGTGGCTTTGTAGGCGGAATTTTAGGTGGCTTAATTTCAGATAAGTTAATTCGAATGAATTACAGCTTAAGCTTTTCGAGAAAGCTCCCTATCGTAGTCGGCTTCTTGGTTTCAACCTCAATTATTTTATGTAATTACGTAGATTCTCAAGCAGCAATTGTATTCTTTATGTCCTTATCATTCTTCGGTAAAGGAATCGGCTCTTTAGGTTGGGCAGTGATGTCTGACGTTGCACCCAAAGAAATGGTTGGTTTATCAGGTGGAATGATGAATGCATTTGGTAATACAGCAGGAATCGTGACCCCAATTGTGATCGGCTATATCTTGGCAAGTACTGGCTCTTTCAACCTTGCATTAACTTATGTCGGTGTACATGCCATCGCAGCTGTCATTTGCTATACCGTTATTGTCGGTAAAATTCAGCGTTTCGAATTAAAACCTACTTCTTAAACCTTTACACCATAACGCTTAAACACATTAAGCGTTATGACCTCTCTTCAAATGTATACAAGGAACGATCATGCTGAAGCCTCTCCTAATAAGAATCAGTCCTCTCGATAATGTAGCCATTGTGGTCAATGACGGTGGCTTACCATCCTCTACATATATTGAAGAATACCAACTCACCTTGGTTGATGAAGTACCACAAGGACATAAGGTTTTATTGGAGCCGTTAAAGCAAGGTGAAGCAATTGTTCGTTATGGCGAAATCATTGGCTATGCCAATAAAGATTTAACCGCAGGTTCTTGGGTGAATGAAGCCGTTACCCAAATGCCAGAGGCACCTGAGCTAGATGATCTTGAATTAGCAACTCGCCCCGATCCTAAGCTTCCTCCACTGACCGGATATACATTTAAAGGTTATAAAAATAAGGATGGCAGCGTCGGCACAAAAAATATTTTAGGTATTACGACCAGTGTTAACTGTGTAGAGGGTATTGTCGATTATGTCGTTAAAATTATTGAACGTGATTTACTTCCGAAATATCCAAATGTAGATGGTGTAGTTGGATTAAACCATTTATATGGTTGTGGTGTGGCAATCGATGCACCCGCTGCAATTGTTCCTATTCGTACCATACATAACCTTGCACTCAACCCTAATTTTGGTGGAGAAATTATGGTGGTGAGTCTGGGCTGCGAAAAAATGCAACCCGAACGACTTTTAAATATTCCTAAAGAAAACAAATATATTCCCCTAGCAAACGAAGATATTATTCAATTGCAAGATGAGCGCCACAACGGTTTTGAAAGTATGGTGAACCATATTTTAACCGTGGCAGAACAACACCTTGAAAAGCTTAATCAACGTACTCGAGAAGAAGTTCCAGCCTCTGAATTAGTTGTAGGCATGCAATGTGGTGGGAGTGATGCATTTTCCGGAGTTACCTCTAACCCTGCCGTTGGTTTCGCAGCTGACTTGATTGTGCAATGTGGCGGTACAGTCATGTTCTCTGAAGTTACGGAAGTCCGCGATGGTATTCACCTACTTACTCCACGTGCAGCAAATGAACAAGTTGCCAAAGATCTAATTCGGGAAATGAAATGGTACGATGACTACTTAGCAGCAGGCCAAGTAGACCGAAGTGCCAATACCACACCCGGCAATAAAAAAGGTGGACTGAATAACATTGTAGAAAAAGCGATGGGATCAATTGCAAAATCGGGCCGTTCACCGATTGTAGAAGTTCTCGCACCGGGCCAAAGACCGACTAAAAAGGGTTTAATTTTTGCGGCCACCCCTTCGAGTGACTTTATCTGTGGTACGCAGCAAATGGCATCGGGTATTACCGTTCAAGTCTTTACCACAGGCCGCGGTACACCCTATGGGTTAGCAGCCGTACCTGTCATTAAAATGGCAAGCCGAAACAATATTGCAAACCGTTGGTATGACCTGATTGATATCAGTGCTGGCGATATTGCGATTGGGAAGAAAACTATTGAAGAAGTGGGCTGGGAACTTTTTGAGCTGATTTTACTCGTGGCTAGCGGTGAGAAACAAACGTGGTCGGACCGTTGGGGTATTCATAACTCACTCGCTGTATTTAACCCTGCACCAGTGACCTAATAAGGTTTAAAAGATGAGGCATATCACCTCATCTTTTTCACATTTCCCCTATTAATTACGACACATTTCACCAAAACTTAACATCGCTGCTAAAATAACATCGAAAATTAAGAACTCTATTTCTCTATGCAAAATCAGACTGCTTCAAATCTCCCCTCAACTCAACTTGGAAAAGCGCTGCTTTGTCTTATGACATCAGCGTTATTGTTTTCCATTATGGGAGTGTGCATTCGTTTTGCTTCACAAACGGTAGATAACGCGACCGTCGTGTTTTTTAGAAATGCAGTGGGTTTATTTATTTTTATTCCGATGCTCTTTAAACAAGGTTTAGACTTTATTAAAACCGATAAACTCTGGATGCATACGTGGCGAAGTATTGTCGGGCTAGCCGCAATGTATGGTTTTTTCTATGCTATTGCGAACTTAAAACTATCGAATGCTATGGTTTTTAGTTACTCATCTCCTATCTTTATTCCACTGATTGCATGGCTTTTCTTAAAAGAAAAAATTACTAAATCGATGATTTTTGCTGCTGTTATTGGGCTCGTTGGGGTTTTATTTGTCGCTAAACCCGACCAAGGTTTATTTAATGCACTATCTTTTATTGGCTTGGGTGCATGCTTTTTATCAGCAATGGCTTTTGTCACCGTAAGAGCTTTAACCAGTACAGAGCCGCCTGAACGTATTGTTTTTTACTTCTGTATTTTTGGTAGTTTAATTTCCTCTATTCCGATGTTTTGGCATTGGCGTATTTTCACTTGGCACGAATTAAGCCTACTGATTGCCGCAGGACTTTTAGCAAACATTAGCCAACTATTTATGTCTTATGCCTATAGCTTAGCGCCAGCAGGACAAATTGGCCCCATGAATTACATTGCTATTATTTTTGCAGGAATATGGGGATTTGTTTTTTGGCATGAATTACCGGATCTGTTTAGCATTATCGGCATATTTATTATTTTATTTGCCATTTTGCTCTGTAATCCATTTTTGCAGAAAAAGTTACTTTCTCGATTTAAATAGCCGGCATACCTGATTCTAATTTAGATACTGTATTCGATACTCATTTGGTGAAATGCCCGTCCAGTGGCGATAGGCTTTTCTAAAATTAGAAGTATCTGAAAAGCCAATTCTTTCGGCAATTTCATCTACGGTTAAAGTTGTTTCTCGCAAATATTCATCCGCAAGACGGCGCCGAGTCTCATCTAACAACTCTTGGTAAGTCAAATTAAACCCTGCCAAGCGTCGATGTAAGGTCCTCTTTGACATATGTAAGCGTTCGGCCATTTCTTGAGCCGATGGAAAAAGCCCTATTCCATCCAATAATATTAAACGGATTGTTTTCACCAACTCGGGCTCCTCAAGTTCAGCAGCACCTAACATCCGCTCACAAAACGACTTACACATATCAGCGGTAATCGGGTTGGCATTTGGGCAAGGTACATCGAGCCACTTTAAATCAAAGTGCCATTGCATCACCCCAGCATTAAACTGAACAGGACAATGAAAAATTTTTTCATATTCTTCTGCATAGTCAGGCGCTGGATAGGGCAATAAAAGCTTCTTCGCTTGAAATGGTCCTTCAAGCACACGTTCAATTAAGGTTTGCATGGAGCTAAACCAAAACTCGCACACTAAAGGCAAAAGTTTACCAAGTGCAATAATGTCCTGCCCTTCAAAAATGGCAACATCATCTCGAATATAAAATGACTTCTTTAAAATAGGCCCTGCAAGCTTAATGTGTCGGATACCAAGCTCTACCGCTTGTCTAAAATTACGTGAGGAATATAACGCATAGCCATATACCCCAAAATCAGACAACCGCTGCTTTTGCCCTGCGCGCAGACCAATGAGTGGATCATGTGATAGCTTTTGAATATTTTGAAATAGCTGAATTTTTTGGACTTGGGAAATATATAAAGAGGATTGATTTATCTCATCTGTTGAAATATTCGTGCCAGATAAAACATCGGATATTGAATGGCCTTGCAAACCCATTTCATCAAATAAACTGGTTAAACCTAGCAAATATGTATTGGCACCCAAGAGTGTATTATCATAATTTCCTTCGATAACACTATTTGCATTTTTATAAATATTTTTAGGCATTTAATTCACACCATCCCTAGAGTGACGTGCATAATGGCACTAAACTACCTCTTGTTGTCTCAATTTAACATCGACCATATGACGCTTCAAGCATAAAGTATGATAAGCAAAAGTATGGAAGGAATAATAATGGAACAGTCCACCTTAAAAGAATATAGCGGCTCTGCCACTGAACATATGGAACTTATTTTTTCCAAACAACGTGCCAATTTTGAGGCAGATCCTTACCCAAGTCTTGAAGCACGCCGCACAAAACTGCATAAACTTAAAAAACAAATTATCCGTTATCAAGATGCTTTGGCTGCCGCGATTAATGCTGACTTTAGTTCAAGATCACTCGATGAATCTAAACTACTAGATTTGCTTGGTTCTGTGTTGGAAGCTGATCATGCGATTCATCATTTACGCCGCTGGATGCGTCCAAGTAAACGCCGTACCGAGCTTTTATTTTTATCGAACCGTTTAAGTGTGCAATACCAACCTAAAGGCGTGGTTGGTGTGATTGTTCCTTGGAATTTCCCCGTTTATTTAGCACTTGGCCCGCTCATTGCAGCTTTGGCTGCGGGCAACCGAGTCATGATTAAACTCCCTGAAATTACACCGAATACCAATGCAATGCTAAGACGCATGCTTGCTGAAGTCTTTAATGAAGATGAAGTGGCGGTTTTTGGTGAAGAAATTACAGACCCAGCAAGATTTACCTCTTTGCCATTTAACCATATTGTATTTACAGGTTCTCCTGCCATTGGCAAAGTCGTCATGCGAGCTGCTGCTGAAAATCTAACACCTGTTACACTTGAGTTAGGTGGCAAATCACCGGCCATTGTGAGCCGTAATTACCCACTTGCCGATGCGGCAAAACGTATTACCCATGGCAAAGCAACTAATAGTGGTCAAATCTGTGTAGCGCCTGACTACGCGTTGGTTCCCAAAGAAAGTATTGATGAATTTGTTGAAGCTGCGAAATCAAGCTTTATAAAAATGTTTGGTCAAAACATTGAAAATAATGAGAATTACACATCCATTGTGAACGACCGCCATTTAAAACGTATTCAAGATATTTTGACCGATGCGCAAGAAAAAGGTGCCCTTATTATTCCTTGCGATACTTATAGCTTTGACCAACAAGGTCGCAGGATGCCTGTGCACATTGTGCTGAATTGCACGCCAGACATGCGGATTATGAAAGAAGAACTCTTTGGCCCTATTTTACCTGTGGTGGCTTATGATTCTTTAGATGATGCGATTACCTATGTGAAATCGGACGAACGGCCTTTAGCACTTTATTGCTTTACGCATAGCTCAGTAGAACGCGACCGGATTTTACGTGAAACTCATTCGGGTGGTGTGACCATCAATGACTGGGGTTGGCATGTAGTTAACCATGATGCTCCTTTCGGGGGTATCGGCAACTCAGGTATGGGTTCATATCATGGCGAAGAAGGTTTCCGCGAACTTTCACATGCAAAAACTGTATTTATTCGTCATCGGTTTTTCCCGACTCAGCTTTTCCACCCTCCTTATGGAACATTCCTTCAAAAGTTAGCGATTCGCTTTTTCTTGAAAAAAGGCGATCCAAATATTAAGTAACCATTATAGAAAAAGCCTCGTAATGAGGCTTTTTCTATAACAAACGACCTGTAATAGATCTATTAATTTGTTCTTCTGTTAAACCAAAATCTACAAATCGATTTCTTTTAGTTTTTTCAAAAACATAATCTTTTAAATACTCTAATAAAGTTATATTTGTTTTTTCTAATACACAGTCGTCAGCATCATGTAATGACCATATAAAGTCATCATTTTCAGCAGTTAATAGATAGTAAAAATATGTCTCATACTCTCTTGATAAGTAAAACATTTTCATATCAACAGGATCTAGTTTACCTTTACTTGTTAATATATAACCCAAATCTTCTTTTTCAGATTGTTGAGCATGTCTAAACTTGTTTGGGTTCCATAAATTTTTATACATATAGAACTCATCACTCCATATTAATCCCCCAGAACACCTCCCCATTTGAAGAAGAAATTCTCTAAATTGTCCATGTATATCAAGATTAAGATTTTTAGCAATCAACTCTACCTCTTTCTCAGTATAACCTTGTACTTTTTCAGGATAAAAAGGAAGTTTTGTTCCCTCAACACGGCAGGCAGATAGTTCTTTAACAAAATCGATCATTTTCTTCTCAATAAATTAATTTATATATAGACTAAATAAATTTCCAAATGAAAAATTTACTATTTTATAAAAATTACTCTTCCAACAATTCAAAGTTAAAAAATTTAAAGAGAATTCTATCCTCTTCTAATTGATTTAAGTTGTATTTAACACCATCCCATCCATCTAAATTTTTCTCAATATACATTCTACAAAACTGAGTAAACCTATTACCAACATCATTCAGACAAAGATTAGTAATATTAAAGAATCTAATTTTTATTTTTTCACTATATATATCCGATAAATCTTTGGCTAAAACCATATCTAAATTATAGACTCCATCAAAATAATCAAAATATATATTAATAGAGTATAATTGATCATATTTAACAAATTTTCCATTTAAATTATCAATATCACACATGGCTAAATTCTCCTCTCTTTCATTTTTAATATTTTAAAATAATTGTAAAAGCTAAAACAAATCACTTGAATGCTTATCTGACAAGCATGATTCCTCATAATCAAGAAAATCACTCTTATCATCTAAACATTTTTTAATTAGAGCATAATCAACCTTTTTAGGTATATTAATTGCATAATAGAGTCCACCTTCAAACCCCTCCCAACCACATAAATGAGACTCCAAAGTAGTTAATATTTTTTCAATATATTTAATATCGTTATTTAAAAATACAATTCTTAATGTTGAATTATTAGATGGCTTTATTAAATCATCAAAATAGAGCGTTTTATCATCCATTTCAACCTGAATAAGATCATTAAATGCAAGGTTAGGCGCAAAGAAAGGAATACTTCTAACAAAGTATTGATCAGTCTTGCACATCTCTCCCCATATTAACTCTTTTGAGAGTTCATTGTTTTTATCTAAGTAGTCTATTACAATTTTTTTATTATTCATGATATAACCTTTTATTTAAATATTTGTTGTTTAAATGATATATATTTTAAATACTATTTTCCCCTTATAGATTTAATCATAATATCCTTCTATAAATATTATAATTGCTTCAACTGGTAAAAATGGTTCTTCTTCATAATTCGGCTCACAAAAGCCTATCCCAAATTTAAATGAAGTTAGACCATCCCCATCAATAGCAATATCTTTATCTAATGAAGCCATTAGTTTATAAGCTTCTGATGCAGAAATATTAAATATCTCTATACCATTAAAAGCAACTTGAGCGGGTTCATAAAATTCTAATGCTATAGTTTTATCAGCACTATCATAATATATATTAATACCAATTTCATCATAGCCATCAGTAGCAGACTCTGAATAAGAATTTCGCCAAAATGCTCTAGGCTCATACTCAGAAAAAACCTTTCTTACTTCTTCTCTTTTCATACCAAACTTAATTAAACTAGCTCCCACATATGGGGTTATTTCAAACATTATTATTTCTCAACTATTTTCTAGGTGATTAGTATCTATAAGTAGTATATATAAACACATTTATAATTTTCATCATATCTCTTTTAAAATTTAATTTATATATCACCTATCTATTTTAGTTAATATTCTTCTTTAAGTTTTATCTTTTAATTAGCTCCTTATTTTAAAAATAAAAAAGCTAGACATGCGCCTAGCTTTAAAAATGTTTCATCCTCTAGCTTAAATATAATCAACCTTTTGAGCTTTTAAGATATCAAGCTGCAACATCTTTTTCTTTTTATATTTATAAGCAATAAATAAACCTATAAACCAGATTGGTGAACACTCAAGTGCAATTAAAGTATCATGGTCTAAAGCCAAAATTACGATAGTAAACACTAAAAACAACATGGTCATCCATGCCATAAATAAACCACCTGGCATTTTATATTTTGACTGGATATGTAGCTCAGGACTTTTCTTACGATAATAAATATATGAAAGCACAATCAACATAAACGTAAAAATACATAAAATTGAAGTGAGTGCTGAGATAATCGTAAACGCGGTCATGACATTAGGCACAATAAATAAAATAGAAGTACCAACCGTTACGCATGCCATTGAAAATACGAGTCCGCGAATTGGAACTTTTCTTTTTGACAGCTTACTAAAGCTTTTAGGTGCATCGTTGTCTAAAGCCAAACCGTATAGCATCCGGCTAGTTGCAAAGATTCCACTGTTTGCAGAAGATAAAGCTGAAGTCGCAACAACAAAGTTGATTAAACCTGCCGCAATTGGTAATCCAACCAAGGTAAACATTTCTACAAACGGGCTTTTTTCTGGTGAAACTTTTGCCCAAGATGTGACTGCAATAATACAAACCAACGCGCCCACGTAGAACAATAAAATGCGTAAAGGAATAGAGTTAATCGCTTTTGGAAGTGATTTATGCGGGTCTTTGGTCTCAGCGGCAGTTGTACCAACAAGTTCAATACCTACAAACGCAAATATGGCAATTTGGAAACCAGCCAAGAAACCTGTTACACCATAAGGAAACATCGATTCTGTTTCAAATAAATGGCTCATCGAGGCCTTAACCCCATTTGGAGAAGTAAATCCGGTACCTATTAAATAAATACCCGCCAGAATAAACAGAATAATTGCGGTAATTTTGATGAGGGAGAACCAAAACTCAAGTTCACCAAAAAGCCGCACAGCCACAAAGTTGAGTATGGTTAAGATCGCCAATGAAGTAAATGCCGGAATCCAAACAGGTAAATCAGGATACCAAAACTGCATATACCCCCCGATCACGATTACATCGGCAATGGCTGTAATAATCCAGTTACACCAGTAGGACCAACCAAGGAAAAACCCCGCCCATGGACCCAGATAAGCCGTTGCAAAATCGGCGAATGTTTTAAAATTGGTATTCGCAAGCAACAATTCACCCATTGCCCGCATTACGAAGAAAAAGAAAAAACCAATAATTAAATAGGTTAAAACAATTGAAGTACCCGAAACACTTAATGTTTTCCCGGAACCCATAAATAATCCAGTACCAATTGCACCACCGATTGCGATCATTTGAATATGACGATTTGTCAATGAGCGCTGCAATTTCTCTTCTTCTTGCTCAGTCATATGTTGACTACCAAGAAGATCTCCTTCCAGGAATTGCTTTCCTTTATTCTTACTCATGTAATATTTACTCCAATTTATAGTAACCGTCGTAAATGCTTTAATAATAAATAAATTATATGATTATTAATTTAGTCCATTAAATCATATTAAAAATATTATTAAATCATTTAAAACCTTATAAATTCCTTTTTAAAAGCTATCACCTATAACAATAAAAATTATTCATCATTCCTTTCCTTCATTATTATATTAGCCTGCATTTAAAAATATAATTTTGAAAAATTCTTAAAACATATAAATTAATTACACATTTTATTGAATTATCTTTTATATAATAAAACAGGCTAATTAATCCCAGCTCAGCGAGCAAGATTGTATTTATCCATATACCCATCTTGCGCTAGCGATAATATAGTATTCCTTCTTAAATTTGGTGAAATGTATAGTATTTCTGTTTAATTAACAGCCATTCGCAAATGTTCTGTTTCTTTAAGTTTGTTCACTATCTGTGGGTTCGAGTCCTGTTTAACATGGACGCTTAACACACGGACTAAACCACCATTTTCAACATTTAATTGTTTTGCTTGTGCTTTTGTTATTTGCAATGACTCCTGATAAGGTGTGCCGAATACAAGAATTGCTCGATAATTTTCATAGTTATCGTTGGCCACAATATAGGGTTCATCACCTGAACTAAGAGGAATAGACTCTACAACTTGTACAGTTAAAATCTGGCTTTCTTTAATTGCTCGTAAATTTTCAATATCTGCTTGCAGCGTTGCACCACCATCAAAAATATCTATATAGCCTTTGTAGCGCAGTCCTTCTTCAAGCAAGAGATTGTAGGCTGGTCGAGTATTGGGATGAACAATACCAATCGCGGCTTTAGCATCATCAGGCAGCATATCAACATAGAGTGGATGTCTCGGCATCAACTCAGCAATAAAAGCCTTTTGTCCCACCCCACTCAAATAATCGGCTTTGGTAAATTCAATATTAAAAACTTATGGCCTACCGCATTCCAAAATGGTGACTGCCCATTTGCATCAGAGTATCCACGCATTTCGGCAACAATCGTTTCTTCAAAATATTGGCGAAAGGCAGAGAGAAACAAAAAACGGACTTTAGATAAAAATTTGCCATTTTTATTTAAGCGATAGTCAGGATCTAAAAATAAAGTACAAAGCTCGCTACAGTTAGTATGGTCATTACTCAAATACAAAGTAGGTAAAGCATTATAAACACTTAACGGTTCTGAAGCATGAACTTGGGTTCCTACATGGAAATTGTACCAAGGCTCTTTTAAACCAAGTGCGACTTCAATTCCGCAAACCCCGATAACTTTGTTGAGTTCAGTATCTTCTAAAACAAATAAGTAAACCTGATCTGCTTTTGGAAGTTCACCTGCTACGGTTTTACAGGCCCGTTCAATACGTGCAGCCAACTTTTCCATATTTGGCTGCAAAGATGTCAAACCAAAACCTGCTTTTTGCGCCAACAGGTAAAGGTCATTAACATCCCTAGGTTCAATGTAGCGAATAATCATCATGCTGCTTGTTCATCCTTTTGAATTTCCACAAAGCGAGCAAGCGCACGTTCAAAGCGTTTTAAACCTTCATCAATATCAGCAAATGGAATAATTAAAGAAGGTGTAAAACGTACAACATTTGGACCAGCAATAAGACTCAGCAGACCTTCTTCACCCGCAAGGTTATTAATATCTTTTGCTTTACCAGCAAACTCGTCTTTTAAAACACATCCGAGCAATAAACCACTGCCACGAATTGCTTTAAAGACTTCATATTTTTCATTTAATTGATTTAAAGCGTTTTTATAGTAGTCGTGACGCTCTTTCACACCTTCAAGTACTTCTGGAGTATTAATAAACTCGAATACAGCGCCAGCAACCGCACTTGCTAGTGGATTACCGCCATAAGTTGTACCGTGTGTGCCTACAGAAAAATGCGGCGCAAATTTGTCAGTTGTTAACATTGCACCGACCGGGAAACCACCGCCCAATGCTTTTGCAGTCGTAAGTACATCTGGAATCACACCGTAGTTCATGTAGGCATAAAGTGCACCGGTACGGCCAACACCCGTTTGTACTTCATCAAAAATAAGTAAGGCACCAAACTGATCACACAGTTCACGTAAACCTTTTAAAAATTCGATATCAGCCGGAATAACCCCGCCCTCACCTTGTACAGGCTCTACAATTACTGCACAAGTTTGTTCATTTATGACTGCTTTGGCAGCTTCTAAATCATTAAAGGCAACGTGATTAATGCCATTTGGAAGTGGTGCAAAGTCTTGTGAATATTTAGGTTGACCACCCGCTGAAACGGTAAATAAGGTACGGCCGTGGAAAGCATTGTTAAATGCCACAATGCCACTTTTACCTGCAACACCGCTGTCGAGTCCAACTTTACGCGCAAGTTTTAATGCTGCTTCATTCGCTTCAGCACCTGAGTTACAGAAGAATACCTTATCGGCAAATGTATTTTCAGTGAGTTGTTTAGCAAGGCGTAGTACTGGTTCATTGGTATAACCATTACCGACGTGCCAAAGTTTTTTTGCTTGTTCTGTTAACGCATTGACTGCCACTGGATGCGCATGACCTAATGCATTTACTGCAATCCCGCCTGCAAAATCGATATATTCTTTATTTTCTTGATCCCAGATACGTGAACCTTCACCACGTACCGGAATGAAATTTGCCGGTGCAAATACTGGAACCATCCACTCGTTAAAGTCACCACGAGAAACTGCAAAATTATTCATCTTATCTAGTCCATTAAATTGAATTATTCGGGTTAACTGATGACCTTATTATTCAAAATCAAATTGATTCACAAAATTTGTAATTCAGTAAAAAATGAATTATTTTTTACCAATCTGATAATTGACAATTACATTATGGACAATATTGATCAAATTATTTTAGGTTTACTTAAAGATAACGCACGGATGTCTGTAACCGAGTTAGCCGAAAAAGTTCACGTCTCAAGAGCAACGATTAAAAAGAGAATGGAGTATCTTGAATCTTCGGGCATTATTACCGGATATAAGGTTCGTTTTAAACCAAATGCGGAACGGAATGTCATCCGTGCATGGATGAGCATTATGGTCGAAGGCACCAAAGCACAGTCTGTGATTAAAGAACTACGCCTAGAAAGTGCGGTTGAATGTCTGCATAAAACCAACGGTAAATGGGATATTCTGGTTGAGCTACGTTCCGACACTTTAGAAAACTTCGATAAAGTATTAGAAAGAATTAGAAATATTTCAGGTATTTATAACAGTGAGACCAGTATTTTACTTGCTAGCCATAAGACCTAATTACTGCGTTCAAACTTAAATTAAACATGGGGTGAGCCAACTATACGGCTGAGCTCATCCATTCCCTTTCATTCAAAAATTTCTCTATCACCGCTCGTTAAATCTAAAAGTGCCATCCTCATGATGAACCTCCCCTAACAATCCTCAATAAATTTTTAATTTTTTAAAATAATCAAAATCAAAAACTTAAAATCTAATTTGATTTAAATTCCTACTTTTTTCACTCACTCCCCTCATCAAAGCATTTGACAGAAAATTTAAAACATAATACATATAGTATTATATGTTATATGTTAAAACCTAAGGACAAGGTATAAAAAATGGCTAAAACTCAACTACAACACTTCATTAACGGCGAATATGTTACTAGCAAAGGAAATGATTTCTTCGATTTGGTAAGCCCAGTCACTGGTGAAGTCTATGCACAATCGCCGAATGCGACCGAGGCAGAAGTTGATGCAGCTTATGCTGCTGCAAAAGAAGCATTTAAAATTTGGGGACGTAGTACACCTTCGACTCGTCAAAAAGCATTACTTAACTTGGCAGATGCTATTGAAGCAAATGCTGACCGTTTGATTGAAGCTCAAAGCCGCAATACAGGTCAGTTAAAACATTTAATTGCATCTGAAGAAGTAGGTGCATCGGCAGATCAAGTTCGTTTCTTTGCAGGCGCTGCCCGCTTACTCGATGGCACAGCAACTGGCGAATATTTAGAAGGTTTAACTTCTTCTATTCGTCGTGAACCAGTCGGTGTGGTTGGTCAGGTTACGCCTTGGAACTATCCACTCATGATGGCTGTTTGGAAAATTGCTCCAGCTTTAGCCGCAGGTAATACTGTCGTATTAAAACCAAGTGACACCACTCCTGAAAGTACCCTTTTACTTGCAGAAATTGCTGCACCATTTTTTCCGAAAGGTGCATTTAACGTGGTGTTAGGCCAAGCGCAAGTTGGTTCAAAAGTTGTATCACACAAAACCCCTGCTCTTGTTTCGATTACAGGTTCAGTTCGCGCCGGATTACAAGTTGCTGCTTCTGCTGCGGCAAATTTAGCAAAAGCTCATCTTGAACTTGGCGGTAAAGCACCTGTACTGGTTTTTGAAGATGCAGACCTTGATAAAGCCGTTGAAATGATTGCTTTAACAGGCTATTTCAACGCAGGCCAAGACTGTACTGCTGCAACACGTGTGATTGTGGCTGAATCTGTTCATGACGAGTTTTTAGCTAAACTCGTTGAAGCTGCAAAAAATACCCGTTTTGGCGATCCAGATGATCAAGATGCACTTTATGGTCCACTTAACAATGCCAATCAATTAAAGAATGTTAAAGCGTTTATCGACAACTTACCTGCTCATGCCAAAGTTGAAACAGGTGGAAAACAGGCAGACCGCCCAGGCTTCTATTTTGAACCGACTGTTATTAGTGGCCTAAAACAACACGACGATGCTATTCAGAACGAAATTTTTGGGCCAGTGATTACCGTTCAGAAGTTTACGGATGAAAATGATGCGATTGAAAAAGCCAACGATGTTGAATATGGCCTAGCTTCAAGTGTTTGGACCAAGGATCATGCTCGCGCAACACGTCTGTCACGTGAACTTGATTTCGGTACAGTTTGGATTAATACCCATATTCCTTTAACCGCGGAAATGCCACACGGCGGCTTCAAAAAGTCAGGATATGGTAAAGATTTATCTGGCTACGGTTTTGAAGAATATACCCGTGTTAAACATGTGATGAGTTCAAACGAATAATAACAATGCGTTTTGAAAGGAGATCAAAATGAATAAGCAAGAAATGAAAGATTTGGTGACTAAAGCACACCACGAGTTATTTAATTTGCATGACACCACTGCTCTAGACCGTTATTTTTCTGAAGACTTTATAGAACACTCACCACTCGTTGCAAATGGTATTTCAGGTTTACGTCAACTGGTAGAAGATTGCCCCGATATGCAACATGAAGCTGTACGTGTACTCGCAGATGGTGATTTGGTTGCGATTCATGGCCGCTTTCAAGGCTTAGATGAAAACCCATTGGTTGGTTTTGATATTTACCGAGTAAAAGACGGCAAAATTGTCGAGCATTGGGATGGTCTTGTGGCAGAAGCTGCGCCAAATGTAAGCGGTAGAACTCAACTAGATGGTCCCACTGAAATCGTAACTCACCATGACCCAGAGAAAAACCGCGAGATTGTGACGTCTTTCTTTAAGAAGTCATTAATTGATGGCAATTATGATGCCTTTAAAGAATATACCGACGGCGACCAGTTCATTCAACATAGTCCAGATATTGGTGATGGCGTTAAAGCCGTGATTGATTTTTTGAACAATATCCGTAATGAAGGACAAGGTTTGGTATACTCAAAAACGCATCGCTCCATTGCTGATGGTCAATTTGTATTGACACATTCCGAAGGCAGTATTGCTGGTAACCGACATGCCTATTTTGAACTATGGCGTGTAGATAATGGCAAAATTGTTGAACTTTGGGATGCAATACCTGCTGTGCCTGAAGATGAACAGGCTGTCCATGGTTATGGCGTGTTTTAATAACTATTTATCCGCTTCATTAAGCTAAGTCTTTTGACTTAGCTTTTAGAGAATTCGCCATGTCAGCATATACGATAATTTTTGCACCTATTGCTCAAGCAACTCGTTCGGAACAAGTTGTAGAACGCTTGGAAAATGCAATTATCTCTGGTTTGCTCAAGAGCAATGAACAACTTCCTAATGAAGCAGACTTAGCACGCTTAATGGGAGTTTCACCAATTACCGTTCGCGAAGCACTAAATACTTTACGCGTAAAGGGTTTAATTGATACACGTCGCGGAAGAAATGGTGGAAGTTTTGTTTGTGAGCTACCTTCTGATTTACTTTTAAATCAACATCCTTTGCGCCAAGCTTCAAATGAGTATCTTGCCGATTTAGGCGAGTTTCACAGTGCAATTTTAAGTCATAGTGCCTATCTGGCCGCTCAAAGAACTACTGAATATGAACTTAACAAAATAAAAGAGTTAATTGAACAATTTGAACAAGCCGTTGAAGCAGATACACGTGCACAGCTTGATTTACGTTGTTTACTCACACTCACCTCATTTGCCCAGTCTTCAAGACTGGCAAATCAGGAACTCACGATTCAGGCTGAATGGGCTCCGCTTATCGCCGTACTTTATCAAGATGATGATTTTCACCGTGAGGTTGTAAAACAATATCACCATCTTTTGTCGTCTTTTATGCAAAACAATGAAAATGAAGCTGTGATTCAAGCCCGAAAAATAGTTTCAATGCTGACTGACCAAATGCTTCGATATAAGTTATCGAGTGAATAAAAATAATAAATATGATGGCTTATCAATACACAAGTTAGAAATATGGAATTTTAGGAGTTATAGGAATGACCCAACAGTTAGATATAGAAGAGCTACAAAATTTGTTAAAGACGGTGGTTGACGAAACAACCTCTATTACAGAAAAACTCGCAACTAAGGCGAGCAAGATTTTGTCAAAGCATGCATCTGAAAAAAATGCAGATATTAAGCTTTCAACTTCAGAACGCTCTGCTTTGCAAAAGGAAATTAAAAAAGCACTTAATCAGAGCCATTATAGTCAAGGAACTGGTTTTGCGAGTTATAGTCCGGCAACTCAAGAGGAACAAGACTACTGGACACTCGAATGGTGGTATAAAAAAGAAGATCAATTACAACAAGCAAAACTTGAAAACTATCAAAATGCGCAGCGTTTTTTAGATTTCCGCTCATTTGAGTGGTTCCATAAACCTGCACAAAATAAAAGTCCATGCATACATGGACCTTATGTTGATTATATCTGTAATGGTGCCTACACCATTACCATTGCCCACCCTGTCATGATTCATGACCACTTTATTGGCGTCATTGCGACCGATATTTTAGTTTCGGCTCTCGAAAAACTGCTTATGCCCAAACTCAAAAATATTAAGCAAAAGACTGTCATTATGAATGATTCATCTCGGGTCATTACTTCAAATGACATTAGCATCAGAACCGGGACATTATTTAAAGAAAAGACTGATCAACAGTTTTTCTCGCAACCATGTCAGTCTTTCCAGCTGGTTGTCATCTAAAAAGCAAAGAATATTGGCCTTTTATTCTCGCTTTAGTGTGCCATCAAGGTGATATAGCACTTTAAGCCATTAGCTGTTGTTCAAACTTTCTTCAAACAGACTTGTTTATTCAGGTCTAGGGGAAGTTTTGGCCTAAAAATAGCATCGCCTTTCTGGATGAAAAGCAAAAACAACGAAATTTGAGGTTGAAAAGACATGGAAAATAAAGCGTCTTCCTTAAAAAAACTATCACTATGGCAAGTCACAATTATTGGTATTGCCTATATGACCCCCATGACGGTTTTCGATACTTTCGGTATTGTTTCCGGAATTACCAATGGTCATGTTCCCCTCGCATATTTACTTGCTTTAGGCGCGATGCTGCTTACTGCTTGGAGCTATGCGAGGTTTAGTAAAAACTCAGAAAGATCAGGTTCGGCCTATAGTTATACTGCAGAAAGTTTAGGGCCTAGAAGTGGATTTTTCGTTGGCTGGTGCTCTCTACTCGACTATCTGTTATTACCGCTTATTAATGTGTTGCTGGCTGCAATTTATCTCACCGCACTCATTCCGAGTATGCCTTATTGGTTTTGGGTGCTGGTATCGGCGGGCCTTGTGACTTTAGTCAACTGTTTCCGTATTCGGTTACTTGCCAACTTAAGTCTCGTATTTGTGTTTGCTCCGATTATCCTCATGGTCATTTTTGTATATTTAGTGGTTCGAGGTATTGGTTCGACCCAAGGTTATGAGCATGTGCTTACTCTGGCTCCACTATGGCATGGTCAACAATCGCTATTACCGCTTGTTGCTGGTGCTTCGGTTTTATGTTTTTCATTTTTAGGTTTTGATGCAGTTACTACCCTTTCAAATGAAACCAAACAACCCACCAAGAATATTCCCCGAGCAGTCATGTTAACCACACTTGCGGGTGGGCTTATTTTCTTCACAGCTGCTTGGTTTATTCAACTTTATTTTCCAAACAATGTTCGCTTTCATCATCCTTCAGAAGCATTACCAGAAATTGTGCTTTATGTGGGTGGTGCTTTGTTTCAGTCCATATTCTTATGCGGCCAAATTATGAACACAGTCGCCTCAGGTCTTGCCTCACATGCCAGTGCTTCGCGTTTACTGTATATAATGGGGTCCGACAATATTTTTCCTAAAAAGTATTTTGGAACCATCCATAGCTCTTTAGGGACACCATTTTTCTCGGTTTTATTTGTCGGGCTTATTTCAATGTCGGCTATTTTCTTAGATTTAGCTCAAGTTGTTAGTCTGATCAGTTTTGGTGCGCTCGTTGCTTTTACAGCCGTAAACTTCTCAGTTTTTATGAAATTTTATATTAAAGATAAACAACGTTCAGGTTTTAAAAATAAATTTCTAAACCTATTTTTACCGTTGTTATCGGTCATTAGCATTATTTGTTTATGGCTCAATCTCGACTCATCTTCACTGATTTTTGGATGCTTCTGGTTAACTTTAGGCATTCTCTTATTCATTTATAAAACGATTAAAAAACAAAGTATTGCAATTAGTAATGCTTATTAATTTTTTAAGGAACATCGTCATGAAAATTATTTCTAAACCTCAACTTTTAAAAGATGTGGAATATAAACCAAGTCAGTCTTTACAAGTGGGTAAAGAATGGAGCTGGTTAAATCCAAAACACGCGAAATTTGACTCAACTACGGTTAATGGCACTTCGGTAAATAACCCAGCAAACTACTATGAAAGTTCCCTGTCCGATTGGCATACATTTGACAGTTTAAATGCTGATATTGAATGTGATGTCGTGGTTATTGGTGGTGGTTTATTAGGTTCATCGACTGCCCTACACTTAGCTGAACAAGGCGTAGATACCGTTTTATTAGAAAAAAACCGTATTGGTAGTGCAGCTTCAGGGCGAAATGGCGGACAACTTACCCCAGGTTTAGCACGCTGGGAAGCTCAAGAAATGGCTGACCGATTAAGTTATGAAGATGCCAAAAAGCTATGGCATTTTACTTCTACGGAAGCCATGCAACTCATTGATGATATCTCTGAAAAATACCAACTCAACTTTGACCGTAAATACGGGCATATTACTGCCGCCGTTCATGAAGGACATTTGGTTGGCTTAACCCAAGGTGCCGATGCCCGAAAATACTTAGGTGAAGACCATACTCGTATTGTGGGTAAACATGAACTCATGGACTTTATTAAGTCAGACTACTATACAGGCGGTTTAATTGATGAGTTAGGTGGACAAATTCATCCGTTGGCTCTAAACCGTGGTTTAATTTATGGCTTTTGCAAAAACGGCGGTAGTGTTTATGAACAAACAGAAGTTATTTCAATAGAAGAAAAGGCAGATGGTATTTATGTTCACACAGCAAATGCAGTCGTGAAAGCCAAAAAGTCTGTAGTTTTAGCGGTACACCATGCCTCGTTTAAACTTTTATCTGAGCAGAACAATACCACTATTCCGTTTTACACTTATGTCGCGACCACCGCTCCTTTAGAGTTTGATACCAAAGAGCTTCTGCCATTTGGACATCCGGTTTATGACACTCAGTTCCAGATTGATTACTACCGTCCTGTGTTTAACAACCGCTTATTATTTGGTGGGCAAGGTACTGGCACATGCTGGGGGCCAGAGAAAACTTTAAATTACCTAGAGCATCGAATTCATACAGTTTTCCCTCAAATTAAAAATCTAGAAATGGATTTTGTCTGGAGTGGCACTACTGATTTAACCGTTAATGGTGCAGTCGACAGCCGTAAGTTTGGTAACAAGTTCCCGATTTATGCAGTTCACGGCTGGAGCGGTCACGGCGTGGCACAAACGGTACGTATTGGTAAAGCCATTGCAAATGACTTTGTTGGGCAATCTAATGACTTTGAAATGTTATCTAACATTGACCATCAAAATATTATTTTTGGCCGTACGCTTGCCCCTGTCGTTATTCCACTCGCAAAAAGTATGTATGGCATCGGTGCAATGATTAACCCAGGCAAAATGGTATCTTTCTAATTTAGAAAAACATCATTTTCTAAAAAGGATTCGTACAGTTTTGTGCGAATCTTTTTATATAAAGGCAATATTGCTTTTCAAACTAGGTTATCCCTATTCAATCCATTACAATAGCGCCAGCTTTTTTAGACAGCGCATAGTATTTTGAGTAACTCATCTTCCCAATTAAAACGTGGACTTAAAAATCGTCACATCCAGTTAATCGCTATGGGTGGTGCTGTGGGCACAGGACTTTTTTTAGGCTCTGCACAAGTCATTCAGTCTGCTGGTCCTTCAATCATTTTGGGTTATGCCATTGTTGGTTTGGTTGCATTTTTAATTATGCGCCAAATGGGTGAAATGATTGTCGAAGAACCTGTAGTTGGCTCTTTTAGCTATTTTGCACAAAAGTATTGGGGAAGATTTCCCGGTTTTTTATCGGGCTGGAACTATTGGGTTGTGTACATTTTAGTTGCGATGACTGAGCTTACCGCCGTGGCTAAATATGTACATTATTGGTGGCCTCATATTCCAGCATGGGTTTCGGTTTTATTTTTCTTTGTGCTGGTCACGTGCTTGAACTTAGGCAATGTTAAATTTTATGGCGAATCTGAATTTTGGTTAGCCATTATTAAAGTTACCGCAGTCATTTCAATGATTGTGTTTGGCTTATATTTATTACTTACAGCCGGCAATGATTCTATAGCGAGCTTTTCAAACCTATGGCAACATGGCGGATTTTTCCCGCATGGCTTTTCGGGTTTGTTCTATATGCTCGCCTTTTTAATGTTTGCATTTGGCGGTATTGAACTGATTGGAATGACCGCTGCTGAAGCAGAAAATCCTGAAAAAAGTATTCCACAAGCGATCAACCAAGTTATTTTTCGAATTTTGGTTTTTTACGTGGCCTCGCTCGCAATTATTATGTCGCTTATTCCATGGAACCAACTGGACCTTGGTGGTTTAGATAAAAGCCCTTTTGTCATGATTTTTAGTCAGCTTGGCATTGGTTGGGCGGCACATTTACTTAACTTTATTATTTTGACTGCTGCACTTTCAGTTTATAACAGCGGCATGTATGCCAACAGCCGAATGTTGTATAGGCTGGCAGTACAGGGCAATGCCCCTAAAGTCTTTGCAAAAGTAAGCAAACAAGGTGTACCCACAGCTGCTGTGATCTTCTCTTCTATCCTGATTTTTGGGTGTGTTTTACTCAACTACTTTGTACCAGAAGAAGCTTTAAGCCATCTTATGTATATGGCTGTTGCAGCTTTGGTTTTGAACTGGGCAATTATTAGCTTTACCCATTTAAAGTTTAAGCAAGCTATGAAACTAGATGGAAAAGTTGCCAAATTTCCTGCTCTATTTTCGCCTTTGAGTAACTATGTCGTGCTCGCTTTTATCGGCATGATTTTATACATTATGTGGACTCAAGGCTTTAAAGAATCAGTAATTTTAATTCCGATCTGGATTACTTTAATGCTTGCTTTATATAAAGTTTTAAGGTTAGATAAATCACTCTGAACGTCCTAAAAGGCTTATTCAAACAGAATAAGCCTTTATTGTTTTAAGCGGTTGTAAACAAGTCTCACCTCTTTGCAAATTTCAACAGACCAAATATCTGCATCTCGTCTGATCAATCATCCATCACTTAGTAGTTTTTAGTTATATGCTATCCATTTAAAAATAGTGCTTAAGACATTTTTAAGAGATGATTATTAAGGTACAAGTGTTTACATGATCTATAAATATTTGTGTCAATGTTCAGCTAAAATCGTGGCTGACCAGATATATCGCGATCATCAATCAGGAAAAGACGCTTCATAAATAGCTCTTTTATCCACTTTACTGATTTTGCTCCATTCACTGCGTCGCTTAATGATGAAAGACAGGAAAAATTTTATGGAAAAAACGCTGCAATGCCCAAAGTGTGGTTCTACAGAAATTGAAACACGTGACCATGACAAACTACTTAAAACCACTGGCGGTGTTTTATTAACAGCTGCAGGGACTACAGCGGGTACCGTAGGTGGTGCTGCAACAGGTGCTTCTATAGGAGCAGCGATTGGTACTGTAGCTGGACCATTGGGTGTAATTGTTGGCGGTACTGTAGGCACATTTGTCGGTGCAATCAGTGCAGGTATTACTGGCGGTGTAGTGGGTAATATTTTTGGTAAAAAAGCAGGTGTAATGATCGATAAAAATATATTTCAGGACTACCGCTGCCTAAAATGCAAATACCGTTTTAAAGTAAAGAAATAAACTAATTTCAATTGAATTAAGCAGGTAAAATCAATTTTCAACTGACTCTCCTGCTTAAACTCAACTTTTATAAAGTGCTCCACATAGCAAATATATGAAGCAACTTATTTAAGAAATTAAGAAACTAGCTTGAGTTTAATTTACTTAGCTACGCCATCTTGTTGAAATTTAGGTGAACGTGGTCCGTATAATAACCCCATACCTGGATTATAATTAGTCGGGGTAAACAGTTGAGTATTGACCATACTTGCTAATGGATAAGCTCTATCATTAAAGCTGCCAGCAATCTGTTCAACTAAAGCCCCAACGACCATCCCTATTAAACCCGCATTACCATCACTACTCGCTTGAACAAGTTTTTTCTCACCTGTCCAAATCACATCTCCCGTTTTCAAATCAACAAGTTTTGCATCTGCACTTACTGTAGCAACACTTTGAATGACTTGATATTTAGAGCCATATTCTTTAATTCGAATATAGAGAGCAGCATCTGCGCCAAAAATTTCTTGTAATTTCTGAGGTGAAATAGACTGAGCATCGTTGCCATTAGTAACGCCATTCTCTTTAAACATGTTGTCTACAACAGAGATTGGAAAAACATAATAGCCAGCTTCTGCTACAGGTGCCACCACGGTAGGCCAATAACTATAGGTCGCTTTTACATCAGGTGAATCATTGACTGGTGGCAATACCAAAATTGACTTTGGCATATGGGCTTTATAGGCCGTAATATCTTTATTAGGTGGTGCAGTAACTGCACATCCTGTAAATGCAAGGCTAGAAATGACCAAGCTGGCAATGAGAAGTTTCTTAATCATGATTTTGCATTCCCACCATTCGCATTCATTTTTTGCAATAAGCGATCCATTAAAACAGTAGATTCTGGATATACTTGACGTTCAAGTTGGAAATACTCGATTGCTTTTTGAGAATTATTTTCTTGTAAATACAATAATCCTAAATGAGCATATAACCCCGGTGGTACAGCTAGGCCCTTACCTTTGGTTTTTTCAATCTCTGCTTCTAATTTTGTGATCTGCGTATTTGGCGTTGCTTTTTCAGGTGCGTTATACATCAAATAGGTTTGATGAGTATAAGTTCCCCAATTGTATAAAGGTTGAGGACCAGCGGCACAACCCACCAAACTCATCGCAAGAAAACTGCTAAAAAGAATTTTTTTCATCTAACACATATCCAAAATTATTGAATTGACCAACGGTTATTTTGAATATCTGTCACAAGATTATTTACTGCTTCACGAACAGCTAAGTCGAGTACTTTACCATTTAACGTAGAATCGTAAGAAGCTGTAGTACCAAAGCCTAAAACTTCACGTGCACCTAATGCATATTCACCAGCACCTTGTACCGAATGCACAACTTCTGATGTTTTTACATCAACAATATTTAAATTAACTTTGGCATAAGCAACTTGTTGTTTACCGCGTCCTAAAATACCAAATAACTGTTGATCGCCTACTTCTTTACGACCAAATTCAGAGACATCACCAGTAATAACGTAGCGAGCACCTTTAATAGATTGAGCAGTATTGCTATAGCCTACTTCTTGTTTAATTTCTGATAGATTGTCACGGTTTAAAACTGAAAAATAGCCAGTTTGCTGTAAATGTGTTTCAAGAATAGTTTTCGCCTGCCCACCTAAACGATCGACATTATCAGAGAAAACGCCTCTCATATAACTAGAGCGATTATCAAACTTACCAATAGAAATAGGAGTTTTTACTCCGATATATTTTGTTGTAGCAGTAGCAGCAGTGACTTGTGGACTTTGTATCGTTCTTGAAGTTTCAGTAGTTGAACACGCAATTAAACCGAAAGAACTCGCCATAGTAATGATTAATATTTTTTTCATGTTTACTCTATAAAGATAAATAAATACAAAGAATACATATTATATACAAAAAGACTATCCAATAAGCAAATAAATTAGGACTCTGATAAAAAATTTACTTAATTCGTTTAAATAATTTTTAAAGAAGCAAAAAATTTATTCTATAGATAGTTAATTATATGAAACCTATTATTAGTAAATTAATTATGGTTTGCCGTGGTATAGAAAAATCTATCTATAATATAAAAATCAGCTACTTACTTTACGCTTTAAAGAAGATATGAAACAATTATGCCCTAATACAACTTCTGAAATTACAAATGAAAAAATTATTACTTTTAAGCTTAGTTAGCATTTTCAGCTCATATAGTTTTGCAGAGGAAAATAGCTCGATTTATCGGGGACTTGGTACTGGTCCTGAAGATTTTTTAAAGTTTCAAATTCTTAAACAAAAAGGTTTCCTAGCCAAAAAACCTAATATTTCAAGAGCAGACTATAACGATATATACAAACTCAAAAAACCTTATGAATTTATGGGACAAAACGTTGTACTTATTTCAGATGAATATATGTCTGAATATGTGGGCTGTTGTGTGAGTGAGGGTTGGGGAGCTGTATTTAAGCAAACCACCAATTTAAAATTAATTGAAAAATTTGCAAAAAAGAAGCAATGTAATATCGCTCCGATAGAAACCGATAGCACTTACTATGGGTTTAAAATTAGTTCTCTGCCAAAAGGTAATTATTATGAATTATCATGCCGCGAACGTGATTTAGATGAGTCTCAATAAGTCAAAATCAAACTCTGAAAATAAGAGCCAATAATCCTGTTTATCTTAAAATATCAGATCCATATAAACTAAGTGAGCAAGATGCTTTAGAACTACCTTTTCAAAAGCATCTTGTTCCAAAGCACTATTCATCAAGTTATTTAAAAAAACCGCTCCAACACCTCATCCCTTTCACTCAAACTATTGGTACTTAAAAACCCAAACATCAAACCATCTATTAGGTTTAAAACCATATCGGCATCAGGTTTTAAGGCGCGAGTTTCCAAACTAAAAATTAGGTCAAAAAGTTCTCGAGTTAGCCATTTTCTATACTCGATTGCCATACGGTAAGCTTGAGGATATGTCCCTTTAATTTCAAAAAAGGCTTTAAGTAATAAATGGTACAGACTATTCAAGTTGACATGTAAAACCACAATTTCTTTGAGCTTATCAGTTGGCGTGCAGTAACGGTTTGAGTAAATAATCGCGAGCACTTCTTCTTTCAGCAGGCTTTTTTGAAAGGCGATGCACATTTCAATTAGACCTTCTTTTGAGTGAAAGTAGTTATAGAGCGTAGCTTTTGGAATTTCGGATTTTTTAACAATCAGATCTACACCCGTGGTGTGAAATCCATAGGTAGTAAATAAGTTTATAGCCGTACGAATAACATGTAATTTTTTGGAAGAGGTTTCTAAATTTGGCATAGTTTTACCGTTATCAATTCTTGTTGTTTCTAAAAGAGATACTTTTTTGGGAGAAAAAAGGCACAGCAAAGCCATAAAGACTGTGCTTGGCACATCTCAAGTTTTATAGTTAATACAAGTTTTTTGAGCCGTAATGACTTAAAGCATGAAAACCCTACAGGCTATCAAGCTGCTTTAAATTATTAAGTTGTGTCGTTATAGCTTATGGCAATGAGTGCCAAGAAATAATGGATGTGCAAAGCCAACTCCTTTTTATTGGGAGTTCTGCCAAAACATTTAAATTATGGTGGCAGAACGAAAGGGGGTTAGCAGACTGGCCGAAAAAACCCAGCACACCCGAAGGTGTCCCCCTCCCGTTCCGCCGTAGAGGGGGCACGAGGGTTCGTCACTAAAAGATTGCTCTTTTAATGCTTTTCGGAACGGTCTGCTAAAACCGACTGGCATTGTGGCCAGCATGCGAAGAATAGTATTCCACCCTCTTGTAGTCAAGCACACAAAATGACATTTGATTTAAATTAGATCATTAAAAAGTAAGGATAAATAATTAACAAGTTATTGTTAAAGTAGGGTTTATAAAGAGAATGAACACTAGATAATTAAGACTTAATCTTCGATCCTCCTATTAAAGAGGAATTCCTATAGAAAGCGTTAATGCATTTAAATAGTGTTGGGTGAAAAATTTCTAGATACATATACGGAGGAAGAAAATGGCATTCTTCCAAATAAAATAAAGCTAAGCCACGATAACCGCGACTTAGCTTTAAAAAATAATTTTAATTAAAAAATTACTTATTTGATGTCTGCAAATTCAGAAACAGGTTTGTTCACTTCAACTTTTGTGCCGCCAAATTTTTCATTTACAAACTTTTGAACTTTAGGTAAGTGGTAAAGTTCACCAAGCTTCGTATAGATCGGGTCATTTTTGTTCGCTTCAGCAACACCCAATAAGTTGACATAAAGCTTAGTAGACTGATCGATTGGCTCACGGAAGATTGCGTCTTTCATTACATTGAGGCCACCCTCAAGTGCCAATGTATTACCCAGTACAATTGCATCTACATCGTTTTTAACACGAACCGCTGTAGTCATTTGAATTGGTTTTAATTGTAAGTTTTTAGGGTTTTCAGCAATATCATTCACTGTCCCTTTTACAGGGTCAAAACCTGGTTTAAGTTTAATCAGTTTAGCAGACTGTAATAATGTTAATGCACGCGCTTCGTTAGCAGTATCGTTTGGAATTGCAATGGTCGCGCCTTGTGGAAACTCATCAACGGTTTTAACTTTATTTGCATAAATACCCATTGGTTCCAAGTAAGTTGTCGCAACAGCAGCAACTTTAGCTTTATTTGAAGCATTATAAGCTGCCAAATAGTTGAATGACTGGAACGCATTTACATCTTGTTCGCCACTTGCTACAGACGTATTGAGCACAACATAGTCAGTTAAATTGGTCACTTCGAGTTTAATGCCCGCTTGAGCAGTTTCAGGAAGTGTTGCTACATATTTCCATACGTCCGTATCAGAACCTGTTGAAACCAATTTAATTGTACGAACCGACTCAGTTTTATCTTTGGCTGCTGCTGTATTTTCAGTTTGTGCAGGCTGTTTATTACATGCAGTCAGTGTCAGTACAGAGGCACTGAACAGTACGCTAAATAATTTTTTCATAAATATATCCTAAAATAGGAAACGCCTACTCTAAATCAGAGTGAGACATTTCCAACCATTGGGTCGAAATGCAATATTTGGCTGGATATAATTTCCAGATATAGGGTTTAGAAGCCTGATTTCAGCATCATTCCTTCCGTGAATTTGCACGCTGAACAATAGAATTATGTTTTGAAACAGTTTCTAAATATGGGCACATCATATATCAATAATTAAACGTTCGACAAATGACTTGTTCAATTTTGATCGATAAAGCTTTTAACACTAAGATGATGAAAATAAAAAAGATATTATATAAATAAAATAATTTTGATTAAATTATATACTTGTTTGATTTATATGAAATTTTCAGGATTTGTTAGCAATATTTAAGCTAAATGAAGTTGTAATTTTTATCCTTGGCTTAAAAAATCTTCGGTTTCACAAAGACTTTTGAATTTGGCGTAAGCGACAAAATTTCTCATTAGCAATATAAGCTATTTATATAAATTATTTTTTATTATTTAAGTTTTTAATAAAAATAAATTTTATAAAGATATATTCTATTAGCTCCAAGGAAGGTGAATAGTATAAAATAAACGATGTAGAAAAGTTCCAGTTCAAATTAGTGTTACTACTAAATTTAAAACATAATAATGCATCAATATCTCTTCAAAACTATTATGTAAATTTCTTGCAATAATTTTTTGTTCTACACAACTCAGTGAAAGGCCATAATAAATTATTGTTTGCTTTTTATCCTATTTATTTCAATTTATAAAAAATATATAATATTCCTCAATAGTTTTCTAATTATCTATTACATTCATTCATGATCATATATTTTCAAGAAAGAGAATAAAATGCAAGACCAAGCTTTGCCATCATTACCTCAAGATTTAAATGAGGATCAAAGTATTACACGTCCACCAATTTCACACTCAGGTATTCATCATTTTAAATTTCACGGTAATGCCTCAGAATATTTTGGAATTTGGATCGTTAATATTCTTTTAACTATTATTACTTTAAGCTTATATGCGCCTTGGGCTAAAGTTCGTCGTTTACGTTATTTCTATGGAAATACAGAGTTTTTTGAACGTCGTTTTGATTTTACTGGTATTCCAACCAAGATTTTGATTGGGCGTTTAATTGCATTAGGAATTTACGTAGCATTTTCAATTTCATCACAGTATTCAATGATTGCAACTGTAGTTGGAATAGTTGTGTTATATATGGCTGTGCCTTGGCTAATTCGCGCTACTTTACGTTTTACTGCAAGAAATAGTAAGTATGGTAACGCACGCTTTTATTTTGGTGGCACTATAAAAGAATCTTATAAAATTTTCCTTTTAAGTATATTGGTATATATCTTTACATTAGGAATTTTTACGCCTGTAGCTATTTGGCTATATAAAAAATATTATCTTAATCACCTATATGCTGGACAATTAAATTTTAAATTAAACGCGAACTGGACTGCATATATGGCTGCAGTTTATGTACCCATTTTTATTGCTCTTGGCATCATTGCTATCTTTTCAATTATTTATTTTAGTATTTTAGGAACACTTTCCGGGTTCTCATCGAATTCTGTAATCTTTGGGATATTTATGATGTATGCCATTATTGGATTATTTATTTATCCATTAATTGCTGCGCGTCTTTTCATTACTACATGGAACAATACTACAGTTGGAAACAGTCAATTTAAAACAGACTGTAATCAATGGCGTTTTGCATGGATTGTAGCATCAAACTGGGTAGTAAAAATCTTAACCCTAGGTTTAATGTCTGCTTGGGCCGCTGTTCGCATTCACAAATATCAGGTTGAATCAATGAGCTTAATCTTGCTAGATGATCCAGATAAAATGATGAATCTAGCTCAGCAAGAACAAAGTGCTTTAGCTGAAGAAATCAGTGATATTTTTGATATTGATATCTCCCTATAATAATCTGAGTTTAATAATTTATGTCCCAAGCAGTAGATATCATTTTCTATGATGGCATAGTGTCTAAACCATACCATGCTCAGATTTCAGCTCAATCTGAAACTGAAGTTCTGATTCGATATGGTGAGCAATTAGAACAACAGCGTCATTATCAATACACTGATATGAAATTGATTGGTGCTCTGGGACAGTTACATCCAGTAATTGAATTAGACGATGATGCACGAATTGAATTTCATGGTGCATTACCTGAATGGTTTAATTATTCAACTAAAAAGATTCAACATTCGATCTGGAAATTTGAACGTTCTCCAAGTCTTATTTTTTTTAGTTTAATTTTTGTGATTACTTTCGGAATCAGTTTAGTAAAATGGGGAGTTCCCGCCACTTCCCATTATGTTGCTTTTAAATTACCAGAGAATAGTTTAAAGAAACTAGGAGATGAAGCCGAGAATTATGTACTAAATAATTGGACTGCACCTAGCCAATTAGCTCAAACTCAAAAAGACCAAATTACTAAACAATATTTGAATACTGTTGCTGAAAACAAACCAGCCAAACTAGTGTTCCGTAAAGGTAATCGATTAGGGGCAAATGCTGTAGCACTACCCAATAATACAATTATCATTACAGATGAACTGATTCAAATAGCCCATAATAATCAAGAAATATTGGGAGTATTAGCCCATGAACAAGGACATTTAGTTTATCGCCATAGTTTACAACAAGGATTAACTAGTTTAGGACTAAGTGTATTATACATTGCGATGACAGGTGATAATTCAGATTTATTTACGTCGTTACCTGCTGCTATGCTTGGTGCAAATTACTCACGTAAATTTGAGTCCGAAGCCGATCTATATGCATTACAGCTGATGGATAGGAAAAATATAGAAGTCTCACACTTTGCAAATTTCTTACAACGTTTAAACGATAAAACAGAAGAAGATCTAAATAAAGCAAGTCAGTCCACCTCACCAACCTCTCAAAAAGAATCTTCAGATAATAAGCTATCTATAGCTGTTGTTGATGCTTTATCTTCTCATCCTGCAACTGAAGAACGTATTCGAATGGTTCATGATTTTGAGAAAAAACAACACGCTAAATATTAAATACTAGAAAAATTAGTATTCAACCTTAAGAAATTATGAAATATAAAATTAAACTGGAATCTAATTCTGCCCAACTCAATCTAATTTTTTATATAGGGGAGGATGAGGGGTAAAATAATAAATATAAAAAAAGCCCCTGCTTTTAACAGGGGCTTTTAGAATTTGGCGGAAGCGGTGACAGTCAAATTAAATTCCCAACCACCTGATTTATAAATAATTATATATTAACATTTAATTTTTTACTGCAATTTTTACTACAATGGATTTCTTTCTAACGACCGTACATTTATCGAGCTTCTTGCCGTAACAGCACCATTGTCGAGGATATCCTATACTCTCTGTCATGGCAAACTATCGCAGAACTTAACTACCCTTTGTACAATCTCTGGAATGATACGATCAATGACTTCTCACCCTGCGCTTGTACTTCAAGTTTGCCCTTGGCTGCATAAAGTCTTGCGCCCTCTTGTGCTGCAAACAGGCTGATCTTGTTTTGTGCATGTGCAATCAGGTTCTTCTGAGTGCTTAGGCTAATGCTGTCCCCAGCAGTTTGGCTTAACTGACCATCTGCGCTTAAATGAATGTCTTCATTACTGGCTAGAGCAATACTGTTAGGTGCGGTTAAAACCATCAAGGCTTGCTTAAATGCAGCAGCTTTGCCCTGATCTTGTTCTTCGATTTGTTCTAAAAAGGTTTTTAAATTTTCTAAATGCTCTAAAGGGTCAGTCTGCTGATTCTTTGCAACATCACTGAGTGCCTTAGCATTGTTCAGGTTGCCATCAAGCTGTTGTTTGGTTTCCTTCGCATCGAGATGCGTTCCCTGAGCTTGGTCTTGTTTATGGGTACTGACATATAAGCCACTACCTGCACGTACTGCACCCCATTGGTCTGTTCGCAGTTCAAAGCCTTCGCCACGACCATCGCTTTCCGCTTTTTCTTTTGGATGACTTAAGTTACCCAAGTTGAGTTGGCTAGCAGCATGGCTACTTTGCAACTGGGCACTGATTTGCCCTGTGGTGTCGTCAAAGCGTAATTGGTTAAAGCCTTTTCCATCGACTTCTTCTGAACGGATACCACTGAGTTTTTTGGTGTCCGGCAGCTGCCCTTTTTGGTCAAATTGAGTCGGGTGACGTTCTGCTTCATGGATGCGTCCCACCACAAATGGTCGGTCTACATTGCCATCAAAGAAATCAATCACCACGATTTCACCAATACGTGGTAGAAAACGTGCGCCATAACCTTCGCCAGCCCAAGGGGTTAAAACATCCACCCATGCTGAGTCGGTATCATTGTCATTACTTCCTGCTCCACCATCATGACGATGATCATCAGCTCGGGTAAACAGGAATCGGACTTTAATGCGCCCCCATTGATCGACATGAATACTTTCACCTTCAGGTCCCACTACACGCGCACGTTGTACAGAGGCTTGAGGTCGATCTTGTAATGGCTGGTATTCTGGTACTGTCTTGATATGACGACGTTGTAAAATCAGTTCATTGCCTTGCCGTTCTTCATTGTTAATTGACCAATGGCTTTGTCGAACTAAGGCTTGGATTTGCTGGTTTAAGTCTTTAGGTAAATTATTTTGGTTGTAGTAATGCTTACCGATGATCAGAAACTCTTTATCCGAACCGTTATGCTGATCTATTTCAGGGTGTTCATTCAGTTCAAACCAATAGCCGACTTGTGTATCCCGTACTGTAGTTTGAGCAATAAACTGCTTGGACTGAGCATCATGAAAAGCGCTTAAGTTCTGGTTAAATTTTTCCAGTTGTTGATTACTTGCAGAGGTTGCCCCATCTTCACCTTTTAAATCTTGCATCCATGCCGGACTAAAGTGCCATGCATCTTCAAGACTTAAGCTTTGATTATCATAGTTGGTACTATGTTGATGTGTACTTTGTACACTGCCTGCCCCATCTGTTTGTTGTAATACATCTGACTGCCAACGCTGTACAAAAACCGAAGTCGGCTGCAAACTACGGTTAGCCATAAGGCTGGTCATGCTATCAAATTGTTCAGTTGCATGACTTCGATGGTAGCGGATCGTTCTTCTGCTGAGTGCCTGATACTGGCTATTGTCATCAATAAGACGTAACTTTTGTGGCTGGATATGATCTGTATTGCTTGGTACAGTAAGCTCAGCTTCATCAATCAGCCAATTAATGCCTTCACTACGCCATAAGCGAGTTAAAAAGTCGTAGTCACTTTGGTTCAATTGCATAACGAAAGGGCGTATGTCATACGCCTGCTTTAAGCCGCTTAAATCTAAAGTTAGACTCGATGCGAACAACGGGCTTTTACCCTGCCACTCCTGAAATAAAATTTCAGTAATTTCCCGCACACTTTTGTTCATAAACACACGGCTGTTTCTGCGTTTATGCCAGAGATAAGTTGGATCACTTATGGTGAGTTTATATAAGGTTAAAGCACCATCACTTTGCCCTTGTGATGCACCCGTAATAATACCTGTAGTGCGAAACAACTGGCCTTGATCTGTTACCTGATCAATCGCAACCTGTACCCCAATAAATGTCTTGAGTGCAATATGGGCATTTGTTGATAAGCAAATCAGCTCGGCTGTCATGCCCTCATTAAGATAATGCTGCCCCTCTATACGTTGTAAAAAGACCTGACTATTCAGGGATGCATCAGAAAATTGGAGATGCACCGAACGATGCTGAGAGAGGAAACCCAAACTCTCTAAAACTTGGGAAATATTATTAAACATTACATTTTTATAAATTTAGATCATAATCGAACGCATTTTATTAAATACTTACAGTTCTGTCTATTTTTTATATTTATCTCAGTCCTGATGGCTAGTCGGACAACCTATCTATAAACTAAAATAACAAACTTAATACTTCAGCATATTGTGCTCCTCCCCTATGAACGCAGATATACACTTCAAGAAAAAGTACCCAAAACGAGACATCGTTCTAAGCACTGCAACTCAGCTCTTTATTCAGGAAAATTATATCTCTGTGGGGGTCGACCGTATTATTGCGGAAGCCGATATTGCCAAAGCGACTTTTTATAAACATTTCCCATCTAAAGAAGAGCTCGTATTCTATTGCTTAAAGCAATTAAAACTCGATATTCAAATGGCTGTGGAAGAGCACATCTCGAAACTCACAACACCATTAGAGAAGCTAGAACAACTTTATCTGTGGTATATCGACTGGGTTAATCAAAATGGTGTTAGAGGATGTCCATTTCACAAAGCTGGCATGGAAGTAGGAAACTTATACCCATCCATTCAAGTCGCTCTGGATGAATATTGGAACTGGCTTTTTAACCTAACAACTTCTATTTTGAAGGAAATGGAAATCAAGGACCCTATCGCTTTAACGCGTCTCGTCCTCTCACTTCTGGATGGCATCATTAATAGTTCTGTTTGTGAACAAGGTCCAATTGAACCAGAGAAAACATGGGAATTTATACAGACCTTGATTGAACTCGAAAAAAATAAGAAATAAGCCATGTACTTTGGAGTAGAACCTTAATAAAAAAACAAATTAAAACCAAGTAACGCCACCCTAAAAAAATGAAATCTACAAGAGCACTGATGCAAGAAATCACAGGATTTCTTGCATAAGCTCTAATTCACAGCTCTAACGCTCTGTACTAACTCCTTTTTGAATGTTGCCGCATTTACGTGCAAGGGTTCTATCTGAGCCTGATGCTCCTGTTCGTTGTGACTATAGAACTCATCAACCACATCCATTCCTTCTTCATCCTCCACTTCAAATTTGGCATTGGCATAGCCTTGTCGTGCCACCTGATCTAAAGCTTCCTGATAAAACCCTGCCTGTTTGCTCTGCTCATCAATTTCCTTCGCTGTGGTAATTGCATCTTGTAAGCTAGTTCCATCTCTTAAGGTTAAGTCCACATAATAGATTGGAGTTCGATAACTTTGCGTAGTGCTTTTACCCCGCAAGGTCAATTGCAATGGTAAACATGAAAGTAACTGGCCTGATGCTGCATGGTAATAGGCCAGTCGTGCAGCTAATGTTCGGATACTATTAAAACCTGTAGTTCTAAAGATAAATGTACCAAGCTCATCTGCATCATCTAAATTGACGTAAAGTCTGCCATAGGGTTTACATAAACCGCCTTGTGCCAGCGAATATAAACTTGGTGAAGGACATGAGTGCTGTTCAATCCCCTTCTGGCCTGATCGCTGACAAGTCTCGCCGTTTCCAATGCAAATGGGACGCCCAGTCTGGCGATCAAACAAGGTGTACTCAGCTCGAAGATTCAGTTCAGGGTCATTAAAGATCATTCTGACTGGAATGCTTCGGAGCTTGTTATTGCTGGCTTTTGTCCGTAAAGCTTCATCCATCGGGTGTTTAACCCATCCGTCTTTCCCTTGTATCTGGCTAGTAATCGTGAACTGGTCATCTTTTTCAGGGATACGTTTACCATTCTTTTCTACGATTTTACCAATACTGATACGCCCCAATATCGGAGGTGTAATTGCTAAACCTTTAATCATGTAAATTGTCCTTTAACTAAATTTTTACTGATTACCCTTGTTATGTAGGTAAACAGAAATGTGAAATTCTGCATCTTCGTAAAACGCCATAGTTGATCTGCCACTCCAACGAAGGAGTGGCAGATCAAGGGTGCTTTTCTACTTGGAGAAAAATTGGAAACATCCACGTTTTTGATTCAATCATCGGTATAAATTTGAAAACGTCGTGTTCCTGCTTTGTGCTGTGGAAATTGTTGAAGCATTTCTGGATGTAATTTGAGTACAGCTTTGCCATCTAAAACAGTGGAGTCTTTGGATTTCTTCCAAGTTACTGAACCGTGAGCAAAAGTGGCCCTTTCTGCATCCTTCATCAGCATTTGAATTTGATGTTTGGTTTCATCAAAAAGGTTTTGGTGAATCTCGATATGATGTCTTTCTTTCAACAATTGGCTAAACAATTGATTAGCTTGATCGTTGTGGCTGAGGTCTTCTACCGTCAATGGCACATGTTGTGGATAAAGTTGCTGGATGGCTTTGGCTGAGGATTCACTGGCATCCACATCCGGTGGTATGTCTTTTTCCACACATTGCCAAAAGTAACGCTCTGCTTCAATGATGTGTTTAATCACTGTTTCACTACGTGTGACTTTATAAATTCGGGTTTCATGCCCACAAATCAATACACAAATATGTGCTGCTTTTTTACCTGTCACTGCCAATTGATGTTGTACCTGACACAGCACGTATAAAGGCACACCGTCTCGCCACAATTTGGCGCCATATTCCCCTGCGGTTTTGCATTCTAGAATTTGTACATCTGCATCACCTGCTACCGAATAATCCAAGTTGGCTAACATAAAGTGTTTATCAGCTTCGGGATGTTGTAGCACAGCATTGACTCTACGGACTTTATAATTGGTGTGCATGCTGTAGTATTCAGCGACCAAGGGTTCAAGGCGTTTGCCCCAGTACAACGGTGCATGTCCTTCACTCTCATCTTCAATGCTTTGTTGAATCCGCCCTGTCTTGATCATCCACAGTTCCAGCATCGACATATAGGGATTCAGCCCACAAGCGGCAGCACAGTCACTACTGCCAAAGCCTTGGCGTCGGAGGCTTAACCATTCAGCTTGGCTCATATGTTTGGTTTCTGCCAAACGTTTGGGACACAGTGTTCCGACTCGGCTTTGTCTTTGTCCTTGCTGGGTTTTAGGATAATGCTGTTGTCGTGTTCTGCTTGGCCGTTGCGAGGTTTCCGATGTTGAATCGGGTGATGTAGGTAAAGGCAATGGCATCGGCAAGGGTGGTATGGAACTGGGGATAACGGGTGTTGTTAGCGGCAGTGTAAAAATGCCCCCTAACCGCATTTAAAAACTGCCCCCTTGGTTAATTTAGCGGTCATCTTGGACTGATCAACATATCAAAAATCACCCGTGCAAATATGCTGGCCTTCGCCGGATCAGAAAGTAACTGCATCATCTGTTCCTGATGTGCGGCACTGCTACCAAGAATGGCATCATCCATCGCTTTCGGGAAATCACCCAGCATGGCTTGTTCACGGGTATTGTTGGCAATCTGCTTCATCACAATCTCATTTTCCGCCAGCTTGTCACGTACCGTATAGGCATAGTTCAGCATGTCTTTATCGGTTAGGTTATCAGTGATAAAGACATCATTCAGACGCTCTATAATCTGTGACAGGAACTCTTCTTTCTTGTCACGTGGCTTGGCTGCACCGAGGTCATTGCCCGGTTCTAGCTTAAAATCTTCGGCATCTTCTTTCAGCTTGATGTCTTGCTGACGGATCTTGGACAAGCGGTAATGGCTCATGCTGACATTACTCAGATCCACCTCATCATCTTTCGTTGCGGTTTCACGCAGCAATGGACGCAGGTTACGCGCATACAGGCTGAGCTTTTCCAGTTCTTTGTCATCGTAGTCCACGATCTGTGACATAAACTCGTAGAAACGGGTAAAACTGCCCAAGTCCTTTTTAAAGATTTCCAGCTTGTCTTTTTCAAGCTTGGCCTCTTTAAAGGCATTGTCGGCATTGGCAATCAGCACCGCATCATTGGTTTTCTTGCAGCGTTCCAGCATATCGCGACTGGTGTTATAGGCTTCGATGGCTTGGCTATAGCGTTTCTGCCAGCGTTCAACCGCGGGTTTGCAGATATTACTGATCGCAGCATTGGATTTGTTCTTGGTAAAGAAGGCTTCTACAAACTGTTCAACTTCCGTCCACAGAAAAATCTTGCTGGCTTTCAGTTTTTCAAACAGGTCAAAGATCTGATCCGGATTCGATACATCAGCCAGTTCTGCGGTTTGATAGTAAGGCTGGAAGGCCCCAAGAATGTCTTCGGGATCGTTAAAGAAGTCCAATACAAAGGTGCCAGATTCCGCTTTGCCCGGATAGGTGCGGTTCAAGCGTGACAAGGTTTGTACGCACTCAACACCACCCAGCTTTTTGTCTACGTACATGGCACACAGTTTTGGCTGGTCAAAGCCAGTCTGGAACTTGTTAGCCACCAGCATCACCTGATAGTCATCACTGTCAAAGGCCTTGCGCATTTCCCGACCTTTCAGTCCTGGGTTCATGTTGCGTTCATTAAAGGTCTGCCCGACTAAACCACTGCTGTCGGTATCCTTGTCATTAAACTCAACCTCACCCGAGAATGCGACCATGGCCTGAATGGACTTATAGCCCTGATCCGCCACGTATTTGTCAAAGGCCAGCTTGTAACGCACCGCTTCCTTCCGTGAACTGGTCACCACCATGGCTTTAGCCTGCCCACCCAATAAGCCCATCACGTTATTTTTGAAATGCTCGACAATGACTTTCACTTTCTGAGAAATGTTGTGATCATGCAGACGCACCCACTGATTCAGTCTGATCTTGGCTTTTTTGGCATCGACCTGTTTGTCGGCTTCTTCAATTTTCTGTTTGAGCTTATAAACCACTTTATAGTTGGTATAGTTTTTTAGCACATCCAGAATAAAGCCTTCTTCAATGGCTTGGCGCATGGAGTAGACATGAAAAGCTTCTGGCTTGTTCTGCTTGGATGGCGGTAGCTCAGGATTGGGTACACGGCCAAACAGTTGCAGGGTTTTGTCTTTCGGTGTCGCGGTAAAGGCATAGTAGCTGAGGTTATTACTGCCCTTACGTGCAGCCACCACCGCATCCAGAATATCTTCCGAAGACAGTTCAGCATCCTCTTCGCGCTCTTCCAGCATCAACACTTCTTTGAGTTGTCGTGCCGTAGAGCCGCTTTGTGAAGAATGCGCTTCATCGGCAATCACCGCATAACGTCGCTGTTTCAGATTGGTACTGTTTTCAATCGCACGCAACACAAAGGGGAAAGTCTGGATGGTCACAATGATAATCGGCTGTGAGGTTTCCAGTGCTTTGGCCAGTTTTTCCGATTTGGAGCCATCGCCTTCTTTGTTATTGATGCGTCCGACCACGCCATCGGCATGTTCAAACTGGTAGATGGTGTCCTGTAGCTGGGCATCCAGAATGGTACGGTCAGTGACCACAATCACCGAATCAAACAGTTTCTGATTGTGTTGATCGTACAGGGTCGACAGCTGATGTGCTGTCCAGGCAATCGAGTTGGACTTACCTGAACCTGCACTGTGCTGAATCAGATATTTCTGTCCAGTACCCTCCTCTAAGGCGGCATTGATCAGTTTGGTGACCACATTCCACTGGTGGTAACGTGGGAAGATCAGCAGTTCTTTTTTGTACTTGCGTCCTTCCCAGTCTTCTTTTTCTTCAATTTGCAGATGGACAAAACGTCCAATGATATTTAGCAAATTGTCCGGTGTGAGGACTTCATTCCACAGATAGGCGGTGGCGTACTGATTCTGGTCTTCTGGCACATCATTGCCTGCGCCACCGTCATGCGTGCCTTTATTGAATGGCAGGAAGAAAGTATCTTCTCCAGCCAGCTGGGTCGCCATATAGACTTCGTATTGACTCACGGCAAAGTGTACCAATGCGCCACGCTTAAACATCAGCAAGGGTTCAGGCTTGTTGGTTTCTGGATCTTTGGGCAAGCGGGTGCGTTTGTACTGCAACATGGCATTCTGCACGGCCTGTTTAAACTCGGACTTGAGTTCCAGAGTAGCAACAGGAAAGCCGTTAATGAACAATACCAAGTCAATACGCCATTTCTTGGCCTGTTTGCCCATGTCCTGTAACTCGGCAGCGGTAGCATACGGGCTATAGACCAATTCCGGTACAATGCGGCAGATGTTCTTCTTGTAGTTGGCTAAGGTATCGGGATTTAGCGCATGTTCAGGTTTAAACTGACAGAGGAAAAAACGGGCACTGCGGGTTTTCACTCCGTGACGCAGCACACCTAAAGTGCCATAGCTACGTGACTGTTCATCAGTGGCATTGATGTCGGCTTTCTTCAGCTGGGCAACCACGGCTTCCAGAAAATGCCCTTCCGTGCCTTGCGGAAAAATGCGCTGAAACTTCTGCCAGTCCTGGCTTTGCGTCTGTTGCACAAAGTCTAGAACGTCCTGCTCATACAAGGCAGATTCACGGTTATAGCCTTGGGGCGTACCGAGTTGCCAGCCCTGAGCCAGCATCTGTTGAATAATGTCGTTCTGGAAAATACTTTCACGGGTGGCGTCTAGATTCATGCGCTTAACTCCGTCTGTGCCTCAGCAACCGTTGGCGCATGCCAGTGGCGAACATCAATCTTGCCGGTAACTGCGGCTGAGATGAGAGCGGTTCGGCGTTCTTGCATGAGCTGAATTGCGGTTTGTGCTTTGGCAATCATCAATTGATAACTTTGATCTTTTTCTAAAATATATGATGATATTTCTAGTTGCTCATGTGATGGTGGAATTGCAACAATCAAATCACCTTGAGCAATTAAACCTACATATGCTCGTGTTGATTGCTTTGCACCAATAATTTCAAGTTGAGTCTGAATTGAAGAAGATTGAAATTGATAATAAAAATATTTATTAAGAAACTTTTTACCCTGCCAACGATAATAGGTAACTTGAGGAGTAAGCATCCAATAATCCTCTTTTATATCTTGTGGGACTAAAGCAACTTCTCCAACTGTTCCTTTATGCGTTAACAGCATATCTCCTGCTTTAGCAAAACCAATCCTTAATGTATCGGCTAAATGTTTAGGAATTCTCTTCACGTCCTCCATAAAAAGATTACCATTACGAATATTATTTGCCATTAAAAAGGGAATACCCGTTTCTACATAATCATTTGCAGTTGGATGTAGCTCACCATGATTACCATCTTGTAAAATCAGATTGCCCGACCTGATTAAGTTTCTAATAGGTGTAATATCCCAATGCTCCGGCACTTCCCCTAACCATGCCACACCCGAATCTTTCATCGGGACATTGGGGTCAAGTCCTTTGGTCACGGCATGGCTAATCACCGCCTGACGTTTTTCTTTGAGCAGTTCAATCAGTTTTTGTTGTTTTTCAATCAGGTGATCGATTTTGCTGGTTTCGTGGTCGAGGAAGTTAGCGATTTGGGTTTGTTCATCAAATGAAGGAATGGTTGCTGGATAATCAACCATAGCAGTATCACTGATATTTGGTTGCGCACCACCAAAAGCTGTGAGCTTGATATATTCCTGATAACCATCAGTTTTCAATATGTACCATAAATATCTATAGTTCATATTCTGTGCTAGAAGCTCAAATTTACCTACTCGTTGATTTAAAAATGCTGGCTGATTGCTAGTATATAAACCAGCTTTCCCGATTGTTGCTCCAGTCATTGCCATCAATAATTGATTTTTTTCAACTAAATAATCACGACTATTAACTGCCAACGACTCTGGAATGTATTTACAGTTTTCCAAGTTAATCGAACCATCAGTTTTAATATCACCAATTCTAATTACAGGATATCCAGTATCGATAAATGCATCACTTGAAAATGCAAAACCACCTTTAACATAACAATATCTTTTTAAAGTAGTAATGATCCAATGAGAAGGCACTACCCCCAACCACTCAACCCCTGAGTCCTTATACTCCGCATAAGCCTGATACTTTGCCATTACGAATGCACCTCTTGGAGCAGCTGCATAATCTCGGCACTCACCGCATCCAGATCGGCATCAATCTCGCTTAAATCACGTGGCGGTTCATACACATAAAAATGACGGTTAAACGGAATTTCATAACCCACAATACCAATCTCGCCATCTTTCTCGTCACGCTTGTCGGCATTGATCCAGGCATCGGCCACGTGTGGCTGTACTTCACGTTTAAAGTAGTCTTCAATCAGTTCTGTGGTGCTGACTTTTGGATTCAGTGCAATGTTCTCGGCATCACGCAAATCTCCATCCTGCACAAACTCGACCACTTTGCCCTGGTAGCTGAACTGGCCATACAGCGGGTTTTCTGCCTGTTTCAGCACCTTGTTAATCACCGGTTCCGCTTCCGGATTCTTCCAGGTAATGGCATCTAACAGCTGTTTCTTCTCTTTGGCATCCAGCTTGATGTCGGCCTGCTTGAGGGCTTTTTTCAGCACTTCATCAAACTGGTTAAAATCATCAAACTGCTCAGTGCCAATCACCTCTTGTAACGCCTCGGCTTTTTCCATCAGGGCTTTCTGGAATAGCCAGATTTTGCTGTCCAGTACCTCTTTAATGTCTTTTTCTTTTAGCTCAGGGAATTCCGCTTTAATCATGGCACGCACCTCAAGCGCCACGTCCTGCAACTGACCATAGCTTTCAGCTGTCCATGCTGTACCAAAGGCTGTGCCCAATTGCGCATCGATGCTTTGCATCACGGCATTAAACGGTTTCGGCGCAAAGCGTAATGCAGCAATCGCGCTATCCGTGATCTGTGCAGACAAGCGTAATGGACGTTCAATGGTCACGCGACGATAGCCAAATTCATGGTTATCAAAAATCTTGCTGGCGAATGGTTTTTGCTGTTCGGTTTCGCCATCATTTGCCAAAGTATCTACTGCGACAAATGCACCATAGTTCTGGGTAATGGTGGCAATTTCATTTTCAGTCAGATAGTTACGCTTTGAACCCAGCGACTTACGCATTTTGGTACTCAGGTTTGAGGCATTGATCAGCTGTACCTTGCCTTTACGTTCAGCGGCTTTTTTATTGCTGAGTACCCAGATATAGGTGGCAATCCCGGTGTTGTAGAACATGTCGTTGGGTAGGGCAATAATGGCTTCCAGCAAGTCGGCTTCTAAAATATAGCGACGGATCTCACTTTCGCCACTGCCTGCACTGCCAGTAAACAATGGTGAACCATTCAGGATAATCCCGATGCGGCTGCCACTCTCGCTACTACTGGCATCACGCATCTTGCTGATCAGGTGCATCAGGAATAATAGTGAACCATCGGACACACGTGGCAAGCCTGCACCGAAACGACCATCAAAGCCCTTGTGTTCATGTTCGTCCTTGATGTCCTGTTCGATCTTTTTCCAGTCCACGCCAAAGGGTGGATTCGACAGCATGTAGTCAAACTGATCCACAGCAAGCTGGTCATTCGACAGCGTGTTGCCGAGTTTAATCCGGCTCACGTCCTGGCCTTTGATCAGCATGTCGGCTTTACAGATGGCATAGGATTCCGGATTGAGTTCCTGACCAAACGCACGCATCACCGCATTCGGGTTCAGCTCATGCAAATATTCCATGCCTGAAGACAGGAAGCCGCCTGTTCCCGCAGTAGGATCGTAAATGGTACGGATAATGCCGTCTTTAGTCAGGACGTCATCATCTTCCATAAACACCAGTGCCGTGGTCAGACGCACGATGTCACGCGGGGTAAAGTGTTCCCCTGCGGTTTCATTAGAACCTTCGGCAAAACGACGGATCAGTTCTTCAAACACCAAGCCCATGTCATGGTTGGATACGTTCTTTGGACTCAGATCCGTGGTAGCAAACTTTTGCACGACTTTATACAAAAGGTTGGCATCATCGAGTAAGCCCGCAAATTCGATGAAGTTAAAGTATTCAAATATCTCACGGGCATCTTTAGAGAAACTTTGCACATAGGTGCTTAAGTTGGCCTTGATATCACTCTGCCCCATTTTGCTAAGATCCATTGGGGAGGTATTAAAGAAGGCTAGACCGTTGGTGGCACGCAGCAATAACTTTTCTTGAGCTTCTTCTGGCAGATTCAGCTTGGAGACTTTTTCATGTTCTGCCAGTACCGCAGCCTTGCTTTCTTCCAGTACACATTCCAAACGACGTAACAAGGTAAATGGCAGAATGATGCGACCGTATTGCGATTGTTTGAAGTCACCACGCAGCAGGTTGGCAACCGACCAGATGAAAGAAGCGATTTGAGAAAAGTTATTGTTGGTCATAGTGGCGAATCAATTCCTGAATTCTTATCTGTGATCAGTATCTGGCGACACTTCGGTTGCTAGAGATAATACTGATAATTTTTTAACTGTTGGATAATATTATATTATTTAAAAAGCAGATTGTTGATTATTCATTTATTGCATGACAGTTAAGCGACAAATTTTGTCGTCTGGTTTCAGATTTTTCTCATAGAAGGTTCATCCACCATAACGCTACAACCCTGCTTTTGAAAGCCGTGCCTATTTATAAGCCCATCTGCTAAACTAGGCTTACATCACCTTTGTTCAAGGAAATTCCAGAATGCTAAACACTCTCGAACAGAAAAAAAAATATATCCAAGCTACGCGCTTGCAGAATTATCAAGCCAGTTTAAAGCTGGAAGGCATTAACCCGTCCTCAACCGCACCGGCACTAAGTAAAGCTCAGATTCTACAGAAATATAAGAAATTCTCACAGACCTCGGAATCGTGATCAGGCTTCCTTATGGATAAATATGGTGAAATGGATGACAGCATTTACTGTTACCCCGACTCGGACGTCCTCAAAAACAAACTGAACATTCAGGATGCTGAAATTCTGCAACAGGCAGAACTGGAGTTGACTGAGTATGCCAGCACACGAATTGAGTATGCGGAGCCACCTTACGATCTCAAATACCTGCAATCCATTCACTTTCAGCTCTTTTCAGACCTGTATGCCTGGGCAGGTGAACTAAGACAAGTGGATATTGCCAAAGGCGATACCCGCTTTTGTACCTTCCCGCGTATTGAAATTGAAGCCAATAAGCTCTTCAAGCAACTTGAGCAGCAGAACTATTTTCAAGGTTTAGCCAAACCAGCACTTATCCAAAAAATTGCCGATTTTTATTGTGAAGTCAACGTGATTCACCCATTTCGTGAAGGCAATGGACGCACCCAGCGTATCTTCTTTGAACACCTACTTGCTCACTGCGGCTATGGGGTACAGTGGAGTAAAATTAACAATAAGGAAGTATGGATTCAGGCCAATATTGATGGATTCAACTGCCGACTAGATGGACTGATCGCTATTTTTGAAGCCTGCATTATCACTCCTGAATAACAAAAAAATGGGTATACGGATTTAATGGTTGATGGGGCACCTTCACCCCATCAATCTGATACCACCCTCAGATGGTTGATAGATCGACTCCGTAGTTGAGTTCCTCTGCGAAGTCCGGCAGTCCGTAACCGATGGTTTTCTTGTAGAAAGGAGAGACCTTCGCAGTCGGTGCCTTCTTCTTGTGCTTCGTGGTGTAGAGCATTCGTGCCCGCATCACCTCGAAGGAGTAACCGCGCCCTTCACGGTTCTTGTCCTTGGCCAGTCGGTTGATGGACTCCGTGTAAGCGTTGGTGACGGGCATGTCCGTCTCGAAGTAGGTCATGGTCTCTTCGCGCCAGTTTCCCACTGCCCTGACCAGATCGCTCCAGACTTCCTTTTGGCCCTTCGGGATGGTGGCTATCCACTCGTCCAGGGCGGCTTCTGCCTGGAGCCGTGTGGTGGCGTCCCAGATGCCGTAGAAGCGCTCCTTGTGCTCGTAGGCGGCCAGCAGTTGCGGGAACGCGCCTGTCCAGGTCTCCATGATGAGGCGCTCCCGGTCTGAGACTTCGTGAGCGCGTTTCAGCAGGATTTCCCGGTCTCCCTTGAGAGTCCGGCTCTGGGACGGTTTCAGCTCCTTTCTGAGGCCCTTGCGCACTCTCTCTAGGTCAACACGGCCAGCGCACCCCACAGGTAGCCGGAAACGGGTTGGCGCGTCTCGGGCGGCAGTTTGTCAGGGGCGTTCACGGCAATGCCTCCTCGTGCGCCCGCTCGGCTGGCATGGAGGCCAGTTGCGCGTCCAGATGGGCCAACGCGTCCAGGCCGATGCCCGCCTCGAAGGCCGCCCGCACGAAGCACAGCCGTTGCAAGGCGGCATCATCGAACAGGCCATAGCCGCCCGGGGTGCACGCCACCGGACGCAGCAATCCGCGCAGCAGGTAGTCGCGCACGATATGCACGCTCACCCCGGCATCAAGGGCCAGCCGGGACACGGTGTAGGCGCTCATTGAAAACCTCCTTTTTTTATCCAGCGCAGCAGGAAAGCTGCTTCACGTCCTTGTTGAAGGTCTGCGCCGCAAGCTTCAACCCCTCGACCATTGTCAGGTAGGGGAACAACTGGTCAGCCAGTTCCTGCACCGTCATGCGGTTGCGGATGGCGAGCACCGCCGTCTGGATCAGTTCGCCCGCTTCCGGGGCCACCGCCTGCACGCCGATGAGCCGTCCGCTACCTTCCTCGATGACCAGCTTGATGAAGCCGCGTGTGTCGAAGTTGGCAAGCGCTCGCGGAACGTTGTCGAGTGTCAGCGTGCGACTGTCGGTCTCGATGCCATCGTGGTGCGCTTCCGCCTCGCTGTAGCCCACGGTGGCGACTTGCGGGTCGGTGAACACCACTGCCGGCATCGCGGTCAGATTGAGGGCTGCGTCGCCGCCGGTCATGTTGATCGCGGCACGGGTGCCGGCCGCTGCCGCCACATAGACGAACTGCGGCTGGTCGGTGCAGTCGCCGGCCGCGTAGATGTTCGGGTTGCTCGTGCGCATGCCTTGGTCGATGACGATGGCACCTTGCGCATTGACAGTGACCCCCGCTGCGTCCAGCGCGAGGCTGCGCGTGTTCGGTGTCCGACCGGTGGCAACCAGCAGTTTGTCGGCGCGCAATTCACCGTGCGTGGTGGTCAGCACGAATTCACCGTCCATATGGGCGACCTGGCTGGCTTGCGTGTGCTCCAGCACCTCGATGCCCTCGGCACGGAAAGCGGCTGTCACCGCCTCGCCGATGGCCGGGTCTTCACGGAAGAACAAGGTATTGCGCGCCAGGACCGTGACCTTGCTGCCCAGCCGGGCAAAGGCTTGCGCCAGCTCCAGCGCCACCACCGACGAGCCGATTACGGCAAGGCGTTCGGGAATGGTGTCGCTCGCCAGGGCCTCGGTGGAAGTCCAGTAGGGTGACTCTTTCAAGCCCGGAATCGGCGGGACCGCCGGGCTGGCACCCGTGGCGACCAGGCAGCGGTCGAACATCACGACGCGCTCGCCACCCTCGTTCAAACGGACGGTAAGGCTCTGGTCGTCCTTGAAGCGCGCCTCACCGTGCACAACGGTGATGGCCGGATTACCGCCCAGGATGCCTTCGTACTTGGCGTGCCGCAGTTCGTCGACGCGGGCCTGCTGCTGGGCCAGCAGCTTACTGCGGTCAATCGTAGGCACAGTTGCCGCAATACCGCCATCGAACGGGCTTTCCCGGCGCAGATGGGCGATGTGGGCGGCGCGGATCATGATCTTGGACGGCACACAGCCGACATTGACGCAGGTGCCGCCGATGGTGCCGCGCTCGATCAGCGTGACCTGCGCGCCTTGCTCGACGGCCTTCAGTGCTGCCGCCATTGCCGCGCCACCGCTACCAATGACGACGACCTGCAACGGGCGTTCGTTGCCACTGGGCTTATCAGCGGCCCCTATCCAGCCGCGCATCTTGTCGAGCAGGCCGGCGCGGTTGTCCGTCGGTGGCGCATCGGCAAGCGTTGCCTCGTAGCCCAGTCCGGCCACGGCGGTAGTCAGCGCATCCGATGACGTGCCCGCCTCAATGGCGAGTTGCGCTGTGCCCTTCGGATAGGACACCAGCGCCGATTGCACGCCGGGCACTTTCTCCAAGGCTTCCTTGACGTGAGCCGCGCACGAGTCGCAGGTCATCCCGGTGATTTTCAGGGTGGTCATGTATTTTTCCTTTTCTGTGGTGGCTACGGCTGTTGCCGTCAGCCACGTTGTTCTGGCAATTCACAGCTGTCCGGCCCGCAGCGGCGATGTGCTGGCGAGATGAAATCCCAGACCGACACCCCAACCATCAAGGCCAGGCCGACATAGAGCAGTCCACCGCTCTGCCAGCCGTAAGCCCGCATTAAAAACACCGCTGCCAGCACCAAGATCGGGCCTATCGTGCCGAGCGCCGTGCGTCGCCACTGTCGATGATTGAGCCAAGCGATAGCATTGGCGAGTAACGCGATGCCGGCGAACATCGGCAGCAGGATGCCAATGAATAGCCCCTCGTACTGGCTCAAGAAGCCCAGTCCGATGGCCGCGCCAAAGCTGGCGATGGCAGGAAAACAGGCGGCGCAGCCCATCGCGGAAACGACGCTGCCGAGCGCGCCGGTTTTGCCAGCGATGCGCGTGATGAGTCCCATGTGTCGCTCCCGAGTTCGGTTAACGGATCAGCGTTTGAGGCTGGACGGATAGCCCGCGTCCTCGGTCGCCTTGGTCAACTTCTGGACGTTGGTCTTGGCATCGTCGAAGGTGACGACGGCCTGGCGCTTGTCGAAACTTACGTCGGTCTTGCTCACGCCCTCAACCTTGGAAAGCGCGTGCTTGACAGTGATCGGGCAAGAGGCGCAGGTCATGCCAGGCACGGACAGCGTTACGGTCTGAGTGGCGGCGAACACGGGGGCAACGAAAGCGGCGAGAGCGAGGGAGGCAAACAGCTTTTTCATGATGAACTCCTGATTAGTAGAAAAATGGCATGACGTAGGGAAAACCAAGCGCGACCAAGACCAACACGGCGACGAACCAGAAAATGAGCTTGTAGGTGGTGCGCACTTGCGGAATCGCGCACACCTCGCCCGGCTTGCAGGCTGCGGTCGGTCGGACGATGCGCCGCCAGGCAAAGAACAGTGCAACCAGCGCCGCGCCGATGAAGATCGGCCGATACGGCTCCAATACCGTCAGGTTGCCGATCCATGCCCCGCTGAACCCCAAGGCGATCAAAACCAGCGGCCCCAGGCAGCAGGCCGACGCAAGAATGGCGGCCAGCCCACCGGCGAAGAGCGCGCCGCGCCCGTTTTGTGGTTCAGACATACGCTTGTCCTTTCAAATTTGGTTTGGATAGCTTAAGCTTACTTCCGTAGTTATGTACGGAGTCAAGCGATATGCAAATTAATTTTGAGAATCTGACCATTGGCGTTTTTGCCAAGGCGGCCGGGGTCAATGTGGAGACCATCCGGTTCTACCAGCGCAAGGGCCTGCTGCCGGAGCCAGACAAGCCCTATGGCAGCATTCGCCGCTATGGGGAGGCGGACGTGGTTCGGGTGAAATTCGTGAAATCGGCACAGCGGCTGGGGTTCAGTCTGGACGAGATTGCCGAGCTGTTGCGGCTCGACGATGGCACCCACTGCGAGGAGGCCAGCAGCCTGGCCGAACACAAGCTCAAGGACGTGCGCGAGAAGATGGCCGACTTGGCGCGCATGGAAACCGTGCTGTCTGAACTCGTGTGCGCCTGCCATGCACGAATGGGGAATGTTTCCTGCCCGTTGATCGCGTCACTACAGGGCGAAGCAGGCCTGGCAAGGTCAGCTATGCCTTAGCGTGCTTTATTTTCCGATTTCTGAGGTGCCCCCACCCAGAGAGTGACCCGCTTGCCGTGGATGGGCAGATCACGATAGGGAACGTCACGCTTGCCGAACCGTACGAACTCACCCTGCACGCCGCATTCCTCGCAGGCGATGGGATCGGGCACGTCCACCTGGAAGTGCATTTCGTCGTCGGTTGATTTGCAGCCCAGTACTTGGTATTGCGGCAGGTGAAGGATGTTGTCGGGAAGTTCGGTCATGGTGTTGTATAGGCGTAGGTGTCAGTCAGATCCATCCGACTCGGCATTGGTGTTTGCTTTTTTACCCAACAAGCTGCTGGAAACTAAAAGTAAGGCACCGAGGACAATTGCAATATCAGCCAGGTTGAAGGCCGGCCAATGCCAGTCTCGCCAATAGAAATCAAAGGAATCCACAACATAGCCGCGAAAGACCCGGTCAATCAGGTTGCCCATGGCGCCACCGAGGATAAGACTGTAAGCGATGGCTTCTCCTTTATGACGATTTTCAAGGATCAGCTTGATCAGAAAAATCGAGACCACTACCGCGATTCCGATAAAAAAGTAGCGCTGCCAGCCTCCACCATTCGCAAAAAGACTGAATGCGGCACCGGTATTCCATACGTGTACCCAGTTAAAGAATGAGGTCACTGAAATAGACTCGCCATATGCCATTGATTGTTGCACCAGCCATTTTACGGCCTGATCAGACGCTGCCAGCAGGCCCGATATGGACAATAGGGCATACGGCGAGAGCTTTTTGCCAATAATGAGCATTATTTAACCCTTCAACGCCAAAATGCGTCTAGCACCGTTAAGTACAATTACCCCCACGATGGTGCCGATAATCAGATCCGGATAATTGGACCCGGTCCACGCGACCAGAGCGCCGGCGGTGATGACCCCCAGGTTGATCACCACGTCGTTGGCCGAGAATATCCAGCTTGCCTTCATGTGCGCTCCGCCCTCCCGATGTTTGGATATGAGCAGCAGACAACTGGTATTGGCAATCAATGCGACGAAGGCGATCGCCATCATCATCAGCGATTCAGGCTCACTACCGAAAACAAAGCGTCGCACCACCTCGACGAGTACGCCGATAGCCAAAATCAGTTGCAGTACCCCTGCCAGATGCGCGGCACGTACCTGCATTTTCGCACTGCGCCCTACGGCATAGAGAGCCAGGCCATAGACGGCTGCATCGGCAAACATATCCAGGGAATCAGCGATCAGGCCGGTAGACTGGGCGATCAGGCCAGCAGTCATTTCCACCACGAACATGATCGCATTGATACCGAGCAACACGCGCAGAGTGCCTGACTCCTGCGTAGCAGAGACTGCCGAGCTCTCAGCGGCCTTGATCGTCTCTGGGTCGGCAATGACGGTTTCCTGAAGCAAGGCGCCTAGCCCCAAGGTCGCCAGTTTCGCGGTAATGGGCTCAGCCTCGCCGTCATGCACGACCTTCAACCGGCGGTTCGACAAGTCGAAGGACAGTGCCCGAATCCCCTCAACGCCGTTCAGGGCCAGGCGAATCATGCGCTCTTCTGATGGACAGTCCATCTTCGGCACGGCATAAACACTGACCCATCTCCCTGGCGCCTCGGAGGAGGCCTGCATATCGATATCCGCCGCAGGCCTTGCATGGTCGCCACAGGGGCCTCCGCAGTTTTTACTCATGATATGACTCCACTTGAATGTGATCGGGTTTTCATTTAAAACTATATAGTAGCTATAATGTCAATAGCGTAGAGAATCCGTTGCGGAGGAACCCGATGCGTATTGGTCAGTTGGCACAGTCAGTAGGGGTAGATACACAGACGATCCGCTTCTACGAACGGCAGGGCTTGTTGCCGCCGCCTGGTCGGCAGGAGAACGGTTACCGTGTCTATACCGAGAAACACGTTGAGCGGCTGGCCTTTATTCGTCGCTGCCGCATCCTGGATCTGTCACTGGCAGAAATTCACGAACTAAAGCGCTATCAGGACGACCCTCATCAGTCCTGTACCGCTGTCAATGCCTTGCTCGATGATCACATCTCTCATGTGCGCTCGCAGATAACCGCTCTACAGGCGCTTGAGAAACAACTCGTTTCACTAAGAGCGCGTTGCAACGATGACCGGGAAGTTAAGGCGTGTGGGGTTCTTGCTGGAATTAGCGAAGGAAACATGCACCAGCAGTAGGTGAAGCATCAACCAGATAATCCGATGAGATGCCGGTCTGTCTCACTCTCATGCAAAGGTAAGATCAACCATTTAATCCGCTTACCCAAAAAAATTAAGGGAGCCAAAGCTCCCTTCAATTAGTGACTAGCCAACTTGTTCAGAGTCCATTAATTGACTTACCAAGCTGACTAGATAATTCAACTGTGCTCAATTCACAGCTCTAACACTCTGCTGCAACCCCTGCTGAATCTCCTGCACATAGCTCAATTGCGCTGAATGCTCTGTATCTACAGCACTGTCACTGTGTGGATAAAATTCCTCCAGCAATTCCATCCCCTCCTCTGCATGCACCTCAAACTTGGCATTGGCAAAACCCTGCCGTGCAATCTGATCTAATGCCGCCTGATCAAACCCTGCCTGTTTTCCCTGTTGGTCAATCTCCTTAGCCGTCTGAATTGCTGTTTGCAAATCCACGCCTTCCCGTAACGTTAAATCTACGTAATACACGGGCTGACGATAGCTTTGGGTGGTACTTTTTCCCCTTAACGTGAGTTGCAATGGTAAACACGACAACAAACCACCTGATGCTGCATGGTAGTAATTCAAACGTGCTGCCAAAGTGCGAATGCTGTTAAAACCAGTGGTTCTGAAAATAAAAGTCCCAAACTCATCGGCTTCGCCTAAATTGACATGCAGGCGTCCATAAGGCTTACAGTGCCCGCCTTGTCCAAGTGGGCATAAATCGGGGGATGGACAAGGATGTTGCTCTACACCTTGTGATGTCATACGTTGGCAGGTTTGACCATTCCCCACACAAATCGGGCGACCTGTCTGTCGGTCAAACAAGCTGTACTCGGCACGTAAGTTCAATTCAGGATCATTGAAGATCATACGTACAGGGATGCTACGTAACTTTTGATTCGGTGCTTGACTACGCAATTGCTCATCCAAGGGGTGTTTAATCCAACCGTCCTTCCCCTGTATTTGACTTGTAATAGTGAACTGATCGTCTTTCTCAGGGATGCGTTTCCCGTTCTTTTCGACAACTTTGCCGATACTGATTCGCCCTAAAATAGGCGGTGTAATGGCTAGACCTTTAATCATGTTGAAATTCCTCTGTCGTTGATATGTTTAGAAGTGTTGCACTGTTTGCTTAAATTAAAATCGGCATAAAAAAATCCCATGCAGGGCTGCACGGGATTTCAGATTGCTTCTTGCAGAGTGATTGGCTCTAAGCTTTGAGCTAATCTTGATAAATGTTGAAACGACGACTGCCTGCTTTCTGTAGTGGATACTGTTGGATGAGTTCAGGTTGGTGCTGTAGTAAGGATTTGGTGTCTAGGCTGATACTGTCCTTGCTCTTCTTCCATGTCACTGAACCTTGCTGAAATACAGCACGTTCATGTTCCTGCATCAGTGCCTGAACTCGGTGTTTGAGTAGGTCATACTTGCTTTGGTGTTGTTCAATCTGCTTCTTTTCATCAATCAGCTGATCAAACAGTTCATTGGCAAGTTCGACCTCCGTTAGATCAACACAACTGAGCGGGGTATGTTCAGGATAGAGCTGCTGTAAAGCTTTGGCTGCCGATTCGCTGGCATCCACTACTGGTGGAACGTTATTTTCAACACACTCCCAAAACAGCCGTTCTGCCTGAATGATTTGTTCAATCAGGGCTTCGTTACGACTGACTTTGTAGATTTTAGTTTCCTGTCCACATAGCAACACACAAATATGTGCCGCTTGCTTACCTGTTACCGCCAGTTGATGTTGTACCTGACACAACACGTATAACGGCACACCATCTCGCCACAGTTTGGCACCATGTTCCCCAGCGGTTTTACATTCTAGGATTTGCACGTCTTCATTGCCCACTACGGCATAATCCAAGTTCGCCAACATAAAGGCTTTATCAGGATCAGGATGCTGTAACACCGCATTAACCCGACGGACTTTATGGTTGGTGTGCATGCTGTAGTATTCTGCGACTAAGGGTTCTAACTGCTTGCCCCAATATAAAGGTGCATGTCCTGAGCTTTCATCATCAATGTTTTGCTGTACCCGTCCTGTTTTGATCATCCACAGTTCCAGTATCGACATATAAGGATTCAAGCCACAGGCGGCTGCGGCGTCACTACTGCCTATTCCCTGTTTACGCACTTCCAGCCATGCTTGATACTCCAGTTGTTTGGTGTTGATCAGACGTTTGGCATTTAAACTACGTTTTGAAGGGCTTGGTGGTGGATGTAGCCGTCCTGAATCAACGACAGCAGTTGAATTGGTTGTAGTTAAAGTGCTGTGATGCACTGTTGGTGTTGTGGTCATGTTTGGGTTCATGTGATGTTCCTCATCTCAATACGTTCTAAAAAACGGCATAAAAAAAGCCACATCCGAAGATGTGGCAAAGAGGGATACAAGATAAAATTTAGGCTGCAAGATATAATGCTTGCTCTAATCCACGTTGCTTTAATGCTGCCCCTGCACCAAACCAAGCAGAGTCAAGGCGGTGATCAGTACTCATCGCACGACGTTCATGGTCGACAAACTCGGTGATCGAACAGAGTAATCCATAGGCAGTATCTTTAACTGAAGAGAGGCTTGCTCCACGCCCTTGTCCATTAAACATCTCCATAGCTTTACTCATGGATTTAGCATTCGGTTCAGGTTTTTCTTTGCTATTGGCTTGAGCTTGGGTAGCAACATCACGGTAAAACTGAATGATATTGTCATCCTGTTCGGCAATACTCATCGCTGTGTTATTAAACACCGCATCAAAGTAAGCAGCAGCTTCATTCTGGGTAACTTTACGTTGACTGAGTTGCTTCATTTCATACATGTGTTCATCCCATGCACGCACTGAAATACCAAGTTGTTGCTTGATCTTTTCTGCATCAAACTTGGTACTGTGTGGAACTTTCACGACTCCTGCATTAGAGTTCTGCCCTTTCAAAGCAATCGCCAAAGTGTTGTTACACACCACACGTATAGAGGTAAATTGCGCCGTTGTTGCGAGTGTGCCGTCACATGCCGTTGCCAACAAAATATAGCCATTACTCACATCCTTGCCTTTCAGTGCTGCCGATTGCCCTGTACGAGCCAATGCCCAAAATTTACGTCCACCTTTGAGTACGCCCGCCGTTTCCAGCTCAAAGCCCGATTGCTCAGTCAGGTCACGATAAAACTCTAGAATCTCTTTAGGCTGTACTTCTTGAAAACGTTGACTTACGACGGATAACGGTGCATGTGTATCTGAGCGATATAACACACGCTGTTCCTCATAAGGCATAAGGATATTTTGCCCGCGTTCATTCTTTGCCATATAACTGACATTAGATGATTCAATACGCCAGTCCATGCCTGCCTGTTGTGCCCATACTTCTATCGGCTGATTTGGACTGAGTGGATTGCCTAATCCATGCCATGGGGTATCGCCAACAAATGCCATTGTTTCTACTAAATGTGCCATAAAGTAACCTCTCTATTCACGATAACTAAAATGTAAAAATTGAATTGCTGCATAAAAAAAGGCCTGCGGGGAGCAGGCCAAAACGGGAAGTTTTCTGAAAAGGGATTCAATCAGAATGAGTTCATTTAGATGGTATATATCTGAAAGTTTTTTAAATTATTTTTTAGACACATGATGCAACTTTACCGCACAGTAAATTGACGGGATCATTTTCAGAGATTATGATGACGTTGCTGGCCTACATTGCCAGCCGGCTTTGACAGGCTGATCCTTAAGTCACCAAAAAACTCGTTTTTTGGTGTTGTGTACCCGTCCCTCTTTTTTGTTGCGGTAGGACGGAAGAGGGACGCCTCGCGCGTGCTGGGTTCTTAAGGCCAGTCTGTCAACCCTCTTTCGTTCTGCCACCATTAATCTTTCATGTCTGGTAGAACTTCTTATCTATATAGGAGTGGTTACTATGGCGCACATTATTCTTCAACGCCCTTCTCTGTTTTTATTGGTTTATTCTCAGTTAAGCGATTATTCAAATAAGCTCGTTGCTTTCAGCTAGCCTCCAATACCGTTTGTATTGAGCGCTTAGACTTCTGCTCGCCTATTATTTGACTCAGCAGAACCAACTAGCAACTAAAGCATCAATCCATAACTTCGATAACAACGTATATCAAAACAATTAAATAGGAAGAATTTATGAAGACTGCATCATGCCTTTTTATCATCAGCATTACCGTACTTGGCCTGACTGCCTGTGCCAGCAAAGCTGAACGTGAATTCGTGAATGGCTGTAAAACAGGGGGACTCGAACATAGCACCTGTGAATGTATCTATGACAAGTTAGAAAATAAATATGGTGAAGATGGTTTTAAAAATAATCTCTATACCTTAAGCCAATCCGAAAGCTTTCAGCATGACATGGTTCAGGCAAGCTTCCAATGTGCACGGGAGTAAGGTTATGCGAAATCTGGCTGGTCTAACTTGCATCATTGCAGCCATCTGCTTTCTCGGTTTACCCGTTATTCTTGCCATGCTGGTGTTATGGGTTTTTATCAGTTTAGCAAACTATGCTCTTGGGGGAGATCAATAAATGGATAAGAACCTCAAACAGATCACCATTGTTGTTTATTTGGTCATTGGTTTCTTTTATGCCATCTATCAACATTTCTGGGGACTCTATAGCTATAAAGGTTTTGCCTTTAACTTAGGTCAAGGGCTGGCCTGGCCTTTTATCATGTTTCCAACCCTGGGAAAGATTGTAGGCGGTATTCTGATCTTGCTGTTCATTATTTTTATTGTATTAAAACCCAAATAAAAGTTGCTACGTCAAATGCCACTGTATGTTGAAAATGTATCTCTAGGTGAACCTACAGTGGCTTTACATCTCCTGGTGTAGATGAGCGACACAGCGCCATCTTATATAAATCACAGAAATAATAGCATTGGATATCATCAACCATGAAAATGATAAACCTATCAAAAATATTACTGATCACTTCATTGATGGGATTTTCATTCCATCTGTCAGCAAGCCCGGTACCTGTGTACAAAGGTGTTCCTAAAACCGACAGCCAGTTTCCGCAGTTTCTTAAGAAAAACCATAATCAGATTGTTCAGCTTGATCTCACGATTCGAAATCCGGCTGAGTTTGACGATATCACCTATGGCTATCGGGGTGTAAGCCCAACCTTTTACGTGGCACCACTGGGTAAACTTAATTATGAAGTTTATATCGATTGCGACAAAATCAAACATCCAAATGCAACCACCACCATTGGTCAATGTGCACCCTATGTCAAATGGAATCCTCAAACAGGCCATTTAACAGGAAAGTTTAAAGTAGTTAGCCAAGGTAAAAATGGGATGGGGAGTATGCTGTATAACCTGATTGCCACTCCATAACCACGGACTGCTTTTTATATTCAACTCAAAGTATGTTAAAGAAGCAAAGAAGAAATCTATGAAAAAAACAATCATTGCCTTAGTTACATTCCTTACCTTATTTACAACAATGTTTGCCGAAGCAAAAACTGACCCAGACCTAAAACTGGTCAAGCAAAAAGCTGGTCAGATCGTGTCAGCAAATCGCCAACCTGACAATGGAAATGCCTTCAATATTGGAGTCAATAAAGATGAACATCCACATGAATATACCATTGCATATGATCTAGGTATCTCAGGCGATATCATCAGTTGTGAAATTCGGGTTAAGGTTGAGAATAAAATGGTTATTCAAACCACAGGTGTTATCTGTAGTTAACCACTCTCTAGAACTAAAATTTCAATCTTATTCTAACTCCATATGAAAATCAGGGAGGTTCACCCTCCCCAACTTTATGCCCATCCATCAATAAAACAATTGACCACAGCTTTGGCATTGAAAGCTGCAACTTGGGGTGACAGGCGCACGATCAAACAAACTATTGAAAATACCACCGACTACGGCTCCTGCAATCCCACCCACTATAGGTGAAATTGGCAAACTCTTTGATAATGCAGCACCCATCGTGGCAAATGATGCTGACGATGCCAGGCTCTGGCTTCCTGTTTGGGAATGATGGTTCACCACCCGAATAACATGTTCTGAATGGCAGTTTGGGCAAGTAATGTTCATAAGATATACCTCTGAAATAGAAAAGGCTTACCAATGCGATAAGCCAATAAAGAGAAGATGTTTCTCATCTAGATGGTACATATCTGTGTATGATTCCAATTAACGCTGTGACATGCCAAAGGTACGCATCTTCCTCGTTGTTTTTACTCGGAGATATTGTTCTTTTTCAGGTCGTGCTAAATAGGATAGCGTTGAACACATTCTTCGCACCTGATAATCAACTCCGCTATAGATAATGCCAACCCCTAAAGTATCTTGATCCTCGTATTGCTTTAAGTACCTACGATCATGGCAATTAAAGTAACTCCCTTCATCATCAGTAACATCTTCCCATAACTCCCCTACAACCTTAGCAATCTTCCATGCACTCGTGCGCTTACGCTCATTAAAGATCAATGCAATATGGCAATGATAGCCTTTCTTTTCTCCCTGCTCTAATGCCCATACCAGTAGCAATATATCCTTTCCATATTCGGATCGCTTGATCTTTCTCCGAAGCGTTTCTAAATCATTATCCACCTGTTCAATATCTGGACTAACCACATAGGCTAAATCAACCCTTACCACCAGCACAGCAGAATAGCTTTTCAATATTTCTTCAAGGCGATTATCAAGCTTGGCAGCATTTAATGTTTCGCTATAACGATGTTGGCGTAATTCATTCAGGTGATCAGCTCTAGCTTGATTGAAATAAGCTTGCCAGTCTTTAAAGGTTGTTCGTTTCAAGCGATTGCAAAGTGATGATGAAGTTTCATATTGCAGGTCGTAGTCATGGAGCAAACTACAAAAGAGATCGATTAAACAGGTATAGCTAAAGTCAGGGTTATAGATTTGATCGAAGGCTAAGAGAAGGTCTGTGAAGGTTTCATAAAATGATCTTGGCTGTCTTGTAGCATCGAGACTAGTTAGGACAAATCTTTCAATTGCCATCAGTAGGGATGCTTCGTTGATTTCATTTTGGTTTAGGCTAACGTTCATGTTCACTTACCTGTAGTTATTTAGAACTACATGAAATGGCTATGGTGTTATTAATTACCTAAAGGTTTTAAGATCATGGTGAAGTGATATGGTTATTTAATAAGGTGAGAGGTTAATAGGTTTTAAGTAGTTAGATAATAGGGTTATGGATATAAGCTATGATTTAGAGATTGGATATTGAATATGTTGGTATGTATTAACTAGAATGTATTGGTGGTATTAACTAAGTCATTACACCTAATCTATACCTGATATATGCAATATGATTTTCCCAATCTGATCGATATATTAATATACCCATATATGATGTAGTGGCAGTTTTTCATCTATGATGAATTGCCTAGTTCATGTCAAGTTATCCGATGCTAAAATATCAATTAGCAGAGGCATGTAAGTTCCTTGCCAAACAGAAGACCTACAAACGAAGCTGAAAAATACTCCCTCACTTGTGGAGATTCTGTATGAGGTTGCCCCATAGAGGTGCCTATATCACTTTATATACATTATTAGAAGCTTATAAAAAAAACATGCGAAATCGTCTTAAATCATACTAGAAACCGCCCAAAAACCCTTCCTACATTTGGCTAAACTAAACGGAAAGCTTACTGTAAGAAGGTGTCAATTATGTATCAAAGCTCTGCACATAAAGAATTAAAACAGACTCTCAAACAATTTTCTGATGAGGATATGATTTGGGTTTTGCATGTCATGAATAAAGATCATGAGGAACATTATCTTGGAAGAAACATTGATGATATGGACTCTGCTTTAGTCCGGTTAGATATTAAAACCTTAAATACCATGACTAATATGGATGAAATTAGAAGCAAGGTTATAAACAGTTATGAGGAAATTAGGGAAGAATTTATTAACCAATTCATCGATACTTTAAAAGACTTTCAAAGCACGTTAAAAATACGAGGAAGAGACTTATCCACATACAAGAGCAACAAGCGTCTATTATATTTTGTACTCAACCAGATTAACCACAAGGAGGATCAATATAATACTTTCCGTGATATACAGAATGAATATTTTAGGTTCCTCTATACGATATTCATGCTACCCAACTATTACGACACAAACCGCACCCTTGATGATCTGGAAGCCAGTTTTAGTAAAATCATAAGCAAGAAACCATTACACTTTAAAAGCTTTGACAGTGATGAGTTCTACCCATGGGCTAAAACTTATATGGATCAAGATAGAGAAAATGCTAGGGTACTCAATAGTACAAGCTATAAGCCTCTAAATGCCAAAGAGTGTAGTATTGTCGTTAATGCAATCTTTGACAATTTGTTAGCTATAGATAGCAACATATATAGAGCGCTAAAAGATAGGTTATCGAATGCTGCGTACCAAAAAAACTACCGCAAGAAAAACAAAGGGCGTAAGCATCATTACTATCTAACTGATAAAGCCCTTTATTGCTTAAATATATTGGCAGAGAAGCACAATGTGACCGAAGAAAAGATGATCGAAAACCTTATCAATGAGCACTACGCCACGGAGTGCATGGACGCAAACGGTAATCATCTTTATTCGCCTACGGGCTAAGTATCCCAATACATAGAGATCATGGATGGGAACTCCCATCCATGAATCTTAAATTAAGTCGAGTATTGGTTAGCGATTTGCCGAGAGCGCTCTTTAAAGCCTATAGATGTTATTCTATACATTGCTCTTTTATATTTCTTTCAAACTTTAGAGTCTTCATCAACACTTCATTCAGAGAAGCTGTGTTAAAGGGAAGGATATCTTTAAGCTTTTCGAAGGGATAACCTCCACTTGAACCACCCTCAAGCTGCTCCATGAAAGCTGAGAGCTTTGCTATTTCTTTGTGCAATTTATCCTCTTTTGAAGCTGTTAATGCTTTACTCAGCATTTCTTCATGTAGCACGTTTACTCGTTCCCTACTAACTTCCAACTTTGACTTGATCCATTCCTCGTCATGTATTTTGAACCTCCGCGTGACTTCATCTATGTTTTCTTTCACGGCTTTATATACACTCGGGTATTTCTTCTTATTCTGCTGTACTTGTTCAATCAACAGATCAAAGAATATTTTCTTTTTAGCCCTTACAATTTTTTGATATTCGCCTTGAGTGCTTCTACCTTTAGCTATTCTGATTTTCAAAGATGAATTCTGAAATCCATAATTGAGCAGGTCTAGGCCAATGTATTCATGAAGTATTTCCTTATAGGCCTTATGTTGTTCTTTCTCATTTAATTTTTCCAAATCACTTCTCAAAACTTCCAGTTGATCCAGAAGGTTAACCAAGTCACTTATTGAATAGCCATACTGTTGCCTAAAAGCCTCATACCGTGTTTTCTGACAATTCTCGACCATTTCCTGATAAATACGATTACGCTCTTCCACAGTAAAACTTGACTGGGAATGCAAGTGTGAATCAAGACTCTCCTTTCGTGTAATGTCCACATTAATATCAATTAGAGCCTTCAATAAATCTTTAACTGTTAATGACATGGAACCTTTCTTTGAATCAAGTTCACCACAAAACATATCAAGCTTTAACTTTTGAAACCCATCATCCAGATAGTCCGCTAGCCAACTAATATTAAGGTATTGGTTCAGCAACTCTGTTTCTAACTCTTCAATTAAATGTTTATCGAATACTTTCATACCACCCTGTAATAACCTCTTAAATCATAGTTCATAGCCCCAGTTTAAAATTTTACATCTAACTAACTTATAAAAAATTATTTTTACGGCTGTTGAATCCTTAATAGGGCCAATCTTAATGTGAATAATAGCAACCGTGATCACACACTCTAATGCAACTTGAAATGCTCTAGTACAGCAGGACATGAAAGGAAAAGACATGGTTTCAGATTTATCAACTTACGATTATCTATTTTTGAAGTTTCGTTCACTACACGTAAAGCTTGAAGATGTTGTAAAGGAATATTATCCGCACCTATGCAAAGAAAACATGCTGGCAGGAGTACGCCAGAATAGATTCCCCTTTTCATGCTTCAGAATGGATGACAGTCAAAAAGGAACACTCTTTGTGGATATACGGGAGCTTGCTGGCGTGATCGATGATATCCACCGTAAGCAATACACTATTTTTCAGAACAGAACCCAAAAAGCAATTCAGCAATTAAATTAAGAAACTATAGGAAAAAGAAAATGTTAGAAGCGCGCTATCGAGTAAAGGATCTTGTGAATTATCCCGAACGTGCAGCGAAAGATTATGTAGATCGTAGTGGCCGTAGACGTCGTCTGTCTCATAAACCTGCGAGTAAGGGCTTATTGAATATTGCAGAGTCAACTTTTTGGAAAATGATTCGCCGTGGTGACTTCCCTAAACCCATTTATTTAACAGCAAGTATGCCCACTTGGACTGAAAGCCAAATCAAAGCTTGGCTTGAATCGAAAAGTCCTAAAGCAGCATAAAGTAAAACAGCCTGTCTATGACAGGCTGTTTTTTGAAATGGTACATTGAACCACGGCATTTCGCATGAAAAGTTTTTAATGTATCTAAATTAAAAATAGGTTCACTTCACTCTTCTACATCAACATTAACATCATCAGCCTCATCATCAAACTCCTTAATAATGTCCTCTAATGATAATGACGCTCTCTCTTCTCTAGGTATCAGATCCTTAGCTCTTAAAACAGGAACTCCCTCCAAGATTGATCTATAAAAAAGAGCAAAACCACCTCTATCCAGTTCAATTATTTCCAAGCCTAAACTTGCCAGATTCTCATAAAGGGAAATGTAAAAAGCTCCTCTAAGACGCTGCCTTCCAGATATTATTCTTAACGTTTTTTCACTTATACGTCCTTTTGTTTTATTACTTCTTTTCAACATAAGTGCCAATAAATAAGCAACTCGTTCAACAGGAACAATCATTTCAAAATCCAATTTATCCTAAATTAGGATAATAATAATCCTAAAAAAAGATAATGTAAAGTTTATTTTACACCCTATTCAGTAGGATAGATCTAATATGAAACATATAGAAATCTAAAGTCACTCGATGGTTTCCTAAATAAATAAAGCCAATTTGAAACAAATTGGCTTTATTAGGCTTCTCTATAATGTCTTACTACCAAGTTAAGTCGAAAAGCATACCATTCAATCTGAAAGCAATGACTCTAAATAATCTGCCCACTCCTGCATCATCTCACGACGGTTATTCAAGAACTTGGTTCGATTGTAGGCTGTACCATTGTTATCCTTAACCTTATGAGCTAATTGATGCTCAATGAAATCTACACGTTGCTCTAAAATCTCATCCAGCATAGTACGTGCAGTTGCCCTGAAACCATGTGCTGTCTGCTCACCGCCGTAGCCTAAACGCTTTAAAGCCGAATTGATTGTATTGTCTGAAATGACTGTTTTACCATCCCGCCCTACAAAGATATATTCACTGTAAGGATGCAAATCAATGATTGACTCTATCAGATCAAAGGCTTGATCTGATAAGGGCACAATATGAAGCTGTTTGGTTTTGCTAGCAGTAAATTTAAAACAACGCTCCTCACGATAGTAAAATTCCTTTTTCAGCATTCGTATCTCACCCGGTCGCTGGAAGGTCAATACAGAGATTTTTAACGCAACCTGTGTTGTCAGCAAACAACGAGGATAGAGTTTGGAGTAGTTCCAAATTTTGTTTAGCATAGGAGCCAAGTCTTGCTCCTCTGTTACTGCTGGAAAATTCCCTGCCTGTGGTTTTGGCAGTTCAATATCTTCAATAGGATTGTATTGAATCAGCTTTTTCTTACGGGCCGATTTAAATATTTGATTGAGATCAGATTTAAGACGTTTGGCAACAGACAAAGCACCACGTTCTACAATGCGTTTGAAGACTTTAGTCTCAAGTATTTCCAAAGTAAGCTGAGGAAAAGTTAATTCGCTAATATAAGGGTAAACATCGTGATTTAAACGACGGATTGTTTCTTCATCCTGTTTTTGTTCAAGTTCGCGTTTATGCAACCATAGCTCAGCAATAACACGGAAGGTATTTTCAGCTTCTTTCTGCTTTTGTGACTTGGTTTCAATCCGCTCCATCGCTGGGTCGATACCCTGCTTAATGAGCTTCTTATATTTATCCCGAATGGTACGAGCATCTTCTAGCGAAACTTCTGGATAAGTACCCAAAGATAAATCATTACGTTTGCCCAAAAACGGGCGTGTATAATTGAATATCCAGTATTTGCTACCACTCTGGTCAATACGCAAATACAGGTTGCCTCCATCTGACAACTTATACATCTTATTAGGATCAGGTTTAGCTTTTTTAACTTGCAAAGCACTAAGCTTGTTTATTCCACGGGTCGTCATAATCCAGACATAAAAAAATGCAGTAAGAGCGAATCTTACTGCATTTTTTACTACTTTATAACTGCCAATTGACGTACTGTGTCATGGCTTGTAGTATCACTTATTTCCAACTTTAACCTTATAAATCATATACTTATACAGCGTTAAACAGTGTCAGAAATTTGAATTTGGCGGAAGCGGTGAGATTCGAACTCACGGAGGACTCACACCCTCGTCGGTTTTCAAGACCGGTGCATTAAACCGCTCTGCCACGCTTCCATGTGCGTAAGAATACAAAGCTTATTCATTTTATTCAAGAAAAAAATCATCGCTTTGTGTTCAAGTGCATATTGTTTCATCAATTTTACAGTTGGGCAGCCAATTCTGCTCCTTCTTTAATCGCACGCTTCGCATCTAGCTCTGCTGCGAGCTTTGCACCACCAATAATATGGTAGTTCGCTATAGTCGACTCCCCTTCTTTTGGCATCAAGTCTTTTACCGACTCTTGCCCCGCACACACTACAACGGTATCTACACGTAAAAGCTGGTCCTGACCATTATGCTCAATCCAAAGCCCTTCATCGGTAACTGCTTTATATTGCACGCCACGAAGCATGCGTACACCATGCTTTTTAAGCTGGGCACGATGTACCCACCCCGAAGTCTTGCCAAGACCAATACCGAGTGGGGTTGTTTTACGTTGCAATAAATAAATTTCTCGTATTGCTGGTTCAACCACAGGTGGCTGCATACCACCTTCAGAAACATAATTTGGATCTGGGTCTACACCCCACTCACGTTGCCACTCGGCTAAAGGTTGAGGCTGTGGTTGATGTGGTGGTTTAAGTAAAAATTCTGAGACATCGAAACCAATACCACCTGCCCCAATCACTGCAACTTTTCGTCCAACTTCAGCACCCTGTAAAACTTGAGCATAAGAAAGAACTTGAGGTGAATTACTTCCTTCAATCTTTAATGCACGCGGCACGACTCCAGTCGCCACAATCACCTCATCAAAACCTTCGCGTTCAAGTTGTTCACGATTAACACGAGTATTTAAACGAACATCTACCCCTGTTTTTTGAAGTTGTACTTTAAAGTAGCGAATCGTTTCGTGAAATTCCTCTTTACCCGGCACAACCTTTGCAAAGTTAAACTGACCACCTACATCTGCATTGGCTTCAAACAAGGTCACTGCATGACCGCGACTTGCAGCAACAGTTGCAGCAGACATACCGGCTACACCACCACCTACAACGGCGATACGCTTTGGTTGTTTGGTTTTGAAATAAACCAATTCAGTTTCATGGCCTGCACGTGGGTTTACTAAACAAGACACACGCTTATTTTTAAATGCATGATCTAAACATGCTTGGTTACAGGCAATACACGTATTGATTTCATCTACACGATTGGTCGCAGTTTTATTTACCCAAAAAGCATCGGCCAATAAAGGGCGAGCCATTTGAATCATATCTGCTTTGCCGGCTGCCAAAATCTCTTCAGCAGTTTCAGGCATATTAATACGGTTAGACGCAATGACTGGAATTGAAATATGTTGTTTTACATGAGCCGTATAATCGACAAACGCTGCACGAGGGACCGAGGTGACAATAGTCGGCACACGTGCTTCATGCCAACCAATACCCGTATTTAATAAAGTGACACCCGCTTTTTCTAAAGCTTTCGCAACCGTAACCACTTCTTGCATGGTGTTACCGTCATGCACAAGGTCAAGCAGCGATAAACGGAAACAGATAATAAATTTTTCGCCAACTTTTGCGCGGATCGCTTTGACAATTTCAACAGGAAAACGCATACGGTTTTCAATTTCACCGCCCCAACGGTCTGTACGCTGGTTTACATGGCGACTTAAAAACTGGTTAATCAGATATCCTTCCGACCCCATAATTTCAACGCCGTCGTAGCCTGCCTTTTTGGCAATGTCGGCACACTGTGCATAATCTTCAATGGTACTGAGAATATTTTTTTCAGAAAGTTGACGTGGCTTAAATGGTGAAATCGGTGATTTTATTGGACTCGAAGACACTACAAATGGTTGGTAACCATAGCGTCCTGCATGCAAAATTTGCATCAAAATTTTTGAACCATGCTTATGAACGGCATGAGTCACCAAACGGTGCTGCGGAATATCAAATAAGCTATTCATGGTTCCGCCAGCCGGAGCCAACCATCCTTGACGGTTCGGAGAAATACCGCCAGTCACAATCAAACCAACTCCACCTTTGGCACGCTCTTCAAAATAAGCTGCCAGTTTTGGGTAGTTAAAAAAGCGGTCTTCTAATCCCGTATGCATAGATCCCATGACCACACGGTTTTTAATGGTAGTGAAGCCCAAATGTAATGGTTTTAATAAATTGGCGTAACTTGTCATGCTGCGTCCCAATATTTTTTTGCAACTTGTTGCATAGTACTTTAATACTTTTTTGATAATTTTGGATGACCAAGAATTATTTTTTATTTGAGATTATGGTCAATCTATAAATGAAGCAGATAATCCCATATTATTCTTTAAATAATAAATAGCCATCACAACAAGTGAATTAATGCTTTTTTTGCCAAAAAAAGCACCATGAATAGTGCTACAATAGCCGCCATTCAGAATTCTCGAGACCGCCTCAACGGGGTCTTTTTCATAAATGTTAGGATTAGCAATGACTGATAATGCAACTATCTTGCAGCATGTACCAGTAGGCAAAAAAGTTGGGATTGCCTTCTCCGGTGGTCTAGACACTTCAGCTGCTTTATTGTGGATGAAACAAAAAGGCGCTGAGCCTTATGCATATACTGCAAACTTAGGCCAGCCAGATGAAGATGACTACGATGCAATTCCAAAGAAAGCAGAACAATACGGCGCTGTAAAAGCTCGCTTGATTGACTGCCGCTTACAATTGGCGCTTGAAGGTATTGCTGCAATTCAGTGTGGTGCATTCCATATCAGTACAGGTGGTGTTCCTTATTTCAATACGACTCCACTCGGTCGTGCAGTAACAGGTACTATGCTCGTTACTGCCATGAAAGAAGATGACGTAAACATCTGGGGTGACGGTTCAACTTATAAAGGTAACGATATTGAACGTTTCTATCGTTATGGTTTGTTGACCAACCCAAATCTTAAAATTTACAAGCCGTGGTTAGATCAAAACTTTATTGATGAGCTTGGTGGCCGTGCAGAAATGTCACAGTTCCTCATCGACAACGGTTTTGACTACAAAATGTCAAAAGAAAAAGCGTACTCAACTGACTCAAACATGTTGGGCGCAACTCACGAAGCAAAAGATCTTGAATACCTAAATGCAGGTATCAAAATCGTTGACCCAATCATGGGCGTTGCTTTCTGGAAAGAAGAAGTTGAAATCAAACCAGAAGAAGTGACTGTACGTTTTGAAGAAGGTGTACCTGTTGCATTAAATGGTCAGCGTTTTGAAAATCCGGTTGAGCTTATTCTTGAAGCAAACCGTATTGGTGGCCGTCATGGTTTAGGTATGTCTGACCAAATCGAAAACCGTATTATCGAAGCGAAATCTCGTGGTATCTATGAAGCACCGGGTATGGCCCTTCTTCATATTGCTTACGAGCGTTTGGTTACTGGTATTCACAACGAAGATACGATCGAACAATACCGCATTAACGGTTTACGTTTAGGCCGTTTACTTTACCAAGGCCGTTGGTTCGACTCACAAGCGCTTATGTTGCGTGAAACTGCACAGCGTTGGGTAGCTAAAGCGATTACTGGTGAAGTAACACTTGAACTTCGTCGTGGTAATGACTACACCATCATGAACACTGAATCTCCAAACTTAACGTACGAAGCTGAACGTTTAACAATGGAAAAAGGTGATTCAATGTTTACGCCAATGGACCGTATTGGTCAGTTGACTATGCGTAACCTCGACATTACCGATACACGTGCAAAACTAGGTATCTATACAGATGCTGGCTTGCTTTCAATCGGTCAAGGTTCTGCTGTACCTCAATTAGACAATAAGAAAAAATAATTTCTTATAACGTCAAAAAAGCCACCTCAATAGGTGGCTTTTTTATATTTAAAATTAAGTTAGGCAATTTCGGCGACTTGTAATGGCTGATAATAAATTTGATTACGGCCAAGCTGTTTTGCCCGGTATAAAGCCTGATCTGCCGCATGAATAAGCCTATCTTGTCCCATCTTTAGCCCACCCGTATATACGGTAAACCCTAAACTGATAGTGACATACTTCGACACTAAAGAAGCTGCATGAGGAATCGCTTGCCGCTCAATGGCTTTATAGATATTTGCAGCCACTGAATAAGCACCCTGTGCAGGTGTTTCAGGTAATAGTACAACGAACTCCTCGCCCCCATAACGCGCAACAAAGTCGACATGACGAATTGAGTTTTTAATTGCTGCGGCAATGCTAGAGATGACTTTATCTCCCATCTGGTGCCCGTAAAAATCGTTATAGTTTTTAAAAAAATCAATATCAATAAATAAAACAGCTAAAGGACGCTTCTCTTGATTTGCTCGGTAGTAGAAAAAATCAAACATCTCATCAAATGTACGTCGATTCGAAATTTGAGTCAGGGCATCCTGCTGGCTTAAATGCAATAACTCCGACGCTTCAATCCGTAAGATCTGTTCATTAATTTCAGCAAGCTGGTTATTTAAAAAAAGACTTCTTTCTCTTGAGATGAGCATACTGCTAATCGAGAAACCTAAAATACAACTACCGAACAAAGCACGGCCCAGCGCAATATAATCACAATTTACATCTAACAAAATAAGAAAAGCAAAAACTAAAAATGCTGCCAATAAACCAACACAGAGCATATGCAAAGGTTTAATACCGCTTAATATGAACCCGAGCATATATAAAAATGAAAGAAGCAACATAGACTGGTTCTTAAGCGCCATATTTCCGACACTAAGCAATAACATCGCATTAATAATAATGGTTAAAAATACAATACCACATGCAGCTAAATAAAAGTGTTCGGAGAGTTTTGTAAATTTGGCAAAAACCCAGAACAATAACAGGGCAAGTGCAATATTCATTGCACTAAGTAAGCAATGAATAAAATCCAAAGTAATATAAGGTACCCCAATCACTAAATAGTCGGTCGGCAGGGCCAGTAAAATAAAAATTAAATAAGTGAGTACACCACTTGCTAGAAACTTTGAGATGTTCTGTCTAGTTCGATCAAGATTTAAACACCAGAATTTTTTTTCCAGTTGTTTGGGCAAAGGCATATTGGCATAACGATGGGTATGTAGAGTGACCAAATACTCGATTTCTTCTTTAGATTTGAGTAATTGATGTACATTTCCCCTATTCGCCACTAGTCGATTCCTACATATTCTGCATTAACAAAATATAACATTATTTTTTAAAGCTCCCTGCGCTTTATTTTGCCACTTGTCCGTAATTCTCGTTACCATTTTCACACTTTATCGATTATCATTTGTTTTATTTCGAAGTTTGAACTGCCTTGAACTCTATTACCCTGCTCCAGCCAGATGATTGGCATGCACATTTACGTGATGGTTTAGCATTAAAACGTACTGTTCCAGATTTGGCTAAACAATTCGCCCGCGCGATTTGTATGCCTAACCTTGTTCCGCCTGTAAAAACAGTAGAAGAAGCTTTAGCTTATCGCGAACGCATTCTTGCTCATGTTCCGGAAGGCAATAATTTTGACCCTCGTATGGTGCTTTATTTTACTGACCACACTTCACCAGATGAAGTTCGTAAAATTAAAGAATCAGAACATGTAAATGCGATTAAGCTTTATCCTGCTGGTGCGACCACAAACTCCGATAATGGTGTGAGTGATATTCGTAAAGTTTATGCAGTCATTGAGCAATTAGAAGAGCATCAAGTTCCGTTATTGCTTCATGGTGAAGTAACTCACAATCATGTAGATATTTTTGATCGTGAAAAACGCTTCCTAGATGAGGTATTATCACCTCTATTGAAACAGTTCCCGAAACTTAAAGTTGTGCTTGAGCACATCACTACTAGTGATGCAGCACACTTTGTTTTAGAACAAGACCGTAATGTGGCGGCAACAATCACTCCACAACATTTATTATTTAACCGTAATGATATGTTGGTCGGTGGTATTAAACCGCACTTCTACTGTTTACCAATTTTAAAACGCCAAACGCATCAAACGACTTTACTTGAAGTAGCGACAAGCGGTAATCCTAAATTTTTCTTAGGTACAGACAGCGCTCCTCATGCACAAAATGCAAAAGAGAATGCTTGTGGATGTGCAGGCTGCTATAGTGCACCAAATGCAATTGAGCTTTATGCACAAGCATTTGACCAAGTCGGTAAATTAGAGCGTCTAGAAGGTTTTGCTAGCCATTTTGGTGCGGACTTCTACGGTCTACCACGTAATACTTCTACCATTACTTTGGTTAAAGAAGATAACCTCGTTCCAGAATCTTTTGATTATTTAAATAATCAAAAAATCATCCCGCTGCATGCCGGGAAAACGCTGCAATGGAGAAAAGTGTGACACAAGAAAACTCTGTCCCGGTCATTGGCCAACGTTTTCGTGGCTTCTTACCTGTTGTTGTCGATGTTGAAACGGCAGGTTTTAATGCCCAGACAGATGCATTGCTAGAAATCGCATGCATTCCGATTGTGTATGATGCGCAGGGACAATTTGTCCCTGGTCCTGCATTTCATGCACATATTAACCCTTTTGAAGGGGCTAACCTCGACCGCCGTTCGCTAGACTTCATTGGTATTGACCCATTCAACCCAATGCGTATTGCAATGGCTGAAGATGAAAGAACTGCTTTACGTCGCATTTTTAAATCGGTTAATGAAGTTCGTAAACAGCAACATTGTACTCATGCAGTACTCGTAGGCCACAACGCGCATTTTGACCTTGGGTTTTTACAAGCGGCCATTGCTCGCTCAGGCACAAAAAACCAAAACCCGTTCCATAGTTTTTCAGTGATGGATACGGTCACTTTAAGTGCAGTAATGTTTGGACAAACTGTACTTGCAAAAGCATGTATTCAAGCTGGAATTGAGTTTGATGGTAAAGAAGCACACTCTGCTTTATACGATACTCAAAAGACTGCTGAACTGTTTTGCTATATTTTGAACAAACTGTCTCCTTACCTCCTTGACAGTTTGGTGGCGGCTTCTTAAGATACCGCCATCCTCAACGTCCCTATCGTCTAGAGGCCTAGGACATCGCCCTTTCACGGCGGTAACCGGGGTTCGAATCCCCGTAGGGACGCCATATTCTCTTCATATAAAATTTTTCTCTCTAAGTTCTGTCTTCTTATTCTTTTTATATTTTTCTTTATTTCTAAATAAAATACACTTGTGCAAATATATCACTGATCCAGTATTCCCTTTACATAGATTTACAATATAATAATTCTTATTTTTATACTGATATTTATTATCAAAAAGGTTTTAAATGGATCTTAAGCTTCGCCTTCTCTCCCTGAGTATTGCACAACTATGCTGTATTCCAGCTGCTTTTGCAGACACGAACAACTCTTCAACTACTCTTGCAACTATCAAAATTAAAGCCCAACAGGCATCTGACCAGACTTATAAAGTGGATAGTTCCAGTAGTGCTACGCGTAGTGAAATTGCATTACAAGATACCCCGCAATCTGTGAGCGTGGTAACCCAAAAAGTAATTGAAGATATTGGTGCAACTCGCTTAGTTGAAGCACTTGATTTAGCTGGTGGCGTGACTCGTGCTAATAACTTTGGTGGTCAAGGTTTAACTGGTTTTAACGTGCGCGGGTTTACCAGTGGTGAGTTTTATCGAAACGGGTTTCCAATTAACCGTGGCTATCCAAATGCGCCGGATAGCAACACAATTGAACGTGTAGACGTTTTACGTGGCCCCTCTTCTAGCTTATATGGACGTGGTGACCCAGGTGGTACATTTAACTTAATTTCTAAAACACCAAAGTCTGAGCAACAAACCACTTTAGGTGCACAGCTCAGTAGTGAAGGTTTATATCGCACTACTGTCGATACAACAGGTACTATCCCAAATGCAGAAAATATTGGTTATCGCCTAAATGTAATTGCAGAAGGTGGGGATAGTTACCGTGACCATGTCGAATCTAAACGTTATGGAATTGCACCAGTCATTCAATGGCAAGCTACTGATGCCACCAAGGTTACTTTTGAAGCCGATATTTTAAGAAACCAACATCCACTCGACCGTGGTCATACACGTTATCCAACACAGAAATCTTTTAATAGCTCACCAGAAACCTATTTATGGGAAACGGGTAAATACTACAATCGACTCTACAATGATAACAATATGACTCAATTACGAGTTGAACATGACCTTGGGAATGACTGGAAGCTAAATGCTGGCGTGCAATATTTAAATGGCAAATTGCATGGCTATGCAGTAGAAGCAAATGGCATTCAGGCTGATGGAGAAACATTAGGGCGAAATTACAATTATCGCGAATTAAAATGGCAAGATACCGATGCCCAAATTAATCTCACAGGTAATTTTCAGCTTTTAGGTTTAGCCCATACTTTAGTGACTGGGCTTGAATATGAAAATTATGATTATAAGTCATACATTATTCGCTCAAGCGGAGATATCGGTAGCTACCCTATTAATATTTATAATCCAGTTTTAGGGCAACCTTTACCTGAGCTCAATCGTGTAACCACACATGACCGTGAAAGCTTAAAAACAACGGCCCTTTTCGTACAAGACCAAATCGACTTAAATGAGCGTTTAAGCGCACTCTTAGGCTTACGATTTGAGCATTACGAGCACGATTACAAAAACCTATTACCAAATACTACCAACTGGAATACCAGTCATGATGCATTTATTCCACGTTTAGGCTTAGTTTATAAAGCAAGTGATGACCTTTCATTCTATGGCAATGCTGCAAAATCTTTTAAACCAAATACTGGCGCCAGCCGTAACGGAGAAGGTTTTGATCCTGAAGAAGGTACGGCTTACGAGTTAGGTTTTAAATGGCAAGCACTTGATAATATGTTATCGATTGATTCCGCTATTTTTTACGCCAATAAAGAAAATGTCTTAACACTAGACCCTGTTGATTCAGCTTATAAAGTCGCTGCTGGCGAAGTTCGTAGCCGTGGCATTGAGTTAAATATTGCTGGTCAAATTACACCTGCCTGGAAAATTATTGGTGGATATGCTTATACAGATGCGGAAGTAACTAAAGACAATACTTTGCACAAAGGAACAGCTCTAGCCAATATTCCAAAGAATAGTTTTAATCTTTTAAATATCTATGAATTTCAAGATGGCCCTTTACAAGGCTTAGGTCTAGGCATCAATCAAAAATATATTGATAAACGTGCAGGTCAGACAGCCAATAGTACCTATATCATGAAAGGTTATGCAGTTACAGATTTGGTTTCTTATTATCAGGCGACACCAAAACTTCGTCTTAACTTAGATGTGAAGAACATTTTTGATAAAGTTTATGATGAAAGTGCTTTCAATTTATATGCTTATCCGGGTGAATCACGTACCGTTCAATTAGGTATGAGCTATACGTTCTAAATTGAGTATAAAGGTACTATTTCATCCTTAGAAATAGTACCTTTACTTTAAGAAATTTTTACGCTGACTTACGTGAATTCACGCGTCCTTGAACAACAGCCTTAATATTACCCTTGGCATAATTTAGAAACACAATTAGAGGTGACAGTTTAGGATTTGGCTTTTTACCCTGCCCAATAGCTTTAAATTGTGCTGCATACCAAATGATTTCCATAATCGCCATTTTATCGACAAAAGGTAAACCTGTTTTAATCGGTTTTACTGCATAACGAACGTCTTGTCCTGCAATTAAACGTTCTGTTAAATCTGTTTCAACTGCAAGTGGACGAGCAATACCAATAAAATCACATGCACCACTTGCCAAAGCAGCATTCATGCCTTCTACTGTACGGAAGCCACCTGTCACCATAAGTTTACATTTTACATGCTGACGGATTTTTTCAGCGAAGTCTAAGAAATACGCTTCACGTGCAATGGTACTTGCTTTACGTTTATCGGCTTTTGCACCAGCCATTGCAGGTGCTTCGTAAGTTCCACCTGAAATTTCAATTAAGTCGATCCCTGCTTCATCAACTGCTTTAAATACCGAAATCACATCTTGTTCGCTAATACCACCGCGCTGGAAGTCGGCAGAGTTGAGCTTAACGGAAATAATAAAATTATCAGAAGTTGCTTCACGTACTGCTTTATAAACTTCTAGTAAAAAGCGAGTACGGTTTTCGATTGAACCACCCCACTGGTCTGTACGTTTATTGGTTAATGGTGATAAAAACTGGCTAATTAAATAGCCATGTGCACCATGTAACTGTACCCCTTCAAAACCCGCCTTTTCACAAATACGAGCAGCGTTCGCAAAACGTTTAATAATATCCAAAATTTCTTCATGCGTAAGAGCACGTGGAGTACCAAACATAGTCGCTAAAGCTGGGCTAAAAGGAACTGCCGAAGGTGCAACTGTTTCTTTATTTAGGCCCTTTGGACACTGACGACCAGGGTGAGACAATTGGATAAGTTGTACCATCCCATATTGTTTACCGACTGCTGCCCATTCTTTTAAACGCTCTAGGTCACGCTCGGTTTCAATCACCACTACCCCAGGTTCGTTTTTGGCCTCTACATTGACCATAACATTTCCAGTAATCGCACAGCCCAAACCACCTTTGGCCCATGCACTATACAAACCTAAATGTAATTCATTCGGCTGGCCTTCATAGTTTGCAAGTGCCTCACTCATTGCACCTTTAATAATCCGGTTTTTAAATGTGGTATTTCGAATTGTGATTGGTTGTGCAATCTGGCTCATGGTTAACCTCTTTTAATATTTTAGAGCAATTACTCTAATTTAGATGAGTTATAGGTCATGTCAAGGGAAAATCGATAACTGACAATAGCACATGTCAAATTTAAAAAATATAAAAAAATGCAACTTTTTGCATTAAAAATTTAAATAAAATTTATTTTTATAAAACATAATTTTATTAAATAAATTTAACAACTTGCCGCAATTAACTGCTTGGTATATTCAGTTTTTGGGGCATTAAACAACTGCTCAGTCGGCTGATATTCCATAACTTTTGCATGTCGTAATACCATCACTTTATGACACAGTGCTTTGACCACATTTAAATCATGACTAATAAAAATATAGCTCAAGTGCTCTGTTTGCTGTAAACGTCGTAATAATTGAATCATCGCTTTTTGCGTGGTTCGGTCTAAGGCAGACGTTGGTTCATCTAAAATTAAAAGTTTAGGTTGAACTACTAAAGCTCGCGCTAAAGCAACACGTTGTCGTTGCCCACCAGAAAGTTCATGTGGATAGCGATGTTGAAAGCCCTCTGCCAGCTCAACTTTTATCAAAGCTGATTCAACTTGCTGTTTAATTTCTTTATCAGTTATCGCTTTGACTTTTAACCCTTCAGCAATAATCTGCCCTACCGTCATACGTGGGTTTAGACTACCAAATGGATCTTGGAAAACAATCTGTAAGTCTGACCTGATCTTGCGTAAAGCTTTTTGTTCTAAGTGGTTTATATCTTGCCCTAGAAAGTTAATCTGTCCCTCACTTTTAATTAATCGAACCAGAGCCAAAGCCAATGAAGATTTTCCGGATCCACTTTCACCCACAATGCCTAATGCTTCGCCTTGAGCAAGCTCAAAATTTACATTTTCAACCGCATTGGTATAACCCTGAATTCGATTAAAGAAACCACGTCGTATTGGATATTTAACATTGAGTTGTTGAACAGATAAAATTTTATGACTGGTTGAATGTTGCTCAGCGAAACCAAGATCATGATCTAACAATTGCTGGGTATAAACTGAAGTTGAGTGTTCAAAAATCTGTTGAAGCTTACCTTGCCCTACAACTTGTCCTTTATGTAATACAATCAGTTCATCAGCATAACGGCGTACCAAATTTAAATCATGGCTAATCAAAATCAGTGCCATACCATATTTGCTTTGCAAAGATTTTAATAATTCTAAAATTTGCGTCTGTAAAATCACATCAAGCGCGGTGGTTGGTTCATCTGCAATTAAAATTTTAGGTTGAAGAGCTAGCGCAGCCGCAATCATCACCCGCTGTTTTTGACCACCTGAAAGCTCATGCAGATAACGTTTTAAAATGTACTCTGGATTAGCAATTCCTACATCTTTTAATAATTGAATTACCTGCTGTTGAGCTTTCGCTTTTGACCCACCTTGTAAAATAAAATTTTCACCGACAATTTTTTCAACACGATGCAATGGATTTAAAGCCGTAGAAGGCTCCTGAAAAATCATGGCAATATGATGACCACGTAAATAAGTTCCAGTCTTTTCGTCTATTTGTAAAATATTTTTTGAATCAATAATAATACGACCAGATGTTTTTAATTTTTCTGGTAATAATCCCATCATCGCCAAGCAGCTTATTGTTTTACCTGAACCACTTTCACCTACAATTGCAAGCGTATCACCAGCTTTTAAGTGTAAATTGAGACCTTCTAATAAAGGCTGATCTTGCGTAGAGATTGAAAGGTTTTCTATATTTAGCAATCTAGCATCTACATTTAAGTTATTTTCTTGGGTCAAATGCATCACGTGCCGCCTCCCCAATATAAATTAATAATGACAACACAAAAGCAAGGCTAAAAAACCCAGATAAAGCCAACCACGGTGCGTCTAAGTTATTTTTACCTTGCAACAACAACTCACCTAAAGAGGCTGCATCTGGCGGCAAACCATAGCCCAAGAAATCAAGTGCGGTTAAAGCAATAATATTTGTGGTCAAAATAAAAGGTAACTGCGATAGACTAGAACTTATGGCATTTGGCAAAATGTGCTTAAAGATAATTGCTCTATCAGTTAAACCTAAAGCCTGAGCCGCACGTACATAGTCAAGTTGACGCGCTTTTAAAAATTCGGCACGGACAATTCCCACAAGTACAGTCCAGCTAAAGAACAGCATAATAAAAAATAGCCAATATACATTTGGGGTAAACATGCTGACCAAAATCATGACCATAAAGAGCATAGGTAAACCATTCCAGACTTCTACCAACCGTTGCCCTAACAAATCGACCCAGCCACCATAGTAGCCTTGTATAGCACCCACAAAAATGCCAAGTAGTGCTGCACAACCTGTTAAAGCCAAGCCGAAAAGTAATGAGACTCTAAGCCCATAGAGAATACGTGCAAACACGTCTCGCCCTTGGTCATCTGTTCCTAACCAGTTCTGCTTAGAAGGTGGCGATGGCACAGGTACAGCCAAGTCTAAATTAGGAGTCTGGTAAGAAAATCTTATAAGGGGCCAAATAGCCCATCCTTTATGATTGATAAGCTCTTGTACAGCGGGATCTTTATAATCTGCTTCTGTTTCAAACACGCCACCAAAAGTGGTTTCGGGATATGTTTTAAAGACAGGCAAATAATAAGCGTCCTCATATTTCACCAACAATGGTTTGTCGTTAGCAATGAGCTCAGCAGCCAAGGACATCATCAAAATGAGACTAAACAAAACAAAGCTTGCCCACCCTAATTTATGTTGCCTAAACTTTTGCAGTCGTGATCGCACAATAAAAGACATTATTTGCCTCCTTGTGCGTCAAAGTGAATACGCGGATCAATCCATTGATACAGTACATCGCAAATAAGTCGTAAAAGCAGACTAAACAGCGTGAAGAAAAATAATACGCCAAAAATAACCGGATAGTCTCGCTGAACAATTGCTTCAAAGCCCAACAACCCCACACCATCTAGGTGAAAAATAATTTCAATAAAAAGATTTCCCACAAAGAAAATGCCTGCTAAAGCCTCAGGCAATCCAGCAAGAACCACTAAAATGGCATTACGGAATACATGTTTATATAAGACTTGTTGGCTATTTAAACCTTTTGCATAAGCTGCCAAGACATAAGGTTTATTAAGCTCTTCTAAAAATGAATATTTGGTTAGATAAGTTAGGCTGGCAAAACCACCCAACACCATGGTAATAAGCGGCAACGTCATGTGCCATAAATAGTCCGTAATTTTTCCGAACCAACTCAATTGATAAAAATTATCTGACACTAGGTTTTGTAATGGAAACCACTGAAAATATGAACCGCCAGCAAAAAAGACAATAAGCAGTATACCAAAGACAAAGCTGGGTACTGCATAACCCACCACTAGCAATAAAGAAGTGGAACGATCAAACCATGTACCTTGTTGTTTGGCTTTTTTAATACCGAGCGGAATTGAAATAAGATAAATCAGCAAAGTGCTCCATAGCCCAAGTGAAATTGACACAGGCATTTTTTCCCAGAGCAGCTCAACCACTGATTTATCTTTAAAAAAGCTTTGTCCAAAGTCTAAAGTCAAATAGCCTTTTAACATCAGTAAGAAACGTTCCACTGGAGGATGGTCAAACCCGTATTGGGCTTTAATTTGCTCAACCATTTCGGGGCTTAAGCCTTTAGCTCCTTGATAGTACATTTCAGTGCCTAATATACGCCCTGCTCCTAAGCCACTTTCTACTTCATGAATTGCCTGTTCAACTGGTCCACCCGGTGCAATTTGCACGACCACAAAGTTGATCAATAAAATAATGAACAACGTTGGAATCATTAAAAGAAGTCGCTTTAGAATATATGAACCCATATAACAGGATTTCCTTTAGGTACGTGCTTTTATTGTTGATGTAAATATTGAGCAACTTTCTTAGCTTGGTTTGCATTACTCCACCAATACTCTATACCGGCAGAGAGCACAGGTTTCACTTTAGGCTGCTGATACATATTCCAGTACGCATACCAATAATCCCCTTTTCCATAAGTCGGGATCTGGTAATATCCTGCACGAAGCAATCGGTCAAGAACATGAGTATAAGTGATTTGCTGTTCACGGTCTTTGGCAGTGACCAGTTTTGAAATCACCTCATCAATTACCGGATTACGAATACCAGCGTAGTTATAGTTGCCATCTTGAACTGCTGCTGCACTTCCCCAGAACTGAGCCTGTTCATTGCCCGGGTTTAAAGATTGCGGCAAATTCATCGTAGTCATATCAAAGTCATAACGGCGTGTACGCTCTAAATATTGCGGCGCATCAACCTGCCGTAAATTAATATTAATTCCTAATTTTTTTAAATTTCTTACAAATGGCATCAGTGTTCTTTGTTTGCCATCTTGCTGAATGAGAAACTCAATTTTTACAGGTTTGCCTTCGGGTGTATATAATTGCCCTTCTTTAATTTTATAACCCGCTTGAATCAACAACTGTCTAGCAATTAATAAATTTTGCCGGTTAAAACCACTGGCATCCGAGACAGGATATTTCCAGTCTGTCAAAACAGCTTTTTGCATGACTGGAGAAAGCTTTGGTAACAGAGGCTTTAATATGGCCATTTCATTGTTTGAAGGACGACCTGTCGCTGCCAAATCACTATTTTCAAAATAACTTTGTAGTCTTTGATATTGTCCGTAAAACAAAGCTTTATTTTGCCATTCAAAATCATAGGCATAAGTCAAGGCTTGTCTAAAGCGGATGTCATTGAAAGGTTTGCGCCGTGTGTTAAAAACATAACTCTCGGTTGCAATGGGGTTATGATGTCTAAATTTATATTGCGTTACCAAACCTGCTTTTACAGCCGGAAAATGATAGTCAGTGACCCATTTTTTAGGATTAGTTTCTTCATGCAAGGTATATTGCCCAGATTTAAAACCTTCGAATGCAATATCCCAATTTCGGTAATAAACATACTTTAAATGATCGAAGTTATAGCGTCCTTTATTAATAGGTAAGTCTTTTGCCCAATAATTCGGATTACGTTTATAACTAATACTTCGTCCTGCATCAATTTTCTCAACCACGTAAGGCCCAGAACCTATAATCGGTTGCAAGCTAATACGGGTAAAATCACGTTTCTGCCAATCTGCTTTTGAGTAAATCGGTAAACTCGCTACAACAAATGGCATTTTAGGATTATGGCTGGACTTAAAAGTGAATTTAACTTGATGTGGGTTTATCACTTCTGTTTTCGCTAAGTCTGCAAGATACATTTGTAGACCAAAATTAGATTTGGTTTGATAGGTATCAAAGCTAAATTTCACATCTTCAGCTGTTACGGGCAGCCCATTACTAAATCGAGCTTTTGGGTTTAAATAAAAAATAACTGACTGAGTTTTTATAGGATCATACGAAACTTTTTCTGCCAGAAGTGGATATAACACCCCCACTTCATCAAGTGACTGGGTCATTAAAGTATCAAAAAGATAATTTACCCCTTCTGTCGCATTTCCCTTACCGTTCATACTGTTTAAGTTATCAAATGTCCCTTGCGCAGCCTGACTCAATACTCCGCCTTTAGGTGCATTCGGGTTGGCATAAGGCATAGCAGCCATTGCCAGATATTTAGGCTTAGAATGAATTGCGATATACGGCGTGGTTTGCTGAGCAGAGAATATAGCTTGCGAAAAAACACTGAGCCCGACTAGCAGGCTCAGTTGAGAATATAACTTTTGCATAAAGTACTAATTATTCTATAAATTAGGCACTTTAATGATATCGCCAATACGCAATTGAGTCGACGGTGTTAGGTTGTTGAGTTCCGCCAGTAAAGTGGTTTCTAAACCATATTTACTCGCAAGACCAATTAAGGTATCACCACGTTTGACTTTGTATTCCACTACAGTTTTTGGAATCACAATATTTTGTCCACGCTGTAAATTGGCATTTGCTTTTAATGCATTCATTTCAGCAAGTTCACGAACTGAAATACCTGCACGACTCGCAATAGCATTTAACGACTCACCAGCCTTAACCGTGTACTTTTCAGTATTTTTTCCTGCAACTACAGCTTTTGGAGACGATTTTGCTGTATCCGTTTTAGCTGTTTCTACTGTTGGTAAATCACCTGTTAATTTTAAGCGTTGACCAACACGAACATTACTGTTGCGAGACAAACCGTTCAATGCAGCAAGGTAATCTAACTGTAAATGATAGCGGTTGGCGATATTTCCTAGGCTATCACCAGATTTAACTGTGTAGGTCTCTGGTGTTTCTTCTTTGGTATTTTTAGCCGAAACTTTGCTAGTTGTTTCAACTTCACCAGTTAATTTTAAACGCTGACCAGCACGAAGGCCTGCAGTACGTGACAAACCATTCAAATCAGCCAAATAACTGGTTTGTAAGTTATATTTAGCTGCAATTGCATTTAAGCTATCGCCTGACTGCACAACATATTGGTCAGGAACTGATGCACCAGCCGGAACTTTTAGAGTTTGTCCCAGTTGGACATGACTGTTCGCTTTTAAGTTGTTCAGTTCAGCAAGCTCAGCTAGGCTAATTTTAGACTTGGTCGCAATGCTTGATAATGTATCACCACGCTGCACTTTATAACTTTCAGTTTTATATGATGGACCTGCTGCAAGCTTTTCATATTTACCAGAAGCCTTGCTGTCATCAACTTCATCAACAGTGATTTCTTTTGCAGGTACATTAATTTTTTGGCCTACAATTAAATTACTACCAGCTGATAATCCCGGTGTTAGGTCTGCCAACTCTTGATTAGATAATGCATAACGGTCTGCAATTAATTTCAAATATTCGCCGCGTTTAACAGTATAACTCTTCGTTGTAATGCGACGTGTACTTGCTTGAATTGCCTTTGGTTCTACTTTAGCAGCACGATTACCTTTAGGCTCTTTTAACTGTAATTTTTGCCCTACAAACAAGCCATCTGTTACAGACAAATCGTTATATTCAGCTAGCTGTTTCACTGACAAATTAAATTGATTTGCCACTCCTGTTAAACTGTCATTTGCTTGAACAACATAGACATCAGGTTTAGCTGCCGATTTTGCCGTATTTTCCACCTCTTGAGGCTTAGCATCATAGAGATATAGGCTGGTTCCTACAAATAAAGTCTTTTCAGGGTCAATCTGGTTCCATTTAGCTACATCACGCCAGTTCACACCATTCTTCATGGCAATAACTGCTAAAGTATCGCCAGGTTGTACTGTATAAGTACTACGCTTACCTTTAGGTTGTACAACCACAACATCTGTATCAGTCTTAATATAAGGCTTATCTTTATTACGCTGAGCATCTTCAGAGTTTGCAAGAGTTGCATCTTCAGCTAAAGTTTTTGGATAAGCAAAACCTTTACTTACTTCTTTACCTTGCTGCTCAGCAACAGATTGGCTGGTCTGAATTGCGGTTAACTTAATTTTGCCATCATACGGATCGACAATTTCTGTACCCTGAGGTGCAAGTGCTTTTAACTCGGCAACAACTTGGTCTTTTTCAGCTTGAGTAGCTTGAGGCTCTAAAGCTTGATCAACTGTTTCCTTTTCTCCTTCAGCACGCACTGCCGCTAAAATTTTCTCGCGTTCAGTTGCTGAAATTGGTGGTTCCGTTCTCACAGGTTTGATATTTGCAGCCGGAGTGACCGCAACAGGAATACGCGGTGCACTTGGTACATCAGCTGACGCTGCAAAAGCAGCTAGCGCATCAGAACCACGAGGTGTTGCAGTTTTTACCGTTACCGAGCTGCTACTTGTTTTAGCAGGCGTCGATGGTCTTACTGGCTGAGCTGGAGTTGATGGAGTAGTTCTAACTGTGACTGAAGTTGAAGTCGTTGTGGTCGGTTTAGACGGCGAAGTAACACTTGCCCACCAGCCTGAACTTCCACCTGCTTTCATCCCTTTTAACTTGTTATCCACTGAAGGACTTATATCAGCTGGAATCAAAATACGCATTGGACTTGCAGGGTCTACTGTTTCACCACGATAGCCTGGGTTTAATGCATATAACTCAGCACGGCTAAGGCCCGTTACCGATGCGATTTCATTTAAAGATAATGGTGCAGATAAGGTAACTTCACGGAAATGGGGCCTGTTTGCAATCGGAGGTAACGAAACCCCATAAGCGCGTGGGTTTTTAATAATTTGTGCAACAGCCAAGAAACGCGGAACATAGTTCATGGTTTCTTGCGGTAATTTTAGTGACCAATAGTCTGTTGGCAAACCAGCAGCCTGATTTCGGTTAATCGCCTGTTGAATACGACCCGGACCAGCATTATAAGCAGCCAAAGCTAATTCCCATGAACCGAACTGGTTATATAAGCTTCCTAAAAACTCATAGGCAGCACGAGTAGATTCCACAACATCACGGCGTCCGTCGTACATACCCGTTTGTTGTAAACCATAAATACGACCAGTACTTGGAATAAATTGCCATAAACCCGCCGCCGCCGCACTACTTGTTGCAGCTGGGTCATATGAACTTTCAATCACTGGTAATAATGCAAGTTCGGTTGGAAGACCACGGCGTTCTGCTTCTTTAACAGTATGATATAAATAACGACTTGCGCGAGCACTTAAGCGGTCAAGGTAGGGCTGACGTGAGATAAACCAACTACGCTGTGCTTCAATACGTGGATCCCAATGATTGAGGTCCATTTTGAAGCCTACGGCCATACGCTTCCAGACATCACCGTGTTTTAAAATAAGTAAACGGTCGCCCTCTACAGCACGCATATCTGTTGCTGAAAGTAAGTCTTCTAAAGAGTCCAGACTGCTTGCATCAAGATAGCCTGCTCCACTCACCTGTTTTGTTTTCGAGGTTTTTGCAGATTGCCGAGTCGAAGAACAGCCTGTTGTAATACCCAACGCAGCTAAAGCAGAGCTAAGGACTGTAATTTTGAATAATGATGCTGCAGATGGCTGCCACACAAATGTGGTTGGTTTATACATAAAAACTTCCAAACAACTCGCGTAATATTTCTTGGGGTCTGCCCACAAACCCTAGGTCTTCGATGCCATTGTAGTAAAGCATGCAAGATAGACAAGGCAATAATTTAATGTCATTTGCATGGAAATGTTACAAGAAATTAAAAAAAGCTTGCTTTGTAACGATGGAACCGAACTTTTTGCGTATACAATACACCAAATTCAGCTCTTTTTCTTTCAGTTTAGGTTTCGATTTATGTCTCAAACAATCACACTGTATGTTGATGGTGCATGTCGTGGCAATCCGGGTTTAGGCGGTTGGGGTGCATATGTCATTACCGAGCAGGGTGAACATAAATTATTTGGCGGTGAACCCGACACAACAAATAACCGTATGGAACTTACTGCGGCTATTGAAGGAATTTCTTTTTGCCCTCCTGATGCTCAATTAATTGTCTGGACAGACTCAAATTATGTGAAGCAAGGTATTACAGAATGGATTCATGGTTGGAAAAAGAAAAACTGGAAAGATGTTAAAAATCCTGACCTATGGCAAAAACTCGATGCCGTTTGTGCGGGTAGAAATATTGAATGGAACTGGATTAAAGGCCATGCAGGACATGCAGGTAATGAAATGGCTGACCAACTTGCGAATTTAGGTGCAGACAAAACTGCTCAAGAACTTAAGCAACCACAGTCAGCCACTGTATCGCAAGATATAAAAAAGCCTGAACAAGACTGGTTACTAGACGATCCTTTCGGATTCGATCTGGTTGAAACAACCGAAGATGAAACGGTCACTTTAGAGCAGACACAAGAAGTTGAGATGATTGTTGTGGATGAAGAAATGAATGTAGTTAAGGCTGTAGAACAAGAAGAACAACAGCAAAATACCAATATTCATCCACAAATTGTGATGACTGAAGCCAAGCTTAAATTACAAGGCCCAAGACAACTCATACTCGATACGGAAACAACTGGTTTCTATTTCCAAGATGGTGACCGCATTATTGAAGTCGGTGCCATCGAAATGATTAACCGTAAGCTTACGGGTAGTTCGATTCATATTTATATTAATCCTGAAAAACCAGTGGGTGACTCTGTTCAAGTCCACGGTATTACTGATGAGTTTTTGGTCGACAAACCAAAATATGCAGAAATTGCAGATACCTTATTTGAATACCTAAAAGGCGCAGAAATTATTGCCCATAACGCAACCTTCGATATGAACTTCTTAGATATGGAGTTTAAGCGTGTTGGGTTACCTGCTCTTTCAGAAGTTTGTGAAGTTACCGATACTTTAGCTTTAGCGAAAAATAAGCATCCTGGGCAGAAAAACTCACTTGATGCCTTAGTTAGACGTTATGAAATTCCAGCGCGTGACCGTACTTTCCACGGCGCATTACTCGATGCTGAAATTCTTTCTGATGTTTACTTGGCAATGACCGGTGGTCAAGTTTCCTTTGATATGGATGCCCTATCGCAAAGTGAAAGTGACCAGCAAAAAACGACCAAAGCTAGAGTTCAAATTGAATTACCTGTTATTTACCCTTCAGATGAAGAGCTAAACATACATGAGACTTGGGTCAAAGAATTTGAGAAAAAACATGGAGAACCTTGCCTTTTTGCAAAATAAATTTTTGATTCTCTAATGTTTTTTTAGTTTCCCCTTTTGCAAGTTAAGTTATATTAGTCGTATAGATTTTTAGCTCAAACTATTGAGCCATGACGAATATAACAATTGATTTTTTTGCAAAGGGGAATTTTTTATGTCTGAGCATAATTCGATTCAATTTGATCCAACAGCGTTACTCATCATTAAAAATGAAATTGATAATTCAATAAAACTGGTGGAAGGCGCTGTAAGTACCTTAATTGAAGAACAGGCTCTCCCTTTTGGTATTGATGATGCATTAGAACAATTTAAACAATGTACTCAAGTCTTACGTCTCATTGATATTCCGTATTTGGCAAAAATCACTCAATATTCAACCGAGTTGATGCAAAAGATTATGGCGAATCCAGAGCACATCAATACCGATGACGTTGTTGCTTTAAGTGAAGGCACAACCATGGTTAAACGTTATATTGAATTCATCTGTTTACGTGAAGTCGAAGTACCTCAGTTTCTTTTAGACACCTTAAATAATTTAGAAAAAGCTTTAAATAAGCCACTAACCTCTTCTGGAAAACAGATTGCATCAAAGCTTTCAACAGCTTCACTTGAGTTACCGTTACCCGAAGTGCTTATTAATGAAAGAACTCAGTTTATCCATCAGCTTTATAAATTATCACTACATCAATTTTTAAATAAAACTGAAAATGCTCGAGACTTTCAAGCATTTAAACTGATTGGCGGTTATTTAGTGAGTATGGCTCAAGGTCAACCAAGCCAGCAATACTGGCAATTGGTAAACTCTGCCTTTAGTCATATTGATGAACTTGTTTTAAATGATGCTCGCCTACGTGTGTTCATTAACCTTGAAAATGCCATAAGTTTATTTTTAGCTTCACCTGAAGGCTTTGAAGCAAACTTAACTGCTCTAGCAGATATCCTGAGTATTGTGATTGGACAAGAAGACCAACTTGCGCAGCAAATCCGTAGTCAGTTAAACATTGGTCATGAGTTTCTCACCGACACTCAACTCAAAACCCTGAGCCAACATTTGTATGGTCCAGACTTTGATACCATGCAAACAGTAAGTCAATTAATCTTAAGCGAAATGAACAAAGTTCGTAATGATATTGAATATAACTACCAAAACATGTCACCAGAAAAAGCTCATCAACTACAAAGCAATCTTATGCAGCTTGCTCATACTTTTAAATTACTCAACTTAAACGAGGCTGCTTCAGAGCTTTCTCAACAAGCCAGCAGTTTAAGCCAAATCAATATATTGAGTAATGAAAACTATGCTCAGCAGTTGATGAAAAGCATTTTATCTGCCATGAATGCCATTGGTATTTTGGTGCGCCATTATTCATCTAACCGTCTACAAATTCGTGTGAACAATACCAATATCTCTCTAGATCGTTTAGATGAAGCACATCAGACATTATTGAATGAGACCAAAAATTTAATCGATTTTGTATGCCAAAGTTTGACTCTCTATGCCAACGATCAAACTCAAAATATTGAAGCAATTGCAGGCTCTTTAAAAGAGTTGGCTGGCGCGGCTGAATTTTTAGGAAGCACAGTTCAACAAAATGCTTTACTTGAAACTGCCAAGTTTGTACAACAGCAAATCGATCAAAATCAGCCTTTCAATCATGATCAGATTCACTGTATTTTTAACGTTTTAGCTGGGCTAGATATGTTAGTTGACAATTTAAAAAATAAACAGCCTGTTCTACAATCCATGTTTGATGTAGCATTGCTAAGTAGTCAACAACTTCAAAAAAGGCAGCTTAATGTCTGAGTTATCACTTGCTTATATTTTTCATCATCAACAATTATTGGTTGACCAAAACCTTCAATTACCCAAAGTCGAAAAGTTAGCAAGTGATCTGCTTTTCACTCATGATGAACAGGTCATTGCACGTGACCTGTTGAGTGAAGAAGCCATTCCGGAAGGCCTGCAACTCGTTCCAATTCGTCAACTTATTTCCAACTGGTCAAAAGAACAATTTTTACAGGCAAGTCGTGCTGTACAGTTGCTCGAATGGCGACGTAATCACAAGTTTTGTAGCCACTGTGGGCATGCTACCGAAGTACACCCTACAGAATATGCTATGGTGTGCCCTTCTTGTCGCTACCACCAATATCCGCGTGTAAACCCATGTATTATCACCATCATTACTAAAGGCGATGATGAAATTTTATTGGCGAAATCTATTCACAATAAAACCAATATGTATGGCTTGATCGCAGGATTTGTAGAAGTTGGGGAAACGCTTGAAGAAGCTGTTCAGCGCGAAGCTTTAGAAGAAGTGGGGCTTAAACTCAAAAATATCCAATATATGTCAAGCCAACCTTGGCCTTTTCCAAGCAATCTCATGATTGCATTTAGAGCTGAATATGAGTCAGGTGAAATTTCTTTGCAAGAAGATGAAATTGCCGATGCACAATTCTTTAAATTTGATCAGTTACCTGAAATTCCATTTAAAGGCAGTATTGCACATGCAATGATTACGCAGATTACTCAAGCGAAGTAATCTGCGCTCTCAAACAGATGTTTTAGAATACTTCATCCAGAAAGTGCAAAATGGTCCGTTTAGTTCGGAAGTAATGACTTACAAAACTCGATAAACTAGCCAAAATTGTAATATGACCTGTTTTAGGGATCACAGCGATATGACTGTGATTTCCGCTTTGTCTAAGTGCCTGATCAAGATCAAAGGTATTTTCTTTTTTTACAAGCTGATCATTTTCAGCCATGAGCAGATAATGCTTAATATGATTTTGATTTACAAAATAATATGGCATCACTTCTTTATAAGAAATGCTTTGATCAAAAGCATCTTCGGCAAGCGGATCACCTTTATAATCAAAATGATAAGGACCTGCCAAACCAAAAATTGCTTTAATATTACCTAAACACTGAATTGTATTTGGTTTTGGGTGATAAACAGCAGACATCACATTAAATGCACCTGCCGAATGCCCCATAAGCACAATATTCTCTGTCGAGATTTCCAGTTTTTCTTGGTTCTGGTGTAAATAGTTTAACGCTTGCGTTAAGTCATCTACATAACTTGGAAAAATATTCTTCGGTGCGAGCTGATAGTTAATGACAGCAACGTCATAACCTTCTTTCGTAAACGCTTCACCTATAAATAAATAGTCTCGTTTATTACCATGTTGCCAAGCACCACCATGTACAAAAACAATGAGTGGTCGATGAGCTAAGCGCTTAGTAGAACGATAAATATCTAGACGATGGCGAGGCTTTAAGCCATAACGCACATTTAAAACCTGCTCAAAACCATCTTTTGGTGTAAAACGGTTTAAAGCAAAGCTCCCCAAATCATACAGACGGAACTCTTTATAAAGAGTTCTCGCCTGCTCAATTTTGCTTTGTAATTGTTCAATCAGGTTCATATTTTATTGTGCAGAAGATGCTGGATCTGTTTGGTCCGGATCAATTGCAACAGGAGTTTGAACTGTTGGTTGAGCAAGAACGTTATTAATTACTGGTGTAGTTGTTGCGCTGGCAGTACTCGCTGCCGGAGCAGGCGCTAAATCAATATTATCAATGAGCGTTACAATCTTAGTCACGTTACCGACATTTTGAAGCACATTGTTTAAATCATTAATTTCAGCTGTGTTTAAACGGCCCATCACATATAAAACACCATCTTCGGTATGGACCAGTACTTTACTGTCCGATACTACTGGCGCTTTCATTAATAAAGCACGTGTATTTGCGGTTACCCCAGCATCTTGCATGATCGTGTTATAGCTTACTTTGTTACCCACGGTAATGTAGTTATGTACAGCTTTCACATCACTCATGGCTTTAACGTTGTCTTCTGCCAACTGTTTTAAGTATGGGTCTGGCACCTGTCCAGTTAACAATACTGTGCTATGGAAGCTTTCGATGTTAATACGAGATTGTTTAAAACGCTGATCAAGCTTATAGAGGTTAATATTCGCTGTACGCTTAATTGAAGAATCAATAAATACTTGGCCTAAGCTACGTACACCACTATCTGTTCCAACTGGAGCTGTACCTGTTCCACCAGAAATAAAACTTGCGCAACCTGACAAACTTGCGACACAAAGCGCTGTTACAGCAATACGTTTCAACACTCCACCAGACTCCTATCAATCTCTTCTTGGCTTGATCATAAAACATCGGTCTTTAATTTGCTCAAAAGAGTAATGAACTCTTAATCCAAAGTAAATGCATTTTCGATCCATTGCAGATCATAATGGAATTTCGAAAAGTCTTGCTGTACTGTTTTTGCAATTTTCTGTGGAAAATCAAAACAAATCACATCAAAACGACAATAAAAATCCTGATAAGATGGGTAGCGCTGTAAAAACCTCATCGCCGTCTTAATTATTTTTTTCTGTTTACTCAAGGTCACCATTTCACAAGCTTGACCATAATTTCCCTGCCCTCGCGCTTTTACCTCAACAAAAATCAATTCGTTACCGCGTTTTACAATCAGATCGACCTCTCCACGGCGTGAATGATAATTACTGGCGACCCATTCATAATTTTGTTCTTTTAAAAGTTTTAGTGCTGTTTGTTCCGCCCATTGGCCCAACTGCTGTGCAACTAACATAATTTTTTTGTTTCCCCAATTAAAAATGTAAATACTGTTAATGCCGGTTCTATGCCTTTTTATTTTTGAATTGAACAAATCAAAAGCAGATGTTTCGAAAAATAAAAAGCCTACTGACATTGTTCACGCCAAAAACATAATTTCGGGTACACTAACCCATTAAAATTGTTTATCTGTACGGAGTAAAAACCAAATGAGTGCTCAGTTATTTGTTGTAGCCACCCCAATCGGGCACTTAGATGATATGACTTTCCGTGCAATTGATATCTTAAAATCAGTTTCTGTTGTTGCTGCCGAAGATACACGCCAATCAGCTCAATTATTCAAACACTATAATATATCTACCCCACTTACCGCATGCCACGACCATAATGAAAGCAACAAAATTGAGCAGTTAGTTCAAAAGTTACTCGCTGGTGAAAATATTGCTTTGATTAGTGATGCAGGTACACCACTTATTAGCGACCCCGGTTTCAAACTGGTTCGAGCTGCTCAAGAAAATGGTATTAGGGTTGTACCTGTACCGGGTGCATGTGCTGCAATTGCGGCGTTAAGTGCTGTGGGCCTACCAAGTGACCGTTTTAGTTTTGAAGGCTTTTTACCATCAAAGGCTTCTCAACGTATTACGCAACTCGAAAAACTTAAAAATGAAACTCAAACCTTAATTTTCTATGAAGCGCCACATCGTATTTTAGAATGCGTAAAAAATATGGCTGAAGTATTTGGTGAAAACCGCCCTGTAGGTTTCGCGCGTGAAATTACCAAAACATTTGAAACGATCAAAAAAATGACCTTAAAAGATTTGGTTAGTTTTATTGAAAATGACCATAACCAAGAAAAAGGTGAAATTGTTCTTGTAGTTGGCGGTGCACCAGAAAAAACCGATCTGGAACAAGAAAAACTAGATGAGCTTTTAAAGCGCTTACTTCAAGATTTATCAGTTAAAGCAGCATCTCAACTGGCTGCTGATTTAATGGGTATTAAGAAAAAAGTCGCTTATCAACGTGCGCTTGAGTTAACACAATCTTAATTTATTAACTAAACGGTGATGACCAACGCCTATGTCATCACCGCGCATAAATTTTGCATAACAATATTAAAGATAAAAAAATAAGAGTATTGATATGACTGAATCACTTGGAAAACTTGGCCCGCATGAAGGACAAGAACTAGAATTATTACTCTCAGGCAAAAAACCTATCGCTTATTTTTATGAGTTATTACCTATTGAATTTATAAAACATCTTGAGCAAGGATCTTTATCTATGCTCAGTAAAGACATTGAAACTTCTCTGTCTCTCCCCTTTTCAATTATGTTGATCTATAAAGATGCGTCTTTGGCAGATTTGAATGAACTCATGTTATGTATTGAAAAATCACTAAAGGAGACTCAGCTCGAAGATCGCTTAGAGCTTGACCGTAGAATCGGACAACTTTTAGGTTACTCAACACAAGATATAGAGTTTTATATTCAACACATTTCAAATCGTCATTTAAAAACTAAGATCTAAAATTATCTCAATATCTGTTTTGCTGATTCAACAATGGTCTCAGTCAGTACATCAAGTTGTTTCGACTGTCTTTTCCAGTGATGCCAATATAAAGGAACATCAAGTTGAGCCTCAGGCATAATATCAATAAGTGTTCCATTTTCGAGTAATGGTTGAACCTGAAGCTCGGGCACCATACCATAGCCCAAACCTAGTTGAATTGCTTTAACAAAAGCATCTGTTGCCGGAATAAAACTATAAGGATAACTCTGCATTGGTAAACCGTATCCTTTTAATAAAACCTCTGAATGCATTAAATCTTTATGGTTAAAAATAACCGCCGGTGTTTTTCTTAAAACTTCTCGGTTAATTCCACCACTAAACCACCGATTTACAAACTCGGCCGATGCCAGCATTTTATAGCGCATTTTACCAAGAGGCTGAGCTAAGCAACCCGCCATCACCTGCTCTTCTGCTGTAATACATGCATTGACCTGCCCCGTTTCTAGCAAAGTATGCGTGTGTGATTGATCATCAATTTTTAGCTCTAACACTATTTTTTCTTTAAACAATGTTTGCTGAATAGTGGGTAAAAGCCAAGTTGCTAATGAGTCTGCATTTGAAGCTAAAGCAATTTTATAAAATTCCGATTCAGAAGATTTACCCATTAAACCTTGTAAAAGATTTTGCTCCATTAACCTTGTATGACGTAAATGCTGGAGCAAGGTTTGCCCTGCTTGTGTGAGTACACAAGGGCGGCCCCGTATAATTAAAATCTGCCCTAAATATTTTTCTAGTGCTTGTACACGTAGTGATACAGCAGAGGGAGTTATACATAAGTGCTCTCCTGCCGCATCAAAACTCCCGACTTCTGCAACCGCCAGAAAAGCTTCACATTGCTTACTATCTAACATACAAAACCTAAATTATTTTTAGCCAAACCTAAATATTCTTAATTTTACTTATTTCTCAATAAAAAGTCAGATAATTCCCCCATCTGATTTGTTTCTGCTTAATGGTTATGCTTTCTCTGAGTGTGTTTTTTAAAGGTTTAGGTATTGGTAGCGGCCTAATTGTAGCAATTGGTGCCCAAAACGCTTTTGTTCTAAAGCAAGGGCTTAAACAGCAATATGTATTTTGGCTATGCTTAATTTGTGCCCTGTCCGATTCGATTTTAATCGCCTGTGGTGTATTAGGTTTTGCCGAAATTATGACAGCATCACCCATCTTAATCACAGTCGCTAAATATTTAGGGGCAACGTTCTTATTCATCTACGGTGCAAAAGCCTTCTATGCCGCGTTTAAAACTAACCAAGGCATGGAGCTTGATAGCAGCCAAAAGCAGACTTTAACTCAAGCACTTATAACCTGTCTTGCCTTTACTTGGCTGAATCCACATGTCTATTTAGATACCATTGTACTGATTGGTTCGGTTGCGACACAGCTAGAAGATAAAATCAGTTTTGCCTTAGGCAGCATTCTTGCCTCTTGGATCTTCTTTTTCAGTCTAGGCTATGGTGCAAGATTTCTAAAACCATTATTTATCAATCCAAAAGCTTGGAAAATTTTAGATTTCATGATTGGTTGCGTTATGTGGAGTATCGCAATATCACTTCTCATCTAATGCATTCAAAAACAAAAAAAGTACCATGTAAGCATGGTACTTTTTTATGCAATCAAAATTAAGCTTCTGAACCCAACATTAACTTTGATTGTTTTCTTTCTTGTAATGATTGCTTAATCACAGCATAACCCGAAGATACACCTAAATATGCAATAACAAAGGCTACGAATAAATCCGGAAATATAGTGCCTGTTCCAAACACGCCTACAGCTGCCAAAACAACAGCAATGTTAGCGATAGAGTCATTTCGACTACACAACCAGACAGAGCGCATATTGGCATCACCATCGCGGAATGCATAAAGCATTAAAGCAACAGAAACGTTAGCAATTAAAGCGATTACCCCAATTGCCCCCATGACCATCGGTTCAGGTGAAACGCCATGAAAAAATGACCAAACGACTTTTGCAATAACGAAGAACCCAAAAGCGGCCATCGTTATACCCTTAACAAGTGCTGCGGTTGCACGCCAGTAAAGGCTCATCGAAAGCACGACTAAAGACAGAGCATAATTTGCAGCATCTCCGGCAAAATCTAATGCATCTGCCCATAATGAAACAGATTGGGCTTTATAACCGCCGACTATCTCAACGACAAACATGAGTGCATTAATTACAAGAGCAATCCATAACGCTTTTCTAAAGCGCGGGCTTGCTTTCTTTGTAGGAGAGCAGGTTGAAGCACATCCACATCCAGCCATTTTATTTCCTCAAAAACTCTTTTATAGTGATTAAAAACCCTTGAGTAGCTCCAGAGTCAAGTCTTATGAGTCTTTCTATTGGTCAATTATCAAAAAAAGCGGATGTCCCGATCGATACTATTCGTTATTACGAAAAAGTAGGTGTGCTGGACCGCATTCAGCGCTCAGAAAATAATTATCGTGTTTACACAGATCAAACACTCGCAGACCTATTATTTATTAAACATTGCCGTGAATTAGATATTTCTCTCAGTGATATTAAAACGCTAAAAGAAATGAAAGCTCAGCCGAAACGGGCTTGTACGGAAGTTGATAATTTGGTGAATAAATACTTGATAGAAGTATCGGAAAAGATTGAGCGACTGTTGCTTTTAAAAGAAACCCTAATCGATTTAAAACAACACTGCTCTACCGACCGTACAGTAGATGAATGCGGCATTTTAAAAGAACTACAAAACCATCCTTAAATCATCATAAAACGGGCAATAAAAAAGCATCACTCAAGTGATGCTTTTTTAATATTAACGATCGCTATGTTCATCTGGTGGAACTTCTGTGATTCTTCCGCCACGAGCTAAAAACGCAGCGACTTCATCTTCCAACGCTTGGCGTTGTTTTTGTTTCGCGGTTACGGTAAGTGTTTCTGCTTCTGCAAGATCGGCATCAGTTAAGTTGCCTGCTTCTTCATCAGCTGCACCACTTTCAGCCGCTTTGGCTTCATCTTCATCTACAGCAGAATCTTCTGCATCTTCATAATCATTGATATCTGTCATTTTTACACTCCCCACAATGATTTGTATTGCATCATCGCTATGGTCTTCAAGACCTCAGAAATTTAGCAATCTCTTTGCATTTAGCAAAGAGCCAAATTGGTCAAATCCGTATCTTTTCTGACCGAATTGGTAATGATATATAAATGATTGTTTAAAAAATATCTACTGATATTTATTTAGATCAGTAGAGCATAAACTTCGTAATTATTTTAACGACTATACTGGGTGTTTTGTAAAGCCCCTAAACCATTTGCTTGTTGCATAAAACTCTCTTTTAAGAACGAAATTTGTTCAACTTGCTTGAGTCCCACATTCCGGGCCCAAATCAATGGAAATAGCTCACTGCTTTCTAGCCAACCAATTGCCGACATACTATGCATCATCGCATCATTCTGTCCTTTACGGCGGTGTTCATAACGCATTAAGGTTTGTTCATGCGCCCATACACCACGACCTAAATCATGCAATAGTGCATCACAGAGTACAGCTGCATCTAAACAACCAATATTCACCCCTTGTCCAGCAAGTGGATGAATCACATGAGCTGCATCACCGATTAGGGCTAGACCAGCTTTAACGTATTGTTTTGCAGCGCGCGCTTTCAATGGAAATTGTGCTCTTGAACGAACATCTAACACTTCACCCAACATATGTTGGCTTTCTCGAGTTAAAAGCTGCATAAACTCGCTATCACTTAAAGCCGAATATTCATCGGCATAATCATCTGGTAGTGTCCAGACAATGGACTGCCAGTAGCCATTTTCACTTTCTTCAAGACTCGCCATCGGCAAATATGCCAAAGGTCCAGTAGGTAAAAAGATTTGCCGAGCAACATAATGATGAGGCTTAGACGTTTTTATCGCACAGCTAATCGCTGCTTGTTTGTAATCTAGTACATCTAGATCAATAAAGGCTTGCTCACGTACAAATGAATTGGCGCCATCAGCACCAATAAGCAGTTTAGTTTTAAGTGTCGCGCCATCTGCCAATTGAATATGCCAACACCCAACACCTTGCTCAATACGGGTAACACGAACTTGAGTACGATAATCTGTTAACTGCTCAAGCATTTTTTGTTGAATCGCAACATTCAATACACTTGGCTCAACCATAGAACCCAAGGCTTGCTCTGGCATTGGTCTTTGCACAGACTCATGGCCAAAATTAATTTCACCATAGCCATTTAAGTTCCACACTTGCATGCCGGTATAAGGCATTTGACGTGCCAGATCATCCCAAACATTGACTGTTTTAAGTAAATGAATCGTCGCTTGGCTAAGTGCTAAAACACGTGGATTCATCACGCTTAATGTTTTTTCAACATCAAGTACAGGGGCAGCATCAAGCACGGTAGGCTGTACACCACCTTGTGCAAGTAATAAAGCAGTTAAGCCACCAACTAGTCCACCACCAACAATGACGACATCTAACACTTCACTCATGCTTTTAACCCCATTGCATAGTTTGCTACCAGTGGCTTCACACCCGGAATGACATCAAATGCAATTAATCCCGTATTACGGATTAATTTTAATAATGGGTTTTGGTTACTAAAGCCCCGAACTACGGTATCGCAGAATTTAATTACTCGCTGCTGGTCAGATAAACGGGCTTGTTCATAGGCAAGTAAATTATCTGGGTTACCAATATCATCAGATGCGCTTAACTGGTTCACTAAATAACGCAGCAATACATCTGCATCACGCAGACATAAATTAAAACCTTGCCCAGCAACAGGATGGATTGTATGCGCTGCATTACCCATTAAAATAACGCGTCCAACAGCTTGTTTATGCGCAAGCACTTGTGAAAGCGGATAACTAAAGCGTTTACCCGTTTTTTCAAATTTACCCGCTCTGTCACCATAAGTTTTTTGCAAAGCATCTAAAAAGTGTTGGTCGTTTTCTTCGCCCAACCACTCACCTTCAGTGCCTTTTTTAACAGGCCATACCACTGAGCGACGGTATTCACCCGGTAATGGCAACAAAGCTAAAGGCCCTAATGCACTAAAACGCTCAAATCCTACATGCTCATGCGGTTTTGAAGTCTGAACAGTCGTAACGATCGCAACCTGATCATAGTCGTGGACATCGACACCCACACCAATTGCTTGACGACAGAAAGAATCACGCCCATCTGCTGCAATTAATAATTTTGACTCAAGCTTTAAAATTTCATCACCGCGCTGAGCTTCGATATATACTTGTTCAGCATCTTGAGTTAAGGCAGTGACTTGTACGCCATCAATTAGCTCAATCAAAGGTTGTTGGCGTACTTGAGTTAATAAAACACGACCGAGCCACGCATTCTCAATGACTTGTCCAAAGCTTTCGACTTTTTCTTGTTCTGCAACTAAACGTGCTTTACCAAAACTGCCTTGCTCAGTAATGTGAACCTGCAAAATTGGGGTAGCATGTTGTTGTAATGCATCCCATAACCCTAGCTTCTGATAAATCTGTACACTACGACGTGATAAAGCCGTATTACGTGCATCGAAACTAGAATGGTAAGGGGCAACATTCTGATCATCATAGTTTGGGTATTTCACAGCTTCTAATAGCTTGACTGCGATATTAGCCTTCGCCAGCATGAGGGAAAGGCTCAAACCCACCATACCCCCACCTACAATAATCACTTGTTGTTGCATCGAGTTTGCTCCTTTGGCGAATACGTTTAATTATGCTTTAGCTTGCGCCATTAAATGTTCAATGTCTGCAATATCTTTAACTACATCGGCAGTTAAAACTCGTGGGCCTTTTGACGTTGCGACCACATCATCTTCAATACGAATGCCAATACCACGCCATTTTTTATCTACAGTTTCGTCATCTGGTGCAATGTATAAACCTGGTTCGACAGTAACAACCATGCCCTCTTCATATTGGCGCCAGTCGTCATCTTTTTTATAAGAACCGACATCATGTACATCCATACCTAACCAGTGGCCTGTACCATGCATATAAAATTGACGATAGGCTTCTGTTTCAATCAGCTCACTCACATCACCTTTGAGCAAACCTAAATCAACTAAGCCTTCCGTTAAAATTTTGACTGCCACCTCATGAGGCTCACGGTATGAGTTACCTATACGTACTGCATCAATCGCCACATATTGAGAGGCTAATACCACTTCATACAATGCTTTTTGTTCGGGGCTAAATTTCCCGTTTACAGGAAAAGTACGGGTAATATCCGATGCATAGAACTCATATTCACATGCAGCATCAATTAAAACCAAATCACCGTCTTTAAGAGCTTGGTTATTTTCAACATAGTGCAAAATACAAGCATTGGCACCGCCACCAACAATACTGTTGTAAGAAGGCACACAGCCGTTTTGCCCAAATATATAATTGAGCTCGGCTTCTAATGCATATTCCATCATGCCGGGGCGAACAGTTTGCATTGCACGAGTATGTGCCTTAGCACTAATTGTTGAAGCAATTTGCATCAGCTCAATTTCTTGCGGTGATTTAATTAACCGCATTTCATCAATAATGCGATCAAGTTGAACTAACTGGGCTGGAGCGGCTTCATGACGATGCTCGGCATTCGCTTTTTTGATCCATTGGCTTACTCTGGCATCAAATCCAGCATTGTGTCCGATTCGATAATAAAGACGCTCTTTATTTAATAATTTTTCAATAATTTCTTCATCAAGCAGATCAATTGCATAAGCTTCATCTGCTTCGTACTCTTCAATTGCGCCGTCAATTCCTGCACGATAACCATTCCAGATTTCCATCTCGCGATTACGTTCACGGCAAAAAAGACTATAGCTATAGTCTGTAGCATCTTCGAAGGTTTCAATGACAGCCACTGCCTCAGGCTCTGCAAAACCCGTCAAATAGAAAAAACTACTATCGGCACGGAATTTATAATCCGCATCACGATTACGGTACATTTCCTCACGCGTCGCAATAATCGCAATGCTGTTTGGACCCATTTTTTCTGCTAGACGGTTTCTGCGATGTTGAAAATCAGCTTGAGGCAATTTCATAATGATCTACTTGATTTAGAATTTTAAAGTCAAAAAATTAAACACAGCCAATAACACATCGCCTCAATTAACTTGGGCGATGTGGTGTAAACATTTCTACAATATTTTGATCTGCGGTGCCTACAGTAGAAGTTTTACTTTTTGCATAAAAGTTTTTCAACAATGAACTTTCAGCCACTGTTACTTTCTTTCTACCAATAGATAAGCTCACTGGAATAAGGCGTACAAATTCATACAATTCTTCGTAACTGCTTTCGCCTTCTTCGTCGTTATCAGAGTCTTCAAATTCTACTGCTGCAACATCTTGCAAATGTTCGATCAATTCACGCTCATCTGTACGAACATGTCCCGAGGCCAAACCAAAACCGAGCACAACGCCAGCACACCAATCTGACAACGCTTGTACACGGTCTTGAAGAAGATGTTCATCATCTGGAAGCATTGGCAAATAGTCCAATTCATCTTCCGATAATGCATGTGCTACATCTTCTGCTTCATCTGTTAAAAGCGCTAAAGCTTCTTCATTTAACTCAGGCACATTAAGAGTTGTTAAGATTTGTGTCCATTCTTCACGCGTAGGCGCTTCTGTCACACAAACAATACCTGTTAATAAACCATGTAACTCACTAGGGCTTGAAATTTCTTCAATTCCTTCAAAATGAGCGTTCCATTCTGTCCAGCCTGAAATATCGTCTTGCATTCGTTTATCCAATCTCTATACTTCGTATATATTACCTTTGATTGCAATTCTGTGCGACCTCGTTATGTTAGAACAATTACAGCGTCTACAAGCGCATATTGGCGTTTTAAAAACACGCTTACATCATCTAGAGAGTGAAAATTCTGCTCTCTCGGAAGCTAAAGAACTGGCTGAAACAGAGCATCACGCACAAGTTGTGCAAAAAAATAGCATCATCACTAAAAAACAAGAGGAAATTGAGACATTAACTGAGCAACTCACTCAGTTACAAGGCCAATTTCAACAATTGAATCAAGATGCTAACACACTTGCAGAGCGTTACAGCCGCCTAGAAAAAAGTACGACCGATTTAAAAAATCGTTTTCAGGAAATTTTGGCAGAGCGTAATGAATTACGTGTTACCAAAGAAAAACTTCAGTCACAGCAACGTCAAACTCAACAAGAGTTACACGACTTGCAGCAAGATCGTGACCGTTTGTTACAAAAAAATGAACTTGCCAAAGCAAAAGTTGAAGCCATCATTCAACGTTTAGCAATTTTAGGTACTGCTCAAGATCAACATGCGCAAGAAATTCAGCAACTTGCTCATCCAAATGCTGAAGCTGGTGAGGAGACACAATCATGAGTGAACAAGTCATGGTAGAGCTTCGGCTGATTGAACAAACTTTTAGGCTTGCAACGACTTCGGATAAAAGAGAAGAACTTGAACGTGCAGCTGAGCTTCTCAATGAAAAATTCAATGATATGCGTCGTAGTGCCCCTCGTGTTGAGCATAATAAACTTGTCATCATGGTAGCTCTACAGCTTACTCAAGAAGTATTAAGTTTAAATAAATCTTTGCAAGAATATGCGCATTGTGAACGTTTACTCCAGACTATTTTGGAAGATGTTGAACAAATAGTGTAAACAATTCGCATAAAGCTTCATCAAACGCAAAGTAAGTTTACAGTTCGATAGGCTCAGATGATTGCCAACGAAGTCAGATCAGTTATACTAAAGCTGTCTCTGGGATGTTCGCCAGCCGGTCTGATTCCCCTGAGCCGATATCATCTCTTTAGGATGGTGTTCTGCATATTTAGAGCGTATGCCTACCCCGAGTAGGAAACCCAGCAAGTATGCGTCACCTCCACCTTGAACTTTAGGGTTCAAGGGTAACGACATGCAGCGGCATCTTCGGAGCATTTATTTTTAATAGATAACAATAACTTAAAACAAAATCCCCTACTTAAAACTCTCTTTTTTAATAGACCAAACCTTCAAAATAGACTCTTAATAGACTTCACAATTATTGTATTGTATCGTTAGGTATTGCTTTGTATTGCTTAATTTAAAGATGGCTCAACACATTAAATTTACTAAATCGGTAATAGACTCTATTCCTTTGTCTGAAGAGAAACAAATCTTTTACAGAGATACAGTAACTATAGGATTTGGCTTATGTGTGGGCAAAACTAAAAGCTATTTTGCTGAAAAGAAAATGCCTAATGGCAAGTCTAAACGTAAAGTTATTGGAAAACATGGCGTCTATACATTAGAACAAGCCAGAACTGAAGCTAAACGGCTTCTTATCTTGATGGATGAAGGTGTAGATCCAGTTAAGCAAAAGCGTGATTTACGAGCTTCAGCAATTCAAAATGATGCCTTACAAAAGCTAGTCCCTACCCTTAGTGAAGCTTACCAATACTATAAATTGCGTAAAAAGCTGGCGGAAACATCTTTAATTGCCTATGACGGATGCATAGAAAACTACTTTAGTGATTGGAAAGATTTAAAACTTGACCAAATCACCAGTGCAATGATTATTGATCGTCATCTGAAGCTTTCGAAAGCAAGCCCTTCCCGAGCTAATCTTGCATCAAAATTTTTACATGCTCTCTTTAACCATACGATTAGCAGGTATAAGGATGAGTCCGGGAATAAAATTCTAAATATAAAAAACCCGGTTGTTATCGTTAAAGAAGAAAAAGCTTTCAATAAAATTAAACGTAGAAAAGGCCATGTTCGTGCAGATCAGCGCGAAGCATGGGCATTGGCTGTGGCCACTACTTATTGGATGGGTGAACAAAATAACGATTTTAGAGCGTACACAAACCAAGACTTTTTATTCTTACTTGCTCTAACTGGTTTTAGACGTAGTGAAGCAGAATCTGTTGAATGGAAAAATGTAGATCTTCAATTTGGTACCATCAAAATTATTAATACGAAAAACCATGAGGATCTTTTGCTACCTATGGGTGATACCCTTTGGCACATTATGCGTGAACGAAAAAAACGTGCCGGTGATAACAAATATGTCTTTACCGATAGAAATGGTGTTTCCCATATTTCAGACCGCCGAGCAGCACGTGACAAAGTAACTGAGAATTCTGGTATCGAATTTACGTTCCATGATTTACGCCGCACCTTTGGCACTATCGCGAACAGCTTGGCCATAGGAAGCTATACGATTAAAAGGCTAATTAACCATACCACTGACGATGATGATAACGATGTGACTGATGGATATATTCAAGTTTCTTTCGATGATTTAAAGAAAGCTATGAATATGATTGAAGACGTGATTATTTCTGAACCAGTAAAAGCATTAATCAAAAGTCGCTTATATTTCGAGAAAAATGAATCGAGAAATCAGGCTCAAGAATTAATTAACCACCACATTCAAGTGTTAGATAACTTTAAAATGGCAGGCCAAATTCTAGATTTTTAGAACTCAAGTTTTAAGAAATCCTTAAGTAATTGAAAAATTCTTCTAAATAGTTAAAATTAATGTGACGCATTTATCACTTTATATAAATTATGAAAAAGATATTTTTAGCTGCTTTAGCAACAATTGGTTTACAAGCCTGTACTACACCTTATCAAGAAATGGGGGCTTCTGGTGGCGTTGAAGCCACTATTATTGATGATAATGTCTTTCAAGTACGCGCATCTGTAAACGGATATACCCATAAATCGATAGCAAACCAGTACGCATTACGTAAAGCTGCTGAAGTATCTAAATCGCTAGGGTGTAGTTATTTCTCAGCTATTAACAATACAAGCCAGAGTTACAATCAAAATATTTCTAAAGTTGATGCTGGCCTTAAGACTACCCCAAATGGTGTCTATTATGTCTCAAGTGCTGGTACACAATATAAGTTAATTAAACCATCCAGAAACAATACCTATGTTTGCTTTAATGAAAAGCCAAACACTGTTTTGCCTGGTTTAATTTACAACGTTAAGTATGTTCTGGGTTCTCCAATGCCTACAGGTAAATTCAAAGTTCCGAATAGCTGGCGTTAAAGATATATACCATGAGGGTGAATAATAGCGTCTACAGTCTATTATTTACCCTCTTTTTATTTATATTAGTTATGATGGAAAAGTAATTTCGAAAATCATAAAGAGGTTACTTTGTATGTGCGCGAACTATGAACCTATAAATAAAGATCGAGTTCACCTACTAGATCTATTCGAACCGACATTCGACTATAAGAATGGTGTTTATCCGGGTTACGACTGCCCTCTTATTTTTTAAATATAAAAGAACCAATACATTTTATAAAACGAAGCAAGTCTATTTTGCTTCGTTTTATATAAATTAAAAATATATTTATTTACATTGGCTCAACATATCAAGTTTGTTATTTACTACCTGAGTTTTTACATCCAGCAAACTTAACAAACTTGGGAATAAATTATCCTGACTTAACTTTTGTTTAGTTTGTTGGCTTAAACAATTCACTTGAGCAAGATTATGTTGTTTCCAACTTTCAGAGAACCACATAATCATTGGTACATGTGTTTGTTGGCTCGGTGCGATTGCATAAGGTGAACCATGTAAATATAAACCATGTTCTCCGGTTGATTCGCCATGATCAGATAAATACCATAAACCTGTCTGATACTTTGATATTTCTTTTAGAGTATTAATCATTTGGCTTAATACATGGTCTGTATATACAATTGTATTATCATAACTATTTAGCAATTCAGTTTGCGAACAGCCCTGTATCGCATTAGTATCACAAGTCGGTTTAAAAGGTTGATATGCCTCAGGTGCACGCTTGTAATATGCAGGTCCATGACTACCCACTTGATGCAGAACAATCAAACGCGGACGATCATCATCTTTGGCAATAGTAGCCAAATACTGCTTTAAGCTGTCAATGAGAATGTCATCATAACATTCGCCATCTTTACACCATTTTTTCTTTAAGTTTTCTGGAATCTGGTATTGTTCAACGCGATCACATGCACCTTTACAACCCGAGTTATTATCAATCCAAGTCACTTGGTAACCCGCACGTTTTGCAATATCTAATAAACCTTCGCGGTGACTAGCTAATTGCTCATCATAATCTACACGTGGCATACCCGAGAACATACATGGCACAGAAACAGCTGTCGCCGTACCGCATGAGCTCACTTGCGAAAAGTTGAAAATATCTTGTTTAGAAAGCTCCGGATTCGTATTTTTTGCATACCCATTTAGAGAGAAACTTTCGGCACGTGCCGTTTCACCTACAACAAGTATCATTAACTTAGGGAGGTTCTTTTGTACTTGCTGAACTTGATGAGCATCTTGTCCATATATCACAAGAGGCAGATTTTTCTTCGGAGCCTTCTTATGATAGTAAGACATAAGCGATGAAATACTATTTTGCGGTGAAATCATCCCTTTTAAATCACGATGCTCACGAAATATTGCAGCGAAATCGACATAGTAAGTAAAAAGTAAAACACCGACCACTGCAAATGAAGCTACCAGTGAGAATACTTTCTTCAATAACAACCGTGATGCTTTTTCTTGTTTAAATTTAACTTGAGTAATTAAAAAAATGGGCAAAATAACAAAAAAAACTGTCCATAAAACAAAGCGTAAAGAGATTAGATCGGTAAATTCCGAAACATCGGTCTGCACCATATTTTGAATTTGGTCGGGTGAAATAATGACACCCAATGTGTTTACAAAATAAGAGCTAAAGCCACCAATAAATATCAATAAAATTGCAAAGATTTTGGCAGTCCATTTCCAATTTATTAATTGAAAAATTAAATTATATGCCGCTATTAAAATAACTAATGTCGCCCCTAAGAAAAGAACTGACTTAATACCATTATAAGGTGTAAGTTGATGGATTTTTTTAAAAAAACCTATATTCAGAAATAAACCTAGCCAGATAGATAAAAGCAAATTAAAATTTAATAGTGTAACATCCTTGCATATTTTTTTGAATTTAAAAACATTAAGTGCCATTTTTAAAAACCATTAAATATAAAAAATGCTAAGATTAGATACCATACCTTAAAGAAAAATTAAAAAAGAACCTTTGTAATATTCTTTATTTATATGACGATGGCTCCTTGAGCTAAAAAATCAGTTCATTATTTGAACACATTTTATAAATAAAAAATTTTAAACTTTATAATTGATTATTTTAAAATCTTAAAACCGATTAATTATTCGGCTTTAAGACTATATTTTTATTACTAAATTTGAAGACAGGAGATAAGAACTAACTTTATATCTTTAGCAACCTAAATATGCATAGTTATCCCCAGTTGAAATGCTCGCCCTGGTAGAGGGGCAATATATTTTAGAGGAGAGTTTTGTGGTCTAGCCTCTTCGTTCAGCAGATTTGTACCATTTAAAAATATATCAAATGAAGCATTTTTAATCTTTAATTTTTTATCTATCTTAAATTCAAGTAAGTTGTAACCAGATAAAGGAACTTCCTGTATTACATTCTTACCTAGATATCTTGGCTCATCGTAGTAAATACTTGAAATTTTACCTTTCCAAGAATCATTTCTCCACTCAAGAAACATGCCATAACGATTAGTAGGCATATTTGGTAGGTAAACTCCATCATTAGCTAACCTTATATCTGTAGGATTAACAGCCTTATTTTTAACAAAATCAGCTAAACCACCTAGTTTAATATTCCCAATATGAGCTAGATTAAAATCATAAATTAAATCAATTTCAAACCCTTTGACGTCAGTGTCTGTCTGTTTCCAGTATTTTAAAGGTAATCGATTTTGCACAGCAACACCTGAATGAGATAAATACATATAATTTTCAAAATCCATTTGATACCCAACAAGTTGCATGACCCAATTATTCCAATTCAAAAACATACCTAACTCTAAACTTTTAGATTTTTCTGGTTTGAGATTCTGGTCGCCTTCTTCTTGTGCCATAACAGAATAGTGAACATTACTTGAATAGAGCTCATTCACTTCAGGTGCTCTTTCTGAAATACCATAATCAACTTTTAAATTTATAAAATTATTAACCTTATATTCTCCTCCGATAAAATATTGGTTTAAATTATATTTTCTATTTTCTATTCTTGAATTACTAGCATTTCTTGCTAGTTTAAAATCATTATCTTGAAGCTCATGTTCAATTCTTTCAAAACGATAGCCCGTATTTAAAGTAAATTGTTTGATATTTAATTCTTCTTGTAAGAATATAGCTTTACTAATAGTACTTACATTAGGTAAATAGCGCTGAGTACCACTTCCTTCGATATTCCTATTTTTAAGGCTAAAACCAAGTATCCCATCTAATCCCTTAAAGGATGACTGTTTCATTATTAATTCAATTAATTGATTATCAATTTTATACTCATTAGCTTTTGCAGTACCAACATATTCTCCAGATTTATTAGAAAGCTGTTGAAAATTCAAACTTATCTCTTCTGCAGAGGAAATTGGTTGGATAAAATTGGAATTTAATACAAAACGATTTTGATCTATTTTCACACCAACCGGTAATGTTTCATAAGAATCAGCAAAAGATTGATTTTGTAATGAAAATCCTGGTACACCATATTCACTTTTTTTCTTATCTGCACTCAATCCAATGAAACCTTTATCAAAAAAGTATGTTGTTCCAAACCCAATATTCTCATTCTGAGCATAACTGTTACCTAATTTTTTAAAATAATTTGGTGTAACATCCGTATTGATCTTTTTTATTGTATTTTGCGGAGTATTAGGTATGTACTCTGGATTTTTTGGATTTATATATGTTTTTCCTCCCCATATAGATGTGGGCTTATCTGTATAAAAAGAAAAATCGCCATCTGCCCAATCAGGATTCTCAGTCATAAATTTATCTATGTATGGTTGTGACGACTTGTTATAAATATGTTGGACTCTACTATCTTTTTGACAGGAAGCTGCTAATGCACTATTGATCCCACCTGAATTTGAAAAAATCTGGTCTTCACATAATTTGGCTTTACTATTTCCTGGAATTTTATAAGAAGAAATTTCATATTCTGAATATCTTATATTTGTAGACCAGTTTTTTTGATCATTGATGTTAAAATTGAACCCCTTTACATCAAAATCATTAAATCCTTTCCGAAAGACAATATCTAATTTGTTTGGCTTTTCTTCAATTTTTTTAGGAATTAAACCCGATTCTATTTGAACACTCCCGCCTATTGCATTTCCGCCATAACGAATATTATCTGTATTTTTGTTCACTATCACTTTTTCTATAAAAATTGGATCGAATGGTATATTAATATTTCCACTAAATGCATTCATTCCATTAATAAATTCTCCATTTTCAATTACTCCAACCCGATTTCCACTCAAACTACGTATAACTGGTGCACCTGCATTGGGTCCAAATGAAGTACTTTGTATACCTGTTATATTTTTAAGAGCATCACCTATTGTATTGGAACTTTCTACTTTTTCTTTGTCCACCACATAATTTTTTTCCTTTAATGCATTTGCCTTAAAAACAAGAGGCTTTAAAATTGCAATTCTCTCCTCAGCTTGCACTTGCTGAATTGCTATAAAAATTAACGGTAAAGCTGCCAAAGGTTTCATAATCCCCCCCTTTTTTAAGAAAAGGTTATATTATAACATAACATTAAAAAAACAATCCCTATACATCCAAGCACTTTCATTTATTAGTAAACAGAAAATGATGATTCAAGTTAAATAAGTAGTTTCTTTATTCATTTGATGCTTTTTGGATTCTTTTAACAGATTGAAAAGCTTCTCAACTACAACAGAAGAAATTTCATTACACAATTTAAGGATAGAAGTATGTGCACAACCCTAGGATGAAAGATAGAGGATTATCAAGCTATACAATAACAAACATAAGACTACTCGAGCTTTGTAGAAGTATGTGAATTGAAGTTTATTAAATAGCCCTGATCATTCAGGGCTTTTTTTTATAATGCTCTAGCGCAAATTGAGACATTGACATTGCTATTGATCGTATGAGCTGTGCATCCTGAAAATAGAATGCACAGCAATGTAATTGTTAAAGCTATCTTTGATCGTCTGCAATGAAAGACTTTCATATAACAACTCGATTGGCGATCCAACCATAGAAAAACTGTTCCTGGCTAGGATTGCGTTCACAGATTTCAATGTAACGTTGCCCTTGCATGATATTAAGAACACGCACCAGGACTTTTTCGCCGTCTTTTCCACGCTTGGCCAGATAAGTTTTGAGTGCATTAAGAGTTGCTGGACCATAAATTCCGTCAACTGTTAAATCTGGCCAACCTGCTTTACCTTGGTTATTCAGCAAATTTAAAGCACGCTGTAAGAGTGGTTTTGCAAATCCGGTACCGCAATTTACCCCAGTATCTAAAAGCTCTTCAGCAACTAACGAGCTAATTACATTCACTTGATCAAATCGCGGATCTGTCCAATACTGCTTTTTATAAATGGCTTTGGCCACATCAAGCGGTAAATCTTTCATGTTGCCCTTAAAGCCGTTAGTACGTGCTACTGCTTCAGTAATACCGTACTTTGTTTCACCGCCTCGATCTGCTGGGTTGTTTACGTACCCGCCCTCACGCTTAATTAACTCGTCCAGATATTGTTCAATGTTCATTTCGGTTTCCTTCAGATGTAAAAAACCGCCCGAAGGCGGCATTAGCTGTTTTCAATGTCTTTTCTGGCTTTCTTAAACTCTTTGATCACTTCAACGATCGTTTTACCTTCCTGTTTATCTATAAAATTAAAAATCCAACGGACTAAAGCCCAACCGGGTAAACCACAAACAAAGAAGAACCCACCTAGAGCAATCATCCCCCATACATCAGTAACCCATTCATGAAGTCCCCACTTCACAATAATGAATGAGCCGCCAGCCAAACTTGATACAACCGTACAGATCAAACCAACTGCCCACTCTTGTGGTGAGCGTGGCATACGAGTCATTAATACAACTGCTGCAACCAAACCGACTGCTAAAGTCACCATGATTGCAATCCCATATAATTTTAAAAGTGCTGTAAAACCGCTAGTGGAAACTGGTTCCATTAATTTCTCCAGAAAATTTAGGTAATAAAAAAGCACCCGAATTGGGTGCTCAAAGTTCTTATAAGGTTTAAAGGGTTTGTAAGATTTTCCCTCCATTAATCAATTGAGTTGTCAGTGGTGCAACTCCCACAATTGCAGGTCCACCTGGCCCCGGCTGACCTTCAGTTGTGCCATGGTATTTCCAGTTCCATGTTCCATCATTAGTAGACTTGGTACCACGTTCGCCCCAGTTTCCGCCATCACCTGATAATGGGGATCCATAACGGTCATTTTGGGTTCGGTAGCCTTTTCCGGGTACCGAAGCTTCGGCATCAGTAATTTTTAAGACATTGAAGTAACTTCCAAAATACCAGCGCCAATCTTGTGAGTCGCTTGAAATTGGCTGGCCTGTCATGACCCGTCCAAATGGTGCACCAGCTCCACCCGGAATACCTTGAACACCATAAGACAACCCAGTGTAAATACCGCTTGGTGTTGCTCCACCACCAGATCCACCTCGAGCTAGAGTGCCGCCATCAATAATCAGGTTTAGTTTGCTGTGCCGGTTCAATAAACCGGGTGCTCCCTGAAACCCATCACGTCGGGTTTTAGTAAAGTTGTAATCCGGATCGGACTCCCATGCGCCAAATGCCAAATGAGGTAAACCGCCATCACCACCACGCCCAACAACAGCACCTTTAATAGTCAGATTTACCACCAGATCAGGTGGGAACTCACCAGTATCAATGGCGGGTAGTTCAGTCGCTGCAGGGGCAATAAATTCCTGTTTCGGCGGACTGGAGTTGTAGTCGAATTTATAGACAAATCTGGTTTCCGGTCGATAAGAACTCGAACTAGAAACTAGTGCACCAGATTCAACTACAAAACTGATTTCGCCAGTCGTTGGCAAATCCCCTCTTTGCATCTGATATAAACGCGCCAGATTAATATCCAGCTGGTCATATCGAATGTAAATTGGAGAATCATCAACCGGCACGTCAATAAAGTCTTTATCGTTGAGGTAATAGCGCTCATCGTAATTAATTGCTGTAATAGTATTAGAGAACTGGTCAACCGGTTCTCTTTTTGCAACCAGATAAGGCAATGAACCTTTAGTATCATCATTAACTACTGTATAGATGGTATTTACAAAATCATCAGGACTTAGCTTTAAGGCCCCGTTCGGCAACCGCCCTAAAACCACCTTATTTTTGGCTGAACCCGGTGTAACAGGAATCAGGTCCACTGTGCCATCCGCCATTTGCAGATAAATCACATAGCTCTTGCCTGCAATGAAATCTACATCATGGCTTAAGGTGAGGACTAAACCTTCTTGCTGTACCACCTCACCGCTTTGATGAATACCATTGCGATAATCCGCTACAGCAATCCGGTCACGTAAAACCAGTAATTCTGATTCTGGTGCCGCATCAAAGGTAATGGATTTGCGCTGGAAGCGCATCTTGTTCCAAATCCGGTATGCATTGAAATGCGCTTGCCACTTGTTTCGTACACCAACAGATTTCACCTCTTTTGGGTTTTTGGCTCCTTTATCCGGTAAATAGATATTGATACGGCTATCGTCGGTCGGATCCGTGTATTCATAGATCAGTCCGTCGTAGTCATCCATCACGCCAAAGGTCAGGTCATGCTTGTAACTATCCGGAATGATATTCCTGAAGTTAAACAGCATTACCGAGTTATCAGTTGGCCGTTCAAAATAAAGCTTGAGCTTATTGTTTTGCCGATATGCAGTACAAAACACCGCATCACAAAGATTGGTAACCAGCTCTTCAAAAGATAGATTCGTATCATCAATGGTAGTACAGAACTCAGCCGCTAGCGGCGTACCAAAATAATCAACTACATCATTATAGGTCCGATAGATGTTTTCAAGATCAATCTCATCGATCGAACGGCGGCCAATCTTGTCATCGAGTGCCATAGATACCAAAGCATCAGCAAAGCTAGACGTTGGATATAGCTCTGTTGTCATTGCCCCGTTTTTATAAGTCGGCAACATTCGCTGAAGATCAAAATTGATCTTGCGGGACTTAACAGATAAAGCTCCAGTGGTTGCATAAGTACGCGCACGAAAAACCGTTTCATGTTCATACACTGTGCTTTGTAAAGGATAAGCACCGTAAAGCGCCTGCCACTTTACTTCATCAACAACTGTTGTGACTGTCGGAGTCGGAGTTAAACGGCGTGCACGGACACTACAACGCCCCTGAAACGTGACCATATCAAGTGTTGCACCAACGGTCTGACGTGACTTTGCCGAACCTTTCAAAATGATCTGCTTCAGCATCGGATTACCAATCGCTGCACCAGATTCATTTACCGGTGTTACTTCAACTTCAATCGTGACATTAACAGCGGCCTGATACCCACCTGAAGAAACGGTATAAAGTCCATTGGTGGCCACAAAATTACACAGCACCCGGCTACGTTCAACATTGTCCAGAATGAATGGACCAATCCATTTTTCACCTATTGAACTGATCTTTGGTGACAAAGCTGCAGTTTGTTGGTTATTTAACTCTTTAAGCTTTAACCAGTTAGCATTAACGGCCGCCGGATTTGATAACGTCATACGGTCATCAGCTACCGATAGAACGCTATAAGTACCATTTAAATCAAAAGTCTGGCCATTAAACGTGAATGAGGCATTGGTGATTTCTACGCGGTCATTACTTACAAACTTAGTGGTTAAATCTGTGTTGTTTGCCGTTGCCCGAAGAATCTCGTTTGGATATGCAAAATGAAGGTAGTTCGTACCTTCTAAAGATTGTGTATCAGCAGGACGTAAAACTTGGCCATTAACAGAAGTTTGATGCTGAACCGTTAGTGGCGGCGTGGTAATTTCGGTACCAAGCGAGAAATATGGCTCACCTGAAACAATATCTACACCTGGTCGAAAGACTTCTACCGATGCGCCAGCAATATCGACAATATTGGTTTCACCGTCATAAGCTCCATTGATTTTATAGTGTCCACGCCCAATACAGCCCACTACATGCTCAACTTCAACGTTGTTTTCATATACCTTGTAAGGTACTGCGATTAGGTCGGGAGTATTCCACCCAGCTCCATAGTTATCAGCAATACGACCATTCACCCGGATCTTGTTTTCCCGGTTAGAAAGTTCATTGTTTGCTGAAGAAGACTGGTTAGTATTTTGAGTCGTTTGTGCTATTGATGGCGTTGGCATTAAAAATGCGATCGCAATACTAATCACAATCGAAACAATAGCCGCGACCCATTTAGGGTTCTCAACTACGATAAAAGTGCCCGGTAAGAAATCAAGCTGCTTTAAGTCATATGCATTCTTTGGTGTGACTTCATTCGCAAATGAAATTTCGGCATGATCCATATTGCTTGTAGTATGAAAGATACGGACATGCTCAGGCATATGTTCATATTTTGAAGTGAGCCATTGCCCAATGGTTTGAGCCTGCTCAATTGTCTTTTCTTCAGACAAAGCGTCTTTTTTATAAATAACTTTAATCATAATAACTGACCCGATTAAACCCCATTTCCATCACAACCTCTTCAGGCAAATAAGTGACTCCGCTTTCCATGAGGTGAAGAATCTTTTGCCCACGAAAAAGCCCCACATGCGGGGGCTTATTTCTTTGTCTCGGATGGAAGGCGACTATGCAGCCTTCCTTGGGCATGGGTAGCGGATTTAAAAGTTTTAACCGTGAAGATAAAAAAGTAATTTTGCCCTTAGGCTGCATAAAGAGTTCAAGCGCTTCAGCCCGATCTATGCCATATAGGTCCATTGCAGCTTCATGAACAAAGTGAACACAGTTGTAGTGATCCTCGTCATATTGCCTATCGAGCAAATGATCATGACTTTTCATATAGCCCCCTTCAAACCACTAAAGCGATCCAGTGCAAAAATGTCCCCAGTTTTAGTGGTATTTAATCGTGGTGATTCAGCCTTGAATGTCACAGCTTTATGGTTCATGGCGACACTTGAGAGTTGCAGTCCAAGTAAATAAAACATTGGAGAGTTCAGATTGTCTGAACTGTAAATCCGGTAATTTACGGTTGGCTTTACATCTGGATATTGCCCTTCGATTACCCGTTCAAACTCATCAGGCATCACATCACCTAGACCAGAGATAGAAACGGTTAATGTCTGGTCCAGATCACCAAGCATTCCGGATCTTTGTATAGAGACTGGCAAGAACTCATAATAGACCTGACCGGATCCTTCCTTATGTTGTACATAGACACCTCGGTCATCATTACGGACTACCCGATAAGTATTCATAAAAGAAGGATGTGATAGCTCAATACACCCCAGTTGATAGACATCAACTTTCCGATTGAAAAAGAACTTGGCATATTCGTTATCCATTAGACCTCCCAATCTTTAATTAATGCTATATCGGCATTCAGGTTAGGCTGGTTTTGAACAACTTCGAGCTGCGCGTTCACACGATATAAGTTGCCGTTGACTTCATTGGTCTTGAACGAGTTTGGAATGAAATTGCATAGATATTGCTGACGTGTTCCCTGATCAATCACCAAATCCGCATAAAATGAGGCTGGTTTGTTCTGGTAGACCCGCCAGAAAGCCATCATTTTATTGAAATCGGTTTTACTTAAGTTCCAGTTCACATCAACAATGTGGCTGTTACGTTTCACATCGATGTAATAGCGACCACGACCGCCATCCATCTGCTGACGTTTCACATCATCACCCGGTGTTACGCCATAGCCGCTGGTCTGAGGATTTAGCTTTAACTTGTACATAACTTTCCTTCAGGTAATAAAAAACCACCCCGAAAGGTGGTTTGATGAAATAAGGTTTAGATATTTAAATTAATTACAAAAACGATTTAACATTAAGAAATCGATTTAATAATAGTTTCTTTACCATCTTCAAAAATCTCTTTTACTACAAACTTGCAGTAGGCTTCATCTTGAGATGGTTCAGTCAGTAAAGCTGGATTCACAAAATCTTTGATCTGTTTTAAACGGATCAATTCATAATTTCCATTTCTTTCCAACTGATAGTCCATTTTTACATCACAACTATACATAGTAGTTGACCCAATAACAGAAGTAAGCCTGAAAGTTAACTTCTTATTTGCGGGTACTTTAAACTCAAAAAACTCTTCACCATTATTTAAACTGATTGTGGGTTTAGGCATATTTAATTTTTTGGGCTCATGCATAGAGCCATACTTTGTTAAATTATTTGAAATCTGCTTAGTTATTAGGTTTTTTGAAATTTTTTCACCCTCATTATTTTGATAAGTAATATAGAACTGCACCATGGGAATATTACTTCTATAAACCCTTAAATTTGCAGTATTTCCCGAAACATCATCCTGATACATATTTGTGGATCTTACGAGATTATTTACCGCAGGAATGGCACATCCCGTAAGGCCTAAAAGTGTTGTAGAAATTACAATTATTTTTTTCATGTCTTAACCATCAATTTTAATGCCAACAGACTCTATCACCTTGAAATTTAAATATTATGAAAATGAACCCTCCGAAAAGGGTTCAAATTATTAAGTACGATTTCTTCTCGCTGTCGTATTCTCAGTCAAAGACCGACTAATGGTTGAGTTTGGATTTGCGATTTGATCACTTACAAGCTTAGGTACCGTTCTTGGAAGCTGCTTATCCAGTTCATCTTTAACAATGATCCGGACTGTTTGCTCGTCCAGTTGTTCGGCTTCAACTGTCGCCCCACTCACCTGATTAATCACTTCAATTTTGAAATTGATTGTCGGTGAAGCTGGCTCAATTGAAGGCATCATCTCAGCTTGAGGGCGTGAAGTACTTCCTAAAGTAAAGTCCTGAACATCATCCAGATTTGAACGATCCTGAACTAAACCATTGGATGAGAAGTAGACCTTGCCATCATGGAATAAGTCTAAATTTCCAGAAGAAGCTAATTTAGGTGTGTCTCTATTACCCTTATAGATAATCTGAGTATCTTGAACCGGTTGATTAAAGATGTCAGCCTGCTTTTGGCTTTCTATAAAGGCACTAGAGCTCATCATTGCACGGCGCATGACACTATCTGCCAAGGCATTGTTATTGAGAAAAGCTTCAGGGTTTGCACTCTTACGCATTTTCTCGACTAAGCCAACACCGCCCCAGCGTTTAATATCTTCTTGGGACCAGACCACCTCTCCTTTATGGACAATACCAGCAGGCTGATATTTCCCACCTGATCCAGTGTAACCACCGTCAGCAAAGCCTTGATCTTTAATTGCCCGGATGTTTGCAATGATGCTTGCACCTTGTGCAATAGCACTTGCAATTAATGGGATATTTGCTGGAAAACCAACACTAGCCGCCTTTGCAATACTTTGCTGAATAGAAATACCTGCAGCTGCAATGGCATAAGCTTTATCAGCAGCAAACATGATCTTGTATGCTTTTGATTGCTCGCCAAACATTGAACCAAACATCGATGTGAGTGAACCCATCATTTGGCCACCAAGAGCAATTTGAGCATTCAATCGATCTTGGTGATACTTATCTTCAATATCCTGAGCATTCTGAGCATATTCGGCAGCGATCTGATTGCGTTGGTCCTGAGCAGCTTGAATGATAGCTGTTTTCCGGTTTTCGAAGTCCTGTTGCTTGATGAGTCCTGCTTCCATGTGTGCATTTAGAACATCTAAACCATTTTTTTCATCAAGATCAGTAGCAGCAAATTGACTATCTGCTAAATCATTTGCAGCATTTAAACGGCTAAATCGTTCCTGATCCTGTCTGAAAAATTCTCCGGTACCATTCATATCCGCTTGGATACCACCCCAGTTTTGAACAGCATTATTCACTTTATCGCGTGTCTCTTTATCCTGATTGGCTTTAGATAATGCGATTAGCTTTTGCCGCTCTTCTATAGAAAGCTTGGTATTCTTAAGAATTTCCTCCCGTTCGAGTCTGTAACGTTCCTGCATGGCTTGCGTTTCAGAAAGCAGAGATAAACGGGCTTGAAACAACCGCTGTTCCTGAGCTAGTTTTAATAACCCTAACTCTTGCTGTTTTTGCTGTTCCAGCAATTCAACAGCTTGCTTCTGCTCAAACTTACTTAATTCAAGGTCATGAGCTGCATTGAACTTTTTACGGTTAAAGGACTCTTCTAGTAACTGTTCCTCGGTTTTCTGGAACTCCTTATAGTCTTCCAATTTCGTTCTAAGGGCTTGTTTGGCTATAGCAATATCATTATCTGCACGACGATTTATTTCCGCCTTTATTTCTGCAGTACGTTCCGGGCTAAAGTTTGCTTTATCAACATCCTCCAGTCTTGCCTTTCTATTATTGTTAATCCGTCCGACTTCACTAGCCACCTCATTTTCAAGTGACCGTTGCAAATCCTGTTGACGTTCAAGTTGAGATTGAATATCACCAGCTGCTTTATCACTTCCTTTACTTGCACCACCTTTCACCTTGCTCTGCATCTTGGGAGATTGATGTAGAAGCTTAAGAGACACTCCATCCTCAAAGATCACTTCACTGACATAACCACCTCCCTTGCTGTCATACCATGTCTTGATATCTTTCACAGCAACATTGGTCGTGATTGGTGTTCCTTCAGGCATTGAAAAATCAATACCTTTATGAAATGAAGAAGCCCCTTTAGTTGGGGCTTTTCGTGGACCATAATTAGAACTGATCTTGTAGGAAGTTAAAGGTTTTCCTCCCGCCTGTAATCGAGCCAGATGTTCATTAGAAACTTTCTGACCTGACAATGAGCCACCATATCGGACGTCAAGATGTGGACCAGTACCAATACCGGATTGACCGGAAATACCGACCAAGCGTTTAGTAAGTTTTGCTTGTTTTTCAATTTCCTGCGTCTGCTTTCTTTTAGCTTCAGTTAATTTATCTTCTCGCTCCTGTTGTTCTTCGATGATCTTGAGATTTCTAAGTGCGCTATCAATTTCATCTTTAGACAAAATTGCACTCATTCCTTTAGCTTTTTGCAGTTCTAAAATGGCATTAGCTTGAGCAACAGTGTAACCTTTATCAAGCCAACCTGATTTATAGATTGAATCAATAACGCTATCTTTTTGCTTGGCTTGATAATCTTGCAAAGCCTTAGTTGCCTTTTCTGCTTCAGTAGCAGTATTTCCTAAAGCATCCGCTTGTTTTTGATGCTGAATTGCCGCATTTTGTGCTTCATTACCTCCAAGTTTCACTTCAACTCTTAATAATTTAAGTTTCTCAGCTGATAAACTTGCTTTAGATGCATTGTCATCATACTGCGCAGCCTGTTTTTTCAGATTTTCATATAGATCTGTAGGCAACTTAATTTTATTTAGACGTTCAATGGCTTCTGTATAGCTGATAGTTCCAGTTCTCGCTTCTTGGGAAATTTTTTCAACCTCCCTATTTCCTCGTGCATAGTTCTCGATATCAATTAATGCAGACCCTACAGCACGCGATGATTTCTCTAATGCTTTATTTTGTGCATTAAAAGCAGTAGTTAAATCATTAACTGCTTTAGCCTTATCATTGCCAGTTAATTTTTTTAACTCCTCATCAGCTTTCTCAGCAACTTTAGCTTGTTCAGCAAGCTTTTGCTTTGCCTCCTCTGCCTTATTATTAAAATAAGAATAGGCTGCCGCTAATCCCATTACTCCTAATGTTGCAACTCCAGCCCACCCACCAATTAATCCAAACGCCCCTTTAGCTAGTCTCCCTGCAATTGAAGTTGCAGTATTTAGCTTAATTTGAGCTGCTGTTTGTGCATTTGTAGCAGCAGTTACTGCTGCCTGTGCTTGTGCGTATCGAGTTGCTGCCGCTGTTGCGCCAAATTTAGCTTGGGTTTCTGCATTTGTTGCTCGCACATTCGCGAGATGAGCTTTTGCTGCATTCAAAGCAGCGGTAGCTTCTGCATATTCTGCTTGAGCATTTAATACAGATGCTTGGCGGCTCGCTAAAGTTGAAGCCATTCCCTCTTTAATAGCAGCGCTCTTCATCAAAATTGCACGAGTGATATATCCAATACCAACTACTAAAGCCCCATCAGCAATTAAATCTAAATTACTTGCAAGAGTTTGAACTGATCCAGCTAATACCTGTGCCGCACCACTTCCCTTACCTGCTTCGCCAACAAATTTTGTGATCTCGTTGTTTAGGAGTGTGAGAGACTGCCCGATTGTGATATCTGTTTTAGCAAAAAGAGCATCAACATCAGATTCTACATTTCTAAGCGCTTTTACAATTTCTTGTGAAGTAATTTTTCCTTCAGCTGCTACTGAACGTAATTCACCTACAGTAATACCCATACCTTTAGCAATAGCCTTTGCTAGTGCTGGGGTTTGCTCCATTACAGAATTAAGTTCTTCTCCACGCAACGTTCCACTAGCCAAGGCCTGCCCGAACTGAACTAAAGCTGCATCAGCAGCTTCTGCGCTTGCACCACTAATTGCTACAGCTTTAGAAACTGTTTCAGTTAAACGTGCTGTGTCATCCATTGTGAGGTTTAAAGTTTTGGCATTATCACTAAAACGCTGGTAAACCTGTAACACAGAATCCCAAGCTGAATAGGTTTTTTGAGCAATTCGGAAAGTGTCTTCCGTTGCTTTATTTAGTTCAACTTGATTGTTAGTGACTAACTTAAGGCGATTTTGTAATCCAGTATATGTATCCATCTTTGAAATGGCTGAACCTACTGTTAATAAACCAGCCATGTGTCCAGCTAAAGCTCTGGTGGCTACAGACAAGCTGTCCATAGACTTAGATGCAAATTCACCTTTACGTTCAATGCTAACAAGTTCATTGCCTAGATTACGCGCATTACGTTCAGCATTTTGCGAATCAATAACAATGACCAAACGGGATTCTTGTGCCATTTTACTTTCCTCTAGGCAATAAAAAACCCACTCAATGAGTGGGTAGTTCTTTTTAAGTTAAATATAATTACCAAGCAGGGTAGTTAAACCAATTTTAAAAAGCATCCTAGGGTGCTTATGCAAGATATTATTTATTCTCATGGTAACGAAGAATACTAGCTACTTTTTGAAATAAGTAGCCTGCAAGGAATCCATTAAATATAATTCCGATTCCTGTTGCTATCATAACTCCAGACCAAACCGTTTCTTTACCATAGTAAGAAGCTACTTCAATTCGACCAAATGCAAGAATAAATAAAAAACCTGCGATAAAGCCAAGAGCTATTAACACCCACCCGATAGCATTACAAACTTCACTTTCTCTCATTGGTTTATATTGTGGTGCACTCATCTTAATCTACCTTGTTAAAGTTCTTCAAAACTTTGTAAGTAATATCTTGATTAGTGGCATCAATTACTTCCAATAAAGCACCTTTATAACCTATTTGCTTAGATTGGCTTAAATCATATTCAACATCATTATTGAATGCAGGACGTGCTTGATTACTTGAGAATTCACGGTACCCGACATTAATTTTATTTCCAAATTTTCCACTATAAATTAATGTTTGTTGGAAGGAATTATCTGATGCAATTGCTACTGTCTTCATAGTAGCTTGATGTTTATCAGTACAGTTTTTTGCATTAAATACTGTTACTACACAGAGCTTACCTTCAGTATCTAACATAACTACTTTAAATGGGTCAGCTAAAGGGTTTTTCTGAACCATCCCCCCACCACTGACAGTGTTGAATGGCTGAAAATATTGCCCTTTTTCATTTTTGCCTGTTTTTAAGTAAATGCCTGAAGTAAGTGAATAAGCAAAACTAATTTTAATATTTTCAGGGACGTTTAGAACTTCACGATCAACCACCATTCCCTGTTCAAGCATTTGATCCCCTACAAATGCTTTATTAACTGATCCAATTGGCGGTTTGCTTATATTTTTAGGTATAGCTTGATAATTATAGGCTGGAGTAGCGCACCCCACCAACCCAAGACCAATTAAACCCGCAGCCAATATTTTTTTCATGAATTTCACCGTTTGTTATAAAGTGTACTAACTTTAACAAACTGGTTACTAAATGTCACATAAAGGAAAACCACCCGAAGGTGGTTTCTATCAAATAAAACTAACTAAGCTATTTCACAATTGGTTTGATGCCATGAATGGTTATTTCCATATGAAAAACTAATTTCACTTGGTACTAAAGTTCGTTCCTGATGATTTAATGACTCAATCATACTTCTTAGTTTGCCATCACCTTGAACATGCTCTTTATATAATGCACGAAGTAATAGCTCAGTAGGTTTACCAATTAAACCGCGATCAGCTTCCCAATGTCTAATACTAGTCTCACTGACTCCTAAAAGCCCAGCAAGATTCTTCTGTGACAAGTTTAGTTCTTTACGTAAAAAACGAATTTCCTCACCATTCAAGTCAGGCTTTTGCGTAATTAAGAACAACCCAATGGCATTATGAAGCTCATGAACAGATTCAATAGATACGAGTTCACCATAGTCTTCATCATTTTCAATTGTAAATCCATTGCGCAGCCAAATATTGCTCAGACCGCATTCTTCATAGTGATACATAATTTAGCCTACTCTCTAAATGTAGTGACTACTACTGAGAATTCACCGTTCTCGCTCTGCTTGATTGCAACAGCTGTTGTTATGTATTCGCCTGCAGTGCGAACAGAAACATTTAACTGGCAATCACCACGAGTATTTGGGTACGGCCCCTCAGTAATATCTCCATGCTCAAAACAGCAAATAATTTGCTTCATAGAGATACAGCGTTCTTTCATTCTTTCTTTTGCATGTGCAGTTAACTTGATTTTGCTAGTATCTCTAGCAAATGCTCTAAGTTTTTGTTTAGCTTCAGTTAATGTTAAACACATACAAGCAAACACCAAGGTTCTTGGAAAGAGTAAAAGAATGCTGAACCGTCAAATATTGACGGTAAGGTGATTATTCATCATTTGATAATCACGCGCAACACCTTAAAGGTAATTTTCTGTCAATCCAGATCAAGTATTTTGTAACATCGACTGCGTTATTTTGAGTCGCGTTTAAGAGCAACTGCTTAATTGTTTGACGTTTTGACCAAATTAGGCTTTTCAGTCCCTGGCAATACCTAATTTGGTCACTTACCTTTGCTTTTGGTTGATATCTTCTTATGGCACTCCTCCAAAAACAAATTATCCAACGCAAAAATACAGTCATTAAAAATATGAGCAGCCACTGGCAAATCATTATGCTCAGCATAGACATTGATAGCCTGCTGATCTAAAGATAACGGTATGCTTTGCTCATAACGTCTGGATCGACATATAGTGCTAAATGCCGAAAGAATTGAATCAGCCGCATACGAATATTCTGGCGGATCCGGAATACGGCCGCCTAAGAACTTGATTTGCTCGATTTCGTGCGGCGTTTTCGACGCATACGTTTTTTGGTATTTGTAGAGCTCCATGACTTTCCCAGAATTAAAGCCTTGTCCTTGTCTGCGTCTTCCTGAATCTTCTGGGCCTGTTCTTTAATGAATAGCCAGATTGAAATACCAATATCACCAAGATTAAGAAGCTTTGAGGCATTCTCAGGTGTATATGGCTTTTCGGACTCAACAGTTTTACCGTCTACGATTTCGGCAAATACCACACCTTTCCAGTCTTCGATTAAGTGGGCCGCGCATGCATCCATTAAAAGCTCGTGGTAAAGCTTGGCATCTTCATCTTTGACCATCACATCATAGCCTTTAGACGAGATCTGGTTTCCTGCCCGTTCAATAGCTACCTGAAAAGGCTTATAAGCGATACCACGGACTTTGAACTCAGCCTGTACATCGCCATCAGCACCCTTGTATTCACACCATTTTGATACGTCTGAGCTTTTAATAATTCCGACTTTTAAAGCCATAACAACCTCTAATTTTTAGAAATAAAAAAGCCCATGGGTTTCCATAGGCTTTGTTACTGAATAAGTTGATTACACAAGAGCACGTACAATCGTTGGACTGGTACGCACTTGGGCAAAATTGATATCTATTGTAATAATGTCATCGCCACCACCATCAGGGTGATTTGCTTCCTTAACTTCAAGTTGCGGGAAGTTAAACGAGTACTTACTGCCTTTGGTATCTGTAATATCGAAGGTCAATGTAAATACATCACGGGTTTTAATAGCATCAATCCAAGAAGCAGATGTTGCTGAAAACATGAAATTAGCATTTACGCCAATATCCATCATTTTCTCTAAGTAAAACTCAGGCGTGTACTTACCAGAACCGATACAACGGATCGCTTCCAGATTATTACTAAAGTTGATGGTAAGTGTCTGCAGACAAGCTTTACCCTGAATTGATTGACCATTAATAAGTAGCTTTTCAACATTTGGCATACTCACCAGAGGGCGAGTCGATGCTGGAATAGGATTTGTAACAGGATTAACCTGCTGTCGCGTAAATGAGCTACCTACTAAACCAAAGTTACCAGTGATTTTGCCTGTGGTCTGGATCGTCATTTCACCTGTATTCACTTGAATACCACGATAAATAAAGACTTGACCAATATCTTCAAAGACTTTTACCAAGGTAAGAGACTTACGTACTCCACCACCAAAACTTAAAGCATTTGCAGCCCAGTTATTGAAAGCGAGAACATTTAAGAATAAGTCAAAGGTACCTAGTGATAATTCAAACTCTAGTTGACCAGTTACTTCGGCTTCCGTTACAACAGCGCCTTGGCGAAAACGTGAATCAACTACTTCACTGCTATCTTCAGTAGTAACATTTTCAGTCAAACTATCAGTAACACGGCGAACGGTGTACCAGACTGGATTTGCAGGAGTTGTTCCTAAAACTGCTTCCTCACAAGCATATAATCGAATTTTTGCGCCTGAACTCATTTGTGGTTCTCCAAAATTTAGGCAATAAAAAACCCGCTGTTTAAGCGGGTTATTAAAGTGTTTCGTCTGTTTCTGAGATTTCTGGCGGTTCCACGCCATTCATGGCTGCAGCAACTGCCTGAGATAAGTTAGTCGGCTGGAAATCCACTGGTGTTTCACTCAACGGCTCTTCAGGCTCTGGTTCAGGTTCTTCATGCAGACGGATATCAATCCAGCGGCCTTCTGGAATATCAAGTGGATTTTCGAGATCAGCTACAATGGCTGCCTTTTCCACATCAAACTTACGTTTATAAGTTTTAATAGAAAGATCACCATTTTCTAAGGTTGAATATTCAACTGCTACTACCGTATTACCGTTGGCATCCTTAGGTACTTCGATATACCAACCTTCCTGTGCAAAGCCTAAAGAGCCCTTAATCAGATAGTCACCAGTGCCTAATTTGTCAAAAGTGATCGGTTGCTTGGCAGCATCGTTATTTAGCTCAATATGACTTTGGAAAAGCTTAACGACTGGTGAAGCGGCTTTAATAAAACCATTTCCATCAGTTGTAGTATTTTGTGCAGTCAATAAATTAAACCAATTAGACCAAGTACCACTATTATTAAATCGATACTTCAGGGCAGAATATGAGGCAGCTTTCCCAAGCTGAAATGAATGACTTCCATTTGTATATAAACCCATTGAGCGTCGGGTACAGTGTAAAAAGAAACCATAAGGACCAATACTATTACCAGTATCATTTGTTAAAGTGTCATCTGTTCGAAAAAAACCATTATTAAGAGGAGCAACCATATCAGATACACGAGAACCTTCAGCCCCTATCCCCCAATCACCGACTCTTAGTGCTCGTCCCGGCGTAGGATCATATTGACTTGTTGTTGACGCTAGTACAGCAGCAGTTCCTAACCCCAAATTCATTCTAGCTGTCTGTGCATTATCAGCTCCTAATCCTCCCTGAGAAATTGATAAAGGGGTTGTAAGTCCCTTAAGCTCACTAATATCACTATTTACCCCACTTGCAGCTGCGCCTAGGTTAGCTCGTGCACCAGCCGCTGTAGTTGCCCCCGTTCCACCTTGAGAGATAGCTGCAGTACCAACTACTTGAGAAAAGTTGGGTGCCAGATTGGGAATACCTGACGCAAATGGCAACATAAACTGCCGCTTGCCCTGTGAGGCGTTATATGGGAATGGCCGATGATCCCAACTAAATTTAAAAACAAGATTTGCCATTATGCTGTTACTCCGTCAATCACTTGGAAAGTCAAAGTTTCAGTGTGCTGTGTAGTGCCACTAACTACAGCTTTAATATCCATCTGACACAGCCCTAAAGGCCAAGTTGCAGTGCTTGCACTAGATTTAATGTTCAGCCACCCTTTCTGTGTGCTTTGGCTTAATGCAGTACAAGTTAATGTGGCCACAGTAGCACCATCAGCCAGAGCTTTAACCTGTGAAGTGAAGGTATAACCTGTAAGATCAATTGCACGGCGCACATCATCTGGTGGATATTGCAGGGCTTCATCCATATCAACTAGCTGAAGATTTAAGTTGAAAGTGTCACCACGCTTAAATACAAAATTGCTCATAAGTGATTCCTATAGACATAAAAAAACCACCGATGAGGTGGTAGTGATTAAGACATAAAGTACCTCTCAAAATGGAGGTCTCATAATTCAAATTAATTAATATCTAGGTTTATATCTCTTGTTTCCTCCACTCGTAATACAGTAGTGCCCACCTCTAGGACCCACGCAATAATCCACCACAGCACATGAACAATCACTATCGTAGTAGGTTTTTTTCTGTTTTCTTTCAGAATGATGAGGATGAGATTTTAAGGCCTGATAATTATTTGACGTGGTTGATCGAGACTTTTGTTTAAAACAGCCATCCGTTTCACATAATAGCTTTGTTGATAACCACTGAGGTGATGAGGAATTTAAGGAAATACGTGCCCAGTTTCCTTTCATCTCATAAATATCAACTTTTTCCCCACGTCCTAACTTTCCTACTACTTGACCGTTTGGTTTATCTCTAATATTTAAAGAATTAGTGTTGATATATTTTGATTCGATAACTTCCTCTACTGCACTCTGCGCATTTTCTGAGTCTGAAGTTTGTTTTGGAGAGTTATCATTGCCTGAACCAAAAATCCCTAAAGCTACTAATCCTGCGGCACCCCAGCCTAAAGTTGATTTTTTCATGTTTTACCATTTGTTATAAATTTCCATTACTGTAACAGAATGTAATCACAAATGATAATATGCTGAGGTCATTAAAAATAATCGCCTTGCAGTAGCTTTTTCTTGAACTCAAAGCTCATTATCTAAATCGACACTTACTCCAGTAACAACGTTATGTTTAGGCCCTCCGAGACTAACAACATTAGCCAAGCGTATATTCACATCAGAAACACATAGCTTGTTTTCAGATTGCCATTTGCTCAACTCAACAGACATAACATCTTCAAGATGCCGTTCCAGTTCTTGCCGTTTAATTTCGATTTCTTCTAAAGTCAGCATACATGACATATCAATTCACCTTGTACCCAATGCTCACATTATACTGAATGAAATCAGCATCTTTACCCGCATAAATAGATTGGCCATTCAAACATTCTAAGTGTTCGATTGTGAAATATTCAAAATGAGCAAGTAATGCATCACTCAATTTTGTGATTTCAATTATTCCTGAATTGGGACGTGCAAAGCATTGAATCATGATATTACCGGTACGGCGAGTACATGGCTTATCTGCAATGCCAGAATTAAAACTGGGACCACCTGCAATCGTTAAGCGGCACCAAACACCATCTTTAGGTACATTAAAGCCTGGAGCATTTGGATACTGTATTCTGTCCTGCGCAATACCAGTAAAGCTTTGCATACGATCAATAATAGCTTGCCTTGTTTGCTCTAAAGTCATTGCCATCTTAACCACCGTACTTTTGAGAAATAAAGTTAAACGTGAGGCCATAAATACCTTGTGGTGCTTGATCAGACCAGCCGTTTTCTAAGCGGGGTGCATAAGCTTTATTGTTCTGGATATAAACCAAATTGCCCAATTTAATCTTTACAGCTTGAATTGCTGCATCTTGAATTGGGTTTGTTTCAGGTTCACGCACGCCGAAATCAGCAGATCCAATCGAAACAATATGTGAAGCACGGTATGCTCCAGTATCAACAGGACTTAAATTAACTAAGGATTGCACGGTATCCATGACAATATTCTTTACATGTGCTTCTGCTGCTTTAGACACATCAAGACTAAAACTAGTCGGCTTTTTCCCCTTCCACCCCATGACTTTTAACCTCGCTTTCCTCATACATCTTAAAGAGATCCTGAGCGATCGCCTGAATTGAATAAGCTTCAAACTCAGAGCTCGGTTCTCGTTCACCCATGAGCTTTTTAATCTTTTGCCAGACATGAACAGCTTCATGTAAAAGCAATCCATACACTTCAATCTGATTTCTTTCTGAAGTATCACCAAGCTGAACAACTGCATATGCACCTTCGGAATAGAAATCAACCTGAGCTGCAGCCCCTTCAATAGACAAGAATTGATCGACCTTATTCATGTCCTCAAATAGCAAATCCATATGCAGTTGATTTCGAACTAATGTGTAATGCACATGCTGAAATGGTGAGATAAGCCACAAAGGAACGTAGTTTGTATTTACCATTCAAACTCCTAAATTGCGCCCATTAAAAAACCCACCGAAGTGGGTTTTAATTTATGCAACTGAGCACTTTTCTAATTTTAAAGACCAGTCTTCTCCAAATCTTCGATTAAGATAGTTAGTAATTTCTTCTTCGTATTTTGGAAATGTTGCCTCAGTTACTACTACAGCATTTCGACCACCTGTAACTCCATATCGGTCAAAGCCATTTTCAGCATCTCTAGAAGTTGTATTATTTGAAAGATAAACTTTTGCCTTACCATCTTTAATTAGACTAGCTTTGCCTCTTACATTTGGGCATTTCTTTTCTGGGATTTCAATGACGATTACATATGCTTGAGTTGCCATAATTTAATTACACCTTCTCAATTATGAAATCAACGCCAGTTGTCATTCCACCACTAAAACTATGGGCAGTTAACTTAGCAGACTCTTCATCATCTATTTGACCAAATTCTACAGCTTTTTCTTTTGAATCTGTTGTAGTAAGCAATCCCTCATTGTCTGGAATTAAATATTTACCAGAATCGGTTAACTTAACGATATACCCCATAATTTCCCCAAGAAAGTATTTTAAAAATAGGTATATAGCTTAAATCAACTAAATTAATCAATACAAGCTTATACCTTCCTCAACTGACATTTCCAAATAGTAGAAGCTGGATCCTGTTGAATATGAATTACCCGGAATGAGCCTAAGGCTGTTAACCACTCATCATCAATCTTTGGCTCTTTGGTAACTTCATTCTGCAGCACTGTAGCCTTTTTATCTGTGGCCAGTACTCCAAGCGTCTGAATCTCATATTGACTGTATGAGCCAAACAGAACGCCACGACCAGAATAGTTTTCTTTAACTTCGACATAAGTTTCAGTTTTAGGATCCCAATCTTTTCTTGAGATCCGGTCACAAGTAAATGAATGAACGGCGTCCGCTAAATCATCATTAAATGCTTCAGCAATATCTGCCTGAATTTCTTCACGTAAGCCCATTTAAATTTTCCTGACAAAAAATACAGCTTTTCGTTTGCTGTAAGGCTTAATCAAATCAAGAATGAATTGTTCGATTGCACTAAGCTTTACTGATCCGTCCTGATATTCCTTTTCGGTCTCAACCGTATCAGCTTTGACCTTCTTACGTTTTAGTGCCTGTTCCTGCCCTTGATATAGATCACCTTTCATAATGCCCTTGATGATTTGATAGGAGGCCGTTTTTAAAGGTTCAGGTACTTGGGTAGCATCTTCATAAGGCTTAACGTTACGTGCTAATAGATATGCTTCGGCCATTTGGAGGTATTGAGCCTTATCACTGGCAGATAAAGCATCAAAGCCTTCAACATGTTCTATCGCTTCTTGTTCAGTGATAAAGCTCATGAATTATTCCTTTGGAATTAATGCTAAAAGTTCATCTTTTTTAGCACCTGCTTCAAATGCAATGCCTTTTTCAGTTAGTACAGCTCGAAGCTCATCTACTTTTAGACCAGCATAGTTAATTGGTTGTGGTTGAGTATCACTTGGTTTTTGGTCATCTTCAGGTGTTTGACCACCTTCACCTGATTCAAGTTCAGCAATACGTGCTTTCATTGCTTCGGTATCATTTTGAAAGGCAATAAATTCGCCCTTTACTGTTGCCAGTTGTTCTTCGAGTTCAGCAATTTTTGTTTCTGTCATTTGTTGTCTTTCCCGTGCACGGTTAAATGATGAAAGTCCCATATGTGGATCTCCAAAAAGATAAGGCGGTGTTACCCGCCTTTTTGTTATTTGATCTTGTGCTTGAATGCCACAATACGGATCTGTTTAGGATCGTAGACACGTTCCCAGTTTGCGGCTGTTGCTAGACCAGCATTATTAGGTGCAATACCTGTATCACCTGCCCACTTAATGCCACGAGGATGCAATACAAAGTGACGGCGGTTAATAAGAATATCTGTACCTGCTAGGCTGTCTCGGTCAGTCTCTACACCAACTGGTGCACCAATATCTTGGAAACCAATCGCACCTTGGCCAAACAAGAAAGAGGTAAATACATCACCATCCACTGGCATACCGTCATCGACAATCACACGGCGATCCATAAAAGTTTTGTAAAGCACCACACCATCAGCATCACGCACAGTTTCAATTAAACCTTGCTTGGCTAGTGCTGCCATTGTGAATGAGTGCATTGAAATCGCTGTTAATTTATCAACAGCATCTCCCAATTTATAAGATGCATCGATAAATGAATGACCATCAATTACGGCTGCTGCTCCAGTACCAGCCGAAATGTCATGGGTATTACCTGCCATGCTTGCAGACCCAAATACACCTTTAAGTGTATTTACGGTAAACCCCTGAAATTCACGAGCCCAGTAATCTGCTACAAGATCAGCAATCGCACCCAATGGGTCATCACCAGATAATGCTTTAGATAAATCATTTGCACCCCAAGCCTTACCACGGGCATGCAAAATAGCAATATCTTTACCAGCCGTGATGTTATTTACCCCAAGAGCTTTACCATCTGAAAGTACTTCGGACTCACCGCTTAAATCATTCCAGAAAGGAATATTTACTGTGGTACCGCCTTCTGTACCAAAAGCGACTTTTTCATCAAGCTCCCCAACAATGCCTGACTGCCATAATGCAGACTTCTCGGCAGTCTTATTTAATACGTACGGAGTAAATAACTCAGGTACGATTACATCAGCAATTTTTGTCTCAGCCATTAGGCTTTACTCCTTAAAGTTTAATACCGTGTTTTGCCGCTAGCTCTTTAGCTAGTTGCGGGTTTTCATTTCGTAATTGCGCCAATTTGGTCATATTTACCGAGCCATCTGCTTTGAGAATGTCTGGCTGACCTTTTGAATTGTTGCTACCAGGTGCGCCCATGCCATTAGGTTTAGGCCAGTAATACGGTTTTTGCTCGCGTAGAGATTCAACCCATTCTTTTGGGGTCATCGGTGTTTGGCCGTCTTTACCAATGACTACTTCCCCGTTTTCATCAACTGCCACAGCTTTGCCGTTTTCATCTAATGCAAACTTTGACTGAGCTAAAAAGGCGATATCAGGGGTCGCTTCTGGCAATGCTTCAAGTTCAATTGCAGCCTGCACAATTTGGCTTTGAATTACTGATTGCTTGAACTTTTGAGCATAAGCTTCGGCTTTATCGGCACGTTCTTTTTCGGCCTTCAGTAACTTTTCATGCTCTTCACGCATCTTCTCGGTGCGCTTCTGAATCACTTCGTTAACCTTGCCTTCTGCGATTAATTTGGCCTCTTCATCCTGGTCAATTTGAGCAAAGACTTTCTTAACAATTTCAGGATCAATTCCTTCAAATTGTTTCTGAAGTTTTTGAAGTTCCAACTTTGCATTCTTAGCAGCATCTCGCTCGCTTTGAAGTGCAGATTTCAAACCTTTTGGATCTTCATAACCTTCTAAGTCGAGGCGAAACTTCCCGTTTTCCTCGACATATAAAGCTCGGTGTTCTTCTTTGATTGCATCAAGTGAATCAACAATAAATGGCAATGACATGTTCAAACCTCTCGTTTGATTGGGTAAAGACTTATCTCAAGGCATTAAAAAAGCGCCCCTAAGGACGCTAAATTTCGATTGAAAACTTAGTAATTTGTTGCAAATAAACGGTAGCCTTCTAGCTCCCAAAGTTTATTTTCAGCTGACTTTTCTGCATTTCCACGAGCCATACGCTCACCAATTTCAGCATCAAAGTTTTCAGCATTCACACATGCACTAAAACCCGTTGCTAGGAAAAACTTTCCATCTAAAAATGCATGGACAAAAGTAGATGTCGTGCCACCGGGGCGTTGCTCAACCGTATATGTAACACGCTCCATCAATGAATCAATTTGCGCTTTAGTTACTCGGGGTGCCACAGACTTTTCAGCTAACTCTTGCTCTGTTACTTCTTTGATCATTTTCTTCTCACAAAAAAAGCACCCGAAGGTGCTAAGGTTAAAAATTAAGTTCTAATTGATGAGTGCAATCGCTTTTAATCTTTCAAAAGTAAAACCATAAATTGCCATGGCTCTTGAAATCTTAATTTGAAGAAATGGCACCAGAATTAATTTTGTGCTCAGAATATATTGAGCATCCGACATATTGATTTGCTTTTCAGACATTTGTAGTACCTTTCGCTACATTTGCTTTGTTTGAGTCGGCCTTGGTTCATCAGTCAGTAAGCGAACACCATGAGCACCATATGCTTCAAAAGTTACAGTAATTGTTGCAGGTCCATTTAAGGCATCAGAATTCATCTGTACTGCTCTTTGTCCAGCTAGTGGTTGTCCAGTTTCTTCATCACAAATAACCAGATAACCTTTCAAAGTAGGGTGACGCTTTAGCACTAAATGTCTTGACTCACTCATAAGCCCAACTCCTTAAAGGTTTGCTCATCCAACTTTCGAAGTTGGTCCAATGTATATAACCGCCCCTCTGGATCGAAGAACTTATCAAAATCAAATTTTCCTTCCTTATAGAGCTTGTAACGTTTCGGCCCCAACCATTCTCTTTGAAAGAAATCATCTGTCTTCTTGAAGAACTCTCTAAACGTAGTATTGGCATCTAGCTGCCCTATTAACTGGCTACGCTCTTCTTTCGGGATGTCTTTAACTCGACGTTCGTCCATAACAAATGGCCGTTCACCAACTAATTTCCCGTCTTTCTCTACAGGTACCAGAATACTTCGGCAATTAGGATGCAACGGCGGTACGCGCTTTGCCGGATCGTTAATCTCCCATACGGAACCATCAAGAGTTGCGCAAAGTTTTGAAGTTCTTCCGTCTAAAGTTGCTACCAGTCTTACGTATTCAAAGCCAATCTGGTTAAAGCTATTGAGATAAGCTTGATTGGCTACATGACTACGAACTGTTCTCACCGTACGGTCGATATCAGTCTTACTGCTACTTAGAAGCCCATCCTCATAATTAAGCCGCTTGGTGCCGCGAATGCGCTGAACTATTTCCTGATTTGTTTTACCTGAGTTGATACCATCCCGAATGGCATACTCAACTTTTTGGCGTGCAGTTTCAGCAATCTTAGAAAGCAGCTCATCAACCAGTGCTCCTCCCACCAACGGTACTTTTTTAGCTGCTGCATAAAGCTTTTCACCATTTGGCTTTTTGATCTTGCCGCCATATAGCTTCGCCGTATAATTGGCTTCATATACTGCCAAGGCAGTAGCAGAAACTGCGAAAGCTTCAGGTAATGCAGTATTTAGTCCTATAAACCACTGAGCAATCAGATCACGAATTTCTTTAAGATTAGTTGTAGTGTACTGTCCACTTGCTAGAGCCATCTTTTCAGAATCATTTAATTCATCAAGCAAATCCCGAAGCTTTGCCAACATTAATATTGACTCATCATTAAAGATTTTTAGTAGCTCATTAACAGATTGAGAAGACACCCGATATAAGTACGCCTGATGTTGGGTAAGTACTTCAATCAATGATTTATCTTCTTTTGAAGCCATACGTCACCTCTACAACGGCATACTGTCCCGTTCACCTTCAACCCGCTTCACTTCTTCCTGATAGTCGTGAGCTGGTAATTTACCTGTCATCAGGTATTCCCAATATGTGCGGAAAGAGTTCTTTCCGGCAATAGCACCTTCATAAAGTTGTTTGGCCAGATTGATATCGTATTGCTGAACGATAAATTCAGGTTCAACCGTAAATGCATATTTTGTTGAATCCAGCTTTAACCACTGAGCTGCATATTTGATAGCTTGTTCAATAGCTGCAGCAGCACAAGTGACAATGCTATGTAGGCTTGCTTGTTGGTCATCCTGACGCGCACGTCGTGCTTCACCTGATTCTTGTGAGTTGGTATCAATCACCTTTGCTCCAGCTTCTAATGCCGAATTCTTTTGAGCATCCATTTCCTTTTTAGTGAGTTCAATGCCACTACCTGAAATTTCGAGATAACCACACTGAGATTCACTAGGAAGGCTCCAGACAGCCATCACACCAGTAACGCTAATATCTTCATCACCCTCAAGTCCATTAATCCAAGGCTGCGGATGAGCTGTATGGTGAAGTGACTGGTAATAATCCGCACTTAGCTGGTAATACTTGAGTGCTGCCTTGGCCATGGTAAGCAATGGTACCGTTCCAACTTGTGGAGAATTATCGGTCGTTCCACAGAAAACAAACGGCGTGAAAGATAGCTGATTACCGCCGAGATCTGGCGTTTTATCTTCTTCAACAGAGCCATCAAATAACCGTACAGTTAGCGCACCATCAACCATAGATAAAACACGGTGAACCGTCTTTGTATCATGCCCAAACTCATCTTCACTATTTTCGAATTGTTCCTCGAGCACTAACAGCTTTAGATCCTTACGGCCACCAATGCTGTTTTCCTTCCAGTTAATGATTGATAGCGCATCATATAGAGCGAAATATGGCACACCAGCCCCATCAACATCGACAAGCAAACCACAGCGCCCAAACTCTAGCAACTCTGAACAAATGCGAATAAAGAGCTGTTTAAGCCCAAAACCATCATTGGTTGCATTCTCTATCAAACCCTTTAACAGAGAACTTTCAATTACGATGTTAGGTTCCAGCTTTGAAACTAAACCAATCATCGTGCGTAATGCGTCCTGAACCCATAGCGGATACTGAGCTCGACTTAGATAGGCCTTATAAATCTCTCCAGTCGTATCACCTTGCTTTTCAGCCTCAATCATTCCGGCCGATTTAGCTAGGTACTTTGTTTGTGCCTGTTTGATCTGCTCTTCACCAGCAACGGCGTCCCGCATAATCTCCCAGCTTTTTTGTGCAGCAATATACTGCGGATGTTTATCAGTAACTGCCATAAAAACACCAATAAAAAAGCACCTGAGAAGGTGCATTGATTAACGAGAAAAACCAGCGATTGCGCGCCGTTTAAATATTTTCTGAATGATGACTGGGAATCTCTTAGCTATTGGATATCCACCAGCGTCCCCAACGTGGTCCAAACCAGCGCTTTTATCTGGCATTCCAAAATCATCATAGACTTGCTGTTCTAAAGTAGCCGTAAAGTTAGGACACTTGTTTGTGTTCACTTTTAAGTGTCGTTCACCCTCAGCATTCAGAATTTGTGCATTAACTGCAGTGATACGATCTTTAATACCGGGATTCACACCATTAACTTCAACTTTGAATCCATTTTTCTTTAAGATTGCATGATCAGATTCACTGAAGTTCTTTGATGATGTTGCCTGACCTGAAGCATCTGGAATCACAGTAATATCGTGATCTGGAAAGCGCTCATTAATCAGTTGACACATCGTCGGTGTATCTCTCACGCCAACCAGTTCATCTAAAGCTCTTGGCTTCCCTTCTCTAATGACATAAACCACAGCAGCCATTTTAAGCACGTTAAAATCCATACCAATGAGTAAAGGCTCACCTTTCTTAATTTCTTCATCCGTGTGGTTTAGAACTCGATCAAAGTCGGGGTAAACAGCACCACTGGTTAAATTGACAAACTGCCCTCTTAAATAAGCTGAAATTAATTGCGGCGGATAAGACTCATAAAGTGATGATATGTAGTCATCTGGAAGATTAGCTTCATTGTCATAAGTTGAAGCTTGAATCATTCCATAGAGCTTACGCTTAGCCTCTGATTTATTTGCCTCTTTAACAAATTGCTCGTATGTAAACTTAAAACCTTCTGGTGTTGTGGCCACATCAATACCGTTGAGCAAACCAGCTTGCTTATAACGCATACGAGCGATGATCTTACGCCAAGCCTGTTGAGCTTTGACCTTGGCCATAACATCAAGCTCATCAATCAAGGCGTGGCCAATTTTAAAACCTACAATGGTTGCTGGTTTCTCCATAGACCGGCAAATGATTGTAGTTCGATATTGCCGACCATAATAGATATCCACCTCTTTATTGGTTTCATAAACCTTAGTTTTAAGCCCCCAATCGAAAGCAACCTCTTCAATAGTTGGAAAGAAAATGTCGCGAATCTGCGGGTAAGTTGGAGCAAAATAACCCAAAGGTACTTTTGGGAATTCCCAAGCTTTGTTGCATAAACTGGAGCATCCAACCCAAGTCTTTCCCGATCCAAAGCCAGCGACAAATGCGCGGAACTTCTTTTCCATCTGCAAAAAATTAGCCTGAGGTACATTCAGTGTCGGATTGATGTTCGGCATCTTTTTTACTCGCATCTACAACTTGAATAGTTACCTTGACTGGTGTTGGATCTTCATCACCTTCACCCTCTCTTAACTTTTCAATCTCAAGTTGCTTTAACTCAAGATTTAAAAGCATGAGGTCATAACCCTGCATTTCTTCCCTAACCTGTTTAATAACCCCTTGCTTCATAAGCCTGTTGTTCTTCCAGTCTTCATAGATCTTCTGAAGTTCTTTAAGCCGATAGGCTTTATTAGCTAAAGGGATGTCATAAACATTCTTTTTAAAGTCCTCTCGGGTTTTATGAAAAAGGTCTTTATATTTCTTACTTAAATTCTTTCCTGCCGCTTTTGTCGGGTCATAAAGTTGTACCTGTTTTCGATCAATCTCAATGTTAAATTCTTGCTTGACAGCATTAGCTACCTGTTGAGGGGTATCCATGCAGGCAAGCGCTTGAACAATAAATATTTTTACCTGTTCTTTAAGTGCAGCCATACCCCCACCTTTGTCTAGCTACGTCTAGCAAAGAAGGCAAAAAAAAGAGCCATTCGGCTCAGTTGATTACGCAGTTTCCGCAGCATTTTGAAATATCAAGTTTCGAAACAAACGGCGGATTCTTTGCAGCTTCAACGATACGTTTAACGCTTTGACTCGCCCCCCACCGTTTGGTTACACCAACAAACTCTTCGACATCGTGACCAGCTAAATAATGTTTAGGTAAACCTGTTGAGCTACTAAAGATCATTTCACCGTCTTCATCACGTTCTACGCCTATATGGTAGAGTTCATGCTCAAGCAAAGCACAAAACTCACGATCATTTGCTTTGTCGCAAAATGTAGCATCAATGGTGATCAAGTATGTTGGCACAAAGCCGAACCAGTCTCGCATCTGTTGCTCTTGTCTGGCCTTACGCCATCCACCAACATTGAACATGACTTTTTCGCACTGACCTAACACCATAGCTTGCTTGCTTTTATATGCAGAAGAGGCCCAAGCAAATGCTAAAAATTCTTCATTATCGTGAAGCAGCTCAGCTATGTGATCATGATCGGGATTATAAAGAGGTCCACCAATAGTTAAGTAATTAGCAACAACCCATTTTTTTAGATCTGGTGCTGGTGTTAGTCTTATTGCTTCTTCTTCATCTGCTTGATCAATAAAATCAGTCGGTGGAAATGGTCTGATCTGCTCCATCTTCAATTCTCGCTAATTCGTCTTTTATCCAGTTAATGACATATCCCGACAAAACAGAGTCTGGATGAAAGCGCTCTATTTTGTAACCCATCTCTTCAGCATGATCATATCGATCAAGACTCCATGCTTTATTTGACAGTTTTCCACTACGCCCACCAGACCAGGAACCGCCCTCAATTTCAATGAGCAAACGCAATTTCACAATATGAAAGTCAAAGCGCCAGTGTTTGGTATGGATCGGCTGAAACTTCTGTTCAAATCCAATCGACAAATCCTCAAGCTCTTCCTTAAGTGTTGCCTCAGCCTCGAGATATTTTTGTGTAGGCTTTGGCAGTGGCCGGCTTTTAGGTTTAGTTTTAGGTTCTTTTTTCCGAGTAAGCCAAAAGTATTCTGTAGAATCCATTATTCTTACCCATAAAAAAACCGCCCTAAGGCGGTGGCTAAAAATAGAGACAACTAACTATTATTTCTTAAAAGTTGCCTTATAAAGCTTTGAATTAAAGTAATCCGTAATTTCTTTACCTTCGGTTTGAATTTTTTCCTCATTTAAAGGTAAAAAATCTAATTCATATTTCAAGCTCATATACTCTGGAATAAATTTCTTTATAGGCGGAGGTGGTTTAGGTCCACCTTCTGTAATTTTTTCGATAAATCCAGCTAACCATAAAATATACTCACCTTCTGAATTATGAGGAGGAATCAAACTCACATCTATTTTTACTTTACATTCATCTAATTGTTTACTAAACAATTCAACAAAATCAATAAAATTATATTTTAATTTAAATTCTGTTCCCTCAATTTCTCTGCGTATACATGTCATAAGTAAGTTCATATTTTCAATACAGTCATGTGAAAACAATTCCTCATCTTTAATTTTGTTATAAATATTTTCCGCAAACATGAGATACTGTGGCATTTCGGCAGCTCCTCATTTTTATAAAGTATTTTTCTTAAGGTAGTCCTATTATAACAATGTTGCAACAAGAAATTTTCCATTTTTAGTTTAAGGAAATTTTAAAAATTATAAAAACGATTATATTCAATAAATTAGTACGAATAAAAGCTAGGGAAAGTTTGATTTTTCTATTGAGCTTTAAAATGGATTATTGTGTTTAAATTATCAATTTAAAAAGCTTGCCTAGTAGGCAAGCTCCCCCTTTTTTGATATTTGCGCTGATCAATAAGGTTTAGGGTTACTTAAAGCAACACACTGATAATACTGAAATATTCAAAAATAAAAAAGCCCACTTCCTATTTTTATTCAGAAATGGGCTTAGCGAAAAAAAACGCTTAGACCTGAAATAGGAAATATCTATTCGGAAATATCTCCAACTTCATATTGGCATAATATTTAAGCACTAGCAATAGGGATTGAATTAAAAATATCAAATATTCATATTTAAATAGATAAAGATTTCTTTTTTTAAATGGTTTTATTTTTAGCCTACATAATTTTTTTACTTATCAAGACTTATAAAGAATATGTGCCCATCAATAGGTAATACTTAATAAGGTCTTATGTGTAGTAACCATTAGGCTCTAGAGAGTAAGAAATCACACTGACTAAAAATAAAAAATAATTAATTTTCAATATCAATGATCATATACTGCAAAGTTAAGTATATTCCAACTTCTCCATTGTTGAGTGCCTCATATAAGTCTTCATCAACAAAATCTCCAGATTCATCATCTAGCCATTTATGAATTTGAATAATTTGTATATTCCCTTTTTTGTCTATTCTTGCTATTGGGTCTATTACGGACCGAACTATCACCTTCTTCTTCGTCTCAACATCAAGCAATGTGATAATTGTCATTTTAAAATCCTTATAAATATCCTGTATAACAACTACGCTCAATCAATAAAGATTTTTATATTTAAATTACTCCAATAGCAATCTTTTCAATCTAAAAAATAAATAAAAAACACTTTAATAGTATGTGCCTATTAGAAAAGATACCTTAAATATTCTACTAGCAATAAAAAACCGCTTTAAGGGCTGTTCATCTAAAATTCACAGGTACTTAATGAAGTTTTTTTTTCTGTCTTTGCATCTTTCTGGGCTCACAAATTTTTCCAATAAAGTTAGTTAACCACAAAATACTTTCTTCACGATCTTCAAAATGAGGTATAAGACTTAAATCTACTTTTATCTTGCGATCAGCTAAAGGCAAACTTAAACAATGTTCAAAGTCTATTGAGCTGTACTTCAATTTGAGTCTTTTTTCTGCAGCTTGATTCTTTATCTCAGCCATAATGCGATTTAGATTAACGATCAAATTATTTGAAATTTTATTATTTTCATATACCCGTTCGTAAACTGTCTCAGCTACATCAATGTAATTTATTAGCTCTACATTCTTATTCACGACATTTGTACTCCGTTTTTTATAATTATCCGTCTAAAATAATGTTTATTTGATTTACTAAATCCTTCGCCTAGGTAAAGATTGTTTAAATTCTGTCACCCTGATTTTAAGTAAATATTTGAATTTATTATGCAATTACTGAGTTTTATAATATTTATATACATCTTTGTTCTTAACGCCCCTTTTTTCTATCACTTGCCCATTGAGTTCACCATCAACGCAAATAAACATTGTACTAATCCATAAAATTATGGAGATCAGCTTAACACAAAAAGAAAAAGCCCCCACTAATCAATAGTGAGGCTTTGCCGTATTTCCCGGCTAGCACATTTAAAAATCGATAGCTAAAAAAAAGCCAACTTGTTAGAGTCAGCTTAATTCAATCGTTTGAGAATCATGCTTGCATAGTTATTGTCCGTTGCAATCTTCTATCATTTTTATTTTTATAAATATAATTTAAACCAGCCATGTGACATTTTGATTAAATTTCACTCAACACTTTTTTTGTTAAATAAGTCACATTTAATCTTATTAATGCACTAACCATTACAACCTATAAACACAATGTGTATCAATTACTTCTGCTTGATTTTGTAAATTACAGTATCCTTAGTTTACCTAACTGCCAAAATCAATAACACAATGGAACACCAAACACTTTTAGACGAATTAAATTCGCAGATTGAATATTACTCAAAAAGAACTGACTGCCCACCAACTAGAATTCGTATTGGGTATAAAACCTATTACGAATTAATGCAGAATCCTAAATTTGCCGATGAAGTATCAAACTCCGCTTTAGATCCAAACAAACGCAAATACAAAAAATTAAAAATAAAAGTTACTAAGGATGACAATCAACTTGAACTTGAATGATTTCTCATAAAAAAGCCTACTCTTTCAAGTAGGCTTTCCCCTTATGACTTTTGCGCTGATCATTAAGGTTTATTGTTGTTTAAAGCAACACTCAGATCTTACAGAAATACTTAACAATAAAATAGCCCCGCCAATAATCGATATTTAGCAGAGCTTCTTAAAGCTTATACAGTTTATCGTGGAAGATATCTTTTTGAACCTGTGCTATTAAGGCAGTAATGTCCACCTCTAGGCCCAACACAATAAGTTCCAGATGTGCAGTAACAAGAGTTATTAGTCGTTTTACTATAACTTCTTGGAGTCCGTGTAGTAGCAGAACTTCTAGTTCTAGTATTATTATAGCCTTTTGATTCTCTTTGAGGAGTTGAGTAAACAGGCTGCCTGTTATCAAAACTCCCTTTTGAATATCTATAGGTGACTGGTGGAGTATAACAACCAGCAAAACTGCACAAATATTTAGTATCAATCCATTGTTGTCTATCCATATTTGGATTTAATAACGCCCATTCATCTTGGTACCAGAATACATAAACTTCACTTCCCCCTTTCAATTTAAAGATTTCTTTGCCATTTGGCATATCCTTGACTGGAGCGGTATCAACACTAATCCAATTTTTAACTGGATTAAACCTTTCAACTTTTTGCTGCGAAAAGTCTATGGACGGTATAGATACACATCCACTAATACCCAAAGTAATAACTAACCCTATTAAATAATTTTTCATTTTATTAACTTCTTAGAAAGAATAATTTTAATGCGAAGTAAACAATAAGCTACCTAATAAAAGCAACATATACTTTCATCTAATTTAAATACATAAAGAAAAATTAAAAAACCCGCTTCTAAAAAGAAACGGGTCAAAAAACAAAAAACTTTCAGCGCAGTATTTGTGACATATCATACAAGTTAGAAGATGTATTTACAATATACTTTAAGCTTAATTTTTTGATGCTCTCAAAATATCCAAAACTCGCTTTGACATTTCATGCAAGTTGGACCCTATTGGTAGCCAAAAATGATAATTAATGTTGTCACGGTTAAAAACTTGCTTGTAGTACTCAGTTTTGAATGATGGATCAATGTCAGAAGCCTTAAGTAATCTGCCTTCTTTTTCGATCACTTGCCCATCTAATTCACCACCAACACAGATATTCATTTTTACCAGCCTGGACTATATAGCAAAAAATAAAAAAAATCCGTACCTTGGGGAAAGTACGGACTAAGCTTTTCAACTGAAAAACACTATAATGGAAATAGACATCATATAGTAAGTTTAATATACGATAAATTTCATGTTTTTTCAAATCCTAATTAAAAGCCCACGATTAAGTGAGCTTTTAAAACAAATTGGTGCAACGCTTATAACTTTGTCCACTATATCAAAAATATGCCATAAAGCGTCTAGACAGTCAACAAGTCTAAATTATGCTTTTCTACTAATTGAGAAGCTTTTAAACGTTCAACGATTTTAATCATTAGATCATTGGCAGTTATAACGTCGATTCCTTCAAATGCTTTTAGTGTTAATTGCAATTTATTATTAATTACATTTGTAATTATTGATATTTTACCAAAATAATCAGGGTAGTATTTCAAAGTTTCATTAACTTTCTCCCGACTAACGCCTTCATATAGTTTTACAGTGTATGTTTTCATTTGAACCTCCATTGTGTCTTAATCTTTTATCATGACCTAATAAATAAAATCTAGCGCAACTCACCATAATTGCGACCTGAGCTTTAGATTGGTTTGTTTCTTGAGCAACCTTCAACAATCCTTTATTTTCAACCTTATTTTTAATTAAACAAATTAATGCAAACTTAGTTGTAAAATCTGTTTTATCAGAATTTAATAGACTTCGTAAAAGTGCTTGAATTTGATCCGCCTCATAATCACTGATCTCACATCGAATATAAGATTTACTTTTTTGTACTTCTTTGCCAGCTTCACGCATCAACCAGTAAATTTGATTGATATGAAGCCCATCTGGCAAATCACCCCCTTTCATTCTAACTGTTTCACACCATGCGCCAAACTGCTCTAACCAACCGTCAATAGTATATTTAGACCAATCCATTTGTTGTGTTTTTAAAACTGCACTCATTTTTCACCTACCAATTGCTCAATTTGTTTAATCGCCACGCCTGCTTTCACTTGCTCTGTGCTGAACCGTAAAACTGTAAAACCCATCATTGCTGCGGAGTTGTATTTCTCCATATCCCCTATATAGCCTTTGCCCCTTGTATGACGGCCTCCACTCCAGATCCCGCCTTCAACCTCAATCAAAATTTTTGTACCAATAATCAGAAAATCAGCTCTCCATTTGCGTTTTGGATGGAACTTATATTCCTGTTCAAAACCGATCTTGCATGCTCTTAAATGCGTTGCCAGAACCATTTCACCCACACTTGGTTGTCTGGCAACTTGCTTTGCTGAACGCCGCTTTTTATTTTTCTTTATCGGAAATAACTTGCGGTATTCAGCAATGCTGACTGATGACATCAAGCACCACCTTTCAGCAAATTTTTCAACTGATTAGCAAAGCAGTTATAAACTCGTGCTTTATCTTGATCGCCAAAAAGGCTTGAAGCATGAGCATCGTGTTTATACTTTTGAACTAGGTTTTCAATTGAACTTCTTAGCTCAACTAAATTCGCTTGTTGTTCTTTTTGAATCTCCCAAGCCCACTTTCCAGATTTACCCTCAAACTCACTCATGACTGGCTCCTTTTCCTCTGGCAACTTAGTCATAACACCATCTGGAAATTTAAAATCTCCATGCCACTTCCCGTTTTCCCAAATAGACCAAATCCCACATTCATCACTGTTGTAGTAATATCCAGCCTGCCAATGTGTCGCACCTTTAGGGCGGCGTTTTAATATTTGTTCAAACATAACCGCCTCCGTATATTGATTCGTAATCAGCAATTGCTTGAAGCAACTTGTATCCAGCCGATTCAGGCCTGTTTTTGCAATGAGACAAGTCATATAGCTTTACATCATCAATGCCGCCCCATGATTCGACCAAATCAACCGACTCCACTAGACGCTTAAGTTCAGAAAGGTCTACAAAATATTTTTCTCGGTCAGCCTTGCTAATCTCTACACTTTGACCACATTGGAACTCGAAACCTTCATTCCACTCAGTTGCGTTAGAAGGTGCTGAATCAACGATTTCTTTCGCGTATTGCAGCCCTTTATCTCTAATTAATTTGGATGCTTTCATACATTCGCCCCTTCAATTAGCTGAAGAATATTTCTAGGTATTGGCATACCCTCCCGACGGCACATCTCTGCATATTCATATGGATTATCAAAAGGATCTGGACCTAATTCTTTTGCAAGTTCAGGCTCTTTTTCTTTTGCCTGAAGTTTTTGTACTGGTGCTGGTTTACGGCCATTAATCTTTAACCGTTCCATCAAAGATTTGAGATGCTTTTGCGCTTCCTCATTGGAAACTGGTATATGCACTTTCTGCTCATTTTTCTGAGCTAATAAAATTGGTTCTTGGTACCAAGCTTGGGTTTTACCCTTCAGTTGTGCTTCAGCCTTGTATTCATCATAGATCTTGATAAATTCCATTTTGGCTTTGTACATTTCACCGTCTTGGATTAGTAAATAAACTTGGTCTAAAACAAATTTGGTCAAGGTTGTAATTTCTTGGTTCTGCTCTCTTCCGTCTGGCAATGTCACTTTTTTGTGTTGAGAGATCTGAGTGTATTCACAAGCCTTAACCCAAGCCTTCTCAGCGCTCCACCAATCATCACCCATGCACATAGCACGGAATTCAGCGAAGTTAGGCATGTATGTATTTGTACTTGCGTAAAATAGCGCTAAGCCTCTTTGAAGTTGGTTAGGTGTAACCCCAACCAATGCTTTAGCAAGCTGCTGTTCAACGATTTGCATTGGAACGGCATTTTTCCCCTCTACTGGAAAATTCTTATTGAACTGAACAGCGTATTTAGTTCTGTAAGCCGCAATTAGTTCTTTCAAAAAACTTTCAAATGGTGCTAATTCATTCATGATTAATAGCCTCCAAAATCTTGTGACACTGGCGTAACGTCAATCACGTTTGAACGGTTGCTCTCAGCGTACATTTGAGTGAAATAACCCGGTTCTTCAGGAACGTTATGAGATTGTGGGTTTTCCTGAATTTGATTTTGGCGAGGCTCAAATACACCCTGATAATTTCCGATAATTGAGTTTTCCAGTGATTGGTTAGCCAAAGGTCCAAACGAGATAAGTTTTTTAAGGATTAGCTTTACTGCGTTTTCAGAAAGTGGTTTTTTGATGCTGATACGCATATCAACAAAATTGTTCCACAGTTCTGAATCTACACATGCAGGTAGTTCAACTGAACGTGGATTAAATTCATTTGGTTTTTCTGTTTTAGGTTTTTCAGAAACAGACCCTCTTTTTTTATTTATTTTTTTATTACTTTGAGAGTTGTTTTTGATAGTGATACTTTGTGTGTTAAAAATTTTTACTAGTAGCGGTAAAAAATTTTTACTAGTGTAGTTAAAATTTTTAACTAGAAGTGGTAAAGAATTTTTACTAGTTTGGCCATAAATTTCAGGTAGTAAAAAATTTTTACTAGGGAATTTAAGCACTAAACCAACGCTAGTATCGTTACCTAATTTGAATGTATTTCCATGAATTGTGCTTGGTTGTTCCACGACTAAACCAACTTTAATTAATTCATTAAGGCATTTAACAACTGTCGGTCTACTCTTCCCTGTAATCTCTTCAAATTGAGTTAAAGAGATGGAATCCATCTCCTTATTCCAGCCACGAGTTTTACGGCAAATAACTAAATAAATTTTGCATGCAGCATCAGAGATTTTATTTAAAACCTCGTCAACAAATGCATTAGGCACTTGAAAGGAATTAGGCACAAAATTACTCATGTACACCGACCTTAGGCTTTACATACCCACCAAATTTTTGAACCAAGTCAGCATTAGCCAAACTATTAACGATCTGCCCTGCTAACCACTGATTAGTGCGAAAACGCTGTGCCATAGTTTGTGAAAATTCTTCACGCGTTATTGCAGCATTATTTTCGTCATAACCTTTGGCTCTTAGATTTTTACGGTTACGATCATGTAGCTCATTGAGAATCACTAACGCTGGATCAAAGAAGGACTGAATTTCCTGAATCTGTTTGTACTCAGGTTTATACTTAAATTAACTATTCATGACACCTCCGCTAATGCTTGCTCTGCGCTTGTTAGCCGGCGTTTGGCGTTGAGCTCTGCTACTGTTGCTGTACGGATTTCTTTTGATGAAACCAGAATCAAATGATTCTCCGATTTGATAGTCCACAACCTAGTCAAAGTTTTGTTTTTAACTTCAAACAAATCATTTGATTTGAAAGTACGGCACTCTTTAGTAAGCACTACAACGTCACCCACTAAAAATTCTGGCTGGTTGCGTTCGGTTGTTTGATTTGATAAATTGTTTTGCATATTCATGGGTTCCTAAATTTGTGAATGCGAAACCACTCCTGTTACAGCAGGTAGTGGTTTTTTATTTGAATAAAATCCGCATGTATTCAGGTGAAGTGAATGCATGTGCTAAATAAACTCGCGTTGCTTCTGCAATTTCAGGTGAGCAATACACATCACTTTCTTGCACAACCTTCAAACCAATGGCTGTCAACAAAAAGCTAATAAACTCAATCTCAGTCCATCCATTTGATTTCTTTTCTGTTTTCATCCGTGAAAGGATGCTTGCATCGACATTTATCATCTCTGCTACTTGTCTTTGATTGCTAGCGTTAAGTGCTTGCAATATGAGCGATTCGTTATTGCTAGCGCTTGCAGGCAATTCATTTAATACTTTGCTCATGGTTTAGTTCCTAAGCGGTTAATGCTTGTAAATCGGCTTTAAGTTTGCCTTTGGTTTTGACTTGCAGGACTGCTTGAGTTCTGGCTGGTATACCGTTGTTTTCCCACTTCCAGAGGGTCACGGTTGAATATCCAGTTTTTTCAGACAACTCTTTCCGATTTTTGCAGCCGTGGTATGTCATGAGGTCACTAATTTTCATGGTTACACCAAGTTAACTATAGTTAATAAACCAAATTTACCACTTGTTAACCATAGTTTCAATAGATCGTATTAACATTAGTTAATGTTTTTGGAATATTTGTTATGTCTTTACACACTCGAATTAGGCAAAAACTTGAAGAAAAAAAATTAAGAGCCGCTGATTTAGCAAGAGCAACTAAAAAATCTCCTGTTGCAGCAAAGAAATGGCTAGATGGAACTAGCGTACCTACAGCAGAAAATTTGAAAGTCATTGCGAAATTTTTAGGTGTGAGTGACGATTGGTTGCTTTATGGTGGATCGGATGAACAAGAATCGAGTAACAATTTAGCTCAATTAAATGTTATTGATATTGAAGCATTTAAGCAGAAGTACAATATTCCAGATAGTGAAGATGCCGTTAAGTTTGTTCAAGCGCCAGCTAAGCCTTTCCCTATACAAAAAAGATATGTTCCAGTTAAAGCCTATTCAAAAATGGGAATGGATGGGTATTTCACAGATATGGGATACGATGGAAATGCTGGGGATGGCTATGTTCCAACTCATACAGCAGGTCCACGAGCCTATGGCATTAAAGGCACTGGCGACTCAATGTTTCCAGCAATTCGTAATGGCTGGTATGTTGTATGCGACCCTGATGCAGATCTTGTGCCGAATGAGTTTGTTCAGGTGTGCTTGAAGGATGGAAGATGCACAATTAAAGAATTTGTCGGCATCAATGGTGGGGTTTTAAGTTTGCTTTCTGTGAATGGTGGTGAGCGATTTTTCTTTGAAATGGACGAAGTTGAAAGTATTACCGCTATTACAGATATCGTGCCGCCAAGTCAGCACAGACAAGAACATCCTTATTCGCATTAATCACAGGAAGACTTATGGACAATTCAAAACGACCAATCAACCAGATTATTGCTCGCATCAATGATGCTGCGAAACATGGTGAAGCTTTGGTGCTAACAGCCGAAGAAGTGAAGATCCTCTCAAAGGACATTGGTGATAAAGTCTTTATTCCAGTCCTTACAAATGAACAAGTAGTGCAGTTGGTAAAAGAAGGAAAGCTTGGGCAGAAAATTAACAACACCAAAGATTAATAAGTTGTGAACCCGACACAGTACTTTAGAGCGATTCGGGAGGAGGAAATAATGAGTAAAACAGTAGTAAAAGACAAAACAGTACACTACAAAAAAGTAGATTTTCTAAAAGGCGCCAATCTAGGTCAATTACTAAAAGCACAATTGCTGGATAAGGATTCTTTTTACTATAAAGCCATAAATCGTCAACAATTTGTCTCCGCAACAAAAGATGATTTTATTCTAATTAATCATGCTAGTTCACACCAAAGCATGTTCTTTGGCGAGTTGATTATTGTTGAGTCAGGCAAAGCTCAGGCTGTATTAAAGATAGACAGTGATGATGCTACTGAATTTCCCATTAAAACCTATTTAACAGATGATCTGCCAGATGATGAAGATGGCGTTGACGCTACAGAGGTTGTAAGAAAAGAGTTTATTGATAGTGTTCTTTACTTTGGTGTTATTGATAACCATGTCGCAATCATTCAATCAAGATCACTTACCGCTAGAACCTTGGAGTCATATTTGGGCTGGCTTTTGGGTGAAGCAGCCAAAGCATTGCCAGAGAATAGTGCATTAATATTAAAAGATGCTCCAAATCCCACTGTTAAGCAAAAGCTTGAATCAACTCCAGCTAAAACTATTTCAATCTCATCTGGCATTGGGTCAACAGAACTTCAACCTGTTCATACTGTCGAATCAAGCATACCTGCGAAAATTGACTATAAAATTGAAGATAATGTGGTTGATGTGCTTAAGTCAGCTTTTGGAGTTGATTTAGAAAATTTAAAACTAGAGGATGGGCTTGATGACGCAAACCTAAAGTTAAAATTAACACTTACATACAACCGCAAAACCTCAAAAAGTGGGCAAAAAGTTATTGATACTGTAGCTTCATCCATGCGACATAATGATGATTATGTTATTACTCTTGAGGATGGGACCAAGGTTACGGCTGATAATCTAAAAATGAGCGGCAAGATTTCAGTTGAAACAATCAATAATAAAGTTTATAACGACGGCCTAAAAGTTCAATTGTATAATTGGATGACTACCAATATAAATTTTGGTGACTAATATGGCTAAACGCTACTTACCCTTCTACAATAATGCTAGATTTATCGCACTAGTGTTAGTCGGTCTGTTTGCTATATTTTCAATAATTTTTAAATATTTAGAGTTAAATATTACAATAAATCTGGTTCAATTTTCATTTGTACTGCTTCTCCCTTTAAGTCAAATTTATTTGGCTTATAAAGGTATGCTCGATGCATTAAAGCTTGATGGTTTAAATCAGTCAGAACGAGATAGGTTGACTTCAACTGTGGACATAAGAAGTAAGTCATCTTTATATGTGGCTATGCTTTTTATTATTCTTGTTTTTAGTATGTATATACTTAATTTATTAGGCTTACTTTCAGCTAAGCATCTTTTAGCTCTAATACTTTCTGTTGGACTCACCTCAATTTTTAGCTTCTTCTTAGCTTGGTCTGACTTAAGAGAAATCTCTTTGCTTGAAAAAACATTAAAAGATCGCAAAGAATCAAGAGAGGCAAAAGCAAAAGTATTGAGCAATAAGTAAAAAGCGATCCAATTCATCTAATCTACCCACCACCACGGTGGGTTTTCTTTTTTAATATATTCAAATTTTCCCTGATATTATGGGATTAAGACTTTGTGCCAACATTGATCTTAAATAACCATTAATATCGGAGAAAATATGAAAACTGAAATCATAGAAGCTCTAGCGTTAGAGCTTACTAAGGCAACCATTGCTGATACTGATCCTTCAACCATCAATATAAAAAGTGCTGATCTTTGGGTTAAAACCTACCAGGAATCACTGAAAGCGGTAGAAGAAGCTTTAAAAGAACTTAAGCCAAAGCCTAAAGCCACATCAAAACCCATTTCAGGAATGAGCTAACCCTGATTACTCACACTCTACTATACTTACCTTGCAGTTATTCTTGGTGGCAAAGTCATCAAGAATAGCTTTCAGCGCATACGCGTTCCGAAGCGTGCACTCTATTTTGAAAGCGGCTGTGCAATCACCAAAAAGAATCTTTTCAGCACGATCAACTTTTTCTTCTAGTTGATCAATATTACTTTCCTGAAGCAGTAGTTTCTCAACCATCTGCTTGCGCCATTCAAACATTTCTTCGCCTAGACTCATTTCTATCACCTTTGATAGTTGGGTTTTCTTTTGTCTATTAAAGCATGAATTATAGTTAATAAAAAGATTAACCATTGTTAACTTTTCTCTTGACTAAAAAATTAACCATAGTTAATATAAATCTCGTAGACAACAAAAAAGCACATCGACTCTCTTACCTTCCGATGTGCTTTTGCAAACTGCGAGATCAATTATGAACGTAAAAGCTACCCCTTTCAACTCATTTGCATTTGTCAGCATGGCTGCTCTTGCAATCTCTGGTGGTTCTTTAGTTGCTTGCCAATTGCAACCAGCTTTCCAAACAAAAGACGCACCTACTCTTTTTACACCTAAAACTCAACCAAGTACTTACAGCGTGTTAACCGCAAAAATCACAGGTAAGCATTCTGGAGTTGCTGTAATTAAATTAGATAGCTTCCGTTTAAACGTTAGCTTTGATTTTGAAGCTCATCCAGACAGCTACGGCGTTCCGGGTTCTGAATTCACCACTGTTGATATTACCCAACTCACAGTAAATGAAATCACTGACATTAATGGTAAGTCATATAACGATTTCACCGAATTTGAAGACATCCGCAACATCAATAGCCTTCTAAAAGGCTTCATCGAACGTAACAAGTTGGTGGAGGCAGCCTAATGAAAGATTACAACTGCCCTACTTGCAAGAAGATGATTCCTGTTGACCGTTCAAAAATCAAAGCTGGTGATGAGGTTTCATTTTGCAGAGTAACCCAATCTTCTAAATCTGCTCGTTTTTCTTCAAAAGAAGGAATTGTCGATTGCCGTGAAGGTGATGTGGTTTTAGTTAAATATCGCAAAGAAATTATTCCTTTAAATATTAAGGACGTCTCACCTGTAGATGCTCCTAGCCCGCTTACGTATGCCTTTGTTGGTGCATGCGAATGTAAGGAGGCTGAACATGTCTAATTTCAAAAAGCACCCTGACGGCTATAAGTCTTTTTTAGGTCGTGATGATAAAGGGCTGTATTCAGTTCGCATCGGCTGGCAAGTGTACGCATCTAATGCTAATGGCTCAGTTCTTTACAAAGTTAAAGACGGATTTAAGACGCCTTTAAATGTGTTCAGGTTCCAAACTGACTATCCAAAAGTTTGGAATGAACTCACACAAGAAATTGATTTTCAGCGCAGAAAGCAGCTCGCTATAAAACTGCGTGAAACAAATATCCCTACCTATGACCGCAAAGCTTATAAAACTAAGCGCGGCTTCACTGGCTCAAGATAAGGATAATAAAAATGGCTCTACCGATTATTACTGCTGACCAAACTTTATTAGTTCAAGCAATTATTGTGTACCTATACGCTGATCCGGGTTTAGGTAAATCATCGATGGGCTTTACTGCGGAAAAAGCAATTTCTTTTGACTTTGACCGTGGTGCTCACCGTACTGGTGAATTACGTCGAGGTGCGGTTGTACAGGTTCAACAATGGAGTGATGTTGCAAACCTTACGCCGCAGGACTTAGCACCCTATAAAACCGTAGTCATTGATACCGTGGGTGCAATGCTTGAATGCATTAAAACCCACCTGTTACTTACGGCAAATAACCGTCAAAAAGATGGTTCTTTAAAGTTAAAGGCTCAAGGATTAGCGAACCAAACGTTCAAGCAATACATCAATACTTTGATCAGTTTAGGTAAAGACGTTGTTTTCATTGCACACGCTTCAGAAGATCAAAACGGTGATCAAATTATTTACCGACCAGATCTAGGTGGTAAAAACCGTAACGAGCTTTACCGTATCGCAGATGTGATGGGTTATCTAACAACTGTTACTACAGGTGAAGGTAAAAATGCCCGCGTTATTAATTTTAAACCCTCGCCTACACATCATGCGAAAAACTCAGGTGCTTTAGGTGGTGAAACTGGTGAAGTATGGGTACCAGATCTTAAAGCACATCCTACTTTCTTGGCTGACCTGATTACTCAAGCTAAAGATCACATTAACACCTTAACGCCTGCACAACTTGCAGCAGCTAAAGCCCAAGAAGAGCTAGAAAACTGGAAACAAAGCTGTGAAGAAGCTGAGCATGCAGGTGACCTTAATCAATTAACTGAGTCGCTTGATAAAGAACACATGTATTACCAGAACATGCGCCAAGCAATGTTAATGAGAGCTAAAGCATTGAATTGCACGTTTGATAAACAACGTGGCACTTGGATTAGTCCACCAGAATTTAACGGTATCTCAGATCAACAAAGAGATGAACTTCAAAACTTTATTGCTGAACGTGGCCTCGATGTAAAAACAGTTTGTGAGCACTTCGGCATAGATGCCCTGATCCAAATTGAAGCGGCAAAACTAACTGCAGTTAAACAAGAAATTGAAACCTTAGCGAAAACGGGGATGACAGCATGAAAATTCTAAATAAAGTTGAAGCCAAACTTGCTTGGGCCAACGGTGAATTACTTTTAGTAAATAATACTGAGCGTAATGGCTGGGAACCATTTAACCCTTATGACTTTGGCTTTGATGTTTTTGATAAATTCGAATTTCAATTAAAGCCTAGAACTATTTTTATTGGTGAATTTGAGGTACCAGAACCATTAAGAGTTGCGCCAGAAAAAGGTTCTACTTGCTCTTACCCTAGCCCAACTGTTGAATTAGGTGTGCAGCAGTTTAAGTGGAATGGATCTAAAGGACAATTGCGCATGCTCCAGCATGGCCAAGTTCACTCAAGTTTTGATAATGCATTTGCTCATTGCTGCGCGATTATTAAAATCAGCGGTGGTGAGTTTGCGGAAGACATTCTAAAACTTCTAAATAAGCCTACTGAAGAAGTCGAAGAAGAAAAGCCTTCAGAAAGTCATGCGGAATCTCTAAAAGTTAAAAATTCAAAACCAGAGGTTGTAGAAAAAGCACAAACAGCTGAGCCGGCTATTGAATCAGAAACCGCTGATTCAGAATATCAGAAGAAACTTGATACCCTGCTGCAACGAGTTAAGGACTCAAAAACACCAGACGAAGTAAATGCAGTTTATCGATATACACGCACTTGGTCTGATAAACAAATGGAGCCTTTGCTACTTGCAACTCACAAACGTCTTGAAGAGCTCGAAAAATCTAAGGCGCAAGCAACTGAACCACCTTCACTAATGGTCCAGATCCAAAACGCGCCCGACCTCACAACATTAGATGCTTTGGAAATAGATGTGGCCGCACGAGATCCACAGATTCAATCACGACTCATGGACTTTGTTAAGAAACGCCGCTTTGAATTAGAGAACCCTACATCTACGCCACTTCAAGAGGCTGAGCCTGATTATTTATTAGGAGACGGTTTCTAATATGAAAGATCAGTACAAGAAAGTGAGCCAAAAACACATGCTTGGTTTTATGTACTACTTGCAATTGCTGGGCTACGTAATAGTCCGGCAAGGCATGGATCAAGCGATGTTTCTAACCAAGCATTATGCGGTACCAGTCGCTTGGCGCCGCATAACGATCGACTATCACAACCGGTTAAATAAACCCGCGCAGCAGCTTTATAAAGAGTTTGTTGAATGGACTAAAGAAGAATATGCAGAGATGGTGGCTTAAATGACAGGTAATGAACGTATCCCTTTTGAATCACAATTCAAAACTACAGAAATTTTTAAACGTGAAAGTGCTATTCGTAAAAATGACATCCTAGCATTCAGTGAAACAATGAATGGCTATTTCAATATTGTAACTAATGATGCTTGGCAGTTATGGAATAAAGCCAAAGCCGAGACGGTGCCAGATACTCCCACCCCTAGTGTCACTCTAACTTGCGCTGAACTAAAAGAAGCCTTTGATTTTGGTGCGCCAGATGGGGAAAAAGATCAATTCCAGATGGAAACTGAAATGACCATCAAATGGCTCCAAGATGGTTATGACGGTGAAGGATACTACTGTTGGTATGCTGATTTACCTGAGGAAGGTTGCATTAAGTTGGGTGTTAGCGAATCGGGAGCTGAAGGATGAGTGAATCAACTTTATGGGCGGTTGCAATGCGACCTGAAGGTTACAGCCCTTTTAAGCAAACGCCAGCAGCTTCAAAAGAGATAGCTGAGCGAGCTGTTGAGCGTTATAGAAAAATGCATGAAAAGGAAGGCAACAACTTTTTCTTAGAAATTTTTGATGATGTTATCAAAGTTCAGAAATGGCACGGTTCCCGCAAAGATCATATTAAAAATCTATTTTATGTTGAGAGTTGGTTTAGTGAACCTATGTACCAATGCTTTGATTTGAAGACAGCTGAACGTGTTTTTAAATTTGATGAAATAGTAATTTGCTACAAGAAAGGCTCTGCCCCTCTTGTAACCAAAAGCTTTGATGAAGCAAAACTATTTTATGGATCTAGTGAGACGGGTTTTAAATATCAGATCCAGCCAATAGAACCACCTGAAAACCTTTTCAATTGGTTTCATCCAGATATTGAATTGTTTGACACCATTGAAGAAGGAGCTGAAGCCTATACAAGAGAACAGTGGGCACAACTTCAAATGAATCTTAGAGTTGAAATTGAAACTCAACTATTAGATTACGATGAAATACCAAATATACCGGAAGATGCAGTAGTTTGGCCAAACTGGAAGCCAGAACCGCCAGAACAAGGACTCTTTTTAATTGCAGCATTTGATTCAGAAGATGGCCCTGTACTTTGGTGGGCAAATCCTAAAGCGGAAAGTAAGGAGAAATAAATGTCACGTTTAACTAAATTAGATCGTATGACTCATGCAGAAAAAGAGGCTGCTAAGAAGGAATTTTGGGAAGCTGCTGATAATCAAACTTTTCCACCTGAAACAGTAGCTATTGTTATGCACGTATCCTTACCGTGGTTGCAGAAGAAAAGATGTGAAGGTGGCGGCATTCCATTCTCTAAACCTCATAAACGACAAGTAAATTATATGAAGTCTGATGTTTTGGCTTATATTGAACAAAACAAAATGGCACATACAGCATAAGCGGCTAAGTGCCGCTTTTTTAATCACCAAAAATAGACCTTTAATAGACTTAAACTTGAAAAATAGACCGTATTTATCAAAATAGACCATTAATAGACTATTTTTGTATTGCTAAAGATTGTGTAATATTGCATTGTATTGCTTTAATATAAATTATTAAAAATATTGATTTTTTAATATCGCTAGGTATTGCTTAATATTGCAATGTATTGCTAGAATTGAGAAAGACCCGCTGAACTTTAGGGTTCAAGGGTAACGACATGCAGCGGCATCTTCGGAGCATTTATTTTTAAATAAATACCTATAAATTCGAATTTTATTTTTAAATTAAAACACCTAGACAGACCTGTCAGTCTATTTTTTATTCTCTTAACTAATTAGTTGTTCTTAAAAATTAAATACTCATTATTTTTTTAATTATTATTCATTTCTACGTAAGCATCCCTCATACCATCCTGCTTGGAAATCTTCAATTGCTTGGCGTTTAAAGAAACTTGTCTTAAATACTTTGGCAGCATAAGCTGAGCTAATTAAGTCTTGATAAAGCTGCTTGGCTTTTTCATCTGCTAGCCCATCGGCAATTTGTTGTAAATCTTGTGCTGGTACTTTTTGCTGTCGTGCTTCCATCACGTTATAAGCGACCTTTTTTACGATATTACAAATATCCGGGTCAGCTGTACTTTCATTAGCATAGCAACCGATGGCAATAAAACTTAATAATAATATTTTAAATTTCATATCCCTATCCTATTATTCATCTTCCGTTCTTAAAAAAGTAATAGATGAGAAGACCTATTCCTTTCAAAATGTTCAGGCAGGATTAATTACATAAAAATAAATGATCATGACCACAAGCAAGATGGAAGCAAGTGTTAAATAGGTGCCGACTGTATTAAAACTCTGTAAAAATTTTAAGATCTGCATTTCAAATCCAGAGAAAAGTTGAAGTAATTAACAGAAGAAATTTAGCACAACTAAATAATGCCAATCAATTCACACTTTTAAATTTTTATCGTGATTTAATTCAAATATTATTCTTTACATTTTATCCCCAAAGTCCCTTTATAGTAGTCAGTTGCACTTTTCAAATCTGACAATAATTTTTCTTCAGTGTACGGTTTTGGTGAAACTTCTATCAGTGCAGGCATGTATTGTTTTTTATACACATCAGGATAGTCATGACATAAAATTTTAACTTTAACTTCTTGAGGGGTATTTGGATTATCTAACTGATCTAAAAATTCACCAATTTTTCGGTCCGACTCTTCAAATTGAGCTTTATAATCAATTTGAGGTGCCTCAGATTCTGCCTGTTTCGTACATCCGCTGAGCAATGCCACCCATAACATCATTGTTAAAAATTTTAACTTCATAGATTTCACATTTTCATATTCATCCTTAAATATACTTATCCTGATTAAATGTAAATAAATACTGTAAATACGTAAAAAAGAAAAAATTATATGTAGATAGCTTCTCCTAACAACAAAACTATTTTTACCTGGTCTAATACATTAGAAGACTGCTTTTTAATAATTTTTAAATTTCGGTGAAACCATAGAAAAGTAGGTATAATTTTGCTCGACTGTCCGCAAATCTTTGTTAGATTTCTCCATGAATGAATTAAGTTTTATTAGAAAAAATTTAAGATCTAGAAGACGAGCTTTAACCCAATTTGAGCAAAAACAGGCTCAGCTTAATGTTTTACATTACCTAAATCACCTTCCTATTTTTCATTCATCAAAAAAAATCGGTTTATATCTGCATGCTTTTGGTGAAATCCATACCGATCTTCTTATCAAATTATGTTTTAAAAAGAACAAACAAGTTTATTTACCCATGATTTGTTCGATGAACCAACGTTTAGTATGGGTAAAAATAAATAAAAACCAATATTTAAGTCGTCGTTTTTCTCATCACCCATTGGGAATGAAAGAACCTATGGCGACTCGCGGAAAACATGTAGCACAGCTTGATTTGCTACTTATGCCACTTTTAGCTTGCGATCACTACGGGACACGTATTGGTATGGGTGGTGGTTATTATGATCGTACATTAGCAAGTGCTAAGCATAAACCTTACCGTTTAGGATTGGCACATCAATTTCAATTTATTGAACACACTTTAGAACGTCAAAGTTGGGATCAACCATTAGATGGTTTACTGACTCCACAGCACTTTTATTATTTTAAAAGATGATTTTTATATAAAATTTATAAAATCTCCAATATATCCTTTTACTTTTTTAGCTCCTTAAAAAACGAAAAAGTAACCACCCTAAGGATGGTTACTTTGCCGTGACAGACCGTTTTACCAACTTATATTAACACGTCTATTTGGCGCTAAACATTGAATAAGTTGTGAACTATTGTTATCACTACACTGCTTGTATAAGTCGGTCTGGCTATTCGCCTGTATTTGTATACGGCTTGGTTCAACACCTTGTCGTACCAGTAACTTGGCAACCGTATTCGCTCGTTTAGATGATAACTCTTGGTTATAACTAAACTTACCCAATGGGTCTGTGAATCCAGAAACAATAATTGGGGTTGTTGTTGGACTTTTCTTAATTTGCTCAGCAATTTTCACAACGCTATTAGTACCTTCTTCAATCGCACTCGCATCAAATCGATCAAAAGCAAATAGGACACTCGCTGTACAATCTGCAATTACAGTGCTACGTGCTGGTGCCTGATTATTTGCTCCCAAAACAACTAAACCTTCACACGCTTCACCCTTCCAAGATAAACGTTCTGCTAAATAGTGCTTATCAAAATCAATACGCAACTGGCAACGCTGGTACTGGTGTGTGTTGGGAACACGGATATCTAGCACATAGTTCCAAACTTTTACTGCAAAAAGCCCTTCACTAAATTGGGGATTGCCTAGTAAAGCTCGAATTTGATCTTTATTTAGTCCTGTATCTAAACGAGCAACATCTTGGTATTCATAACGTTTTACTTGTTTCAAATAACTCTTTTCAATCGCTGGAAAATGAATTTTCTGTTGCTGAGCCTGTTCATTTGCATAAGTTGTGACTGCGAAACCAGCAAAAGCTGCTACGACTAAGCTTTGGATTGTTTTGTTCATCTCTATAATCTCTTTAATCTGTCGAGCAAGGAGAGCATTGCCCTCCTAACCAGTTTCTTAATTAATCACACCACTAATACCAACACGGACGCTTGGCTCACCTTGAGAAGCAGCTGCCACACCACCTGTAATTGACCAACGGCCATTGTCAGAGGTTTTGCGTAAGGTCACACCGACTGCGTTCTCACCACCATGATATGCCGCACCAACAGCATAGGTATATTTACCTGCTACAAACGGCGCATTTTCTAAGGCCATGGCAGCGGCAATACCTGCATTAGCTTTTTTCTCAACGTCATCAATACGTTTATTGGTGTCATAGAACACTTGTTGTAACTGATCGCCCAGATTGGTAATTTTGTTACCCAATTCTTGGTTCGACTGGTTTAAGGTCCCAATCGCATCATTAATATTGTTCTTACCTGTACCACCAATATTGTTGGTTGTAATTGAGCCATCTTTAGGATCAATCGTAGTATTTCCACCAATACTGTTTTTGATGCTTTCTGAAATTTTATGGATTTGACCACCATTTACAGCTTGGTTCGAACCAGCTTTAATCTCACCATCTTTAACACCTTGAACAACACGATCACCCTCTTTACCAGCCATATTAATGCTAGTACCACCAGTATCTTTACCGACCGTGATTTCACCATTTGGTTTTTGCTGTTGAACTAACCCAGCTTTACCATTAGAAATGTTATCGATGTTATTCTGAATATTCTTAATATCATTCGAGTTCTTATCGACTTGATTTTGAACATTCCATAATTGACCACCATTCACGGCATCTTTAGAGCCTTCAGCAACTTTACCATCCGCTACATTTTTCAGATTGGTACCTTTTTCTCCACCACCTAAAGTGACTGAGTTCTTGTCGACATTGCCATTTTTATCTTTGTCATACTGCACAGCATGATCAGAAAGCTTGCCAATATCTTTACCAATTTGATCTTTAACTTCGTTAATTTTCTTATCTAATTGGCCTTTGTTCACCGCATCTTTTGCATTAATACCGTCTGCAACATTGGTAATTTGTTTACCACCTGCATTAATACCATTCACTGTGATGCTTGGCCCGCCCTTGATGATTAGACCTTGTTGATTTAAGACATGGCCCCCGACATTCACGCTATCGAACTTCACATCTTTTAACATCTCAATTTTGACACCATCTTCTGTGGTACGGGTAATGATGTTCTCGCCACTAGTTTTATCTTCAGCAGTTTCTGGATTAGCCCCACCCACAATATTGATAGTGTCACCAAGCTTACGGTGAACTGCTTTGCCTTGGGTTGTTTTCTGGTCATTCGCACCAAAATTTAGCCCTTTTTGAGTCAAGTCATTTACACCATTGGTGACTTTTTCATCTACAGACTTAATGGCGTCATTGATGTTGTTTTTACCTGTTCCGCCAATGTTATTGGTCGTCAGACTACCATCCGGATTAACAACGGTATTTCCACCAATATTGTTTTTGATGCTATTAGAGATATGGTGAACCTGACCACCATTTACGGCATCTTTAGAATTTTGTGCAATTACACCATTAGCCACATCAGTAATTTTCTTACTACCAGCATTAATGCCATCTTTAGTAATGCTTGGGCCATCTTTAATAGTCAAACCATTATTATTAAGTACGCTATCACCTGTGGTTACACTATTTAATGTCAGATCTTTTTTAGTCGACACTTCATAGTTAGTGCTGCCATCTTTATTAACAGTTTCTTTTACAACAATGTTGTCGCCTTCAGTTACAGTAGTCTTCGCTTTAGTTGCAGTATTTTTTACTTCACTAATTGCATCATTGATGTTGTTTTTACCTGTCCCACCAATGTTATTGGTCGTCAGGCTACCATCCGGATTTACAACGGTATTTCCACCAATACTGTTTTTAATACTGTTTGAAATCTTGTGAATTTGGCTACCATTTACTGCTTCTTTTGAAGTCGATGAAATGTGGCCTGCTTTCACATTATCTAAAACCGTACCGTCTTTACCTTTTAAGGTAACTTTATCTTTAGTTTTAGCATCATCGTATTTTACCGCAGCATCATCGGTTGCATTTTGCTTGGCAGCAAGATTGTCCAACTGACTCTTATTCACTGCATCTTTGGCATTGATACCATCAGCCACATTGGTAATCTGTTTGCCGCCAGCATTAATGCCTTCTTTGGTAATACTTGCACCTTCTTTAATCGTCAAACCATTCGTATTTAGGGTGGTGTTGCCAGTAGTCACACTGTCAAACTTCGAGTCTTTTAACAGTTCAATCTGAATACCATCTTTGGTAGTACGGGTAATAACGTTCTCACCGCTGGTCTTAGCCACCGGAGTTGACGCAGCTGCACCACCCACAATATTAAGCTTCTCACCAAGTTTACGATGGACATCACTCCCGCTATTACCAGCAAAGTTCAAGCCTTTGTTTTCAAGCTCGGTTTTAGTGCTGTCAATTTTGCTATTCAGCTCAGTCTTGGTGTTACCAATCGTATTATTTAACTCAGTTTTAGTGTCGTTAATCTGAGTTGTTAGCTGATCTTTGGTGGTATTTAACTTGGTGTTGGTATTATTAATCTGGTCACCAAGGTCTTTCTTGGCATCATTTAACTGATTATTCGTGTCAGTAATTCTGCCATTTAAGTTCTCTTTGACTTTGCTGAGCTGATCAACATTTACGGCATCTTTGGCATTGATACCATCAGCTACATTGGTAATCTGTTTGCCACCAGCATTAATGCCTTCTTTGGTAATGCTTGCACCTTCTTTAATGGTTAAACCATTATTATTAAGTACGCTGTCACCTGTGGTTACACTATTTAATGTCAGATCTTTTTTAGTCGACACTTCATAGTTTGTACTACCATCTTTATTAACAGTTTCTTTTACAACAATGTTGTCGCCTTCAGTTACAGTAGTCTTTGCTTTCGTAGCTGTATTTTTTACTTCGCTAATCGCATCATTGATGTTGTTTTTGCCAGTACCACCAATATTATTGGTCGTCAGACTACCATCCGGGTTTATAACGGTATTTCCACCAATACTGTTTTTAATACTGTTTGAAATATTGTGAATTTGGCTACCATTTACTGCTTCTTTTGAAGTCGATGAAATGTGGCCTGCTTTCACATTATCTAAAACCGTACCGTCTTTACCTTTTAAGGTAACTTTATCTTTGGTCTTGGCATCATCGTATTTCACCGCGGCATCATCGGTTGCATTCTGCTTGGCAGCAAGATTGTCCAACTGACTCTTATTCACTGCATCTTTGGCATTGATACCATCAGCCACATTGGTAATCTGTTTGCTACCAGCATTAATGCCCTGTTTGGTAATGCTTGGACCTTCTTTAATAGTCAAACCATTCGTATTTAAGGTGGTGTTGCCAGTGGTAACACTGTCAAACTTCGAGTCTTTTAACAGTTCAATCTGAATGCCATCTTGAGTTGTGCGAGTAATAACGTTCTCACCGCTGGTTTTAGCCGCTGGAGTTGACGCAGCTGCACCACCTACAATATTAAGCTTCTCACCAAGTTTACGATGGACATCAGTCCCGCTATTACCAGCAAAATTCAAGCCTTTGTTTTCAAGCTCTGTCTTGGTGTTGTCAATTTTGGTATTTAGTTCAGTTTTCGTATTACCAATCGTGTTGTTTAACTCAGTTTTAGTGTCGTTAATCTGAGTTGTTAACTCATCTTTAGTGGTATTTAACTTGGTGTTGGTATCAGTAATCTGGTTACCAAGATCTTTCTTGGCATCATTCAGATTCTTGTTGGTATCCGCGATCTGATTACCTAAATCTTTTTTCGCATCATTTAATTGATTATTCGTGTCAGTGATTCTGCCATTCAAGTTCTCTTTGACTTTGGTGAGCTGATCAACATTTACTGCATCTTTGGCATTAATACCATCAGCTACATTGGTAATCTGTTTGCCGCCAGCATTAATGCCATCTTTAGTGATGCTTGGACCTTCTTTAATAGTCAAACCATTCGTATTTAATGTGGTGTTGCCAGTAGTAACACTGTCAAACTTCGAGTCTTTTAACAGTTCAATCTGAATACCATCTTGAGTAGTACGGGTAATGACATTTTCACCACTTGTTTTTGAAGCTGGTGTTGAAGCAACTGCACCACCTACAATATTAAGCTTCTCACCAAGCTTACGGTGGACATCTGCTCCGCTATTGCCAGCAAAGTTCAAGCCTTTGTTTTCAAGCTCAGTCTTGGTGCTGTCAATTTTGCTATTCAGCTCAGTCTTGGTGTTACCAATCGTGTTGTTTAACTCAGTTTTAGTATCGTTAATCTGAGTTGTTAACTGATCTTTAGTGGTATTTAACTTAGTGTTGGTATCAGCAATCTGGTCACCAAGGTCTTTCTTGGCATCATTCAGATTCTTGTTTGTATCCGTAATCTGGTTACCCAAGTCAGTTTTTGTATCATCTAACTTTTGATTTAGATTGGTAATATTCTGAGCATTTTTACTAATATTGCTCGTGTTTTGGTTTACACGTCCATCAACATTTTTAAGCTGACGTACTGTTACCGCATCCGAGTCAGCTGAGCCATCTTCAACATTGGTAATACGGCGTTCTTTTCCAGCCGACCCAACAGAAATCACACCATTAGATTGAGAAGCATCACGATTAGTCAGGAAAGAAGTTTCTGTTGCTTCTGTCGCTACAGCATCTTGGCCTAAAGCAACACTATTTTTGGCTTCTACTTTACTGCGTGCGCCTAAAGCAACACCACCTTCAACTAATGACTGAGCACCTTGGCCAACTGCAACTGCATTTTCTTGATCGGCAATTGCACCGCCACCAATCGCTGCAGCATTTTTACCCGTGGCTTTAGCACCACCACCTACAGCAGCAGCATTTTCATTTGTAGCCTCAGCTCCTTTACCAATTGCCGCTGAGTTATCACCTGTTGCCTGCGCACCACTACCAATTGCTGCAGAACTGTTCCCAGTCGCTTTTGCTCCTTCACCCGGTTTATTACCAGAGCCAATTGCTGTTGAATTTGTACCCGATGCCAATGAGTTAATACCCATTGCCGATGCGCCATCACCTATTGCTTGTGCAACAGCACCGAATGCAGCGGCGCCTTTACCCGAAGCATTTGACATGACGCCAAAAGCAGAAGAAGCATCACCAGTTGCTTTAGAAGTCATACCAAACGCAGAAGAAAACGCTCCTGTACCTACAGCTTGAACCCCAACAGCAGTTGAACCATGATTCGCTTCGGTTGTTGGATATTTACCTGCCTGTAAAGTACCACCAGTAATTTCCGTATAGGTATTACTTAATTCCGTATCACGTGCAATTTTATCAACGTCATCGCCACCAATCGCAACTGATGAATTTCCTTTTGCAATCACGTCGGCACCAATTGCTACTGACTGGTCCCCAATTGCTTTCGTCTGATCACCAATCGCAACAGATTGATTACTATTGACTCCTTCGGCACCTTGAGTCGATGCATTACGACCTATAGCAACATCCCCACGTCCTACAGTTTGGCTACTACTTCCCATTGCAATAGCACCAGAACCTATTGCCTGTGCACTACCACCAATCGCCATTGCCTCACGACCAGCAGCAGAAGCATTTACCCCTACAGCAATAGCATTACGACCAGTCGCACCATCATTTTCAAAGTTACCACCTTGCTGACCATTGTCATTAATACTGACATAATGGGTACGAGCAGCTTTTAACTGACGCACAGTTGCAGCATCAGAATCTGCTGCACCATCTGCTACGTTTTGAATACGGCGTTCCGTTCCAATATCTCCGATTGACAAAACACCTGTTGGTGCTGATTGTTTAGTCAAGAAACTTTCACCAGTTGCTTGACTGGCTTTTGAATCTTTACCTAAAGCAATACTGTTTTCCGCTTCAGAACGGGCACCTTTACCAATTGCTACGCCGCCTTCAAAGCTAGCTTCTGCTTGGTCCCCAATAACAACTGCATTATCTTTTTGTGCCTTTGCACCGGTACCAATTGCGACAGACTTTTTACCTTTAGACTCTGAAAATGCACCAATTGCTAAAGCATTTTCTTCAGTAGCAACCGCACCTCCACCAAATGCAATCGAGTCTTTACCCGTTGCTTTAGTAGCCATTTTTGGTTGATAAGCAGCGCCTGCCTGCCCAGCAACAGGATCAGCATTTTCAATATCTGGTGAGCCAATCGCAATTGAACGGTAACCTTCTGCAGTGGCTGAATGCCCTATGGCTAAAGAACCTTTACCCGTCGCAGCAGCAACATTACCAATAGCTTGTGAGAAGTCGGCTGTCGCTGCAGATTGACGACCAACTGCAAGAGCAGTATTTCCAGAAGATAAAGCACCCGTACCAATTGCCACACCTGAAATACCTTGAGTCGTCGCATAAGAACCTATTGCTGTTCCTAGGCCTTTCTCAACTACAGCCCCCGTACCAACACTGATTGCTCCGCCTTGTTTCATTGCGCCAGCATAAGCACCGGTAGAATTATTATATGGATTATTACGATTTGCGATGTTAGAGCCAGTTCGGTCTTGAGTTTGTGCCCCGCAGCCAATAGCAATATCTTTTTGATTAGCCGTATTAGCGTTTCCTTCACGACATGAAGTTGTACCAGAAATGGATGTTCCTTGGCCTATTCCCCCTTCGGTATTTGTCCCAGCAAAAGCATTTGGAGCAAAACAAATTACACCCGATAAAACTGCCGCTGATACATTTAAAGTTTTTGATTTAGTCTTTGTTTTACTTTTTGCAATTTCAGAAGTTGCAACCCATGCTCCAATCGAAGCATTCCAAATGACCTTGTAAACTTTATTCATAAAACTTCTCAGACAAATACCGAACTCAACGACCAATAAAAATATACAAATACATTTTTAAAATTTTTGGCCCCAAAAAAAGAGGCGGCATCCTAATTGAATAAATTTAAAGGGTAAATATAAAACCGAAACAATGATAAGAAAATTTGTGATTTTAATTACAAAATATATTTTTATAATTAATTTTAAGTTTTTGAATTAATTTAATAAAATTTAAATTATAAATATTGTGTGTTGTTTTTGTTAATAATAAGTAACTTTATTTTAAAATAGAATAATAACTCTAAATAAATGTTTATTTTTTATCAAATTAATTAAATATAAATATTTTAAAAAATCAATTTTACTTCAAAAAAAATAGAATATTAGCTCTAAAAAATAATATCTAATTTTATTTAAAATATATTATAAAAATACAGGTGTATATTATAAATTATAGTGTGATTATTCTAATATCAGGCAAATGATATAAATAATTAATATTTAAATATACTTAATAAAAATATGTATTTTAAAATTAAAACTAAACAAATAATTTTACTTACAAACAAGTCTTGCTCCAGTAAGAGAAGAAGAATTATTAAGTAAAAATGAGTAGCCGCTCTACAAAATTTTATTCTTCTTAAGAATTAATCTATTGATTCATAACATTTTTAAAAAAAAGTTGACTAAATTAGTCCTTTTTTCAACATTTTCTATTGTCATGCCCTTGTAATTTTTAAAATACACATCACTATAAAAAACATGGCAACCTCGTTGTCACTCATTAGGAGTGCCCATGTCTGAACTTATTATGAATGAAAAAACTGACTTAGAGCCTCAGGTTCCAAGTGTATTACCACTATTAGCCTTACGTGATGTGGTGGTTTATCCACACATGCAGATTGCGCTATTTGTGGGTCGTGAAAAATCGATCAATGCAGTTGATGTGGCTCGTAACAGTGACAATTTAGTATTTGTAGTTGCGCAAAAAGATTCGCTTACAGAAGAAATTGATCACGACAATTTATACCAGTACGGTACAGTCGCTAAGATTGTACAAGTAGTTAATCATGAAAATGATGAAAACTGCATTAAAGTACTTATTGAAGGCTTACATCGTTCTAAGTTGAAAAAAATTATCGATGAAGATAGTTATTTGACTGCCGAACATGAATTAAGTCCAATGACGATTAATGTAGATAAGGCAACGCAAGAAACTCGTTTACAAGAGTTACGTAACTTATTTGCTCAATATGCAGAAGCAAAATTACGTAATGCACGTGAACTGGTTGCTGCTGCCAACAAAATCGAAGACTTATTGCAATTGATGTTCTTCGTAGCAACTCGTGTGCCTCTAAATATTGAAATTAAGCAGAAATTTTTAGAGTACGATGAGTTTGAAGCTCATTTGCAAGAGTTGATGAACTACTTGATGAATCAATCTGCTGAACAGCAAATTGAGCAAACTTTACATGACAGCGTAAAACGCCAAATGGAAAAGAACCAACGTGAATACTTTCTAAATGAAAAAATGAAAGTCATTCAACGTGAACTTTCCGACATGAATGGCGGTGCTGAAGATGACGTTGCTGAAATAGAGAAACGTCTTGCTGAAGCTGATTTACCTGAACACGTACGTAAAAAAGCCGAAGCTGAGTTCCGTAAACTTAAAGCAATGCAGCCTGCATCTAGTGAAGCTGCTGTGGTACGTAACTATCTAGAAGTGATTCTAGATACGCCATGGAACAAAGCGAGCAAAGTCAGTATTAACCTGAACAAAGCGCAAGAGATTCTTGATGCCGATCATTATGGTCTTGATGACGTTAAAGATCGTATTGTTGAATACCTAGCTGTTCAATCACGTGTGAAAAAACTCAAAGGCCCTATCCTTTGCTTGGTTGGACCTCCAGGGGTTGGTAAAACTTCACTTGGTGAATCAGTAGCGAAAGCAACAGGTCGTGAATTTGTTCGCATGGCGCTTGGTGGCGTACGTGATGAAGCAGAAATTCGTGGACACCGTCGTACTTATATTGGTGCGATGCCAGGTAAAATCGTGCAGTCTTTAACAAAAGTTGGTGTGAAGAACCCATTATTCTTACTCGACGAAATTGACAAGATGGCACAAGACTACCGTGGTGATCCTGCTTCAGCTTTGCTTGAAGTGCTTGATCCATCACAAAACAGTAAGTTCAACGATCACTATTTAGATCTTGATCTTGACCTTTCTGAAGTGATGTTCATCTGTACTGCAAACAGCATGAATATTCCAGAAGCCTTGTTGGACCGTATGGAAGTTATTCGTCTACCGGGTTATACCGAAGATGAAAAAGTTAACATTGCTGAGCGTTACCTTGTTCCTAAAGCAATTAAGAACAATGGCCTACGTCCAAAAGAGTTAACTATTCATGAAGAAGCGATCCGTGACATTGTTCAACGTTATACACGTGAAGCTGGCGTACGTAATTTAGAACGTGAAGTTTCTAAAATTGCACGTAAAGTCGTAAAAGAAGCGGTAAGTAAAAAATCTAAAAACTTACAGCTTGACGTTACCTCTGCCAATCTTCCTGAATACCTAGGTCCACATAAATTTGACTTTGGTATGGCCGAAGATGAAGCACAAGTAGGCCGTGTAAATGGCTTGGCATGGACTTCTGTAGGTGGTGAATTGCTTACTATTGAAGTTGCAGCTGTTAAAGGTAAAGGTAAATTCATTACAACCGGTTCACTCGGTGATGTAATGAAAGAATCAATTACCACAGCAATGACAGTAGTACGCACACGTGCCGATGAACTTGGAATTGAAGCATCTCGCTTTGAAGAAACTGATGTACACGTTCACTTACCTGAAGGTGCAACTCCAAAAGATGGTCCATCTGCTGGTTTAGCGTTAACAACTGCACTTGTATCAGCATTTACTGGAATTGCGATTCGACCAGATATTGCAATGACAGGTGAAACAAGTCTAGGTGGTCGTGCGATGCGTATCGGTGGCTTGAAAGAGAAACTTCTTGCTGCACATCGTGGTGGAATCAAGCTCGTCTTTATTCCTCAAGATAACGTTCGTGATTTGGCAGAAATTCCAGACAATGTGAAAGAAGGATTAGAAATCAAAGCTGTGAAAAGCATTGATGAAATCTTACCTTTAGCATTAACTTCGATGCCAAAGCCTTTACCTAAAACACCGATTGTAAAACCGGTGGAAGGCTCAAAAGCAGCGCGTCACTAATTTAAATATAAAAAAAGAGGGCTTCGGCTCTCTTTTTTTGTTACACAATTTGATTGAAAAATATCCAACCATCCTCATAATAAGAAGTAAGAGTAATTAATTCTATTATTTGCTCTTGTCTATCTTATGTCACAGATAGCCTTGTTTTTATTCTCTATGATCATCTGAACTCCAGACAGATGATCATTTGATCGCAGTCCAACACCGTTTTTTGGACTGCGTTTTTTATGCCCACTTACTCCCCCGCAGTTAACCTCTCCTCAGGTATAATGTGCCAGCTGTTTTGACTGAATAGACAACATGAAAATTCGTATTCTGACCATTGGTCAAAAAATGCCTGCTTGGGTACTTACTGGTTTTGAAGATTATTTCAAACGCATCCAGCCTTTTGTTCAAACTCAGGTTATTGAACTCCCAATGGCAAAACGCGGTAAAAATGATTCAGAAGCAGATATTTTAAAATACTGCCAAATCGAGGGTGAAAGTATTTTAAATGCCTTAAAACCTAATGAGACCCTTATTGCTTTAGAAGTTGGCGGACGCGAGCTCAGCACAGAAAAACTAGCAGACACCATGAAACAATGGATGCTTGAAGGTAATGATGTGGCACTCGCTATTGGTGGCCCAGATGGCTTGTCAGATCAGGTACGTAAAGCCGCTGCTTGGCACTGGTCACTTTCAAAACTTACCATGCCGCACCCTTTAGTACGTATTTTATTAATCGAGCAACTTTACCGAGCGATGAGTATTAATCATAACCATCCTTACCACCGTGCATAAAAAGAACAAACGTTTCATTTTAAGAACAATCCGTTGAAATCAGGATACTTTTAACATGTCCTGATTTTGGCATAATGACTATTATTCTGCTTTTCAACTCAGGTGTAATGAAATGGAACTACAAACCCTTCCCGGACTGTTTATTTCACATGGTTCGCCCATGCTTGCACTTGATCCAGAACAAGTGGGTCCTGCCTTACATCGTCTTAGTGTAAATCTGCCTACTCCAAAGGCAATCATAGTGATGTCTGCTCACTGGGAAAGTAAGGCACTCGAAGTAAGTAGTTCGACTCGTCCGGAAACATGGCATGACTTCCGTGGTTTCCCGCCAGAGTTGTATGAAATTCGCTATACTGCCCCCGGTCAACCCGAGCTTGCAGAAGAAATTTTGAAGTTGTTAGCAGATGCTCATTTTGTCGCACATGCCAATAGCACTCGTCCTCGTGACCACGGCGTATGGATGCCTCTTTTACATATGTATCCAGATGCAGACATTCCTGTCGTTGAAATTTCTTTACCTATGGGCTTAACTGCACAGGAAATTTATCGGATTGGCCAAACGCTGGCACTTTTACGTGAAAAACAAATTTTACTGATCGGTTCTGGAAGTATTACCCATAATCTTGCTGAACTGTCTTGGCAAGGTGACAATTCGAAAGTACCTGAATGGGCTTCAACTTTTAGAAATACAGTGGTCAGTAAGCTGAGTCATCAAGACTATGATGGTGTACTGGAGTGGCAAACCCTGCCGTTTGTGAAACGTAATCATCCTTCACTTGAGCATTTTGCACCTTTGTTTTTCGCTATGGGTACGGGACATCGTTTTACGATTGTTCATAGTAGCTTCACAATGGGCTCACTAGGTATGGATATATATCGTTTTGATTAATTTTTGGAAAATACCCCCGTTTCGCGGGGTATACCACTATTTTTGTTGAAAATTAGAATAATTTACAAACTTATACATTTTAAAAACCGAAACAATCAAATGTTTACATTTTCTTTTTTTAAGAATGTTTTAAGCTTAGTGCTGTTGTTTTTTTACTTGAAGTTTTTTTAAATGAAAATTAAATATTTAATTCTTGCGTTATTACCTTTTTCTTTGATGGCGTGTCAAACAGTTTCAAACACTCAAGCTCCAATTGTATCTGAGCAACAACAAAATTTGGCTACTACTTTAAGTGAATATGCTTGGACTTATCAAAATGTAAAAGCATCTAAGCCACTTATTCTTAACTTTAATGCAGACGGTAAATTAGCAATTAACACTGGCTGTAATGGCCAAGGCGGTACTTGGAAAGTTGAAGGCAACCAACTTGTAACTTCTCCACTTGCATCAACAATGATGGCTTGCCAAGACGATTTAATGAAACAAGAACAATTGTCTAATAGCATCTTTAGTGAAGCGAAATTGCCAATCGAAATTAGTAATAACAATGGTCAGGTAATCTTAAGCGTGACAGATAAAGCAGGTCAAAAGCATATTTTCCAAGGCGAAAAAGCAACTAATACTCAAGCTTTAACTGATTATTCATGGTCATACCAACCTGAAAATACTAAAAAGCCGATTGTTCTTAACTTTACAAACGACCGTTTATCGATTGATACAGGTTGTAACCGCCAAGGCACCACTTGGAAAGTTGAAAACAATACGATTGTAACGACTGATGTCATGTCAACTATGATGGCTTGTGAACCTGCTTTAATGAAACAGGAACAATTCTCTAGCAGCCTCTTCCAAAAACGTGCGATTCCATTTGAACTCAATACAACAAATGTTGATCAACCAACATTGACAGTAGCTGATGCTCAAGGTCAGAAATATACGTTCACAGGTAAAATGACACCTGAAGCAAAATATCAATCTGAAGGTAAAACTGTTTTCCTTGAAGTAGCGCCAGAAACTAAATCTTGTACGGGTGTTGCACCACAAACTTGCTTGCAAGTTCGTGAAGTTAAATATGATGACAAAGGCGTAAAAACTTACGCTGACAAAAACTGGTCATTATATTATGGTCAAATCGAAGGTTTTGAACACAATCCAAACCAACGCGTAATCTTACGTGTAAAACGTTTTGAAGTGAAAAATCCAGCAGCAGATCAATCTAGCCAAGCAGATGTGTTAGATATGGTTGTAGAACAAGAACTCGTTAAAAAGCCTAAAAAATAAGTTTTAGACTAAAAAAATCCGATGCTTTTGCATCGGATTTTTTTATTTCTATATTTTAATAGATACCTTGTGCAAGCATCGCATCAGCAACTTTTACAAAACCAGCAATATTGGCACCATCTACATAATTCACAGTACCATCTTCTTTAGTACCGTATCTAACACAATTGGCATGAATATCTTTCATAATTGCATGTAAGCGTTCATCGACTTCAGCATGTGTCCAGCCTAAACGAATCGCATTCTGAGACATTTCTAAACCAGACGTTGCCACCCCACCTGCATTAGAAGCTTTACCAGGCGCATACAAAATCTTAGCTTCAATAAAATGCTCAACAGCTTCAAGTGTAGATGGCATATTAGCGCCTTCAGCCACACAAATTACCCCATTAGCGATGAGCGTTTTGGCATCTCCGCCAGTTAATTCATTTTGTGTTGCACATGGTAAGGCAATATCTACAGGAATATGCCAAGGTGTCTTCCCTTCAAAATATTCAAAGCCATGCTTAGAAGCAAATTCTGAAATACGGCCACGCTGGATATTTTTGAGTTCCATAACTTCAGCAAGCAACTCATCTGTAAAACCATTTTTTAAATAAACGGTACCATTTGAGTCCGATAGCGTAACCACTTTTGCACCTAAGAACATTGCTTTTTCAGCAGCATACTGCGCAACGTTTCCAGAACCAGATATCGAAACGGTTTTACCAGCAAAAGACTGCCCACGTGTTTTTAGCATTTCTTCTGCAAAATAAACCGTACCGTAGCCTGTTGCTTCTGGACGCATTAAGCTACCGCCAAATGAAATTCCTTTACCTGTAAACACACATGCCGTGTCATTACTGAGCTTTTTCATCATGCCAGCCATATAACCTACTTCACGTGCACCCACACCAATATCTCCAGCAGGGATATCGGTATTTGGACCTAAATGACGGTAAAGCTCAATCATAAGTGCCTGACAGAATCGCATAATTTCAGCATCAGATTTACCTTTAGGGTTAAAATCTGAACCACCTTTTCCTCCACCCATTGGCAAAGTTGTAAGTGAGTTTTTAAAAGTTTGCTCAAACCCTAAAAATTTTAAAATAGATAGGTTGACCGACGGATGGAAACGCATCCCCCCCTTGAATGGACCAATTGCTGAATTGTATTGAACACGGAAAGCACGGTTAACTTGAGTTTGCCCTTGATCGTCCATCCATGAAACGCGAAATTGGATCACACGTTCTGGTTCCACCAAACGTTCTAGCAATCCCTGCTCGGCATATTCTGGATTTTTTTCAATAAATGGCCATAAGCTTGTCATGACCTCTTCGACAGCTTGTAAAAACTCAGGTTGATGCGGATCACGCGCTTGCACGTAATTCAGGAATTCATTCAGGTTGTTATATTTCAATGCACGGTCCTCAGCATAGTAATGAATTAAATTGGTGCAATACATTTTAAAATGCATCATTTAGCAGCAAAATATTAAATCCCTTTCCATCAATTTTAACAATAGTTATTTTAAATTATTTTATTTATCTTAATTATCATAAACTTATTTTTAGAAAAACTGTCTAACAATCAATAATAGTCATTTATCTTTTCACTTTTATTGATCTATTATTGTGCAATATTGGCGACATTTTAGGTCAATCAAAAAGCCAATAAATTCGTTAAAATCCATTGACCTTACTTAGGTTTTTCTTCATTATCGCATCGTTTTAAGCAAGCTATTTTCCTCTATGAATCCATCTATTTCTCTCATACGCGAGATTGATGCGTTACTACCACAAACACAATGTGGTCTGTGTGGGCACCGTGACGGCTGTCTACCTTACGCAAAGTCCATTGCTGAAGGTGAAGAAGCAAATAAATGTGTTCCTGGTGGACAGCCAGTGGCCGATGCACTGGCACAATTATTAAATCGCCCATTATTACCTGCTGAAACGAGTGTCTGGCCTGTACAGGCGGATGGACGCCCACAACGCATGAAGGCAATTATTCGCGAAGATGAATGCATCGGATGTACAAAATGTATTAATGCCTGCCCAGTAGATGCCATTATTGGTAGTGGTAAGCTCATGCATACAATTTTGACTGATCTATGCACAGGTTGTGAGTTATGTATTCCACCCTGCCCAGTTGACTGTATTGATCTAGTCGAAGACACTCAAGCATTGCCAAGCGAACAGCAACGCATTGCGGAGCAAAATGATTTACGACAACGTTATTACGCGCATATTCAACGTGAAGAAAAACGCCGTATTCACCGCAAAGGCCCTGTTGTACGTGCTGAAATCGATACCCAGCTGTTTGCACAGTTCTCTCAAGCACTTGATGATTTACCTTCAATTCAGCTCATCGAGAAGCCAAAAGAAGCGATTGTAAGTGATGCAAAAACCACAATTGAATTAGCGAAAATTCGTACACAAATTAAAAAGTTGGAAAAGCAGCTCAGTGTTCGAGAAGATGCCAAAAAGCGTCTTCAACTTGATGAACTACAACAGCAACTCATTCAATTACAGGAGGTCTGAATGGCCGTCAAAAATATGACGAAAAAGCAGATTCAAATTTTCTTTGAACGCCTTCGTGAACAAAGACCTTCTCCACAGACCGAATTAAATTATTCATCACCATTTGAATTGCTCATTGCCGTTATGTTATCGGCGCAAGCAACCGACGTTAGTGTCAACAAAGCAACTGATAAGCTCTATCCTGTTGCGAACACTGCTGAAAAAATCTATAACTTAGGCGTAGACGGGTTAAAAGAGTACATTAAAACGATTGGTCTTTATAACGCAAAAGCCGAAAATGTTATCAAGACCTGTAAGATTTTAATGGAGCAGTTTAACGGTGAAGTTCCAAGTGACCGAAAAGATTTGGAAGCTTTGCCAGGTGTAGGCCGCAAAACAGCTAATGTGGTTTTAAATACTGCATTCGGTCAACCGACTATGGCTGTCGATACTCATATTTTCCGTGTTGGAAACAGAACGGGCTTAGCAATAGGTAAAAATGTTCTGGAAGTTGAACATCGCCTAGTAAAAGTCATTCCTAAAGAATTTATTTTAGATGCACATCACTGGCTGATATTACATGGTCGTTACTGCTGTATTGCCCGTAAACCAAAATGTTCAGAGTGTGTGGTTGCTGATGTATGCAACTGGCCGGACCGCTTTGAGTTTGGTGCTCAAAAACAAATTGCGGTTAAAAACATTGAGGCAGAATAAAAGTTGGGTATAGCTTATACCCAATTTAGTTACTTTAAACGCTTTTGCTGTTTTCTTTCTTCTTTCGCTTGTTTTTGTACTTTTCTCAGCATTTTGTAGCTTTGATACAGTAAAAATAACAATAGTGCCAGACTCAGCAATACCACCAAAATCAAAATGATTTTCAAATCATTCTCCTGCACTTAATGAAAGAAAAGAGCCCTCACAAAGAGGGCTCGGTATTACAAATAATATTAAATTATTTGTCTAAGATGTTGAACAAATCTTTTTGTACATCTTCAATTGTACGCAAGCCATCAAGCTTGTCATAAGTTGGCGCATTTTCACCAGAAGCAGCACGACCTTGGTAGAAACCAACCAATTGTTCTGTTTCAGTGTGATAAGACGCTAAACGCTTACGGATTGTTTCTTCTTGGTCATCTGGACGTTGAACAAGATCTTCACCAGTTTCATCATCTTTACCTTCCACTTTAGGTGGATTGTATACAACGTGATAAACACGACCAGAAGCTGGATGCTGACGACGACCAGAAAGACGTTTTACGATTTCTTCATCAGGTACATCAATTTCGATTACATGATCAATGCTGATCCCTTCTTTTTCCAAAGCTTCTGCTTGAGGAATAGTGCGTGGGAAGCCGTCGAAAATACAACCATTCACGCAGTCAGGTTGAGCAATACGTTCTTTTACTAAACCGATAATGAGTTCATCTGAAACTAAACCGCCAGATTCCATCACACTTTTAGCTTTTAAACCTAATTCAGTACCTTCACGAATTGCAGCACGGAGCATATCACCGGTTGAAATTTGTGGGATATTGTAGCGCTTACAGATCAACTGAGCCTGAGTACCTTTGCCTGCCCCAGGTGGTCCGAGTAAGATAATGCGCATAAAAAACATCCTCATTTAAAACAATGAATGTGAGGTCCGGCAGATTTAGTTTCATTGATCTTCAATAGATCCTGCCCGACTTCGAATTATAAGAAAGCCACAAACAAATGTATTGTACCAGCAATAAATCCGGTTACCCCACCTAGTACAATAAGAATCCACTCGTCCTCTTGAAATGCTGGACGTAACAAATTCTGAAACTCTTTTGGTGTTAGTTCACGAATACGCTCTTTAAACATTTGAAAAATCTTCTGTGCCCGGCTTGCATTTAGTGCAGGGTCACATACCGGTCCCATCGTAATTTCAATTGAACGATCAATCAAGTCCGTCTTTAACCTTGCATACTCTCTTGGGCCTAAAGAAAGCTGTAAAGATGTTCGAACAAGTGGAGTTTCCATGATTTCGTTAATATGACGCTTAACAATACGACGCGTTTTGTCCTTGCGTGAACCATACATCATTTCTGTCATAATTGATTTTAACGTAATCAGATCTTCTGTCACTACGCTTGAGAAGACTTCTGAAACTTCTTCTTGACGCTTCATGAAAGCCCCTTGAACATTATAAGTACCAATTCGTAAAACAGGTACAATCCAAGGGAACTTACGATCTTTTGTTAATCTAAATATTTGCGGATAACGAATGTAATGCGGTTCAATCGGGTTAAATACCATCCAGATTGCAATCCAGTTAGTTAAAAAGCCCCAAATAGACGCCCAAAACGGTACTGTCCAATGCCAAGGCACCACAAACCAGACCACCATTTGGAAAACACCAAAGAACATCCCGATTAAAGCACTAATATGCCAAATAAAGTTGATTTCTTTTTGTCCAACTTTTAAAAACATACGTACCATTAAACGGCGATCACCTTCCATTTGGCTCACCACCATTTCACGCATATCAACCAGTGACTCAACGTTCATAGTCAGCTCAGTCACTAATTCTCTGAGTACACCTGGTAATTGCTTATGCGCTTGAGCATAAATACGGCGTTTAATCGAATAAGGTAAATTTTCCCAAAGCACTGCATTACGATCGATCATCACTTCATCAATCAAATGCTCAAGTTCAAATCCGACTTGCTCACCAATAATACGCGCCATGTCTTCAGGGTCCATTGCCTCTAAAAACTCACGCAAAGAACCTAACTTGGATAAAGTATTATCGGTAATAATTCCAGAGATACGTCCAGCTTTACGTGGCACAATACCTTGCCAGCCGACTGGTAAAGGACCTAAATGAAATCCCCAAAACTTGATTGGGTAAAACACCATTTTTAAAGCCATCCACACATGTGCCCATGTGACAAAGGCAGTGACCGGAATGATACTCAAAACGGCCCAAAAATCAGGTCTGTGTAAAAAGGTCTGCCACAATCCGCTGACGTACTCTAACATGTAAGACTCTCGTATTTATTTGTGCTCTGCTTATGGCGAGTTAACGATAAACTGCTTTGTTTTATAAACCAAAACTTAGAGAATAAGAAAATTGAATTTGTGGTTTAGTATCTGCAGCAACATCACCATTCTGGTCCGTTAATTTTTCCGCTGCGCCGATACCCACACTAAACGTACTAATTCTTTCTGAATTCAACAATACATATGCCAAATCGACACCAGCACCTAAACGAGATTTATAATCTCCATCAACCGATTTGCTATCAAGATGTCCAGCGTAAAAGCCAATATAGTAACCATTTTTATCTGTTCCAGTAAGGTAGTACGGATAGCGGAATCCGACTTGTCCTCCAGCAGTTTTATCGCCATTTAAAAATGCACCAACTTTTGCGTAAGCAATTCCATAAGGATTTACCCGCTCACCATTGAGATGTAACAATTTTTGTGTAAAACCGGCGCCTACATTCCAGGTAGATGCTTTATGATCTGCTAATTTTGCTTCTGGAAGAAATGAGTAATCTTGAGCATGTGCCCAACTGCTTACTGTCAAAACTGCAAGTAAGGGATAAATTTTTCTCATTATTTTCTCCATTTTCCCTAATCGTATGGTGAGAACAACCCTATTCTATTGAATGAGAGACTTTAACAGAATTATTTTGCTTCTTATATACAAGACTCTACAATTTTGTTGTCTACAAAGTCAAAAAAGCCAATTTGCCTCTTCACTGAAACTTTGAAAAATATGCGATATTTTAAGTGCGCTTGCGTTAGAATAAGCAGCTATTTTTCTCACCCTATGTCATTAAGTCGATCCGTATGAAACAGCACTTTCCTTTAAAAGATATCCAGCAAGAAAAGCGCATTTATCGAGGTCGTATATTTTTTGCCGTAGGGCTTGTGATTATCTGTTTATTGGTACTAGCCAGCCGATACGCTTATCTACAAATTTTTCATTATGATGAGTTCTCGACGGCATCGGATAAAAACCGTATTCGCCTACAACCCCTTCCACCTGCTCGTGGTTATATTTATGACCGCAATGGGGTTTTACTGGCAGATAACTACCCTGTTTTTACCGCAACATTAAGTAAAGCAGATGTTGAGAACGTTGATACCGTTATTGAACAATTACAGCCTATTTTAGAACTCACTCAAGAAGATGTAGATCGTTTTAAAAGCCGCATTAAAACAGCACGTAAAACTGAACGTGTGGCCATTAAACTGAATTTGACCGAGACAAATATTGCCAAGTTTAGTGAAGTTAAATACAAGTTCCCCGGGGTTAGAATTGAAACCCAAATGACGCGCTATTATCCACATGGTGATTTATTTGCTCACGTGATTGGATATGTTGGCCGTATTAACGATAAAGAATTAAAAAGTATTGATAAAGATTTATATGCTGGAACAAACCTGATTGGTAAAATTGGTGTAGAAAAAAGCTATGAAGATTTACTTCATGGAACACCTGGTTATGAGTCTGTAGAAGCAGATGCTCATAGTAATATTTTGCGTCACCTAGGCCGTAAAGACCCAACTCGTGGTAATGATCTCTACTTATCATTAGATTATGGTTTGCAAGTTGTCGCGTCGCAACAACTCGCTGGTCGACGTGGTGCAATTGTTGCGATAGACCCACGCACTGGTGAAATTCTTGCGTTGGTTTCAAGCCCAAGCTTTAACCCTAACTTATTTGTGACGGGTATTAATCATAAAGATTATAGTTCTCTACGTGACAATATAGATCAGCCTCTTTATAACCGTGCAGTACAAGGTGTATACCCTCCTGGTTCAACCATTAAGCCAATGGAAGCGATGGGCGGTTTACATTATGGAATTGTTGATTGGGCTACTGCTATTTCCGACCCTGGCTATTTCCATTTACCGGGTGACTCACACAAATTCCGTGACTGGAAAAAAACCGGTCATGGCATTGTGAACATGCACAAAGCCATTATCATGTCTTGTGATACCTATTTTTATATTTTGGCTAATCAAATGGGCATCGATCAGATGAACCAATGGATGCGCCAATTTGGCTTTGGCCAAAAAACAGGTGTCGATTTACCAAGTGAAAGTGAAGGCTTATATCCAAATCCTGAATGGAAAATGCGTACACGCAAATCCAAATGGATGAAAGGTGAAACGATTTCAGTCAGTATTGGTCAAGGTGCATTTACCGCAACCCCTTTACAACTTGCCATGGCAACTGCCATTACGGCAAACCACGGCTCGCATGTAGTTCCACATGTTTTACGTGCAACCCATGGTGCAAAACCTTTTACCGTACGTAATGCACCTGATGGAAAAATTAATTTCAATGGTACAGATGAAGATTGGGTAAAAATGCGAGAAGCCATGATTGATGTAATTCAATCAGGTACTGGTCGTGGTATCCGTACACCGCTCTATCAAATTGCCGGAAAAACAGGTACAGCACAGGTTAAAAGTATTGCTCAAGGCAAACGTTATAACGAAGCTGCGCTTAGTGAACGCCAACTTGACCATGGTCTTTTTGTTGGCTTTGCTCCGGCTGATAAACCAGAAATCGCTATTGCAGTTATTTGGGAAAATGGCCGTCATGGTGGTTCAGCAGCCCAACTTGCTAAACCCGTGTTTGATTACTGGTTATTAACCCGTAAGAAAAATCCGATTCGACCAGCCAACCATCAGGTTAATGGTGGCTTGATGACTGCTGGGATTAAACCGGGTGAACTCCCAAGTGGTAATGAAAGTGCCAGCTCTACTCCAGCGACCTCTGCTCCGACTTCCGCAGCAGCCTCTACTCCACAGGCAACACCAACTCGTCCTGCTACAAACGAGGTCGATGAATAATGAAAAATCAATTACGCATTATTGGGGGCGAATGGAAAAGACGAGTTTTACCATTCGCCAGTATTGAAGGATTAAGACCAACTCCCGATCGTGTCCGCGAAACTTTATTTAACTGGCTCATGTGGGACATTCAAAACGCTCATGTTCTCGATATCTGTACAGGTTCTGGGGCATTAGGCTTCGAAGCATTATCGCGCGGTGCTGCATCTGTTTATATGATTGAGCCAGATAAGATGCAGGCACGATTTTTAAAAGATAATATTCAATTGCTCAAAGCACAGAATTGCCATTTAATTAATGCAACTGCTCAACAAGCTCTACCACGCCTAAAAGAACAGTTTGATGTCGTTTTTTTAGACCCTCCTTATAGTCTTAATTTATGGCAAGAGCTTGCTCACTTGGCAGACTCACATATTAAAAATAATGGGTACATTTACGTTGAAGCTGACCGAGATTTATCTCAGCTTTACCTTCCTGCAACATGGCAGCAAATTAAATCAACCAAAGCTGGTACAGTCCATGCAGGGCTTTACCAAAAAGTAAGCGAATAAAAAGGTAGCTTAAAGCTACCTTTTCGCTACAAAGTTTTAATTAACTCAAACCAATCACTGCAACAACTGCTGCACAGGCACCTACAATTTTTTTGCCATATGGCACATAACGTGTAAATACTGCACCGAGTGCAAGCCCACCACAATAGATAAGTGCCATACCAGTAACCATACCGGTTACTAACGCCACGATATGCCCTGCATGTGCTAACTCAACACCATGAGCCATGCCATGAAAACTTGCGAGTAATGCCGCAGCAATAGGCAAAATCCGATTTGATTTTGTCCATAGTGCAATCGCCGTAACAATCAAAGATGCAATAATTCCGTATTCAGCCATACTCGCTGGCACCAAGCCTTCAGCACCTACTAAAAAGCCTATAATTAAAGTAATACTTAAAGTAATGACTCCGGCAATTTTCCACTGTTTAGCTGCTGACCATAACAGGACACCAAAACCTAAAGCCATCACCAAATGATCGAGGCCAGTAAAAGGGTGAATAAAACCTGCCATAAACCCTGAATGTGCATGATCATGTCCCGGATGCGCCATGGCTAATGCGGGCAACATGCTAAGGAGCCCAACGTTCCATTTTTTAATGAAGTTCATAGTTACTCCTTAAGCCTTAAACAGCCCTTGCTTCTCAATAAATTGAATAATTTCTTCAAGCCCATCTTGTGTTTTCATGTTTGAAAATAAAAATGGCTTTTCACCACGCATGCGTTTTGCATCTTGGTCCATGACATCAAGGTTTGCTCCCACCATTGGGGCGAGGTCAGTTTTATTAATAATCAGTAAATCTGACTTGGTAATACCTGGTCCACCTTTACGTGGAATTTTTTCACCACCTGCCACATCAATAACATACAAGGTTAAATCAGAAAGCTCAGGGCTAAATGTCGCAGCTAAATTATCACCACCGCTTTCAATAATAATGAGTTCTAAGCCATCAAATTTTTCGCACAGATCATCAATCGCAGCCAAGTTAATTGAGGCATCTTCACGAATTGCTGTATGCGGGCAACCACCTGTTTCCACACCCACAATACGATCTGGTGACATCGCTTCATTACGGGTTAAAAAGTTTGAGTCTTCTTTGGTATAAATATCATTTGTCACCACTGCCATATTATATTTATCACGCAAGGCACGGCATAAATTAAGCGTAAGTGCTGTTTTACCTGAACCGACTGGTCCGCCAATTCCGACTCGTAATGGACTACGTTCTGTCATGATTTTTATCCTTTTTCCTAAACTTAAGACCTGAATAACCGTGAATATTGAGTTTCGTGTTTCATGCTCAGCATGGCATAGCGCGGCAAAGCACTACTCAATTGCTCATCTTTAAGTTTTAAAGCCTTCTCTACAGCTTGTGGTACTCGCCCATGCAAATGCCATAAAATTCTTTGTCCTGCCATTTGGCCCAATGGGACAGTTTTTACTGCGGCTAAAACCTGATTTTCTAAAACGGTAAAGGTATACGCCGTAAGTACATCCACATCTTTAAGTTCTAAACGACCGCAAAGCTGCGCATAGACAGGCACAAAACCAAACTGCTTTTTAACCTCAACTGTTTTCTTTAAAACATCTTTAATCCATGCATTTAAAGAAAATGCGAGTTGCTGAGATTCGGCCAATAGCTCTTTACTTTCTCGGCTTGCCTTATACAAATGTGCCCAAATTAGAAACTGATCTGGATCATCATAATGTTGCATAAGACGTTTGAGTACAGGTAACTCAAAGCGTACTAAAAGCATTTCAAGCACTTCTTCAAAGTAAGCAATTGCCGAGGATTCATCGTGTATTAAGCCAATATCAATGGCGGTTTCCACACCTTGCGAATAGCAATATGCTCCAACTGGCAATGCCGTAGAAGACAATGTCAGCAGTTGCAGTAATTGCGCAGCATTATGAGTGGACATGGTGTAAAGCTTTGATTGGGCTTAAACGATGATCATGGCTATGCTGTGCATAGGCACCGCTTTCAGGTTCAAACGGATGATCGGTTTCTGTCACAGTAAGCCCCAAACCTTCCACCATTTCTGCAAGCACATGATCAGGCTCAAAATATAAAGCCGTTGGTGTCAGCATTAATGGCACATGTCGGTTACCTAAGTGATAAGCCGCTTTAAGCAAGTCAAATTCAGTCTGAGCAGTGACTTTCATTAGCCGTTCAGGCTTGGCATCAACACGTAATACATCACCCTCTTGCGTTGCAATATATGAACCGCTACGCAAAATGCCGGTACGTGGCAAATCCGCACCAATATCTACGCCACTCGCTAAAGCCGCTCGAAAACGTGATTTTTGGCGGGTATCAAACGTTAGCTCAACCGTTTCAAATGCCTGATCAGGAGAAATATCTTCAAGACGTTGGGTGTAAATTTTCATTTAGCTTTTCTCTCCTTACTTATTTCTTTCATATATAAGGTAATGAGGCAAATCACCTCTATAAATTCATTAAAACAAGAAATAACGTTGTGCCATCGGTAATACGTCAGCAGGTTCACACGTTAGTAATTCACCATCGGCCCGCACCTCGTAAGTCTCAGGATGAACCTGCATAACAGGACAATATGTATTGTGTTTCATATCGGCTTTGGTAATTGAACGCGTGTTTTTACACGGACTAATTAACTTTTTAAGGTTTAGCTTCTCAGCAACTTTTTCATCGATTGCCGCTTGAGATAAAAAGGTAATACAGGTGTTATGCACACCACGTGGATAAGCACCAAACATTGGACGATAATGCACTGGTTGAGGTGTAGGAATTGAAGCATTAATATCACCCATAGGTGCCGCTGCAATCATGCCACCTTTAATGATCATGGAGGGTTTCACGCCAAAAAATGCAGGCTTCCATAACACTAAATCAGCAAGTTTTCCGACTTCAACCGAACCAATTTCATGACTTAAACCATGGGTAATTGCCGGGTTAATTGTATATTTGGCAATGTAGCGTTTAACGCGATTGTTATCATGAAACTCATTGTCACCCTCTAATGGGCCACGTTGTACTTTCATTTTGTGGGCAGTTTGCCAAGTTCGTAAAATCACTTCACCCACACGTCCCATTGCCTGAGAATCAGATGACATCATGGCAATTGCGCCTAAGTCTTGTAAAATATCTTCAGCAGCAATGGTTTCACGGCGAATACGACTTTCTGCAAAAGCAATATCTTCAGCAATTGCAGGGTCTAAATGATGGCAAACCATGAGCATATCTAAATGCTCATCAATGGTATTGATCGTATAAGGTCGTGTTGGGTTGGTCGAAGATGGCAACACATTACTTTGCCCAATTGCTTTTAAAATGTCGGGAGCATGCCCGCCGCCCGCACCTTCGGTATGGTAAGTATGAATCGTACGGCCTTTAAATGCCGCTAGCGTTTCTTCTAAAAAACCACCTTCATTTAAAGTATCCGTATGAATTGCGACCTGTACATCATACTCATCTGCAACGCTCAAACAGTTATCAATAGCCGCGGGTGTTGAACCCCAATCTTCGTGTAGTTTTAACCCAATTACTCCTGCTTTAATTTGCTCGCGAATGGGGTCAGGTAAACTTAAATTCCCTTTACCCAATAGACCAATATTCATAGGCAAATCATCAATCGCCTGCAACATGGTCGCAATATGCCAAGGCCCTGGAGTCACTGTCGTTGCCGAAGTACCTGCTGCTGGTCCTGTCCCACCACCCACCATTGTCGTTGTCCCAGACATCAGCGCGGTTTCAACTTGCTGAGGACAGATCCAGTGAATGTGAGTATCAATACCACCAGCTGTTAAAATTTGTCCTTCACCTGCAATTACTTCTGTCGCAGCACCTAAAGGAATAGTAATGTCGGGTTGAATATCAGGGTTTCCAGCTTTCCCTATTTTCCAGATTCGTCCATTCTTTAAGCCCACATCGGCTTTAACAATTCCCCACCAATCTACAATTAAAGCATTGGTTATGACTGTATCAGCAACCTCATCAGCTAAAAGCTGAGATTGCCCCATCCCATCACGAATAACTTTTCCGCCACCAAATTTAACTTCTTCACCATATGTCGTTAAATCTTGCTCAACTTCAATAAAAAGCGCTGTGTCAGCCAAACGAATACGATCACCAACCGTTGGACCAAACATTTCTGCGTATGCACGACGTGACATTTTCATAACTTATTACTCATCTTTTCATTATTGTTGTTATCTTTAATCCAGCTTGCCCATTACCCGACCAGCAAAACCATATACTTCTCGCTTACCAGCTAAAGCAACAAGCTCTACTTCTCGACTTTGTCCCGGTTCAAAACGTATTGCTGTGCCTGCTGCAATATTTAACCGAAAGCCTTTTGCTACCTCACGATCAAACTGTAAGGCATCGTTTGCTTCATAAAAATGGAAATGCGAACCGACCTGAATAGGCCTGTCGCCAAGATTAGCCACCACAACTTTTAAAGTTTCTCGTCCAACATTTAATTCAATGTCAGTTTCTGGAGTAATAACTTCACCGGGAATCATAAGTATTCCTTTTTATACAATGGGCTGATGAACAGTGACTAATTTCGAACCATCAGGAAAAGTTGCTTCAACCTGTACCTCAGCAATCATTTCCGGTACACCATCCATGACATCTTCACGCTTTAATAAAGTCGTTCCAAAGTGCATAAGTTCACTCACCGTCATACCATCCCGTGCACCTTCAAGTAAGGCTGCAGAAATAAATGCAACAGCTTCCGGATAGTTCAACTTTAAGCCTCGTGCTTTACGACGCTCAGCCACTAAGCCTGCAGTAAAAATGAGTAACTTATCTTTTTCTGTTGGATTGAGTTCCATATCTCTTTCCTAAATAGCATCTAATTTTCTTTAAGCAAAATGCGTGCTCAAAAGCAGCATACCGGTTTTAATCGTTTTTAAAATACGCAATTTAACGTAACTTAAGTTTTCCAAATTCTTGGAAATTCTTCATCTAAATCAAACCAATAACGTCTTAATTTAGCCCGTATAGCTGCGAAAGCGTCATGACATCGTCGTACATCATTTCCTAAAAAACGCGCACACAGTACATCTTCTAATAAGGTCAACGTCACGGGAACATCCATACGCATAATAAGTTCACGGATGAGTTCAATATGTTGCTCTAAATAAAATGAAGAACGGAATTTTTCAGGGGGCACGGCCCAAAAACTGGCCATCACCGCCTGATTATTCATTCCTAAACACGAGCTTAACCAGCGATCGCCTCCCTCAAAATATAAAGTATCGGCAACTAATAACTTGTTTTTGCGCCATAATTTAAACTGGTTGTGATAGCTTCCCTGAACAAAATTCTCAGCCCGAGCCTGCCGCCCCAAGACCAACATATCCCATCCAATAAAACTTGCTGTTTGTTCAAGATGGATATCTGTTTCAGAGTGGGCTAAAGCACCGTCAAAAAGCATTGTTTCTTGCGGCATCCACTCTAAAATAGAATCATCTTTTACATTCAAATAAATATGCTGGAAAGCCTGTTTTCCATTTGTTCTATACCACTTACCCGCTCCCGGTGTGGTAATTACAGCATGTGCCTGCCCTTCTGTTTCAATTTGAAAAGTAAGATGATCACCCCCTGCAATTCCAGCCGGTGGATGAACAATAATGGCATGACAAACCCCAGTTTTTTCGGGCCAGAGCATTTTTTGCACCCGAACGGGGCCATAATGCTTTCTGTGACTCATTATGGTGCGAGAGTTTTCATAACAAAACCCCAGTTCTAACTGGGCATACCAAAATGGTGCTGAAGAAGTCTGAAAATTTTGTTGAATTCGATTCATTTTGGCTCATTTTTGATAATGGCTTTTTTGATAAGCAAAATATGCACCAAAAGCAAAAAGTGGCTATTACAAACTTAGAAACAATTTTTTTATTTTAATGAGTCAAAAAATCATCAATGTCTAACATAAAACCACAGTAAAGCATGGAATTATTTATACAATAGCGCCCATCCTCGCTCTTATAAATTTTTCCCATGAAAATCTTTTTCGTGTTAGTACCGTTTGTATTTTTAACTGGGTGTATTTTTGGCCAATCAAGTGAGGTCAAACGTGCAGAAAAACTTTTAAATAACTTTCAATGTAAAAATATTGAAACAAATGAAATTTCTACAAGTTCAATCAACTCTTATTACCAGCAATCTTTAGCGGTGAGTAAGGAAAAAGCGACCTCTTATGTAGAAAGCTATAAAAATGGTGAAGAATTATTCGCGATGCCCTTAGATGAAGTCGTAGAACAGCAATACCAACTTTATAAAGCAGCGTGCGATTCTTTAGGTGGGGTTTCTGCCCAACCATAAATTCTTAAAAGTATCCATTAAATCACTTTAGTGGATACTTTTAATTCTCAACTAAAATATAAAAAAACATAGCCCCAATCTGTGCAATTTTTACTTACTTTACCTTTTGTTAAAATTAAGCTACATACTAGAGCTTTTATTTTCGATTCCTTTTTCCTAGCCTGTCAGTACTTTATATTTATTTTTTTGAGGTTTTATTCATTATGAAAAAATCATTATTAGCAATTGCACTTATGAGTACTCTTCTTGTCGCATGTAATAAACATGAAAATAAAACAGAAACAACCTCTGATGCATCTACTCCTGTACAAACTGCTCAATCAAATAATAATGAAGCGGTAGATACAGCACATACAGCCGAGAATTCTTTAGATTGGGATGGTAAATATAAAGGTACGCTTCCTTGCGCAGACTGTGAAGGCATCAAAACTGAATTAGAATTAAAAGATGATAAAACTTATGAGCTAACAGAAACCTATCTTGGTAAAGGTGATGCAAACCCATTTGAAACCCATGGTAAGTTTACTTTCGATAAAGACAATACTTCTGTTATTACCTTAGATGATAAAGCTCAAAACCGTAAATTCTTTATTGGTGAAAATACCGCGACCGCTTTAGATATGGAAGGTAAAAAAGTTGAAGGTTCTTTAGCTGAACATTATGTTTTGAAAAAAGAAGATTAATCTATTTTTCAATATAAATAAAAAACCCGCTCAAATGAGCGGGTTTTTTATGAAGTCAATTCTTAGTGAGCTGAGAATTGGTTCATTGTGTTTTTAGCATCGTCACCAGCTTTAAGTGCATTTTCACCAGCGAAGATTTCTTTGTGGTCATCACCGATGTCAGAACCAGCCATTGCTTGGTGTTTCACACATGCGATACCGCCACGGATTTCTTTACGTTGTACGCCAGCAACATAAGCTAACATACCTTGGTCACCGAAGTAACCTTGTGCTAATTCATGAGTAGAAAGAGCAGCAGTGTGGTATGTAGGAAGTGTGATCAAGTGATGGAACACACCAGCTTCACGCGCAGCATCTGCTTGGAAAGTACGGATTTTTTCATCAGCTTCAGCAGCTAATTCAGTATTGTCGTACTCAGCGCTCATTAATTTAGCACGGTCGTAAGCAGATACATCTTTACCTTCTGCAACCCAACGATCGTACGCTTGTTGACGGAAGTTTAAAGTCCAGTTGAATGATGGGCTGTTGTTATAAACAAGCTTCGCATTCGGAACTACTTCTTTTACACGGTTAACCATGTGTGCAATTTCTTGTACGTTTGGAGTCGGAGTTTCGATCCAAAGTAAGTCAGCACCGTTTTGAAGGCTAGTGATACAGTCAAGTACAACACGGTCAATCTGAGTGCCTTCACGGAATTGGTATAGACCAGAAGCTAAACGAGTTGGACGATGTAATTTACCATCACGTTTAATTAAGATCTCATCTTCTTGAGCTTCTGAGATATCAATTTCTTGAGTATCTAAGTAGCTAATATATTTAGATGCGATATCACCTGGCTCTTTAACTACAGGGATCTTCTGAGTTAAGTCAGCGCCTTCAGAGTCAGTACGAGCAACAATAACACCGTCTTCAACACCCATTTCTAAGAATGCATAACGAAGTGCATGGATCTTAGCGATGAAGTCTTCATGTGGAACAGTTACTTTACCAGCTTGGTGACCACATTGTTTTGCATCAGATACTTGGTTTTCGATTTGAAGCGCACAAGCACCAGCTTCAATCATTTTCTTAGCAAGTAAGTAAGTTGCTTCTTCGTTACCGAAACCAGCATCGATGTCTGCAATAATTGGCACAACATGAGTTTCGAAGTTGTCGATTTGAGCTGTGATTTCAGCTACTTTCGCAGAGTCACCAGCTTCTTTTGCTTTATTTAAAGCACGGAACAAGTCATTTAATTCTTTTGCATCAGCCTGACGTAAGAAAGTGTAGATTTCTTCGATCAAAGCAGGTACTGAAGTTTTCTCGTGCATAGATTGGTCAGGAAGTGGACCAAATTCTGAACGAAGAGCAGCAACCATCCAACCAGAAAGGTAGATATAACGTTTGCTTGTCGTACCGAAATACTTTTTGTTAGCAATCATTTTTTGTTGAGCGATGAAACCATGCCAGCAACCTAATGATTGAGTATATTTGCTTGAATCAGCATCGTATTCAGCCATATCACGACGCATAATCGCAGCTGTATACTTAGCAATATCTAAACCTGTTTTGAAACGGTTTTGAAGTTGCATACGAGCAGCATCTTCTGGGCTAATGTCTGCCCAAGTGTTGCCGAATTTTGCTTTTAATTCACGTACTGCATCAATCGCTGTTTGATATGTAGTCATGATATTGTCCTGTATTCATTTTAGGATTTCATCGATCGAAGCCTAGAGTCATGTTATGAAAATTCCCTATGACACCAGCTGCTTCTTCATGTACACAGCTTAGACTTAGCCAATCAATTAATCCAATATCCTTCGTTAATCTTCAGTATTTATTTAAAAAATATACCAATAAATCGATATTATAAGTAAAACTAAAAAACATAACACTTTGTTTATAAAAACAAAATCATCCTAAAGGAGTATAGAATTTTGATTAAAAAACACTCCAAGCTTTATTTTTATACAGTTTTTAAAAATTTTCCATTCATTTTTACTATAAAAAGTCAATTGTAAATTAGGTGAATTTTGCCAATGCAAAATGTCAATCAACATGCTAGAACAGTACTAAATATTAAGAAAATATTTTTGTTCAATAATTATAAAAATAAAAACAGATCAACGATAATAGAATCCAGCATTTGAGATACTTTTTGCCCATACTTAATTTCAACAAAAAATGTCGTTTTTCTCATCATTTTTTCACACAATGTTCTTTAAATATGGCATAATTTGAAACAATTTTAGGGTTTTATTTTCGGTATTTTTTTTATGAATCTGGAGCGGGTAGATCTTAATCTATTAATATATCTTGATGTTCTTCTTCGTGAAAAAAACGTTACTCGCGCAGCCGAACAGCTTGGTGTTACTCAACCTGCCATGAGTAATATTTTACGCCGTTTGCGTAATTTATTTAATGACCCCCTCCTGATCCGCTCATCTGAAGGGATGACACCGACAGAACGTGCACTTGAATTACAACCGCGTATTCGTGATGCTCTTTCTGACCTTTCAATGATTTTGGAACCGCGTACCGAATTCCGCCCTTATACCAGTAATCGCGTTTTCCGTATTATGACTTCTGACTATGCAGAAGCCACCCTAGTCCCTCGTCTTGTTAAAGCCCTCCGCTCAGAAGCGCCAAACGTTGTACTCGATTTTCTTACTCCAAGTGATGTGTCATATAGAGACATGGAACAAGGTAAAGTTGATCTCGCTATTAACCGCTTCAATGAAATCCCGCAAAGCTTCCACCAAGTTTTGGTTTGGCGTGATAGCTTTAGCTGTATTTTAAATGACAAACATCCTGCTGTGACTCATTTAAATCTAAAAAGCTATTTAGATGCTCAACATATTTGGGTATCTAAAACAGGTATGGGTGTTGGCTTTGGGGTAAACCCAGATAAACAAGGTGGCTTGGGCTGGATTGATCAAGCATTAGAACGTATTGGTCAACGCCGCAAAATTTCTGTATTTACGCGTCACTATCAGATGCCGGCATTACTTGCTCAAAATGTTGACTTGATCGCTACTCTTCCAACTCGAATGGCGCGTTTACAAGCACAAAATCCAAAATTAGTTATTAAAGATCCACCGTTTTACATTCCTGAGTTTGAACTTAAAATGGCTTGGTGTCCATTATTGCACCATCACCCAGCTCATCGCTGGTTACGCCAACTCATTCTATTTGTTGCTCGCCAAATGATCGAAGAGGAAAATCGTGAATTCCTAACCAATAATTCACAATTTTCCCACTATTAAATAAGTTTTAATTTAATTGTCTCTTTCAAACATTATCTTTAAGCGCTGAGCAATCAATCTGATTACCTCAGCGCTTTTTTGTGTTAAAACATAGTCATAATAATGATGATCCTCGGGTGATTTGTGAGTCTCTTTCAAAATATCATTATCATCGTACTGCTCATCATCGCAGCAGGCTTTTTATCTTTAACTGAAATTGCTCTAGCTGGTGCCAGAAAAGTAAAGTTAAAGATTTTAGCCGAAGCTGGCGAAGAACGTGCTCAAAAAGTACTTGATTTACAAGAACAATCTGCAGACTTTTTTGCAGCGTCCCAAATTGGCTTAAATGCTGTTGCAATCTTAGGCGGTATATTGGGTGAAGCTGCGTTTCGTCCTTTTTTTGTGAACTTAGTTGACCGTTTCCATGAAGGACCTTGGACGCAAACCATTGGATTTGCCCTATCTTTCACATTGGTAACTTCTTTGTTTATTTTATTCGCCGATTTAATGCCAAAACGCTTGGCAATGATCGCACCTGAAAAAATTGCAATTAGTGTAATTAACCCTATTCAGATTTTTATCAAAATCTGTAAGCCTTTAGCATGGGGAATTAATGCAATTGCCAATTTGCTATTCCGCTTGTTTAAAGTAAATACCACACGCGAAGACAATATTACTTTTGATGATATTTCAGCAGTGATGGATGCAGGTGCTCAAGCAGGTGTACTACAAAAACAAGAACATCACTTTATTGAAAACGTATTTGAGCTTGAAGAACGTACAGTCCCCTCAAGTATGACAACACGTGAAAATGTTGTTTATTTTACGCTTAACGAGCATGAAGATAGCATTCGCCAAAAACTGGCAGAATATCCTTATTCCAAATTTCTGGTTTGTAACGAAAATATTGATCAAGTAATTGGCTATGTAGATGCTAAGGATATTCTTGTACGTATTTTAAATAACCAATCTTTAACCCAGCTCAATGAATCGACTATTCGTACGGTTCTAATGATACCTGATACTTTAACACTATCAGAATTACTCGATCGTTTCCGCTCAACAAAAGAAAAGTTTGCTGTTGTAATTAATGAGTATGCGCTTGTCGTTGGGGTAATTACACTAAGTGATATCATGATTACTGTTATGGGGGATTGGGTTACCCCTATGGAAGAAGAACAGCAAATTATTAAACGTGATAATAATTCTTGGCTGATTGATGGTAGTACACCTATTGAAGATCTTAAGCATGCGCTTGAAATGGATGAACTACCTGATGAAGAGAATTATGAAACATTAGCTGGTTTCATGATGTACCGTTTACGCAAAATTCCTCGTCCAGCCGACTTTGTTGAATTTGGTGGTTATAAATTTGAAGTTGTTGACGTAGACCATTTTAAAATTGATCAGCTATTAGTAACACGTGTATTAGAAAAAAATGATTTACCATCTCCACCTGATGAAAATTGATTTATTTTGGTGCAAAATATCCTGCAAATGCAGGATATTTTTTTGATAAATAATTTATTCCTTTTAAGATAATTATTATTTTTAAATAATTTTATATTAAAAGTTAAATTAATTATCCTAATCACAATTTCAAATATATAAATTAACTCATTCATTAAAATAAAAAAATTAAATTGAATTAAAATAAAATTTTGCACATAAAAGATTTACAGATTCACTTTCGTTATGTAACGTAGGGAGTAGAAGCATTGTAAATGGGTATACTTCTCATTTCAGTATTCAAACAGAATATAATTTTTAAAAATACATGATAATTTCAAACATGATAAAGGTTTTATAAGTATATATAATAAGCACTATACATTATAAATAGACTATACCATTATTATATATGTTCAGTATTTCTTCAAAATATACCTTTCCAAGTGAATATATATTAACCAAATAAACTAAATATATTATTTGTCTTTTTAATAAAAATTCATAAGAATAATCGAGGTCAGAGTTTTTGAATAAACTTGTTCAGTAAAACTAAAGGCAAAGGATTGATTGTATGCTGACATTACTTGGTGTTGGTATGATTTTATGCTTCATGTATTTAATCATGTCCAAACGTTTAAGCCCTATTATTGCTTTAATTCTCATCCCATTTATTTTTTCTCTTATTGCCTGGGGCCTTGGTCACTACTTTGAAAGCTTGAGCCATATTGAGCTTAAAGGTCTCAGTGAAATGATGCTAGATGGCATCAAAAAACTTGCGCCTACTGGCGTAATGCTATTATTTGCAATTTTATATTTTGCCTTAATGATCGATGCAGGTCTTTTCGATCCTCCGGTTAAATGGATTTTGAAAAAAGTTAAAGGTGATCCCCTAAAAATTACATTAGGGACCGTTTTTTTAACTACATTAGTCTCTCTTGATGGCGATGGCTCAACCACTTACATGATTTGCGTGGCAGCCATGCTCCCTCTTTATCAACGCCTCGGTATGAATACACTGATCATGACAGCACTTATGTTGTTATGTAGTGGTGTAATGAACCTGACCCCATGGGGTGGCCCTACTGCGCGTGCAGCAAGTGCACTCCAAGTTGACCCAAGCCATATCTTTGTACCAATGATTCTTCCAATGGTGATTAGTATTGGCTGGTTATTCTTCTTGGCATATTTATATGGTCGCTATGAGCAAAAACGTTTAGGCGTGATTGAGCTTGAAAGTCACCATGGTGATAACATTACAGTTTCAAAAGACCCTGAAGCAACTCGTCCACATTTACGTAAAGTAAATATGGTACTCACCATTCTTCTTATGATTGCATTGATCAAAGGTATTTTACCGATGTCAGTGTTATTCATGCTGGCGTTCTGTATTGCAATGCTCATCAACTACCCTGATGTTGATATGCAGAAAAAGCGTATCGCTATGCACGCAGACAGTATCTTGGCTGTTGTAGGTTTAATTTTTGCTGCAGGTATTTTTACAGGTATTTTATCTGGTACAGGCATGGTTGAAGCCATGTCTAAAGAATTTGTTGCAATGATCCCTACAAGTATGGGGCCATATCTAGCGCCAATTACTGCCCTGGTGAGTATGCCATTGACGTTCTTTATGTCAAATGATGCATTCTTCTATGGTGTATTGCCAATTCTTGCTGAAGCAGCTTCACATTATGGTATTAGCCCAGAAGCGATTGCTCGTGCATCAATTGTAGGTCAGCCAGTGCATTTGTTATCACCTCTCGTTCCATCAACCTACTTGTTATGTGGTCTTGCTAAAGTCGACTTTGCAGACCATCAAAAGTTCACTTTTAAGTGGGCATTTATCACTTGTATGGTGTTAATGGGTACAGCATTAGTGATTGGTGTTTTCCCACTTTTTAGTACGATGTAATTTGCTCTACTATAAAAATAAAAGCCCCTATCGGGGCTTTTATTTTTTATTTATTTACATACTCAATCATGGCGTCTAAGAACGCATGAAAGTGCAAGCTAATATCTTCTTGTAAAATTTTATAGGCATTATCAAATTGCACCATTGGAAAGCCTTCTTTCCAAAATGGGAAAATATTATGCAAGTCATGAGTAACTATTGCATCTTCTCGGACAATTGCTTGTGAAATTTGTGCCAAAACTTGCGCTGTCTCTGCGCCATCAATAGCAAGATAATCAATACCACGCGCTTTTAAAATACGAATTCGATCTTTTTTATAGCGAATTTTTTTAGCTTGACCTGCATTTAAACCTAGTGCAAGAGTAACTGCCTCTACAAACTTCTCTTCAAAATTTGTATTTAGTACCACCAAAGCCTGCTTATGTGCTTCCTGACGCCCTGCTTTTCCCCCGTTACGGATGATCTCATTTGCTTCCGTATCTAGCTTATCTTTTTTCATCGACTGTAAAATGTCTAAAATTTCGATATCGCTTAAAGATTCAGGAGATTGCTCAAACATAGGAGTCTCTATACATACAACTAAAGGCGTATTCTCTCATAAAAGCGATACTAAAGCAGAGTAAAATTTTAAATAGCATATTATCTTGACTATTTTTATAGTCCCAATCTCAGAGACTGCACTCATAAAATCAGTTAATTCTTTGGTTATGATTTTACCATTTGCCAAATTAATTTTACCCTGATAATATTATTTTACCCAGATAAAAATATACGGCTAAAATGAATACTAAAATCACCTATACTGCTTTCACTGGAAGCACGCTTATTGCGAGTGACTCTCTTGTTGAACTTGCAAAGAAACTAAAAGCTCTTCCTAAAACAACAGAAAATATTCTGATTTTTAATGATCAAACAGGTCAACAAATTGATCTTGACCTTTCTGGTTCGGAACAAGAACTTCAACAACGTTATGCTGAACCGGAAGAAATTAAAAAAGTTGGACGACCTAAACTTGGAGTAATTTCGCGTGAAATCACTTTACAGAAAAAACATTGGGATTGGTTAGATCAGCAAAGTGCGAGTGCATCAGCAGTGATTCGCAAGTTAATTGATAAAGAGTTAAATAACCCAAATTCTGAAGGCAATATTATGCTAGCCAAACAAGCCATCGACCGCTTTATGTCTGCTATGTTAGGCAATATGCCAAATTACGAGGAAGCAACACGCGCCTTATATCAAGGTGATCGAGATGTATTTTTAAAAATGATTCAGAGCTATCCTAAAGATTTAAGAGAATATTTAACTTTAAAAGCTCAAAATGTTTTCTAAACTCAATAAAAAAACCCGCTTACGCGGGTTTTTAGAACTTATTTTCAATTTATTAAAGACGAACTAATTCCACAATTTTCTCTACTGCTTCTTCTACCGTTTCAGCAGTTATCTCGGTATCTGTACCATCCACAGAAGTTGTGATAATGACAACACCCGTCTCACGTAATAGAACCAATTGCTCAGCTGTTAAGCTTGTTTTCGCGATCGCAACTACACCTTGCTGAATCAATAAACTTTCTAAAGCTTGAGATTTTTCAATTAACTGTGCAGAAACACCAATAACAGCAGGTTTTTGACCTAAACGAGCAGCACGATCTTCAGCAGTAACAGGATTACTATGAGCCGTCCACTCTACCGCGGCTTCTACCATGCCCGCACCAACAGTTACGTTACTTAAACGGTCAATAAAAATAAATGAACCTGTGTAACGTGAATCTTGATAACGGTCAAACACGACTGGAGCATCAAACTCAACCACAACATCTGCAATCGCATTTAACTCAAGCTCTTCTACTTGAGTGTGTTCGAGCGTATTCACATTTACACGGTAGTTAATATTAGTTACTTTTGCTGGAACAGTTTGTGTACCAATCTTAATATTGTACAACTTACCTTTTACAAGTGGGTGTTCATTCATCCATACCACTGAAGCACGAACACTTCTTGAAATTAATGGTTGCTCGCCTGCACGTACTAAGACATTACCGCGACTAATATCAATTTCATCATTTAACGTTAAGGTGACTGCTTGACCCGCAACTGCCTGCTCAAGGTTACCGTCAAAAGTAACAATTTCCTTAACTGTAGAACGCTTACCAGAAGGCAACGCCACAATCTCGTCACCAACTTTAATTTCACCTAATGCAACTGTACCCGCAAAGCCACGGAAGTCGAGATTTGGACGGTTTACATATTGAACAGGGAAACGGAATTCATGTTTACTTGACTCGCGGTTGATTTCCACAGACTCAAGAATACTCATTAAGGTTTGCCCCTTGTACCAAGGAGTATGAGCTGATGGATTTACAACGTTATCGCCATTTAAAGCAGAAATTGGAACAAATAAAATATTGGCTGGACGGCGATCACCCAATTGGCTCACGAACGCATCATATTCAACCTGAATTTCATTAAAACGTTCAGATGAATATTCAACCAAGTCCATTTTATTAATGGCAACAACAATATTTTTAATTCCAAGCAAACTCGCAATAAACGTATGACGACGAGTTTGAGTTTGTACACCATAGCGCGCATCGATCAGGATGATTGCAAGATCAGCAGTCGATGCACCTGTTGCCATGTTACGAGTGTATTGTTCATGGCCCGGTGTATCAGCAATAATAAACTTACGTTTTTCAGTCGAAAAATAGCGATAAGCAACATCAATGGTAATACCCTGCTCACGCTCAGCCTGCAAACCATCTACAAGTAATGCCAAGTCTGGTGCATCACCTGTTGTGCCCACTTTCTTACTGTCACGTGTTACAGCTTGCAATTGATCTTCATAAATCAATTTTGAATCATAAAGTAAACGACCAATTAAGGTACTTTTACCATCATCTACGTTACCACAAGTCAAAAAGCGCAAAAGGTCTTTTTGTTCATGTTGTTTTAAATACGCCAGAATGTCTTGGCTGATTAAGTCTGATTGATGAGACATTGCTCAAACTCCACAAATTTAGAAACTGTCTTAGAAATAGCCTTCTTGCTTTTTCTTTTCCATTGAGCCTGCTTCATCATGGTCAATCATACGACCTTGACGCTCAGAACTTGTTGCCAACAGCATTTCCTGAATAATTTCTGGCAATGTATCAGCTTCAGACTCAACTGCACCTGTTAATGGATAACAGCCAAGCGTACGGAAACGTACAGACTTCATTTGTGGAACTTCACCCTCTTTTAAGCGCATACGTTCATCATCAACCATGATTAGCGTACCACTACGCTCAACCACAGGACGAACAGCAGAGAAATAAAGAGGAACTATTTGAATATTTTCTAAATAGATATATTGCCAGATATCCAACTCTGTCCAGTTTGATAACGGGAATACACGAATACTTTCGCCTTTGTTCACTTTACCATTGTAAAGGTTCCAAAGTTCAGGACGTTGGTTTTTAGGATCCCAACGATGTTTACTATCACGGAATGAATACACACGCTCTTTCGCACGTGATTTTTCTTCGTCACGGCGCGCCCCACCAAAAGCAGCATCGAACTGATATTTATCCAAAGCCTGTTTTAAAGCTTGGGTTTTCATAATATCCGTATATTTCGAACTGCCATGATCAAATGGGTTGATTCCTGCTTCACGGCCTTCTTTATTCTGATGAACAATTAAATCAAAACCATGTGTTTTTGCCATGTTATCGCGAAACGCGATCATGTCTTTAAACTTCCAGCCCGTATCTACATGTAATAAAGGGAAAGGAAGTTTTGCAGGATAAAATGCCTTCAATGCAAGATGGAGCATCACAGCCGAGTCTTTACCAATTGAGTAAAGCATGACTGGATTTTCAAATTCTGCGGCTACTTCACGGATAATATGAATACTCTCAGCTTCAAGTTGCTTGAGATGTGTAAGTCTTGATTCAGTCATGAACACGCCCTTCTCTATCCATTTTGCCCATAAAATCTAGAAGCGGTATTACACCACCACTTAGAAGACCATGTGGAGGAACGAGTGCCATAACAACTCCAATTTTTCGTGATAAATAGTCCAACCACAAGCCTTTATATGGCTTATAGCATTAGTTATGCATTATAGTGATTTAAAACCGATTCCTTTTGCTTGTTTTTTCATATTGATATTCAAATTCATCATATACATGTAATATGCTGATTCACTTATACAACTTTGTAATCCTAGCTTGTGTAGTCGACTTAAGCAAATCATGTTCTAGTCTTTAGATTTCTTTAAAAACCATAAAAAAAGAGAAGCCTCTGTAGCCTCTCTTTCTTATTATAAGGTTAACTAAAAATTAGAAACCAAACATTTTACGCTCTAGAGGAATTTCCACTCCAATTGATGCACCCGCATCATTACCTTCTAAGTCAGAATCACTTACCCAACCATTAATTTTTAATGGAAGATCAGGTTTGATGTAATGTGTCCAAGTTAGATCAAGCGCTTTAATTTCATCATCTTTAGGGAATGCTTTATTAATTGCCAAGTTAGATTGGTTAACTTTAACCACCATAGCACGACCGCTTAAACGGTTCATCACGTCAAAGCGGATATCACCACCCACAGAATACATTTGTCCATCGCCACCCATCGCATGTCCTAATGGGAAGCCATGTTGATAATAACCATCTTTATAAACATAATGATTATAGGAAATACCCTTCACATCATTATTAGTGCGGGTATCAGCCCATTCTGCATAAAGTTGATATGGCATATTATTATAGCTAGAAGAATAGTCGACTCCTGCTAAATACATTTTTTTAGAAGGAAGTAGTCCAGCTTCATCTTCACCAACATATTGACCATAAATACCAACAGGAGCATTTATAAGAGATTGTAGATTTAAACGAGCATCAAAACCTGCAATTTGGTTAGAACGATCTTCATCAGAATCATACACATTGTCATTCCCTTTAATTGCATTCCACAAAGAATCCCAACTTTCAGAACGTCCTTCACCACCCCATTGTAAAGTACGAGAAGCACCTAGTTCTAAATAGGGTAAAGGTCTTGCAGTTAAACGTAAGCCTAATAATTTCGCATGAGGAACAGCTTTATAATCATCTAATTGGCCTGCAAAAGCTTGATATTGCCAAGGTCCAATCCAAGATAACCATTTTGTCTCAAAAGCATTTTGTACAGCTCTTTGTGCCGTCACGCCATACACAGGACGACTTGCATCGCCTCGGATTAAGCTACCATCATGTCCAGGTCCCCACCATGTTGGAATTTGACCTGCAACAAGCCACTGGTTCCAGAGTTTACCAGCGACATATGAACCCTCAACGTTAACGTCATGCCCACTATCAATTTGAGGGTCTTTTTCTGCGTTTACACGGATTTTTGCATCCCAATTTTCACCACCAGCATTAAACTCTAATGAACCTTGGTACTGCGATTTTTGGTTATCACCAAATGCTTGAGGAATATTTTTGATATCAGTTTCAGCAAAAGCACCCACTTTAACTGTATCGTTATCTGCCTTTAATGCATTGAGAACTGAATTAATAACTTTTTGCTGTGCTGGATGAGTCACTTTAGCTTGAGAGAGAGCTCTTTGAATTTCATCACCACTTAATGGCCAAGTAGAAGTGCTGATGTTAATAACACCTTGTTGATTCAACCAGTTTAAGTCGGTACGTAAATCATCATTATTAAGCACTAAACCTTGTGCAAAAACAGCCGATGAAGCAGTTGCTAATAATGCAATCGAAAGTGTTTTTCTTAAAAACATGTCAGCACAATTCTCAAAGTTATTTATGAGCAACACATTAATTTTTTTATCGCAAATTTGCAATTGTTAAACTGTGCAATTACATTTTTTAACGGTGTTTTAAGTTTTCTATAACTTAAGTATTTTTTATATATAAATAGTTAATAAAAAAGGCAGTATAAACTGCCTTTTTCTGTATTGAAGATTAAATTAACCTTCTTTACGACGCATATGCGGGAACAAAATCACATCACGAATACTTGGTGCATCTGCAAAAAGCATAACCAAACGGTCAATACCAATACCTTCACCCGCTGTTGGAGGTAAACCATATTCAAGTGCTTCAACAAACTCTGCATCGTAATGCATTGCTTCATCATCACCAGCATCTTTTTCAGCAACTTGCGCTTGGAAACGTTCAGCCTGATCAATCGGATCATTTAACTCACTAAAGCCGTTTGCCAATTCACGGCCACCAATAAAGAACTCAAAACGATCAGTAATGTGCGGATTATCATCATTACGGCGAGCAAGTGGAGAAGTCTCTGCTGGGTACTCAGTAATAAAAGTAGGCTGACGAAGTTTAGTCTCAACCGTTTCTTCAAATACGATTGTTTGAAGCTTACCTAAACCAAAACCAGGTTTAACTTCTTCTTTTAATTCCTCACGAATAAATTTTGCAAGGAATTCACGATCGCCTACATTTTCAGGCGTGAACTGCGGATTATTCTCCAAAATCGCATCAAACATAGAGATTTTCTTGAATGGCCCTTTAAAGCTAAACACTTCGCCTTGGTAAGGCACATCAGTCGTACCTAAAATATCAATTGCTAGCTTTTCAAGCATGTTTTCAGTCAAAGCCATCAAGTCTTTATAATCAGCATATGCCTGATAAAACTCGATCATGGTAAATTCAGGGTTATGACGTGTTGACACCCCTTCATTACGGAAGTTACGGTTAATTTCGAACACACGCTCAAAACCACCAACAACTAAACGCTTTAAATAAAGCTCCGGTGCGATACGCAAGAATAATGGCATATCTAAAGCATTATGATGCGTTTCAAACGGACGTGCAGATGCGCCACCCGGAATCACATGCATCATTGGCGTTTCAACTTCCATGAAACGTTCATTGGTTAAAAATGCGCGAATACCTGCAACGACTTTGGCACGAATTTCAAAAGTCTTACGCGTTTCTTCATTAACAATTAAATCAAGATAACGCTTACGATATTTAACTTCTGTGTCGTTCAAACCATGAAATTTATCCGGCAATGGACGAAGCGATTTTGTAAGAAGTTCAAAACCTTCAAGGTGTACATATAAGTCACCTTTGCCCGAACGGCCGATATAACCTTCAGCAGCAATAATATCGCCAAGGTCTAAACCTTTAATAGTTTCGAGCGTATCTTTTGGTAAACCCTTACGGTCAACATATAATTGGATACGACCAGTCATGTCTTGAATCACCATGAAAGAACCACGGTTTAACATGACACGGCCAGCAACTTTTACATAAACATGTTCAGCGCTTTCGATTTGTTCTTTAGACTGATCTTTAAATTGTTCTTGTAAATCAGCAGCGTAATGTTCACGTTTGAATGTATTTGGCCAAGGACTCTTTCCAGTTTCCTTTGCAACATCTTGGATTTGCTTTAATTTGGCATGACGCTGTGCAATTAAATCGTTTTCGGAAATAGTTGGTTCAGAAGTCGATTGAGCGTTTTGTTGCGTCATCTCTGCCTCGGTTAAGTAAAAATGAAGTGGCATAGCTTAACAGATTGCTGAGGTTTTTCGAACGATTTCAATCAAACAAAAACGAAAAAAGTCCAAGCCGTCAATCTGAGTGGACATTGAATGATAAAAATTACTTAGACCAATCGCTAAGTTCATTTTTTTTAGGTTTGAGTAAAATATAAAAAAATCCAAATAACCTCGATTTGAAAAGGCCCTATTTGCCTTTTATTTTATCTATGAGATTGTGTAGTAAATAATGAAAATTCTATTTTTACATGGCTTGGATTCTTCTCGTGAATCAACAAAATTTCATGCCATTTTACATCCTGAAAAATTTTGTATTGATGTTGATTATCGCAACCTAAGTTATGCTTCAGTTAAAGACTTTTATCATCAAGCGATTGAAACAATTAAACCTGATTTGTTAGTCGGTCATAGCCTCGGCGGTTATTGGGCTTTGAAAACTGCTGCTCAACATAAATTAGCTGTTATTGTTGCCAACCCAAGCCTTACACCTAATTTTCGTAATGATTACCCTCATCTTTGTGACGAAGATCTTGACCACTCTAACCCTAAAATGGCCTATTTAGAGTTAGGAGACGAGCAACTTGATATGTATCAAGTACAGGAAAAGCTGTCACCATATATGACAATAGAAACTTATGATGGAGGCCATCATCGTCTTGCTTATCCTTCCCGTCTTAATGATCTCATTACCAAAATTCATAAAAAATATTTTGCTTGAATTGAAGTATGACACATAATTTTCAATTACCTTATTATGTAAAAAGATAACAAATCGAATTACAGAAACTTATTTTTCAGCCATTTGTTTTACAGCTTCAAAGCCTTGAACGAAGCCACTTTTTAACATACCGATGTACTCAGGTAAGGTGGCTAATTCTACTTTTACCGTTGTAGTACCCCCATTTTGACTTAAAAAATATTTTTCTAGCGAACCACTCCAGCCTTTCACCTCTTCACTTTCTAAGTCTTCTTTCCCGTCTTTAATCATTCCTAAATGTTTAAAAATTAGTACTTCAGGCTTTTTCATTTCTTCAATGGTCGAAACCATTCCATTTCCTTCTCCATCTAGAAAATATGTTTTACCACCGACTTTCCAATCTGTGCGCATTGAAGAATCTGGAGCAAAGAATTTCGTCCATGCATTATAGGTCTCACTATTCCAGAGTACGTCCCATACTTTTTCTATAGGGGCATTAATTTCTACTTCATATATTAGAGTTTCCATATTCGACTTCCTTATTCTCCGTTAATTAAGTGTTCCATAAACTTTTCTGTTTTATATAAACATTAATTTATTTGTCCATTTATTAACCAGATTACTTTTTTAAGAACTTTATTTATATAAATGCTTTGCTCTTTTTGTAACCCTTCATATCACTCATCGCCTCCTTGCATGAATAAACTTATAAAAACATATGATTTATTATGTGTTTATGTTGAAGTTTTGCCTAAATAACCATTTATTTGTCTCGATATGCCATTCATCTTTGCTTATGAATGATTAAACTCCCTTATATGCTTTACTTTAAATGTAGAACTGCGTAAAAATTTGATATCCGATCAAAGCGACATTAGTTATTATTGAGCGGATCGTAGTTACATTATTAATAGATGGAATAGTTTTACTGAAAGGCAGCTTTGAGCAAACTTATCAGTGCGGAGAGTCTCATGAAAAAATATCAATGTATCGTTTGTGGATGGATTTACGATGAAGCAGAAGGTTGGCCACAAGACGGCATTGCAGCTGGAACAAAATGGGAAGATATTCCTGATGACTGGACTTGCCCTGATTGCGGCGTTTCAAAAGCTGACTTCGAAATGATCGAAATCTAATGTCTTAAATTAAAAGGCCATGATTTACATGGTCTTTTTTATATATCACCAATCACCGTTTTAAATTAAAAATTCTAATTCTGGAGAAAAAAATGCATCCAATCGTCATTATCGGATCAGGCATGGCGGGTTATACCTTAGCACGTGAATTCCGTAAGCTTAACCCAGAGCAAGAACTTGTGATGATTTGTGCGGATGATGCGGTGAACTATGCAAAACCAACCTTATCCAACGCTTTTGCAGGAAAAAAAGCTCCAGAACAGATTCCATTAGGTGATGCTGCAAAAATGAGTGCCCAACTCAATATGCGTATTGAACCTTTTACTTGGGTGAAAGAAATTTTAGCTGAGCGTCATGAACTTGTTCTAGAAAAAGACGGCGTTATTTCTCAGCAACCCTATTCAAAATTAATTTTAGCTGTCGGTGCTAACCCGATTCGCCTTGCTATTGCTGGTGATGGTAGTGATGACATCCATGTGGTGAACTCACTCATTGACTATCGTTCTTTCCGAGAAAATCTAGCTCAGCGCAAAGATAAACGTGTTGTGATTTTGGGTGCAGGTTTAATTGGTTGTGAATTTGCCAATGACTTACTTCATAGCGAATATGATGTAACAGTAATTGATTTAGCGCCTCAACCATTAGGCCGTTTATTACCTTCACACATTGCTTCAGCATTCCAGCAGAATCTTGAAGAAGCGGGTGTTAAATTTGCATTAGGCACAACCGTTGAAAAAGTCAGTAAAATCAATAACGGTGAAGATTACGCGGTTACATTGGCAAATGGTCAGACTTTGGTTGCTGATATTGTGCTTTCAGCGATTGGCTTACAACCGAATATTTCTCTGGCTCAAAGCGCAAATATTCAAACCAGCCGTGGTGTGATTACCAATAGTTTACTTGAAACCAATCAAGCAGATATTTATGCGATTGGTGACTGTGCGGAAGTTAACGGTACCCTGCTTCCATATGTAATGCCAATTATGCAACAAGCCCGTGCTCTAGCAAAAACATTAAGTGGTCAACAAACAAATGTACATTACCCTGCTATGCCAGTTGCGGTAAAAACTCCGGCTGCACCGCTTACAGTTTTACCGGCACCGGTTGATGTAGATGTAAATTGGGAAACTGAAGAATTCGACGATGGTATGCTTGCCAAAGCAATTGACAATGAAGGAACATTGCGTGGTTTCGTATTGTTAGGTGCAACAGCAGGCAAGCAACGTTTAACTTTAACTAAGCTTGTTCCAGATCTTATTCCTGCCCAAGCATAAGGTTTAAATTGGGAATGCTCATGATCTTGAGTATTCCCTCAAGGAATGAATAACATGAATAGCGCCTTACAATTTAGTATTTCACCGTACACTCCATTTATGCAGGAAACCAAAGTCAATTTAGGCAATGGTATCGAGCTACATGTAGAAGTAGGTGGAAAACCAGAACATCCGACTATTTTGCTGATTATGGGTTTAGGTGCCCAAATGCTATTTTGGCCGGACTTTTTCTGCAAATCACTCATTGATCAAGGTTTTCGTGTTATTCGTTTTGATAACCGTGATATTGGCCTTTCTTCAAAAGTCCGCCATCAAGGTAAACGTTTAAATACCATGAAATTGATGGGACGTTTTGCTTTAGGACTAAGAAATCAGGGGGCGCCTTATACGCTCTATGATATGGCAGATGACGTTTCTATGCTTCTCGACCGTTTAGGAGTAAGCAAAGCACATGTGATTGGTGCCTCAATGGGTGGCATGATTGCCCAGATTCTCGCTGCAAAATATCCGGAAAAAGTAGAAAAATTAGGTTTGATGTTTACCAGTAATAATCAACCGTTTCTACCACCCCCATTCCCTAAGCAACTTTTAAGCTTGATTGGCAAGCCAGAATCACGTGATGAAGAAGGAATTGTGAATCACAGTTTAAAATTATTCCAATTGATTGGTTCTCCTGGTTATATTAACCATATTGAAGCCGTTCAAACTGCAAGAAAACTTTATCAACGTAGCTACTATCCTGCCGGTGTACTTCAACAGTTTTTAGCAATATTATGTACAGGTTCCTTACTGCAACTGGACCGTGAAATTAAGCAACCCACTTTAGTCTTGCATGGCTCTCGTGACCGCTTACTTCCACCGAGTCACGGTAAGGCCGTAGCAAAAGCAATTTCCGGTGCTAAGTTTGAATTAATTGATGGAATGGGGCATGATATCCCTGCCCATTTTATTCCACAGCTTAGCGGTTTATTTGCGCATCATTTTAAATCATCATACTAGGACACTATGGCTGCATTACCCTCACTAAGACAGCTATCATATTTAGTTACGTTGTCGGAAACTTTGCATTTTACTGAAGCAGCACGTCGCTCTTTTGTTACCCAATCGACTTTATCGGGCGGCATTATGGAGCTAGAAAGGCTACTAGGTGGCGTTCTGGTTGAGCGTGACCGTCAGAATGTGCGTTTAACGCCATTAGGTGAGCAAGTTGTTGCTCGAGCCCGTGTATTGCTAGCAGATGCTCAGGATTTAATGCGTTTAAGCCGTGAAATGAGTGAACCATTAACAGGTGATCTTCATTTGGGTGTTATTCCAACAATTGCACCTTTTATCCTGACACGGTTACTTGATGAAGTGCATCAACAATTACCGAAGATTCAGTTGCATTTACATGAAGCTCAAAGTGAGAAGATTGTAGAGCGCCTAGAACATGGTAATTTGGACATGATTGTCCTTGCCCTACCTTTTGACACAAGAAGTTTAAAAGTAGCTGAAATTTCAAAAGAAAATTTATATCTTGTTTGTAGTAAACAAGATACAAATGCACTTCAAGCAAACTCACTTGATGACCTTGACTTATCACGTCTTATTTTGCTTGAAGAAGGCCACTGTTTACGTGATCACGTATTAAGTGCCTGTCCAATTGGTGAACGTAAAAACGATAACCGCTTAAAAGCAAGTTCTCTACCAACATTGGTTGAGATGGTTTCTTCCGATTTAGGCTTTACCCTTTTACCAGAAATTGCAATTGAAAATAGTATGATCAAATTTAATGATCAGATTACTGCAAAACCAATTGAAGACGCACCTAGCCGTACTTTAGCACTTGTTACTCGTAAAAGTACGCCGTTGCAAAGTGAGTTTGATGTTCTTCTGCAAATCATGCAGAAAATTACCACAAACTTACATGAATAAAAAAAAGGAGTCTTTGGACTCCTTTTTATTTTACTGTGCTGTTAGGGAAGCCCATTTAAATACCCAAGCCGATCTCAAATCCAAGCTATCATCTGCAATTATTTTTTCTCGAATAATTTGTGCAATTGCGTAGTCATTGGCAGGGTCGACCATGACCCGTATTCCTTTTGTGGTTGGGCTGGTAACAACTTTATACCCTTTAGCCTGTAATTGGGACTGAATCATATTTGCTTTATTTTGATTAGGTGCCAAAGCAACTTGCACCATCCATTTTTTTTCACCGTTTTCTAAAATTTCTTTCGCGACCGCTGCATCAAGTTGCTTTTTCTTCTCAATATTTTTCTTTTCTTCAATTTTTTTTAACTGATTATCGTCAATTTTCTTTTGTGCTAACAATTCCTCTTGAGTAAGTTTTCTTTTCTGGATCACGATTGTCTTATTTTGTATTTCATTCTTCTTATTTTTCTCTCTAGAAGGATGTATAAAATAAGGATATATCATTTGATCATCAAATTTCTGAAATACAATAATATCTCCATAGCACTTCTGATCCGCATAAGCAGTCACTGGCATTAACCCCAAAAATATTCTAATAAATAAACTTTTAATAAAGCCTTGCATATTATTCACTTACCAAAGTTAAGTATATTTAATGCGGCGTATTAAAGTAGATTTCTTGTGATTTGTATATTTTTAAAATTCAATGTTTTATGTAAAGAATCACATATTTTTCAAACATATTGCCTTAATTCAAATTATTGCCGTTTATCCTACAACCATTTAGAAAAATTAATTAAATTATTATGAAATTCAGTTAATTAAAAAGCCGACATGATGTCGGCTTTTTTAAAAATAATTTTTTATTTAAAAGTTTCTAATAATTCTCTTTGAGCATTATGCAATTTTTCGCCTGCGGCAGGCTGGGCACGTACCCATGTACCATCGCCCTGTAATAACCAAGCTTGCTGATTATCTTGTAAATAATTAAGGAGTCCTTGCTGATAAATACGTTTTTTCAAAGCAGGATCTTCAATTGGGAAGCATGCTTCAACACGATTAAATAAGTTACGATCCATCCAGTCCGCACTTGAACAGTAAATACGAGCATCGCCATTATTACTAAAGTAATAAACTCGAGTATGTTCAAGGAAACGGCCTACAATTGAACGTACCCGAATGTTTTCCGATAAATTTGGTAATCCCGGACGTAAACAGCAAATCGAACGAATAATGAGATCTACCTGCACCCCTGCTTGAGAAGCTTCATATAATTTATTAATAAGCTGAACTTCAGTTAAAGCATTCACTTTGACAATAATTTGGGCTTTACGACCAGCCTTTGCATTGGCAATTTCTTCATCAATAAAGTTAATGAGCTGAGCATGCAGAGTAAAAGGTGCATGGAGTAACTTTTTCAGTTTTGCCATTTTACCCATACCCGTAAGCTCTTGGAAAATACGGTGTACGTCTTCACACAAGTCTTTATCGGTGGTCATTAGACCGTAATCCGTATAAATGCGAGCATTCATAGCATGGTAGTTACCCGTTCCTAAATGGACATAACGCACCAGTTTGTTGTTTTCACGGCGTACCACCATAATCATTTTGGCATGGGTTTTATAACCCACAATACCGTAAACAACGACTGCCCCTGCTTCTTGTAAAACATTAGCCACTTCGATATTCGACTCTTCATCGAAACGGGCACGTAATTCAATTACCGCTGTCACTTCTTTACCATTACGCGCAGCTTCTGCTAAAACTTGAACAATTTCCGAGTCTGCACCACTACGATAAAGTGTCTGTTTAATTGCGAGTACTTGCGGGTCACGTGCTGCTTCACGGAGTAACTGAATAACAGGTGCAAAAGACTCAAATGGGTGATGAAGTAAAATATCCTGCTTTTGCATAGCCGAGAAAATACTCTCGGTCTTTTTAAACACTTTTGGTACGACTGGCGTGTGTGAATCGTAACGCAAATGAGGACGTTTAAAGTTCGAAACCAGACGAGCCAAGTTTACAGGACCATCAACTTTATATAATTGTTCTTCGTTTAAGTCGAACTCTTCAAGTAGATATTCATAAATATGCTGTGGACAATTTTGGGTTACTTCTAAGCGTACTGCACGACCAAATCGGCGTGAACTTAACTCACCTTTTAACGCTTTTGCCAAATCTTCAACGTCTTCATTAAGTGCCAAATCGGCATTACGAGTTACACGGAATTGATAGCAACCAGTTGCAGTCATGCCCGGGAACAAGTCTGAAACATGTTCATGAATAATTGCTGACAACATGACGTGATGTTCTTTACCACCCGTTAACTCATCTGGTAATCGTACAACACGTGGCAATGAACGTGGGGCTGGTACAACAGCCAAATCAATTTGTCGCCCGAACGCATCTTTACCTTCTAAAGTCACAATAAAGTTAAGGCTTTTATTGACTAAACGCGGGAATGGATGGGCTGGATCTAAACTGATTGGAGTTAAAACAGGCGCAACCTGTTCCTGAAAATATTTTTTTACCCAAGCTGATTGAGCTGGTGTTAATTCACCACGACGTAAAAAGCAGATATCTTCTTCACGTAACTTAGGTAAAATTTCTTCGTTTAAAATACGATATTGGCGCTCAATTGCAGCATGAGCAGTTTCAGAGATTTTTTGTAAGACTTGTCTTGGCGTTAAACCGTCCGGGCTTCGACTTTCATTGCCTAGAGCGAATTGCTCCATAACACCTGCCACACGAATTTCAAAAAACTCATCTAAATTACGCGAAAAAATGAGTAAGAAGTTCATTCGTTCCAGTAATGGATGTAAAGGGTCGACGGCCTGTTCCAATACGCGCAAATGAAAGTCAAGAATAGACAATTCACGATTAATATAACGGTCATTATAACTATATTCTGTTGGGGTCGTTGCTGTAATCGCTGTATTCATGTCTAACCTAATCTCTTTCCAACCAAAATCTCTGCAAAATAGTATGCTGCAAAATTATGTCAATTTGATAAAAACTAAAAAAATAACACATCTTTAAGACAGTGTTATTCAGGAATCTGGGTGCTATTCATATAACGTAAAATAACGCGTTTTCTATATTGTAGTTTACGATCATTGCGATGATCTTGATAATATTTCGGATCAGGCAATAACGCGGCTAAAAAAGCAGCTTGTTCGCGCGTTAAGCTTTTGGCACTTTTGCCGTAATAATATTGGGCTGCTGCTTCAACGCCATACAAATTTTTGCCAAATTCAACAGAGTTCATATACACCTCAAGAATTCGACGTTTCGACCACATGCGCTCCATCATCCATGTCGCTACAGTTTCTTGGCCTTTACGAATAAATGAACGTTTATTATATAAGAACAAGTTTTTTGCAAGTTGTTGAGATACGGTAGAACCACCAGCAACAACCTCTCCTTGCTCATTGTTACGCTCTAGCGCAAAACGAATACCATCCCAGTCAAAACCATGATGATGAATAAATTTTGCGTCCTCCCCTGCTAAAATTGCATGTTTGAAATTGTCACTAATATCATCATAGTCAAGCCATTCATGAATGATCGGCTCAGATGGATCTGACCAATAATCAATTCGCATAAACATGGTGGTATCAACTTCATGTGTACGCCACCAAACCAAACTTGAGAAAATCCAGAGTTGAATAAGGAGAATTGCCCCAATAAAAATTAACAACACGCGAACAATAAAGGCTTTCATGTTCGTCTTGATCTCCTGTATTCAACTTTTTTCATGTTACGCTGTAAAGCATGTTCATATATAACAAAAGCATAGCATGACTCAATCTCAGCCTCCGCACATTAATCGTAAACTCAATGTACAAGCTTGGTGGCTGACCGCCCTACTGATCTCGATTAATGTAGGTTTATTCATCTGGCAAATTATATCTGGAGTCGACATTAGTGACCCAGCTATAAAAGATGCACTTCGCTGGGGTGCAGATTTTACACCACTTACTTTTTCTGGGCAGCCAGAACGTCTATTTACCAGCGTGTTTTTTCACTTTGGTATTATTCACCTTATGCTCAACATGGGAGCCTTATATATTTTCGGCAATGTTGCTGAAGTTTTGTTTAGCAGGTCATATTTCATTATTCTGTATCTGCTTGCAGGCGTATTTGGCAGCCTTTTGAGTAGTTATATCAATATTCAAAATGGGTATGAATTATTACAACATTTTGATCAGAGCCTGCTTCCCCATGTAAGTGCCGGAGCATCAGGCGCCATTATGGGATTAGGTACTGCATTAACTGTTCTTTCTTTATTTCCACCTCTGCCACATCAAGTACGTATACTCAATAAAAAAGTATATCTGGTAACAATGGCGATTAACCTTATTTTCGGTTTTATCGCAACAGGTATTAATAATGCTGCACATGTCGGCGGTATGATTATGGGTGCCTTACTCGCATTCATTTGGTATTTAAGCTACCGCACTCAATTTAAAAGCCTCCTAAAATTCTTAGGGTTAGTGGGAGGACTTTTCATGACTGTCGGCTTCTATGTTTACTGTAATCAGCTTAACTCACCATTACTTCCACTTTGGCATGAGGTTTTAATTCAGAACCCAGAAATACTCCCCTAACTTAAATCTGGTTCAGCTCACGTAAACTTTGTAGTGGCGGTAAATTACACAGATAACCGAGTCGATATCGGCCAATCAGAGCGCAAAGCAACATCATGGCAAGTGGTAAAATCAACCATATTTCAATATGCCACTGTAAAGCCATATTCATTTTATAACTTGCAATTGCGCTAATTACCTCGGCAAAACAGCAGGCAACAATGCCTGCTAACAAACCTAAAAAACCAATTTCCAGGCTGAGCATCTGCTTCATTTTATTTTTAGAGAGACCAAATGAACGCAACAAAGCCACTTCCCGACGGCGTTCATCCATTAATAGATTTAAACAAGCAATTAAAACAAGTATTCCAGAAAAGCCAACTAAAGCTGCAAGCACAGTCACGATTTTGACTAGAACGTTCATTAAGCGTTTTACTTCATCTAAAATTCGATCAACATCAATAAAAACCGTATTGGAGAATTGCTGAATCATATGGATCATTTTAGGTTGATCTTGCTTAGGTACATAAAAACTGCCCAAGTAGCTACCAGCATTTTCATCTAAAGTTTTAGGTGAAAAAATAAAGAAAAAATTAGGACTAAAGCTTTCCCACTCAACGCTCCGAAAATTTATAACTTTAGCTTGCAAGCTACCTTCTGGCAGACTAAAAGTAAGCCTGTCACCAATCTGGATTCCTAGACTTTCTGCTGTTTTACTCTCAACTGAAACTTGGCCTACTGCATTAAATTCCGCTTGACCTTTTGTAATGACATTGTCATTTGGTAAAGCACTCGACTGAGTTAAATTTAATTCGCGGCGTAGAGCGTTATTTTGTTTTATAGCTTCTTCTGAAAAAGGAACATCATTTTTGGCAACTAATCGCCCACGAATGTTTGGATATAACGGTGTGCTTTGCCAACCATTTTGTTTCAACTGTTGCTCAAAAGCTTTTAAATCAAATGGTGGTAGGCCATAAACAAACTGGTTTGGTGTTCCCTCTGGTAATTGCTGTTGCCAACGCTCTAATAAATCTGTTCTTAATACACTTAACACGGTAATGAGGCTTAAACCCAAAGCCAGTGCTGTAATTTGTAAGGCACTTTGCGATGCTGAACGAATATAAAAAGACAAACGGGTTTTCATCTTTTTTAAAGCACGAAGCAATAGCCAGACAACGGTGTAAAGTAAAATGCAAAGCAGAATAATCGCTGTTAATACCCAAATGCTGAGCATTAAATTTTCACTTAAAACTAAGCTAAAAATAACAAGACTGGTGATGCCTGCAAAAAACATAAAGAATAATGATTTTCGGGATTTTGCCTGTTCCCGAATAACACGGATGGGAGGAGTATTTAACAACTCCCAAATGCTTGGCAAAATGAATCCAAGTAGCACAATTACACTGGTAAAAATGGCAATTGGTAAGGGACCAAGTAAAAAACCAACCACAGAGAAACTTAACTCTAGTTGTGGAATCAGTTGTAGCATGAGCTCAAGCAAGCCATAGCCCATCATTATTCCTAAGAGACTACCGATCGCAATCGAAATTGCACTGACTACACAAAGTAACCCGATATAGGCCCATAAAATTTGAAACTTACTCGCACCTAAACAACGTATTAAAGCAATGTGATCTTGGTTTTGCTGAACATATCTTTGACTCGTTAAAGCAATGGCGATACCACACAATAAAATTGTTAAAATATTGGCCAATTGCAAAAAGGTATCTAGGTTTTCTAACGGACGTAATAATCTGCTATTTGATTCACTGGCATCGCGTAAACGTAACCCTATGGTTTCTTCCTGTTCATTTGCAGGTTGATGCTGTTGCTTAAATTGCCTTGAAAATGACTGAACCTGTTCAGGCTGACCAGACATTAACAGTCGATAATCGATTCTACTACCAGTTTGAATTGCATGAGTTTTAGCAATATCTGCTTGATGAATAATGACAGTAGGCGAAAAACCAGAAAAACCAAGTTCTTGATTTGAATCTCGCACAATCACGCCACTAAAGCGAAATGCCGCATCTGCAATAGATACCATATCGCCTAGTTTAACTTTAAGTAAATCGGCTGCCCTTTGACTCAACCATACTTCACCTGGTTGGATACCACGCGCTATAGGTTCAATCTCAAGCTTTCCTCTTAATGGGAATGCAGGTTCTATTGCTTTTACATTGACCATGACAAACTGATCTTGAGTATGTGCCATTGAACTAAACATGGTCACATTAGTCTGCTTTAAGCCAAGCTGATCTGCCCTTTTTTGCCATTTTGCGTCTATAGGTTCATTATTCGACAGAACCAAATCGGCTGCTAACATTTGCGCTGCTTGTAGACTTACCGCATTTTTAACTTGGTCATTACTAAACTTAAGAGCGGTGGTTGCACTGATCGCAAGTGAAAGCGCAATAATGAGTAAATATAAGCCCCCGGTACGCAAGCTTTGTAGCAAAAGTGGTTTGAGAAGATTACGCATAATTTAACCACCCTGTACCGTCTTTAGTCGGCCATCATCTAACTCGACATGTCGTTGGCAAAGTGCTGCCAAATTACGATCATGTGTGACCAAAATAAGTGTAGTACCAAGCTCCCGATTTAAATCAAAAAGAAGGGTTTCAATTTCTTGGGCGGTTTGACCATCGAGGTTTCCGGTCGGTTCATCGGCAAAAATAATTTGTGGCTCGGCAATGAGAGCCCGAGCAATTGCCACACGTTGTTGCTCTCCACCGGATAAGACCTTAGGCGTTTGTTCAGCTTGACGGCTTAAGCCTACCCGATGCAACCAATCTAAAGCTTTTTTCTCAGCAATTTTATAATCAAAATCTTTACGTAACCGAAGCGGTAACATCACATTTTCAAGTGCACTTAACTGTGGCAAAAGCTGAAAAGACTGAAATACAAAACCAATATGCTGCATTCGAATTTGAGCGCGCTGCTCTTCTGTTAACTTATGAACCGCCTGACCACATAACCACACCTCACCTTCAAAGGGTTGGTCTAAAGTCGCTAAAATACCCAGTAAAGTTGATTTTCCTGAACCAGAACGTCCTGTAATTGCTACCTGCTCCCCTTCATAAATATCTAAATCAATATTTTTTAAAATCGTAAATTGATTTTGGTTAATCTGAATAGTTTGTGTAACTTGATGGGCAGCAATGATAGGTTGTGGCATGATGTGAACAGTCCTATATATTGAGTATTCGGGTCGAAACACAAATGTATAAATCTTATTTGTTTGGTTCTAAAAGTCTCTTGCTCATCTCATTGAGCATGTTGCCCATGTTCGTCTCGGCAAAAACTATTTTAATTTTAGGAGATAGTATTAGTGCCGGTTATGGAATAGACCCTAAACAAGGTTGGGTACAATTACTACAAAAACGTTTAGACCAACAGTATCCCAAACAACATAAAGTGGTCAATGCAAGTGTGAGTGGGGAAACCACTAGTGGCGCTTTGGCACGATTACCAAAACTTTTACAAACGTATAAACCCGAGGTAGTTGTTATTGAATTAGGCGGGAATGATGGCTTACGTGGTCAACCACCACAAATGATTCAAAAAAATCTGTCTCAGCTCATTCAATTAAGCCAGAAGCAAAAAGCCAAGGTTATTCTTTTTGGTATGAAGATTCCGCCCAATTATGGCACGGCTTATAGCAAAGCATTCGAAAATAGCTACAAAACTGTAAGTCAAAAATATCAGGTGAAATTGCTACCCTTTTTTCTTGATGGCGTCGCTGGGCAAAAACAACTAATGCAAAATGATTTGATTCATCCAAATGCCCAAGCACAATCAAAATTACTGAATTTAGCTTATCCATACATAAAAGGTGCCCTGTAGGCACCTTTTAGTTTTAAATATTTTTATTATGATCAGAAGTCAAAGAAAGTAACTTCACCAGTTTCTAGCGAATATTCAGCACCAACGACAATCAACTCACCTTTTGCAATCAGATTCTCTAATACAGCCGAACCATGACGTAATTGGTTTACCGAAGCAAATACGTTTGAACGCACCGCATGACATGAGAGTTTTTTCAAGTCATTTTTTAAATCAGTCTGCATTAAAATCTCAACTGATGGACGAACACGGTTCACAATCGACATTAAGTTAGAAGATGGCGGGTGCTCAGGGTTCATCAACGTATCAATTGTCGCTTGAATCGCGCCGCAATGACTGTGTCCTAATACAACTACAACCGGACAGTCATAACGTTCTGCCGCGAACTCAACACTACCAACTTGTGAAGGTGCAACAACATTACCAGCAACACGGATTACGAATAAGTCACCAAGACCTTGATCGAATACCATTTCTGCTGGTACACGAGAATCTGAACAGCCCAATACAATTGCAAATGGATTTTGATCCTTTGCCATTTCAGCGCGTTCATGATGTGATAAGGTTTTTGCAAGGGAAGTATTTCCATTTACAAATCGTTGATTACCTGCTTTCAAACGATCTAAAACTTCTTGCGCAGTAGGCATTTTATATTTCCATTGTTTTTTCAAGGTTAGAAATCATTTTAATGTGTCAAAATTTGAATGTCACTGACAAAAAATAAATCCTTTTTCAGGAAAATTTTTTAAAACTTTAATTAGTTTTATAAGGAAGATCACCGCACAATTACCTACTGTTTAGTGAAAAAATAGACATACTTTAGTTTATAGATTGACTATAATTTTCTTGATTCCAAACGTTTGGCAAATGACTCATTGGCAAAGTTTTTCAATAATTTTTCAAACTCGCTTAAGCATCAAGGATGAAATCTATGACAAGGCTGTCCGCCCCAATTAAAGCCTCTATGAAAAAAACTGCTACTGCACTGACTTTGGCTTGTAGCTTATTGTCAGTCATGAGCATTTCTCAAGCGCAGGCAGCCGATAATATTGATGTCAGCTTTCAAACAATATTACAGCAAGAACGTAACTGGGCAGGACTGCAAAGCAAAAGCCTAAAGGTGGGTGATATCACTTGGTCATATAGTGAAGGTGGCTCTAGCACAAAGCCAACTTTACTACTCATTCATGGCCTAGCGGGCAGTCGAGATAACTGGAACCGAGTTGCCCATTATCTCACGACAAATTATCACGTTATTATTCCTGACTTACCGGGCAGTGGCGAAACTATCGTCTCGCACGACTTTGATTATTCAGTTCCAAACTTAGCTGAAAAATTACGTCGCTTTGTTGAAGCCGCCAATTTAAAAGGCCCAATTCATATTGCTGGGCACTCACTCGGCGGATCTATTGCCCTACTCTATGCTGGACAATATCCATTTGAAACCAAAAGTCTATTTTTAGTCGATAGCGGTGGTATTTTCCGTTCTGCCAACACAATTTATCTAAAAGATCCAACCTATCTAAAACAACTTTTAGTCTCTAAAAAAGGTGATTTTAATTATTTATTAAAACAAACCATGTTTAATCCTCCGTTTATTCCGAAAGAGTTCCTGCAAGCTCAAGAAAAACTGATGATTAATCAAGCACCTCAAACCCAGAAACTGGTTGATCAATTGATCGCACTCAATAAAGTCTATACCCCAGATTCTTTTGCCGTACTTACTAAAACGATTGACGCCCCTACACTCATTTTATGGGGTAAACAGGATAAAATTATTAATGTAGAAGTAGCAAACGAGCTAAAACGGCTTTTAAAAAATGCCCAGCCTCCAGTTATCTTAGAAAACGTAGGTCATATGCCAATTTTGGAAGCTGAACAGTTAGTTATCCAACAATACGTACCGTTTTTACTGAAAGTAGAAACAAACCAGTCGTCAAAAACGACAACACCTTAAATAAAACTTCCGACTTGTGAGACCTTATGTCTACCCAACCCATGATTGAAAAACTTATTGAAGCTCATCTAGATTTTTTAGATGAGCAATTTGCTCAGACTCAGGTAATCCAACAAGAGTTTGAGCAGTTTTATCATTGGTTAGGGAGTCGACAATTACAACACCTTTGGACGTTTGAACAAGTTCAACAGCTCATTCAAAAGCAGATTTTAGACACACCCGCTTCGGATTTTCTTATTGAACAGATTGCGGAGCATATCCGCTTTGCACTGATTCATCCTGCAAATGACACAACAACTGTTGAAGATGTTATTCCTGTTTTAACCATTGATCGAATTGCACAATACGTAGCAAGTAAAGAAGAGCACCGTAAAAAACTCATTAAAACAATTGTGAATAACCCTGCCTTTTCTGCACTGTTGACTCAATTGATTCAGCAAACAATGCATGATTATTTAGATGAATCTATGTCAAAACGCGTGCCCGGTGTAGGTCGTTTTATGAAGATGGGCAAATCTGTATTAGAAACAGTAACCGACTCCAATCTTGACGATACCATTAACCATTACTTGCAAAAGAATATTTTAAAACTCAGTCAAATGAGTGAACGTGTTTTAAACCAACATTTTGACAATGATAAGCTCTACCATTTTCAGGCAAATGTTTGGCATAAAGTTAAAACCTCGCCACTTTCTGTTTTAAAAAACTATATAGAAGTTCAAGATTTAACAAAAACTGTTGGCCTAGGACATGAAATCTGGGACCACATTCGTCAAACTGATTATCTAAAACAGCAAGTACATGATGGTATCTATACTTGGTATGTACGTAATCAGGAACGTAATTTTGATTTGTTGCTCCGTGATCTTAATATTGACGAAAATTTAGTGAAGCATGAACTCACCGAATTGCTTGTACCCGTACTACAACAATTAGTCACAACAGGACATTTAAGACGTCGTGCCCGTGTGTACTTAGAGAAGTTTTATTATTCTGAAAAAGCATTAGAGATTTTAAATAATAAAGGCGCTTAAAGCGCCTTTATTATTTTATTGATTAAAAAGAATATTTTAAAGATGCGTAATAAGCTCGACCTGGCTCATTATAAGTTTGGCTAATAGAATTGCTGTCTCTTAAAATTTGTTTATCAAACAGATTACTCACACCAACACGCGTACTAATTTGGTCTGAAAACTTATAACCAACATTAATACCAGCGGTACTATAACTTTTTACCGTACTTGGCTTAAGCGCAGAATTCGCACCTCCTGAACCTATACCGGATTCAAGTCTATTCTCTGCAAATTGACGTGATTTTTGACGACCATATTGAGTAAATACAAAATTTACATCCAATTGATCAGTAATGTCATAATCAAAAATTGAGTTAATTGTATAGATTGGAACTAAAGATAATGGATTCCCAGTTTGCTTGTCTTTCGAGTCCATCATGTAGGTAAAGTTATTAGTCCAGCGAATATCACCGAAATCTAATCCCAAACTTCCTTCAAAACCTTGAATTAAGGCTTTAGGCGTATTTTCCCAACGCAAAATATTCCACTTCGTATTGGTCACAGCTCCTGTATTTGCATTTGTACTTGAGCCATCAACTGTTCCAACAACATGAGTACCCGCAACAATCTTATCTTTATAATCATTACGGAACCAAGTTAAGCTCGCATTCACGATATCTTTTTGGAACTGAATACCGAGCTCTTTGTTTACCGATGTTTCAGGTTTTAAATCACCATTACCTTGTAATAAACAACGCGACTCAATATTAGCAGGGCAGCCATTGCCATTTGTACTTAATAAATACCCTTCGGCATTTTGATACATATTTGGTGCTTTATAAGCTTTTGCTACCCCACCTTTTAAAGTGAAATAATCATTGAGTTTTTGAGTAATATTTAAGCTTGGGCTCCAATTAGAACCAGATTTACTATGGTCATCAAAACGTAAACCTAATACAACATCTGTGCTGTCTGTAACTTTCAGGTTATCTTCAATATATGCAGAAGCAATACGTGACTCCATTTTACTACGATCACCTTTCGCTAATTGATCGCCATAACCTGAACCACTGCTGTCTTTACCTTGAGTTGTCGAGACATTATCTTTAAATCTGTCTTCAACCCATTCGGTACCTACAGTTAATACTTGGGGTAAATAGTATTCAAAAGGAATATTAGCCTCGCCGTTAAAGCGAAGAGTTTCTAAACGCGAAGTGGCTTTATCATCAAGATTATTAATTTTTCCTTCTACACTTCCCGCCAAGCCTTCAGGTAGACGTTTGTTATGGGTCTTATCATATTGAGCAACTAACTTACTCTTACCCCAAGACCAATCACCTTCGTGCGTTAATGCATAGCTATCACGATACATGGTATTGGTTTCTTTACCAATCAGCTGTGAAAGAATCGCATCCGCTTCAGCATTTGCATTTAACTGAGAGTCACCAGAATAAATATTACCTTGTTTGCTAGAAGAAATATCGAGCAAGACAGTTTGCTGGTCTGTTGCCTGCCAAGCTAAACGGCCTGAAATATCTTTATTTTTAACACCTTCACGGCCAGCTGCGGTACTACCAATTGATTTATTAATATCAACATCGTCAGCTTCTGTTTTATTATAATTACCATATAAACGATAAGATAAAACGTCCTTAATTAGTGGCCCACTTACGTTAAAACCAACACGATTTGATGAACCTTCTTTGGAGTCTTCAGGCTGTGAAGTATAAAATTCTACTGAACCATGAGTTTCATTAGTCACTTTTTTAGTAATGATGTTAACTACACCACCCGCAGCACCAGAACCATATCGAGCAGCTGCTGGTCCGCGTAAAACTTCAATCGACTCGATGGCTTCTGCTGGTACCCAGTTTGAGTCGCCTCGTGTATCACGCTCTCCTTTCCAGCCATAACGGACTGAATTACGAGAGTTAATTGGCTTACCATCCACTAAAATAAGCGTGTTTTCAGGGCCCATTCCGCGAATATCAATTTGTCTATTATTACCACGCTGCCCAGTAGCACTATTGCCTGTCAGGTTGACACCTGGCATACGACGTACATAGTCAGAAATATCATTACGAACTGGTAGTTTTTCTAAATCTTCTTTGGTAATAACCGATACACCGAGCGATTGCTTCACTTGCTCTTCTGCTGTTACAAAAATTGTTTCCAATTTCACAGGTTCAGCAGGCTTTTCTAATGTTTGTTCAGCTTGTTCTTGCTCATTTTGTGCAGCAAAAGCCATAGACATCATACTTGCCAGTACTGAAACAGAAAGCACTGACTGGATAATACGCTTCGACATAAGTATTCCCAATATATTGATTTATTAAACATCTCTCATTTTCAGTTTCGCATTGTAACAAAGATAAATAAAATTACAAATGATATTGATAATAATTATCATTATTTATATTAAATAATAAAAAAACCTCATTCCGAGGCTTTTTTATTTCACTTTTCAAATAATTTAATTATTTGAAATAAGCACCTTCTGCTTGTGTATGGTCTGTTTGGTCAACCACACGTTGTAGTTCAGGAATGTGTTCTTTCAAAGTTGTTTCAACACCTTGTTTTAAAGTCACATCAATTGCTGAGCAACCTTGGCAACCGCCACCAAATTTCAATACAGCAGTAAGACCATGTTCAGGGTCATCTTGCACTTCAACTAAGCTACAGTTACCGCCGTGTCCTGCAAGACCCGGGTTAATTTCTGCTTGAAGTACATAGGTAATACGCTCTTCAATTGATGCATCAGGCCCTACGCGCGGCACTTTAGAGTTTGGAGCACGGAAAGTTAACTGACCACCAAAACGATCTTTGTTGTAGTCAATAACAGCGTCTAAAAGATAAGGGATAGACGGCGCATCAATATATGCAGGGAAATCAGGATAGTCCTGTTTATAATCCGTTGGCACCACTTCTTCTGGTGCACTATATGCCATACAGCACTCTGCACGTGGTGTACCCGGATGTTCAACAAAAATTCGAACGCCAATTCCCGGAGTATTTTGCTTCGCCAATAATTCGTGCAAATACTCTTGTGCAGATGGTGTAATCAAAAGGTTCGGAATTTCTTCTGCAACAGCAGTGTTGGTGTTCTCAGTCGACATAACAATATTCCTCAAGCTGATGCCTTTATATTAACCGAAGATGAGGTAGATTTAAAAAAAATCAACTAAATTTGTCGGATTTATACACAACAGGGTTTCAAGTTGTGTTTTTAATGGCATTATTGCCATCAGTATTGATCATTTTTAAATATTTCTTATGTTGCATTTGCCGTTTAATCACACCATTACTCTTATTATTATTACGGTCATTGTGTCTTTACTTGCTTTTAGCAATCAAAATGTCATGAACCGTCTGATCTTCTGGCCGCCTGCAATGCAACGTGGACAATTTGATCGATTCATTACTCATGGTTTTATCCATGCAGATGGTACTCATTTGCTCTTTAATATGATTACCCTGTTTTTCTTTGGTAGCATCATCGAAAGTTTTTATCGCCAATATTTTTATGACATGGGTTTTGTGCTGTTCTATTTAGGCGGATTAATTTTTGCGATCTTGCCAAGCTACCTACAACATAAAAATGATGCAAACTGGGCAAGTCTAGGTGCTTCAGGAGCCGTATCTGCTGTTCTGTTTGCCTATATTTTATTTCAGCCGTGGAAGCTGATTTTTGTATTTTTCATCCCTGTGCCAGCTATTATTTTTGCAGTTCTCTATGTTGCTTATAGTATTTGGGCAGGTAAACGTGGCAATACGCATATTAATCATAGTGCCCATTTATGGGGTGCGGCTTACGGCGTAATTGTAACGATTTTGATTGAGCCAAGAGTGATTCCTCATTTCTTAGATCAACTTACTCGCCTACCTTTTTAAATGCATATTTTTGAGAAAAGCCCAATATGGGCTTTTCTTTTTTTCTCATTTATTTATCAAGATAAATTCTCAGATATTTTTCTGATTTTCTTTGATCAATTCCTTGTTTTGATTGCAAAAACCATCTGATTAAACTCAAGCACAATTCTTTTAATAAATCAGATGATACAATGAAGTACAAAGCTCTTTTATCTAGTCTTTCCATTGCTTTATTTAGCTTATCTTTAGCTGGATGTAACGATAATGATTCACAAGAAACTGCGGTAAGTACACCAAAGCAGCCTAATATTTTATTCATTATGGCCGATGACTTAGGCTATTCAGATTTAGGAGCTTTTGGTGGTGAAATTCATACCCCGAACATTGATAGTTTAGCGCAAGAAGGCCGAATTTTAACTGACTATCACACTGCACCTACATGCTCGCCTACTCGTTCACAACTCATTTCTGGTACTGATCACCACTTGGCAGGCATAGGTGCTATGGCAGAGCTTACCCCTGATCATTTAAAAGGACAGCCTGGCTACGAAGGCTATTTAAATGAACGCTCACTATCGATTGCTCAGGTGCTCAAAGATAATGGTTATCGAACTTATATTAGCGGTAAATGGCATTTGGGATTAACACCTGAAACCAATGCACATGCTAAAGGTTTTGATCATTCATTTACCTTATTACAAGGTTTAGACCACCACTTTAAACAAGCTCCAAGTGCGTTTAAGCGAAATTCAACCTATACCGAAGATGGGCAAATTATTCCTGTTTCAGCATTGCCTAATGACTTTTTCTCGACCAATTATTTTACCGACAAATTACTTAGCTATTTAGAGTCAGGCAAAAATAGTGGCAAACCATTTTTTGCCTATGCAGCCTATACAGCACCCCACTGGCCTATACAAGCGCCAGCAGAATACCGTGAAAAATATCGTGGCGTTTATGACGTTGGTTACGATGCTATCCGTAACGCCCGTATTGCACGCCAAAAACAGCTTGGAATTATTCCAGTAAATTTTGAGGCTGCCGAACCAATTGCAACTCAAAATGCACCACAAAAATATGGGAAATGGGATGAATTAACAGCTGAACAAAAAGCGCTTGAAGCTCGCAAAATGGAAATCTACGCAGGCATGGTAGAAAATCTCGATGCCAATGTAGGCCGAATTATTCAATATCTCAAACAAAATAACCTTTATGACAACACCTTAATTTTCTTTGTTTCTGACAATGGCGCAGAAGGTTTTGTTCGCGGAAGCTATGGCAGTGAATCAGGCTTTGATAATTCTGTAGCAAATGTAGGTACCCCTACTTCTTATCATTACATTGGTCCACGTTGGGCCGAGGTCAGTGCAGCACCTTTCCATTTATGGAAAGATACAGCTGGTGAAGGTGCAACTACCGCTCCTGCTATTGTGAAATTACCAAATCAGAAGAAAGCTGAAGAAACCAATCATAGCTTTGCATCGGTACTCGACGTTTTTCCAACATTATTAGATTATGCTCATATTCCAGTACCTCAAGGGCAATATAAAGGCCGAACCATTAATACGCCAAGCGGTTATTCTTGGAAGTCTGTACTTGAAAATAAATCACAAACGATACGCCCTGCCAATTTCAGTTTTGCCGATGAATTGCATGGTAGTAAATATGCAAAACAGGGTGAATGGAAAATCGCACTTCAAGGTCGCCCTGAATTAGGAACAGGTTCTTGGGAGCTCTATAACATTGCTACTGATCGTGGAGAAAATCATAATGTTGCGCAGCTTTACCCTGCAAAAGTTCAAGAGCTATTAGCGGTTTATCAAAAATACACTGAACAAAATGGCGTACAGGAATATAACGCCAAATGAAATTGAAACTGGTTTTAAGTACTACAATCAGCCTGTTGTTCATCACAGGCTGTAGCAAGTCTGAACATAACGCTGACACTAAAACGATTTTACCAAAGCATGCCATTCAAGCGGCTGCTTTGGGTTCCATTGAACAGTGTAAGAGCTATACCGGACTTCCTACAGGCTGGCTTAAAAATACAACCGCAGGCATGGTATTCATTCCAGATGGACATTTTAATTTTGGTTCTGAAAAAGCTTATCCAGATGAACTTAACTTTGGAAAAAAACAACGGGAAGTTAAAGGTTTCTGGATTGATCAAACTGAAGTCACTGTTGCTCAGTTCGCGAGTTTTGTGAAGGCAACTGGTTATATCACCGATGCTGAAAAACAAAAACAAGCTGCTGTTTTTTCTCCAGACCCACATCATCCTCAGCAATGGTGGCAACTTAAGACAGGATATACATGGAAAACACCAAACGGCAAAAATGGTGCTCTTCCTAATCCTCATGAACCTGTACGCTACGTGACTAAGAATGATGCTGAACATTATGCAGTTTGGCTAGGACGTGATTTACCCACAGAACTTGAATGGGAATATGCCGCTAAAGCAAACTCACCAACTGATACTCCTTTACATCAAGCACCTACCGATGAGCACCAGCACCCACAAGCGAATTACTGGCAAGGTGCATTTCCTTTTGAAAATCTGAACCAAGATCATTTTACTGGTATTGCTCCTGTCGGATGTTTTAAACCTAACGGTTTTAAACTATTCGATATGATTGGAAATGTTTGGGAGTGGACATCATCTCCTTATCAAGGTGCGCATGACCAGCACATGGGTAATTATTCTGCTTTAAGACAACAAGAAATGAGCAGTACTCAATATGTGATTAAAGGTGGATCGTTTTTATGTGCTGAAAATTACTGCTCACGTTATCGTAATAGTAGCCGCTATCCCCAAGATTTTGATTTAGCCGCTACCCATGTGGGTTTTAGAACGATTTTACGCTCTCCTTAATTTCTTCTTAATTTAGCTGCTAAAAGATATTTTTTAACCAAAAACTGATCGAAATGTAATCAAAACATTTCTATAGTAAAAGGGAGAATGATAAAAAAGCGAGAACAACATGAAAACTTTACTTCTTTGTGCCGCAGCAATTTTCACAATGTCATTATCAGCCTGTGCAGTACATACACCTGAGGGTAGTATTGTGATTGATCCTGACTCTCCGTATTACGGACACCCAGGAGGTTTTTGCCCACCTGGACAGGCGAAAAAAGGACGTTGTTAGAAGTACTCTTTTAAAGTCATTAGATAGAGACTTCTATTAAATGATGAACTGAATACCGAAATGGAGGGTTCCAGCCCAAAATTAGATGGGATGAAACTAGAAAATTATGGTGTAAAAAATCACCATATCCCCAAGATTTTTAAAAGACAATCTTACGTTGTCTTCTATCTAGTTTCACCCCAATTCTTTCTTATTTCGTTTGACTTTTCTGATCATTTAATAAAAAAGTCTAGTTTTTACTCATCGTTGTATCTTTTTATTGATACATTTTGATCATTTTACCTTCAGGTCAAACCTGATGAATTCGCTCTATACAAAATAACTATTTATGTAACGTAAGTCTATAAAAATGTTCTAAAAATGTGAAAAAAAATGAAGGTAAAATGCGATGTAATTATCATAAAAAATGACTCATCTTATATTCATCACAAAAATATTGAATTTTATTTTGGCAGTTATTGCCACACGTTTCTTTTCGTTGGCATAGATAATGTATACACCTGTATATTAACCTTATCGTACAAGCGAGATATTTTATGTCCAGCCAGAGTTCAGCCGAAGGTCTACAATTTCCGATTCACGCCTCGATCAAAAAGCAAAGCACGTCTCTTACAGGCCAAGAGATTTTGTCAGAAGCTTTATCTATTGTAGATAATAAAACTGCTCAACAGATTTTGGCTGAAAAAAATTGGCGAAAAAATTATCCTATTTACTTTAAGGCACTTGTTAAGCACGGAATTACTAACAGCAATAATCCAATTACCATTGCAAAACAGGGATTGCATAAGGCTCATCATCTTTTTGATTATTACCGCGATGGTAAACACTATCTTTTAAAAGATGCTCTACACATCCCCACTTCTACACCTTTAAATACAGTAAAATTTAAAGGCGAAAGTGAAGCTGCACCAGAATGGTATGTTCCATATAAAGGCCAAAAACTGAGCGGGCAAAGCTTACTTGACCAAATTCAAAAATGGGAAAATGCAGGTATTATTGAACCAAGCCATGCTAAGGCTTTACGTGAAGCTGCTGCTCATCCTGAATGGTTTGATTTATCTGACCGTACGATGGTGTTATTTGGTGCAGCCTCAGAAGCAGGACCATTACCTTGGCTAGCAAAATGGAAAGCGAATATTGTTGCAATAGATTTACCAAACCCACGAGTTTGGGGGAAAATTCTAAATACAATCCAGCAAGGAAACGCAACGCTTATTGCACCAAGTATTGAAAAAATTGACTCTTCGGCAAAAGCTTCAGCATTGAGAGATAAATTGGGTGCCAATTTATTAACGCAAATACCAGAAATTGCCCAGTGGTTAGTTCAATTTCCTCAAAAATTAGACTTGGCTGCTATTGCTTATTTAGACGGCGAAAAACATGTCCGTGTTTCTATGGCAATGGACAGTATTATGCAATATGTGAGTGAACATAAACCTGATACAAGCTTAATGTTTATGTGTACGCCAACCGATGTTTATGCAGTACCTAAAGAAGTTGCAGAAGCTGCTCAAGAGAAATTTAAATCTCGTTCACAACTACAAAAAATGGCTGTGAAAGGTGTTTCTACACTCTCACTCAAACGTTTTTTCCAAGCACCTTATCAAGATTTGATTACTAGCGAAAATGGCAAAACTTATGGTATTGCAGACTGTTTGGTAGTTGAACAAGGGCCAAACTACGCTTTGGCAAAACGTATTCAACAATGGCGTGCGACACTTGCCCGTCATCAAGGTCAACGTGTAAGTATTAATATTGCACCATCTACCACAACTCATTCGGTCACAAAGAATCCACTCCTTAAAGCTGCTTTTAATGGCGCAGAACTTTTTGATGTAGAAGCATTTAGTCCAGAAACCACAAATGCGATTATGGCGGCGTTATGGATTCATGACTTAAGAAATGATTCTTCTGTCGCAAACCCTGAAACCGTACTCGACCATCCTCTAGAGTTGATGATGGAGGGTGCTAACCATGGCGGTTTATGGCGTGTGGCTTATTTGGCACGCACAGCTCTTCCTTTTGCTGCTATCTATGGCTTTGCAGCCGAGAAATTTCCATTTAGGAAATTTTCTAAAAAATAATGAAGTTGAAAGCCCAATTTTAGAATTGGGCTTTTTTGTGCAATTAATTGCTTTGGCTATGCGTTAAATACTTCTGCATTTCATCAGGTGGAACCATTCCTCCTCCTGTCGCCCATACCACATGTGTCGCATGTTGTAACTTTTCAGCTGACAATTGATGCAAGGCCAAATAATCAGGAGTAGTTTGCACATAATATGGCCCCATCATGCCTGCCGCTGCCGAGGGCTCAACTTGAATATTCTCAGTTTGATTTAAAAGCGCAATGAGTTCATATAAACATTCATCATGAATGGTGTAGTAACCGTCAATTAACTGCTGCATAGCACGTCCGACAAAACCAGAAGCACGGCCAACAGCTAATCCATCTGCAGCAGTGATGTTGTCTAAACCAATGTCATTTACTGAAATCTGATCATGCAGGCCTGTATAAACACCAAGTAACATACACGGAGAATGGGTAGGCTCTGCAAATATACAATGTACATGCTCACCAAAAGCAAGTTTTAACCCAAAGCTCACCCCACCAGGACCGCCCCCTACTCCGCATGGCAAATATACAAATAAGGGATGATCTGCATCGACTTTAATTTGCTTTTGTTCAAACTGTTGTTTTAAACGCAAACCTGCAACTGCATAACCTAAAAATAAAGTAGTCGAATTCTCATCATCAATAAAAAAACAAAATGGGTCCTGTTCGGCTGCCTTACGTCCTTCTTCTACAGCAACTCCGTAATCACTGGCATATTCCACCACATTTACACCAAGTGAACGTAGCTTATCTTTCTTCCATTGCCTTGCATCGGCAGACATGTGTACCGACACTCTAAACCCAAGCTTCGCGCTCATAATACCGATTGATAAACCAAGGTTACCGGTAGAACCTACTGCAATTTGATATTTGGAAAAAAATGTTCGAAATGAGTCTTGGTCTAATTTACTGTAATCATCTTCTAACTTGAGAAGTCCCGCCTCTATGGCTAATTTTTCAGCATGTGCCAATACTTCATAAATACCGCCACGTGCCTTGATTGAACCCGAAATAGGTAAATGGCTATCTTTTTTCAGCCAAAGTTTCCCTGTAAGTGTCTTATGCTTTTGTAGCGATAGAGCTTGTTGCATCTCCGCAATTTCTACTAGTGCTGATTCAATTTTTCCATGCTGAGCTTGAGTTTCAGGAAAGACTTTTGCCAAATAAGGTGCGAAACGCGCTAGCCTTGCTTCTGCTTCTTTTACATCCTGTTCTGTAAGACACACTTTCGCTAGTGCTTCGTTTAAAGGATAACGGTGAGGGTTAAACCAAAATGTTTCTTGATAGGCTTGAAGTGTTTCAATAAGTGGAAATTGTTGTTTTAACTGATCTATTTGAACCGCATTCATAATATATCCTGATATAAAAGTTTAAGCCCAACCTATAAAGCTGTTTTGATGGCCTATAACAACTTATTAATTTATAGATGAATGTACATGAAAAATAGTCTCAACTTTAAAAACTAAACAAATAAAAAAGCCACTGTGAACAGTGGCTTTAATTTTTTAAATGCTTTTATACAAACTGTAAGAATAACCAGTACAAACCACCAGACAAACAGATGGTTGCAGGAAGTGTAAATACCCATGCAGAGAGAATTGTTTTTACAGTATTGAAATTCAGGCCTGATTTATTGGCAACCATAGTACCTGCAACAGCACTATTTAAAACGTGTGTTGTTGAAACCGGCATACCTAAACCATCTGCTGCAGCAATTGTACTCATTGCAACAAGTTCAGCAGACATCCCTTGACCATAAGTCATGTGATGCTTACCAATACGCTCACCGACAGTTACCACAATACGTTTCCAGCCAACCATAGTACCAAGTCCAAGCGCTAATGCGACTGCCACTTTCACCCAGTTTGGAATGTATTGTAAGAATGAATCCAAGCTACTACGATAATCTTTCACAAGCTTTTTCTGTGAGTCATCCATTTTTGGTAAAGCATCTGCCTTATCCAAACGCTTAAACGTCGTTGTGCTCAAATACATGTCATTACGGATTTCGCTAATTGCAGCTTCTGGAATATCTTTTAAGTTGCTATAGCTAGAAACACGCTCACCCAAATGGTCAGTCATGCTTGCCAATGCAGGCACAACTTCAGGCGTTTGTTGCTTGGTTTGAATGTATTTAGTTAAAACCGCACGCGCTTTTTCGTCAGTCAATTCTGGTTGATTTTGGTTTAACAAAACCGCAGTTTGAGAAGAAAGCTGATGGAATGATTGAACCTGCTGTGTATCGAGGTTTTTATTTAATGAATAAGCTAATGGCACCAAACCAACCAAAATCAGCATGATAAGACCCATACCTTTTTGGCCATCATTAGAACCATGTGCAAAACTCACACCTGTACAGGTAAAGATAAGAATTGCGCGAATGATTGCTGGTGGTGGCTTATTCCCTTCAGGTGGCTGGAATAATTCTAATTGGCGTTTGAAAATAGTTTTAACCAACAAGAATACAATTGCCGCAAAAGCAAAACCAATTAAAGGAGAAAATAATAATGCCTTACCTACTTTAATCACCTGATCCATATCAACACCACTGGTCGTTACGCCAGTCGATGCACTCAACAGATGATTCATAATACCCACACCTAAGATTGAACCAATCAAGGTATGAGAGCTAGAAGCAGGAATTCCCAAGAACCAAGTGCCAAGATTCCAAAGAATTGCAGCGATCAACAATGCAAAAACCATTGCAAAGCCAGCACCACTGCCCATGTTCATAATAAGTTCAACTGGAAGCAATGCAATAATGCCATACGCAACAGCACCACTTGCGACCATTACCCCAAGGAAATTACAAAAACCTGCCCACATGACTGCAACCGGTGCAGGCAAAGCATTTGTATAAATAACCGTTGCAACTGCATTAGCAGTGTCATGGAAACCGTTTACAAATTCAAAGCCTAGTGCAATCAAGAGTGCAGTAGATAAAAGAATAACTGAATAAAGGCTTAAAGGTGGAACATGCGCTAAATCAGCACTGACCTGAAACCCAATATAAATAAGTGTTGCAATAATAATCGTCAGAAACACCGGCATAAAAAACTTAGGTGTCGGGACATGTACATTCGTCGATTTTGCTTGCAGGTTTGCCGCAAGTTTTGAATCCGAAACAGGGGGTAGATTAGAATTCATGCAGACGGTAAGAGGATAATAAAATCCTCTGTATTCTTAAATTAAATTATGACAATTATATGACAAAGAGGCGCCTGATGAAGTCAATTTTTTATATTTTGACCTCATTTGATGCACCTTTCCCCGACTGTTTTTATTTTTTTCTTAAAATACAATAATTTAAACCATTAATTATGAGCTCCTTTTGTGCTTATTTTTACAGCAAAAAAATAAATAAAATGACCCATGTGTCTATTTTTCATACAAAGCAACTGTAATATTTCGGCATATTGAGCATGAAATATTTCAATATCATGATCATTTGATGAATATTTCATGAAAATTCTTTTGTTTTTGACATAAAGCGATCTCTTTTTTAACTTTTTAGTCAGCTACACCTGACCTTCGTAGATCATCATTTGTGCTGCTATTCTGTTACAATAGCGCCGCATTTTTAAATTCATATAAAGATCGGGGTTTTCTATGTCTACGCTTGCCACCCTAAAAGCGCTTCTTGCTAAACGCATTCTGATTATTGATGGTGCAATGGGAACCATGATCCAGCGCCATAAATTGGAAGAAGCTGACTACCGTGGTGAGCGTTTTGCTGATTGGGCACATGACTTAAAAGGTAACAATGACCTTTTGGTTTTAACACAGCCTCAAATCATTCAAGGTATTCATGAAGCCTACCTCGATGCTGGTGCAGATATTATTGAAACCAACAGCTTTAACGGCACACGTGTTTCAATGTCTGACTATCACATGGAAGAGCTTGTTCCAGAGATTAACCGTGAAGCAGCACGTTTAGCCAAAGCAGCTTGCGAAAAATATTCGACTCCAGACAAACCGCGTTTTGTGGCAGGTGTACTGGGGCCAACATCTCGTACATGTTCAATCTCTCCAGATGTGAATAACCCTGCTTTTCGTAACATTAGCTTTGATGAACTAAAAGAAAATTATATTGAAGCGACTCATGCACTAATTGAAGGTGGTGCAGACATTATCCTGATTGAAACCGTATTTGATACTTTAAACTGTAAAGCAGCGATTTTTGCAGTCAAAGAAGTCTTTAAACAAATTGGTCGCGAATTACCAATTATGATTTCAGGGACCATTACCGATGCATCAGGCCGTACTTTAACAGGTCAGACAGCGGAAGCTTTCTGGAACTCGGTTCGTCATGGCGATTTGCTTTCAATCGGTTTTAACTGTGCCCTTGGTGCAGATGCCATGCGCCCTCACGTAAAAACCATTTCCGATGTAGCAGATACGTTTGTTTCAGCGCACCCAAATGCAGGCTTACCAAACGCATTTGGTGAATATGACGAAACGCCAGAACAAACGGCAGCATTCTTAAAAGAATTTGCAGAAAGCGGCTTAATCAATATTACTGGTGGTTGCTGTGGTACAACACCAGACCATATCCGCGCGATTGCCAATGCGGTAAAAGATATAGCCCCTCGCCAAGTGCCTGAAACTGTACCTGCTTGTCGTTTGAGTGGTTTAGAACCATTTAATATTTATGATGACTCATTGTTCGTTAACGTGGGTGAACGTACTAACGTTACCGGTTCTAAAAAATTCTTACGTCTCATTCGTGAAGAGAACTTTGCCGAAGCTTTAGAAGTTGCACAGCAACAAGTCGAAGCTGGCGCACAGATTATTGACATTAACATGGATGAAGGGATGCTCGATTCGCAAAATGCGATGGTGCATTTCTTAAACCTTGTAGCATCCGAACCTGACATTTCACGTGTACCGATCATGATTGACTCATCAAAATGGGAAATCATTGAAGCCGGCTTAAAATGCGTACAAGGTAAACCGGTTGTTAACTCAATTTCCTTAAAAGAAGGTTATGACGAGTTTGTTGAAAAGGCCCGCCTCTGCCGTCAATATGGTGCTGCAATTATTGTGATGGCCTTTGACGAAGTAGGTCAGGCCGACACTGCTGAACGTAAACGTGAAATCTGTAAGCGCTCTTATGACATTTTAGTAAACGAAGTAGGCTTCCCTGCTGAAGATATTATTTTTGACCCGAACGTATTTGCAGTTGCGACTGGTATTGAAGAACATAACAACTACGCAGTCGATTTTATTGAAGCAACGGGCTGGATTAAACAGAACTTACCGCATGCCATGATTTCTGGCGGTGTGTCTAACGTTTCGTTCTCATTCCGTGGTAATGAGCCAGTTCGTGAAGCCATTCACTCTGTATTCTTGTACCATGCCATCAAACAAGGCATGACCATGGGTATTGTGAACGCAGGTCAAATGGCTATTTATGATGATATTCCTACCGAGCTAAAAGAAGCGGTTGAAGATGTCATTTTAAATCAGAATCAAGGTGAGTCTGGTCAGGCTGCGACTGAAAAATTACTTGAAGTTGCAGAAAAATACCGTGGACAAGGTGGTGCAACAAAAGAAGCCGAAAACCTTGAATGGCGTAATGAGTCAGTTGAAAAACGTCTTGAATATGCCTTGGTTAAAGGTATTACGACTTATATTGACCAAGACACCGAAGAAGCCCGCTTAAAATCAAAACGTCCTTTAGATGTAATTGAAGGGCCACTGATGGACGGCATGAATGTGGTCGGTGACTTGTTCGGTTCAGGCAAAATGTTCTTGCCACAAGTTGTAAAATCTGCCCGAGTCATGAAACAAGCAGTAGCATGGCTCAACCCGTACATCGAAGCTGAAAAGACCGAAGGACAGTCTAAAGGTAAAGTCCTAATGGCAACGGTTAAAGGTGACGTACACGATATTGGTAAAAATATTGTAGGCGTAGTACTTGGCTGTAATGGCTATGACATTGTTGACCTTGGCGTAATGGTCCCTTGCGAGAAAATCTTGCAAACTGCAATTGATGAAAAATGTGACATCATTGGGTTATCTGGTCTGATCACCCCATCTTTAGATGAGATGGTATTTGTTGCTAAAGAAATGCAGCGTAAAGGCTTTAACATTCCTTTATTAATTGGTGGCGCAACCACTTCTAAAGCCCACACAGCAGTAAAAATTGACCCTCAGTATCAAAACGATGCGGTAATTTATGTTGCCGATGCTTCACGTGCTGTTGGTGTAGCGACAACCTTGCTTTCGAAAGAAATGCGTGGTGCATTTATTGAAGAGCATCGTGCTGAATATGCCAAAATTCGTGAGCGTTTAGCCAACAAACAACCAAAAGCGGCCAAACTGACTTATAAAGAGTCGGTTGAAAATGGTTTTAAAATTGATGAAAGCTATGTGCCACCAAAACCAAATCTTTTGGGAACACAAGTTTTAAAGAATTATCCGCTTGCTACACTCGTGGATTATTTTGACTGGACACCATTCTTTATTTCTTGGAGCTTGGCAGGTAAATTCCCGAAAATTTTAGAAGATGAAGTGGTCGGCGAAGCAGCAACTGACTTGTACAACCAAGCTCAAGCAATGTTAAAAGATATTATCGACAACAACCGTTTTGATGCTCGTGCCGTATTCGGTATGTTCCCAGCACAGCGCACTGACGCAGACACCGTCAGCGTATTTGATGAAGCGGGGCAAAATGTTACACATACTTTTGAGCACTTACGTCAGCAATCTGACAAAGTGACAGGCAAACCAAACTTGTCTTTGGCAGATTACATTCGTGCTGACCGCGAGCAGCAAGACTACTTGGGCGGATTTACTGTATCGATTTTTGGTGCAGAAGAACTGGCAAATGAATACAAAGCCAAAGGTGATGACTACTCTGCAATTTTAGTGCAGTCATTAGCTGACCGTTTTGCTGAAGCTTTTGCCGAACACTTACATGAACGCATTCGTAAAGAGTTCTGGGGCTATAAAGCTGACGAACAGCTCAGCAATGAAGAACTGATTAAAGAGAAATATGTCGGTATTCGCCCTGCACCAGGTTACCCTGCTTGCCCTGAGCACTCTGAAAAAGCAGTGTTGTTTGACTGGTTAGGTTCTACCGATAAAATTGGTACTAAACTCACTGAACACTTTGCAATGATGCCACCATCTTCGGTAAGTGGTTTCTATTATTCACATCCACAAAGCGAATACTTTAACGTAGGTAAAATCTCTCAAGACCAACTTGAAGATTATGCGAAACGTAAAGGTTGGACACTGGATGAAGCGAAGCGTTGGTTAGCTCCGAATTTAGATGACTCGATTGTTTAGGTTTTTAAATAACCCTGTTTAAAAATAGGGCGTGAAGGAATTTCCATCACGCCCTTTTCAATTTGAAAGTTTAATCTTTCTACTTCAAATGTGACTTAATCTTCTCTTTAACTGCTTCTGTTGAAATACCATATCGATCATGCAAAGTGGGTAATGCGCCTGCATCTAAAAATGCATCTGGCAAACCAATCATGTCAAAACGAGGATGTTGCCCATTTCTTAGAAGTAGTGAGCCGACAGCTTCACCTAAACCACCAATCACTGAATGATTTTCAGCAGTTAAAACAGGTCGCCCACCTTTAGCGACTTCATCCAAAATAGTTTGTTCATCTAAAGGCTTAATGGTAGGCACATGCAGCACTGAAACCTCAATGCCCTCTTTTTCAAGCTCTTCGGCTGCCTCAAGCGCACGCATAGTCAATAGACCAGTGGAAATAATGAGTAAATCTTTACCCGGTTTAATCACCTGTGCCTTACCCAATTTAAACTGGTAGTTGTATTTATCGAGCACTAACGGAACCTGACCGCGTAATAAACGCATATATACCGGACCATTATGCGCGGCAATCTGAGGAATCGCCTGTTCGATTTCAAAGGCATCACATGGATCAATAACCATCAAGTTCGGCATAGCACGGAAAATTGCAATATCATCTGTCGCCTGATGACTTGGGCCATAACCCGTGGTTAATCCCGGAAGTGCCGCCACAATTTTGACATTCAGATTATCTTCCGCAATTGCCATACAAATAAAGTCATAGGCACGGCGTGATGCAAACACGGCATAGGTGGTCGCAAAAGGAACAAATCCTTCACGAGCAAGTCCTGCTGCTGCACTCATCAAAAGTTGTTCTGCCATGCCCATTTGGAAAAACTTGTCTGGGTTTTCTTTGGCAAAAATATGTAGGTCAGTATATTTTGATAAATCTGCTGACAAACCTACGATATCGTCACGCTCTTTTGCCAAGGCATTCAGTGCATGTCCAAATGGTGCTGGTTTGGTCGGTTGGCCCTCGGCAGCAATAGAAGCAATCATTGCCGAAGTGGTTAGTTTTTTCTTAGGAGGATTAGCTAACTGGCTCATGGTGTATTCCTTACTGTCCGTAGTGGGTCAAAATATTTAAAGCGTCATCCCATTCATGTTCATCAACACGAATGAAGTGTGTTTTTTCGCGGCTTTCCAAGAACGACACGCCTTTACCCATTTTGGTGTCACAAATAATGACACGTGGGCATGCTCCCTCATGGTTGCGTGCTTGATCGAATGCCTCAAGCAAAGCTTCCATATCGTTGCCATCTACGCGCTGCGTGTACCAACCAAAAGACTGCCAACGATCAATAATTGGCTCAAACGCTAAAATTTCGCTGGAATGTCCATCTGCCTGCTGATTATTCACATCAATAATGGCAATCAAGTTATCTAGTTTCCAATGAGAAGCAGACATTACCGCCTCCCATGTTGAGCCTTCATTTAGCTCTCCATCGGACAGTAAGTTATAAACAAAAGCATCCGACTTTTTCTGTTTCAGTCCTAGACATGCACCGACTGCAATTCCAAGACCATGCCCCAATGAGCCACCTGTAATTTCCATACCCGGTGTGTAAGAAGCCATACCCGACATCGGTAAACGACTGTCATCTGCACCATAGGTTTCAAGCTCTTCAAGCGGAATAGTTTTTGCTTCAATTAAGGCTGCATAGAGTGCAATTGCATAGTGCCCAATAGAAAGATAAAAACGGTCACGGCCTTCCCACTCTGGATTTTCCGGTTGATATTTCATGGCATGGAAATAAGATACTGCCAGTAGATCTGCTGCACCCAAGGCTTGTCCAACATAGCCTTGGCCTTGTACTTGCCCCATACGTAAAGCATGTTGGCGAATGTGGTAGGCACGTTGTTGCAACTCGGCAATTTGGCCTACTTTATCAACATTTAACATTGTCATTTACTATTCCTTCTTAACGATTAACCAGTTTTGCCGGAACACGCAGAACCAGACTGGCACCGAAAATTAATACTGTTGTGATTAAGAACATGCCGATTGCATTTGAACCTGTGTTGGTAGTGACCCAACCGATTAAATAAGGTGAGCAAAATCCTGCAAGATTGGCGAAGCTATTCACTGCTGCAATACCTGCCGCCGCGGAAACACCACCCAAAAAGTTGGTCGGTAACATCCAGAATAAAGAGGATGCCGTCAGCACACCTGAGGCTGCGATGCAAAGGCAAATTAAAGAGAGCGTTAGATTTGAAGCGAATAAAGTCGCAAATGTGAGTGCTATAGCACCTGCACACATCGGAATAATTAAGTGCCAGCGGCGTTCTTGGAAATGGTCACCACTACGCCCTGCCAAAATCATGACCACAATCGCACACATATAAGGCAGGCTTGTGAGCAAACCAATATGCCAGTTATCACTAATGCCCGAGTTACGAATGAGAGTTGGCAACCAAAATGTAATGGCGTATTGGCCCATCACTACACAAAAGTAGATACCTGCGAGTAGCCATAAACGTTTATCCGCGATGAATTCTTTAACGCTTGCATGGCCTTCTTTATGCTGGTTATCTTGAGCAAGCTCTTGCTTCACCAAATTTTTTTCGTCTTGGGTTAACCAGTTGGCATCTTGAACAGAGTCTTTTAAAACAGCGAGTACCAATAGGCCAACAAGTACGGTAGGAATGGCTTCAATTACAAACATCCACTGCCAGCCAAACCAGCCATGTACACCGCTCATTCGGTCCATGATTAAGCCTGAAAGTGGTCCACCAATCATTCCTGAAATTGGAATCGCGATAAACCAAAGTACGGTCATGCGCGCGCGGCGGTAAGATGGGAACCAGTAAGTGAGGTAAAGCAATAATCCCGGAGCCAAGCCGGCTTCAGCAACACCAAGCAAAAAACGTAAGGTGTAAAATTGCCATTCGGTTTGAACAAAGGCAAAACAGCCTGACAAAATGCCCCATGTAATCATGATACGGGCAATCCAACGCCGTGCACCTACTTTATGAAGCACAATATTACTTGGTACTTCACAGAGAAAGTAACCAATAAAGAAAATCCCTGCGCCTAACCCATATACAGCTTCACTAAACTGTAAATCGCTCATCATTTGGAGCTTGGCAAAACCCACATTTACCCGATCTAAATAGGCACAAAAATAACAAAGCATTAAAAATGGCATGAGCCGAAATGCAATTTTTCGATACGCCGATTTACGAACCGTTGTATCTACTTCAGATGAAAATACTGTATCCATCATGCGAATCCCTTTACATTTGGCCACAGTATCCTCTTGTGGCCATCATTCTATTTTTATTTAAATGGTGAGCGTTTAATGAATAAGCATGCCACCATTTACATCGAGTGTTACACCAGTCAAATAAGCTGACAGGTCACTTGCCAAAAATAGTGCTGCATTTGCAACGTCTTGTGCTTTACCTAAACGGCCCAGCGGAATACCAGCCAGAATGTCGTGACGACGGTCATCATTCATTAAACCGCCAGTAATATCAGTCTGGATTAGACCTGGAGTAAGAGAATTTACACGAATCTGGTCACCACCAAACTCACGAGCCATCGCTTTTGCCAGACCTAACACGCCTGCCTTTGCAGCGCTATAATGCGGTCCGCCAAAGATACCGCCACCACGTTGTGCTGAAACTGAAGATAGACAGACAATACTTCCACCACCATTTGCTTTCATAGATGGAATAACCGCTTGCGACATAATAAGCGTTCCGCGTAGGCTGACATCTAAAACACGATCATAATCACTGCGTTGAATATCAAGTGTTTTAACTGGCTGAGTAATGCCAGCATTGTTAATTAAAATATCAATCTTTCCGTAGTGCTGTAGTGCTTGTTCAACAGCTGCTTTGACCTGTTCTTCATTTGCAACGTTTGCAGCAAGGCCTAAATGTCCTCCACCAAGCGCCTTTGCAGCGTTTTGGCTTTGAGCAATATCTAAATCAACAATAATGACTTTGGCACCCTGTTGTGCAAAGATTTCTGCGGTTGCTCGCCCAATTCCACGTTCTGATGCTGCACCCGTAATTAATGCCACTTTTCCTTGTAGTAACATGTTGAATCCTCTTTTACGCTTTATTTCCTGAGTTCTGACTTAGAATCCCTTTTTTCACAAAGCCCAGCAATCATGTCGAATTCAACAAGGCATGAAAAAAATTCATGCCTATGCTATTTTCAAATAAGTTTTAGGGATAAAAACGGATCATTTCATGGATAGTAGTGAAAACAATTTCAACCAAATGCCCTCAATTAAAACATTACAGGCTTTTGAACAAACCGCCCGTTTCGGCAATGTTGCTAAGGCAGCAGAGAATTTAAATCTCACCCCTTCGGCAGTGAGCCATCAAATTGCTAAGCTTGAAGAAATGATTGGGCAGAGTTTATTTATTCGTGGTGCCCGTGGTGTGACACTTACTCCTTCAGGTGAACGCTATTTTCAAGATGTCACCACCATTTTGCATAATCTGATGTTAGCCACAGAAAAAGCTGCCGATAAAAGCCCTAAAGACAGTTTATATATTCATTCATCCCCAAGTTTTGGTTTACTTTGGTTACTCCCTCGCCTTGAATCATTTAAAGAAAAGTTCCCCATGATTCAGGTTAACCTATCGTGTTCGTATGAAAATTTGCACTTTACCCGCGATAAGATCGATATTGATATTCGTCATGGTTTACCCAACTGGACAGGGGTAGAAATCAGAACCATTCGTAATGAAAAGCTTGAAGTGCTTGCGTCCCCTAAGCTACTGGAACGTAGTCCTGTGCATAAACCTCAAGATTTATTAAAGAAAGATCTGATTTTATCGCGTTCAACCTTAGTGACTTGGCCCCAATGGTTTGCCCATCAGGGTTTAAGCATTCCTGAATTTCCCTACACTTTGAGTTTTGACCGCTCTTATATGTCACTTGAGGCAGCCACACACGGGCTAGGTTTTGTTTTAGAAAGTAATTTACTCACTCAAAATTACTTAGAATCTGGAAAGTTGGTTAGAGTTTTTGCAGATGAGCTATCGATTCCAATCTCTGCTCATCACTTGGTATATCCACGAACCCACCAATTTATTCCTAAAATTGAGCTATTTTTAAACTGGATTCAAGATGAATTGGCAAGCTGAGAAATCATTTCTTAAATGATCTGAATTTGCTCAACTCGTAAGTGATGCATCATCTCTCGAATAAATACAAAGTAGGTAAAAACATAAACCTGATCTGGAGCTACTTGATTCGTGTAGTAACTCAAACGCTCAATAAAATGATTAAATCCATGCTCAAGCTCAGTACGGCTGATTTGCTTTTTAGCACTAAAAAATAACTCACTGAGTTGTGCCATGGCGGTATCAGCCGTAACGGCTACACCATTTATATTGAGATTTCTGAGTGGCTGCGACTCTATGATTTCTTCAATAAAATAAATCATCTTTTCAATCGCAAGCTCATCAATAACACCATGACCGATACTTTTTGAACCAACAAAACCTAAGCCCTGCTCAAGGTGAATGTGTTGGCTGTCTACATCAAACGAGAGACTATTTATATCAAGCGAAAATTTTAAAATTGAATTAAGATGATTCATAAAAATAGCTTACTGCTGAAGTTTGCTAATAAAATTAATTTGTTTATAACCGTAAATGGTATCGGCTGTTCAGTACTCAGCATTAACTGATCGATTATTATTAACACTATATATAATAAAAACCTCTTTAAAAAGATGAAAAATCAATCTTATATTCATCCAGTCTTACTATTACAAAATAGAGTATAAGCATGAAAAAATTAGCAATTTTAGGTGTTACGGTTTATAGCTTTGCACAACTGGCAAATGCAGCAACGTTAAATGTAAAATCATATGGTACGACTCAAAATGGCCAAAAAGTTGATCTATACACCATGAGTAATAACAATGGAGTCTCGGTATCTTTTATTAGTTTTGGTGGTGTAATTACACAAATCTTGACTCCCGATGCCCAAGGCAAACAAAATAATATCGTTTTGGGCTTTGATGACTTAAAAGGCTATGAAGTCACTGATACCAAGGAAGGTATTCATTTTGGCGGATTAATTGGTCGTTATGCGAACCGGATTGGCAATGCTAAATTTAGCTTAGATGGAAAAACGTATAACCTCGAAAAAAATAATGGTCCGAACTCATTACATAGCGGCAATCCTGGTTTTGATAAACGTGTTTGGCAAGTTAAGCCCCTCGTTTCTAAAGGTGAAACCGTTAAAGCTTCTCTTAAGTTAACCAGCCCAAATGGAGATCAAGGTTTTCCCGGAAAATTAGATGTAGAAGTGATCTACAGTCTTTCAGATCAAAATGAATTCAAGATTGAATATAAAGCCAAAACTGATCAGCCTACAGTCGTCAACCTCACCAACCACAGTTATTTCAACTTATCAGGTGCTGGGAACAATCCTTATGGCGTGCTAGATCATGTGGTACAACTCAATGCAGACCGTATATTGGTAACCGATCAAAACTCTTTACCAACAGGTGAAATTGCTTCAGTTGCAGGTACGCCTTTTGATTTTCGGACGCCTAAAGCAATCGTAAAAGATATTCGAGCAAATAATCAGCAATTGGCCTATGGATATGGCTATGACCAAACTTGGGTAATTAATCAAAAGTCTCAAGGGAAACTCAATCTTGCAGCTATTGTGGTTGATCCAAAATCTAAACGGACCATGCAAGTCTTAACCACTGAACCAAGCGTCCAAATGTATACAGCCAATCATTTATTAGGAAATATTGTTGGCGCAAATGGCGTACTCTATCGACAAGCAGACGCACTAGCATTAGAAACACAGCATTTTCCAGACAGCCCGAATCAACCAACTTTCCCGTCTACACGTTTAAACCCAAATCAAACTTATAACAGTGTTACCGTATTTAAGTTTGGTGTTCAAAAATAGTCTTTCTAATGAGGATATGTTCATATTAAAAAGACTCTCAGCTGAATATGGCTGAGAGTCTTTTCATTTATTTAACTTTTGTGTTTGGTAAAAGTGCCGTTGCAAAACCAAGTAATGGCAACAATGAACATAAACCAAATACCCATTCAATGCCGTTAATATCCGCTAAATGCCCTAGCCCCGCTGCGGCAATACCACTTACCCCAAACATAAGACCAAACATTAAACCTGCAATCATTCCCACACGGCCCGGAACAGCTTCTTGTGCATAAACCACCATCGCTGCAAAAGCAGATGACAACACCAAACCTGCAATAATTGAGAAAACCGTTGTCCAAAACAAGTTTGCATATGGCATCATTAATGCAAACGGCGCCATGCCAACAAATGAAACCCAGATCACAGCTTTACGGCCAATCTTATCGCCAATTGGGCCACCCGCAAATGTACCTACAGCCACAGCTGCCAAAAAGGCAAATAAGTGTAATTGAGCTGTTTGAATACTAATATGGAACTTTTGAATTAAATAAAAAGTAAAATAGTTACTAATGCTGGCAATGTAAGTAAATTTAGCAAACATTAATACACTAATTGTGCCCAAGGCGATAATGAGCTTACGGCCATGCAATTTGGTATGTGCTTGCGTAGCACGTGTAACCACCTGACTTTTAGCATGGTTTACTGTCCAGCGGCTTACACCAAATAAAACCCAAATCGCTAAAAGTGCAAATATCACCAAGCCCGCAACTGCATGCTGTCCAAATGGAACAATTAATAACGCTGCTAATAATGGGCCAATGGCAGTACCTGTGTTTCCGCCCACTTGGAAAGTCGACTGAGCTGTACCGAAGCGCCCACCCGATGCCATACGCGCCACACGTGAAGCTTCTGGATGAAAGGTGGCAGACCCTACCCCAATCAATGCAGATGCACATAACAACACAGCAAAACTTGGTGAAAATGCCAACAAGATAATGCCGCAGAATGTGACGACCATTCCGAGTGGGAGAAGATACGGTTTTGGATGTTTATCGGTATAAAGTCCAATCCAAGGCTGTAGCAGCGAGCCTGTAATTTGATATACAAACGAAATCAGGCCAACCTCCGCAAAACTCAGCGAAAAGTTTGCTTTTAGCATTGGATAGATAGCTGGTAGCACTGCCTGAATTAAATCATTCAGTAAATGCGCAACCGCCACGGCGCCTACAATTTTAATAATCATTCCTTGAGACTGATCATTTGCAACGGTATTGGCAATACCATCTTTCAATTGTATTGAAGACGTCATACCTGAAAAACTCCAATATTTTTAAATGAGATGCTTATTGTAAATTGTCGCTTATAAAGTTATCTTCCAATAATCATCGTATAAGTGACAATTTTTAGGATAATTTATGTCCGATTCTCTTATTCAGTCTGATTTGTCTGAACTTGTGATTGGACTCTCTTCTGAACATTCTTACCGAGAAATTACGCCTACCCACACACATACACGTGCACAGTTTTTATATGCGTCCACTGGCAACATTCAGGTGTTTACACCTAATCATGTGTGGATTGTGCCACCTATGTGTGCGTTATGGATTCCGGCAAATGTAGAGCACAGTGTCATTTCACTGAGTCACGTGAAGTTAAATACGGCGTTGGTTGAAGTAAATGCAGCCGCTCTAATGGGGCAACATTGTTTTATTATTCGAGTAAGCAACCTGTTGCATGAGCTTTTAATACGTTTAAATGAAATTGAACGAGAGGAAACTCCAAATACAGCAACCTCTCAAGAGCTTTCCCGTTCTTTACAAATTTTGATTTTTGAAGAAATACATCGGGCCAATTTGTTGCCTATCCAGATACCGTGGCCGAAAGACAAAAGACTCTTAAAAATTTGCCAAGAGTTATTACATACGCCTGACAGTTCAAAAGATTTAACAGATTGGGCTGATGATATTGGCGCGAGCTCTAGAACTTTAATGCGTATGTTCCAGAAAGAAACAGGGCTATCTTATCGGGCATGGGTACAGCAAATGCATATTGCACTTGCCTTGAGTAAAATTGCGAATGGCGAATCTATTGCTCAAATTTCAGAGTCACTGGGGTATACCAACCCCAGCGCGTTCAGTGCGATGTTTAAGCGACATCTAGGTAAAACACCTCAGCAGTTTAGAAGTGCTGCGATGTCGCTATAAGTCTTTTTTTTAGAGCGGATCTCATGCTTTTCTAATAAATCATCGAAATCATGATAAACATGAAGTTCTCGATCTTTAGCTGTTCTCGCATGATCTAGGCGCTGTTCAGGATCAACCAAAACAAGGGTATGACCATCATCAATGAGACGATCTACCCCTTCTAAGAACATACGTTTACCCACATCATGGATAAGTGAAATTTGGGTTAAATCAATCACGATTGTGCTTTGGTCAGTGGTCTCGTCTTGTAAAATACGCAACAACATTTCAGCTTCGGTAAATTTCAATACCCCTCGAAGCACATACACACTCAATGATGCGTCTTTCCCAGTACGGTAATGACTTTGTACAATGGTCTGTGCAGAAGGCGTACCTTCCATGAGATGTAATCCCATATCACGAGATAATCGCTCTAAAATATCGATTCCTCGAACACTATGACCGTGCTCATCTAGTCGAGGTGAAAAAGCAGCAATACTAACTTGACCCGGCAGCACACCCAAAATACCGCCTGCTACACCACTTTTAGCAGGAATACCGACAGTTGAAAGCCAGTCACCCGCGGCATCATACATACCACAGCTCATCATGACACTGAGCACTTGTCTCACTACAGATCGGTTCAGTAATCGTTTTCCAGTTTTAGGGTCAACCCCACCATTGGCAAGTACACTGCCCATACGTACCAAATCTTTAACTGTAACCATGATCGCACATTGACGAATGTAACCATTCACAATATCGACAGGGTCAGTTTCCAAAATCCCCACCGTGCGCAACATATAACCGATCGAAAGATTACGGTAGGCTGTTTTGACTTCCGAATCATAAACAGACTCATCAAAACTTAATTCGCGACCTGCAAGCTCGCTCATAAAACGGCGTAGAATTTCTGCGCTATGTAAACCATGTTTAACCTGAATTAAGGAATGTGTCGTAATTGCGCCAGAGTTGATCATCGGGTTTTTCGGACGTCCGTCTTTACCTAATGAAATTTCATTGAAGGCTTCTCCCGAAGGCTCTACCCCTACTTTCGCAAGTACCGCATCAATGCCAAGTTGTTGTAAAACATAAGCATACACAAAAGGTTTAGAAATTGATTGTATGGTGAATTCAACATCATCATCGCCGACCGAATAAATTTCACCATCTACCGTAGACATTGCTAGAGCTAATCGATTTGGATTTGCATTGGCCAACTCAGGAATATAATCGGCGAGATGACCGCTGTTATCGATGTCACAGGCTTCTATAACATTTGCCAAATAATCTGGGAGAGGGGTTTTCATGGTCAGTAACCTTAAATGAGGAGATTTACAACATCGCGCAAAATTTCAGCACAACCTGCTGATAATATTAAAATTATATCTTTTGTAATGAGTTAAAAATCACGATATAAATATTTTAATTCCGTTCTCTTATTTATTTCAAGGTCATTATAGGTTTTTCAAAACTTTAAACTGAAGATTAGCTTATTCTTTCTACAAACAAGATTCCATCTAAATGATCGACCTCGTGTTGAACAATACGAGCAGGAAAACCGTGAAAAATTGTTTCAACTGTTTCACCCTGAAGTGTTAAGTATTTCACCTTGACCATTTCTGCACGTTCAACTTGTCCACGCTCATCCGGTACACTTAAGCAGCCTTCTTCACCCAAACACATTTCACTCGAAAATTCTAAAATTTCTGGATTTACCATGACCACAGCATTCATTTCAGGCGCATCCGGATAACGTGGATTTGGTCGAGAAGCCACAATAATAACGCGTTTAGAGATATAAACTTGCGGTGCAGCAATCCCTACTCCATTGCGCTCAAGCATGGTTGCATGCATAGCATCAGCAAGCTGATAAAGCCAATTACTGTTTAACTCATTTGCCGAAACAGGAGCCGCAATTAGTTTTAAAATATCTTCACCACGCTTCGCGACAGGTAAAACCACACTCATCCTTTGAATCTCTTATTAAACTAGCTATGACAAGTTTTATTGTGTCGCTGAACGCCCCAAAAGAAAAGTCATTCCTACATCTGTTTTTGTTTTATCTAAAGTGTTTTTTGTTTTAAAGCTTTTTGATCTGCGTAAGTCCTATCGGCGTTACCCTATAGAACAAATTTCCTCCATTTACTTTTATTTCACTTTTCCATTAATATCCAAACTTCAATTACAACAATTAAGTAAAAAATGGATCAGGAATTAACTTTGCAGGACGCGAACTATCTTAATAAAGAAGATAAACGAACCCTTGCCCTTTCTTCATTGGGTGGAGCTTTAGAGTTTTACGATTTTGTGATTTATGTGTTTTACGCCAAGATCATTTCCGACCTCTTTTTCCCAAGTACGCTTAGTCCGTTTTGGGCCATGCTCAATACTTACGGCATTTTTGCAGCAGGTTATTTTTTTAGGCCCTTAGGCGGGGTTGTCATGGCCCATTTTGGTGATTTGGTGGGGCGTAAAAAACTATTTTCGCTTTCTATTTTGCTGATGGCGCTGCCTACCCTGTTTATCGGGATTTTGCCCACTTTTGAAAATATCGGATATTTGGCACCGCTACTTTTATTACTCATGCGTATGGTGCAAGGTATTGCAATTGGGGGGGAAATTCCAGCCGCGTGGACATTTGTGTCTGAACATGTACCTGAAAGAAAAATCGGACTGGCAAATGGTTTACTCACCGCTGGGCTGTCTTTAGGAATTTTACTAGGCGCACTGATGTCTCTATGGATTTCACTGAATTTTAGTGAAGGACAAATCCATGACTGGGCGTGGCGTATTCCTTTCATTGTGGGTGGTATTTTTGGACTCGTTGCACTTTATTTAAGAACGTATTTGAAAGAAACCCCTGTGTTTAAAGCCATGCAGGCCCGTAAAGAAATTTCTAAAGAAATGCCTGTAAAACAAGTCTTAAAAACGCATAAAACAGCCGTTGCAATTGGCATGTTATTTACATGGTTTTTAACGGGATGTGTGGTGGTGGTGATTTTAGCCATGCCAAATTTGTTGATTGGTTCATTTGGCTTTGAGCGCGCACAGACTTTTGAAATGCAAAGTGCAGCCATTGTCATGCAAATGGTGGGCTGTATTTTAGCAGGCTATTTTGCTGACCGTTTTGGCTGTGGCAAAGTCATGATGGTCGGTGCGCTTGCCGTGGCACTTACAGCGGCAGTTTTTTATAACAGTTTAGGTCATGCGGCACATTCAACTATTTTTGGTTTATATATGTTGTTAGGTCTATGCTCAGGTACTGTCGGCATGGTGTCGAGCAGTATGGTTAAAATGTTCCCCGCGCCTGTTCGCTTCTCGGGCATTTCATTTTCTTATAATTTATCGTATGCAATTGTTGGTGGTATGACGCTACCTTTAGTTCATTGGCTCAGCCAATATAGTGATATTGGTGCGATGTATTATATTTTCGCGCTAACCATTTTGGCCTTTGTAACTGCCTTTGTGTTTTGGAATAAGTTTGAAAAAAACAGGTATTAAAAATTTTCACTTATTAAATAAAAAACCACGCCGATTGCGTGGTTTTTTTAATACTACTTATTTTAGAAAGTAAACCCAATATTAAAGTTAATACGGTATAACCATTTATCACTATTTGGTGAAGTTGCAGAGGTATAACCCGTTGAGTTGGTTGCCCCACCAATAATGTTAGAGTTTTTACCCCACGTATAATCTGCCCAAACCATAAATGGTGAAGCAATAAACATCATCCCTGTGGTATTCATTTGCGAGTCGGACCAATCATCACGTTTTTTATCAAGGTAACTATAGTCATTATAAAACTTAATGGATTTTAGCTTACCCATATTGGTGACAGGCAACGTATAGGCAAGGTTTAAACTGGCAATCGTACCTTCCGAAGCAATGAAATAAGCAGGTGTAAGGCCGTTTGCTCCCATCAAAGTCATATCACTATTTACACCATCTGGATTTTTAGCATCGTACTGATAGTGAATGACCGAGCTTTGTAAATTAAAGCGTTTGTAGTTGTTTTCGGTGTGCAAACCGACTGCATAATATTTGCCGTCTTTATCGGTAATATCATTATGCAACTGAGCAATTGCACCCGATACACCAAACTCTTGTTTACCAAAATCAGTTTCTAACTTGCGAACAATACGGGTATTCACCTGATTGCGTTTTTCATTTTGATAGGCTTTTTGAGATGGAAATGCATTTCCAGCCAAGTCATCATAAGTTGCACTTTCAGGGGAATAACGCAAATTCGTCTCTAACATTTGTGGGTAATAACCCAGTTTTAAATCCCAATCTTTGTCGTGATAATTCCAGTTAATCCCCGGTGCAATATTGTTGCCATAACCTAAAAAGAATGGAATATGGTAAGTCCAACCATTTTGTGGATAGGGATAAATCGTAAAAGGCTTATAAACCAGACCTGCTTCAATGCTGTTATTGGCATCCAGGTTATAGCCAACATATGCTTTTTCAATAGACGTTTTCTGTTGGTCTTGAAACATATAACTGGCATTGATGTAGGCATCATCAAACTTTCCTTTGAGATCTACCCTGAAAATATCAAAATGGAGCTTACCAAAACCACGGTTTGGCCCTTCCCAATCTTCATAGCGTTGATTTAACCGAACCACCCCACCTAACTTTAATGAGTCGGTGCCATCATCACTTTTCCATTCAAGCAATGAATCTTTTGCAAATGCATTGACGCTTACCCCCAGCGTAAGCGGTGCAATGAATGCCATGATCAATGAAGTCTTTTTCATCTCTACATCCTTGATTGAGTTCCAGCATCCTGCTGGAACTTTATTTGTTTTACCTGTAAAACTTCATTTTTATTGTTTTTTAGACAAAAAAAATTATCTAAAAAAAGGATGGCTTAGCAGCTCCCATCGCATATGTACTAAACCATCCAAACTGGTTAATACAGTTTCTTTTGCGGTGGACCCGCGAAGTTTAATGGTCCAATCGAGTTCATATCGAGCTCGATCACGGTTGGCCCTTCAAAAGCGACAGCCTCTTGAATAACCGTTTTAAACTCATCTGCACTACCGACTTTCCAGCTTTTCACACCCATTGATTCGCCAAGGAGTTTGTAGTCTGGTGTATGCAATTCATTGAAATACTGGCGGCCACCAAAGTAGTTATTTTGAATGCCACGCATTACGCCATAACCACCGTCATTCATAATCATTAGGACCATATTAGTGTTTTCTTGCACCATAGTTGCAATCTCACCAATACCAAGCATTAAGCCGCCATCACCGACTAAACCAATTACTTTTTTGTCAGGGTTAGCAATCGAAGCACCGATTGCTGTTGCAAGGCCTAAACCAATTGCACCCGCAAGCGAGTGGATGTTTTGGTTTGGCGCTTGTACCGGGAATAAACGACTGCCCCATGTACTACCCGACATGGTGATGTCACGTACAAAAATGCCGTCTTGAGGTAAAGCTGCACGTAAGTGATCACAAATTAAAGCGTATTGGTCGATTTGTTTACGCAGTGCATCAATCGCAGCTTGTTTAGCAGCTACTACAGCAGCATCGTAATCGGCATCAACTTTTGAAGTTCCTTGAAGCTGTTCTAACACACGTGTTAAGACATCTTTAGCATCGCCACAAATGAAGTTGCGGATTTTGTAATTACGTTGCTGAGCTACTGGGTTTGCATCTACCTGAATAATATTTTCAGGGAATTCAACCGAATAAGTTTTTGTTTCATTACTACGTAAACGAGAACCCACTACCACCATCAGGTCAGCATCTTTTAATAATTGCTCAACACCTGCCGAGTTATGGAAAGCACCTAAGCTACGTGGATGGTCATCTGGCAACACCCCACGAGCATGAGTCGATGAAACAACTGGAATACCTAAATCTGCAATTGCTTTAACTTCGGCAATGCTATTTAAAGTTCCACCACCAATCCAGAAAATCGGGCGTTTTGCTTTTTTGATCTCGCTTACAAGAAGATCAATTTCAGCTTGCTCTGCCTGTGGCAACTCAAGTGCTTTCACTGGCCCAAGATTAAGTGGCAAATCAATCTCTGCTGCTTGTACATCAATGGGTAGCTCAACACTTACCGGTCCCATTGGAACTGTGGTTGCTACACGGATTGCTTCACGTATTACACCAACAGCATTGTCTGGACTGGTAATACGGAACGCCGCTTTGCTCGATGCACGCAAGAATGTAAGTTGGTCTTTGGTTTCATGAATGAAACTCGCATCACGGTCGAGATATTCACGCTCAACTTGACCCGTTAAATGCAATACAGGGCTACCCGCATTCATTGCTTCAATCAGTGAACCTACCGCATTACCTGCACCAGCACCCGTACTGGTTAACGCTACACCTAGGCCTTTAAAGCGTGAGTGTGCATCTGCCATGGTGACCGCACCCGCTTCACCACGGGCTGCAACAAAACGCATTTTTTCACGGCGCCCTACCGCATCGGCAATAGGTAAATTGTGGATGGAAATAACACCATAAATACTATCAACTTGGTGCGCTTCTAAAACTCTTGCAATTGCTTCGCCTACATTTACACGTTCAGTCATGTCTATTCCTCAAAATTTGTTTTCAGTCCTTGAATTTATTAATCGCACCAAGGGTTAGGCTGTTCATTCAGCCCCATATAAATACTCTTTTGTTGCATGTACGATAAAATGCCCAAACGGCCTTTTTCGCGCCCGATACCACTGTCTTTAAAGCCACCAAATGGCGCACTAATCGAGAATTTTTTGTAGGTATTAATCCATACCGTTCCAACTTCTAACGCACGTGCAATACGCCAAGCTTTACGGTAGCTTTCAGTCCAGATACCTGCGGCAAGACCAAAACAACTGTCATTGGCTTGGGCAATTAAATCTTGCTCATTGTCATATTTCATAACGACTAAAACAGGGCCAAAAATTTCTTCCTGACAGGTTTGAGCACTGTTATTTAAGCCCGTAATAATCGTTGGTAAGTAATAGCTTCCTTTGGCATAGTCACCAGTCGTAAGTGCTTCACCACCAATCAGAACTTGACCACCTTCGCTTTTAGCAAGCTGCACATAGCGGTCGACGGACTGCAAATGTTTGTCATTGACCAATGGCCCTAAATGCACACCCGCCTGTTCTGGATGGCCCACACGTAAGCCTTTGGTGATTTCAACCAAACGCGTTAAAAACTGATCGTAAAGACTGCTATGAATAAACAAGCGAGAACCTGCGATACACGCTTGGCCTGCCGAGCTAAAAATACCGTACGCCACACCTTTAGCCGCCAGTTCGACATCTGCATCCGGTAAAACGATGGTTGGTGACTTACCACCTAACTCAAGCGAAGTGGTAATGAGTTTATCTGCGGCAATATGTGCCAAATGACGACCCGTGGTTGTTCCACCTGTAAAAGAAATTTTACGAACCAATGGGTGCTGAGCAATTGCGTCACCAATGATAGAACCACGCCCCACTAACACACTAAGTAAGCCTTTTGGTAAACCAGCCTCTTCAAAAATTTTGGCAAGCTCTAAAGCAATCAGTGAAGTTGCTTCTGCTGGTTTTAACACTACGGCATTTCCTGCTGCCAAAGCAGGAGCAAGCTTTTGAACTTCACTCGCAATTGGAGAGTTCCAAGGGGTAATAGCTGCTACAACACCTACAGGTTCATGCACACTCATGGTCATAAAGTCTGGAGCACGCTGAGTGGTGAGCTCATCGTTTAGCGTTTCACAAGCCGCCGCAACATAACGCGCAGTTGCCGCCGCGCTCATCACTAAACCACGAGTTTCGGTTAAAGGCTTACCATTATCGCGGGTTTGTAGTTTCGCTAATTCATCTACACGCGCTTCAATAATGTCTGCAACTTTGTAGAGAATACGTGCGCGCTCATGCGGCAAGCTGTTTCTCCAGCTCGGTTGACGCCAAGCCTGATCTGCTTTTTCAATTGCCTCATTTACATCTTCAAGCGTTGCTGTTGAAAGCTCAGCGTTTACCGACTGATCTGCCGGAAACAGGCTTTGAATGACTGCACCACGGCCTAATCGCCATTCACCCGCAATATAAATTTCCTTTGCCATGATCAAATCCTTCTTAAATCTGTATTGCTTCTACACTGTTGCGACAAGCACGAATCACGCTAAGCGCAGCCAAAGTTGATGTTTTCGGGTTACTTGGCAGCGGCACACCCACCAGTTCAATGGTCATTTGTCCAAAGCCACCTTCTGCCACAATGGTGTGTTTGTTTTTGTTGATAGTTGGATCAACAGTTAACTCAACCATGGTTTCATCCATTCCAAGCCCTGCAAGTGCAATCGTTGCTGCAACGTTGGCATTGGCCGGAAATTTCATGGCAGCTTCACGGGCAGTTCCAGTAAAAAAGACCGTAGGTTCTGAAACATGGTCTAAATCGACCAATTGCTCTGCATAACTACCCTTCCAGCTTTTTGGACTTTTACAGCCTTTATAAGTGACCTTTTGCAAGCCACCTTCTTTAGCAGCAGAAATACCGTCAATGCCTGCGATAGCCCCTGCCAGTAAATGCAGATGGGCATCATTTTTTTCGGCAGTTTGCTTAAGCTGAACCAAAAATTCACTATCAGCTAAAGTACCCACCGAAATCAGACCAATGGTCCAGCCTTTCGCTAAAACTTTTTGAGCATGCTCTTTCACTGCTGCTTGACCTGCCACCTCAATGACATAGTCTGGTGTACCATCACATTGCTCAATATCTGAAATCACTTGAATGTCAGAAGAGACTTGTGACTGCACTTTTTCAATGCTGCGAGATGGCACTACAATCCACTTGAGTTGCAGATCTTGAGGCAAGTGGGCATACACTTCTGCTGCCATTGCGCCAAAACCAATCATCATCAACTTTTTCATGACAGCACCTGATATTTATAAATGTTTGTTAAAACCACCTGAGACATCTATTGCCGAACCTGTGGTGTAAGATGCCAATGGTGATGCCAAGAAAACTAAAGCACGTGCTGGCTCTTCCGGACGGCCTAAACGCTGCATAGGAATGCCACGATTTTTTGCAATATTGCCTGTCCACTCTTTCCATGACAGATTTAAATCTGAACGGGTTTCATAACGGCGTTTCCACTGCGCAGATTCGACCATTCCGAGTAAAATCGAGTTCACACGAACGCCATATTGAGTAAACTCATGCGCCAACGAATGGGTTAAATTCAACAGTGCAGCGCGTGCAGATGAAGTCGCAATCATGTGTGGTTCCGGTTGCAATGCCAGTAACGAATTCACATTAGTAATTGAGGCATTTGCCGACTGTTTTAAGTCGTCAAGAAAAGCCCGTACCGGATGTAAAACACTGAAATATTTCAGCTCAATCTCTTTCATCCAGTCTTCATCTTGCGTATTTTCAAAATTTGAAACACGGCCTTGTCCAGCATTGTTAATAAGCATGTCCACATTGCCCAAATTGAGTTTGACCTCTTTGGCAAATTGCTGAACTTCTTCTTTTTTCAAAACATTACATGCTTTGGTAAAAATATTGGCATGTGGAAATTTTTCTAAAATATAGTGCTTAGAAGCATTTAAACGTTCTTCATCGCGACCACACCAAGCAACTTTTGCACCCTCTGCAACTAGTATTTCAACAGCAGCCAGCCCAATCCCAGATGAGCCACCGGTAACAACTGCAACTTTTCCTTCAACTTGGAAGCTCATAATCCTTAATCTCTCTTACGATTGTTCCTGAATCGTCAACATAATTTGGTTAAATGCTTGCGGTTGGTCGACATAACTTAAATGTCCTGCATCTTCTATGACGAAGCGCTGTTCCAACTGCAATTCCTGAGCAAGCTCTTGTATACCTAACGCAGGAGTGATTTGATCTTGCTGCCCTGCAATGACTGTGCATGGGACTTTTAAATCGGTTAAATAATTACGTATTTCGTCATATGCCAGTAAGTACGATGCATGTGTGAAACCTTGTAAGGTCAACTGCTGCATCACTTCTGAAACTAAAGCTAAGGCTTGTGGCTCTTGTCTATAAATCAAATGAGGTCCACGACTTTGGGCCATTCCTTTAGCACCGAGTTCTTTCAACATTTTTGGTCTTTTTTCAAAAACCTGAATTTGTGTCTGTTCATCGTGGCGTTGGTAGCCTTGCGCCAAGTTAGCGACCACCAAGTGTTTCACTCGCTCTGGGTAAAGTGCAGCAAATGCACTGCCCTGTAAGGCACCTAAGGAGTGTCCCACTACAATTGCTTTTTCAATTTTTAAAGCATCGAACAACCCTGCCAAACGCTTTGCATAGTCGGTCGCATTCGGTTGATCCGTTAAAAGTTCAGCTGATTTGCCATAGCCCGGTGCGTCCCAGGCAATGACATGAAAATGATGAGACAGCACTTCAAGTTGGTTTACCCATGAAGCAGAACCGGAACTAATGCCATGCAACAGCACAAGGTATTCGCCCTGACCAGCTTCCCGATAGGCTTGTTGCTGGCCTTGAACATTGACCGTTTTCACCGGAAATTCTGCTAACTTTTCAATGAGTGTCATCATTTTTAATTCTTTCCTTTCATTCACTTCATCAAACAATTAACGTTTGATTTGAGACAATGGATGCTCTGGTGGATAGTTAGGAATTGTTGGTTTACCTGTTCCCAACATCACGCACATCAAGGCATCTTCTTGACCTGGGTTAAATAAACCACGGTAGATACCCGGTGGAATTGAAATCAGGTCACGCTCTTTTAAGCGGGTCTGGAATTTCTCGCCGTTATGCTCAATAAACAAATCAATTTCGCCGCGGAGCATAAAGAAAACTTCTTCAACGTCGTGGTGAATGTGCAAAGGACCTTCACACTGTGGTGGTAGCACCATAGTCGAAAACGTAAAGTTCTCTGCAGGTACAGTATTGCTGTCATTTGCAACACCAGTTGCACCCGTACCCATATAGCGCATTTGAGCACGGCGATATTTCGGGTCGTAATCGGCTTGGAACTTCAAAGCCTCAAAGTCATATTTACGAGTCTCAAAGCGAGCAATACGTGTGTTTAACCAATCTTCTAAAGAAGCGCCTTCCGGCTGTTTCCACGATTCGAATTGTTGTGTAGTCATTTTTTAAACTCCTATACAGTGAATTAATAACGTTTTAAAAGAGGAACCAAGAACAACGACCCAATGACAGCGACTGCAGCCAAGAAGGTAATTCCCAAATTAAAACTATGTGTTTGCATCACGATGTAACCGATCAGTACAGGTGCAATTGCACTTGCAAAATTGCCTAAACCGTTAAATATTCCACCCGCTGTCGCACCTACATTTGAGGTGGTTACTCGGGCAAGCAGAGCAAATACCGCAGCTACTCCAAAGCCCCACGCCATAGCACTTAAAGACATAGCAGCAATAATCAATAATGGCTCAGTCATAATGACCATCACATACATGAAGATGCCCGCGAGTAATAAACCGCTAAATACTTGAATTGCGCGTCGGCCTAATTTGTCAGATAAAAACGCACCAACCACTTCGCCAATTAACATGGCAATGAATGGAAAGCTTGAATACACCCCAAACTCCTTGAGGTTGAATCCTTTGTCTTGCATGAGATAAGAAGGAACCCAACTGTTTAGGCCCCACAAATAAGTCATTAAGGCAATATTGAATAAGCACACCAACCAGAACGCGCTATTGCTCACAAGTACTTTGGTGTTGGCGATATGGCCTTTGAAGTTAGTACGTTTACTTTCACCTTCAAGCTCAACAGTTTTCTTGAGTTGCAAGTTACGCAGACCAAAAACAATGCTTAAAATTGCAATGAGTGTGAGCGCAGCCATCACAAAAAAAGTGGTGTGCCAGTCGTGGTGTGCCAGAACGGCTGCCGTAATTGGGAACCCAAGGAATGCACCAATCGGTGTACCCAGTAAGAACATGGTTGAGGCACGTGCCTGCTGACGGTCTGTATAAGTCTGCTTAACAATGGTATATGCCAAAGCAAATAGCGGACCTTCTGCCAAACCGAGTAGAACCCGTAAAATCAACATGCCTGAGTAGCTGGTGGTAAAGCCCATGCAAAGCATGAGTAAACCCCAAGAAGTCACACTCCAGAACAGCATTTTCTTTGGGTTAAAAATGTCGCCTAAAAAGCTTAGAAAGACTGATGAAAAACCATAAGCAAGTAAAAAACTTGTCATGAGCCATCCGAGCTTGGCTTTATCTTCAGCAATTCCCATCGAGCTTTGAAAATGTGGGTCTGAAAATAAAACCGCAATACTGATCTTGTCGAAAAATGCCAGTACTACACACACCATAAGGACAAAAGCAGGTACCCAATGCTTTAATCCACTTTTTTCTTCATTACTCATGTGTCATTCCTTCGATTTGGTAATGAGAACCAGATTTAATGTTTACGGTTTTAACTTCATGACATTAAATTCAGCATCTGCTAATAATTTTGGATCTAAAACGGTATTGGCTTGCATCCAACGCTTTGCCAGCTTGATTAACTTCGAGTCATTAATGGCAATCATATTCAGCAAGCGATTTTCATGGTCCAGATATAAATAGCTCACCTGATCTTCACCACTTTGGCGAATCACCACTTCTTTGGTTTTTTCAGGTTGATACGTACCTAAAATCTGGATATTAAAGTGATATTGATCAGACCAAAGCCAAGGAATATCGGTATATTCAGTTTCAATTCCAAGCATTGATTTCGCAGCTGCAATCGCCTGATTTTGTGCATTTGCCCAAGACTGAATGCAATAGCCCAAGCCCGGATGAATCGCGACATCACCTGCGGCATAAATGTCTTGATCCGAGGTTTGTCCAAAACAATTCACTACAATGCCATCTTTCACATCGAGCCCAGCGTGCACGCCTAACTCTTTCGCAATTTCGGCACCTGCACCCACTACAACACAATCAAATAACTGGCTATGTTGAGGATGGTTCACCACTTCAACTTTTTGATCTGGTGCTTCCACTAAGTGAAGGCTCTTGCTGTCTAAATGAATTTTTGTGCCTTGAGCCTCATGCATATTTTTTAAAAATGCAGAAACTTCCGGACTCACACTTCTTGCACATAAGCGGTCGCCATATTCAAAAATATGAACATCTTTCCCTTGCTTACGTGCAGTTGCAGCGATTTCCAAACCAATCCAGCCACCGCCAATCACAGCAACATTTTTTGCATTCTTTAAAATTTCAGCCAGACGTTCACAGTCACGCACATTTCGTAAAGTCACAACATTAGGAATGAACTGCCATGTATTAACGGGTACACGGGCACGGCTTCCTGTTGCAATCAGCAATTTGTCATAGGGTAAAACCTGTCCACTTTCTAAATGAACCTGCTTTTGCTCGCGATCGACTTTTGTTGCAATTTCCGGTTTGTGCCATTGAATGTTGAACTCTTGAACCTGTTCTGGGGAGAACAGATTCAAACTTTCATAACTTGCTTCTTTTGAAAGTACTTGCTTAGACAGAGGTGGACGCTCATAAAACACCTGATCTTCATTTGAGACCACATGAATTTCACCCACATATCCATTTTGACGTAAGGTACTAACTGCCCAACCTGCAGCCTGCCCCGCCCCTACAATTACAATCTTTTCCATAGCCTTTCTTCCTTGTAAAGCAATGCCTGTTACACAGGCTTTACCTGACGGCGGGTTTTGTCATCAAGACCACCTTCAATCGCCCACTCGGTGAAAAGCTCTAGACGATGTTCTTCTACACGTGGCTGCCATTCTTCGGTCAAATAATCATCGTTGGTGTAATATTCAAATGCACCACCCAATGGTGAGTTGACGTACCAGAAATAAGCAGAAGAAATTGGATGACGTCCCGGTCCAATAAAGGTTGACCACTCTGAACGGTTCATATGTAAACCGCCTCCAATCACCTCATGAATATCACGAACAACAAATGCAACGTGATTTAGGCCCGCAGGTTTATTTGGAACGCTAAGTAAGAATAAATCGTGGTGATAACCTTCACCGCGGCAACGTAAGAATGCACCGCGATTTTTGTAAGCATCAGATAAATGAAAGCCTACTTTTTCAATATAGAAGTTTTCAGTAGTTGCTAAATCCGGTGTGAAAAACACCACATGTCCAATCGCAACAGGTTGACCTTTTTCATAAACAGGACTTGCTGCATTAACACGCTGAATATTGCCGTATTGGTTAATACCTTCCGTTTTAAGTTCTGGTACTTCTTTTACAAAACTTTGTTCAAAACGAATGGTCATGCCATTTGGGTCAAGACACTGAACTGTATTTTCAGTACGTTTAAAACCGTCTACATCGGCCAAACGAGCTGCCAAGTCTTCAAGGTCTTGAAGACTATCAACACCCCAAGTGACTTCACGTAAAGTTGAACCTTGCTCAATAGCAGGCGGCAAACGGTTATCATCACAATTAAATAGATAAATCTTGCTGCCGTTTTGAGTCTGGTATAAATCTGCGCCTTCAATATCCGAAGTACTTTGGCTTAAACCAAAATCTGCCAAAAACTTGTTTGAAGCGGCTCTATCTTCAACTCCAAACTTTAAAATCTCGATCCCTGTAATCATTTGACTACTCCTTAGTTAAAGACAAAACCGCCATTGACCGGAATATTTTGACCTGTCACAAAAGAGGACAAATCCGACAGTAGATACAATGCTGTTCCATTTAAATCTTGTGGAAGTTGCTGGCGTTGAATCGCTCTTCCGTTGACATATAAATCATGACGTTCCTGTGGCACATACTCGGTTGCTTCAACCAGTGTCAGCCCCGGAGACAATGTGTTGACACAAATATTGAACTGCCCCAACTCTCTTGCCATTGAACGCGTCATGGCAACAATTGCACCTTTACTTGCCACATAAGCCATCAAGTTCGGTGCGCCCCAAAGTGCTGTATCGGAAGCAACATTAATAATTTTGCCAGCAGCCGATTGTTTTAAATGTGGAATACACGCTTTTGTAATTAACCATGTGCCTTTTACATTAATATTCATGACCCGATCCCAAAGTTCAGGATCATAATCAATCATATTTTTTCCACCGACATTGGTCGCCAGTGCCGCACAGTTCACAAGTCCGTCTAGTCCTTGTAATACTTCCACGCTTTTTGCAACCGCATTTTCAATAGAGTCTGCATTGGCAAGGTCAACGGTGACAGCATGAACGTTTAGCCCTTGTTGCTGTAACGCTTGGGCTTCTTGTTGCACCAAGTCAGACAAAATATCTGCCATCACAACTTCAGCGCCTGCCTCAGCAATGGCTTGAGCAAAATCTCGACCTAAACCACGTGCAGCACCAGTCACTAAAACTTTTTTGCCTTGCAACAACGCTACATTAGCCATGAGCTTCTTCCTGCATCTCAATACGGTTTGATGCATTTAGTGCAGCAATTTTCTTTAATTGCTTCTCAGCTTCTTTCTTCATTAAACGGCGTAATCGTGCAAGTCCAACATCGTGTTGATATAAGAATTCTCGTGCACGTGCATTTGGCGCAAGGTTTTCTAAAATAATGCGGTCTTGTTCCAATACATCCCAATGCAATTGTTCTAAATGATTACGATATAAGAAGCGCCATACATTACGTTGCCAACCACTCACCTTACGGCAGCGCCAGAAAAATACACGGGTATTGTTGGCATCAATTGGCGTTGCGTAACCCACAATCCAGAATTCACCACCCGGACCAAACTGTTTACGGTAAGGAATTGAAAGACGTAACCAACTTGCACCAGTCGAACCATATTCAACCCAGTCAAAGTTCACACCTGTTTGACCTTCTTTTTCAAAAACAAAACCATTTTCAGTTGTGCGGTGTTTCATCTCTGCGGTACGTTCGCCTTCTGCCATTGAATGTGAAGTACAGTGCAAATATGTACCGTGCATTGGGTCCATGACGTTATCAATGGCATATTGATGGTTTACTTTCCAGTCTGCTTGGCAAAGGAATGAACTCCACTCTTCGCTTGCCAGTTGTTCTGGGAACTCAAGCGGTGCGGGTTGTTCATTTGCATCGATACCAAACCAGATGAAGATTGCACCATGCTGTTCAATGACCGGATAGCTTTTTAAACACTTGGTTCCAGTCATTGGACATTCATGAACGGCTGGCACATCAGCAACCACACCATCAGCACGAACTTCAACACCGTGATACCAGCAAGCAACTCGATCACCCAAGTTCCAGCCGAGTGAAAGACGAGCACCGCGGTGTGGGCAGCGATCTTCAAGCGCATGTACCTGACCTTCGGCATCACGCCAAACCACAATGTTTTCACCTAAACGGGTAATCCCAACCGGATTAGCAGCGACTTCCCAACTTGCTAAAACCGGATGCCATTGGTCACGTAAACCAAGTTCTAAATATTCTTCAGCGCTTTGTGAAGTTGATACGATTGCGTTCATTTTATTCTTCCCTGAATCAATAACCTAAACGTTGCATTTCTTCTGTAAAGCTCTCAGAAGTCCATTCATCACCAGATTCACAGCGGAAACCCTGTTGATTAAGTGCAGAAACAACCTCATCTAATTCTGTTGCGCCCGCAGAAAATGCCTGAATCAAGTTCTTTACAAAGTCTTGTTCGTAGAGAGTCGGTTCTTTATAACGTGTTTGCCAAACCAACAATTCAGATTGACCTGGAACTTGAATATTGTTGATACCTGCTTCGGTTGCCGGCGTTGCATGAATCCAGCTTGCCAACTTTTCATTAAATGTCTTCATTGTTCTGCTTCCTTGTACATGTGAGGACTAGAGTTGAATTTGAATATCCTGTCCTTCAACACGAACTGGGTACGTACATAGGTTTCTACACCCGGGTCCACTTTTTAGCTCACCTGTCTGAATGTCAAAAATTGCTTCGTGCAATGGACATTCAACAGTCTGATCTTCGATAAATCCTTCCGTTAATAAGGCATACGCATGAGGGCAAACATTTTCGATAGCGAAGTAATTTTCATCGACAAAAAAAACACCAATTTTTTTCCCTTCAACTTCGACGGCTTTCGGCTCATCTTCGCTAACGTCACCCTGCTGACAAACTGAGATCCAACTCATACCTTGCGTCCTCATTTTGTTTTATATACAAAACATAATTTGATTTTCAAAACACAAGCTAAGCATAATCCTCTTGATTAATTTTTGTCAAAGTAAAAATAAATATTAAAATCAATTAATTAATAAATTTTAAATAATTTGTTACGTTTCAAGCTGGAAACAATGTTTTAAATATAAAAATTGTTTTATGTAATCTTTATAATTACAATAGTTCTAAAATAAAGCATAATGCCCCAATTCGAACCCTGTTTTATTTATAGGAAAACGACACGAATGAGCCTAGAGATTGAAGAAGATTCGCAAGAATCAGAAACAACAAAAAATGATGATCGGTATTTAGTACCAGGGCTTGTGCGTGGTTTAGCCATCTTGCAAGCATTTAATCAACAAGCACAAGAAATGACGATTACAGAAATTGCCGAAATTTTGGAAGTGAACCGTTCTAGTGCATTTCGGCTTATCTATACACTTGAAGCTTGCGGTTACTTAAGAAAGGCTTCACAAAAAACATATGCGCTTGATTCAAAAGTTATGGAGCTTGGTTTTAACAGTTTATCAAAGCTTTCATTACTTGATTTATCAACGCCTTTAATGAAAGAACTACGTGACCAGACCAAACTTGCAGTACACCTGACCGTTTTAGAAGGTACACACATTGTTTTTGTAAATAACGTTCAATCTATGGGTACGTTTACCAGCAATATTAGTTTAGGTACTCGCTGGCCTGCCCATGCTACAGTTATTGGTCAAATGTTATTGTCAGATTTACCAGAGGCAGAAGTACGACAACGCTATCGCAATTTTAATGACTGGGATAGTTACTCAGAACTTACCCCAACCAGTTTAAAAGCGTTATTGCAAAAATTAAATTATGTAAAAACTCAAAAGTCGATGGTGAGCTGGGGACATTACAACCATGACATGGCTGCTTGTGCTGCTCCTATTTTCAAACAATCAAATGGAAAAATGGTGGCTGTCCTTTCAGTCAGTTGTCCAATTACCACTTATGATGAGAAGACCTTTAAAGAAGATATCGCCGCTCTGGTCATCGCAACGGCAGATAAAATTTCAAAATTTATCTATTAAAAAAAGCGACGTTAAGTCGCTTTTTTTAATACTCTTATTTCTTCAATTAAAAATTACGCTTAAAAGTTTCACCATTCATATCCTGAAAACTCAGTGTTGAATGATTTTCTTTAATATCAAACTTTAAGTACTGCTGTTTAAACTGTACTACGGCATAAAACTCTTCAGCCCCATCATCTAAACCTGTCGCAGAGACTTGGGTCCCTTGTGGAAAGTCCTTGAGCCAAGCAGCGTTATAAAAATCCGCTACTGAATTAAAATCTATATATTTTGCAGGCTCAGCCATAATTTTTGCAGCAATTTGATCAAACTGTTGTTGTTTATAAGCATCTAAACTCAACAACATGCTTATTCTCCCAATTAAAGCTGCCCAGCACCTAAGTTCTGCTTTCTTTTAACCTTTTCCCATTGATACCAACCATAAGCTGCCATTAATACAAAGGCTGCGTATAAGGCTGAAGTTAAAAACAGATCTTTATAGATAAACATGCCGACATAAACAATATCGACAAATACCCAAAGGATCCATGTCGCAATATGCTTTCGGCTGGTCCAGTAAGTTGCAAGCAAACTAAATGCTGCAAGCTGTGAGTCAAGCATTGGCACCGCCGCATCGGTAAAGTTTTTAAGCACCAAACCAAAGAGCAAACCACCTACCGCGGCAATAATCATTTGAATGATAGCTGTTTGAACTGCAATAGGCTCAATTCGAATGTCATGATCTTGCTGCTTTCCTTTGAGCCAATAGTAAAAGCCATAAAAATTTACGACCATAAAAAAGAACTGCAAAATCGTTTCGCCATAAAGCTTAAATTCGTAAAACAAATAGGCATATAGGACAAAAGCAAAGAAATTAAACAGCCAGCACCACATATTACGGATTACCGTTAATCCAACTCCAATGAGGCTAATTAAGACCGCGAAAATTTCTAGAGGAGACATAAGAGAAGCTGCTTATTGAGATCAATTTGACAGCGTATTATGAGAAAAATATAAAGCGAAGCAAACTGCTAATTTAAATAAATCATGGAAAATAACACTGTCTAAGGATTTATCCTGTTCGCATGAAATTGATTTATTTCAATAGTCAGACAAAAGAAATACTGATCGAGTTGCTAACAATTTCTATTTGCTAGTTTTTAAATGATTGTTTAAAAGATAATGAAAGACAAATAAAAGAGCATGAAAATATGTCAAATCAAGAAGGAAAAGTCAGCCGTGAAACTCGCGGACATATTTTTTTAATTGGCTTAGATCGGGCAGCAAAACGTAATGCTTTTGATAGTCACATGATCAAAGACTTATCACTAGCGCTCACTGAATATGAAAATAATGACGCACTGCGCTGTGCGATTGTTTTTGCTCACGGTGACCATTTTACAGCTGGCTTAGATTTGGTTGAGTTACAACCTAAGCTTGCTACAGGTGTTTTTGACTTTAGTGAAAACGAAATTAACCCTTGGGGTACAGTTGGACGAAAACTGAGTAAACCTTTGATAGTGGCAGTGCAGGGTTATTGCTATACCGCTGGTATAGAACTCTTTCTCAATGCTGATATTGCGATTGCGAGTGAAAATACCCAATTTGCTCAAATGGAAGTTCAACGTGGCATCTTACCTTTTGGCGGAGCAACTGCACGTTTTACTCAAGCCGCGGGTTGGGCCAAAGCCATGCGTTATTTGCTCACTGGTGACTCTTTCGATGCCAAAGCTGCTTTTGACATGAACCTTATTACAGAAATATGTCCAGAAGGTACAGAGCTTAAACGTGCCATAGAACTTGCTGAACATATCGCGCAAGCTGCACCACTTGCTGTAAAAGCGACTCTCGCCTCTGCTCGCGAAGCAGTCAATGAAGGTTACGAAGTAGCGTTTAATCAACTGCAAAACCATCTTCAGCCTTTACTCACAACAGAAGATGTTCAAGAAGGTGTTTTTGCCATGCTGCAAAAAAGACCTCCTGTTTTTAAAGGTAAATAAGTCCTACTCAAGCACTGCGCTCTACAGTTTAAAACTTATGGATATACCGAAATTAGCGAAAAAAAAGCCCACATGATGTGGGCTTTCTTCTATAAATGTACTTTATTCAACTCTAATGATTTTACCAAATTCATTATGGTGAACGACCGTAATTTTTTGGCTACGGCCCTGCTCAATTTCTTGCACAGGCAAATCAAAATAGCGCGCATAGTCATCTGTCTGTTTCATGTTAAGTTCACTACCTTCTACACGACGTTCAGGCAATACATGACTCCAGAGTAGCAACCCGACTGCACAAGCAATCAGCGCTGTAATACCATGTTCAATACCTACACCGAATGCACTGAACAGACGATGTACTAAATGAGTTTTTTGCAGCTCAGCCAATACCCAGATAAACACGAATGGACGCCACAACAACAACCAAGCCGCCCACATCATGGCTGTGCTTGTTGTAGAAGCATAGCGTTTATGCCATGGCAATTGACGGCGTAAATCAATAATCAACGAATTTGTCTTCATTTCTCTTTACCTAACGAAGTGCTGTGGTTTTTCCCCAGACATCAATACAGCACGATCTTTAAAATCTCATGACTCTTGCATTTCATCCACGAATGCCCCGATCCGGGCTCACCCAACGCGCACGTTTCTCATCTCCACGTCGTAAGACTTTTGGAAATGCCACAATAGTTGCCGAGATGGTGATTAGCCAAAAGACCAATGGATACCAGATCATCCAGAAATAGTTTTTTCCGAGATGCGGTTCATAACGACTATCCATCCATTTGCTTAAAGCAAACTGAATGAGACAGGTTGCCCCCAATAAAATACCGCTACCATACGGTAAAAATGGAGAGCTCACAACGGCTAATGCAGGGACCGGTAAAATAAAATGTACCAACCACAACAAAGCCATCGCCAGCATTAAATATGACCAGACTAAAGTTAAGCAAAGCTCAAACATTAAAGGCCATAAAAAATTCAATTTTGGTTTAGTGAACACATCAATATTTTTAATTAATACCTGTGCTCCACCCATTGCCCAACGTAAACGTTGTTTCCACAAACCGTTTAAAGTTTCAGGCATTAAAATCCAAACCAAGGCATTCGGTTCAAAACGAATGTCCCAGCCGGCACGTTGCAATTTCCAAGTAATATCGATGTCTTCGGTCAACATATTAGGTGACCAATAGTCCACTTGGTGAACAGCGCTCTTACGAAAAGCCGTAATAACACCAGATACGGTAAATAAACGGCCAAAGGTACGCTGAGCACGTTTAATCATGCCGACAATCGAAGAAAACTCACCAACCTGAATACGACCTAATAAAGTTGAACGGGTACGGATACGTGGGTTACCCGTCACGGCTGCAACAGTCGGATTTTGAAGAAAATGACGAACCATCCACTTTGCTGCATGCGGGTCAAGTAAAGCATCACCATCAATACCAATTAAAAACTCGGCATCGGTCATTAAGCTTCCGGCTTGCAACCCCATGGCTTTACCTTGGTTTTGTGCAAGATGAACAACACGGAGTTTTTCATGTTGTTCAGCTAACCGATCCAGCACTTCACCTGTATTATCCGAACTGCCATCATTAATCGCAATCACTTCAAAATGAGGATAATCCAGTTTTAAAGCATGAGTAATCGTTTCCTCTGCATTATCCCCTTCATTAAAACAAGGAATAAGCACAGCAACTTTAGGATAGCTTTCTAATGGAGCTGGCTGATCATAAGGCGGAGCTTTACGTTCCTTCCAATAGAAAATGATCGCGCCAATCATCCATAAATACGACATGAATAATGGATAATAGAAAACGAATTTTAAGGCATGCGACCATATAGCAGCAAAGATTGTCATGTTTCAGCCTCGCCTATGGCACAAGACGAGATGATTTTTCAGCAAATGCTTTATGCATCACGTTCACGTCCGGATGATCTTTGATTGGGTCATCTGGATAGTATGCAACGTGCATTGCACCTTGCTGATAAAGTGAGTGAATTGTTGCTGCCATTTCTGTTGACGGTACCTTTTCGTTGTTGCGCCAGTTTGTTGCCTGTAGCTCAAAAACTGTTTTCTTAATGCCGTTTGGATATTTTTTCACACGATCAATCATGTCTTTATAAAATTGATCGGCGTTATCGACCTGCTCCATATAAGGCATTGCCATAATAGCCGTAAAATCATAACGTCTTAATGACTCTTCAAGCGATTGTGAATACCAGTTTTCCGCATATGGTTTTAAGGCAACTTGCGCGTATAAGTTACGAGCTGTAAGCAAGAACGGTTCATATTGTCGCACGTCTTCAACAAGTTGCATTGCAAAATCATCTAGATATTTTGTCTTATATGCAGTCCATTTTTGCAAATCTTGATCGTTTTCACGGATTTTTGCCAAATCTGTTGGTAAGCCTTGTTTCGCATAAGCTTTTAATGCATCTGGGCTTGCATCTTCATAATCAGATAATGTGACATCGTCATGGAATAAAATTCCATTGAAAGATGCTGACTTAGCCAAATCTTGATAAATCTCACGAATAGTTTGGCGTGCCTCTGGTGAGAACGGACTTAAACGGATATACCCCATATTTAAGTGTTCACCAGCTTTTGCCTGCTCTGTCACGACTAAATCTTTTGATACCGGATCAGTTTTTGGTAATTCCCAAGCCAATAAAGGCATCCAAGCATAAATACGGCTTACAGGCGTACGGGTTTGAATTTGCCATGCTACACGGTTAAACAAGTCCGCACGCATTGGGATATGACGGTTCGGGAAATATACCATATCGGCAGAACCATTAGCATCCGGATCTGAAAATGCCTGCAAATAAACTGTATTTACACCCATCGCATTAATTCGGTCTAACAAGTGGCCTAAATTTCGTTCTTGTTGTTGCGGATCCGGATCATAAATATAGTCGAGATCAATATGCATGATTTTTTGCGGACGGTTGTTATCCGTTAAGTTTAATTCACGGTTCTTAATCTCTTGAGCCAAATCATTAGTACTCATTCCGCCCTCTACCAAAATACGGCTCATATTTTGTAGAGATTGTTTCGCATGGTCTGCGCCATCATCAAGCGTGATGGTAATTGGCATACCAAGCTTTTTAGCAATTTGGACCGTTTGCATATTATAGCGACCATATGGCCACACCATAATACGTGGTGAACGTATACCATGCTCTTTAAGTAGCTGATTATTCTTTTTTAAATCATTATAAATACGAGCCTGATATTGGCTGTCATTTTCATAAGTTTTAGTTTTTACATCATAAAAACGTGTCGTTGCCGCTGGTTCAGAGTTCCCTTGTGGGTTGCCTGTAATACCGCGGTGTAAATGATAGCTATGGCTTGCGATTTCAACAAAACCGCTATCTTGCATTTCTTTGAGCTCACCCCAGCTTAAGATTTTATCACGTGGAATTTCTTCACCCGAAAAATCGACTTTCTGCCCTGCTTTTGGCTCTAACCATGAACCCACTACGGCAAGTACTACTGGGATTTTTTTAGCCTTAATAACAGGATACGCATTTTGGTAAAAAGACTGATAACCATCATCTACAGTTAATAAAACTGGCTTGGTTGGAAGTGCTGCCTTGCCCTGATGAGCACGGATTAACTGGTCTACGGTAATAAAATGGAAGCCATTTTTTTGCAGCCAATCGACATGCTCAGTAAATTGTTGAGTGGTGACCGCATATTGAGGAATTAAGGCATTTTTAGTATCGGTAATTTCATGATACCCAATGACCGTAAGTGTTGAAGCATCTATTTTAGGTGGGTTAGCTAATGCCATACCTGACAAGCCTGCTAGAGCCAAGCCAAGCGTGAGGTTCAACAAAGGAGATGCAAAGCGGGTAATCATGAAATAGCGTCTCAATAGCAATATAGATTATTTATGTGAAATTTAAACTTAAGAACTAAAATTCACATTTATTTAGTCCTTAAGTTCAAACTGCTCCAACAGAACAGTTTTTCAGTTCACCTTTATAATTAAATAAACTGAAAATAATCTTAAATATTTAAAAAGCTAAAATATAAATATCGAATATATTTATATTTAAAGCTTATAGATAAAGTCGAGCTCTAAACGGTTTGATTTCAATCATCGCGAGTTTTTACATCAAATAATTCAATTTCAAAAATCAAATTTGAGTTTGCCGGAATAATTTTACCCATTTTGCGTTCGCCATAAGCCAAATGAGCAGGAACCATAAGTTTACGTTTTCCGCCAACTTTCATTCCCATAATGCCTTGGTCCCAACCTTTAATCACACGGCCTGTACCAATAACACACTCGAAATAATTTCCGCGGTCAAGGGAAGAGTCGAATTTAGTGCCGTCTTCTAACCAACCTGTATAGTGAGTCGTAATTAAGGCACCTTTAACCGCTTCTTTACCTTCGCCTACTTTTAAATCGATAATTTCTAATTCAGTGATCATAATATTCCCGTTCGTTTAATTTCACAGCTCAGACTTGATCTTTAGTCTAACAAGTGAATTTGTAAAATTTGTTGCGCTTTTCAGTTTTACTGTAATTGGGTCCACACGACATTCGCTTGGCCCTTGTCACTTAACAAAGTCCATTCGTTGTCCATAACATTTAACTGAAGCTGCATGGTACGCTCACAAAGCTGCTCTAACTCTGCTGTACTTTCAGGCGCTAGCTGCCAAACTTGGACATTACTCAATGTTTTAATTTTACTGTTTCTCTTCCACCAATCTTCAACTTGTGAACCATAAGCGACAATTGCCACAGTTTTACAACGAGCACTGGCTTTTTTCACTTTATCTTCAGACGGTAAACCAACTTCAATCCAGGTTTCTAACTGTCCTGTTAAGTCTTTTTGCCAAAGTGCAGGCTCATCGGTTTCAAAAAGGTCTTTGGTAAACTCAAGGCTATCACTTGCGAAACGTGCAAAAGCCATGACACGAACCATTAATCGTTCTAAAGTTTCAGAAGGATGTAAGGCAAGCGTCAGTTGATAATCGCCATAAATATGGTCATCCATATTGGCAATATTCAGATCTGCTTTATAAATTGTTGCTTTAAGCGCCATAGTTAATATGTCCAAAAATTTGGCGCTAAGAATACTCGATTTTAATTAAAAAATTATAGAAAAAACTCAGTAATGTAAAACCTCTTATCCTCTCCATTTGCATCTTATTTCAAAACATCTAACCACTTTCAAAGTTGGCGGGCTTTTTGCTTGAAAGGGGTTGTATTCCTCTCTTGATTTGATGACTTATGTGGCAAAAACTTAAACGTAGTTTATTCCTACAAGTCCTCTGCGCTCTCTTCCTCGGTATTGCAGTAGGTCTTGCTTTTCATGATTTCTCCCTAGCTTTAAAACCTCTTGGTGATGGTTTTATTTCTCTCATTAAAATGTTGATTGCCCCGATTGTATTCTGTGTAGTGGTACTGGGAATCTATGGTGCAAACGATATTAAAAAAATGGGCAAAGTCGGTGCAAAAACGATTCTTTATTTTGAAGTGGTCACGAGTATTGCTTTAATTTTGGGAATTATTGTTGCTTATGTCTTTAAACCGGGCGTCGGTATGAATATCGATATTACTCATTTAGATGCTAAAGATTTAAGTACCTATACCGAACGTGCTCATGACATGCATACAGGTTCGGAGTTTTTACTCAATATTATTCCGAAAACATTTACTGCCGCTTTTGCTAACGGCGATATTTTACAAGTTTTACTCATCGCTATTTTATTTGGCGTTTCCCTACTGTTAATTCCTAAACATTTAGCAGAGTTGGTCCGTCAAGCGCTTGAAGCTTTTTCGGAAGTCTTCTTTAAAATTATGGGACTCATTATTCGCTTGGCACCAATTGGTGTATTTGGTTCAGTTGCTTATACCACTGCAAAATTTGGATTAGATTCACTCCTGCAACTCGGTTATTTAGTTTTACTCTTTTATGCGACTTGCATTTTATTTGTTGTCATTATTTTGGGTTCAATTTTAAAACTCACCGGACTGAATATCTTTAAATTTGTCGGCTATTTTAAAGATGAACTCGCTATTGTTTTAGGGACAGCCTCTTCTGATTCCGTTTTACCCCAAATCATGAAAAAGCTTAAAAACTTGGGAATTAAAGATTCAACAGTCGGTCTGGTGATTCCTACCGGTTACTCTTTTAATTTAGACGGCTTTTCAATTTATTTAACATTAGGCGTGATCTTTATTGCACAGGCCTGCAATATCAATCTCTCCATGCACGACTTGCTGGCTATTTTATTGGTTTCGCTTATTACATCGAAAGGCGCACACGGCATTCCGGGGTCAGCCTTAGTGATTCTTGCTGCAACACTTTCCGTAATTCCAAGTTTACCTGCAATTGGTTTGGTACTTTTACTATCTGTAGACTGGTTTATCGGAATTATCCGTGCCTGCACCAACTTAATTGGTAACTGTGTAGCGACCGTAGTCATTGCCCATTGGGAAAAAGACATCGATCATGCACAAGCGAAACAAGTACTTAATATAAAAAATTAAATCTCTCATAGAGAATATTGAAGTATTTCAATGTTCTCTATTGTTCAATTCTGCAAGCTAATAGTTCAGTTTCAAATGCCAGCCAGTCATGTTCATGTTGGCTAATCATTTCAATGCGGTTATCAATGCCCTCTTCACCAGACTTATAGTTAAACTGCTCAGGATTAAAGTTAAAGGTCTTCCATCCCTGATCTGTATTAAAAATTCCCTTAATACGTAGCCAGTCTTGCTGTGCACACAACACATCGAGCAAAGCATAAAACTCAAATTTCCAACGCTTAGGAAATTTCCAACCCGCGACCATATAACCCTGCGCCGACTCAACATAATGATAAGGCAGTTGGTGAATTTCTTTTGCAACTTCGGCTTCAGTCATTTGCTTTTGCAGCTTGAGTAAAGGCTGTATAGAGCGTGCAGTTAAACGAGCAGACACATCAATTTGCGCCAGTTCAAGTTGACCATGTTCAGTCTTTAGCCATTGCTGCTGATAAGGTTGGTATTCTTCTTTAAGCTCAACAAGTGCTTGTTCATCTTCAAAAGTCATGGTATCGGCATGAGAGACCACCACAATCTGTGCAGCTTTTAATTGGTCTTCATATAAGTTTTGCTTGACCCAATTGGTGTCATGCAAACGACTACCATCAACCACAGTCACTAGTGCACGCATAGCTAAGCTGTTTTGCCAATGCGGTTCAGTTAACTGATCAAATAATTGCGAAGGATGCCCAAGCCCTGTAGGTTCAATAAAGAGTCGGTCTGGCTTTTGTTCACTTAACAAGCGAGCCAAAGCAATATGCATTGGGAGTTGGCTACTACAACATAAACAGCCGCCCAATAGTTCTTTGACTGCATAGCCTTGATCTTGAGGTAGAAGTTGTTGATCGACTCCGATTTGCCCAAATTCATTCATTAAGACAGCCCACACTTCATCTTTCGGTTTCTGACTTAATAAATGTTGCAATAATGTCGTTTTCCCTGCTCCTAAAAACCCTGAAATAATATGGGTAGGAACAGTTTTTTGGGCAATCAGTTTCACAAGCGGCTCAAATCAACAAGGTTTAAAAACTAAGAAAGGTATATCACTGTTTAAGTAGCATGAAAATAATTTTTCACTTTGAAGATATACTTTTCAATTATCAGGCTAAAGCACCAAATATGTGACATGCATCTCATCAATTATCTAAATTAACTTTAGAAAAATAACAATTAAACGAAATATCCTATTTATAGACATTCACAATTCATGCCAAAGTGTTTTGTTTACGTAACTAACTTGCTTTTTTTTTACTCAATACGAAATATTCTTTCACATTTTTAGCGCTCAAGTAGCGCTTTAATTTTACAGTAGACGCACATAAACGGACGTTATATTTCATATTGTTAAGATAGGCGTAATAGATTGTTAAGTTAATTGATGTAATCCCAAGCTCGGCTTAGCATGTGTCCTAGCTTAATCATTCAGCCCTATATGTTCTATGTAGGTCAGAACGATTAGGTTTGATTTATTTTTTAATGAATTTAAGGATGCCATAAAATGAAATTAGCTAAAACTTTACTCGCTACTACACTAGCTTTAACTGCTGCTTCAACTTTCGCTGCTTCTAAGCACGACCAAGCACATAACACTGCTGGTGAAGAAAAAGTTGTTGTTTCAACTCAAGAGCAAGCAAACACTGCAAATGCTGCTTCTGACGCTGTAGGTTCTGCTTCTGAAGCTGCTCCTGCAACTCGTTAATTATCTCTGCACTCTCCTCCAAGCTCAGAGATAATTTTACTGAAACGAAACAGGACGTTAAATTTCGGTGAAGAAAAAGATCGAACCATGCTGCGGTTCGATCTTTTTTTTTAAGAAGTTTTCTTATACATGCTACAAGAAGGGTTATGATTCTCTTGTAGGCGCAACACCTTACGATGTTCAGCTGCTTCAAATCGGCAACGTTTCCACTCGGTATCTAAATTTAATTTAGGCACTTCGCGTGGTTTACCATGCTCATCAACCGCAACCATAGTGAAATAACAGCTATTGGTATGACGAACGGTACGCTTTTGAATATTTTGAGCTTCCACACGGATACCCACTTCCATTGAAGTACGTCCCACATGGTTCACACTCGCTAAAAATGTAACGAGTTCACCCACATAAATAGGTTCTTTAAAATTTACTTTGTCTACAGACAACGTTACGACATAGCTGCCTGAATAACGACTTGCACAAGCATAGGCCACTTGGTCTAGCAACTTTAGAATTGTTCCACCATGAACATTACCTGAAAAATTTGCCATGTCCGGTGTCATTAAAACTGACATGGTTAATTCTGACTGATCATCAGTTACGGTTGTCATTTCATCTAATGTAGGCATGACTCAACTCTGTCTCAAACAAGCTCAGAAAACATTATGGTTGATAATTCACAAAAAAAACATGCTTAAATCCACAACATAGCATCGTATTTTTTAATATTGTTAATTCTTTTTTGAACGAATATTTTTTAAACTATTATTTTTAATTATTTTTTAGTTTTTCTTAAATAAAAAGCTGAGAAGCAACCAAAAATAAACTAAAGATGCTATGCCATTTTGTTCCATTTTAAATGACACAGCATCGTTTTATATGAGGTTCGCTATACTTTATGAATCAGTCCGGTAACGCCATTAATAATCATATCAACAGCAATCGTACCGATTAATAAAGCAGATAAACGCCCGACAATATCGAAATAGCGATCGATATATTTTGCATGTTTGTAACGCAAATGATCATGTGAAAATTTCATCAAGATCAAAATACTGCATGTTAAAAACATGGTAAACCCGATCACAAGTGCCGCAGCACCAATCGACATTTCAATACCTGTCACCACAGCTGCACTAATGGTTCCCGGCCCAATCATAAAAGGCATGGCAATAGTGCCGGCCAAATGTTCAGGTGCGCCGCGCATTTCACCAATGGTATCTGCACCCTGAAACACATAGCGGTAACCAATCACCAAAAAGATAAGACCACCAAAAATCTGGAAAGCCTCAAAGCGTACATTCAGGTATTTACTAAAGATTGCTTCACCGCCCCATGCAAACAGCATAAAGACGATATAAGCAATCAAACTCCCCTGAATTAAAGCTTTGTTAAATACCTTGGTTTCTGAATGGCGGATGAGGCCAATCATATAAATGCTCATTAAAAAAGGATTGAGCAAAGAGAAAAATAAAGCAAAAGAATGCAGATATGGTGAAACCATGCATATTCCCCTTAAGCTTGTGGATCTGGGAATAATGGACGGTTCCCAGGGCTAATACGATTAATATGCAAGAACGTCATATGTCTTTCATATTTATCTAAAATGTCATTAATAACCTGTTCTTTACTGTAACCCACAAGGTCGTTGTCTTGAGAACCTTCATAAAGATAGGTTTCGAGACGGTAATAGAACTGTTTGCCTCGTTTTACACGCTGACTAAAGTTAGGCGCACTATAACGGACAGGCCAAATCTGATAAACGAAGTTTTGCTCTTCTTCCAAATGAATAGTGATATCGAGGTGATATAGCGCCTCTTCATCTTCAAGTGGTGTTTGCTGCACATCTACGTTCATACCTTGCTTAATGAGTTCATCAGCAACAGCTTGAACGGCAGGTTTGCAAACGGTATCGAGCATTCGTCTGGTTTCAGTCGTTCCCGGATGATGCATAACCCGAGTCAAACGCTGTTTCCAATTGAGAATGTCGACATTACCCACCACAGGTGCCGCGTTCATACTTCGACTGGCATGCCTATAGTCTTCAAGCCTGAGCGACTTATAAAGCCCCGCCATGACAAGGAACATCACGAAACTAAACGGCAGTCCCATAATAATGGTTGCATTCTGCAAAGCGGTAATCCCGTTGGTCATCAGCATAGCGAGCGTTAATAACCCAATGGCAATTGCCCAAAACACGCTTAACCAACGCGGCGCATCATTATCAATATGGGTAAGCTTGGTCGTGAAGTTACCTAAAACCAATGCCCCCGAATCGGCAGAAGTCACATAGAATAAAAGGCCCGTTACTGTTGCGACTGAAGCAATAAAGGTAAAACCCGGGTACTGCGCTAACAGGTCATAAAAACCATGTGCCGGATTAGATAATACCGTTGCAGCTAAAGTCTGGTTGCCTTCAAAAATCACACTGTGCAATGCGCTATTACCAAAAATGGATAACCAGGTTAAGGTAAATAACAGAGGAATAATTAAAGTCCCGCACACAAACTCACGAATAGTACGGCCTCTAGAAATACGGGCCAAAAACAAACCTACAAATGGCGACCAAGCAATCCACCATGCCCAGAAGAACAAGGTCCAACTGCTCATCCAATCTTTAGGTTGCTCAAAAGCAAAACTTTGTAAGGCTAAGGTTGGGAAGCGAGTTAAATAATCACCAATATTTTGTACCAGCGCATTGAGTAAAAACTCGGTATTGCCCAAGAACAAAATAAACAGTAAAAGACCAATCGATACATAAATATTGATTTCAGACAAAATCCGAAGGCCTTTATTCACCCCAGATGTCACTGAAATAATACTAATACCGACTGCAATAGCAATGAGTGCAAACTGCATCCAGATATTCTCTGGCAGTCCTAATAAAACATGTAAACCATAGTTCAGCTGTACCACGCCAATCCCGCAGGTGGTCGCAATACCAAAAATTGTTCCGATGACGGCGGCAGTATCTACACTATGGCCAATGGCCCCATTAATCCTATTCCCAAAAATTGGGTAAAGTGCAGAACGAATGGTAAGCGGCAAGTTATAGCGATAACTGAAATAACCAAGTGCCATACCAATCAAGGCATACATACACCATCCGGTCAAACCATAGTGAAACAGCGTCCACACCATACTTTGGCGTGCCGCTTCATAGGTCTGGCCTACGCCGACAGGCGGCTGCATATAATGAGATAATGGCTCAGCCACCGAGAAGAACATTAAATCGATACCAATACCTGCCGAAAACAGCATGGCGGACCAACTCAGTAAACTAAACTCAGGCTTTGAGTGTTTAGGGCCAAGTTTAATCTCACCATACCGTGAGCAGGCAATGAAAATTACAAACACCATATACAGCGTTGCAGCCAGTAAATAGTACCAGCCAAAGGTTGACGTTACCCACGCAAGGACGGTGTTAATGGTTCGATTTGCGAAATCGTTAAATAAAAAAGTAACGAGAGAAAAGATTAAAATGATTAGAGCTGAAATATAAAAAACCACACGGTTAAGCGGGTCTTTTTTAGATTTAGATAATGTTAAATCATCAACTGCTCTTGGATTATCTGTTGCCATACAATCCTCAAGGAATAGAAGAAAAATAAAATATTCAATTTAGTCTTTTCACTATTTAACAATAATGAAAAGACTGCTTTGAACGCAAAAAATATAAATAAATGTGATGAACCAAGGTTATAAAACCTCGGTCACTTTGTTCTGGTCACAATTCGATGGAATAGAAATGTCTTTTGAAATAGCTAACTGCTTTTTCGCAACATTCGGGTCAAAATCATCTTGCTTTAGGGCTTTGGCTAGACCAAACATATAAAGCAAAATAATCACAGAAAATGGTAAACCACATAACACCACTGCACTTTGCATGGAGTTAAAACTACCTGCTAATAATAAGCCGATACTTACAATGGTAATGACCACAGACCAAAAGATGCGTAACCAGATCGGTGAATCACTATCACTGGTGCCCCCTTTCGAGGACAAATTGGCGATCATTAGTGTACCAGACCCAACCGGTGTCAAAAATAAAACGAAACAAATTACAACAACAATCCCGGCAATATACGGATTAAACGGGAGATATTCGAGTAATTTGAATAATGACAACGCAGGGTCACTTAAAACCATATCACCTAAAACTTTCTGTTTTTGATTGAGAATTAAATGAATTGCAGTATTTCCAAAAATCGAAATCCAAGCCAAGGTAAAACCTAATGGAATGAGGCATACACCCAAAACCACTTCTCGAATAGTTCGGCCTTTGGAAATGCGGGCAATAAACATTCCTACAAAAGGTGCCCAAGCAATCCACCACGCCCAATAAAACACAGTCCATGAACCCAACCAGCCACTGGCTTTTTGATTGTATAAATACATATCAAAACTTTTACCCATAAAATTATTAAGGTAATCGCCCGTATTTTGCACAAGACCATTTAACAAATGGTTCGTCGGTCCTGTTAAAAATACAAATAAAAGTAAGGCATAGAGCAAACGTAAATTAATCCGTGATAACCATGCCAAGCCTTTTTCAATCCCGACCACTGTAGTGACTGTTGCCACAAACATCATGATTAAAACTGCAGTAATTAAAGTTGCAGAGTTATCGGGAATTTCAGGAATTAAATAACAAATGCCTGAAACCAACACTAAAGCACCAATACCTAAGTTGGTCACCAAAGAAATTACGGTTGCTAAAATACCAAAGCCATCGACAAAATCGCCTACCAGACCATGAACTCGCTCTCCAAAAATTGGATAGAGTGCCGAGCGTAGTGCGAGTGGTAAATCTTGTCTAAAGGCAAAATAACCTAATGTCACACCCAGCAAGGCATAAAGCACCCAGCCATGAATACCCCAGTGCAAAAAGCTATAGGTCATGGCATTGCGGGCAGCCTGAATAGTGCCTGCCTCACCTTCTGGCGGTCTTAGAAAATGGTCAACAGGTTCAGCAACACCATAATAAAGTAGCGCGATACCAATACCTGCCGAAAACAGCATTGAGGTCCAAGCCAAATAGCCAAACTCAGGTTTGTCGTGGTCTTTTCCTAAAGGAATCTGTCCCACTCTTGAGAAGGCAAGCCAAGCCACAAAGCCTAAACACAGCACAATCACCAACATGTAATACCACCCGAAAAAGTGGTTTACCTGCTCTTGCACATAGGTCAGCCAAAACTGACTTTTTTCTGGAAACAGCACAAATAATAGGCCAAAAATGCCGATACTGACTGCCGAACTCCAAAATACAAAACGATTTAACCGAATATGGTCTGAAGAATATCCATCACTTTTCAACACCATCTTATTGCTCCTTGCAATCGGTGTATTTTTTCCAAAATAACGTGATAAGTACCGGACTTATGCGCATCATCCTATCCGTAAGAACTTCTGATTCTATCTCTTCTGCCCCGAAGTAAGATTCAAAAATTCATTGATTTTTACACATCATACTTGTTATTGATTGAACGTTCAATCAATAACAAGTATGATAAAAAAAGTGCTATGATGCTCTGCAAGTTAACATGCTGAATTTAAAGCACCCGTAAAAGTGCTGATGTGGACAATCATGACAAAACGCAGAGTAAAACCAGAGCATGTGCGCCGTGAAGAGATTATGAACGCTGCACTCGACGTAATTTATGAAGTGGGGTTATCCAATACCACCATTGCACAAATTGCAAAAAAAGCCGAGTTGTCGACCGGTATTGTCAGCCATTACTTTGGCGACAAACAAGGGTTAATAAATACCTGTATGCAAGAAATGCTCAATGTTTTGCGTCGGAAAACCGAACAGTACAGAGCAGAAGCAGATTCGCATCCGGAAAGCCAGATTAAGGCAATTATTGACTCTAACTTTGACATTAGTCAGGTAAATGAAAAAGCAATGCGGGTCTGGTTAGACTTTTGGTCTGCAAGCATGCATGTACCGGACCTGAGCCGTTTGCAAAAGATTAATGATCAACGCCTGTATTCCAACTTGAAGTTTTATTTTCTCAAGTTAATGGATGAACAACAGGCCAGTGTTGCCGCAAGAGGTCTGGCAGCATTGATTGATGGATTATGGCTACGTGGCAGTTTAAGCCGTCACAATGAATTTGACAGCGAACTGGCCCGTTCCATTGCTTATGATTATGTAAAAACGCAATTGCAATTTGCGAACAAGCCTTTGCAGGAGAGACAAAATGAGTGATGTACAAGTTCATCAATTGTATATCCATGGACGCTACGTTGAAGCAACCAGTGGTAAAACATTTAATAGTATTAACCCTGCCAACGGCGAAATTATCGCGACTCTTCAACAGGCATCTGAACAAGATATTGAAGCTGCTGTAAAAAGTGCCCAACAAGGACAAAAAATCTGGGCAGCCATGACCGCTATGGAGCGTTCACGTATTTTACGCCGTGCTGTCGATATTCTCCGTGAACGTAATGATGAGCTTGCCCGTCTTGAAACACTCGACACCGGTAAAGCCTACAGCGAAACATCTACCGTCGATATTGTGACTGGTGCAGATGTACTCGAATACTACGCAGGACTTGCAACAGCTATTCAGGGCGAACAAGTTCCGCTTCGCGAATCAAGTTTCTTTTATACACGCCGTGAACCTTTAGGCGTAGTTGCAGGTATTGGTGCCTGGAACTATCCAATCCAAATCGCTTTATGGAAATCTGCCCCTGCCCTTGCTGCCGGCAATGCCATGATTTTCAAGCCAAGCGAAACAACGCCACTTACTGCATTAAAACTTGCAGAAATCTATACAGAAGCTGGCTTACCAGACGGCGTATTTAACGTGGTACAAGGTGCCGGTCGTGAAATTGGTCAATGGCTCACAGAACATCCTGTGATTGAAAAAATCTCATTCACGGGTGGCGTAGAAACAGGCAAAAAAGTGATGGCAAGCGCTGCTGGCTCTACACTAAAAGAAGTGACTATGGAGCTTGGTGGCAAGTCACCACTCATTATTTGTGAAGATGCTGACCTTAACCGTGCCGCAGACATTGCGGTTATGGCGAACTTCTTTAGCTCAGGTCAAGTATGTACCAACGGTACGCGCGTATTTGTTCCAAAATCACGTTTAGCTGACTTTGAAAAAGCGGTTGTAGAGCGTGTAAAACGTATTCGCATTGGTGATCCAATGGCTGAAGACACAAACTTCGGCCCGCTCACTAGCTTCCCTCATATGGAAAAAGTGTTGTCTTTCATTGAGTCAGGCAAACAACAAGGCGCTAAAGTGTTAATTGGTGGCGGTCGTGCGACAGAAGGCGAGCTTGCCAAAGGCGCTTATGTGCTACCGACTGTATTTAGCGACTGCACTGACCAGATGGCGATTGTTCAAGAAGAAATTTTTGGACCTGTCATGAGCATCTTAAGCTATGAAACCGAAGAAGAAGTGATTCAACGTGCGAACGACACGACCTTTGGTTTAGCTGCCGGTGTGGTCACTCAAGATATTAGCCGCGCTCATCGCATTATTCACCAAATTGAAGCTGGTATTTGCTGGATTAACACTTGGGGTGAATCACCTGCCGAAATGCCAGTTGGTGGCTACAAGCAATCTGGTGTGGGCCGCGAAAATGGCTTAACCACGCTTGGGCACTATACCCGTATCAAATCTATTCAAGTTGAACTTGGCGATTATCAAAGCATTTTTTAATGCCTCAATCGCTCTAAAACCTTCAACCTAAATCACATATGCCGAGCAGTCTTTATAGATTGCTCAGGCAAACTGTTAGTAAAAAAAGGATAGTTATGAATATTAAAGAATATGATTACATTATTATTGGCGCAGGATCTGCCGGAAATGTACTCGCTGCGCGTCTTACTGAAGACAAAGATACCACCGTTTTACTGCTAGAAGCAGGTGGACCAGATTATCGCTTGGATTTCCGTACACAAATGCCGGCAGCTTTGGCCTACCCTCTTCAAGGTCGTCGCTATAACTGGGCTTATTTAACTGACCCAGAGCCACACATGAACAACCGTCGTATGGAGTGTGGTCGTGGTAAAGGCTTAGGTGGCTCATCTTTAATTAATGGTATGTGCTATATCCGTGGTAACGCAATGGATTTAGAACAATGGGCAACCCATAAAGGCCTTGAAAACTGGACTTATGCCGACTGTTTGCCTTACTACAAAAAAGCCGAGACTCGTGACATTGGTGGCAACGACTATCATGGTGATAGCGGCCCTGTATCAGTGGCTACACCAAAAAATGGCAACAACGTGCTGTTCCATGCCATGGTTGAAGCAGGTGTACAGGCAGGTTACCCACGTACTGACGACTTAAATGGTTATCAGCAAGAAGGTTTTGGTCCAATGGACCGTACCGTTACACCTAAAGGCCGTCGTTCAAGTACCGCACGTGGTTATTTGGATATGGCAAAAGGTCGTCCAAACCTGACTATTTTAACTCATGCGACGACCAACAAAATCTTGTTTAATCAAAAGCAAGCAATTGGTGTTGAATATATTATTGGTGCTGATCAAAACAACTTGCAACGTGCCTTGGTTAAACGTGAAGTATTACTGTGTGCAGGCGCAATTGCGTCACCGCAAATTTTACAGCGCTCAGGCGTAGGTCAAAGTACCTTCTTAAAATCAATGGACATTGATGTGGTTCATGATTTGCCGGGCGTGGGTGAAAACTTGCAAGATCACTTGGAAATGTACTTACAGTATAAATGTAAGCAACCCGTTTCTTTATACCCTGCTTTAAAATGGTATAACCAACCTGCCATTGGTGCCGAATGGTTATTCAATGGTACAGGTATTGGTGCAAGTAACCAGTTTGAAGCTGGTGGATTTATCCGTAGTTCGGATGAATTTAAGTGGCCAAACATTCAATACCACTTCTTGCCAGTAGCTATTAACTACAACGGTAGTAATGCAGTAAAAGAACATGGCTTCCAAGCACACGTGGGTTCAATGCGTTCGCCTTCACGCGGGCGTATCAAGCTTAAATCGAAAGACCCGTTTGCGCATCCAAGTATCTTGTTTAACTACATGTCGACTGAACAAGACTGGCGTGAGTTCCGTGATGCAATCCGTATCACGCGTGAAATCATGCATCAACCTGCTCTTGACCCATATCGTGGTGATGAAATTAGCCCGGGCAAACATTTGCAGACAGATGCAGAGCTTGATGACTTTGTTCGTAACCATGCAGAAACAGCTTACCACCCGTCTTGTAGCTGTAAGATGGGCGAAGACGAAATGGCTGTTGTAGATGGTCAAGGCCGTGTACACGGTATGAATGGTTTGCGTGTAGTTGATGCCTCAATTATGCCGCTGATTATTACCGGCAACTTAAATGCAACCACCATTATGATTGCCGAGAAAATTGCAGACCAAATTCGTGGACGCGAAGCGTTACCACGTTCGACTGCACCATTCTATGTAGCATCATAAAATCTTAAAGGGCATATTTCTTATGCAGGAATATGCCCTTAATTTATTATTTATAGCACTCATATTAATAAGAAGTATGTATGACAGAAAATAAGGTCATGCAAGGATATTAATTACATCAATAGGTCATAAATTAAAAATTCACCTATTTTTATCGAAGTATATCCTTCAAATGGCTTAAGTTTAACCAAATTTATTTTATTAATTTATTTTCAACCTCTTACAATTAAATTAAAACTAAAAATAATCTTATAAAAGTTTAATTTGATCAAATATAAATCATATTTATGATTTTAATAGAACCCATTTATTATAAAAATTGTATTGTCAATGCAAAATTAGTCTAAAATATAGAGTGTTTGCGATAATCCCAAGTAATTTTTCTTTTTTTCAAAGTTCTCTGTTTTGGAGAATTTTACTTTCGCATTTATATCCGTTTTGTCTGGATACGCTGTCTAGGTTTCCTCACACCTTAAGTGACTCAAATAACTTATTTTAAGGTCCCCCTTACATGAAAAAGTTTTTGAAATACCTTCTGGTATTAATCATTCTTATTTTAATTGCGGGTATTGTTTTCTTGTTTAGACCGATTGCGTCAAAACAAGTACAAACTGCAAAAGATGAGCCAGTTGTTGATGCTGTTCTTGTTGGCGGCGGCATCATGAGTGCCACTCTCGGTACTTATTTCACTGAGCTTGAACCGAATTGGCAAATTCGTATGTTTGAGCGTCTTGACCAAGTTGCTCAAGAAAGTTCAAACGGCTTTAACAATGCCGGAACAGGCCACTCTGGCTTTATGGAAATGAACTATACCGAAGAGAAAAACGGTAAGATGGAAATTGCCAAAGCTGAAAAAGTTGCTTCTCAGTTTGAAGTTGCTAAACAGTTCTGGTCATATCAGGTAAAACAAGGCGTTTTAGCTGAACCAAAAACATTCATTAACCCAGTTCCACACATTGCTTTCGTTTGGGGCGATAACGTTAAATTCTTAGAAAAACGTTATGCTGCCATGATTCAAAGCCCGCTTTTCAAAGGCATGAAATTTACTGAAGACCCAGCTGTGATTAAACAATGGGCACCTTTAGTCATGACCGATCGTGATCCAACTCAAAAAGTTGCAGCGACTCGTATGGAAGTTGGTTCTGACGTGAACTATGGTTCAATCACTAAACAATTAGTGAATCACCTAAACCAAAACCCTAACTTCAAATTACAGACTTCAACTGAAGTGACTGGCATCAGCCAAAATGATGACAAAACTTGGACGGTGTCTTTCAAAGATTTGAAAACTGGTAAAACAGATCACGTTAAAACACGTTTTGTATTTATCGGTGCAGGCGGTGCAGCGGTTAAATTATTGCAACTTACTGGTTTACCAGAAGCGAAGCAATATGCTGGCTTCCCTGTAGGTGGTGAGTTCTTAATTACTGACAACCCAGCAATTACTGCTCAGCACACAGCGAAAGTTTATGGTCGTGCGGAACTTGGTGCGCCTCCAATGTCTGTACCACATATTGATACACGTTATATCGACGGTAAAAAATATGTATTGTTTGGACCATTTGCAACGTATTCAAACAAGTTCCTGAAAAACGGTTCTCAACTTGACTTACTTGCATCAACAAACAAAAGCAATGTTTTACCAATGACCACTGTTGGCTTGGAAAACCTTGATCTTGTTAAATACTTGGTGAGCCAAGTGATGATGTCAGATGAAGACCGTCTCAATGAACTTCGTAAATACTACCCAGATGCGAAAGCTGAAGACTGGCGTTTAAGCCAAGGTGGTCAACGTGTTCAGATCATCAAAAAAGAACCGGGTAAACCTGCAACACTTCAATTCGGTACAGAAATCTTTGCATCTAAAGATGGCGCTGTAACTGCATTGTTAGGTGCGTCTCCGGGTGCTTCGACCTCTCCATACATCATGCTTAACTTGCTTGAAAAAGCTTTCCCTCAGCAAACTGAAGGTAAGTGGAACCAGAAGCTTCATGAAATTGTGGTTTCTTATAAACAAGACTTAAGCAAAGACCCTGTGTTACTCGACAAAGTTCGTCAGTACACAAGCTCTACACTTGGCTTGAACTATACATCTCCGTTCAAAGCTGCAAACGATGAAACTGCTGCTGCCCCTGTTGCAAAAGCAAACTAAGTTTGATGATGTATAAGTAAAATATCAAAAGGATGAATTTCGATTCGTCCTTTTGTTTTTTTAAGACTTCTGTTGAGATATTTAGACTTGCCATGACGCCTTTAAAATCATCACCTCGCCTCTTACCATTTTGTTTTAAGCTCGTGCTTGTTTTGCTACTGGCTTATCTTTTGTTAAGCGGGTTTTATATGTGGATGATTGGCGGTACAGCTATTTATGTCAGCTCAGCCGTGTTATTTGTCATAACAGCTTATGCATTTAAGCTCGGTAAATATCAAAGACTATGTGCTGTTTTAAATGTGCTCATGAGCGCAGTCGCGTTATATTTCAGCACGGCTCATCTATTTTTCTCCCCTATCCAGTTCTTTATATTTTTACCTGCCTTATTTTTTGTTGTGTTGGCTTTTACTCAAGTAAGTAAAGTTCGTAGTTTATCTAAAGTACTCATATTAATTAGTTTATTGATTTGGTCAGGCGTACATTTTACGCAGCTTGAACAACTTAAAGCGTATTATCAAACACAGCATACTGGTGAAAGCTGGCAGCAATACGGCGCGCTATAAGACTATTTTTAGTCTCTATACTTCATGAATATCTATTTTCTTTTTCACATGAAGTTCATCAGTAAAACTGAACAGCATTTACAGAATTCCTTTTAAGAAAAAATATTCATAACAATCTAATTTATTTTGAAATATATCGAGCATATTAGCGATTGAATAGCATTCATCTACACGCTAGATTAGCTGAATTATTTTTCTCCCTTTACGTTGTAATTTATGAAAATTTTAGATGGCGGTTTAGGCCGTGAATTGGCTCGCCGTGGCGCTCCGTTTCGTCAACCAGAGTGGTCTGCGCTTGCACTCATTGAAGCACCTGAAACAGTAAAAGAAGTCCATCTCGACTTTATCAACGCTGGTGCAGAAGTCATTACAACCAATAACTATGCGGTTGTGCCATTTCATATTGGTCAGGAACGTTTTGAAACTGACGGCGTGCGTTTAATTAAAGTTGCGATTGAACAAGCAAAAAATGCAGTTAAAGAAAGCGGCAAAAATGTCAAAATTGCAGGCTGCTTACCCCCGTTATTTGGTTCTTACCGCGCCGACTTGTTCCAACCGGGACAGGCTAAAAATCTTGCTGAGCCAATTATTAACACATTGGCACCAGAGGTAGATTTCTGGCTCGCTGAAACCCAATCCTGCTTAAAAGAAGTTGAAACAGTCCATGCGTTATTACCACAAGATGGTAAAGACTATTGGGTGTCATTTACGCTGCAAGATGAAATCAAACAAGAACAAGCTTTACTTCGTTCTGGCGAAAACATGCAACAAGTGGCTGACTTTATAAAGCAGTCAAATGCCAAAGCAGTATTGTTTAACTGCTGCCAACCTGAAGTGATCTTGCAAGCGATTAATGAAATTAAAGGACTCATTCCAGAGTCTGTACAAATTGGTGCTTATGCCAACGCTTTCCCACCGCAAGATGAAAGCGCTACTGCTAATGATGGCCTTGATGAAATTCGTAAAGACTTAGATGCTCCAGCTTATTTAGGTTTTGCTAAGCAATGGCAGCAAGCAGGTGCAAGTTTAGTGGGCGGTTGCTGTGGTATTGGACCAGAACACATTGCTGAACTTTCTCAATTTTTTAAAGAATAAATACCATGTCTGCTGCCAAAATCGGATTACTGTCTCTTACAGCGCTGGTATTTAGTTCTATGGTGGGGTCAGGCGTATTTAGCCTCCCCCAAAATATGGCTCAAGTCGCCAACGGCTCTGCCCTTCTTGTTGCATGGCTCATTACCGGAGTCGGCATTATTTTCTTGGCTCTCTCATTGTTGCATTTAACCCGTCAACGACCAGATCTAGATGGCGGTATTTATAACTATGCACGCGAAGGCTTTGGAGACCTCATCGGGTTTTGCTCGGCGTGGGGCTATTGGTTGTGTACTACCATTGGTATTGTCGGTTATGTAGTGATTGCCTTTTCAGGTGTCGGCATGTTTACCGACAGCAAAGACCACGTTATTTTTGGTGAAGGTAATACGCTCTACTCACTGATTGGATCAAGCATTTTTGTATGGCTGGTGCACTGGTTAGTAAGCCGAGGTATTAAGGAAGCTGCGATTGTGAATTTACTGGCAACCATTGCCAAAATTATTCCAATGGTGGTCTTTATCTTCTTTACTTTTATTGCCTTTAAGTTTGATTTGTTCAAACTCAACTTAAATGACTTCTCTTTAAAAGTTCCCCTTTGGCAGCAAGTAAAAGACCTAATGCTCATTACCCTTTGGGTATTTACCGGTATTGAAGGTGCGGTGGTTTTATCATCACGTGCCAAAAACCGTCATGACATTGGCAAAGCGACCATTTTAGGTGTTTTACTGGCATTAAGTTTTTACGTGATGGTGACAGTGTTGGCTTATGGTGTGGTGAGCCGTGAAGCGCTTGCAGGCATGCACAACCCATCTATGGCGACCATTTTGCAGCAACTCATCGGTCTACCGGGTACCATCATTATTACTATCGGCTTGATTATTTCAGTTTCATCGTCTTATTTAAGCTGGACGTTATTTGCCACTGAAATTCCATATTTAGCTGCAAAAAATGGTGCTTTCCCGAAACTATTTTTAAAGAATAACCAAAATAATGTGCCGATTTCATCACTATGGCTAACTACTATTGTGGTGCAAGGTTCTCTGATTGCCGTGTATTTTTTTAATAAAAACTACACTCAGCTTTTACTGATTTCATCGGTGATGATTTTGCTGCCTTATTTTCTGGTATCGGCGTTTTATCTTAAAGAATCCATTCGTCATAAACGCACGCCGCATATTGCCATTGCAAGTGTCGCTTCAATCTATGCACTTTGGCTGCTCTATGCAGCAGGCTTAGACTTACTGCTGTTGTCTGGCGTGTTGTATTTGGTTGGCTTGGTTATTTTTTCAATCAGCTACTTTGAGCATAAAAAATCACTTAAACAAAACCAGCTTAATTAATCATTTCAACCACTGTTGAGCCATTTCAGCAGTGGTTTTCTAAAAACAAAAATTCTATTTTGAAGGCGGCGACTGCTTTAAATGCAATCGTAAAATACGGCGTAATTCTAAAATTGCCTCAGGGCTAGTTTGAATCGAATGCCCACCTTTAATAATCAGCTCCGATTGCTCCCCACCCAAATGTGAACTTTGATAAGGCACAATCCCATCACTCATTTTTGTCTTATCTGTGGTGCCATTTATATTGCCCATAATTGAGTGATAGACCACGTTGGACGATGGCTGAATGGCTTGGGTCAACTGCATAAAATTAGAAGAACGACTTAAATTACTTGCTCCATTTTCAATTAAACCTTTTCTGAGTTTGGTATTTTTCTCATCTCTCATTTCAACGGCAATAAAAAAGTCGGCAGGTAAACGAATAATACGGCGAGCAATTTGGGTAAACCATCGGTCAGCGTAGTCAGTACCATGATGCGGCGCCGAAACAAAAACAACCCGCTTAAAATAGGGTAAATCTTTGAACTGAAAACGCTCACGAATAACCTGATTTTCTTTTAAACGCTTTAGCTGTGCTTCATTCATTTTTTGCATGGCTAAATCAGAAACATCTGCATCGCTTACTAGCAAGCGGCTAATCACTCCGCCCATACTATGCCCAACCAATACGGCATCGTGTGCGGCATAACTGTCTTTAGCAACGTTTTGAAAAGCCTGATTCAGCAAAGAATAAATCTGAAAACGACTTTCAAAAATTGGCATATTGGTTGAATAAAACACCTGCCAAACTTGGTAGTTTTGTCTTAATTCGGCATCACCCATAATGTCGTTGGTTAGGCTCACCCATGCCTCTGGGCTGCTTGCCAAACCATGAATAAACACAATAATTTTTTTATTGGGGTTAAAAGGTTCCAGCATATATAAATGCGGCATAATCAAATTGGCTTCTTTATTAATTAAAGACCAATAGCCTGCTGCACCTAAATTATATTTCGATAACCATAGCCCATAAGGCGCCGAATAGTTAGCAGTGAGTGGATAGTCCACACCTTCAACTTTTACACGGTCCTGTCGGTATGGGTCAAACATGGCAATTTCTAACTCTGCCCCATCAATGACCTGATCGGCTGTGGCCTTTTGTTTTGGGTAAGCAATAGCCGTGACTGGAAAGAAACGTGGTAAATGAATATTGGGATTACTCTGGTGAGCATAAAAAGCGTCGGGATCTAAAATAAAACCATGATTTACATCATGCTCCTTACGTCCCACAATAAATTCCGCACCTAAACCATCCTTACGGTTGACGGTATTAAACCCTGAAAAGTTCATGTTATAGCTAGAGCGAAAGGTATCGACTTCAATGTGTTGTACATCTACCGCATGAACAAAATTGACATGGTACTCATGCCCATCTGCTTTTAGTAAAGGTGGGAAATGAAGCGTATTTAAATGATTAAAATACGTGGTCATGAGCTTCGACAAGGCGACGTTATAAAAAATACGTACCTGATTTTGTCGATGGTCAAATACCCGATCAAAAGGTGACTCTTCAGAATCAAACAAATAGACATAGCTATAGCGCAAGCTTTTATCAAACAATGCCAGCTCTTGCTCAACACAACTGTTACTTTTAAGAGTGACATTACACTGGCTACTACGCCCAACATCTAAAGCTTTTGCCAAATAAATTTCACTCAGCGCCGCATAACGTTCTTCTCGACTGCTATTTTCAGACAACCCCTGAATTTTATTTAAACAAACATTGAAGTTTTGCAGACAAGACGTTTCACTTTCTTTGACCAAATACAGCAAGTTTTGGGTTTGATGACTTAGAGTATTATCGGTCAAAATGCTTTCATTTTTACTTTTTAAAGCACTGCTTAAGTTACTTTCTTTTAAATGAATGACCTGACAACCGCTCAGCAGTCCCATTATTGTAAGCACTAAATAATGGCCGGATTTTGTCATTGTGCATTCCTTTATCGAATGTATTTCCCCACTCAACATTATGCCTGTAAAGCTGTGCCTGAACAATTTCGGCTCAGCTTTGATTGGAATTTATTTGGAAAATAAAATTGACCGTATATTTTATTAAGCTTGTTTAAACTTCTGCTGGGAAGCCAAATAAGAAAAATAGAGTATGGGTAAAATAAACGGCGCTACGCTCCAAAAGTCAAAATAGACATAGAGTACCGCCCCCATCAAAGCACCTATAACAAAGCCAATTACAATACTGGCACTTTTAAGCAAACTTGCCCGATTGGCAGCATTATTATTTTTAAGCAAGTTAGCAATATCAATCCCAAGCTGGGTAGTGTTGCCTGTCATCATGGTACTGGGGCTAATATTTTTAATAAGGGTTTTGCTTGATGTATTACGAATCGCTAAAGCAATTAAACCGAGGCCACCTGTGATTGCAACCGTAATCGAATCGGCATTTTTAAATGGCTCAAAGTAAAGCCCAGCAGCCATAAAAGCAAAGAGAAAAATAGCTTCAAATAAAAATAAATAAGACAGCGTTTTGTGTTTGGTCTGACTACGGTCAATTAAAAGTTTGGTAATCACCACCGTCACAATAAACAATGGAATAGCCGCAAGTTTAATCCATAAACCGGCACCACCCTTCACCAACGCAGCCCCCGCCAATACCAAGTTGCCCGTCACATGAGCAGTAAAAAAACCAAATAACGCGATAAAGCCAATGGTATCAATTGCCCCGCCCACCATGGTCAATAAAACAGGATCTCGACATATTGCCCATGTACTTTGTGTTTCTTGTTGAATTGACGTCTCTGGCATTACCTTTCCTATCAAATATTGGTTTTTAATTAGAAAATTTTTGTCAGAAATTTAATATAAATTCCATTCATTAATAACAACAGATCTTAATGTAAAAACCTAGCTGTTCATTTTAAGACAGAGTGTATTTATACAAGATACAATGCAATTGGACTTTTTATTTTTAAAGATAAGGGATTTTAAATGCATCACTAAGATGCATTTAAAAAGTTCTCTATTAGTTGAGCTTGTTCATAAGCATCAATAAACTGCTTTTGCGGTATTTCTTGTTTAGGAATAATACAAATTGCTTTATTGGATTAAGTAGGTCGAACAATTCCTCTAGGGATAAAATAATTAGGTGCTTTACCATCATTGAGAATTGCTTGGAAGTCACTGGCCTCAGCAATAAAACCACCTACTGAATCACAAACATAATTTTCAAAATAGTAAATCACTTCTTTTGGTAAAGTACTTTTGCGATCTCTGCCTTTTATCACATCATACGGTCTTGCGCCTTCTGGTACATAAACATTTAGGGCCTGACGAATATTTTCAAACAAGCCATCATTAAGTTTTGTTATGGCAGTAATTTTTTCTTTTCGCCCTATTCGCTCTCTCGTTTTACGATGAATAAAACGAGCATATCCACCTTCGCGTATCCATTGATGATATAACGCTATTTGGCCCTGCATTTGCTGTTCAAAAGAGGTTCCCCCTTTGACATATGCCATAAAGTTATTTAAATCTTGTTGCCATTTGGAATCAAAAGCATAAAACCTTGTAAAAACTATTTTACGTTGCTTCGCAGCATTTAATTCATTCAAGGTAAAAAATTTTAATCCATAAGCACAGGCACGGTTATACATAGCATGTAAAGTAATACGAGACAAACCTAAAATACGTGCCTGTTCCATAGGCATATAACCTCCCCCGACATTAGAATGTACACCTGGGTAAACCTTTTGGTCATGAATAAGTCCTTTTACAGTATTTGCAGTAGGTTTACCTGTAGGTGTTAAGGGAAAAGACTGCCGCATTTCAAGAGACGCGACCAAGTGCATACTATGTTCTATATAGTCTTCAATACGTGTTCTATATAATTCAGGATTTTTATTTTGTGCAGCATTACCAATTGACTCTACTGTGTCAAAAATACCTAAAAACTTTGCTTTTAAAGGTTTCCCCCGATAAAATAATTTTTTACCACTACCTGTGCCTTGGGTAGTCACATTCGGTGCATGCTGTAACCAGTTCATAAAAATACGGGCTTCAGTTGCACCACGTGAAAATCCAAAAGCAGAAATATTAATTTCAGTAATTCCTTTCTGCGTATAAATTTTATCCAAATAATCGACTAATTCAAAAATAGCTTTCTGTAAGCGTTGTTTGATACCTAATGCAACACCTAACCCCAGAGCTCCTTGTACACCCTTACCACTTTCACTGTAACCTTGTTTACGCCACTCAGCATCGGTAATATCAATTTTTCTTCCTTGTAAACTTCGTGCAGCAGCGGTAATTTTTCCTGAGTCTACTACTGAATATTTATCAAATCTAAACTGTGTACCTAAACCTTCATAATAAAATTTTTCTATACCATTTTTAGAATCTTGTTTATGTGCTTCAAAAAGAGCCACAACATTACTCTGGTTTAAAGTTGCTGCATCAGCATCTTTATTATTTCCTGTACCATCAAAAAAGAAACTAACCCAAACCGGTACACGACAAGTTTTACATGGGCTTTCTGTAGCCTTACCATCTTTTGCTAAAACTTTAGCTGCTATAAGCATATCTCTAACAGAACGAGTTTCATTTTGTATTGCTTGAGTCATAACCGTTATCTTGATATTTTAAAATTTTTTAATCAGGAAATTGCATACGTGCTGCTTGATTTTCAGAAATGGTTCTCCACATTGTTGGAGAATCTAACTGAATATTTTTTGCTTTATTTCCAAGAGCTTTATCAAATAAATCTTTTCTAAAACTTGGTCTACGCATTGAAACCTCTATTACCCCCGTATTATTTGGGAAATAATGTAAAACCGCATATGAGCGTGGAGTGTCTTTGAGGTTTTCTACGGGAACTTTAATATGATACTGCTTATAACCATCGCCTCGATCAGTATAAAAGCTTACATCAGCTGTATCACTGTTTTCTACTAAATGAACACAACAAGCAGTTCCTGCTTCCCCAATACTACCTAAACGTTCAGCCGCATCAGCAATAGTACTTCCTTTACCATTGACCTGAATTTCGCCAAGCCCTTCCGTACTGTAGTTATAAACTAAGAAAGTTAAGTCGACAGTTTGGGCTTGACACGCAACCATTAGTGGTAATAGTGCTGCTGACAGCACTAATTTAAAAATATTCTTCATGATTTCATTCCAATTTCATCGTATTTAATCTGGGCACTCTATTCGAACTGATTCCTTTTCAGGGATATTGCTCCATATTGTTGGAGAGCTTAAAGTAATTTTCTTAGCTTTTTCAGCTTGACATGCAACCCTCAAGGGTAATGTTACTGTACAAAATAATATTTTTAGAGGGTTTATCAATGTATTATCTCTGTAATAAATATATTTAGACTTGAACTTCTTGATATCTCTTATACCAATCGTCCAGCTCTTCTAAATCAATTTCATCTGTCGTTTTTTGAAAACTCATTGCTGTCATTTGAGTTTTGTTTAAAGCTTTTTTAAAAGGCCCTTCGGCAAGAAGGAACTCGCCAAATTTGTGATATAAAGTACTAAATAAAATTTCATCTTCAAAACTGATTAACTGTTGTTTTTTAGCCTCTTTAAGCAAGTTTATTGCTATTTCATAGAGCTGATAAAAAGGTAAATCTTTTAAATTTTCATCATATTCTTTTAATAGAGGCATTAATCGCATTGGCTTAAGATTAATATTGATGTCTTTAAACTCATCTTCTGAAAAACTTAATGTAGTAAGAATAGAGCGATTGGTTGGAAAATTATCTAAACGATGAAAAGTATTATCAATATTTTGCCAAATCCAATAGTTAATTTTAAAGGATAATATTTTTCTCCATTTCAATTCATTTAATACACTTACCGTTGCATGAAAAGCAAAACTGTCTTGAAATCGAAATAAAGCACTTTTCCCATTAGGTTGCTTAATTTCCATAAGTTCTTCAAGATGTTCTTTAATTTGTTCAATTTCAAAATAAGAATTGAAGAAATTTAGCCCACCTTGGTCTCTAATGTTTTTAATTAGCTCAATATTTTTAATACATTCTTCGTGAGTAAAAGAATAAAGTAGTGCTCCATTTTCTTGTAAATTTTCAGAAAAATCTAAGTAGAGGTTTATTTTCTGCCCACCATCAAATGGAAAATCCTTACAAAAGCTATCCACACCTGAAAAAGAACTACTATCGATTAAAAAATAATAAAAGCTTTCATCAATCTCTTCTGTAGGTGCAAATATATTTTCCAAAAAATCTGCCGATTGAGTAAAAATTTCCATGACTATCCCTCAAAGCCAACGAAGGCTTCATGTGATTCACTCGCGTTCTTCATACAACTCGCAGTTTTCTCTTTAAATGACCACGTTAGTTTTGGTAAGTCAGCCTTTGCACCACTCAAAAAGACATGCTGCCCTGCTTTAACCTCAAATTTTCCATTAGTGGTAATAAATACACCACTTCCATTGATTTTGATTTGGGATTCTTTAGCAGTTAAAGTAATTTCTTCTGGTGAAGTAAGTTCAATATTGGATTTAACAGACAAAATCTTAACAACCTCATTTGCAATCATTTCAATTGATTTTTCATGAGTTTGTATTTCTAACTTTCCTTTGGCACTAATAATTTGCATAAAGTCTTCATAAGAAAAAAGACTTAATTTCTTTTGACTTGCTAAAACCGTATTTTGATCACTCATTAAATTAATATTTTCTTTAGCTGAAATATGGGTATTTGACTGGCTTTGAAGAAAAATATTTTTAGATGAGTTTAAGGTAATATCTGCTGGACTCGTTAGAATAATAATCGCTTCTTTTAACGTTTGTACTTCTGTCTCTTTACCTGCTGCCTCTAAAGCCTCAATACTTTTTGTTAATGTTGCTAAAGCATCTAGTGCCATGACTTTATGTTCTTTTACATTATCTTCTAGAACTGTATTCCATTCTTTATGTGTTTTTAAATCAGCAATTGTCTGCTCTAAATTAAGCGCATCATGAGCTGCATTTTTTTGTTTATATGTTGAAATCAGTAAACCGTCACCTGCGCGTACGGCTCCCCATTGATCAGTTCTGAGTTCAAAGCCTTCTCCCCAGCCTTCGCTTGTCGCGCTGTCTTTAGGATAACTTAAGTTACCTAAATTTAATTGACTTGCCCCATGGCTACTATGGAGCTGAGTACTAATTTGCCCAGTCGTATCATCAAACCGAAGTTGGTTAAAACCAGACCCACTTACTTCTTTAGTACGAATACCACTTAACTTTTTGGTATCCGGTAGCTGGCCTTTAATATCAAATTTGGTAGGCGACCGTTGCCCTTCATGGACTCGCCCTGTAACAAATGGACGATCAATATTTCCATCAAAAAAGTCAATTACAACGATTTCACCCACTCGTGGCAAAAAGCGTGCACCGTATCCTTCCCCTGCCCATGGCGTTAATACATCTACCCAAGCCGAGTCAGTATCATTGTCATTGCTTCCTGCACCTCCATCATGTTGATGGTCATCGGTACGGGTGAATAAAAAACGAACCTTGATACGCCCCCATTCATCTACATGAATTTCTTCTCCATCTAAACCCACTACTTTGGCCCGTTGCACATGAGCCGAGGGACGATGTATTAATGGGTCAAACTCTGGAACAATATCGATATAGCGGCGTACAACCATGAGTTCATTGGCTTGACGTTCTTGCGCTCGATCATGGCTGACTTGCCAATGGCTCAAACTTAATAGTTGTTCAACTTGATCACGTATATCTTTTGGTAAATTGTTCTGGTTATAAAACCGCTTACTTAAAATCAAAAACTCTTTATCAGAACTTTCATGATTTCTTTCAAGTTCAGGATGTTCATTTAACTTGAACCAATAACCAACTTGAGCATCTCGTACGCTGCTTCGAGCAATAAAATACTTTGCCTGCAAAGCTTGATATTGATTTAATTGTTTATTTAGTTTTTCAATCTGACTATTGCTTGAAGTGGTTGCCTGATCTTCTCCGTTTAAGTCCGTAATCCAAGCAGGTGCAATTGTCCATGCCTGTTCAAGACTTAAACTTTCATTATCACGTTGTGAACTATGCTGATGTGCGCTTAAAACACTACCACTTGCATCTTCTTGACTTAAGTTATCTGCTTGCCAACGTTGAAGATGGATTGCCGTGGGCTGCAGCTGTCTTTGTGCAATAAAACTGGTAATACTGTCATTTTGTTCAGTTGCATCGCTTCTATGATAGCGAATAGCTCGACGCTCTAAGACTTTATATTCATTATTATGATCAATAAGGCGTAGTTTTTGAGGCTCAATCGTCTGGCTATTACTCAAGACCATAGACTCTGATTCATCAATTAACCAGTTGATACCCTCTTCCCGCATGAGACGGGTTAAATACGCATAATCACTTTCATTCGACTGCATAGAAAAAGGTCGAATATCATAATTCTTAGTTAAGCCACTGCTATCTAGTTGTAAACTTGCGGCAAATAACGAACTTTTGTTTTGCCATTCTTTAAAAATAATCTCAATAATTTCTACTGCACTTTTATTCATAAACACCCGACTATTACGTCGTTTGTACCATAAACTTGTCGCATCTTGCATAGTCAGTTTATATAAACAAAGTGCGCCATCACTTTGCCCTTGACTCGCCCCTGTGATAATTCCTGTAGTTCTAAATAATTTACCTGAATCTGTTACTTGTTCTACGGCAACTTGGGATCCAATAAATTGTTTTAAAGAAATATAAGGGTTTATTGATAAGCAAATAAGCTCAGCAGAAAGCCCTTCATTTATAGAATGAAAGCCATCAATACGTTGTAAAAAAACCTGATTATTTATTTCAGGATTAGTAAAATAAATATGTAGAGCCCGTTTTTGTGAAGCAAAACCAATCTTGTCTAAGAAATCAAAAATATTATTCAACATTGTTATTTTAACCACGAATTGACTTAATTATGTTAACAAACAGATACAATAAGCTCAAACAAAGAAACATGTTGAATTTCAATAAATTTAATTAAAATCAAACAATTAAATATAATAATATTTTTGTATTAAAAAGTTATCTTAAAATAAGCTTTTGCTTAATTGAATAAATGTAATTTCATAATATTTATTGATTTTAATTAAAAATAAAAATAATCTTAAATTTTTATTTAAAAATAATTATTAAATTCTGAAACTTATCTCCAAAAATTAGTTAGTCATTTTATCACCAAATCAATTTGACCTCTAAAACCGTTCTAACTATGATGAAGCCGCAAGTTTCGCCAATATTTTGCACAAACGGCTGTTGTGCTGAGTGATTGATAAAGAAAACAACAACGACGAGAAGGAATATGTCTCTTTATAATTTTTCAGTTTTTTTGGGTGGATTGTTATTTGTATCGATTGCCTCTGCCGGCTATAAAAGTAATGCACACCGTGACTTTTACTTAAAATGCGTAGCCGCTGGACATAGTCGCGCGACCTGTCTGTGTATTTATCACCGTTTAGAGCGCCAATATTCTCCAAAATTCATGCATAAGCTTGGAAAGTTAAGTCTACAAAGCCCAGAAGTGCCGCGTGATTTTGTAAAAACCATGCTTCGAACAATGCAACAGTGCCAGTCATAAAGTTACAAGTTTTTTTAAAGCAAATCAGCAAGATTTCTAATTTCTTCCATCACCGCCTTACATGCAGGCGTTAAATAGCCATTTTTAGAAATAGACAAAGAAATATAACGCTTGAGCGCGGGATTAATAATTTTTGCAGCTTGAATTGAGGTGTATTGGCTGGCTTTTTTTAAAGCTTGCGGCCCCAGCATGGTATACATGCGAGACTCGGAAACCAAATGGGTTTGCAAACTAATCGAGTCGGCTTCAAACACAATGTTTAGTTCTACCCCATTTTCATAGGCCATGTGGTCTAAAAAATTGCGCCAGTTACTTGGCCTGCAAAAGGTGACCAGCGGCAACTGATTGATTGCTTTAAAGTCGACTTCACTGGCCTGAGTGAGTGCATCTCCTTCGCAGCCGACCAAATAGGTATCGGCTTGGGTAAGGTAAACATCGCCCTGTTTAGGCGTTGGGTTAAAGCGATAAAGAATAGCTAAATCGACGCTGCCATCTTCGAGCCATTTTTCTAAATGTACCCCTTGCCCCTCACGCACCGACAGTTTAATTAAGGGATATTTCTCTTGAAGCACTTTATATAAAGTCGATAACAACGGATGTGCAGTAGACGGCAAACTAGCTATGCGCACCGTACCAATTGGGGTATCGGTCGAGTGCAAAATTTCATTATTGAGTTGATCGGTCACGTTCAGCCATGAACGAATTTTAGGAAGTAAATGTTGGCCTAAATCGGTCAGCTCGACGCCGCGGCCAGTTCGGTTAAACAAACGTCCGCCACATTGCGCTTCAAGCTCGTTCATTTGCCGACTGATTTGCGGTTGGTTGGTGTTATGCAGCATGGCGACTTTGCTTAAACTACCGAGTTCCACCGCGTCTAAAAATATTTTCCATAATTCATAATTCATCGATTCTTCCTAAATCGTAAATAGGCAGCATTTTGAGCTATACATTTTCAGTATAACTGAAATTCAAGAATTGGTAATTCCTACATAGCTCACCTATTTCTATACTCCAATCATGTTCTCTACAACACGATTTAAGTCAGATTAAGAACCAGAGAATATTTAATTACACTGTATAGGAAGTACGATTATGAGTTTAGATTTACGTGGATTAACCCCAGCACCTGTGACTCCTTTTACCCGTGACGGACAAGTAGACCATAATGCAATTCAACGTTTAGGTTCATGGTTAGGCAGTATTGATGGTGTGAAAGGCTTGGTTGTTCTTGGGCATGCAGGTGAAGGAACATTCTTGTCGCAAAAAGAACAAATGCAGGTCATCGAAAGCTTTGTTAAATCGGTAGATGACAAAATTCCGGTAATCGCTGGGATTACACTCGAAGGTACTTCGGTTGCAGCAGAAGAAGCAAAACGTGCAGTCAGCGCAGGTGCTTCGGCAGGTTTAATTTACCCTTCACATGGCTGGTTGCGTTTTGGCTATCAAAAAGGTGCACCGCAAGATCGCTATAAAGCAATTTATGAAGAAAGTGGTTTGCCATCTATTTTATTCCAATATCCAGATGCAACGAAGGCCACTTATGACCTAGACACTCTACTCGATATTTCTGCACAGCCAGGCGTGTTTGCCATGAAAAATGGTGTGCGTAACATGCGCCGCTGGGATGTCGAAATTCCAATTATTCGCCGTGAACGTCCAGACTTACAGGTGTTGACGTGCCACGATGAATATTTGCTTCACACCATGTTTGATGTAGACGGCGCTTTGGTTGGCTACGGCAACATTGCCCCTGAATTGTTAATTGAAATGATTAAAGCAGGTAAAGCCAAAGATTATGCAAAAGCACGTGCTATTCACGACCAATTATTACCAGTAACTCGCAATGTCTATCACCGTGGTTCACACATGGAAGGTACGGTCGCGCTGAAACATGCACTGGTTGCTCGCGGAATTTTGGACCATGCCACTGTGCGTTCACCTCTGCTTCCACTTGCAGATGGTGCTGAGCAAGAAATTCATGATGCAATGCGTCAAGCCGGAATTGGCAAGGTCGATTTAACCCAAGCCGTTGCTTAAATTCCATTCGGGCTAGCATATACGCTAGCCTTTTTTTCCTGTACGCTGCCTGAGGCCAAACATCGGGCATGTCTCTTAAAAACAATAATAAAAAGCATGCAAACTGTGGTGAACAGGTAGTGCGAAATAGAACAACAAAACTACGAGGAATGTAGTGATAAGGAGATATAAGATGACAAATCTAGCGGATGTAGAACAAATTAGTCATCATCAAAAAAATGCGGAAATTATTGCAAGGCTCGAACGGCTACCCGTCACTGGACGATTGCAATTTATGCGAATTACCATCGGTATCGCGACCTTTTTTGACGCTTATACTGTTCTTGCGATTGCCTTTGCTTTACCTCAACTCATAACCGAATGGCACCTGACGCCTGCCTATGTCGGTGCGATCATTGCTGCGGGCTATGTCGGGCAACTGGTCGGTGCGATCTTTTTTGGTTCTCTTGCCGAAAAAGTCGGTCGTTTAAAAGTGCTGTCTTTTACTATTTTACTGTTTGTGGCAATGGACATTTCTTGTCTGTTTGCTTGGAGCGGAATGTCGCTGTTAATTTTCCGTTTCTTACAAGGTGTTGGCACAGGTGGTGAAGTGCCTGTTGCAAGTGCTTATATTAATGAGTTTATTGGTGCAGAAAAGCGCGGTAAGTTTTTCTTGCTCTATGAAGTTTTATTCCCACTCGGTCTTATGTTTGCTGGCATGGCGGCATTTTTCCTGATGCCAATTTACGGCTGGAAAGTCATGTTTATTGTGGGTCTCGTTCCCTCTTTACTGGTCATTCCTTTACGGTTTTTCTTGCCTGAGTCACCACGTTGGCTTGCTTCAAAAGGTCGTTTTAAAGAAGCCGATCAAGTGGTTAAAAGCTTTGAAGACGGTGCCATTAAAAGCGGTAAAACTTTGGCTGAACCTGTGGTTAAAGAAATTAACCCGCAAGGCTTGGCAAAAACCGACTGGCGCGAACTGTTCCGTGGCATTTACCGCAAACGTACCTTTACCCTGTGGGGCATGTGGTTTTGCGTGTATATGGTGAACAATGCCATGGTGACTTGGCTGCCATCTCTCTACAAACAACACTTTGGTCTATCGCTGCAAACCAGTTTAGGTTATGGCTGGATTACGTCGGGCGTGGGTGTGATTGCCTCTATTATCTGTGCGTTAATGATTGATAAAGTCGGCCGCCGTCCTTGGTACAGTGCAGCGTTTTTCTTGGCAATTATTCCACTCATGAGCCTTTCGATTTTAGGCGCAAAATCGGCCATGCAAGTTGTGATTTTAGCAACGCTGAGCTATGCCATTTTGCAAACTATTTCATTCTCTTTATACCTTTACGCTGCCGAACTTTACCCTACTCGCCTACGTGCGATGGGCATTGGTTTTAGTACCGCTTGGCTCCGTGCCGGTTCTGCAATTGGGCCTGTTATGGTGGGTCTGGTTGTTGGTGGTTACGGCATTCAATATGTGTTTAGTGTGTTGGCTGTTGTGGCGCTCATTGGTGGCCTTGTGACCTTCTTGTTTGCCATTGAAACCAAAGGCCAAGTGCTCGAAAAACTCTCTCCTTAATTCATCCATTTCATAAAAAGCTTGCCTAACCTCAGCGTTAGGCAAAGGGCTTATTCATGCTTAAAAAAGGAATTTAAAATGAATAAATATTTGCTATGGGGCTGTATTGGTTTAAGCAGCGTGAGCAATGCATATGCAGAGCTTCCTCAAGAATTTGGCAAGTTAGAATTAAAACTTAACACCCGTTACTGGAACGATGAAGGCACTGCCCACCCCACGCTTGCCAACCCTTCGCCTTCGTCGAGTGAATATGAACAAAGTGCGTTAGGACTTGAGTTAAATTATCAGTCACCTTACTTGTGGGACTGGCTTGGAGTAGATGGCTCACTCTATGCAGTCACCAAGTTATTTGACTCTGGCAAGCCGAGCGCTCAGCTTTTAGAAGTCGAAAATAACGGCAAGCTTGACCAAAACTTTGCGACTTTAGGTCAGCTCTACATCAAAGCAAAACTGGGCGATAAAGGCGAAATTAAATTAGGCCGCCAGTTGCAAGATTCGCTGTTGCTTAAAAGCACCAATAACCGCGCAGTACCCGACACTTTTTCTGGTGCGAGTGGTCAGTTTCAACTAAATGATCAGCTACAAACCTACATTGCTTACTATGATCGCTGGAAACCGCGCAGCATGGACTCTTTTGAAAAACTGGTGACTGAAAATGACGAGCGCATTGATTATGTCGGTTTGCTTGGTGCCAAGTATCAATACAAAAACTGGAGCGTGAATGCCGAATATTTAAATAGCAAAGATTATTTAAAAAAGTATGGGGCGATTGCTCAATATAAATTTCCCTTGCATGGCTTGGTGTGGACATTTAACACAGGTGCTTTTTTCTCACGTGACGATGGCAAGCTGTTTAAATGCGGTGCCGAAACCGAGCTGGACTGTGTCAAAGGCCAAGACATTAACAACCGTGGCAATGGTTACTTTGTAGATGTAAATGTAGCCAAAAATAACCTCGAAGGCGGCATTGCCGTTTCAAAGTTTGATGGTTTTTGGATTGAAGATAACTTTGCTGTGCACTCCGCCCGCAACTCGATTTTAACGCAAGACCACGGCACTAACCCGTTTCCGACCTCTGCGACCATTGGCCCCGACTTTACCAATAACGATGAAACCGCTATTGCCCTTCGCTTGAAATATAACTGGAAAGACTATGTGAAAGGTTTAAAAACCGAGGCGAAGTATATTTATGGCTTTGGCGCTCACCAAAGTAACATCAGCAGTGATATTGAGGGTAAAGAGCGTTACTTTGACTTTACGGTGAGTTATGCCTTGCCGTGGGTAAAAAACTTAGATGTGCGTTATTCATTTTTGCATTATGAATCGAAGATTGAAAATGCAAACCTAGGTGAAAAAATAAATGGCATGTCTCGGAAAGATTGGGACCAGCACCGCGTATTTATTAATTACCGTTATACATTTTAAGAGCAGGCTAAACGTTTAGTTTAGCTTTATTATTTTTATTAATTTAATGATTTAAATCGATTAACTTTTGAGTTTAATTAAAATATAAATTTATATTTAAAATTTTTATAATATTTTATTTAAATTGAATTGACCTATTAAAAACTTATGATTATTATGGTCCCGCTGGCCTACATTGCCAGTCGGTTTTAGCAGACCGTAGATCCATGGCGGGTTATAGTTTCACTATAAGTCGTTAGACCCTTGCGTCCCTTTTCTTTGCGGTAGGACGGGAGGGGGACGCCCTCGTGCGTGCTGGTCCCTTGGATCCCAGTCTGCTAACCCCCTTTCGTTCTACCACCCTAATCAATTGACGGTGATTTTTGGTGGTAGAGCTCCATAAATTCTAGGAGTTGACCATGCCACTATATAAACTTCCCCCCTCTCCCTTATAAACTTTTTATTTATTTAAAATTTAGGTTTTCTATTATCTAAAGTTTTAAATCTATAAATTATTTTTATTTTAAAATTTAAGTCATTTTATTTTATTGCTTTTATAGGCTGGTTAACTATTGCCTTTAAAAATGATTTTAAAACTTAAAATATAGCGGTTTATTTTTTCTCATTGAGATATCCCCAAATCATCACGAGAATAATATGAAATTTTATAAAACTATTTTAGTTTTAGGCCTCGTTGTCGTCGATTACAGCGTTTCGGGTTGTGACCTCCGCACGCAGCAGGAGTTTGAAAAAATTTGCCTGTCGGGTGGGCACACCCAAGCCAGTTGCGACTGTATATACCAACGGCTTGAACAAGTTTATTCGCCTCAGCTCATGCAACGCCTAGAACATGTCAGTTTGCAAAGTCCTGCTCTCCCACAGGACTTTGCCCCTACTTTTTTTAGTGTGATGCGGCGGTGCGATAAAAATGACATGGGCTAAGCGTTTGGCTTAGCTCCCTTATCTCTGTGTCGCAATGGTGGATGACTTTAAATCAGCGCAAAAAATTAAAGTTCTGTTGTGGCATGGGGGCCTTGGGGAAAGTTATATTATTTATATTTAAAAATATCAAAAAATCAATATCTTATGTGAATTTTCATTCTTATTTACTTCTCTTGTAATGATAGAAAATAAATTTAAAAAATACTGAAGCTTAGACTTTTCAAAAAGATAAAAGAGTATTTGATGAACTAGAAAATATCTTTATAAATTGTGGCATTTGTTTGTAAAACCTTGATCATCCTTTTTGTCTTCTTGAAGATAAACAGTTTTATCTTTAATACAAAACCCAAAGGTTTGTAAGACTGTTCCTTCTTTTGTCACTATTAAATAATAGGCATGATTATCTAGAATATTTTTCTTTTTATAATCTTCAATTGAGATTTTCTTAAAACCTTCATAATCTTGATATTTAAGAATATTTTTATAATTTAAACCATCTTTCTCAAACTCTTCTAAACTATTAACTTGATAGGCTAAGATTACTGTATCTTTATTTTTGAAACTGAATAGTAGATTTTTTGACTCAATTGAACCAATTAGCTGAGGTTCTCTTTTTAAGATAGAACATCCTGAGCTGAGTAAAATTAAAGATGAAATAAAAATCAACTTAATACTATTTATAATATCCACATTCATATCCTGCCTTAAAATTCATCAAAAACTTTAAAAAACCATAAAATAAATATATTTAGTAAAATTATATTTTATCAAACTCAACCTAGATTAATAAGCCAACCACCCAATAATAAAGATTTTTTAATTTAGCCAAAAGACTATTGCTAGAGTAATTATATTGGTTAGTGCCACAATATGTCCCTTTCTCTAGGTCTGCTTTAGCTTCTAATAATACCGTTTTTCCTTCAGAATTTTGTTTTACGCATATCCTTTGATTATATTCTCTATCTACTTCAAGCGTAATAGAGTAAGGAAAATTTTCTTTAAATTCTAAACTATTTATCCTAATGCAGTTTTCTTCAGTAATAGGCATTTTAAGATTCAAATAAATTTTTGAATATGAAGAATGAAAGGCATTAATTCCATCTACTTTACCCATATAAATTAAAGTCTGGTTTCCATATGCTTTATCATAGCCTCCTTTTGTAAATACACACGCATCATTGTCTTTAATTTTTACATATAATATTGAACCTGGAGAAGCACCAACAGAACCACTCATAAAAAGCAGTAAATACAATAATTTAATGCAAAGTACTTTTAATGTAATCCCCCAAATACTAGGTCTGAGGTTAAGCATCTGCGTAGTTTTATTTACAACATTATAAATCATGGCATTTTTGAATAAATGTATTAGTGTTCTCACTTTTCTGCTCAGTAAGAATTTTATCTTTATACAAACAAAAACCTATAGTAGTGAATCCAACACCAGTGTTATTTAATCCTTGTTCTCCTAGCAACATATAGTAAGCATGTTTTTCTACAATTTCATTTGATTTATAGTTCTCCAAAATAATCTCTTTCATTTCTTTGTCAATTTCTTGAGAAACAAATAGTCGTTTGTAAGTCATACCATCTTATTCAAAGTTTTCATAGTCATTAATTTCACAATGATATACCAAAACTTTTTTATCTTTAGGGAATAAGAAATAGAGATTTCCTTCATTATTTATAAATAACAATATCGGTTCTTGTTCTGTTATAGCTTGTACAACCCATAACTAGAAAAGGGATAAATAAAATAAGAAACTTATTAAGTGATTCCATATAAAACACTTTGGAATTTAAAGCTCTAAAATAAGCTAACTAACCAATAACAAAGATTTTTTAATTTAGTCCAAAGGCTATTGCTAGAGTAATCATATTGGTTAGTGCCACAATATGTACCTTTTTCTAGATCTGCTTTAGCCTCTAATAATACAGTTTTTCCTTCGGAATTTTGATTTACACATATTCGTTGATTATACTCTTGATCAGTTTCAAGCCAAATGGAATAGGGCAAATTCTCTTTAAACTCTGATTTATTAATTTTAATACAGTTCTCTTCAATAATAGGCATTTTAAGATTCAAATAAGTCTTTGAATAAGAATCATGAAAGGTATTAATTCCATCCACTTTTCCCATGTAAATCAAAGTTTTGTCATCTGGTGTTTTATCGTAATCTCCTTTTGTAAATACACAGACATCATTGTCTTTAATTTTTACATATAGGGTGGCATATGGAGAGGCGTTAACAGCACTACTAATAAAAAGTAATAAATATAATAATTTCATAGAATTTTAACTCTTCGGCAATAGTGATTTATCACTAGGGTTCTCTAAAAATTCTTTTAAAGTATATAAAACATAAGGTTCTAATTTAAGACTAAGTTGATGATGTCTTCTAGTAGGTTTTGCATATCTTAGAAACTTAGCATCAAAATAAAGTTCTATAATACGACCCTGTTGTTCATAATTAAATTCATTAAATTTTTTATATAAGTCTCTACCTCTTAAATCTGTTGCATATGGTGATATATCTTCACCTCTACTTGCATCAGGAGAGCCAACTGTTTTGAAATATTCACCACGGCAGACACGTTTTACTTTATTCATACCTTGAAAGCCTAATGCATTCTGCCAGACATGTGTTACCTCATGCATGAACCAATGTTTCAATGATGGATCTGCTGTTGTAAAATCAGGATTGTCTATATAATCTTTTCGTGGAAGAGTAATAATATGACCAAAGGGAGTGATAGCATTACCAGATAAACTCTGTACAAAACCTCCCATAACGATCCAAATTTTTTTATAATCAATCGAATCTTTAAAGACTGATTTACACATTATAATTTCTCTATCAGTTAACCTTCTTCTTGTCACAATATTTATTGTTTTTGTTGGTGCTGGTCCTTTCTTTTTCAGTTCTTCGAGTGTTTCACTCATTGAAAATATTTTTTCACGAGTATCAATTTCATTCTTATTTGTAAAAATATCAGCCATGGTCATGTTCCTCATAAATGATATGAATTTGGATTTCTTCTTTATTTTCGCTAGTAATTAAATCTGTAAAGCCATTTTCATCCGTTTTCCCATGAATAATATTTCCACCTTTCTCTATTTCATAACATATATTGCTTAAAGGTTCTCCTGTTAGCTCATCTTGCAATAAGAATCTTTGGCCATATTGAAGAGTAGGAACAAAACTAGAATTATTTGTATTATCTGATGATCGGCTATAAGGACTACCACTTTCCCCTACAACATGAGACTGTTGTGGTTGAATCGTTGCACCACATGATAACTTATCACCCACATATGCTACTGGTTTACCATCAAAAATCACATGGTCATGACTTTTAATAACTACAGACCAACACCTGCATTTAGGGCACATATGACCATCGCCAGCTCTAACAAACAAGTTTCCCATTTGAGAGCTTATTGCTTGCGTAGATGGAATAACTCCACCATGATCTGTAATAGCATTATGAATTGCAAAACCTTTAGCCATGATTTACTCCTTAAAATTAGTCATGACTAAAAAGTTTTTAGGCTTTGGTTGATCTTTATAGATTCTGATAGCGACTGAAGTATTAGGACTATCAATAATTTCATCACCATTTTCTAAGCGACTACCTACTAATGCTACTGGCAAGCCTTCAACAACACATGCTGTACCCGCACCAGAGATAATCTTAGAGGTTGTACCATCTGCATAAATAACTTCATCACCTACACGAGCAATAGATAATCCTTTTATTTTCGTATTAGTAGAAGATGCATTAACTAAACCATCGTTCTGAGTTTTAGCTCCATGTACAGCTACGTAGTAGATGACATGTGGTTTATTATTCCAATAAATTTTTTCAGCATTAGAAATCTTTTGAATATCATTTTCTGAAAGTTTTTCTAATTGTTCAATAGGTAGGTCTTGTAAAAAAATAGGACTTGTCATTATGATTCCAGCTATCATTTCTAATACAATAATATCAAAACTTACTTAAACTAAAAATAAGTTATATGTAATTATATAGAATTAATAACTTAGAAAATTATTTAAAATTTCAAAGAGAGCCATTCCTATGTTAATAGAAGATTCCTTTATAAAAGACTCTCCTTCTAAGAGATATCTTTTAATTAGCTTAGCCTTATTCATGTTAATAATGTATAAGGAACTTTGTATAACTAATTTTATAAATTAGTTATAGTTGAATCTAGTTATATATTCCTCTGCCTGAATAAAAAATGGTTAATTAATTGTGAAATCTAAACTTTGTATTATTTTATTGTCTCTTTTAACGGTAGCGTGTAGTCAAGTCCGTCCTCAGAAACATGGAATTACTGAAGCTGATATAACCCAAGCATATGAAGCATCACTCTATGCCCAGTTTAATCAGCTTTATTACACAAAATCCTTATATAAAGCAGCATACAATGAAGTTAACAAGGTAACTCAAACTAATGATCAGTTGCTAAGTTATGCCACTTTTTTAATGTATGCAGTCAATACAACTTACGATTCTTTAGACATAAAGCTTAATGATGATCTAGATTTAATAGCTTCGGGTCAAAAAAGTAAGATGTCAATTGATGCTTTAGATTCATTATGTGTAAGTAATAAATACATCGAAAAATATATAAAACTTAAAGAAAAAAACGGAAGTGAGATATCAGCTAAAGCGAAAGAACTTTCAAAGGAGGCTTTGATACTTCAACCCAAAATTGAAAAAATCATTATGAAAACTGATTCACCTCTAAATGATATTGAATGTAAAAAATTAATCTAAGCTAGAAAAGGCCCTAATTGTTCAAAGCTTTTTCTACAAACAATTAAAATTCTGTTGTAGCACGGGGGTCTTGGGGGATTCAAATGTTTAAAGAGTTTTTCTTAATTAACGAATTATATTTATAGAAGCTGAAGCAATTGAAAGATTCACTATTCAAAAACTGATATCTAATTAAATAAAAAAGAGCTCATTAGAGCTCTTTTTACTTATTACTTTCTATAAATTTTAGAAAATTAATTAATGCTAATTTATCTTTAAAGTTAACTCCTATTCCATACCGTGTAGGATTTCCATCACACTTCGATAGATCACATTTTGGAAATTTAGCAAAGGCAGAATTCATATTTCCTTTTTGCTCAAAATTGAATTCTACTTTTTCTAATTTTCTCAGCTCATCTTTATGATCAATATATTTAGGGTGGATCATCAGTCTAGACGGCTCAGATACTCTTTTTTGATTATCTTCCAATCGCTTAACATAAATATATTGACCATTTTTTAATTTAAATTCATGAGCATATTTACGAGTATTAGTTTGTGTATACCCTAGATCTGTCATGAGTTCATAAATTTCATTACACGATAAAAAAGTCATTTCACTTAACCTACATATCATTTTGAGGTATTTCTAACGAATCAAGAAACAAAATTCTAAGGAAGAAACAGCGATACTATAAAAAATAAAATTAGCTGCGATGGAAGGCTACTCTAAGTCGATATAAAAATTAAGCTTCTGTTGCGTACGAGAACCTTATTTTTAGTAATCTATTTTTGCATCACGCCAAAGCCATAATCATAAGACCAAGTAGGCACTTCATCTCTATTGTAAGGTGTTAAAGATATACGGCAGCCTTGCTCATTGGCAATTTGGTACTCATAACAGTAATCTTTCATTTGTTGTGGATCGAGAGCTAACCATGCTTGTGGCTTAGCAGGAATTTCTTCGAACTTCACTAGATCCCATACCAAACCATATTTTGGATATTTTAAAGTTTTAGTCGCTTTTTCATCAAAACCATAAACTTGTTTTTTAACAATCAAGCTATTAGTCCACTCAAACATATAGGTTTCTTGATAGTTACGTTCTCGTAAAGGCGTTAAATTATAAATATTCTCTGTCATGATACTTGCATCTACATCCGACCGAGAAAATAACTGCTCCCCTTGATCATTAAAATAATTTTGGCAAAAATCTCCTATTTGTTGATCATCATGTTTTGCAAATAAACAATTTACTTGATCAAAACGCAAACGGGCATTAATGACTAATTGAGATTGATGATCCCATGGTAAAAGCTCTTTTAAATCTTGAGATGAATAAGTTGATGTTACAGATAAACCATATCCTTCATAACCAGGGTATACAAATACAGGTCGACGCTGCTTACTTTGCTGCTTAAGTTTTTCAATATCACGTTGTTCACAATAACGATAATTCCACTGGGGAATCATAATATTGGGTTGTTGTACTTTTTCTAACCGGTGACGATTAACTCGGCCTGCTGTTTGTACAATTGATTGTACACTTGATGCATCAATAATAGCCCAATCAAAATCATGATCTCGCCCAACTTCTTCCACTGGTGTTGCAATTACAATAAATGGAATATTTAAGGAGCTAGATTTCTGAATGAGGTTAATAATTTCATCATCTTGTTCGATCTGCTCATTACCCGTTTTTCTTTTCTTGCCGTCTTTATGACGTGTTAAAAGCTGATCTAAACGTTGCTCTTTATAAAATCTTGAAATAAGCCAGTCGTTTGCATGATAACAAGCTATTTTTGCCTCAGGTAAATGATCTGATAAAAATTGGGCAAGTCGAATTGCATGTTTAATATTGGCAACCCGTATAAGCCCCAAAGAAATTTTTTTTTCAGTCTTTTTAAAATTCCATGCATGCTCTTGATGAAGTTGCTTCACTGCTTCTAATACTGACTGTTTCCACGATAAAACTGTAGTTTCAGGTAATGAAAGCAACTGAGCCAGTCGATGAGTAGGCTTAGAGAGTAAGTGAACTTGTAAATTATCTAAATGCTTTTGGTAGTTGGTATTAAATTCTGATTTTTGACTTGATCGTTCTAACCAAACCTGTGGTTTAAGCTCATTATCAATAATCGCAATGATTGATTTTTTCTCGGTACCATAAAGGGCTGCCCGCATTTGCATACCCGACTCAAAAGCCCGATGAATTGTTTTGGCAACTGTAAGTGATAAGGTTGCCGACGAACAAATAACGTTTCGACCATACATTGCAGCTAACTGAACTAAACGTAAAACAGCGATCAATGCTTTAGGTTCATAGCCATCAACTTCATCTAAAATCAAGTCGCTACTCACCACTCTAAGTAATGCTTTAACGTGATGTCCTTGTCTATGTGGTTCACCCGCTGCAATCAGATAATCAATGGTTGAAACTAATAATGGCGAAGCAAGGATTGTAGTTTCCTTTTGATCTAAAACTTTATGTCCATTTTTTTCAACCGTAAATAATGGATGTAACCACTCAGGTAAATCACAGTCCTCACCCCAAGCATCAAAAATAGGTTCTGGATGATTTTCATCTTCATCAACAAACTCAATTTTCTCTTTACTTTGATCGAATAAAGTCTGGGTAACCGTATCTCCAATAATTACGGCGATTTCATCTTCCGATAGATTCATCGACGTTTTAAGTGCATGCCCAGTCTGCAAAGTTAAAGAACGCAAATTAAGCGCAATCGCTAGTCTTGGATCATCTGGTCGTAAAGTACAAGCGGCGCGCAAATTCATGCGGGTTTTACCACTTCCAGTCCCTGCAATATTGAATACCAACGCTGGTGTTTCAGGATGCTTCTGTATATTTTTTTGCAATGCATTTGCTGCAATATTTTGCCATTGGAAACGTGGGTGAGTTGTTGGCTGACAAATATATTCAACTGTTTGTTCAGATAGGCCAGATAAACTCAAATCAGTCATCATTTGAACTGCAATGCGTGAAGCCCGATCTCCGACTTGGTGTAAATGCCATTCTAGTGGTTGATCTTGTAATTTGGCTTTTTTGTCTTGGTCTATAGTTTTAAGCTTTGTATTTGCAAATAACGATACATTTTCAGGTTTTTGCAAAGAATATTGTTGTGCTGAGACAATATGATCGGCATGAATCAGAGCTGCTCGCGAATGCAGTGCTAAAGCTTTCCAATATAAAAGCTGGTCTATTTTTTGTTTTGGTATTAATGCAGTTAAACGCTGCATACGTTTTTGATGACTTTTAAAAATAGAGTCTGCCAACTCACCTGCACAGCTCATTTGTTCAAGGCTTGGAACCAATGTCCGGACATGATTTTCATAGTGAGGTAAGGCTAATGGATCATTTTTTAAAGCTTCTTCCACCCCTAACAATCCATGATGCGTAACAACCAAATAATCGACTGCTTCTAATTCGTTTTGGATTCCCTGTTCAATTTCATGTCGATCACCTAAAGTAAATTTCTCTAAACCTTTACCTAAATTCTTCCAAGCAAGCTGCCAGTCCCATCCATTTTTTCTGAGTTGTTGTAATAGTTTTAAAGACAACCATTCATGTCGAATGTCATCTCTAATTTTTTGTCCCCCCATTTCTGGACTTAATTTTTTCTGAAAATGTTGGGATGCCTTACCAATATCATGCATGTCCCCTGCTGCACCCGCCAACAAGCTACTTGCTTTGACCCATTCATCTAGCATCAATAACTTTTGCTGTTTCTTGGTCGATGCAACTGGATATGCACCGTCATGGGCAAATTTATGTTTTGCTCCTACAACCCATGCAAGCTTCATTCTTCGCACACCAAAATTAATGTAAGCGGCCACCGCAGTTTGTCGGGTGGCTACTTTTTTTAATGAACTACGGATTTCTTTTAAGCCGTCCATTGTCATTGGTGCTTGCCAAGATGAATGTCCTGTACGAATAGCATAGCTATCCAAAATCGCTCGAGTTTTCTTTAAAGCTCTTTTTTCACAAGCCGAGATGAGAATGACATGCATAATTTATTGTTAAAGTTTAAATATCATAAAAATATAATCTTTTGTTTTAAAAAGAGAAAGTTTTAATAAAAAGATATAATCTTAGAGCGACATCTTATGTCGTTTTAAAAGTATATTTTAGCTTATCTGTACTTAACAAATAGTTGCAGGTGGTTGCAGTCATTTCTGTATAATCTTTTTTGTTCACTACTGTATAAGTAGTTGAGAAATTAATTCTTAGAGTCCAATTCTTAGAATGATTATTTGCCATCGTTTAGATGGATTACGAACTTTAAAAAAAACACCTTAATACTGAGGTGTCATTTCTTGCTTACATTAAAAATTCAACCCTTAATACTTAGAGCCCGTTTATTACTTTAATTTTTAAAAATAAAAAATTGACATTTTAAAACTATTAAACAATACTCACAATGTAAATGGTCATAAAAAAAGCAGATATTCGGCCTGAGAAACTTCATATCTGCTTTTGTCCGTTTCCAAAGCTCTATAACTTAAAGAAGGACTATCCAAATGATAGCACAACATTTCAAACTTTTGTCTCATCCTGCTATACAGCGAGGCGTAGATCTACCTTCAATCCTTATGATCTGGGGAGGGTAAGAACTATGTCTAAATTCATTATCAATCAAAATGTCCAAGCAAATGGCGATTATGAAGTTCACAACCTAACAACAGGTTGCTCATTCATGCCATATCCTCAAAATAGAGTAGATTTAGGTGAGCATTTGAATTGCTTTAGCGCAGTTTTAGCAGCAAAACGAAGATGGCCTAACGCTCGAATTAATGGATGTTATTACTGCTGTAATGCATGTCATACCAGCTAGGACTCTATTTAAAGCCGATATTTATGAATAATGTCGGCTTTACTTAAATTAATTACCAATCACTTTAATATTCAAAACACTTGGCGTCAATTTATGACGTCAAGTGTTTCTCCAACACTTTCATTTTTCAAATAATGTGTTAAAAATTGGCTAGATAACAAAAACGGGGAAGATAATGCCTGAACCACAAGCAGATATTTTTATAAACGCTTTAGAAGAATCGGTACACTTTAGTTTAAAGACGATTAATTCCAATATTGAAAAAGGTGGGATTCGTTTAAGTAAACGGCAAGCACTTGATTTACCCTATCTTAGTGCTCGAACCTTATTAAATGAAGACTTCCTTATTCCAACCGATTATCAGGCAAATGCAGGTAAAACGGCTTCTATTTTTAAAGTCGTAAAAGCAGCCATGATTAATGATGATATCAGTTCAGAAGAAGCTGAGTTTCAACAACAAGTGGAACAGCTCAAGCCATCCATTTCATCTATTTTTAATGAGCCGTATCAAGCCGGTACAGAAAACATTGATATACGTATGCGCCAGCTTTTAATTCCCAAAAATGGTGAATACGTTTCAGTTAGCCCACTTACTGCTGCTGGCGTAAATTATCTGGTGAACCAAGAAGTTGATGCTGTAAATGAATTACGCAAAGAAAAAGACAGTGAATTTAACCGCATTCAAACTGCTGTTTTTGGCATAGGTGGAGCCAATCCACAAAATGTGGGAAGCCTCGTTCGTTCAATGCAACGCCCTATTACAGTGGATGCTCCTCAAGCAAGTGAAAAAGTACGCCAAGCATTAGCGATTTTCTATAACGGATTTACGATACGTCTATCCCGCAAAATAAAACTGCTTAATGGAACTAAACGGGCAAAAGAAGCAATTAAAGAGTGGTCAGAAATTTTAAATCGCCAACTTATTATCACCGCGACGAATACCATTCAAAATTGGCATGACCTCGAGATTTTCGCTCCCTCTACCAATCGGGATGTTCGAGATCAGGAAGTTATTTTCCTGAATATCCTTGCTAAAGATGTATTAAGACAGGCGACTTTTCAAAAAAATATTTTAGAAGAGGCTGAATCAATTTTACCAAGTATGGAAGAAATTGAGCGTCCTTCATTCTGGGTTCATCCGAGCCTTTCGTTTGTTTTACAAGGTTTGATTGACCCAGAACTACGAGATGATCACTGGAGAATAAAGTTCTCAGATTATCTTGCTAGAAAAATCACCAATGAAACCTTTGATATAGAAATAAATAATGAAACTGTAACGATTAGCCTAGATAGCAATTCAGAAGGTTATATCACCCGCCGCTTACGGGAGATTATTCGATGAGTCGTTATGTCGTTATTCCTCGTATGCGAGTACAAAATGCAAATATGCAAACTAATGGCTTCTTATTAGGTGGTGTGCCTTTGTTTGCAGCCAATATGTTTGCACATCATTTGGCAAGACAATTAGGCACTCAAGAAGAAGGCATTATTTATATTCATCATGACCAACAGCGTTTAGGTGGACAAGCCTATGGCCGCTTTACGCCTGCTCAACGTCGTGGTGCCGTGTTTATTGGTAAAAAGGACTATTCTTCTAAAAATAAATACGCGTTGTCTTTACAACCAACCGCATCTTGTCATTTAGAGTTTAGCCTTGTTATCAAATTTTCTAGCTCTCGGATTAGTCCAGAAAAACTAACAAACATACTTAAATGTAGCCGTTTTGCTGGTGGACAAATTATCGAGTTTTTAGAAATTACGACACATTCTGAAAATGAACTAGAAACAGCCCTAAAGAAAATCAAAACTGGATTTGCCATTTTAGATCGACAAGATTTGCTTATTGAATATCAGCAACGTAAACAAATTAATCGAGTTCAGGCATTTACCCAACTGTTGGCGTTAAAAGCAGATGCACTTAGAGCTTTCTTTAATGACCAAAATTTAAGTTGGATATCGGCAACTAATTTGGGTTATGCCCTACTTGAGCCACTCACAGACCAACGAGCTGGTATTCGCCAAGCACAAGATCAGGAAAATACAGCACACGCCTATGCAGAACCGCTTACCGGCATTATTCAGTATTTTTCTTTAGGTGAGATTCTAAGGAGAAATACTGAGGCTGAGGATGACACTTGGCATAACTTGCAAAAATTATTGTGGACCTACCACTGGCCGCAAGACGACATTTTTCTTTTAAAACAAAATTGCATCAATGCATAACTCGCTTTTAAACATAAGGAATTTTTCACATGACAATTTTTAAGAAATTACCGGGCAGCCTTTCTTTACAACGCGGTACAGTGGTGAGTGATGGGGCTTTTTTTAATTTATTTGAAGATGGTAAACAAGAGCCGTTACATGTGATGTATCACGGAATTCGAGGGACTCAAAACGTAGCAGGTAATAAAGAAAAAGGTGCTGCAACAGGCAACTCTCTTGCTCGTGAAGTCACCAATATTCAGCTTACCGAATCTGCGAAATTACAACCTAAAGCTAAACTTTTGGTGAAATGGGACTTTCGTTTTATTGACTTGAGCTATGTACTGTTTGCAAGTGCGTCTAAAGCTGGTGCTGACAAAACCGAAGAATATAATTTCCGCCAAGCGTTCTTAAATTTTGTAAATCGTGCCAAAGAAAGCGATGGACTAAAAGAAGTTGTGCGTCGTTATGTACGTAATATCGTGAATGGTCGCTGGTTATGGCGTAACCGTATTGTTGCTGAAAGCATTACCATTCAAGTGACTGCTCAAGACTACCCTGAAATATTTAGCTTTGATGCTCTTTCTTATAACCTTAAAAGTTTTGATCAACCGTCTGAACAAGAACAAAAACTAGCAGAAATTTTATTAAAAGGAATTACAGGTGAATCCACAAGTGCAGCACTACATATTGAAGCGATTGTTGACTTCGGAATGGGTGGTGTAGAAGTTTTCCCTTCTCAAAATTACTTAGAAGATAAACCAAAAGGTTTCTCTCGATCTCTGTATCAATTAACACCGAAAAAACCAGACCACCAAGCAAACGACAACCAATATCTGGGGCAAGCTGCTTTACGTGACCAAAAAATTGGAAATGCTCTAAGAACAATTGATACCTGGTATCCATTGTTTAAAGAAAACGATGAGAAACCAATTGCGGTAGAGCCTAACGGTGCAAACCTAGAAGGTCAGATTTTCTATCGCGTAGGTAAAGACAAAGTTTCTGCATTCGATATTTTAAAAGAAATTGATGAGCTTGATCCAAACAGCGAAAAAGGTATGTTCCTAATTGCCTGTTTAATTCGTGGTGGCGTGTACTCCGAGGGTGAATAATCATGGATGCCAATTACTATCTGGATATCCGTGTTCTTGAGTCATCAGACGATACGGATTTAAAACTTGGTCATATTCGTAATCAAATTTACACCGTCATTCATGGTGCTTTTCGGAAACTGCCTGCGCATTACGCTCTTGCACTAGAGATATCTGATAAATTGAAAGCGAAGCAGGAACAATTTGAAAAAAAACATGGTCGTTCGGCTAAACCTAACTTTGATATTTTGCGAATTTTTGCTGAAAAACAGGATGAGTTAGATGAGTTAATCGAGGCAATTAAAGGACACTGGAAAATTCGCGACTATACCGTTTTAGGTGCCGCAATTCCTGTTCCTACTGCCAAAATTTCTGGTTGGAAAAGTTATCGAAAGTTTCGTATTCCAACTCTGAAATCTGAACGTACTAAGCTTTCCCACCAAAATGAACCTTTAAGAGATAGACGCTTAAAAACGGCCAAAGGAATGCCCTTCTTTCAGGTGGTCAGTAGTACAGGTCATGGTTTTACAGTCATTATTGATGTTCAGGAGAGTGAAAACGCGGGATACGGGCTGCCAGATAGCTATGGGCTTGCCCGTAAGGAAAGTCCTTTTGCCCTACCCGTCTTTTAAGGAAATATAATATGAGTCAACTCCGTCAAGAACGCAGCCGCCCACTTATGCTTTCAAAGCGTGCCTGCGTATTTTACCTAGAAAAAGTTCGTGTCGTTTTAAAAGATGATCGAATTGTTTACTTGACGGAGAACTCACAACCTGTGGAATATTTTTATAATATTCCAGAGAAAAACACCGCCTTTTTACTACTTGGCAAAGGCAGCTCATTAACAGATGCGGCTGCCAGACGTTTAGCGGAATCTAATGTCATGGTTGGGTTTTGCGGTTCCGGCGGTTCCCCTTTATTTTCATCATTAGATTTAACATTTTTAGCGCCCCAAAGTGAATATCGCCCCACTGAATATATGCAAATCTGGATGAGAGCATGGTTAGAAGATGACGCACGCTTACTCATGGCAAAAATATTATTACTTGAACGTATTGCCCTCGTATCACAATCATGGAAAAAGAATTTTGATTTGATTCAATCTGGTATTTATATTGATGAAAATGCTTTAAACACATTCAAACAAGATATTGATCGCTCCGAAAATCTACAGGAATTACTTGCAGCCGAGGGACGTTGGGCTAAAACGTTATACAAACAACTTGCTAAAGGCTTTGGAGTTGAATTTATTCGTGATGAAGGAAAAAACTCTCAAGACTCTATTGCGGATATAGCCAACAGCTACCTTGATCATGGAAACTATATTGCCTATGGCTATGCAGCAGTTGCTTTAAATGGAATGGGAATTAGTTTTGCCCTCCCTATTTTGCACGGTAAAACACGTCGTGGAGGTCTAGTCTTTGACCTAGCGGACCTAGTTAAAGATGCTTTTGTTATGCCAGTCGCTTTTACATGTGCAGCAAAAGGATTAAATCAAAAAGAATTCCGAATGCAGCTTATTGAAACATGCCAAGACCAAGATATTTTAGATTACATGTTTAGCTTCATTACTGACATATGTAGTAAAATCAAATAAAATCATACATTTAACCCAAATACCTTATAACGAAGTATTTTCACTCATTAAAAACTTATATAATTGATTTTAAGAGTTTTGTTTTAACTTAACTCTAGTTCTTCATCGCATAGATGATTTAGAAAGTAACGCTGGTACTCTGTACGTTCTACGTTAAGTTCTTCATCGCATAGATGATTTAGAAAATCAAGAGAAGTTTTATAGTGTTCGTGTATCTGTTCTTCATCGCATAGATGATTTAGAAAATTCACTGGATTACGTTCTAAGCCTTCCTGAAGTTCTTCATCGCATAGATGATTTAGAAAAATAAGCCTTATGAGGTAGATACTTCAAAAATGTTCTTCATCGCATAGATGATTTAGAAAAACTCGGTCACAAGGCGTAGTCTACGGTTTTTGTTCTTCATCGCATAGATGATTTAGAAAGTATCGATACGCCAATGAAGCTATCAGAGTTCGTTCTTCATCGCATAGATGATTTAGAAATCAATTGGAACGATATCAGGCTAATAACTACGGTTCTTCATCGCATAGATGATTTAGAAAGGTACAAGCCATCACATGTATCTGCTAGTTCAGTTCTTCATCGCATAGATGATTTAGAAAAACACATGCCAGATGGTTCAAATGGTTCTTCATCGCATAGATGATTTAGAAAGTATCGATACGCCAATGAAGCTATCAGAGTTCGTTCTTCATCGCATAGATGATTTAGAAAAGTAGGAAGCTCTACATCTAGTTTTAAATAGGGTTCTTCATCGCATAGATGATTTAGAAATATGAGTGAGGGAGTAGCAAATGTCTGAACAAGTTCTTCATCGCATAGATGATTTAGAAAAAGAAAGCTGAGCAATTGCCTGCTTTGCCTATGTTCTTCATCGCATAGATGATTTAGAAAAATCCCATTAAAGAAATCATTTTGGTCTTGGAGTTCTTCATCGCATAGATGATTTAGAAAAAGATCAGAGGCACCAAGCAATGCAGACTCCCGTTCTTCATCGCATAGATGATTTAGAAATTTACCCTTGCCATGCTTGCCAGAATTAGAATGTTCTTCATCGCATAGATGATTTAGAAATACCACCCATTGAACGTTAGCCATATGAGCAAGTTCTTCATCGCATAGATGATTTAGAAATTCCATGCTTCACATAGAAATTCATTGCAAGTGTTCTTCATCGCATAGATGATTTAGAAATACTGCTTCCCAAGTCAGTAAAATGATTGTTAGTTCTTCATCGCATAGATGATTTAGAAAACAGTAGTATCATTTCAATCGAGTAACGTTGAGTTCTTCATCGCATAGATGATTTAGAAAAAAAAGACCCAAAGAAATTCGCTCGTTTCTTTGTTCTTCATCGCATAGATGATTTAGAAATACACGGCGATCTTGTTTAATAGTCTGAGTTTGTTCTTCATCGCATAGATGATTTAGAAACAATACAAACATTTGACTGCACATCTGGAACAGTTCTTCATCGCATAGATGATTTAGAAATAGAAAGCTTGGAAAACAAAGGTGACTGTAATGTTCTTCATCGCATAGATGATTTAGAAAAGAAACATCTGTTATTTTTATTGATGAGGTACGTTCTTCATCGCATAGATGATTTAGAAAACCCTTTGGATTGAAGACTCTGCTTTTGCTGCGTTCTTCATCGCATAGATGATTTAGAAAATTCACCAGCCTCGGCTAGACTTGATGCTCCTGTTCTTCATCGCATAGATGATTTAGAAAAAGCAAAATTCAAAAGAATTACCCCAGCCAAGGTTCTTCATCGCATAGATGATTTAGAAATTGGTGTGCCTGCGCCCACTCAAGCCATGATTGTTCTTCATCGCATAGATGATTTAGAAATTTAACCGAGATCAAGAAGTAATTGCTTGGGCGTTCTTCATCGCATAGATGATTTAGAAATACAATACGACGTGATAATGCAACTAAAGCCCGTTCTTCATCGCATAGATGATTTAGAAAACGGTAAAATTAAGTTACCTGCTAAACTTGTGGTTCTTCATCGCATAGATGATTTAGAAAAATCAAAGCCTTAATCGCTAAATCAACTGCTAGTTCTTCATCGCACAGATGATTTAGAAATTTTGTTTATACGGTTAATAAATCAGTACAATGTTCTTCATCGCATAGATGATTTAGAAAATTACACAGGCATGGCAATGAAAGTGTTCTTTGTTCTTCATCGCATAGATGATTTAGAAACCTCGTGGAAAAACTTAAAAGCCATCTTCGTAGTTCTTCATCGCATAGATGATTTAGAAATTCATCTAAATGTTTTTGACGTTCAGCTTCAGGTTCTTCATCGCATAGATGATTTAGAAATAGACAGCTCATTTAATCCGGGTGAGAAACAGGTTCTTCATCGCATAGATGATTTAGAAATAGATAATGTTGAATGGGTTGAAACTACCTACGTTCTTCATCGCATAGATGATTTAGAAAAGTTCAGCATTCCCCTTCGGGGTCAACGTCCAGTTCTTCATCGCATAGATGATTTAGAAAATTACCCCTCCTTACTTTCTGCTTTAACTTCTGTTCTTCATCGCATAGATGATTTAGAAAAAAACACCAAGCCATAAAATTAATTACAGCAAGTTCTTCATCGCATAGATGATTTAGAAATGTTTTGCTAATTTATCAATATCGATTTTCACGTTACTCATCGCATAGATGATTTAGAAAACAGGGGTCAAGTTCAGAAGATTTACGTTACAGTTGCTCATCGCCCAGATGATTTAGAAAGGTATTAGTGCGAATTGGCTTTTAGCCCACGCGTTCCTCATCGCGTAGATGATTTAGAAATTAAATGCTCAACTATTTCTGTAGCTAATGGAGTTGCTCATTGCAAGATGATTTAGAAATTCAAATGATTTAATGAGCTTGTAGCCATTTTGTTGCTCATCGCTTAGATGATTTAGAAAACGTCTTCTAATGATGGACTTTAATCCAATATATTGATCATCGCTCAGATGATTTAGAAAATCTCACTGAAGATATGACCATCACTTTCTTCGTCGCTCATCGCCCAGATGATTTAGAAAAAGCCATTTACTTTGATAAAGCGTCACATAGCGTTCTTCATCGCATAGATGATTTAGAAATAGGAAATTCTATCGGCCCAGCATCTACAAATGTTCTTCATCGCATAGATGATTTAGAAAAAGAGACACATCGTTAATAATCTCTTGTGCGGGTTCTTCATCGCATAGATGATTTAGAAAATGAGCAAATTATCAATTGATCTATCTGCAAGGTTCTTCATCGCCCAGATGATTTAGAAATAGACGGTGTTACCTGTAGGCGGTGTCTACTGGTTTCTCATCGCCTAGATGATTTAGAAAATCGTTTGAATAATATGGACAATCCAGCCAATGTTCGTCATCGCTCAGATGATTTAGAAAGCAGCATCAAACGAGATATTGGCTAACATATTGTTGTTCATCACCCAGATGATTTAGCAACAAATAGTTTTAGCTATCTGAGCATTTAATTTGTTCGTCATCGCCTAGATGATTTAGAAATTCATCACGTAGCCTTTTACACGCATCTTGCGGTTCTTCATCGCATAGATGACTTAGAAATGTACGCTGAGTATTGATATTGACATTCAGGGCATTCAGAATTTGGCGCTCGTTCGTCATCGCACAGATGATTTAGGAAACCAGTTTGCTGAAAATCACCAATACGGTCTTGTTTCTCATCGTCCAGATGATTTAGAAAGATTCTATGAGCGTGACCATGACTCTATTTAAGTTGCTCATCGCCTAGATGATTTAGAAAATTATCCAGATAAAACCATATCTACAAAGTGGGTTCGTCATCGCATAGATGATTTAGAAAGATCATCTACAGTGATTGAATAAACGGTTTTTGTTGCTCATCGTGTAGATGATTTAGAAACAACGACGACGCCGTGTGTTTGTTATCGGAAGGTTGCTCATTGCTCAGATGATTTAGAAACAAGTAGGATTTGCAGCCCCAATAGTCTTTATGTTCGTCATTGCACAAATGATTTAATAATTTGAATCTTAAAAAGAAAAAACCCCGAAACTTACGTTTCAGGGCTTTTTCGAATCTTGGTGGGATGGCGTCAATTGAACTGATAAAACAAATAATTGTTTTTTAAAGTTAATTTCAATTCAAAAAATAACAGTGTACACAATAGTGTACAAATTATTTGTTACTAGGGCATTTCTCTGAGTTTAGTTGTCATGCTGGGTGACGAACTCAGGAGTTAAAAACACTCCTTTTAGTGGATCGGATTATGAGGCTCGTTATTTGGCTTCAATAAATTTATTGAGCGCAAAACCATATTTGGTGATTGGATTTTAAATCTTGAATTAACTTAGCCGTTCAAGTGGCTGATTAAGTAGCTTGGTCGCGTTTTAAGTGTGAGCAAGTTATAAAAATCACGAAATACTTTCGATTGCAGATACGTGCATCCAGTCGCGTGTACATTGCCGAAGTTGAGGATTTAGATGGTGGGGGGTATCCCTATGTTCAGGTTATTTGCAGAAGTAAACCGCCCGAATAATCGCACTGTAGTTCTATTGGGATTTTAAGCCTTAAAACCATATTTGAAGCATCCCTCTCGCGCGCGCGTGTTTGTTGCAAAACGCGATTTTGCGCTTTGTTGAATACCGTTGCTCAATTTTGAGCTTTGCTTTTAAAACATGGATTAGCCAACGCAATTTTGCGCTCACCTTTGGTTTTAAATGTTAATCCGGCATTGGACGCACCTAAAACCCGATAAAACCTTATCATTTCTTATCATTTGCTCTTAATAAAACGTAATCTTTTATCTAGGTAGCTACTACGAATTTCTCGTAGTAAGGCACTGTATTTAAAACGTGGAATTGTTTTTTAACTTTCGCCAGTGATGAAGCTTTATAGACATGTTTCCCTTGATGTACCTTGATGAAATGAGATTCCTTAAAATAGCGATAAACCTTGTTGTATATAGCTTCAAGGCCATTTTAATGGTCTTTCTACTGGTGTCCTATCAAGGATAGCTGAATAAACGTTGTAAAGAATAATTTAAGGCCGTTTTGTTTTACGTAGTTTTACGAAATCAATTTCATTAAATTCCTGTATGCCTTGCTATGACTGGCATAGATGGCATTTTTCATAAATACGCCGTAAAGCAAAAATTAATTAGATGAAATAAGCCATTCACGTTGATGGAATAGAAAACTATCCATGTTTTTAGGCATGTTTTTTAATTGATTACTGGGGAATATTGCATGCCCCTAGAACGACAAATCCGCTTTACTTGTTGGACGTAGTTGGACAAAACAAGGTTCTATTTGAATCGCTATACTCCCTATATAGCTTAGATTTGAGTTGGTTTTTTAAGGGCTTTTTAGTTTGCCTTGTCCAACAAGATTTAAGGCTATTTTGTGATACGTAATGCTATAGATTAAGAGATATAGAAATCTCCCTATTAGATTTCAAATCTATAAGGGTGAATTTCCGATTCAACAATCTAAATTTGTTATACGTAGTTATACGGATTTACCTTGACGTACCTTGACGAAATATCACTTTTAAAACTTTACTAAAATTGACTGTGCTTCATTATTGATAAGGCCTTTAGCTGAATAGGCAGGCTGTTTTAAATATCGGTCTGTCAAGGTAAATTGCTTGTATCTTGTATAACAAGATTTAATCTCTTTTTTCCTATCTTGCTGTACGTAGCTGTACGGATTTACTTGGACGTACTTGGACAAAACTTCATTTTATAGCCCTCTCTAAAATCCCCTTGATGCTCGGTCTATAAGGCTTTCCACTAAATTTGGATGTGGTTTAAAACATAAAGTTGTCCAAGTAAATTGCACCTGTCTTGTACAACAAAATACATGGCTATTTTTACTATTATTTTTAGACGGATTGGTGGAAATGGCACACAACTTGAAGCAATTTAAAATGTGGCCAAGTTTTGCTAGACGTAGCTAGACGAAATCATTTTTTAGGTTGACAGAACGGGGATTTATCAAAATTAGCTAAAGCCTTGCTATACATGGGTTTGATTGAAATTTAAAGTCTAATTACTACCAAAGGCCGTCTATCTAAATTTAAATAGCCACACTTTTTATCGCTAAAATTGTCACTTGTTTACACTTTAAAAGTGGCATTTAGAGGGAAAATTCTAGTTTCACAATCTGGTTACATCATATTTTAATTTTCAAATAGTGGATTTCTCTTTTTATAAATACTGATCTATAAAAAAGCCCTTTCAGGGCTTTTTTATTTCTAGAGAATACTACTTTGATAAAAAAGGTATGCCGTATACACACCTAATGCAACACAAATAATAATCGCCACATAAATGTAAGACATTACTCTATCGAACTTATCATTTACTTCACCTTTTATTTTTCTAATTTCTGCATCTACATCTTCAAATTTTTTTTCTAATTCATCAAAAATATCTAAATACTCTTCTTTCACTTGATTAAGTGTATTACGTTGCCCATGTACATTAAGAATCATAATAAATATCATTGATAAAACGGTCATTAATACAATGAAGTTTTTGGTATATATAAAACTACTAATAGTTTTCATGGTAGTCATTTGGGCTGTAGCGAACCAAATACCTGCTGGTATTGCAAACATTTTTGTAGCGACAGAATCGAAAGTATCATTCAATTTTTTGATGTATTCAGTTTTCTTTTCTTTATACTCTTTTCTCACCTTATCAAAGGTATAATCCTCTACATAGCTTTGATAACTATGATTGATATTCGTAATCAAGGGATTCAAGTTACGAATAAGATAGCTAAATCTAACATCTTCAATTTCGTCTTTAACAAAAGACGTTAATTCTTTGCACATCAGATTAATAATAGCCTCTCGGTGCATATCTTGATGTTTGAACTTACCTAAGCTTTTAGTATCAATCGGATAATTTAAATCATCTTCACAAGCTTTAATTTTAAACTTATAACTACGATTATAAAAAATACAATCTTTGTCTGCATTAGACTCCTCAGACAAAAATTTAATGAATGAATATAGTTCACCCATGGCAAGATAATTTTTATATTTACTATCACTAGAGTCAATATCAAAATAATCTTCGACATCTGTTAAAAAAATTTTCTTTATAGGATTCTTTATATAATGTTCGTATTTAAGAACTGTATTCCAGCTATCACAAACAATGAAATCGTGTCCCAAATTAATATTAGTTTTATTTAATTTAACTTCAAAAATGTATTTACTATTAAATTGACTGCTTTGAATTCTCTCTAAATCTACGCCTGATCCACGTTGCTTCCCTTCAACTTTTACATCAAGGCTGCCAGCAGCCAATGAGTATGCATTTAAAGCTTTTAGAGAAGCAAGTTTGTCTGCATCTAGTTCCATCCAGCTTACAAATTGGTCACAACTTTCCTGTCTGTCTTGCATAGACAGAAAGATGTCACGATAAATTTGTACTGGATTCATAGTCATTTCTATTCATCTGAATTGCTTGCTGTTGTAGCTGCTTTAAGTTCTGCTACCAAACTATCCGACAGTAATGAGCTGTCGATCTTGAGTATATCATTTTCAAATTTAATTTTATCGTTCAGCAAAGCTTTTGCAAAAGTAATTGAAAGGTCCTTTCGGCTACTACTAAATTTCTTAAATCCCTTTAATTCTGTTTTACTTATTTGCAAAATTCCTGACAAATTATGCCCTTCGCTTGCATATTCAAAAAACTCATTACTATCAGCAGGAAAAACATGTTTTGCTACATTCGACAAAACAACATCGTCACCTTTGGTTATACAATCATTAATATATGAGTGGGCTAAAGCAAGATAGTCATCTGCAGCAGTTTGGGATAGTTTAAGTTTCTCAGTAGCAAAGGATTCAATAGCTTCTTTTAATTTCTTTGTTTCTTCATTTGCAGCTTGTTTATCGACTTCACAACCAATAAATTTTTGAAAATAATCAGTTACCTGTTCTGACTGACCATTTTTAAAACGAATATATCGTTCCGAAAACTCATCACGCCACTCTGTAATATTGATTGTTGCACCCAAATGCAATTTATCTAGATCCAGAATTTCTTTGGCAATAAAATTAAGATCAGGATTAATGTCAGTCGCATTCGATTTATTAATTACAGCAACTGCTAACTTGGTATGTTCATCACCTTTAAACTCAAAAAAAACAAGAAAACCACCAGTAATACTTTTATTTTCAACAAGAAAAGTTTTAAAGTATTCTGCCAACTCTCTTGTCATTTCAACAAAGTCTAGACAATTTTCACCAGAATAAAAATTATCTAACCCTTGTTCAAAGGCTGGTTTCTTTTCTGTATCATTCCCAATAGAAAACTGTCCTACCATTAAACTAGAACTAGAAAAAAGTTTTAATAATTTTGCTGCTAATTCACCATTTAATGATCTTAAATCATTCTCTGTATCTTTGATCTTAGCAATTAATGTTTCTGTACTTTTTTTTTCTTCTTTAACGCGTCGAATTTCGTGAACAATAATATGTTGGATAGACATGATACATCTCTAGAGTAAATAATTAGATTCAGTGAAAGTTCTTTAAATCAATAGATGGAATAACCCCCCTACCCTATAGGGAATTCAGCCATAGGTATTACATGCTTTAATAGAAACTCGATATATCTTTAGATGTTCAACCATTCATGAGCCCCCTCATATGTTTGATCTTAAATAATTCTTATAAGGCCTCTTTAAAGGAGTACTCCAATATTCTTCAGAAGCTATAAAGCCCATTCACTAGGGCTAAATAAGGTTTAACACTATAAGAGTGTTAACTTTTTATCCTATTGTATTCACTTGTGAATATATTTCAATTAGTGAATACAAAAATATGAACTAATATGCACCAATATGGTCTAATAAAAATAATCCAAACAATTGCAATACATCCGCCCGAATCTCTGTTACCTCTCGAACTATGCCATTTTTAGTCTTTCCACTTCCCAGTACACAATGAACCCTCAATATATGCCTTACTGCCATTCTTGAGATATTTGCTAAACGTCCGTTGCTGCTGATTCTGTGCCATTAAAGTTATCTCTTTTTGTTATACATGGTCATACAAAATTAAAAAATGAATGGAAAAATTTAGTCAGCCTTCAAAGGAGAATTTAAAGACATTTACTCTTACGTAGTCTTACGAGATAGTATTTGCCAAAAAAGTCGTAAAGCTTGTGCTATATAGGTTAGAACCTATTTCACCTTTGTTCAAAGATAAAGTTGCTTTCTGTAGGGGGCGTCAAGGTAAATTGAAGATAGGCTGTCTAGCAAAATCATACAGTGTTTTTACACCATTTAAGATGAATTTAGGTTGACGTAGGTTGACAGAATGGGGATTTATCAAAAAGGGCTAAAGCCTTTCTATACATAGGTTTGAGTGGTATTTATTGCCTAATTTCTATCGTATGCCGTCAACCTAAATTCAAGGTGCCTGAAACTTAATTATTCAATAGCCTTTAATCAGACACTATTAATCGAAGATAGGTAAACTCCCTTTAAAAAAAGGGAATTCAAAAAGTGCTATTTCTCTTATTTCTTGTGCCAAAGCATCATCGCCATCGCTATGATTCCCAACATTTAAGTAATAATTTTTCCCATTGCAATGATGGTAAATAATCCACTCACCAGTTAACTTTCCATCATTAATTCTATCTATATATTGCTTCCCAGAACACAAGTATCCTAAGGCTTCAATTCTTTTATCCTGAGGAATTTCAGAGTTATTGAATATATCGCAAAATTCTTTAAAAAAAGTATTATTGAATATCTTCTGCTGCTTATTATTCAATCCCATCTGCTGCTTAATATTCATTGCCATAGATTTAAGCCCGACCTGCTCATAATGCTTATGCCATAACCCTTCTAGGGGCTGTTTAATGAATTTCGTTGCAGGCTTCATTCGTTTATAATTTTTACTTGGTTTTTCTAATTCCCTAATTTCATTAATAATACTATCTAGGTGAGCTCCACACATAAATGCATATAACATTTTTATGATAAAAACAGTTGTGAATCTTGATTCTGTAATTATTTCTAAATTGCTCATTAATAGCCAATTGAAAAAAAATGAACCTCTTGCGGCAGGTTTTCATTATTAGTTTTTAAATTTTCATAAATTTTTTCTATTTTGCCCATAGATACCTTCTAAGTGATTTTCTTAATTTGCTATTTGTTGATTTTGTTTGGAGGGTTAATTTTCTCTTTTACTAATAGCTCTAGCATAAGCACTATTAATCTCATCCGCAGAATAACGGCGATTCAAGATATCTTGCTGGATACTTGTTGGTAGGCTCAATACATCCGCCCTTTTCCCATCAATCATGTTCTGATTTGCTTTACGGATAGGGGCAAGGCTCACACTTCTAAAAAATGCTTTCATTATTGATACTCAAAGAACATCAATTGATTAGATGGATTTGCGACATCAAAATATTGATCTACACGCTCGTCTTTAAACTCATATTTACTCCAAACAAGCCCCGCATAGAAGTCTATGAATTGAAGTTCTTTCGTTACTCGGCTATCGAATGGTTTAACATTCAAAGTTTCATTTAGAACATCATCTAATTGCGAACGCTCTGCAATCATCTGTTTTAAATATATTTCTAAATTCCAGCCTACATTGACTTTTTCACATCGAGAATCAGGAATGAAGTCTATATGCTTATGATTGCATAAATGGTTTAAGAGCATATTTTTAACCATATAGTTATATAGGGCATTAGGGTCATTTCTTAATTTTGTTTTTACCCGTTTTTTGTTTACGGTTATGGATAGCAATTTTATATCTGGGTGGTTTGAATGCAATTTGATAATTTGTTGAACAAATTGTTCTTTTTCTTTTGAGCTAAGATCATATGATTTTAATTCATTATTGAGAGGGCGTTTTCTAGCTTTATAAAATCCAGTCACAATTCGATTAAGATGCTTTGTCTTATCTCTTGGGCAAATCACACATGCTATTGTGAGAGTTCTACTTGACCCACCTTTCCCGTATGGGGCTGTAAAAGTCCAACCTAAATCACCGCTTTCATCTAAATAGATGGCAATCATATAATCCCCAGAAAGACAAAAAGCCCACGAATGGGCTTTAAGATACGGCGTGTAACCTAGTATTGGCGAACTTACAGAACGCTTACGATCATAACGGCATTTATCGCAATTGCTCTAGGCTGATTATTTATAACATCTCCGTTACTACAAGCATATTATTAATCATATGGGGCTTATTTGCAATTGGATGATACAAAAATATGCACTGATATAGACTAATACGGACTTATACGGACTAATCAAAGCAACTGCAACACATCTGCCCTAATCTCTGTTACTTACCAATCTGGTGCTTAAGTACAATATTAATATCCAAATACAATTTTTCTCGTGAGAATTTCTCTAATCCGGAGCTAACCAAGCATTCAATGGACCCACATACTTGTTGATTCCATATGCAAATGATTCTTGTTGATAAGGTGCTCCTTGATAGAGAATATAATCATTTGTTACTTCCAACTCTTTATAAACTTTATTATCTGTAGCACAACTATACAATAGAGCTATACCAATTTCTTTACCAAGCTTTGATGCTCTTACTGTTATATATCCACCAGATTTAACAGGTTGCCCAAAAGAATGACATTGCCATCCATTATCTCTAAGTCTTTTAACTATTTCATCATTCATTTTAGTTGATAAAGTTGCAGAGCGACCTAACCAACCATCATCTGAAGCTGTTGGGTTGAAAGGTAAGCACCCATCGATTTGTAATTGCTGCAAAAGAGTATTTTTGATGACTTGTAAATTTAAGCAAGCAAAAACATCGTTACGAAAAGATTCTGATCTTATATCTGGAGTTGGTGGGAAAATTGATAACTTAGACTCTTTCATGGCAAAACATTCAATAAATGCCAATGCTTGAATTAGACCCATGGCGCGAAAAAAATTAGACTGATTTTGCCAAATTTCAGATTTAGCATGAGCAAAAAAATGTCGATTAAATCCTGAAGTATTTTGGTAGTTTTCGGTATTCTCATAAAAACTATTTTTAAGCCAATTACCTATTAGTTCAATAATTCTAATACGCACATTCATTACTTTCAGCACATCATCTTGAACATACTCTTCGGGAATCCAATCTGCACCTAATATATGATCATGTTTTATATTGTGTTTAGCACGTTTTATGCATCGATCAACTTTAGTTTTTAAATCAAGATTCTCAAAGGAATCCTCAATGATAGTATTTAAAATATCTTCGATCATCGGAATTAAGGATGCTATAGAAGCTACTCTCATTCCGCTATAAAAAGCTAAAATTGATTCTTTAATTAATGGTACATGCTTTGATATAGCTATTGAGTCTGAAAAAGTTTGTACAGTGATGGGAATAATGTTGGAGAAATTATATACAGTCGGGAAAAACTCTTGAAAACGTTTTTGTAACTCCTCTTTAGGCAAAAACTCGTGGTAACCAATTTTCAAATTAGCTACTTTAAAGCCTTCACCTATTTGTTCTCGATTCATAAAGACTGGTGGGAACCAGTCTACTTTAGCCCAGAATTCTTCTTGTTTTTGGAATGGTATAATATTGTTCTGATAAATTTGAATTTCTGATAGTTTCTGTCGAGGTAATAAAGCCGTTACATTGTTTACAATTGAAATCTTAATTGCTGGAATGCTTTGGTTAAAACCAAAAGTACATTCTTCAATCTCAATAATCTCTATCCCCCTTTTTATACAACATATACGCATCTCATCAAGGGTAACCGTTGACATTCTATTTTGATTGTTAAATTTACACCAAATTCCCTTAACTTTTCTTAATTGCTGTTCTGACATAACTAACCTTGATATAAAAGTTGAGTTTATTAATTTAAGCTAAACCTACTAATTGAATTTAAGAATAGCACTTCAACTTTACCCCCTTAACTTTCATTTGTAAGAAATTAGCCTGCCCCTTCCCTTAATATAAACCTTACGGCCTTTGGCAACACTCTTTAAACGATTGTTGATACAGATTTATGCTATTAGCCTCTTTACGCTCACCTGTGGTCTTGTCTTTCCAAAACTCAGTAGTTGCAACGCTGAATGTCGTAACGCTGCCACCGTTGGAAAATTGTTTAGTTTCAGGGTTAAGACCTAACACACCCATGACAGTAACTTTCTTTACGTTTGGCATTGTTCAATCTCTTAATATGCTTGTACTTGTATATGTGTAATTTTAGGTGGACATGGTGGACATTCACTTCTATATACATGATTTTAAATAATTAAATCTGTCCACCCATAGGAAAAACAACATATAAAAAAAGTGGACATTAAAATCATAGTAGGTGGACAAGATATATTTACCTTGAATCATGTCCACCTTATGTCCACCTATTAAAATATGTATATTTATATAAAGTGGACATAATAATATCTATATATAGCAATACATTAACTATAAATATTTTCTTTATGTCCACTATGTCCACATCGTCCACCCTATAAAATCTATTTTCAGATTTCACTATCTGAGTTCTGCATGGCCTCAGTGCTAAAGTGCATCATTCTCGGCCGTGTGCCGTCAGGTAGATTGACGCTAGACTTTTTCACATATAGTTTCTTGCCTCCCTCGATAAACTCTTTAATCCAGCCATGTTTGATTAAGACTTTTTTAACATTCGCCTCGTTCATGCCTATGCACATTTCCTTTTTAAACATGGTCGGCGATACAAGATAGACTTTATCATCAGGATCGTAATACCCAACGCGGTTATGAGTGCGCGGACGGATTACTTCGCCGTCTGCCTGTCTGATTACAGTTAAGTCTTCAAAACGGCTCGTTCCGTTGGATTCAAAAAAGGCTTTGATATGTTCAAGAATCTTTGTTTCTTCCATATTCTCGCCACCGCCTAGACTATTTAGCCAAGTATTAAAACATTGCGCTACGGCTTCAAATGCGCGTCCTTGCTGCCAGCTTGTAATGCCTGCCAGTGTTGCCAGCTCTCCAGCCACCGCCACCAATGCAAAACGGCGTAAAACGCGGTTAGCTTGTCCGTTCTTTGCTTGGGTGTGCTGCTCAATAAAGCTGTCTAGTAATTTCTGGGCCTGCTGCATTACTACATCTTTATCACTGGTCAGATACTCAAGCCATTTGATGCCAGCATGTCCGTAATGCTTCGCAGCAAGCTCATTAATGCGGTTGCCCAAATCGCTTGAATTGCTGCCATAGTTGACACATTCAAATACGCCGTATCCTTTGCCTGCATCACTAGGGATATGGGCGAACCTAAGCAATAAACCTGCATCTAGCTCGATACCGCCACGCCGTAAATGTTCCTCGAGGGTGACTTCGCCAGTGGACGTATACATCAAGTTGAATTGCTTAGAATCCCTATTTTTGCCTGTCTTGCTGCTTCGTGATTTACCTTGCCCACCAGTAAGCATATAAACAATATCCGACACGGCCTTAGGGGGCGCCTGTCGCAATTCATCAAGATTTAGAAAGCTATCGTTTCTTAATTCGGCTTCGTTCTCCAGGGCATTGTCTGTGGTGCGCCATTGTTTCGATACTTCTCTAGGATTGCCCCACACGCTACACGCTGCTTTTGTAATGGTACTTTTTCCATCGGTAGATGAGCCATAGATATGAAAGCCACCACTCTCTAAGTTTAATGGCGCAACCAATTGTCCCGAAAATGCACAAGAAAACGCCAGTACACCCAGTGCATGAGGCTCTATCAAGCGGCTTAGTTCTTGCCATCCTGCAAGGCTGCCATGCACGGCGTAGGGGTTTTTCATTTCACTATTAAATAAAAGTTCTTCTCCGCTAGAATCGCCATATGTTTTGCTTGGCGTAACGTATGAATGACCATGCCATCCGGTACGGTCAACACATCGAAAACGCTTTTCTATTGGATAGTCCTGAATGTAGTTAATAAATACATTCTTCTTATTTGGTTGTCGTGGTGGCATTAATCCATGATTGGCAATGATCTTTAATGCTTCTTGTGCTTCACCCATGAAATGCTCATAGGGAATGAGTAACGTATGCTGAACATTGTCTTTATCATTAAACTGAATTACACGCTTCCAGTTATTATTATTCAAGCTTCTGGCTTCACCTAATATAATTGCTGAATCAGATATTCTGGTTCTAGTACGTTTAATACCGCCTTCTCCATCATCATGTTCCTTCACTAGATATAAGCCATCCATAAGGATATTTAAATATTCGCCTTCCTTGATCTTAAATGGTTTAGCTAAGTGTCCTTTTGCCAGGCTCTTGGCTTGATCTATCGCCACCTTAATCATGCTGTCTAGCTCATCTTGAAGCATAGCAATGTTTGGAGGTTCAGGAATAAATGCCATTTTGACATCCATACCACTGTAACGCCGTTGTATGGCATCTTGCTGATGGACTGGGGCTATCACACATAGATCAGCATGTGCTTGCATCAATATCTTGAGGGTATAAGCATTAATCTTATCTGATTGATACGGTGCATAGATTGGATACGCTGTTTTAAATGCAAGATGAATGTCATCCGTCACAATCAAAGGTAATTCATTCAACTTTGACCGGTTGAAATACAAACCGCCATGGCCGAAAACAATATCCTTAAAACCTTTAATAGTTGGGTTAGTGAATACTGCACCTGTAGGCTGTAAATGCTCGTTGTATAGATCAAATACGGCTAAACCATATAGGGCATTATCATCAGCTTCTCCATATTGGGTGGCTTTCTCAATCACTGAACGGCGGATTTCTACAGGACAACCACCCACCATTTCAGCCATTGCACCGTGTAGTGGATTATTGTTAAATAATGGGACTGTATGTTCTTCAAGTGCTTCAATTATTGAATGACTTGCACCATTGCCCACTTCCTCCAGTGGGCTTTGTTGTGTTTGCGGGGTAATATTTGAAATGCTGCCCTCAAACATATCAGGCTTGGTATCCCAAGTGGGTTTAATGTTCATTGTCCCCCTCCTTACCCATGCCATTCTTTTTTATATTTCTCTGCCTGCTCTGCATGATAGCTGTGACGTTTTTCAGCAATATACTGGTACATATCAATAACATTTTCCAAAGCATAAAAGCCCAAAACATCCTTACCACCAAGTTCGGCTTTTATTTCTTTTAAACGATTTTTAATATCTGAAATTGCTACTTCCATCCAGTTCATATCAAATTCAGCTAATGATTGAATGTCCAATAAATCGCCTGCATCATAAGTTTTAGGCGTGTTTTTAGCGTTTTGGTTATTCATAGTAATTACACTCCCCATACTTTTTTAAGCATTAAAGAAATGCGTTTAACCAATCCCTGCTTTTGTGCAAATGCTGCTGACTGGATACGCTGGCGTGTAATTTGATGGATATTTTTAGGCATGATAATGCGCTCCTGAGTTTGTAGGAGCTTTGCCAATTACGACCAAATAATTTAGGTGGCAAAGCTGAAAGGGGTTGGTCGACCAGTAACTCAGGTGACTGGCAAGCGCGAACGCTTCCCCCTCCAGCTTCGCCATAACATGCGAACGCATAGAGAAATGACGCATACAAAAAAAGCCCTTTAAGCGGACTGTATGCGCTGAGTATTCATAGCCGACCAAAGCTAACTTTGAGATTTTGCTCAAAGCCCGATTAATATAACCATACTTGGGCATGTTAGCAATATCGAATGATTCATTTTTCATTATTGGCCCTCACTGCACACGGTTGATATGAATATTTGAATCAATCAAAACGCCGTCATTTGATAATCCGACTTGCTGGCGGTTATCCATCATCTGCAATAAACGCTGTTCAGCTTCTTCAAAACTGATACCAAAATGTTTGGCAATGTCCTCTAACTGGTACATGGGTTCGCCGTCATCCGTGTAACCGCTTGGCGGTGGCAATAGGTTTAACTCTTTTGCCTTTTGGTGCATTTCCGCTTTGATATGCTCAGGCGTGTAGTGTATTGTCAAAATGAGGGCCTGCTCAGTGATGGGGTGATGTTCCCCATACTGGGCCAGCATTGCTTTGTAATGGTCAAAGGCTTTGAAAAATTCAGGGTTTACATACTTATTCATGGTGTACCCCCTCAAAAGCAATCTGTAAATTTGCTTTGCATGTTTGGATACGCTTGGCGTTTAAATGCTTTTCATATTTACGGCGGTGCATACCTAAACTATGAAATGTACCTTTATCCTTAGATACTTTCTCTTGCATACATAAACGGTTCAATTCTTCATAAGCTGACTGTCTAGCAGAATATGAACCGGTTTTTCTAATTGACGGCAATACCTCAGCAAATACCCAGTTTTGGAAATTCAACGCTTCGGTTTTATTAGATCGAAAGATGATGCGATATAAATTCGGCTCATTAATAAATTTGAGTTTTTGAATACCGCCATTTGTAGGGGTGTGGTAATCCGCCACACCCTTTGAATCTAATGCGCCATTTCGCTTAGGGGTTTCGTTTTTAACGTCCCCCCTTTGAATCTGTAATAAATCAGATGATCTTGAAATGTCTAAAGCCTTACATACATCGGTTAAACAAAACCACGGTTCTTGATTATCATCTAGGACAATACGAACAGATCTGGATTTAAAATCGAAATGGGTTATGGCGTTCATGCTGTCACCTCTTTTAATTCGTATCGGGCATGAGTGCCTTTGCTGTTTAGGTTTGGCTCTTGATGGGTCACAATGTTATGACCTAATAGGCGTAAACGCTGAATAACAGCACTTAGGCGGTAACAATCGCATAACTCTATGGCTTCGGCTTGGCTTAGGGTCTTGCCTTGTTTGAGATAATCTAGGATGACGGTTTGATGGTTCATGGTTATGCCTCCATAGCTGCAAGGCTTTGTTTTTGGTTGTTATGCCACTCTACAAGCTCGGCATAGTCGAAATAGACTGGAGCCTGTTTGGTAGTACCTATTTTTATTGCTTTCGGGAAAGTTTCATCTGTACGCTGAATGTGACGCAATGATTCGCGGCTTATGTCCAATAGTTCACAAGCGGTTTTAAATTGAACGCGGATAGGTTTAATAGTCATAAAAAAGCCCATATATGAAAGAATATGGGCTTATTATGATATTGATTTTTATATTGAAAATATTTGTTCTAGCATAATACCCATTATGCTAGAACAATGGGAATTGTGCTTCCATCTTGGGTGACTTTTAAGATTTGCTATATTTTTTTGATAGCCATAGCTCTATTGTTTTTGGGTTTAAATCAAATTTGCTAGAAAAATCTCTCGCACACCTAGAATAACTGTGAAATGCACCTTTCTCCCATTCTCTAAAAATTTCACTTTTATAAGTATCATATTTTTTGGCTCTAGTTCTTCCGCCTAACGATTGTATTTTGTTAAAAACATTAAGGTCACTTACTATATGAGAATAAACTATCCCTATATCTTTATAAATTCTATCAAACGAATCCATTGCAAAGCCTATATCTTCATTCGTTGGCGGTGTTTCTTTATTAAAAATATAAGAACATACTTGATACGTCGTATAAGCATCGGATAAGGAAATATAGGCGTAATCTTCCATTTTTATCTTAGATGCATCTCTAATTTTTTCTATAATTTCATTTTCATTCTTTTCAAAAATACTTACCACTTGAGGGGTTATTTTATTTTCATAAATATTAGTCATACATTCATGAAATAGTTGTATATCTTGAATACCTATCAAATCAACAAGATTAAGAATATCATTTGCTATTCTACTATCTGACTTGTACGTTTCTCTAAAGTAGCGGCTAAGTTCATAATCAAATTCATCATATTCTATAGTCATGTATACCTCCCACAGCATCCCCAAAATGATGCTAAGTCAATCGGATTGGGTGTCCAACTTTCGGGAGCTAACCTAGACTTAGCAATCTATATATAATCTATATTTACCTATATTTGTGCATTTATTGGCTAGTAGTGCGACATATATTGTCATTTAGCCTTTTTAAACTGAATAATGCTTTGATCTGCAATTTCTTCTAAATGATTCGCATACCATTGCAGCATGATTTTTCTATCATCTAAATATTGAGCCTTGTTATATACGCCTGCCACGCCATCCTTTACGTGTGCCAGTGCTGCTTCAATATGACGTTCATCAAAACCACGATTGTTTAACAAGGTGCTGGCAATGTGCCTAAATCCGTGCGGTGTTTGTCTACCTTCATACCCCATACGGCGCAAGGCCATAATAAAAACTGTGTCCGACTTTGGCTTGCTCTTGTCTGATCTGCTCGGAAATAAATACTCAGAATTGGTTTCGTAAGTTTTTAACTCATTTAGTATGGCAATAGCTTGCCTAGGTAAAGGCACTACATGCTCACGGCGTTTCTTCATGCGCTCGGCTGGTATATTCCATATCCCTTGATTCAAGTCGAACTCCTGCCACTTGGCTTCCCTTAGCTCGGTAGGTCGACAGAACAACATGGCCAAAAGCTGCAAGCCCATCCGAACGTCCATAGTTGGGTAGCTATTAATGGCCCTCAATAGTGCTGGTAACTCCTGTTCACTCACATGTGACATATTTTGTTTTACGCCCTGCTGTAGGAACTTTTGCAGCCCCTCTAATGGGTTGTAATCAATACGGCCTGTCACCTTTGCAAAATCGTATATATCACGACACATGGCCCGAACTCGGTTTACCTGTTCATATATTCCTTGATGTTGCTGAATACCTTTTAAATGATTCATCCATTCAATCGGCTTAATGCTGGTGTACAAGCGTTTACCAAAAATGGGAAATATATGTTTTTCCAATGCACCCTTGTTTCGGGTCATGGTGTCCTTTACCCAAGTATTTGCTTTGGTATCCAGCCATTCACGGGCCAATACTTCAAAGGTGGCATTATTTTGCTCAAGCTCTTGGCGTTTACGTTCTTGCTTGGAAATGATTGGATTATCACCTTGTGATATATCCTTGATTATCTCTCTAGCCTTCTTCCTTGCGCCTGCTCCTGATAATTCAGGATAAGTACCGATACCCAGCCATGACCATTTACCATCTGCTTTTTTATATCTGAATAGCCATGCTTTTTTACCATCAGGCTTTACACGGAAATATAAGCCTTCGCCGTCCAGCTCCCGATATTCTTTTGATTCCGGTTCAAGGTTAGCTAGTACGGTATCTGATAACGGTCTACGTTTGATTTCTGTTCTTTTCATGGCTTGTACACCAGCGAGTTCAACAAAATGTGCAATGTACAAGGCAGTGTACACGGTGCATGTACACTATGGCTAGTTATATTTAGTTATGTTCAGGCAAGAAAAAAGGCCCAATCCCTTTAGAATCAAGCCTTTTCGTTTTAAAACTTGGCATATTTTGCCATGTTTTGTTAGGTATTTGGTGGAGATGGCGGGAGTTGAACCCGCGTCCGCCAGCACTACGCTCGAGAATACTACATGCTTAGATATCGTCTATTGTTTTAACACCAAGTGACCCGACGAACAGGGTACAAGGTGCGATCCTCTAAGTTTGGTATAAAGCCCCGAGGCTTGACTCTATACGGACTTGTGTGCGTGCGCTTCAGTCGGGTTCCCAGACCACAAGTATTCTAGGAAGCGGACAAGCGGCCCTTAGGCAGCTAGAGCGTAAGTTTCGTCGTTTGCGACTATTTAAATGCAAATTTTATTTACGAGAGAAAATGCGCTCTCGGCATGCATCTATGAGTTTCATCACCGGCGTCGAAGCCAATAACATCCCCATGAATGTCTGCACATCATAGCATAACTAAAATAAAATGCTGTGCATTTTATCAACAGTCTGCCACTGATGAACATACTTACATAATTGAGTGCCTTTTGTTTTTTTCAAGGCCCCTTATAAAAAAAGCTGCCAAAAATGACAGCTTTTTTAAAGTTTGCTCTATAAAGCACCATTGCCTAGCACGATCCCTTCACGGCGTGGGTCTACTCCACCTGCGTATTTACTTTGATTATTTATATTTACTTTCATAATCGTTGAAATACCACTGGTTTGCGCAGTGTTCGATATGCCATGCCCTTTTGCTTTTAAGCCTTCAATTAGGTCAACTAAAGAAAGCTGTACATTCGAGCTATCTACATTGGTGTTTTTGCTATTGGTCGCGCCAAAGTTTACAAGCGAAGTGGCCTGCTGTGCATTTAAGTTCCAGTCCAGCGCTCCCACCAAAGTTTTAACCACATATTGAATGATCGTACCGCCGCCTGGTGAACCTGTTGCCATATAAAATTCATCTGGCGTGGTGCCCTTAAATACTAAAGTTGGTGCCATAGTACTACGTGGGCGTTTGCCGCCTTCTACACGGTTGGCAACTGGTGCCCCAGTGCTGTCATAAGGGTTTGCGCTAAAGTCAGTTAACTGGTTTGACAGCAAGAAACCATCCACCATGTGGAATGAACCCATGCTCGATTCAACAGTCGATGTCATTGAAACCACATTGCCATAGGCATCTACTATCGTGAACTGAGTTGTGCCATGTTCAACAGTGGTATCCACTCCTGCCGCTGTATTGAAATTACCTGCTGGTGCTACACCCATACTTTGGTTCGGGTTAATCAGTGCTGCACGCTGCTTCAAGTAGTTTTTATCAATAAAACTTGGAATACCCTGTGCCGGCAAACGAACAAAGTCGGTATCTGCCACATATTTATCACGGTCGGCGTAGGCCAAACGCTCTGCTTCAGACACTAAATGCACGCCCATGACATCGGGCACACCGCCTTCATTTTCAGGGTTTTTAGGTGGGTAAAGCGACATATCAAAGTTTTCTAAAATACCCAACGTCTGTGCAACCGCAATCCCTCCCGAAGATGGAGGTGGCATGGTACATACATAGTAACGGTCACGGTACGTCGTACAAATCGGGTCGCGTTTTTTCACCTGATAGTTCGATAAATCCTGCAAGGTCATCAAACTTGGAGTAATTGGAGTCCGTGCTGGGTCATCACCCACGGTTTGCCCTGCTTTTGCCACAATGGCTTGCGCAATTGGACCAGTGTGCAGTGCGTTTGCCCCTTGTGAAGCGAGTGCTTCAAGTGTTCTGGCATAGGCTTTATTGGTCATGGTCTCGCCGACTTTACGTGGTGATCCATCTGGGTAGAAATAAGTCGCCATTGCATTTGCATCGAGTGCTAAATTGCTTGCATTACTTGCAATGGCATCTGCCAAACGCCCCGGAATGCGAAAACCGTTATCAGCCAAAACAATCGCTTCACCAAAAAGTTGGTTCCACTTAAGTTTGCCATGCTCTTTTTGTGCTTGTTCCAATAAACGCATCACACCCGGCACACCAATCGAGCGACCACTACGGCGCGCACTTGGTACTGGCGGAGGTGAATTTGGGTCATATATATTTTGGCGAATTAAATAAAATTCGTTGGCTGCTGCTGGTGCGGTTTCACGGCCATCATAAGCGGTGACCTGTTTGGTTTTGGCATCGTAATACATCATAAAACCACTACCGGCAATGGTACTCGACTGTGGCTCGACCAAACCAAGTACGGCTTGCACTGCTACGGCTGCATCAACTGCACTACCGCCTGCTTTTAACACATCACAACCTGCTTTTACCGCAAGTGGCGTGTTTGCCACCACCATATATTTATCTGCGTATTTAACCGTGTTACCGAGTCTATAACCCGAAGCACCCTCTGGCGCGGCAGGGTCACCATTTTGGTTTGAACCGACCACCACGCTTGAACCGTCTTGTGCCAGTTTGCTACAACTGGTTGGGTCATTATCTACAATTAAATTGGGTGGGGTTGTATTTGAATCATCCTTGGGCTGATCTGACGAGGAGTCATCTCCACATCCTTGTAATAAACCGACTGCTAATAAACTACTGAACAAAAATGAATATCTTTTATTCACGTGATAACTCCAATATATACGCCTGCCTATCCATGCAATTGTCATGCAAGCTTCTTTGTTTTCAGGTCTTCAGTTTTTTAATCTTTGATAAAAATAAAGTTTTAATAATATTAAATGATTAAGGGTGTTTATTTTGTGCTCTATGTGATGTCTCCTTGTTTGTTATCACACTCTTTTATAACTGATTTGCCCAATTCTGGCATGCTTTATTTCTTTAAATACAGGCAAAATTTCCTATTTATTAACTCACTCATTTTGTAGTAGGCCTAAAAAAAGCACCTCCGAAGAGATGCTTTTTGATGTTTAGTGAGAAGGCATACCGCTGACCTGTTTGGGTTTTGGACAGAGCCAAATGACCAGTCCTGCAAAGACAAACACAATCGCAAATAGCAAAAACACATGGTTTGCCGACATGGTAATTGCTTCTTTATCAACTAGATTTGAAATAATTCCAAGCGTCGAGTCAGCCGTAAAACCATTTTGCAAAAGTGTGTTTTGTACTTCGGTGGTATGAAGGTTTGACACCATTTCACTACGGGCAACTTTGGCGTGGTCGTCCCACACGGTCACCGCAATTGAAGCGCCAATCGCCCCTGCCATGGTTCTTAAGAAGTTCATGAGACCCGCAGCAGATGCAATTTCTTGCTGGAGTACCGAACCAAGTGCAATGTTAGACAGTGGAATAAAGAAGAACGGTACTGCAAAACCTTGCAGGATTTGTGGCCAAGCCAGTGCCATAAAGTCGGCATCTGTGGTCCAGAATGCCCGCATTAAAGTCACAATACCCAGCAAAATTAGACCAAAGCTCGCCAGTGCACGCGGGTCATGTTTGGTCGAGAGCTTTGCCACAATCGGTGACATGGTCAAACTACCAAAGCCCATGGTTGCAGTTAAATAGCCGGCCCACGTCGCGGTATAAGAAAGGTTCATTTGCAGCCACTGCGGAATCAGTACAATACTGCCAAAGAATGCGCCAAAGCCGAGCGACAAGGCCAGTACCGAAATGGCAAAGCCCCTATGCCTAAAGACTTTGACATCCACCACGGGGTGTTTGTCGGTGAGTTCCCATATCAGGAACACCACAAAGCCAATGGCGGCAGTTAAAGCTAAAACCACAATGCTCGTGCTGTTAAACCAGTCGCGCTCATGCCCCAAGTCAAGCATAAGCTGTAACGCACCAATCCACAGAATTAACAGGCCTAAACCAACAGTGTCGATTCTTAAAGAAATAGTTTCTGTTTCGGCTACTCTTAACAAGCGCATTGCTGCTAATACACAGACAATACCAACAGGTAAGTTAATAAAGAAGATCCAGTGCCAAGACAGGTTATCACTAATCAGACCACCCAAAATTGGTCCTAAAATTGGCCCGACGACTGTGGTCATTGCCCATAGGCCCATTGCCTGCGCATGCTTTTCTTGAGGGAAAATACGCATAAGCAAGGTTTGGCTGAGTGGCATAAGTGGACCACCACAAAGGCCCTGCCCAATACGGAAAAACACCAACATTTCTAACGATGTTGCCAAACCGCATAGGAAAGAAAAGACCGTAAAGCCAATTAAACCAAAGATAAAGACCCGCACCGTTCCAAAGCGGCCTGCTAACCAACCCGTTAAAGGTACACAAATCGCTTCTGCAACTGCATATGAAGTAACGACCCATGTCCCTTGTGTGCTTGAAACAGCAAGGTTACCGGTAATATGCGGTACAGAGACGTTGGCAATGGTCGTATCAAGTACGACCATAAAGTTCGACAAGGCAATAACAAACGCTGCCAGTAGTAAACGGCCACCGCTTAACTCGGCAAAAGGTGTTTGCGTTTTCATAAGCGTTTACTTCGCAGATAAGTCGACTTTTGCTTCCATCGACAAGCCAACACGTAATGGGTGTTCAGCAAGTTCTTTCGGGTCAAGTGCAATACGAACCGGTAAGCGTTGAACCACTTTAATCCAGTTACCTGTTGCGTTTTGAGCCGGAATTAAGGCAAAGGCAGAGCCTGTACCACCAGAGAAGCCCACCACTTTGCCGTGGTATTCAACATCATCACCATATAAATCTGATGTTAATGTGACTGGCTGACCTGGGCGGACTTTTTTCAACTGACTTTCTTTGAAGTTAGCATCTACATATAAATCGTTAAGCGGCACAATCATCATCATGCTTGTACCCGGTGCAACGCGTTGACCAACTTGAATATTACGGCGTGTAATCACACCATCAACTGGTGCACGAATCACGGTACGTTCCAAGTCAAGCTGAGCTTGTTCTACATGCGCTTGTGCAACTTGTACATCCGGAGTCGAGGTTTCGCTTACACCCTGAATTAACGCTTCGTTTGCAGCTAAGGTGCTTTCGGCTGCCTTACGACTAGAAGTCGCTTGTGCAAGGCCAGCTTTAGCAAGCTCTAGTCCGGCTTTAGCAGTTTCAACCGCACTTTGTGCTTTGGTGAGTTCTTCTTTAGACACAGCGCCAGAGGCAGCAAGCTGTGCACGACGGTTCAGTTCTAAAGCAGCTTTGTCATAGTCGGCCTGTGCTTGAGCAACCTGTGCTTTAGCACTGTTAATTTCGTCAGCACGAACCACCACTTGAGAGTTTAAAGAACTACTGTTTGCCGCAGTTTGTTTATATTGGCGTTTTGCTTTGGCAAGCTCTGCCTCGGCTTGTGCCAACGCGATTTTGGCATCACGGTCATCAATACGAACCAGCACATCACCGCGGTGTACTGTTTGAGTATCTTTTACCAAAACCTGAGCGACCTGTCCGCTAACCATTGAGGTAATTTGCGCGGTTTCTGCACCGACATAAGCATTATCCGTACTCACCGAGTGATTTAAAAATAATGCCCAGATTGCATATAAAATAGCGGCGATCAATAAAATCAGCGCAAAGAAACCAAGAAATTTTTTGCGCTTGTTTTGCATGTTGTCATCCGAGGCAGATGTTGTTGGCACTGTTTCTTGTACATTGCTTTGTGCATCAGTCATGGTATGTTCCTAAAGATGAGTTGGCTTTGCCATCAATCTCGCACTACACCTTGTTATAGAGTTTTTATTTTTCTATAAACAAGACATACCGCATTGTCAAAGGAGATAATTTTAACGCTAAAACCTCATGATATGAGAATAAAAAAATATAACTAATGCGTTCGTTCTAATTAAATTAATGTTTATCTCAAAGTTTTTGTAAAATTTTTATCTTTTTTAATATGAAAAAAAGCGCCCTGAGCGCTTTTTAAATGCTTTAAATGCCTAGATTAATAGGCATATGAGGCAATACCGGCAGCAATGGCTTTATCTTCATCATTGACCATGGTCATGCGCATGGTACAGCCCTTACGGCCTAAACGTAGGACTTCGGCACGTGCAATAAAATATTTACCACGCCCCGGTGCCAAATAATCTACACGCATATCGACAGTTGCCAAGCGTGTAACCTGTTTAATGGTTTCAGGCAGGGTTTCGGGAGTTGAACGGCGATAGAGATGTTCCATTGCCACAATTCCACCAATGCTATCGAGCAAAGTTGCAGCCACACCACCATGCAAAACCTGAAAAGCCAAATTGCCAATGAGGTCAGGTTGCATTTCAACATAGCCTTCAATGTGCCCATCTACCACACGCATAATCATTCCACTATGCTTAAAAAATGGACAGCTATTAAACGCCTTACACAATTGGTTGAGAACCACATTTAGGTCAGTTTTGGCGCCTAATTGTATGTTCCCCGTCCAATTTTTCTTTTCATCACTCATACGTTGCCTAAATTTAAAAGCATGATAAACACCCATAATTTTGTACAAATCCAGCATTATGGGGCTACAATACAGCAGTCGGTTGACAGTAATGGAATATCCGCCAACCTATCCTAGTGTAATACCGAACATCGAGATTGTTATGACTTATACGTTCAATCGTCCTGCATTTCCAGCTACTCGCATGCGCCGTATCCGTAAAAATGACCAGTTGCGTGCGATGGTCAGCGAAACACAGCTCACTACCAATCACTTGATTTATCCAGTATTTGTATTACCAGGACAAAATCAAACCCAAGATATTCCAAGTATGCCAAACATTCAGCGTTTGTCGGCAGATTTATTACTGAAAAAAGCTGAAAGACTTCTGGAATTAGGTGTATCCAAACTGGCTCTTTTCCCTGTAACACCTCAAGAAGATAAAAGCCTTACCGCAGAAGCTGCATGGCGTGAAGATGGTTTAGTACAAACCACCTGCCGTCTGCTTAAAAAAGAATTACCAGAAATGGTGTTAATCACTGATGGTGCCCTCGACCCATACACCACGCATGGTCAAGACGGCATTATTGATGAAACAGGCTATGTGCTAAATGACGAGACTGTAGAGTGCTTGATTAAACAAGCCTTAAGTCACGCAGAAGCAGGTGCCGAAGTGATTGCTCCAAGTGACATGATGGATGGCCGTATTGGCGCGATTCGTCAGGCTTTAGAAGCCAATGGTCACATCTATACCAACATCATGGCCTACTCTGCAAAATATGCGTCTAGCTTCTATGGTCCGTTCCGTGATGCTGTTGGCTCTGCATCCAACCTAAAAGGTGGTAATAAATATAACTACCAGATGGACTTTGCCAACCGTGCCGAAGCGTTACATGAAATCGCGCTTGATATTCAAGAAGGCGCTGACATGGTGATTGTAAAACCGGGCATGCCATATCTGGATGTGGTACGTGAGGTGAAAGATACCTTTGGTATTCCGACATTCATTTATCAAGTGAGTGGCGAATACGCAATGTTAGCTGGCGCAATTCAAAATGGCTGGTTATCAGACTCAGTGATTTTAGAATCGCTCATGTGCTGCCGCCGCGCTGGTGCAGACGGAATCTGGACTTACTTTGCAGAAACCGCTGCTGAAAAACTCAAGGAAATGAACTAAGTTCGCAGAGAAAGGATAACACTGCATGCATATTGCAATCATTGGCGCGGGCATAAGTGGATTAATGTCTGCGCTGGAGTTGGTTGAACAAGGCTGTACGATCAGCATTTTTGATCAACAACAAGCGGGACAAGCAGCCTCTTGGGCTGGCGGAGGTATTCTCTCTCCGATGTACCCGTGGCGTTATGTGCATGCAGTGAACCAACTCGCTCAATTTGGCAAAGCCTCTTATCAAGCATGGAACCAAAAGCTCTACCCTGTTACAGGGATTGATTTTGAAATACATGACACAGGCATGCTGATTTTTGATGAAGAAGATTTTGACGTTGGACTTTCCTACGCCGAGCAGCATCAAGAGCCGATGCAGCGCTGTGAATATTTACAAAGAGATGCCTTAGAACAAGTTAATCCGCACATTTCCGAACAATTTCAAGAAGCGATTTATTTCCCTGAACTGTCTAATATTCGCAATCCACGCGTATTACAGTCCCTGATTAGCTATTTAAAGCAACATCCAAATGTTGAGTTTTTCGAACACACTCCTGTTAAAAAACTGATTCAACAAGGTGATGCCATACAAGCACTCCAAACCGAAGATGGCCGCAAACATACAGCAGACCATTTTGTAATAACTTCGGGCGCTTGGAGCCATTACTGGAACTCACAATTACAACTCGACATTCCAGTCGAACCTGTGCAAGGTCAGATGCTGTTATTTAAAACCCCTGCTCACTGGCTACCGACCATGTGTATGAATCGAGTCATGTATTTGATTCCACGTATGGACGGTCATATTGTGTGCGGGTCTAGCATGGCACATCGCGGCTTTGACACCTCTACCGATGAAACTACACAGCACAATATTTTAGAAGCATGTTTAGAAATGGTGCCTGAACTGGCCGATTTCCCGATTGTACATCGATGGGCAGGTCTCAGACCAAGTTCACCAAACGGTGTTCCATACATTGGTAGAATGCCTGAAATGGACAACCTATGGGCAAACTTTGGGCACTTTAGAAATGGTTTGTGTATGGGCGCAGGTTCTGCGCAATTGCTCCGTCAGCTTATGCTAGGACAACCAACATTAGTTGATGCCAAAGCATATTCCCCAGAGCGTTTGCAAAATAAAATCTTAGCCTGAGGCGAGTATATTCTCTAAAGCCATTTTTAATTGAGGATAAGCAAACTCAAATCCTTCTGCTTGTAAGGCAGCGGGTTTGACGTATTGCCCATTTAAGATCAATTGCGACTGCTCTCCTAACAAACAGCGAAAAACTGTACTAGGCGCCGACAACATTGGTTTCTTATTCAAAACTTTGGCAGCTTGTTCAACAAATACCTTTTGGGTCACGTTTTCTGGGGCCACGACATTGTGAATTTGAGCAGATTGAGGATGCTTGAATATAAACTCAATTGCGTTTAATACGTCTTCAATATGTACCCATACTACAGGCTGACGTCCGTGACCAATTTGACCGACTAAATTGAGTCGAATAGAAAGCAACATTTTAGGCAAGATGCCGCCACCCTGCCCGAACACAACGCCTAAACGAATAATTTTAGTATTTTGCTGAGAGTCTGCTAACGCTGCGCGTTCCCACTCTTGGCAAAGCTGAGACATGAAAATGGGCTGTGGCGAACTTTGTTCAGTGCACACCTCTGTCCACTTTTCTTGATTATCTATACCGTAATAACCAATTGCAGAACCAGAGACAATCACTTCAGGAAAAATTTGAGATTGCTTGAGCCATGCATACAGTTTTTGGGTCGTATTTACACGGCTTTCAATGAGGTGTTTTTTACGTGACTCGGTCCAGCGTTTCTCACCAATATTTGCACCGGCCAAATTCACCACATAATCAATTTGACGGGTCGAAATATCTTCGAACTTTTGTACCCACTGCAAGGCAGGATGGTCAGATTTCTTTCCAGCCTGCCGTGTCACCGCAATCACGTTATAATTTTTTTGTAGCAGGAACCTAATTAAATGCGTTCCAATAAAGCCACTGGCACCTGTGATTAATACATTCTTATTCATATTTCCTCCAAAACCGAGGACAGCAGTTTTTAATTAATATAGTTATAAAATTTAATAACGATCTAATCGTATCAGTTTTTGTGGTGAGTTATGACGCATTAAACATTTTGTTTGCCATGCGCTGGGCTTGTTTGCCATAAAACCAGTAGGTAATTAAATAAAGCGGAATAGCTAACATTAAAAGCATAATCACCATAATGCTTAAGAACTGAGGCTGTTTGAGGTAAAGCATAAAGTTTTGCAAAATCTCAGGGTCTTGTCTTGAAAATAAAAACAGACCAAATAAAACACCACACAAGTTATAGCCCCAAAATATGAGGGTAAAACCTAACGTAAATTTCTTTTTTTCTGGTACTGTCGGTGCACGGCGTTCTTTCTTTAAAAATCTAAATAAGACAAAAATCATTGCGCCTAAATATGGAACGGCTGTTAAAATACCGCCTACACTCGCTGGTAATAGTGCTGCAATCACACCGACAATTAAAGTAAGCACGATGCATAAAGCAAAAAACCAGAGAAAGTAAGAACGTAATTTGGTCATATTTTTGCCTAATTTATGGGTTCAAAAAATAATTATAAATTTTTTTCGATTTTTTTTCATTTTTCTGTCAACCAATCCTGATCTCTTGACGTTATATAGGGTAACAAGGTCGCAGCAACCGAATACTTCCTTTGCACGGCATCCGCAAAATTGTTTCGGTGACCTTTCATTACGACTCTTTCTTCCTTCGGATTAGGTTTTGTTAGCAGCCGAAACCCTTGATGAAGTTTTTGACCGACGATTCTCTCATCACTCGAATCGTCGGTTTTTATTTTCTAGCACTTTCATTTATTTTACGCTCACCATACACAATAGTGCTTTCGTGGCTATAAAGGCTATGCGTATACTTTTTACACCATAAAAATATGATTTAAATAATATGAACAATATTGCCTATTTTGAAATCCAGTCTTCAAACCCTGCCCGCGATGCGCAGTTTTATCAAGCTGTGTTTGGTTGGCAATTTAAACTCGATGAAAGCTTACCTATTGAATATTACCGCATAGAGACACCTTCAATTATGGGTGGACTATTAAAACGCCCTGCTCAAACACCTCCAATGGAATATGGCACCAATGCATTTACCTGTTCGGTTCAGGTGGAAAACTTCGATGAAGTGGCTGCAAAAATTTTAGCGCAAGGTGGCATTGTGGCAATGGATAAATTCGCTATTCCAGGCCGCGCTTGGCATGGTTACTTTGTCGATTTAGACCACAACGTTTTTGGTATTTTTCAAGTCGATGAAAATGCAGCTTAAAGATTTTATTTAACGACTTTAATTATTTTTAATTTATAGCCACCGCCTTTTATCGGTGGCTATTTCATATGAATTATTCAGCAAAGCTAAAGCTGGCTTCACATGTAATTGGAAAATTTACCGAATTGGCAATCATACATTCGTGATGTGCTTCTTCATGCAGTTTTGCTGCAAGCTCTTGGTCAGCCCCTTTTTCTAAAACAACCTCGGGCCTTAAAATAATTTGGGTAAAATGACCACGTTTGACCGGATCTGTATCTTCCATAAAACCAAGTGCATGATCGACATAACTCACAACGTGAATATGATTGACTGCACATAGGTGTAAATACCAAAGCTTATGACAAGCAGAAGCTGACACGACCAATAAATCTTCTGGGTTCCATCTGGTCACATCGCCCAAATAGGCAGGGTCTGAAGAACCTTGAATAGTCGTCTTTTGAGGATGCTGAATACTAAAATCGCGTTTATATGAACGATAAGAGGAAGTGCCTGTACCCGTATTGCCTTCCCACTGTATTTTTACTTCGTATTTATGAATAGCCATTTTGTTCTCAAAGTTCATGGTTTGACCTGATAGTAACAAAGCAGCATTTAAAGTGAACAATTTAATTCAGGTTTCATTGCGAGCTTAAATAACGAGCACTTTAAAATGTCTTGATAAAATCTCCTGCCAATTTATGCTAACGTATCTGTGTTTATTTTGGCTTGATGTCTGTTTCTATGTCCGTACATTTTCTACATACTTCTGACTGGCATTTGGGGCAGTTTTTTTATAATCATTCACGACACTACGAACACCAACAATTTTTAAGCTGGTTGCTCACTCAAATTCAAGAAAAACAACCACATGCCCTGCTTATTGCTGGCGATATTTTTGATGTCATTAACCCGGGTTCACAAGCACAAAAACAACTCTACCAATTTTTAGCAGATGCCCATCGTATTGCACCGCACATGCAAACACTCATGATTGCGGGTAACCATGACTCAGGCTACCGTATTGAACAGGTCGAACCGCTTTTAGAAAAATACAATGCAAAAACCGTAGGTGTGGTTCGCTGGAATGAAGATAAAACCCTAGATCTCGATCGACTGCTTTTACCTATCTATAACCAAAATCAAGATATTGTGGCGTGGTGCCTTGCCCTGCCTTTTTTACGTTCGGCTGAAATTACGGGCTTTAACGAACATACCACCAATAGCAAAAATGCGATTGCCTATTTGCACCAGCAACTCATTGCCGAAGCCAAACGTCGCAAGACACCGGACCAAGCCCTGATTTTGATGTCGCATGCGCATATGCAAGGTGGGGAAACATCCGACTCTGAACGCCCCATTATTATTGGTAATGAAGAGGCGCTTTCAACGACGTTATTTGAAGATGCGGTCGACTATGTCGCTTTAGGGCACTTACATAAACCACAAAAAGTAGGTCAGCCGCACATTCGTTATAGCGGTTCACCCATTCCGCTTTCTTTTAGCGAAATTAACTATAAGCACCAAGTAGTTGAGGTCAAAATCGACCCTTCTCAAGATACGGACAGCCGTTTGCAATTTGAAGCTGTGGAAATTCCGCGCTGCATACAATTGCACCGCATTCGTGGTGAGCTAAACGAAGTACTGCAACAACTCCAAGCCTTGCCTCACGGCGTGATTGAAAATATTGACCACCGTGAATATGTCGATATTGAATATTATAGTTTAACGCCACCACAGCCGAATTTACGTCAGCAGTTTGAAGCTGCTCTACCACCTGACCGCTATCGTTTAGTGCGTATTTCACGTCAATACGTAAACAAAGACGCGACTAATTCAAATACTACCCAGCACATTGCTCTTGAGCCACCAACACCAGAAAAACTCTTTCAAAATATCTGGGAAAAACAAGGTTACAGCGCCGATGATGCGGTCTTAAAAGATTTTCTGAGTCTGGTACAAGAAGCACAAAAACATCTTGAAAATGATGCAAGCCATTAAGGATATGTCATGAAAATTTTATCCATTCGAATAAAAAATCTGGCATCGCTTGCTGATGAACATTTTATTGATTTTGAAAGCGCACCTCTGGCCCATGCAGGTCTTATTGCGATTGTGGGGAAAACTGGCGCAGGTAAATCGACCATTTTAGATGCCATGTGTCTGGCCTTATTTAATCGGGTTCCTCGCCTTAAAGACAGCGATGGCAAATTAAAAGATGTCGATGGTTCCGAGTTACTAACCAACTCTCCTTTAACTGTTTTACGCCGTGGTACAGGACATGGTTTTGCTGAGCTTTGCTTTATTGCGCAAGATCAAAAGCGTTATTTGGCTCGTTGGGAAATTAAACGTGCACGTGAAAACCCAAATGGTAAATTACAAAGTGTGCAGCGCCACTTAAAATGCTTGACCGATGGTGTAGTACTTGCCGATAAAGCCAAAGCGGTTGATGAAAAAGTTAAACAAATTACCCAGCTTTCTTTTGAACAATTTACTCGTGCGGTGCTACTTGCCCAGTCCGAAGTAACCGCATTTTTAAAAGCTCGAGACAGCGAACGTGGTGAATTACTTGAGTACCTGACCAACTCCAGCATTTTCGCCAAAATCGGTGAACTGGCTTTTCGTAAAACAGCCGATATTGCAAAGCAGCGTAAACAGCTGGAAGAGTTTTTAGGCCATATTGAAATTTTGTCTGATGAAGAGATTGCTGCATTTACCGAGCAATACCAGCAAGCCGAACAAAACTATCAACAGTTAGAACAACAAAAACATGTCTTAGACAAACAGCAACAATGGTTTGAACGCAAAGCAAAACTTGAGCAAGAAGTTCAATCGAAACAGCAACAGTTTCAAACCCAGCAAAATCACCATCAACAACTGGCTAGTGAACGTGAGCAATTAAAACGACTCGAAGTTTTCTCTGAAATACGCCCACAAGTTTTTCAGCAAGCTCAAAATTTACAGACCCTACAACAACTTGAACCGCAAATTCAGCAAGCTCAAACCAAGTTTAATGAGTTGGTACAAATTTTTGAAACGGGACAAAAACAATATCAACTTGCAGAACAACAGCTCAAACAGACCCTCGATTTTGAGCAACAGCATCAACAAGCCTTAAATCAAGTTCGGCAGTCCATTCAAGAACGTGCTTTTATTGCCGATGAATATAAAAAGTGCAAAGAAAAAAGACAGGTACTTGAGCAAAACCTAAGCCCACTACAACAGCAGCAAAACGCTGTACAACAGCATATTGCACAGCTTGAGCAGAACAAAATTCATCTACAACAGCAGCTGATCCAGACTCAGCAATATGCTGTATTAGATAAGGGCCTTTCAGCGCATCTTCATCAACTTGGGCAATTTATTCAAAATTACCAAGCAATTGAAGAACAGCTCGGTAACCCTACCCTTGCTCGCCAAAAGCTATCGGAAGCTAAAAATGAACTCGAACAACTCACAGTTTCACTAGGCACCGTTGAACAGATTGAGTTAAAGCTTGAACAACAGCGTAAAGATAAAGATCAGAAACTTGCTCAAGTCACGCAGTTAGATCTGATTCAACAGAAAATAAAAATTTATCATGAGCTATATGCTGAGCTTCAGCAATTCACCGAAAAACATACTCAAGCCTCCGCGCAAGAAGACCAACTTAAAACCGTTTGCCAGTTAGCTGAACAAGACTACCAAACAGCAAAAACTGAACGTGAAAAGTTACAGCACATCCTGCAACAGCAACGTTTACTACACACCGAAAATATTGAACAGTTACGTGCCAATCTTAAAGAAGGTGAAGCGTGTTTGGTCTGTGGAAGCACCCACCATCCTTATCGTATTGATGACAGTGCAGTCTCCAAGGCCTTGTTCGATTTACAGCAACAGCAAGAGCAACAAGCTATTGCACTCGAACAAACTAAGTTTAATGCATGGCAAACCCAGCAACATGCACTTACTCAGTGCCGGGCCGAGCTTGAACAAGTTCAGAAATATCTAGCTCAACTGCAAGTAAAACAGACGCACTTACAGCAAGAACTTGAGCAAGCGTTTAACCTCAATCAATTACACATTGAGCTTAATCAAGCTCCTGAACAAATCTTACAAACACTTAATGAGCTGAGACAAGCGACACAAACTGCCATAAGTTTATTTGACTCAGAAAATGTGCGTTTAACCCAAGCCATTAAACAACACAATCAGCTTGTTCAAACGATTCAACGTAATGAAAGTTTGCTTAATACAGCACAGCAATGGCAACAACAAGTTCAACATATTGTTGAGTGTTTGTCGGAAACCGAACAGCACGCATGGCAGCAAGCAAGTAGCCAAACAGCTAAGCAGACTTGGGCTATTCTTGATGCACGCGCTAAGCAACTTGAACTACAAGAACAGCTTGCACAGCGTTTTGAACAGCAGCAACAAGATCTTAAAATGTTAGCTGCCAATCTTGAGCAAATGATCAAGCAAATTGATGAGATCGAACAAAATCTCCAAGAGATTACGCTTAAAGGTCAACAAAATAATGAAAAAGCGGTATCGCTCATTCAGCAAATGACGGGCCGTTCGGATATTAAGCCACATGAATGGTTAATTGAGCATGACGCTAAACGTCAGCACCAACAAACGGCGTATCATGAGGCTAAACAGCGTTTCGAACAAACTAGACAACACTTTGAACAGCAAAAACAGGCGCTCGATCAACTTAAACATCAGCATCAACACACAGAACAACATCAACAGCAGATTGATGGGCAAATTCAAAACTGGTTAAAAGCCCATACTGATTTTCAGGCATCTGATCTTACGGCACTCATACAGATTAATTCAGCACAAGAGCAAGACATTCGTAACCGTCTTAATCATGCCGAGCGTTTATTAAGTGAAGCCTCTTCTGCCCTTAAAACGATGCAAGAGCAATTAAGCGAGCACTTACAAACTCAGCCAGATATTGAATACGAAAAGCTCGTTACTCTCATTCAAGACAATATTGCAAAGCTCAAAGCACAGCTTGAAGTGCGTGATGGACTAAAGCTGAAGCTTGAATTACATCAGCAAAACCTTGCCAAACAGCAAAAATACGCTGAACAAATTCAAAACATTCAACAAGAAGAACATCGCTGGAGCAAAATTTCAGGCTTGATTGGTGATGCCAAAGGTAAAGAGTTCCGTGACTATGCTCAGCAATATCACCTAGATATTTTAGTTGAACATGCCAACCAACAACTGGCGATGCTTTCTCAGCGTTATACGCTAAAACGTCTTGATCAGTCCTTAAGTCTTGCCATTATTGACCACGACATGGATGGAGAAACCCGCTCAGTTGCCTCTTTATCTGGCGGTGAGTCGTTCTTAACTGCCCTTGCCTTGTCTTTAGCGATTGCCAATATGGCATCGGGTTCAATGAAAATTGAATCACTGTTTATTGATGAAGGTTTTGGTACTTTAGATGCCTCATCTTTGCACATGGTCATGAATGCTTTAGACCAACTGCAAAATCAGGGACGTCAGGTCATTCTCATCTCACACATTCAAGAAATGCATGAACGCATTCCTGTACAAATTCAAGTGAAACCACTTGGCGCTGGTGCAAGTACCATTGAAATAGTGGGTTAAAACTAAAAAGCCCCGACATCCTGTCGGGGCTTTTTTAGATTCTGCGTTGGTATGACTCCTGTCGTACCTGTCTGCATCCATTCATGACTTTTTATTGTTATTCTTAGAAACATCCTGTTTCCTGATGAGTTCATAGTACAAAAAAAGCGTGGTCTGCCATAGCCGCAAAAGGCCGCAATTTCTGTAAGAAATCGCTTACATCAGCCTTTTTGCGAATAGTCTCTAGCTCCAAATAAAGCTGTACCTACACGTACCATTGTTGAACCAGCGGCAATTGCGGCTTCTAAATCCCCTGACATTCCCATACTCAATGTATCCCAGTCTTCTGGATGAGCATGTTGGACTTTTACCGCATCAAATAATTTTTTGGCATCTGCAAAAGCAGCTGTATTGTCAGGAGCCGGAATCACCATTAAACCACGTAACCTGATTTTCGGTAGTTGACTCATTTGAGCAACCAACTCGGCAACGTCTTCCGGTGCACAACCATCCTTACTCTCTTGCCCATCAATATTGACTTGCAAACAAATATTAAGTGCAGCTTGGTCATCACCACGTTGGTTAGATAGGCGTTCTGCAATAATTAAACGATCTACCCCATGAACCCAATCAAACTGCTCGGCCAAATGCTTAGTTTTATTCCGCTGAACATGACCAATGAAATGCCATTCAATATCCAAATCCTGTAAAGCATCAATTTTATCTAAAGCTTCTTGCAAATAATTTTCGCCGAATGCCCTTTGCCCTGCTGCATACATTTCACGCAATCTTTCACTCGGATGAGTTTTCGATACGGCTAAAAGTTGCACAGTTTCAGGCGCACGCTGAGCAAGTTCACAAGCTGTTCTGATTTGCTGTAATACGTGCTGTCGCGCATCTTGCAGGTAATTCATTGACAAGGTTCTCATTTTCAAAAAACTTTTTTGCTTTTCACCTAAAGCGGGGTGTTGGTAAGCCTCGGTGAAAGCCGTATATTATTCTACAAAATAATGACATATTTTGATTTACTTGGGGAAATTATGGATATTACAGAGCTACTCGCCTTCTCTGTGAAAAATGGCGCGTCCGATTTACATCTTTCTGCTGGCATGCCACCAATGATTCGTGTTGACGGTGAAGTTCGTCGTATTAACTTACCAGCTCTAGAACATAAAGATGTCCACCGTCTTGTTTACGACATCATGAATGATAAACAGCGCCGTGACTATGAGGAAAAACTCGAAACTGACTTTTCTTTTGAAGTACCTAATGTTGCGCGTTTCCGTGTTAACGCATTTAACCAAAACCGTGGTGCTGGTGCAGTCTTTCGTACCATTCCATCTAAAGTCCTCACCATGGAAGATCTAGGTCTAGGTCAAATCTTTAAAGATATTTGCGACTATCCTCGTGGCATTGTACTGGTGACGGGGCCAACAGGTTCGGGTAAATCAACTACGCTTGCAGCGATGCTCGATTATATTAACGAAAACCGCTATGACCATATTTTAACGGTGGAAGATCCAATCGAATTTGTACATCAGTCTAAGAAATGTCTCATTAACCAGCGTGAAGTGCATCGTGACACACACGGCTTTAATGAAGCACTTCGCTCAGCACTGCGTGAAGACCCTGATATTATTTTGGTCGGTGAGATGCGTGACCTTGAAACCATTCGCTTGGCATTAACCGCTGCCGAAACAGGTCACTTGGTGTTTGGTACACTCCACACCACGTCAGCTGCAAAAACCATTGACCGTGTGATTGACGTATTCCCTGCCGAAGAAAAAGACATGGTTCGTGCCATGCTGTCAGAATCTTTACAAGCGGTTATTTCACAAACCCTGCTTAAAAAGAATGGCGGTGGCCGTGTCGCAGCGCATGAGATCATGATTGGTATTCCGGCTATTCGTAACTTAATTCGTGAAAACAAAGTCGCGCAAATGTACTCAGCCATTCAAACTGGTGCCAATCATGGCATGACCACACTCGACCAAAGCTTAAAAGGCTTAGTCGCTCGCGGTGTAATTAGCCCGCAAACGGCTCGTACTGCAGCAAAACAGCCTGAATCATTCTTATAAAAACAACAAAATAGCGAGAATACAATTATGGATTTTAATGACTTGCTCAACCTGATGGTTGAAAAAAAATCTTCCGATCTCTTTATTACAGATGGCGTTGCGCCCTCTATGAAGATTAACGGGCAAATTGTTCCAATTTCAAAAAATAGTCTTTCAGGCGAAGTAATTGGTCAACTATTACATTCCATCATGAGTGAAAAACAACGCAAAGAATTTGCAGAAACTCGTGAATGTAACTTTGCCATTATGAACCGTGAAAAAACGGCGCGTTTTCGTGTCAGTGCTTTTCAGCAGCGCGACATGCCGGGCATGGTACTACGTCGTATTGAAACCAAGATTCCTTCAATTGATGACTTGCAGTTACCGCCTGTACTTAAAGATTTATCGATGACCAAACGCGGCATTATTATTTTCGTAGGCGCGACAGGTACAGGTAAATCCACTTCATTGGCTTCAATGATCAGCCATCGTAACCATAACTCTAAGGGCCATATCATTACCATTGAAGACCCGATTGAGTTTATTCACGAACATGCAGGTTGCATCATTACTCAGCGTGAAGTCGGGATCGATACCGACTCATTTGAAATTGCCTTGAAAAATACACTACGACAAGCGCCGGATGTGATCTTAATTGGTGAGATCCGTTCTCGTGAAGTCATGGACTACGCGATTGGCTTTGCTGAAACAGGCCATCTTGTATTAGCTACCATGCACGCCAACAACGCCAACCAAGCGCTCGACCGTATTATTCACTTTTTTGAAAGTGACCGTCATAGTCAGCTTTACATGGACTTGTCACTTAACTTAAAGGCAATGATTGCGCAGCAGCTCATTCCAACACCAGATGGTAATTCACGCCGTGCAGCAATTGAGATTTTAATTAACTCACCATTAATTTCAGACTACATCCGTAAAGGTGAAATTCATGAAATTAAAGATTTGATGAAACGCTCACGTGAACTTGGTATGCAGACCTTTGACCAAGCTTTATTTGATTTATATAAAGCTGGTCAAATTACCTACAAAGATGCACTTAAACATGCTGACTCACCGAACGATTTACGTTTAACCATTAAACTTGCTGATGAAGGTCCTGATCAATTATCAGACGGGAAACAGCATTTAACTTTTGACCGCCAGTAATTTCTTCATAAAAAAAGGAAGGTTAAACGTAACCTTCCTTTTTTATTTGTTTTCTTTATGTGAAAACGATTATTTCTTGCGCAATGCTTCCTGACATTCAGGTTCATTACAGTAACCATAGAGATTTAATGAGTGACCCGTTAAGGTAAACCCATGTTGTTCTGCTACAGAATGCTGTTCTTTCTCGATAACATCATTAGTAAATTCAATGACTTTGTTACAGTTTTGGCATACTAAGTGATCGTGATGATCTTCTTGCATGATTTCGAAAACAGAATGGTTATTTTCAAAATGATGACGTTGAATAATACCCGCAGCTTCAAATTGTGTTAACACACGGTAAACTGTCGCAAGTCCGACATCTTCCCCTTGCTCTAACAAAGTCTTGTAAATATCTTCGGCGCTAAGATGATGTTGTTTTGAATTTTCTAATAATTCCAAAATCTTAATTCGTGGAAGGGTAACTTTAAGTCCAGCTTTGCGCAAATCTTGATTGGAAATAGGCATGAAAAAAGGTCTCTCAACAAATCTCAAGTTGGAATAGGCAATAGAATTTAGATGAAGTATGATCTATCCTTTGATCAAATGCATCATAATTTATTGGGATAGTGTAGCAAAATGCAAAAACTCGTGCTGACGTTATTCGTCACTTCACTCCTAGCTGGTTGTTCAATCTTTGGTGTATATAAGGTTGATATTCCTCAAGGGACTCCATTGACTAAAGCTCAAGCCTCTCAAGTACAGGTCGGCATGAATTTCCAGCAAGTGCGCTTTTTGCTTGGTAGCCCAACAGTGACTGATCCCCTCAATCCACAACGTTGGGACTATATCTACAACTATATCCCGGGAACATATGCTAAAAAAGCGAAAATCCCCGCAGCACATGGTCAGCATTTAAAAATTTACTTTGATGGAACTGGAACCGTAACTAAAATTGAAGGTTTAGAGACTATTCCAGAATCGCAACCAGGTTTACCTGCTTCCAAAGAAGCAATTTTAACTGCCCCACCACTATAATCGTTTTTTCTAATAAAAAGAAACCCCTCTAGTGAAATACTTGAGGGGTTTTGCTTATTGAGCTGATTGCTTAAAGCGATTGCCTTTAATGTATCTGCCTACAGGGTTTTTCGCAGCACGTTTCCGGCGAATATCTTTTGGATTAATCGTTAATGGTCGATAAACCTCAACTCGATCGCCTGCATGTAATACCGCATCAATTTCTACTTTTACTCCAAAAATGCCGAGCTGAAGTGGTTCAGGCAAATCAACTTGATTTGATAAACCACTTGCTTGAACTGCCTGTGCAGCAGTCATTCCCTCTTCAAATGGAACAGAAATTAAAAACTGTTGTTCCGGTACTGCAAAAGCGACCCAAACTTGTTGTGTACGTTCCATTAGATACTTTGTCCAATTACAGCAATCATTGCCACAATAATTGAAAGCGGCAATACGATACGTACAGCAATACGCCATAAGTTATAAAAAAGCTCATTGCTGAAATTCATCGATTTACGCAAGTGGCTAATTTTCATAATCCAACCTGCAAAAATTGCATAGATTAAGCAAATAAGTAAGCCCCAAAGCATAAGAATGAGCGTGAATAAATTATGAACTTCCGACACCGCCCAAACTGCAATTGCTACAACAATAATCACCCATTGTAAAACAGGCATAAGTTGTCGCTGAGCAAGTTGTTCTCTAGCCAACTGCACAAATAACGCGGATGTCATTACTCTGGTAAATATCCACGTTAAAACGGGTAATTGAGCCTGAAGCGAGAAAAAGCCAAAAGCAACCACAGCAATGAGCTGAGCTAACCAAATTGGAAGAACAGTTTTTGTTGCGCCTTCTTGCGCCTGAACAGCACCTACACTATTTTGCCAGTAAAGCCCTAACCCTAACCCGCTCGCGACAAGTGCAAGTACAGTTGCATTACCCCACTCCTTAAACTCAACACTGGTCCAATGCCAAGGTTGTAAAGTCGAGCCCATCATATTTGCCAACACAATAGAAGCGATTACTCCTAAGGTCATTAATAAAATGAGTATTTGGCGTGGAATAAAAGATAATACCAAGGCAGCAACTGCAAGGCCTGCAAAAATAATTTGACCGGAAATGCTTGGGGCAAACTGTGCAACTAATATATTGCTCGCAGTACTTAGAACGTTACCCGCTAAGAAAGGAATAAAAACAACAGCAAGCCAGCCAACCACACGCCATTTAGGGGAACTATCAGCTTCACGAGTTAAACTCGATAACGCATTTAAAGCGGTTGTTTTTGATCGTTTTGCTAAAGCAATTTCCAAATAACAAACTGGTAATGCCAATAACAACATAGTGCCAAACCACAATAACCAGAAATCGATTTGACGATCAATCTGGATTCCCATGGTGGGTGCCAAAGTGGCCATGATGACAAAAGATAAGCAAAACGCCATAAGAGGCGATAACCATCGTGACATAGGTATGTCCTGCATTATGCATTCCTTGAAAAAGTCTATAGATATTTTGCCCGTCTCATGCATGAAAATCAAAGTTTGCACAATAAAAAAAGCAAACCACCGAAACGATAGTTTGCCGCGCTAACTGTATATTAGAGTTTTTTTAGTTAAGGTTATGAGAAAAAACGGGCGAACCAGTTCTTTCCTTTCTTCTTTTCTTTTTCTCTAATAATCCCCATCATATTTTCTTTTACTGCCCCCACATAATCGGCATCATCATGTTGAATATGGTTAATTAACCATTTAGCCAAGATCTCTTGTAATTCTGCTTCAATCGTATGGCCCATTTCAAAACGTTCACGATATAATTCTATTTTTTTAATAAACAAGTCATGTACACGTTTATGAGGCACTCTATATTTATAATCCGCTTCCTCTTGTAAACTTTCTTCAAAGGTAAAATGTGATTGCGTATAATCAATAATATTGTCTAAAACATCTTTAATACGACGTCTATCCTCATCATCTTTTACATCATCAATCTCATTAATATAATCCAGTATTCGTTTATGCTGCTCATCAATAACGTCAATACCAGTATTATATTCTGAAGCCCATTTCATTTTCATACATCACCCCCAATGATGTTCAATGACTGTTGCATAAACTGCATCTTATCTTTAAAGGGTATAAATAAAAACAAAGCTATTTTGTCGGCTTTAAATAAATAAAAATGAATAAACAAATAAGTTTTTGATTTTTAAAAAATTAATTAATATTAACCAACTAAAAAGATAAAGTATTTTTTAAACAAAATACTTTATTATTAAATAAACAAAAATATATATTTCTTAAGAAATTACATTTCTTTCAATAAAAAATTAATATTGGTCAGCACGAGTAATACGCTTAAGTTCAGGATTTTTCTCTTCACGTATTAATCTTTCAACTTGAGTAATCGCTTTCTTTATAGGTTTACCATGTTGAAATAAAATCATTTCACCAGGTTGATAAGCAATCCATGTTTCATTATGAGTTAAAGGCTCAGTGGTAATTACAGCAACTCGATCTTCAGGAGTGGTTACCTGACTAAAATCAACCTCAACATCTAAATCAATTAAATGTGCATTATTGAATGGATATTCTCGAACTAACCAATGTAATTTAGTAATCGCATAACTAAATAAGGCTTGCCCATTCGATAAACAGAAATTAAATGTCCCATATTCTGCAATTTGAGGGGAAATCTTTTCTAATACTTCAAATATCTGCTCAAGCGTTGGTTCTTCATAACCAAATACTTCTACCAGTTGATCTAATAAATAACAAAATGCTCTTTCGCTATCGGTATTCCCTACCGGCGTAAAACGTCCGCTTAAGGGTGGATTAAAATCATGTAAATCGCCATTATGGGCAAAAATCCAGTGACGTCCCCATAACTCCCGAATAAAAGGATGTGAGTTCTCAAGCGTAATTTTGCCTTGAGTCGCCTTACGAATATGTGCGATTACATTACGGGATTTAATGGGATAATTACGAATAAGATCAGCAATTGGTGATTCAACTGCAGACTGGTTATCTACAAATAAACGGCATGCCTTATCTTCAAAAAAGGCAATACCAAAACCATCACTATGGTCAGAGGTAATTCCTGCGCGTTGTGAAAAACCACGGAAAGAAAAAGTGATATCCGTTGGTGTTGCACAATTCATTCCTAATAGCTGGCACATATTGTTTTTAAACTTTCACTTCATTACCCCATGCGTACTATTGTGCATGAGAGTAAATTGGCTTGTAAATCCCAATATGCGCTCGCTATTACAAAATATAAGATAACTTTATCGCTGAGCCATTTTGTTCATTACAAACGAAGTGGCAATTTTATTCACTTCTAAAAATACAAAGTAATCGAGACAGTTAAATTCAGCATCAAAGAAGGCATCTTTAGATAATTTAGACTGCATACTCAAATACATTTGGAATAGTTTCGGCATCCGCTCATCTTGAGGGAAACTAAACTCCGGATATTCAGGTTCATAGATTTTCTTAGAACGAATATCGATGGTTTTAGTGTCCGGTAATTGCTGAATTTGACGGTGTGTATAGTACGCTCTAGCCAAATTATCTTGCAGATGAATACTGACACATCCCATCAAATATTTAGCACGCATTGACCACAATACTTTAGGTGCAAGATTCAGCCATAATGTTGAAAGTGCCTTACCATTACGAAAACGTGGATGTACACAAGTACGCCCTATCTCTAATACATTTGGCAAATGCGACAAGTGTGGAACAATGTCAAACTCATTAGCACTGTAACTTTGCCCTATTTCGTGGCCTTGAAAGAGCTTAAGTCGTGTATAAGCAACAATCTCTCCTGTCCATTTTTCTCTTAATACAGCATGCTCACAGCCAAAATCGTAAATATCTTGATCTAAATTATCTTCAAATTGAATGCCGAATTGTTTACTAAATTGTTGTGCACGAAACCGTTGTACATCTTGTAATTCTTTTAAATTATCAACCCATTCAAAGCGGAATTGTGTTTGATTGTTAGCCTTATGGCGATTTAAAGGTAAAGTCCAGGTTTGGCGATATTGATTAAATTTTTCCAGCATAATGAACGCTCCTAGTGACACCCACTACACTAGTCAAAGCTCATGACAAAAAAATGACCAAAATTAAATGGCATAAAAAAAGACCACTTAGCGTGATCTTTTAATAAAAAATAATGAGGTTTAGTGAGTTGTTTGTGTACGGTTAGAAATAAGCGTACCAACCCCGTGATCTGTAAAGATTTCAAGTAATGTTGCGTGCGGTACACGTCCGTCAACAATATGTGCGCTCACAACACCACCTTTTACAGCGTCAAGCGCACAGCCTACTTTAGGAATCATTCCACCGTAAATTACGCCTGTTTCGATTAAACGGTCAACTTCTTGTGTCGTTAAACCGGTTAAAAGGTTTTTGTTTTCATCTAATACGCCACTAATATTAGTCAGCAGAATTAATTTTTCTGCGCCTAATGCTTCTGCGACCTTCCCAGCCACCAAGTCAGCATTAATATTGTAAGTATTACCTTTTTCATCAACACCTAATGGAGCAATAACAGGAATAAAGTCGCTTTGAGTAAACATCTCTAATACGTCAGTTTTAACCCCGGTCACCTCACCAACCATACCTAAATCGATATGTTTGATAGAACCGTCCTCTTCTTGTTTTTCCATTAATAATTTACGGGCACGTAATAGGTTGCCATCTTGACCAGTCAAGCCAATTGCACGGCCGCCGTGTTTATTAATCAAATTAACAATAGATTTGTTTACGCTACCGCCTAGGACCATTTCAACCACTTCCATCGTAGCTTCATCGGTCACACGCATACCATCAATACGGTCAGACTCACGTCCTAATTGCTTTAAGAAAGAGTCAACTTGTGGGCCACCGCCATGCACAACAATCGGGTTTAAACCCACAGTTTTAAGTAAAACGATATCGCGGGCAAATGAACTTTCCAATTCAGGATCAGTCATCGCATTACCACCGTATTTCACCACCAGCGTCTTACCAGAAAAACGTTGAATATATGGCAAAGCTTCAATCAAGATTTTTGCTTTGTCGACGCCGAGATGCTGATCTTGTGGCATTGCGCCTCTCCTTATTAGGCCTCAGAAAGTTCTTGTGCAATTTGCGGATAACGCTCTTGCAACATATCAATAAATTTTTGCTGGATTTCCTTTAAACGTAAAGGATTATCAGCGTCAAATCTTACGGTAAAATACTCACCTGTATTTGATGCTCGAATAATGCCAAAACCATCATCAAAATCAAGACGTACGCCATCAATTTTACTAATTCGAGCACCTAAACGATGGCTTAAAATTTCAATATCTTGTAGTACATGTTTAGGGTCGGACTGATGGGTACCAATATAAGTATCTTCAGTACAGCATCTTTCAGGATAATTAGAAAATAAATCAGAAATTGTTGTCGCACTCGACTCGGTGAAATATTCCATTACACGTAATGCAGCGTACAAACCATCGTCATACCCAAAACCACGCCCATCATTAAATACATAATGACCCGCGTATTCGCCCCCAAAAATAGCGTTACCATTTGATTGAGATAAATACGCGCGGAGGAAGCTACTTCCCGTGCGAATCATTTTGGGTTTACCACCAAGTCGTTCTACGGTTCTTTGAACCATGAGCGAGCATTTCACATCAAATACAATTTCTTTGTCTGGTTGCTGCTCCAGACACATTTGTGCAAATAGTGACAATAAACGGTCAGCAGTAAGTATATTGGCTTTTTCATCAAGCAATACGACACGGTCGCCATCACCATCAAGGGCAATACCAATATCTGCCCCCTGTTCAATAATCGTTTTACGTAGTTCTTTTAAATGCGCAGCATGTGAAGGGTCTGGTGCATGATCAGGGAACTCACCATTTGGAGTTGTACGTAAAGCAATGACTTCACAACCCATTTTTTCAAGTACGAGTTTTGAGCAATGCCCTGCCGATCCATGCAGGCCATCTAATACAACTTTTAAAGGACGCTTGAGTTGAATATCGTTAAAGATTGCTTGTTGGTATTTTTTACAAAATTCTGAATTAAATTGAGGAGTTGATAATTCTAATAATGAAATTGTATGAGTAGGTACATAAGTTTGCGCAAATTCACCTACTTGCTGGATCATTTCAGGAGATGGAGGTTCACCTCTTAAAATCCATTTAATACCATTATCTGATTTAGGATTATGGCTAGCTGTTACCATTATGCCATTACCACCAAACTCCCGTGCAATGTAGTACATCATCGGGGTTGAGCAACAACCAATATTTGTAACATTTAAACCCTGCTCTAATAATATCTCTTCGATTAAATGCGCATAAGCTGGACTCGTCAGGCGCGCATCATAACCAATAATCAGCTGAGTTTGTTCTGCTTGTTTATATTGTTGTGCCAATCCATAGGCAATTGAACGGACGACGTCCGTAGTTAAATAAGAAAGTTTGCCTCTAATATCGTAAGCACGGAAAATATTTTTTGGAAATGAGTGTCTTACATTCATAGCGTATCTTCTATTTAAAGATCAATTTGATCTATCGCAAAAACATAGAGTATTCAAAATCTGAAAAATGGGTATTTGCTAAAAAAAGTTAAAAGAATATGAGTAAAGCGTTTTGTAATATAATTCATTGTAACATTCAAGGTGTAAAAAGAAACACTTGTAAAACAAGCGTTTCTTTTCATTATTTTTTATAAATTAATTATTGTTTACCAGTGTGACCAAAGCCGCCTGCGCCACGTAAAGTTTCTTCAAATTCCTCTACTTGCTCAAATTCAGCCTGAACTACTGGAACTAGAACATACTGTGCTAAACGCTCACCTGGTTCTAAACGGAAAGTGGTTTGACCACGGTTCCACACTGAAACCATCAACTCACCTTGATAATCCGAATCAATCAAACCAACTAAGTTGCCAAGCACGATACCGTGTTTATGACCTAAACCTGAACGCGGTAGAATTAAACCAGCAAAATTCACATCATGAATATAAATTGCCATACCTGTTTTAACCAAAACAGTTTGACCTGGTTCAATCTCAATTGCTTCATCTAAACAGGCACGTAAATCTAAACCTGCTGACCCTGCTGTTGCATATGAAGGTAAAGGCCACTCTTTACCTAAACGCGGATCGAGCAATTTAACTTGAACTTTCATGGGATTTCCTAAAAATTAAAAAAAATTAACGCTTTAATAAAGCTTTTAAATTTGCCAAATATTGTTGAGCCTGTTCTTTAGGATCAACATTTGCTGCAATTTTCTTTTTACGCCCTAACCATTCGAGCTCATCTTGCGGAAGCTCATCGAGGAAACGGCTTGGGGTCATCTGTTTCATTTGACCACCATTTTTACGCTGCTCTGCCAAAGTCAAAGTTAAGCCTTGACGTGCACGGGTAATTCCCACGTACATAAGACGGCGTTCTTCTTCAATAGTTTCAGCAGCAATCGAGTTCTTATGCGGCAACAGCTCTTCTTCAAGACCCATAATATAGACATATGGGAATTCCAAACCTTTAGCAGCATGTAGAGTAAGTAAGTTCACTTTATCAGTGTCTTCTTCCTCTTGCTGTTGCTCTAACATATCAAGCAAGACTAGTTTTCGAATCACACTTTCAATGTTCTTTTCATCAACATCTTCAGCACGATTAATTAAGTTTTGAATACTACTAAACAAGTTCTCGATATTATCGAGCTTACTTTTCTCTTGCGCAGGCGTTGCGGACTGCTCACGAATATAGTCGATATAACCCGCTTCATTCATCATTTGACGAACTTTAGGCACAGGCTCATCATCTTCCAACAGCTCACGTGTAAACGTCGAGATAAAGTCAGCAAACTCATGCAATTGAGTTTCTGCCTTTTTAGGAAGCACCATACTTAAGCGCTGGTCAGAAGAAGCACCAAGTAAAGACAAATTATTTTCTTGTGCAAATAAGCCTAACTTCTCAAGAGTAACTGGGCCAATCGCACGTTTAGGCGTATTAATAATACGTAAGAAAGCACTGTCATCTTCTGGGTTAATAATAAGACGTAAATAACTCATTACATCTTTAATTTCTGCACGAGCGAAGAACGATGTACCGCCAGAGAGTTTGTACGGAATCTGCATTTGGCGAAGTTGTGTTTCCAATACACGCGCCTGAAAGTTACCACGGTACAATACAGCGTAATCTTTCCAGTTCTTACCATTCATAAGTTTGTGAGTCAGTAAGTCTTTGACTACACGTTCTGCTTCATCATCATCATTACGACAGGTAATAATTCTGATGACCTCACCATGCCCTTTATCACTCCACAATTTTTTATCAAAAATATGCGGGTTATTTTGAATTACACAGTTCGCAGCTTTCAAAATACGGCTGGTCGAGCGGTAATTTTGTTCAAGCTTAATAATATGAAGATTTGGGAAATCCTGTTTAAGCAAAGCCATGTTTTCAGGCTTAGCCCCACGCCATGCATAAATCGATTGGTCATCATCACCTACGGCTGTAAACTGCCCCATTACGCCAACTAGTAGTTTCACCAAAATATATTGCGCGGTGTTGGTATCTTGATACTCATCCACTAGCAAGTAACGAACACGGTTTTGCCATTTGTCACGTACTTCTGCATTTTCTTGCAATAAGCGGGTTGGCATAACAATGAGGTCATCAAAGTCAACTGCATTGTAAGCACGTAAATTACGTTCATAAAGTTGATAAAGATGGGCAAACTGGACGTCTTCAGGTGTTTCACACGTCGAATGTGCTTGCTCAGGCAAAATCAGATCGTTTTTCCAATCTGAAATTTTCTTCATTGCCTTGGCAATTAGTTCTTTACTCTCTGCACCCGATAAATTATCGCGATGCATCAAATCCATCAAAATACGTTTACAGTCATCCGCATCCAAAATCGAAAAATTAGCTTTTAAAGGTAAATTTTTAAGTTCTAAACGTAAAAGATTTAAACCAAAAGTATGGAAGGTCGAAACGGACAAACCTTTTGCTTCTTCACGTGATAAAAGCTTGGTGACACGCTCTTTCATTTCACGTGCAGCTTTATTGGTAAAGGTCATCGCTGTAATACGATGTGCAGGAATACGGCAATGTTGCACCAAATAGGCAATTTTACGCGTAATTACCGATGTTTTACCTGAACCAGCGCCAGCAAGCACCAATAAAGGGCCTTGAGTATATTTCATGGCTTCTTCTTGCTTGTTGTTCAGTTGACTGGCAGATGACATCGTGTATTACCTCTTAATTTTTCGAGCATGATTATAGTCATCTCTTTTTTAGAATCCCAATAGTAAATCTACGGATATGTATAAATGATGTCTAATAATGCAATTTATGCGCCGCAGAATGTCGTGATTATTTTTTATACTTCACCCATAAAAAAACCACCCGAAGGTGGTTTTTGAAACAATAAACTAGATCTTATTGTTTAGCATAAATGCTGATTTCTACACGGCGGTTTTGTTCACGACCAGAAGCAGTTGAGTTGTCTGCGATTGGGTTAGAAGAACCATAACCTTGTGCATCGATACGGCTAGATGGAACACCTTTACCAGCTAAATAGTTTTTAACTGATTGAGCACGCGCTTGAGATAATGGGATGTTAATAGAGTCATTACCAGTGTTATCTGTATAACCAGTAACTAAAATCGCGCTCTTGTTATCTTCAGCCAATGTTTGAGCTACTTTGTCCAAAGTTGCATAGAAGTTTGGCTTGATGTTTGATTTGTTAGTATCAAAAGTAATGCTACCAGGCATGATCAATTGAACAGAACCATCTGGGTTACGGCCTACTTCTACACCAGTACCAGCCATTTGTTCGCGTAATTTTTTCTCTTTTTGGTCAAGATATAAACCGCCAGCTGCACCAAGAACTGCACCAATTGCCGCAGCACGGTTGTTTTGACGGCTAGAGTTTGCATTTGATTTAGAAATACCGTAGCCAGCTGCTGCGCCGATCAAAGTACCTAATGCGGCTTTATCGTATTCAACGCCACCAAGGTTATTACCTGTTGTTTGACAACCAGAAAGTACTACTGCTGCCCCTACCACTGTTGAAATAACTAATGCACGCATTGCATGCCTCCTCACTTTGAGTGTTTTGTTGTTGAATGAATAATGAAACAAAAAGGAAGTATAAAACATTGATATTTTGTTAATAATAAACAGTTTAGTTATTTTTTTGTAATATTTTGATGCACTTTAAGGTGTGCACTCATCACAATTTCTTCATTGTTGTCTAAGATACCGTTGTATTTCATTTCATGATAGTTATAGTTGAACAACTTTCTATGGATTTTGGATATTCGGGGCCATTTATATGTCAACTGCACCCAATAAGCAATCTGCGCTAAAAAAAATTACACGTGGACTCACTGTAGGTACAGTCATCACAGGTAGCACTTTTTTTCATGGACCACCTGTCTTAGCTTTAGGTTTAACAAAGCTATTTAAAAAGTCTTCAAAAATTGATGAAACCAATATTCAAATTACTAATAGCTGGCTTGGTGTCAATAATTGGCTCATTGATCATGTTTTACCTAATTTAAAATGGGACATTAGCATTGACGAAGGCCTTGATCTGAATATGCAAGGCCGTTATTTAATGACTTGTAACCATCAAAGTTGGGTTGATACCACGGTAAACCAATATTTCGGATTAACCCGTATGCCGCTTACCCGCTTTTTTACCAAGTGGGAGCTCATCTTTATTCCTTTCGTGGGTCAAGCTTTTAAAATCTTAGGCTTCCCAATGATGAAGCGTCATACAAAAGAGCAAATCGCGAAAAACCCTGAACTCAAAGACCGCGATATGATGGAAGCACGTAAAGCGTGTGAACAGCTCTTAAGTCAACCTTTTACATTATTAAATTATTTGGAAGGGACTCGTTTTACTCAGGAAAAACACGACCAACAAAAATCACCATATAAACATTTATTAAAACCTAAAGCAGGTGGTTTGGCTCTGGCGTTAAATATTTTGGGCGACAAAATTGATGCTTTAGTTGATATGACCATTGTCTACCCTGATGGCGTACCAGGTTATGGCGATTTCTGGCTAGGTGACGTTTCAAAAATTGCGGTCAATCTTCGAAAAATTGAAATACCAGACTGGGTTCTCGGGGGTAATTATGAAGATGACCAAGTTTACCGTGAACGTTTTCAACAATGGGTACATGAACTCTGGACTGAAAAAGATCAGCTCATCGAGAAAATGAAAGCTCAATACGCGACTACGAATCTTTAAAAAAGAATCCACTTTTATGCAAAACAGTTCCGGAAAGCAAACGAAATATCACCGTGTAGATTCAAGCAGCCTTTCATTTAAGCTGTTTTTGGTCTACGACATCTTTATGGTGTTTATTATCATTTTCAATCTGTTCTGTCTTGCAGCCAATTTCTTTTTAATGAGCAGTATTGGGGCATGGTTCTTTGAACATATCCATTTGCCCCAAGTATTGTCTTTCTACCGTACCCATTTACACCCATGGGTTATTACCTCTGAAGCCTGGTTTATTGGTTTTCTAATTATTGAACTACTGGTCCGTTGGGGAATTGCTATCGTTTATAAACATCATAAGCGTTGGTTCTTCTTCCCTTTCATTCACTGGTATGAAATTTTAGCTATTATTCCTCAGCTACGTTTTCTACGTTTATTCCGTGCCGGGATTATTGCATACCGTTTACACGAACTTGGTTACCCGGTTATTCCTGAAAGCTGGAGAAAGACAGGTCTCTTTTATTACCGTGTGGTTATGGAAGAGTTGTCGGACCGCGTGGTGATTACCGTAATTGACGGTATTCGATACGAGCTTGAAACGAGTTCTAGCCATAAACAAATTATTCATGATTTGGTTAATCATCATCGTGAACAATTTACCGTAACCCTAACTGCCCTATTACAAGAATCTTTAGCAACTGCTTTAAAAGAACAAAAGCCTGCAATCACCCGAGCTGTCGGACAAATTGTAGATCAGGCAATAGAAGATACGCCTGAATTAACACAATTATTAAGGCTTATTCCACTTGTAGGGGGACGTATTGAGCAACAAATTCAAAGTATTGGTCAACGTCTTGGTGAAAATATCAGTGCTGGTTTAATAGAGCCGTTAATTGAAGGTTCAGCCGCACATCCTAATTCAACTTATCAATTAATTTCTCAAAAAATTAGCCATATAAATATTGATAACCATGAACTTGAGCAGCTGGTTGAGTCTGTCGTTTTTGAAACGCTAGAAGCTGTCCGTAAACAAGTTAAAGTTAAACAGTGGCAACAAACACTCGCGGAGTATGATCGAATCAAAGAATAAGCATTTATTTATTTTTTTATAAATCACGCTAGAGAATTGGTACGATTTGTTCTAGCATTTGCTCTATTTACAATAAACTTAACGATATTACAGCTCGTTTTAACGCCTTGAAGGAAGACTTATGGCTGATATCCGGATTACCGGCAGAATGGTTAACTTTAGCAGGATAACCTTCGATACGAATGATCATGATGTGATCCGCCAGCAATTATCAAATATATTAAATGAAGGTTCCTATCAGGGAACTGTCGTTATTATAGATAGTACTGTTGAACAAGAGCTTATTGCTTTAATTCAGCTGTTAGTCAGCATGGGCTTACAGCCTATGGCTGTCATTGACGGTATTTTAGGCGACGAAGCACGCGCCATTCAGTTCCCTGTATTACCGGCAGATCAACCATTACAACGTATTAAACCAACTGCAGAGCAAGTTGCAATTGTAGAGAAGCCTAGCTCTGCACAAGCTTCAGTAGAAACAAAAAAACCACTAAATAATAATGCAGTTGCCCATATTACCTCTTATCATGATGAAATTTTGCGTACAGGCCAATCTCTTGTACAAGACCAAGGCGATATTATTTTAAAAGCTGGCATGAATAGTGGTTCCGAAGTGATTGCTTCAGGAAATATACATATTTATGGCACGGTTCGTGGTAGAGTCATTGCTGGTGCGGGTGGGCACGCTGCTGCACGCATTTTTTGCCAATCTTTAGAGGCTGAACTCGTTTCCATTGCCGGAACATATTGTGTCGCAGATGATATCCCTAAACATGTGGTAAAAAAGCCAGTACATATTTATTTAAATGAAAAGCAAGAGCTTGAATTTGAAGCTCTAGAACTTTAGTTTATTAAGCAAATCACCAAAAAACAGCCCTTTTAAGGGTGTATGTATGACCATAATAGGAGTGGATTCGGTGGCCAAAATTGTTGTCGTAACATCAGGCAAAGGTGGTGTAGGTAAAACTACAACGAGTGCATCTTTTGCAACAGGTTTAGCCCTTCGTGGTCATAAAACTGTTGTGATTGACTTTGATGTAGGCTTACGTAACCTTGATTTAATTATGGGTTGTGAGCGTCGTGTTGTTTATGATTTCGTCAATGTAATTAATAATGAAGCACGTCTGCAACAAGCCCTTATTCGCGATAAAGATATCGAAAACCTTTACATTTTGCCGGCTTCCCAAACCCGTGATAAAGATGCTTTGAGCGACGAAGGTGTTGCTCGTGTAATTGATGAGCTTTCTCAAGAATTTGATTACATTATTTGTGACTCACCTGCGGGGATCGAGCGTGGTGCAATTTTAGCAATGTACCATGCAGATGAAGCAATCATTGTGACAAACCCTGAAATTTCTTCAGTACGTGACTCTGACCGCATCATCGGAATGTTAGATAGCAAAACTAAAAAAGTTGAACATAACGAAGGACGTATACGTAAACATTTATGTATTACACGTTTTAACCCTGAACGTGCTGACCGTCAGGAAATGCTGACGATTGATGATATTTCTAAAGATATTTTACGCGTACCGACATTAGGTGTTATTCCTGAATGTCCAAGTGTATTACAAGCATCAAACGAAGGTAAGCCAGTTATTCTGTATTCAGAAACTAAAGCTGGACAAGCGTATGATGACTTGGTTGCTCGCTTTCTTGGCGAAGACCGCCCTTATCGACACATCACAGCTCAACCTAAAGGCTGGTTAGCACGACTATTTGGAGCGTAGATATGGCAGGATTCTGGAGTAAATTATTTAGCAGTGAAGAAAAACCATCAAGTGCTCAAACTGCCAAAGATCGTTTAAAAGTCATTGTTGCATCAGAACAAGGTTTAGGCCGTCGTTTAAGCCAAGACAAGATTGACCAAATGAAGAAAGAAATTATGCAGGTGGTCAGTCGTTATGTTAGCGGTGTAGGCGAACAGCATATCCAAATGCAAGTTCGTTCTGAAGCAAACATCGAAATGTTAGAAATGAATATCAATTTACCTGAAGAACGATAATTCTATTTCTGACTATTCAATAAAACAGAATCAAGGCAAAATAACGCAAGTTATTTTGCCTTTTTTAAAATGAGGAGATTGTCATGGCATTATCACAGCCAGCAACTTTCAATGAAGAATGGTCCGATGAGCGTGTTTTTGCCTACCTCAACCAACTTCCTCCAAATGGTGTGAACGCAGACTTCCATGTGCTCTACCATGCTTTCAAACATATGCGTCCAAATGACTATGAACGTCTTTTAACTAAATTTGTCGCAGATGGACGAGATATTAATGCGACTAATCCGGAAGGCGAACGCATCCATGACGTGATTGCTAAATTCCCACGTCAATCAGCGCCGTTTTTAGAAGTTTTAGCAAAGTTTGCTTAAAAATAAAAAAGCCTCATAAAGAGGCTTTTTTCTTATTTAAAATTATCGATTTCCAATCAGGAAAATACCAAAAACGGTAAAAATTCCACCAGAAATACCATCAATCCATTTTGAAAAATTACGGTAAGCGGCTCTAAAACTCGGTAATGAAAAAATAAAAGTCACAAAGCAGAACCATAAAATTGTTTCAACCGACACAATAATAAAAAGCAGCCAATGGACTTGATCAAGCTGAGGGTTTGCTAAAAATAAAGAGAATACACTACCAAAATAGATCACAGCTTTAGGGTTCGATAAATTGGTGAGTAATCCCTTCATAAAAAATAAATACGGCGCTTTCGGTAATTCAACAGTTGTCACTTCTTCCTGCTGATTTTTTGAAAATGCCGAACGCAACATTTGGTATCCTAACCAGCATAGGTATAAACCGCCGGCAATAAGTAAACCTTGCTTTAACCAAGCCATTTTCTCAAAAATAATATTTAAGCCCATCAGTGCTAAAGAAGCCCAAAACATAACACCCGCTGTTATTCCTGCAACAACCAGCATTGCTTCTTTACGAGATCGGCTCACTGCGGTCTGTGATACCAGAAAAAAATCAGGCCCTGGAGTAATAAGCGCACAAAAATGAATAAAAGCTAACGTAATTAACGCGACTAACATGTTGTCCTCCTGATTTGTTTCATTGTTATTTATTGAGAAGCACACATTAGCATTTTTTACTATTTGATAAAATCTCAAACTACCCGTAGTAATTATTATTTTTAACCATAAAAAAGCCTCCGAAGAGGCTTAATTTTAACTGTAGATCTTAAACTAAAATATCGCGCTTACCGTTGGCACCCATACCACTCACAATGCCATTCTCTTCCATTTGGTCAATGATACGAGCGGCACGGTTATAACCAAGGCTAAACTTACGCTGTAATGAAGACGTAGAAGCTTTTCGAGTTTCTAAAACAAACGATACACATTGATCATAAAGTGCATCACGGTCTGAACCACCATCACCTTCTTCAAAGCCACGCGAAGCAGGCTCTTCATCAAATGGAGTTAAGATCTCATCTACGTAGTCTGGTTCGCCACGTTCACGCCATGCATCACAAATACGGTTAACTTCATCATCACTAATAAATGCACCATGCACACGTTCTGGCTCAATCTTACCTGGCCCTAAGAACAGCATATCACCGTGGCCTAACAAGTCTTCTGCACCACCTGCATCCAAAATAGTACGTGAGTCAATTTTACTGTTTACACGTAAAGCTACACGCGTTGGAATATTGGCTTTAATAAGGCCTGTAATGACATCTACCGATGGACGTTGAGTTGCAAGCAATAAGTGAATACCAGCAGCACGAGATTTTTGCGCCAAACGCGTAATCATTTCTTCTGCTTTCTTACCAACTTGCATGATCATGTCAGCGAACTCATCCGCCACAATAACAATAGATGGTAATGGCGTTAAACGAGGCGCACGCTCTTGTGTCGCCGAGTCACTTGGTTTCCATGTCGGGTCAATCAAGTCTTCTCCATTTGCAAGCGCTTCTTCAACTTTTCGGTTGTAGTCACTTAACTTACGAATTTTGAGGAATGACATAAGCTTGTAACGGCGTTCCATTTCATTTACACACCAGTTTAATGCACTCACTGCATCTTTCATGTCAGTGACTACAGGCGTTAATAAATGCGGAATATCGTTGTAGTTTGCAAGTTCTAGCTGTTTCGGGTCAATTAAAATCAGACGCAATTGGTCAGGGGTATATTTGAGTAACATCGATAAAATCATCGAGTTAACGGCAACAGATTTACCCGAACCTGTAGTACCCGCAACCAACATATGCGGTGCTTTTGCCAAGTCTGTTAGTACCGGATTACCTGAAATATCTTTACCCATTGCCATACTAATGAGAGCACTTGGGTCACGATATGCGGGTGTTTCCAATAGTTCAATCAAACGTACCATTTCACGAGCACTATTTGGAACTTCAATACCAATATATGGTTTACCCGGAATAACCTCTACCACACGTACAGAAGCCATAGACATTGAACGTGCCAAGTCACGGGAAATATTAGTCACTTTAGATGCTTTCACACCCGGTGCCAAATCTAATTCAAAACGTGTAACCACTGGACCCGGCTGAGCTTCAACCACCTGAGCCTTCACATTAAACTCTTGTAATTTGATCTCAAGTAATTCAGATAAACGGGAAAGCTGTTCCTCGGTAAAGTTAACTTTCTTATTTGGGTCAACCTTATCAAGCAATTCAAAGCCCGGTAATGTTGGTAAATCTAAACGCTTTTTGGCCACCTGCATGGCACGAGACATTGGTCGACCTGATGCATCTGTTAAAGGCGCATCAAAATCAAACTCATCCTCAAGGTCATCCTGAGGCTTTCCAGCAGTTTCCTGCCAAGCTTCAATAAATTCTTCTTTTGACAGCTTCTCTGCACCAATCGTAGTTTGAATAGGCGCTTTTACAAAAGCTGAAGATTGCGCATAGCTACTTGCCTTGATCGGTTGAGTTGCTGGCGGGATATCTTCATCAATCAATAAGTCGTCAAAATCATCAAAGACTTCTTCATTAGATAAATTTTTAGGTGACTGATTTAAATTCGATACAGGTACAGATGACTCAACTAATGTTTGAGGAGCTTGCGGCGTAACTTCTGGTTCAACATGATGATCTTGCACAAATGGCGTATGCACGTCAGTTGCCGTTTTACTATTTGGAACTGCAGCAAGTAGTTCATCAAAAATCTCATCATCATTCCAATCTAAACCTTGATGAGTATTCGATGGTTGATTTTGTTTAGCCTGATAAACTGTTTGCTGAAATTGCTCATGAGTCGAAGGCTGTTCACTTGAATCATCAGCAGCTCGTAACAGCGCATCAATTTCTTGTTTATGGCTTACATCATCACGCTGTAAAGCACGCCAAACCTCTCCCGTAGCCACTAAACGCTCACTGTCTTTTTTAAGCTGTTGGGCTTGCTCAAGTGTACGCTCAAAGTTTTCTGGCTGAGGAGTTGGTTTTTCTTCAATTGTTTCAGGTTGACTTTGTTCTTTAGCTAAAACGTCGGCAAATAAACGCTCTGCTATTTCATCATGTCGTGTAGAGCTCGCTTTGCTTTGAGTTTTTTCTGGTTGGGCATTTAGCTCTACTTCATCCGTAACTTCTTCTGCTTTAGGCATCTCTGCAACTTTTACCGTTGCTGCTTTATTCGCAGGCTGTGTGGTTAAGTCATAAGCAGATTCGTTAGGAGATACATTTTTATAGAATAAATCTTGTAAATAACCAGGCATTGCTTTGAGCGTAACCCATGTTTTGCTCCACTGCACCCCAAATGCCAAAGTGAACAATACCACTCCGAAAACAAGGAGAAATAATGTCGCACCATAAATTGTTAACAGTTGAGATAAGCTTTGCCCCAACTCATAACCAATAATCCCGCCTGCCGCATTATCTAAAGTATCTGCAGGCACATTCCAGTGAAGGTAAAGCAAACTCGAAACAACAAGAATTAAGAAGAACTGCGCAGCATAACGGAATGGGCGGTTTAGAAAACTATGTGGCCACCAGACTTGAATCGCTTCAACAAATAGGAAGATTGGAATAAGTAAACTTGCCCAACCTAAAAAGCCAAACAGCAAATCTGCAATCCATGCACCGGCAATACCACTTGCATTGGATACTTGCTGAGTATCACTTGAAATATGCATCCAGCCCGGATCAAATGGTGTATATGTTACTGTCGCCAGAAACATATAAATCCCAAAAGAGACCAAGAATAATGTCATCAATAAGCGCTGTGCATAAACACTTGACACCGCAGTCATATACTGTCCTGTAACCCATTTAATTATTGGTTTAGAGATGTGAAGACCTACATTTCAGATCTTCAACGATTGAACTTTATATTATGCACCTGTTCTTACAAAAAAGGTGCATGATTCTTTACAGTTGTTGTTAACATAAGGCTCTTCTATATTGTTATATAACTTAATTCGATTGACCTGATCAATATTATCCACATTGATTTAACGCTATTGGTCGGCAATTTCACGTATAATTTTCAAAATTCTCGAAATAAATAAGGATACCCTCAATGAGTGCTCGTCATTCTCGGTTAATTATTCTCGGTTCTGGCCCTGCGGGTTATAGTGCAGCTGTTTATGCAGCACGTGCAAATCTTAAACCAACACTTATTGCAGGTTTACAGCTTGGCGGCCAACTTACAACAACAACCGAAGTTGACAACTGGCCGGGCGATCCTGAAGGTTTGACTGGTCCTGTCCTAATGGACCGTATGCAAGCACATGCTGAACGCTTTGGTACTGAACTTGTCTATGATCATATTAATGAAGTGGACTTAAATGTACGTCCTTTTGTTCTTAAAGGTGATATGGATGAGTACACTTGTGATGCTTTAATTATTGCAACTGGTGCGACAGCTCAATATCTTGGCTTAGAGTCTGAACAAAAATTTATGGGTCAAGGCGTGAGCGCATGTGCAACATGTGATGGCTTCTTCTACAAGAACCAAAATGTGATGGTTGTTGGTGGTGGTAATACTGCTGTTGAAGAAGCACTTTATTTATCAAATATTGCTGAACATGTGACGCTTGTACACCGCCGCGATTCTTTACGCTCTGAGAAGATTTTACAAGATCACTTATTTGCTAAAGAAAAAGAAGGCAAAATCAGTATTGTTTGGAACCATGAAGTTGAAGAAGTTCTTGGTGACAATACTGGCGTAACAGGTGTTCGCTTAAAATCTACGAAAGATGACAGCAAACAAGAAGTACAAGTTCAAGGCTTATTCATTGCAATTGGCCATAAACCAAATACCTCTATGTTTGAAGGTCAGCTAAACTTACGTGATGGCTATATCCAAGTACAAAGTGGTACTTCAGGTAACGCAACAGCGACTTCTGTAGCAGGCGTTTTTGCTGCTGGTGATGTTGCTGATAGTATCTATCGTCAAGCGATTACTTCGGCGGGTTCAGGCTGTATGGCTGCACTAGATGCCGAAAAATATCTAGACAACCTTTAAGTTTAGATATTTCAAAACAGCCGTTTTATAACGGCTGTTTTTTTGGAATTTATAATAATTACTGGCTGCCCTGTATTAATTTTTATAGCATAGCCCTAAAGCACATATTATTTTAGTTTTATGAAAACACTGCCTCTATCTCAGTATATTTTCCCAGATCCGGAGGAATCAGATCCAGATGGTCATGGTTTAATTTGTATAGGCGCTGACCTCTCCCCCTCCACACTCTATGAAGCATATACACATGGGCTTTTCCCATGGTTTAATGAAGATGAACCTATTTGTTGGTGGAGCCCTGAACCACGCTGTGTAATTTATCCTCAAAACTATAAACCGAGTAAATCGCTTATTCGGAACATGAAAAAATATGATTACACCATTACGGTAAATCGTGCTTTTGAGCAAGTCATTCGCTCATGTTCATTACCTCGAAGCTATGCTAATGAAACATGGATTAGTGAAGATATTATTGAAGGCTATTGTGGAATGTTTGATGCCGGTTATGGCTATAGCGTAGAAGTCTGGCAAGAAGAGCAGCTGGTAGGTGGTTTATATGGGGTAACGATCGGCAAGGGTTGTTTTGGCGAGTCTATGTTTAGTACCCAAACCGATGTTTCCAAAATGGCTTTTTATACGTTAATGTTAATTGGTCAAGAAAATCAGCTTCCTTGGGTTGACTGTCAACTTGTAAATAGTCACTTAATTAGTCTTGGGGCTTGTACACTTTCTCGGCAAGAATATCTTAAATCGTTACAAGATGTAATTATTCACCCCTCTATCAATTGGAAAAAGTATCAAGAACGTGTATTTTCAAGTAAAACAATAGCATTAAATGCAAAATTAATGGAATGATAACAGGAGGGACCAATCATGAAATCATATCACCCGAAGTCCCTTTTAAATGATCTGCAATATTATATTACTCCACCTCATGATTGCAGCTATTTAGAAAATAAATCAGCACGTATGGTCTTTTTAGACCCGATTCATCGGATTGATGTGGTGACGCTTTCTGAATTATCGCGATTAGGTTTTCGTCGTAGTGGCGACTTTGTATACCGTCCTGAATGTCATTTATGCAGGCAGTGTTTATCTTGTCGTGTACCTGTTGCCGATTTCCAAATGAACAGCATGCAAAAAAAAGCATGGAAGCGAAATCAAGATCTCACCATGACTGTTCTACCAACACGGCAAGCCTCACAAATTCATTATGATCTATATGAACGTTACATTAACGAGCGCCATGCCGATGGTGATATGTTTCCGCCAAGTTTAGATCAGTTTGAAAAATTCTTGGTCCATAGCTGTACAGATAGTTTCTTCTTAGAACTATGGAAAGACAATCGTCTTATTAGCGTTTCGACTTGTGATTTAATGGATGATGGGTTATCTGCCGTCTATACGTTCTTTGACCCAGATGAACACCGTAGATCTTTAGGCGTTTATTCAATTCTGAATCAAATCGAATATGTAAAAACACTCGGTTTAGAATATGTCTACTTAGGCTATTGGGTTCCCCACTCAGCTAAAATGAACTATAAATCTCAATATACGCCGCTAGAACTTTTACTAGATGGGCAATGGCGCCGCTTAAATAGATCATTATCACCAGAAGAGATCAATCAGTTAGGCAATTCCCTCATGACCACATTACCTTCTGAATGGAATAATTTAATTATTAAATAATCTGCTTCTGTCTTGTTGTTCAAACAGCAACAAGACAGGCATTCTTAGAATAAAGAAGCAAAATCATCAGTACAGCTTTTTACCATAATAACGGCATTTTCACGCCCACCCTCTTGGGTTGGATAATAGTTACGACGCACATCAATTTGGTGAAACCCTGTTTTTTCGTATAAACCAATAGCAGCTTTATTACTTTCACGTACCTCTAGAAAAATTTGTACGGGGTGATTTTCTAAACGCTCAATCGACGCATCTAACAACTGATATCCTAATCCTTTACCTTGCATTTGAGGATCAATTGCCATGAGCAGTAAATTCGCTTCATCTAATACAGGTTGTAAAATACAAAAACCAACCACCTTATTATTTATTTCTATTACCGTACATTGGTAAGAATTTAAAGATTCTACAAATTGCTGCCTAGACCATGGGTGTGTTTGAACAAGCTTCTCAATTTGAGCAACACTATCAATATCTGAGACTTGCATAGTACGAATCATGAGTTTCAACACATTTTTAGATTTCAAAGTAAACGTATTATAGAAACTTAAATAGAAAAAACGAGTAAAAAAAAGAGCAATTAAATTGCTCTTTTCCAGTCAGCTTTTTAAAGACCTAATTTTTCACGCCAAGTGGCCAATAAAGCTGTCGTATCCGAATCATTTGGATGGAATTTTGGTCTTAAGAAATCTAATAATTCTGGAATTTGACGAGTCATAAAACCTTTACGGCCATACATGAACTTAAGCATGTATTTGGTATCTTTCCATGTTAATTTATCATCAGTCTTAAGTAACTTAGCAGTAAAATAAGACTGAGTAGCAAAAATTAAGGCCATTGCAATGATTAAAGCAGTTGAACGCATAAAATAAGCCTTTGGCCCCTGCCCATACATATTGGTATAGACATCAAATGCTACAGCTTTGTGTTCGTTTTCTTCTACCGCATGCCACATCCATAAGTGATACATAGTGTCATCCTGGAACATGGCTTGAATTTCAGGGTTTTGTAAAAGCTCAGCCGCAATAGTTGAGGTAAAATGTTCTAACGCACAGGTACCTGTTAAATCAATCATTTCTTTTGTATAACCAAAAGGTTTCATTAGCTTGGTTACAACCGCAGTACCTACTTTAATAACTTTACCTGTTTGTTTTTCCATTTTACGAACATCATATCCATACGCCTGCGCAGAAGCATTAAATGCAAGATGCTCTTTAGAATGCATAGCTTCTTGGCCAATAAAAGCACTTATTTCTTTTTGAAGTGCTGGATCAGCCAGTTTAGGATCATTTCGCACAGCACGAGTACTGTTTACAAAGAACTGCTCTCCTTCCGGAAAAAGAGCCGATAATGCTGTCATAAAATGAGTTAATCCTGCATCGTAATTTGCCCAATAGCGTGGAACTTGAGCAAACTCAAAGTCCATACGACGCACAGGGAAACTTGCTCCGGCACGATTAGAAATATTTACTTTAGCATTCATGTCAGACTCCTTTAAGCGAATCAAAAATTCACTTATATCCTTATTTATTTTCTTAATATTTATAATAATACGCCTTTAAAGGCGCTATTTAAGTGCAGATGAGGCCAGCAAATTATCAGATGAGGTCATCAATAGCCTCATACTAGGGCAAAATTAACAAGTATCTTTTAAAAGTGAGTCATAATTTATAGACAATAAAAAAGGACTGTTAACAGCCCTTTTCATTTACTTTCAGCTTAAAGTCCAAGTTTAGATTTCCAAGTTTTTAACAAACTAACCGTATCTAAATCATTGGGATGAAAACCTGGCTTAAAATAAGCCATCATCTCTTTAGCCATACCCGTAATAATCCCTTTCGACGGGCTATAACCATATTTATAAATCACAAACAACTCATCTAAGTTTAATTTATGGTCTTGCTTTAAAAGACGAACCACAAACGAAGATTGAATTGCGAAAATAAGAGCCATTGCAAAAACAAGTGAACTTGTGCGTAAAGCATAAGCTTTTACACCTTTACCAAAGACACCTTCATACACATCAAATGCGACTGCTTTATGTTCATTTTCTTCTATTGCGTGCCAATACCACATGGTTGACATCGTTTTATCTGTCATCAACTCTTGAATATGGGTATTAACTAAAAGCTGAGATGCAATGGTTGCAGTAAAATGTTCAAGGGCTGTAGTAGCAGTCAGGTCCACCATTTCTTGCGTCATACCAAATGGTTTTACGAGCTTTGCAAAAGTTTTTCGGGCAGTTTGAATAGCCGTATCGGTGAATTTTTCTAAAGTTTCAACATCATGACCAAATTTTTGGGCAGAAGCATTAAAGTTTACATGCTCTTGAGTATGCATCGCCTCTTGACCAATGAAAGCACTAATTTCTTTTTGTAGCTCTTCATTGTCTTTAATTGCTGGGTGATAACGTACAGCACGTACACTATCAATAAAGAACTTTTCACCAGCTGGAAATAGCGCTGATAACGCTGTCATAAAATGTGTAAGTCCAGCGGAACCATTCATCCAGTATTCTGGCACATCATTAAAATCAAAGTTCATACGACGTACAGGAAAGCTTGCCCCTGCACGATTTGTGATATTCACTTTAGCATTCATATTGAAAGCTCCTTACCAGTAACCTAAGTTACTTAAACTTTATTGTTCGTTTTCTTGATTCTTATCATACAAACTTAATAAAAAGGCTTAAGTGCAAATAGGGACATTGAAGTATCAGTTAAGGCCAGCTTTCAACTGAATTGTCTAACAATTGGATATAAAAAAAGCGCCCCAAAAGGAGCGCTTTTTTCACTGAAAAGTGATTATGCAGTTACTTTAGCAACAACACCAGCACCTACAGTACGGCCACCTTCACGGATCGCAAAACGTAGACCTGGGTCCATTGCGATTGGGTGGATTAATTCTACTGACATTTCAACGTTGTCACCTGGCATTACCATTTCAACGCCTTCTTTCAACTGGATCGCACCAGTTACGTCAGTTGTACGGAAGTAGAACTGTGGACGGTAACCATTTAAGAATGGAGTGTGACGACCACCTTCTTCTTTAGAAAGTACGTATACTTCTGCGTCGAATTTAGTGTGCGGCTTGATTGTACCTGGTTTAGCAAGTACTTGACCACGTTGTACTTCTTCACGCTTAGTACCACGAAGTAAGATACCACAGTTCTCACCTGCACGGCCTTCGTCAAGAAGTTTACGGAACATTTCTACGCCAGTTACAGTTGTTTTAACTGTATCTTTAATACCAACGATCTCTACTTCTTCACCAACTTTGATGATACCAGCTTCAACACGGCCTGTTACTACTGTACCACGACCAGAAATTGAGAATACGTCTTCGATTGGCATCAAGAATGCTTTGTCGATTGCACGCTCTGGCTCTGGGATGTAAGAGTCAAGTGCTGCTACAAGAGCAAGAACTGATTCTTCACCGTAAGGACCAGCTTCACCGTTAAGCGCTGCAAGAGCTGAACCACGGATTACTGGAGTGTCATCACCTGGGAAGTCATAAGTAGAAAGAAGTTCACGTACTTCCATTTCTACTAATTCAAGTAATTCTTCGTCATCAACAAGGTCGCATTTGTTTAAGAATACGATGATGTAAGGTACACCTACCTGACGAGAAAGAAGGATGTGCTCACGAGTTTGTGGCATTGGACCGTCAGTTGCAGCACATACAAGGATCGCGCCGTCCATCTGAGCAGCACCAGTGATCATGTTTTTAACGTAGTCGGCGTGGCCTGGGCAGTCAACGTGTGCGTAGTGACGAGTTGGAGAATCGTATTCTACGTGTGATGTATTAATTGTAATACCACGTGCTTTTTCTTCAGGTGCTGAGTCGATTTGTGAGTAATCTTTCGCTTCACCGCCGTAAGTTTTTGCACAAATTGTTGCAATCGCAGCAGTTAAAGTTGTTTTACCATGGTCAACGTGACCGATTGTACCCACGTTTACGTGTGGTTTATTACGTTCAAACTTGGCTTTAGCCATGATGATCTTCCTTTATTAACTACTCATGGAGGGTCGCTCCATGAGCACTTGGTTTTTAACTAAGAATTAGTTAGGGCTTATAGTAATCGAAAGATTACTCGTCGTCACCTTTTTTACCGCCAGCTTGGAATTTAGCGATGATGCCTTCAGCCACGTTACGTGGAGTTTCAGCATATTTAGCAAATTCCATTGAGTATGTCGCACGACCTTGAGACATAGAACGCATTTGAGTCGCGTAACCAAACATCTCAGCAAGTGGAACTTCTGCTTTAATTGCTTTTGTTCCACCAGGAAGATCGTCCATACCTTGAACCATACCACGACGACGGTTTAAGTCACCCATGATATCGCCCATGTAGTCTTCTGGAGTCTCAACTTCAACTTTCATGATAGGTTCAAGAAGAACAGGATCTGCTTTCATGAAACCATCACGGAATGCGTAAGAACCAGCCATTTTGAACGACAATTCGTCAGAGTCGACATCGTGGTAAGAACCGTCAAAAAGAACAGCTTTAACGCCTACAACTGGGTAACCAGCCAAGACACCATTCTTCATACGTTCTTGAATACCTTTGTCAACTGCACCGAAGAATTCTTTAGGTACTACACCACCAACAACTTCTTCAGCGAATTCGTATTCTTTACCAGCAGCTTCAACGTCAAGCGGTTCTAAACGAACATATACGTGACCGAATTTACCTTTACCACCTGTTTGACGTACGAATTTACCTTCTTGCTCAACAGTTTTCTTAATCGTTTCACGATAAGCAACCATTGGTTTACCGATATTCGCTTCAACACCGAATTCACGCTTCATACGGTCAACGATGATGTCAAGGTGAAGCTCACCCATACCAGCAATAATTGTCTGACCAGATTCTTCATCAGTGTGAACACGGAATGAAGGGTCTTCTTTAGCCAAACGACCTAAAGCGATAGACATTTTTTCTTGGTCAGCTTTAGTTTTTGGTTCAACCGCTAACTGAATTACTGGATCTGGGAATTCCATACGTTCAAGTGTAATGATGTTTTTCTCATCACATAATGTATCACCAGTAGTAACGTCTTTAAGACCTACACACGCTGCGATATCACCTGCACGGATTTCATCAATATCTTGACGTTCGTTTGCGTGCATTTGCACGATACGACCGATACGTTCACGCTTAGATTTAACTGGGTTATAAACAGCATCACCTTGTTTAAGAACACCAGAGTAAACACGTACGAATGTTAAGTTACCTACGAATTTGTCGTTCATGATTTTGAACGCAAGCGCAGAGAACGGAGCTTCGTCAGATGCTTCACGAGACGCTTTAGTTTCGTCTTTATCGTCAAGGATACCTTCGATCGCTTTAACTTCTGTAGGTGATGGTAAGAATTCAATTACAGCGTCCAACATACGTTGAACACCTTTGTTCTTGAATGCAGAACCACAAAGCATTACTTGGATTTCAGAAGCTAATGTACGAGCACGTAAACCTGCGATGATGTCTTCTTTAGAAAGATCACCCTCTTCAAGGTATTTGTCCATTAACTCTTCAGAAGCTTCAGCAGCAGCTTCAACCATGTTTGTACGCCATTCTTGAGCAGTATCAACTAGGTCAGCTGGAATCTCGCCGTATTCAAACTTCATACCTTGAGAAGCTTCATCCCAGATAATTGCCTTCATTTCGATAAGGTCAACTACACCAGTGAATGTGTCTTCAGCACCGATTGGCACAACGATTGGCACAGGATTCGCACCAAGACGTGTTTTCATTTGTTCAACAACACGGAAGAAGTTTGCACCAGTACGGTCCATCTTGTTCACGAATGCTAAACGAGGCACTTTATATTTGTTAGCCTGACGCCATACAGTTTCAGACTGAGGCTGTACACCACCAACTGCACAGTAAACCATGCAAGCACCGTCAAGAACACGCATAGAACGCTCAACTTCGATTGTGAAGTCAACGTGTCCCGGTGTATCAATTACGTTGATACGGTGTTGTGGGAATTGGTTACCCATACCAGACCAGAAACAAGTTGTTGCAGCAGAGGTAATTGTAATACCACGCTCTTGCTCTTGTTCCATCCAGTCCATTGTTGCTGCACCGTCGTGTACTTCACCAATTTTGTGAGATACACCTGTGTAGAACAAAATACGTTCAGTTGTAGTTGTTTTACCTGCGTCGATGTGCGCAGAGATACCGATGTTACGGTAACGAGTAATTGGGGTTTGGCGAGCCATGATGTCTACATTCCTAAATGTTATCTTTAAAACAGGGCGCACCAATTAAATTGATGCGCACGAATACTCAAGCGGGGCAACTTAAATACCCGCAAAGCCCCCACTTTGGTAGAGAGCAATGTTGAATCCAGCTACTGTATGCATGAGTATTCTCCTGATTAGGGACTGTTTTATCCGCTTAGAAACGGTAGTGAGAGAAGGCTTTGTTAGCTTCTGCCATACGGTGCACGTCTTCACGTTTTTTGATCGCAGCACCTTTGCCTTCAGCTGCATCAAGCAACTCGCCAGCAAGACGTAAAGCCATAGTTTTTTCAGAACGCTTAGCAGCAGCATCTACTAACCAACGCATTGCTAAGGCAGTACGACGGGATGGGCGTACTTCCATAGGTACTTGATAAGTAGCACCACCAACACGGCGTGCTTTTACTTCGACCATAGGACGAACTTTTTCAAGAGTAGTCTCGAAAAACTCAACTGGGTCTACTTTGTTTTTTTCTTGAACGCGTTCTAAAGCACCGTAAACGATACTTTCAGCAATAGATTTTTTACCATCTTGCATTACGTGGTTCATGAATTTAGCGATTGTTTGGCTGCTAAATTTAGGATCTGGAAGGATCTCACGAGCAGCGACTACGCGACGTCTTGGCATTTTAATACACCTAATAATATGACACTTCAGGATGATCCAGCAGTTTGTACAAGTGTCATGTACACGACGCTGGCCTTACTATACGTCGCTTGAATTACAAATCTATGAAGAATTCAAACAAGCGAAACGCTAAAGGGCTTTTGGACTAGTTTCCCAGAATTACTTCTTAGGACGTTTAGCACCGTATTTAGAACGTGATTGGTTACGATCTTTAACACCAGCACAGTCTAAAGAACCACGAACGGTATGGTAACGTACACCCGGTAAGTCTTTAACACGACCACCACGGATAAGAACAACACTGTGCTCTTGTAAGTTATGGCCTTCACCACCGATGTAGCTAGATACTTCAAAACCTGAAGTTAAGCGAACACGGCAAACCTTACGCATAGCTGAGTTAGGTTTTTTAGGTGTAGTTGTATAAACACGTGTACAAACACCACGACGTTGTGGACAAGCCTTCAACGCAGGAACTTTGGATTTTTCAACCAAAGTCGTACGACCCTTACGGATCAACTGATTCGTTGTTGCCATATGGCAATTCTCCCGTTATTAAAAAACCTTAAAAAGAAAACACCTCTTTTTAAGGGCACATAATTGTAAGCCAAGATGCAAAAATGGTCAACATGGCAGCAGTTGCCAAATGTTGACCATATCAATGATTGACAGGATTATTTACAAATTTAAATAGGGGTGAAATTTAGTTTTCAAACCCTACCTTTGTAATTGTATTGTTAAGAGTACTTTTGCCCCTCTATAACGTCATCATTTTCTTCACTTTCAGGCTCTAATGCTGGCTTTTGTTCACTATGTTCATGTTCAACTACATGTTTCTCTGCAAGATGCTCAATTCCTTGGTGAACATTTTCTTGGACTTTCTCTTCGCTTTTTTCAGAAGTATTTGATTTGACCACAACAGATACTTTTGAAATTACATCATGATTTTCAATTTTATGATGCTGCGCAGCATGGACACTACCATTTTCACCCACATTTAAAAGACGTGGGCTCGCTTTTTGAATTAGAGTTACCGCCGCATAGTACGCCTGTAATGGTGATAAATGCTCATTTGGATGTTCATTTAAATAATGTCTTGCTGCACCGAAAATAGCTTGTGCCTTATGGCCTACATCTTCTTGTAACTTCCAACTATAAACAGCACTAAGCACTGCACCAGCTACTGGAGTAAACTTGCCTACCACAGCAAGTTGCGGAACTTTATTTAACCAGTTCCATTTAAACTCACCATTTTCATCAACTAACCAGCTTTTTAAGGTTTCAATATCATTTGAAGAGCCAAGTACTTGCTGGAACTGTTGAATGTCTTGAGTCTCCAACATATTTCGTAAGGCTTTCAGTGCCAAGAGTAAAGTCTGCTTTTCCGCAATTAAGCTGATATCAACTTCTTTAAAAATAAATTCAACAACGTCTTGGTCAGTTGCTTCGGTTAAATCAAAGCCGTGTGATCTACCTGTTTGGTAAATTGTTCTCAAAACCAGGACTAATGAAACTGGAATATCTACGGCGGCTCCAACCATTCCAGATACGCCCGTAATTGCACCTTGAATACTGGCAATCAATTTATTTTGTTCAATAAGTGCCTGACTTAAACGTTGGGAGCGTGAGGTATCTTTTGTAAGCTCAAATAAGTCTTTAGCCCCCGCTTCTTCTAAAATTTTTTCAGTTAACGTACTTTTCGAACTAAAGTCATTCAACCAATCAAATAAATAGCTTGATATTTTTTCATTCCAGTCAGGTGAAATAAATGTAGCGATACCATTGACCTTTCTAAAATGGCGTCCAAATACCTGACGAGTAACTTTAGGTAAATGTTCACGTAACATTTGTTGTGGGCTTTCATACTGCTCCACTTCAAACGGACTTTTATTTCTGGCACTACCTTCTACTGTTTTGCCATTTGAAAGTGGCTCAACCAATTTACTTACCTCACCAATTTGACTTTGCTGCAAGATGTTTAAACCAGTAGAACTGAGCTTTTTAGCCACTCCGAAGACCTGAGAAAACAAATTGTCAGATTGATTATTATTAAATTTTGTCATCCAGTACCTCGATTTTTTAATTTATCTAATTAGAGATAAATACTAGGTGGAATGTGGATTTATCTCAACTTGAATGTGTGTATTTTAGTTAACCCTAAATGCAACATACTGTGTATTTGGTTATTTTTTTTAAATGCAAAATTGACATAAAGATTTGCCATAAGAAATAAAAAACCTTTCTGCTATCATGGTAGCAACGAAAACATGGGTCTACTGTTCTTACAGCTATATTCTCCTATCATTTAATAGCTGCTCATGATCATAGACTTTAAATATCACCATAAAGGGACCTGTAGATGAAACGTGTTGTAATCACTGGTATGGGTATTAACTCATGTATCGGTAACTCTTTAGAAGAAGTTACTCATTCACTTAAAAATGGAATCTCCGGGACACGTTTTAACCCAACTTATGCTGAACTCAATTTTAAAAGTCATGTCAGCGCTGCGGCAGAACAAGATTTTGACAATATTGATCGTAAATTAAAACGGTTCATGGGCGTATGTGCAATGTACGCTTATAACTCTGCTGTTGCAGCTGTTGAACATGCTGGCTTAAAAGCAGAAGATTTAGCAGATAATCCACGTTATGGTATTGCCGGTGGTTCAGGCGGTGGTTCAACTGCTTCTGTTGTAGAAATGACTGAGCTTTTAGAAACTAAAGGTGCTCGTAAAGTTGGTCCTTTCTTTGTTCCACGTAACATGACAAATACAATCACTGCAAACGTGGGTGTAGCATTTAAACTTCAAGGTATTGCTCACTCAATTGCAAGTGCTTGTGCAACTTCTGCAGACGCAATTGGTTATGCATATAACCTTATCGCTCTAGGCAAACAAGATCTTATGCTTGCTGGTGGTGGTGAAGAAGATCACTGGTCTCAAAGCCTATTGTTTGATGCAATGGGTGCTTTGTGTTCTAAATACAACGACACACCTGAAACAGCGTCTCGTCCATATTCTAAAGACCGTGACGGTTTCGTTATTGCTGGCGGTGGCGGTTTCGTTGTTCTTGAATCTCTTGAACATGCTCAAGCACGTGGTGCAAATATTCTTGCTGAAGTTGTTGCTTATGCTGCAAACAGTGACGGTGCTGACATGGTCGCTCCAAGTGGTGAAGGTGCAACTCGCTGTATCTTGATGGCTCTTGAAGAAGCGAAACAACACGGCGTAGATAAAATTGACTATGTAAATACGCATGGTACTTCTACACCAGCAGGTGACGTGACTGAGCTTAAAGCAATGGAACGTGCTTTCGGTGAAGGTAAAGTTCCACCACTTAGTTCAACTAAATCTATGACTGGTCACAGCTTAGGTGCTGCTGGTGTTCATGAAGCAATTTACTCTGTATTAATGCTTCAAAATGACTTTATCGCGCCAAACATCAACGTGACTGAGCTTGATGAAGGTACTGAAGGCTTTGATATTGTGCTTGAAAAACGTGATACAAAATTGAATACTGTAATGAGTAACAGTTTTGGCTTTGGCGGTGTTAACGCTTGCCTAATTTTCAAGAAGTGGGATGCATAATCCCGCGTAGGATTATCGATGGATGCACCTTCTGATGCCTTTTTGTGGGTAAAAGCATTACATATTATTGCTGTGGTTTGTTGGTTCGCTGCTTTGTTCTACTTACCACGTCTTTATGTTTACCATGCAATGAGTGATGATGCTACCAGCCATCAGCGCTTTGAAGTGATGGAACGTAAGTTGTATCGAGGTATTATGTGGCCATCTATGATTGCCACATTAATTACTGCTCACTTTCTCGTAGATTGGGGTGATGCAACTAGACATTACCATGAAGCCACTTGGTTTTATCTAAAAGTTGGATTAGTGGCTTTATTAGTGATCTACCATTTAGTTTGTGGTTACTATCGCAAAAAGCTTATTGGAAATGCTCACTACAAATCACATAAGTTCTGGCGTTTCTTCAATGAAATGCCAACCTTAATTTTATTTGCTGTTGTGATTTTAGTTGTTGTAAAACCTCAGTTTTAACTGGGGTTTTTTATTATCTAGGACTCTCATCTCATTCTCTTATGCATTTTACTGGCTCAACCTATTCATAATTTATTATTCAGAGCAAAAGACTTTTATACCAGTCTTAATACATTCTTATAAAAACATCTCATCTTTTTTATAAATTCAATCAACAGAAAGGATAAAGCATGAAAAGTCTGGCTTTTATTCATCGTAACGATACTCGCTTTGCGGTCGGTGATTTTTATCCAGTTCTTTCTGTTTTTTCCTACCATGAGTTAGGCAATACCCTCTCACCCTTCTTACTACTCGACCATTTAGGTCCCGGAAAAATTGCACCTTCTATGAAACGTAGAGGAGTTAATGATCATCCTCATCGTGGATTTGAAACGGTAACACTTGTTTATGCAGGTGAACTGGAGCATAAAGATTCATCTGGTGGAGGTGGATTTATAAGTGCTGGCGATGTGCAATGGATGACCGCAGCCTCTGGTGTGATTCATCGGGAATTGTTTAGTGAAGAGTATTCTCGATCTGGTGGTCCCTTTGAAATGATTCAACTTTGGGTCAATTTACCAGCAGCAAATAAAATGAATTCTCCGCGCTATCAAAGTTTAAAGAAAGCTGAAATACCGATAGTGAAACTGGAAAATGAAGCTGGATTTGTACGTATTATTGCAGGGCAGTTTAAGCATGTTATAGGCCCTGCACTCACTCACACTCCTATTACCGTATTAGATGTAGAGCTTCAGGCAGGTCAACAAACTGCCTTCCCTGCTCAATCTGGTGAAACAGCTTTAGTTTATTTACGTTCAGGTCGGGCACAATTTCAAAAAGATGAAGACGTTTTAGAGGAACAAGGCCTAGCAGTCATGTCAAACCAAGGAGAGCATTTCTCTATTACTGCCCTGCAAAGCTGCAAATTACTTATTTTGACTGGACAACCCATCACAGAACCGATTAATGGTCATGGTCCATTTGTAATGAATACTTATGATGAGATTTTACAAGCCTATGATGATATTAAAAATGGAAGATTTGCCAAGTAAAACAGGCTAACTGCCGCATGAGAAACAAATGCAAGTTATTTGCGTCTGTCTTTTAACATAGTTGATGTATGTTATGCTACAAACCAATAGATGAACTTATTTACTAGCAAAACTATGTTCACTCTCAACGCTTTTAAACTTGTCATATATCGCCAATTTATTATTTTCACCCTTTTTATATTTCGTCACTTAAAAAGCTATCCAATTCGATTTCTTACACCTGAAGAAAAAGCTTTAGCACAAAGGGTGTTTGGGAGTTTGCTAGATTGTGAACGTCCTAAAATTATTGCTACTCGTTACTTACCGTGGCAAGCGCATGGAATTTTGATGGCTCCAAATGGGAATATATACGTCAATCTTTCTGACTACAGCAGTAATTACGCGCTAGAGTCTAAATTCATACAAGGGATTTTTATTCATGAGCTAGCTCATGTTATGCAATACCAACGAGGTATTCATGTATTACTAAAAGGTGCGTTACTACAATCTGCCTACTATCTGAGCTTTAAATATTACAATCCTTATAAATATACTTATCATCCTCAGAAAGCATTTAGTTCTTACAATATTGAGCAGCAAGGAGAAATTGCTAGAGATATCTGTTCAGGTAAACTGCCAAATATCATTTGTTTACCTCAACTTGATTTGTAACCAAATAATCCAGTTTGTTTTCAACGTAACTTTTTTGCTAACTTATCAATAGAAATTTGATAAACAAAAAACATAAAAATAAAGTTGAGATCTGAATTTATTAATGTCAAATTATTGAAAATAAGTATAAAAACTTATTTCAAATTTTTGAGCGATAAGGCAGTATACAAACAATAAAAATAATGAAGCTTGTTTCTATTGTATACAGAAAATCTCGTTATTTTTACGCAGAAAATATGTGATTGGTATATATTATTGATCTTGACATTTTTGTTTACTATTTTACGTGTTTATTATCGTGCTATACACATCGTTGAAAAATTATATTCATAAAAATCAACACTATGTGTATTTATATTCGTTATGATCTAGGATTAGGTTTGAATGAAAAGTTTTAAAGTTGCCCTTGCTCAGTTTTCTCCGCATATTGGCAATATTGACTCAAACACCCAAAAGATGATTGAGCAAGCAAATCAGGCGAAAAAACAAGACGCTGACCTGATTATTTTTCCTGAGCTTTCTGTGATTGGTTATCCAGCTGAAGACTTATTGTTACGTCCAAATTTAAATAAGCGGATGCAAAAGGCTTTTGCTCAACTTAGTGAAGTTAAAGATATTGTGATGGTTTTCGGCTTCGTAAACCAGACAGAAGATGGCCAACGTTATAATTCAGCTGCTGTCATGAAAGACGGTCAGGTTTTAGGTGTCTTCAATAAACATAACTTGCCAAACTATGGCGTTTTTGATGAAAAACGTTATTTCCAAAAAGGCCATCAGCACTTGGTGTTTGAGTACTTAGGCCATAAGTTTGGTGTACTCATTTGTGAAGATATCTGGTCAATCAATACAGTAAAACAATTAAGCCAATTAAATGTTGATACTGTACTTGTGCTTAATTCATCGCCATATGAAGTGGGTAAACCACAGCATCGTAAACAGACATTAAGTGAGCTTGCAAAGCAGCTTCATTTAAATATTGTTTATGTTAACCAAGTTGGTGGACAAGATGATTTAATTTTTGATGGTACAAGTTTTGTCAGCAATCAAAATGGTGAAATTGCTTTACAAGCACCTAGCTTTAAAGAAGATCTCTATATTGCTGAATTTGACCGCGATACAAAATTATATAAAGTTGTCGAGTCTGCTCCTGCACTAGAAACTTTTGCAGAGATCTATCAAGGTCTAGTCATGGCAACACGTGACTATGTAGAACGCTCAGGTTTTCCTGGAGTAATCTTAGGTCTTTCTGGTGGTATTGACTCTGCCCTTACGCTTGCTATCGCAGTTGATGCAATCGGTGCAGAGAGAGTTCAAGCTGTGATGATGCCATATACTTACACATCTCAAATTAGTGTAGAAGATGCAGCGGAACAAGCTCGCCGTATGGGCGTGACTTTCGGTATTGCCGAAATTCATTCAATCGTAAATAGCTTCATGCAAACTTTGTATCCGTTCTTTGGTAATTCACCAGCCGATGCGACTGAAGAAAATTTACAAGCGCGCGCTCGTGGCACATTACTTATGGGCTTATCTAACAAGTTTGGTAATTTAGTCCTTTCTACAGGTAATAAATCTGAACTTTCAGTTGGCTATTGCACACTTTACGGTGACATGGTGGGTGGCTTTGCTGTTCTCAAAGATGTTTATAAAACAATCGTGTTTGAATTAGCAAAATACCGTAATAGCTTAAGTGAAACTCCGGTTATTCCTGAGCGTGTAATTACTCGCCCACCTTCAGCAGAACTACGTCCAGATCAAAAAGACCAAGACTCTTTACCAGCGTATGATGTATTGGATGCTATCCTTTATGCATACATTGAGGAAGATTTAGGTCAGGCAGACATTATTGCCAAAGGTTTTGATAAAGAAGTTGTTGAAAAAGTCATCCGTTTAGTTGATCGTAATGAATATAAACGTCGTCAAGGTGCGATTGGCCCGAGAATTACTTCTCGTGCATTTAGTCGCGAACGACGTTATCCGATTGTCAACGGTTGGACAGCGAATGACTGAGCAGAAAAACTCATCAAAAACTACAGCACTTGCTCAAGCACTTTTGCTTGAGCAGGTGGAATTTTTCAAAAAACAATTATCTATAGAAAACTCACCTATTTATTTCCGGCAATTTATTCAGCTTTTTATGCAACATGCCGATGAAATTAAACTTTATGAAGTTGTGGATTTAGAACAATTACAAGCCGTTGTGAAACGCTATGCTTTTGAAATGCAGCTTGGTGCAGGCTTGCTTGAGTTTATTGGGGAAATTGCACAGCGTATTTATTTATCTGCCATGAAATCTCCAGTTCAGCTACAAGACTTGGTGTCCGATCATCAGTTCGAAATGTGGCTTTCCAAGTTTTTGGAAATGGAGCATATTCCACATTATCTCAATCAATTTTTAAGAACTAGCCCATCTGTCCAACAGCTTTGCCAATATATTGCTACTTCAACCTTAGAACAAAAATTACCTAAATTTCTAACGGCCTCTAGAGTGGATGACTACCATTTTGAATGGCAACATAAACTCAAAAAATTCTCTTTTTTACAGCAACAACGTCTTGAGCATAAGCTTGAAACGTGGATTGCCAGCTTTATTCATGAACAACTGACAGAATTAAGCCTTTTATCGGCTGAAGATTTAGAAAGCTTAGTACGTCATATCTGGGAAGATATTAGACATAAAAAAATCTATGAGTTTATGAAACAGCTCACTCCTCTCGATGTTGAGGAGTTCTTTGTTTTAATTTATGAATACTGGAAAGAATTAAGACAGTCACAATTTATGCAAGGTCTTATTTTGTATGGTGTCGAAGTTTTTTATGATTTTTATAAAGACCAGAGTTTATTTGAAGTATTAAGTGCAATTGGTTTATCCGAAACTGACTTACAAACTGAAGCTTTACGTTTTTATCCAAAAGTTATGGATGCCTTTAATGAGCACGGTATTTTGGAACCGTTACTTCAAGCGCTCTTAGCTCCTTTTTATCAAAGCTCAAAAACACTCAATATAATTGAAAAACATTTTAGTGAGTAAAAAATAGATAAAAAGAAACCACGCAGGAGCGTGGTTTTTAAAATGGTGGCTATGACGAGACTTGAACTTGTGACCCCCGCATTATGAGTGCGGTGCTCTAACCAACTGAGCTACATAGCCGTAAACTGTGTGCGCATTATCTATAGTTCTGTATAGCAGGTCAATACTTCAAAACTCTTTATGCCCACCAAATGAACAAATATGATTCAGATCACCATTATTTGTTCATTTTTTAGCAAATTCTTACTTTAAGCAATTGATCGGCCACAGAAATATATTAAAGATCTAATACCAATTTTTTACCTTTTGCTCGTGATACACAAATCATCATACTCTTTTGTGAAGCTTTTTCGGCATCACTTAAGTATTGATCGAAATGCTCTGCTTCACCTTCTAAGATAGCGGTTTCACATGTTCCACAAACCCCTTCTCGGCATAGACATTCCACATCAATATTTAATGTCTCGATGGCTTGTAAAATAGTCTGGTTACTTTGTACTTCAATTTCCTGATTAGATTTGGCAAGTACCACCGTAAATGCTTCACCATCTTCAGGAACTGTTGAAGCAAATTGTTCCCAATGAATGTATTCATCGCGGTAACGGTGCTTGTTACAACAATCAATCACAGCATCAATCATGGGTTTTGGGCCACATACATACACATGCGTGCCTTTTGGTTGCGATGAAATTAATTCGTCTAAATTAAGCATGCTGCCTTCTGAGTCAACGTAACTAAATACATGCCCTGCATGTTTCTGTGTTAGCTCATCAAGTAAAGCTGCATGTTCAGGTGAACGGTAAGCATAGTGCAGCTCATACTCTGCTCCACGTGCTGCCAGCTCATCCATTTGAGGTAAGAATGGTGTAATACCAATACCACCAGCTATCAAGATATGTTTATTGCCTGTTTCAGCTAGCGGGAATAAATTTTTTGGTTCTGAAATCTGGATTTCACAGCCTTCATTGCACTGATCATGCATGAAAACTGATCCACCCTTACCTTCCACATCCTTACGAACGCAGACTTGGTAAGTTGATAAATCTTGCGTACAGCTCATCAATGAGTAGGCATTGGAAAGTTGTTCATTCATTTTGACAATAATATGGCTTCCCCCACTAAATCGAGGAAAGTTCTGCCCATCTTGACGTTTGAACGTAAACCGTTTGATTAAAGGGGTTAGCTGTTCCACACGAGTAACAACCGCTGGGAACATTTCATAATGACTCGCCATATTAGAATCCTTCTTTTACCGCATATTTTTGTTGTTAGGGCTTATCCTTAAAGCCCTAAACACATGTATTTAATAGTCATGAATTCTTCAAGACCATATTTTGAGCCTTCACGCCCAACACCTGATTGTTTCACACCGCCAAATGGTACAACTTCATTTGAAATTGCAGTGGCATTCATACCGACCATTCCATATTCAAGCTGTTCTGACACTCGCCATAAACGTGAAATATTTTCGCTATAAACATACGCTGCCAAACCGAAGATAGTGTCATTTGCTTGAGCAACCACATCTGCTTCATCTGTAAAGCGAATGAGCGGCGCAACTGGACCAAAAATTTCTTCTTGGACAATTTCCATTGTACGGTCAACGTTAGTTAAAACTGATGGTTCATAAAAGGTTTGTCCTAAAGCATGCTGCTTACCACCACAGGCAATCTTAGCGCCTTTGCTCACTGCATCATCAATTAACTGCTGTGCTTTCAAAACTGCTTTTTCATTAATTAATGGGCCAATTTGTACGCCATCTTCAAGTCCATTACCGACTTTAAACTTTTGTACTTCTTGTACAAACTTCTCGGCAAAAGCTTGATAAATATTGTCATGTACATAAATGCGGTTAGCACAAACACAGGTCTGGCCTGCATTACGAAACTTGGCAAAAATCGCGCCTTGTACAGCTTTATCTAAATCGGCATCATCAAACACAATCAGAGGAGCATTTCCGCCCAACTCAAGCGCCAATTTTTTAATGGTGCTTGAACACTGCTGCATCAATAAACGGCCCACTGGCGTTGAACCAGTAAAAGTTAACTTCTTCACTTTTTCATGTGAAGTAAATACCGAGCCAATTTCTTGAGATTTACCAGTAACAACATTAATCACACCAGCTGGTATACCTGCCTTTTCTGCAAGCTTTGCAATCGCTAATGCACAGTAAGGTGTTTCATTGGCTGGCTTAATCACGACCGTACAACCCGCTGCTAGAGCTGGCGCTGCTTTACGGGTAATCATGGCAATTGGGAAATTCCACGGCGTAATCGCTGCCACCACACCCACAGGTTCTTTACTGATAATAAAGCGCTGCTGGTTATTTACGGTTGGAATCACATCACCATAAATACGCTTGCCTTCTTCGGCAAACCATTGAATAAATGATGCAGCATAGCGAACCTCGCCTTTTGCTTCTGCTAAAGGCTTGCCTTGCTCAATGGTCATGATTAAAGCAAGTTCATCGGTATGATCGAGAACCAGTTTATGCCAAGCCAATAAGATATCAGCACGGTTTTGTGCCGTTAAAGCTTTCCAACTTTGTAAAGCCGTATAGGCAGCTTCAACTGCTTGGGTTGCCTCTGCCGCTCCCATATTAGGAATTGTGCCAATTTCTTCGCCTGTAGCTGGGTTACTCACCGGAACCGTGGCATTTGACTGTGCAGCTAGCCATTGCCCATTAATATAGGCTTGTTGCTGAAATAGTTCAGTACTTTGTAAACTCGACATATCGTCTTCCTAACTAAAGAATCAGGTGTAAGTCATCTTTACACCTGAATAAATCCCTTTGTTTTTATTGATGGTACTGCGCCACTAAATGTTGGAAGTAAGCAATACCATGCTCACTGATACCAGAACGTTGCTTGTCAGTCATGATACGGCCTTGACCACGATAACCACGTGATTTCAAACCACGTTGTACGCTTTCTACCAAGTTCAAATCTTCCGGACGGAATACATTGCGATACCACTCAATCAAATCTTTTTGATCTTGAGTCAGTTCTTCGTTAGTGAAGTAAATATCGTAATGCTGCAAAGTTGTTTCTGCATCAACAGGGAATTCATAAATAACTGTCATGAAGTTGCTGCCTGGTGGTACGTTGAACATGGTGCAAGGCCAAGTCCAGAAACCATGAAACTCAGGATCTGTTACTGATGGATCAAGTTTGAATGACTTCTCAGATGAACGTGCAAAGCCATATTGCAGTGTCCAGTTTTGATGTGTTGTATGCCAGTATTTATCGACTTGTACAGAGTCAGCAAAGCCTGGATGTGCAGGTCCACAGTGGTAGCATTCCATATAGTTATCAACAATCACTTTCCAGTTTGCTGGTGTTTCTGTCACAAAGCGTGCTGCCAATTTTAAATCTTTAATCACACCACATGCTTGATTTAAACGTTCAGCAAAACCCGGGAGCTGGTCTTCTACGCAAGTCGCATTTTCATCCATATTAATAAATAAGAAACCTGCATATTCTTCGACTTTTAAAGGCACCATGCTTGAGTTTTCTTTATCGAAAGATTCAACGTGGTCACAGTTACGTGCCAATGCCAAGCTTCCATCTAACTTAAATGTCCATGCATGATATGGGCAAGTAATTACGTTTTTTGCTTTACCACTGCCACTTAAAAGTTCATGGCCTCGGTGCGGACATACATTATAAAAAGCTCGTAAAACGCTATCTTTACCACGAATGATGACAATATTTTCACCAATCACTTTACGGGTAATATAGTCATTTGGCTGAGCCAACTCACTACTATGTGCAACGCAAATCCAGCTTTTAGCAAAGATTGCCTCTTTCTCGTGCTCAAAAACTTGAGATGAAGTATAGAAAACTTTAGGGAAAGTCCATGCAACATCTGGGTTTGCGCAAAAATCTTCAGGTAATTTTTCAACTGCACTCATGTTTTTACTCCATTAAATTCTTTTCGTCCAAATGACTCGATATTAAATTGATGTCTTTTCGGCACTGCTCAACATGCGACGTATTGCACTTAGCATGTTTTGATATAAATGTTGAACTTCCGGACAGTCACGCATCAAACGTAAACTGCCATGTAATAAACCTTTGCCTAAATGGAACTCGTTAGGGATACCTGCTTGTTCCAATTTTTGGGTAAGGAAATAACCGTCATCACTTAAAGGGTCATATTCAGCAACGGCTACAAAACTTGTAGGCATATCTGAAAAGTCCGTCGCCAATAAAGGGGCTAGACGTAAATCCTGCCAATCTTGTGAGTCCGGAGCATATTCCTTTAAATAAAAATGCATATCTTCTGTCGTTAACAACGGCGCATGGGCGTGCTTTTGTGCGGATGCAGTATCAAATGCTGTCGTTAAACATGGATAAACCAATGCCAGCCCTTGAGCTTGTAAACCACTATGTTGTAGTTCCACTGCAAGGGCTGCTGCTAAATTACCGCCCGCGCTATCGCCTGCTAGAACGATATTTTCACTATCGATTTGCCAAGCTGAACCATGTTGTTTAAGCCAGTGATAGACTGCTAAACAATCTTCAAAGGCTGCTGGAAAGCGATGCTCTGGTGCCAAGCGGTAATCCACACTAATAACAACCGCATTTAAGTCCTTACACAAATAACTGGTAATAAACTCATGTGAATCGAGTCCACCTACCATCCAACCACCACCATGTAGATACAACACACATGGCCAACCAGACTCAGGTCGATTTGTTTTTGGTAAATACACACGAACAGGCACAGGATGCTCTTCATTTGCAATCACTCGATCTTCTACATCTAACTTGTCATCACGTGGCAAAGTGTAGTGTCGGCACATGGCATCATATGCCGCACGGACTGAGTCAATATCTGCATCTGCTGGTGAATAAATGCTGCTCCAATACAAAAGGCTTTGCATTTCTTCACTTAAGGCATAAGTAGCCTGTTCATATGTCGTCATTACCGTTCCCTCTAGCTGGTTTTTCTATCCAGTTTGATTGAGCTTGCAAGCTCAAGCTGCATCCGTTTTGCATGTTCATCTTGAGTCTGGTTTAAACCAATTTCCTGATCATCATAACCTTGTTGCTCAATCAAATGTGATGGGACTTTGGCATAATCCTGTATGAGCCATTTCACTAAGCCATAAGTCTGAATCAGAATAATCACGATGAATGGTAAAGCCGTCACAATAGTTGCCGTTTTCATGGTGTCTAATGGTGCTTTACTAAAGATCATGGCAATTGGAACCAAAGTCAGCATGACACACCAGAACAAACGTGCATTTGGCGATGGATCTTGCCCTTCACTTAAACCGCGTGTACATGTTGCCGAAACCGCATACCCTACTGCATCCATGTGTGCTGCCAAGAACACCACCATAATGCCGAGGAAAATCCACATCATGAGTTTTCCGGCAGGTAACAGGCTAAGCAATTGACCAATCGCAACCTCACCACCTTGTTGGCTCAAGATTTGTGGCACATTTACAGCTCCATGAATAAAGCTATAAACACTATAGTTTTCAAACACACCAAAGATGAACCAAAGCCCGACACTGCCACCAATGACCATGGCAAAGATCACTTCTTTAATAGTACGGCCTTTAGAAACACGCGTTACAAAGAGTGCCACACCTGGTGCATATGAAATCCACCATAACCAGTAGAAAACAGTCCATTCACGGGTAAACTTGCCGTCACCCATTGGATCGGTAAACAAGCTCATATCGACAAAGTTAGTTGCCATTAACCCGAAACTCATTAATGAATTATTCAAAATGAATTGAGTCGGACCAAAGCAAAGTACATAAATTGCAAATAACACTACACCCAAGCACACCATATGGCTTAAACGCTGCATGCCCTTGTCCATACCTACATATGAACTGAGTGCGAACAGGACTGAAACTGCCAAAATAATGATGACCTTGGTCATAAAGGTATTTGGAATACCTGTGAGCTGAGACAAAATATTGGTAAATGTCACGGCAGTGAGTACCAATGAAATCGTCAATGCACCGAACATGCAAAGCAAGAACATTAAGTCGACTAAACGACCAACCACGCCGGTTGATTTAAAGCCTGTCACAGCCTCAATCACTGAAGCTAAACTTAAACCCTTGTTTTTTCTCACATGATAGCTGTAGCACAAAGAAATTGATGCCAAAGCATAAATTGCCCATGCACTTAAACCTGAGTGAAAAAATGAATAAGCCACGCTATATTTCAATGCTTCTGCTGACTCAGGCGGTAAGCTCAAACCCGGAGTTTGATAATAGTAGGCCCAGTCCAAAAAGCCCCAGTACAATGTAGAAGACCCAATACCCGACAAGATGAACATAAAAATCCATGACATTGTGCTGTATTGAGGTTTTCCTTCTCCAAGCTTAATTTTTCCGTATTTACTAAAGGCAAGACCAAAAGTAAAAATAATGGCTAAAAAAGCAAACAGTAATACTGGGGTTGTAAATACCGATGTCGTCCACTGCATCCATGTTGCAGCAATCTTTATCGATTCTTGCGAATAAATCGCCAAACCAGCAACTGAAATAAATACAAACAGTAAGCTGGTTACGGCAAGAAATTTATCCGTATAAATTTTTGTGTTTTGATTATCCATATCCATACATCCATTTTTGGATGGCGTTATTCCATAGCGAATACGTCCATTTTAGTTTGGGCTACACATGATGCAATTGCATCTCCTACCTCATAAGTCTTTGCCTGACCGCCGATATCGGCTGTTTTTGGGCCATTAATTAATACATTCTCAATCGCCTGCATAATATCTTGACCCGCTTGGATACAGCGCTCGTCTTCTTCTCCAAAGAATTCGAACATCATGGCACCCGACCAAATCGCAGCGATTGGGTTGGCAATTTGTTTACCGTAAATATCTGGTGCTGAACCATGGACAGGTTCAAACAGTGATGGAAATTTTCTTTCTGGGTTTAAATTTGCCGATGCCGCTAAACCAATGGTTCCCGTACATGCAGGACCTAAATCGGAAAGAATATCGCCAAATAAATTCGATGCCACAACCACATCAAAACGTTCAGGTTGTAAAACAAAACGAGCCGCTAAAATATCAACATGCTGTTTATCAGCTTGAATTTGTGGATACTGTTTTGCCATCGCATCAACGCGCTCATCCCAGTACGGCATGCTCACTGCAATACCATTTGACTTGGTCGCTGCGGTAATTTTTTTCGCATCTCGCTGATTTGCAAACTCAAATGCATAACGCAAAATTCGGTCTACGCCATGACGTGTAAATACGGCTTCTTGTAAAACAAACTCGCGGTCTGTTCCTTCAAAAGCTTTACCGCCAATCGCTGAGTATTCACCTTCACTATTTTCACGAACCACGTAGAAGTCGATATCGCCCGGTTTTTTACCTACCAATGGACATTTCACACCCGGCATTAAGCGCACTGGACGTAAATTCACATATTGGTCAAAACCACGACGGAACTGGAGCAGCGAACCCCAAAGCGAAATATGGTCAGGTACTTTATCTGGCCAGCCTACAGCGCCAAAATAAATTGCATCGTAGCCCTGCAAAGTTTCAAACCAGTCATCTGGCATCATTTTGCCGTGCTCAAGGTAGTAATCACAGCTTGCCCAATCGAAAGCATCTAACTGAAGATCAATGCCGTACTTCTCTGCTGCTGCCTTTACAACCTTAATACCTTCTGGTAGAACTTCTAAACCAATGCCATCGCCTGCAATCGTGGCAACTTTATATCTTTTTGCCATAAGCTTCCTTCACACCTTCGACTAATATCCTTGTATGGCTTAAACATGATGTTTTAAGCAAAAATGATCAACAACAGAACTATCACTCCAATGGACACGGATCGTGAATAATCTACCTAACCTATCGGATTTAAAGGTTTTTTGCACAGTCGCCAAACTAAAAAGTTTTGTCGAATCTGCTGAGGAACTCGGGACATCGCCAGCTTTTATTAGCAAGCGAATTAATATTCTAGAAAACACGTTGAGCTGCAAACTTTTTCATCGCAGTACACGTCACGTTAGCCTGACAGAAGATGGCAAACTCATTCTTGAGAGAGTTTCAAATATTCTTGAAGAATTTGATGAAGTTTGTGAACTGGTCAATAACCCGCTCAGTACGCCTACGGGTCGTATGGATATTATTAGTAGCTTTGGTTTTGGCAGAAAACATGTCGCACCAATTTTGTCTAAATTAATGATGCTGTATCCAAAACTACAGATTCATTTTGATACCATCGACAATACCAAAGACCTGATTCAACACAGTATTGATTTAGACATTAGAATTGGTAATGAAATTGCACCCAATATGATTGCGAAGAAGCTGGCTTCTAATTTTCGTATTTTGTGCGCGTCACCCAGTTATTTACTTAAACACGGTGTACCTGACAGTATTGAAGATTTGCAAACACATGACTGTTTAACAATTAGTGAACGCGACCAATCCTCGGTTTTATGGAAATTTAGGCATGCTTCCGAAGATGTCTCAGTGCATATCAAACCCCGCTTTGTTTCAAATAACGGCGAAATTATTCATCAACTTGCCATAGAAGGTCACGGTATTATTTTCCGTTCGATTTGGGATGTTGCAGATGAATTGATTACCGGCCAACTTCAGCATATTTTGCCTGAGTACTGGCAAGATGCAGATGTCTGGGCAGTTTATCCATCACGACTCAAAAGCTCCTCCAAACTGCAAACCTGTATTTTGTTTATTCAAAATGAATTGCTCAATCGTTTACAGCATGTGCAAAACCTAAGCCGTGGTCAACTCATTTCACCAGCGGTCAAACGAGAACCACCGCCTGAAAAAGTCTTTCTATAAAAAAAGCCCTAAGTGGGCCTGTTCACTTAGGGCAATAGTTTACTTTTAACTTTTAGAAATAATATCCAATTGAAAGATAAAACAGTTTATCCCAATCATTACTGCTACCTTGTGCAAGGCCATTCGCCCCACCACCTACCATTGGATCATTTTTACTCATAATATATTCACCCTGAATACCAATGGCTTTGTAATTAAAATAAACGCCTGCAATTAAACGCTCAGAGTCTTTATATCCATCCTCATCTTTGAAAAAGCGGCTATGAGAGATATAGGGCTTAATATTTTCAATTTTGTGGAATGGCTGAGCAAAGGTATAGTTAATTTCATTGACCAGATATTTGCCTTTGTTAGCAACTTGATACGGATAATCAAATGCTCCAATGGTTGAGCTATTTGGCAATAAATTATCGCCATTAGTGACATCTTGCTTACCTGCTAAGAACATCCATTGCCATGCTTGATATTGCGTTTGAGCAAATACATTCCATGATTTGCGGTGTCCATCTTCGTCTGTTCTTTTATTTTCTAAATCTGAATACCAAACTGAACCACCTAACTCGGTCGAAAATTTTTGAGCTTTATCAAGCTCAAATTTTCTAGAGGCCCGTGCAATCCACATATTTTTTTCTTCAATATTGGTTCCTGTAGTTAAATCATCAGCTTCAACGAAATTACCACTATATCGGCTTGAGTCTTTTGATGTCCCCTTATAATTTCCTCCATCAGTTGGATAGAATCCTAAGGTTAAATTGTATTTGTCATCTGCAAATTTATATTTAATCCCCAGATTATCAATATCTTCTAAACCAACGGTATTTAAAAGCGTTTCGTAATAACTACTTCCCCAAAATTCACCAAAGCCAAAATCAACAGGCTGCAAACCTGCCGTGACTCTTTGTTGGTCAGATAACTTATACCCTACCCAAGCTTTTTTTAGAAAAATCGCATCACACAAGCGATCATATTGATAACAGCGAGCATCTGCTCCTGCAATCCAGTTTGGATTTTCATAACCCAACACTAATTTAATATCAGTAAGTCGCCAGTCATCATTTTGGGAACCTTCATTGGCCCCGACCACATAATCTTTATGTAAATAGCGAGAACGTATTGCACCAGATACTTTAAATTGACCTGAATCTAAAGTTGGATCACCCCAACTCAAATCAGCTGCAGAGACTTGTGCTCCAGCAGTTAAACTTAGAATTCCTAAAAATAATAATGACCTTTTCATGTCTTCAACATCCTTGTTAAGTGTTATAAGAACATGAAGAAATTGGCTTAGACAAACAATGCCAGAAGTATGAAGTCGGTCTTTACAAACTGTGTTTAATCAAAAAAACAAGCATAAAAAAAGACCACGCAGGAGCGTGGTCTGTAAAATGGTGGCTATGACGAGACTTGAACTTGTGACCCCCGCATTATGAGTGCGGTGCTCTAACCAACTGAGCTACATAGCCGTAAACTGTGCGCGCATTATCTTAGCTTCTTAACCGCGCGTCAAGAAAAATTTTCAATAAAATGAGGTGAAGTGAGCCTATAAGCCGGGTTCTGTCGAGGATGGTCATTCCTCTAGGCGTACAATCACTCATACGCTCAAGCGACCTACCCGAATCCAGTACGGGCCGCACCTAGGATTCCTATTTGGTCTTGCTTCTGGTGGGGTTTGCCATGCCGTGAACTGTTACCAGACACGCGGTGCGCTCTTACCGCACCCTTTCACCCTTACCTCACGAATGAGGCGGTCTACTCTCTGCTGCACTTTCCGTCGGCTTTCACCGCCCAGGCGTTACCTGGCACCCTGCCCTATGAAGCCCGGACTTTCCTCTCCTGCTTCAGTCACGGAGACCTCCACAGCAGCGACCATCCGGCTCACTTCGAGGGCGCATATTAACAAATTTATTGACTAATTGCTTGTGCTTTTTTGAGCAATTAATCTTTTATATTTGTCGAGTAACTGTTCTTCCGTTTCCTCATGCTGCGGATCTTTTGGAATACAGTCTACTGGACAAAATAATTGGCACTGTGGCTGGTCATGGTGACCAACGCACTCTGTACATAAATCCGGATTGATTTCATAAATCACTTCGCCCATAAAGATCGCTTCATTAGGGCAAACTGGTTCACAAACATCGCAGTTTATGCATTCATCAGTGATATATAACGACACGTTACCAACCTTGTTGATGTTTACGTTCAAAAGCTTCAACCACAGCTTGCGGAACAAACTTGGTTACATCTCCTTTTAAACGAGCAATTTCTCGAATTAATGTCGAAGAAATAAAAGAATACTGTTCAGAAGGTGTTAAAAACACCGCCTCGAAATGTGGATCAAGCTGACGGTTCATATTGGCCAGTTGAAATTCATATTCAAAGTCAGAAACTGCTCTTAAACCACGAAGTACTGCTGTGGCCTTTTGTTCTTTAAAAAAGTTAACCAACAAACCATCAAAACCTACAAACTCAACATTTGATAGATGGCCTAATGATGATTGCGCTAGTGCAACTCTTTCTTCTAAGCTGAACAAAGGGTTTTTATGATGTCCAATTGCAATCGCTACTACAACTTCATCAAACATTCTTGATGCTCTAGTAACTAAATCAACGTGCCCATTCGTGATAGGGTCAAATGTTCCAGGATAAATTACACGCGTTTTAGACATCCGCTAGTACTCTAATTGTATTGTGCGCCTATTTTAGCAAAAGTTATACATGAGACGAAATATTGATATGTGGGAAAAAACTTCACCTTGGCATCAGTTTACGGCACAATAGGGACAATTGTGGAAGTTTGAATTATGGCGAAAGCAACAGTAGTAAAGAAACATAATGGCGGAACCATCGCACAAAACAAACGTGCCCGTCATGATTATTTTATCGAAGAAAAATTTGAAGCTGGCATGTCTTTACTAGGCTGGGAAGTAAAATCTTTACGTGCCGGTCGTATGAGTTTGACAGAAAGTTATGTCATTTTTAAAAATGGTGAAGCATTCTTATTTGGTGCTCAGATTCAACCACTCCTTTCTGCATCTACACATATTGTGCCGGAAGCTACACGTACACGAAAATTATTATTATCTCGTCGTGAACTTGAAAAGCTTATGGGTGCGGTGAACCAAAAAGGTTATTCGTGCGTTCCATTAGCATGTTACTGGAAAGGTCATCTGGTTAAGCTTGAAATTGCACTCGTGAAAGGTAAACAACTTCACGATAAACGTGCGACTGAAAAAGAACGTGACTGGCAACGTGATAAAGCACGTATATTTCATAAGTAATAGACTAAAAAGCCTCTTTATAGAGGCTTTTTTATTTTTCACTAATTTAATCTATATAAAAGCCCAGCAATATATTCACCAAACCATTTAGCAGTATCTAAATCACCTTGCGGCGGTGTAATTTCAACAGGTGCATTATCTGATTGAGTCATCAACCCTAAACAGCTCGATAAACGGTTTAAATCGGTTTCAGTATGGCCTGTTGTCATTAAAGGTAAACCTGACCACAACATGCCGTGCTGCATCGCAAAAATGTTAAGTTGTTGCAGAACCGCTAGTTTATCACCACTTAAACCGCCCGAATTTGCAAAACCCGCTGCTAACTTACCCTGCCATAAACGATTTTTCCAACGTTTAGATGTACTATCCATAAACTTTTTAAAATCGGCAGTTACGCTTCCCATATAAGTTGGGGAACCAAAAATAATGCCCTGTGAGGCATCTAAAACATCCCAATCAATATGCTCAATATTCATCACATGTACTTTGACGCCCATCACTTCGGCGCCACTTGCGATAGCAGACGCTACCTTTGCAGTGTGACCATAGGGACTGTGATAGACAATAGAGAGATGTTTTTCAGGCAAAGACATAAGCTTAATATTTTGAGCGATTTTTTCTATTTTATCATTTTATTAAAACTTGCTAAACCTTCCTCTATAAACATGAAATCTCAGTACTTGCCTTAATTTCTTGAATAAATATGGAAAATTCAAAATAAAAAACTCTCTTATGCTATTTTGAAATTTAAACAACATAAGAGAGTATTATTACAACAATCATATCCTTAAGAAGAAATATGATTTTTCAAAACTACATAAAAACAAAAGTTGCCATACGGCCAGTTTTAGCATCACGGCGGTAAGAAAAATATTCATCTTGCTGTTGGTATGAACACTGATCTCCCCCTAAAACTTTTTCAACTCCTAGGCTCTGTAAGATAAAACGAGCAATTGCATACAAATCAGCATGAAATTTATTTGGAGCTGCCCCATCAATAAATGCAGTTTCCAATTCAGGATATTTACTACAAAAAGCAGTTTTTACCTCTGCTCCAATTTCAAAGCAAGGTTGACTAATCGCTGCACCCAACCATGCCCATGTTGGAGGACTCTGCATTGCAGCGACTGTATTTTCAATAATACCTCCCGCTAAACCTCGCCAACCTGCATGTAAGTTAACAATTTCTGTACCTTCAGCATTACCAAGCACGACTGGTAAACAATCGGCTGTCATCATCATTAACGCATGACCTTTGGTTTGCGTAATCAAGCCGTCGCCAATTAAAGCTGTAAAGGGAATTTGTTCATTTACTGTATGGCAAATCGTGCTATGTGTTTGGGTCATCCATGTCATTTTTTTAACCCCAAACTGAGCAAATTCATCTAACAGCATCATCCGATGCTGCTGGACACGCTGAGCTTCGTCTTTAACGTGCAAAGCAAGATTAAAACCTGTTAGCTCTGTTTGCTCTGCTGGTAATGCCAAAGGGTGATGAACTCGTGTCTGCCCTACGAATACGCCTTGAGGTAAACCTTGAACAAATTCCATATACCAGTCCTTAATATGCAGCGTTTTCTGTACGTAAAACATTAACCAACTGCGTAAAATCTTCAGGCCATGGTGCTTCGAATAACATTTCTTCACCAGTACGAGGGTGTTTTAATCCCAATTTAGCAGCATGAAGTGCTTGGCGTTTAAAACCGCGTAAAGTTTCGATGAGTAACTCAGATGCCCCTGCCGGAATACGTACACGGTTCATATAAACTTGATCACCGACCAAACCATGTCCAATATAACTAAAGTGAACGCGAATCTGGTGGGTACGGCCAGTCTCAAGTTGCGCTTGTACACGGGTAAAGTCTCTAAAACGCTCTTTCACGTTATAGTGCGTTACAGCATCACGCCCACCCGGCAAAATTGCCATTTTTACACGGTCAACCGGATGTCTTTTAATCGGCTCATCGATTGTGCCACCTGCAATAATATTGCCATAAGTGACTAAGTCATAAATACGATAAACAGATTTATCTCCCAATTGTTTACTCAAAGAAAATTGTGCTTCGAGATTTTTAGCAACAACTAGTAAACCACTGGTATCTTTATCAATACGATGTACTAGACCAGCACGTGAAAGCTCGGCTGACTTAGGTGAATGGTAAAGCAAAGCATTGACCAAAGTACCCGAGGTATTACCTGCGCCCGGATGAACCACCATACCTACCGGTTTATTAATGACTAAAATATCTTCATCTTCGTAAACAATATCGAGTGGAATATTTTCTGGTTGACTGTTGGTCTGTGCTTCAAGCTCAACATTTAAAGTTAGCGTTTCATTGCCTTCGCAACGATATTTAGGTTTGACAATGTTACCATTTACCAACAGATGACCTTCTTTCATCCATTGTTTAAGTTTTTCACGTGAAAACTCACTCCACACCATGGCTGCCACTTGGTCGATACGTTGCCCTAAGTAGCTTTCATCTAACTGAACTTGCAACGATAAACGTGTTGCAGTTGTATCAGAAGTATGGTTATCTGCATCCTCAGAATCTTCTAGTAAATTGAAGTCTGTTTCAGAGAAGTTTGTGTTTGAAGATTGTGCTGAAGTCATTTGATCATTTAGATAAAAGTGGTTTAATAGCGCAATTGTAGCTCATTGCCCAACATAACAGAGGAGTTTTTATGTCGCTACCACGTTATAAAATTACGATGCTTGCCTTATCTTTAGGTGTAGCGTCTGCATTTGTGGGCTGTAGCAGCAATCCAAGTAAAAAAGAAGTGGTCGATACTGGCCCTCAATCTAGTGAACAAGCATATTTTGACAAGGCTCAAAAAGCTCTTGATCGTGGTCAATATCTTGACGCTACCAAATCTTTAGAAGCGATTGATACTTATTATCCAACTGGACAATACGCACAACAAGCACAACTTGAACTTCTCTATTCAAAATTTAAGCAAAAAGATTATGAAGGTGCGATTGCACTCGCAGAACGTTTTATTCGTTTAAATCCTCAGCATCCAAATGTAGATTATGCTTACTACGTACGTGGCGTATCTAATATGGAGATGAACTACGATAGCTTGTTGCGTTACACCTCTTTGCAACAATCTCACCGTGATGTGAGTTATTTAAAAGTTGCATATCAAAACTTTGTTGATCTTATCCGTCGCTTCCCAAGTAGCCAGTATTCTGTCGATGCAGCACAGCGTATGAAGTTTATTGGACAAGAGCTTGCTGAAAGTGAAATGAATGCAGCGCGTTTTAACGTTAAACGTAAAGCGTGGATTGCCGCGGCTGAACGTTCACAATGGGTGATTGAACACTACCCGCAAACACCTCAAGTACCAGAAGCTTTAGCAACTTTGGCATATAGCTATGACCAATTAGGTGATAAGGCAACTTCGCAACAATACATCGAAGTTTTAAAACTTAATTATCCGAGCCTTGTCAATAAAAACGGCACTGTCAACATGCGTGCTGCACGTAAAGAAGGTAACTGGATCAACCGTGCAACCTTAGGTATTCTTGGTCGTGAATCTAAGTCTGTAACACCAGATACGACTACTTCTTCTGAAGCTGAACCAAAACGTAGTCTACTAAACCGCGTAAGCTTTGGTTTAATTGGTAACTCGGGTAAAGAAGAAACTGAAGAAACAACTAACACACCTGTTGAAGCACCAAAAAGTGAACGTAGTTGGACTAATCGCTTAAGCTTCGGTTTACTAGATAAACCTGAGCCAAAAGCAGCAGAAGGCGCAACAATTGCACCAGCAACGTCTTCGAGTGAAGCACCGAGTGCCTCACCAGCAGATAACGAAGCAGATGACGCTGCTCAATAAGCAATAAAAGCTTAAAAATAACCAACAAACAGGCAAGTAATATCACTTGCCTGTTTGTTTTTATAAAATAGTAAAATATTTATCGGGCATATCTCGATTCATCATGTCAGAATAATCTGACCTATCGCATCATTAGTTTAAACACGGTTATCTGAATTATGGCAATTCCACAGCATACGATTGATCAGATCTTAGATCGCACAGATATTGTCGATCTAATTGGTCAACGTGTGAAACTGAAAAAAACCGGACGAACTTATTCTGGTTGTTGCCCTTTTCATCAAGAGAAAACGCCTTCTTTCCATGTTTACCGCGATAAACAGTATTATCACTGCTTTGGCTGTCAGGCGAACGGAAATGCTATTCGCTTCCTAATGGACATTGATAACCGGAACTTTATTGATGTGATGAAGGAATTATCGAGTAATACGGGAGTCGAATTACCAAAAGATAATACTGATAATAAAAAACTGTCTTATACACGCCAAGTTACAAAACCATCAACACCGCCCAAAACGGTTGCTGAACCGACTACTCAAGCACCTATAGAAGATCAGTACAATACGTTTGAACCCGTATATTTTGATGATCCCTTTGCCCAGTTTGAACAGCCATTTAGCTTTGATGAGCCAGTACAAGAAGGTAATTTATATGACCTTCTAGAAAATGTTGCCCAGTTTTATGAACATCAATTACCGACTAGTCAAAAAGCTAAAAATTACTTTAAGCAACGCGGTTTAAGTGACCAGACTATTCAGTTCTGGCGTTTAGGTTATGCTCCTGAAGACTGGCAGCATCTGGAAAAAGCTTTCCCTTATGATATTGAGGGCTTAAAGCAGCTTGGCCTCATCCGTTCAAGCGATAGTGGTCGTGACTTCGACCTTTTACGTGATCGTGTTATTTTTCCAATTCGGGACCCTAAAGGCCGTGTAGTTGGCTTTGGTGGTCGTGCGCTCAATGATGAAATTAAACCTAAATACATCAACTCGCCCGATTCGGAAGTATTCCACAAAAATCAATTACTATATGGGCTATATGAAGGCCGAAAATTAAAAGCAAATGACTGGTTAATGGTCGAAGGATATATGGATGTCATTGCTTTACAGCAATATGGCATTACTGGTGCAGTTGCGACTTTAGGAACAGCAAGTAATACCGAACACCTTAATATCTTATTTAAACAAAATAACCGGATTACGATTGCTTTTGACGGGGATGCTGCAGGTCAAAAGGCCGCACGCCGAACTTTAGAAATTGCATTACCCTTACTCAATGATGGTCGTGAGCTCAAATTCTTTGTATTGCCAAATGACCATGACCCTGACTCTTTAATCCGCCGTGAAGGGGTGGAAAATTTCCAGAAGCTTCTACAGCAAGCTCCTTTACTTTCTGACTTTGTTTTTGCTCATCTTACTGGGCAACATGACATTAGTACGCCCGAAGGTAAAAGTCTTGTTATGGGCGAATTAAGAGAATTGACCGAGTTATTGCCAAAACAAGGGTCTTTTCGCTATCTACTAACCCAATCTTTCCGTGAAAAATTAGGCTTAGGTAAGCGCTTCACTCCACAAATTAGCCACGATGCATCACTATCTTTTAATATTCAAACGAAAGATGAAGACTTTGCAATTGCAATTTTGATGCACCATCCGTTTCTTTATATTCATTTTGAAGGATTAAGGGCTTATATTCCGCAAGATGAGCTGTTGGCTAAAATATTAGCAATTTTAAACCGTATATTTGACGAATTGCCTGATGACCAAGAACTAGCTACCTACTATGTTTTAGGTGCTTGTAGCAGTTATTGCCATGAAATTGCAGATATTATGCAAAGGACCAATATTCAAGCCTTAACTCAAGCACCGGAAGTAGCAGATAAACTCGCAAAAGAATATGCTTTAGGCTTACAAGAAAGATATTTACGTCAAAAACTAAAATCTAAAATCTCATTAGTTGAGTCAAGAAACTTAAGACAACAACTCAATGAACTTACCAAACAGATTAGCTTAAGGCTTCTTTCTTAACGTTTGGGTTTTCGCTCATGATCAAATACATCCTGTAAATGCTGCTGTAACCATTCAAAATAGTCTGGGCTCTCTGCTTTTGCAGCTTCACGCAACAACATAGAGGTCGGATGTATTAGTTTTTGCGTCAAACGATGGGCAAATTGCTGCAACACTTGCTCAGGATTTCCACCATGATGCAGAGCCTCTAATGCATGGGTAAGCTCTCGCTGGCTAATTTCTTCACTATGTTGGCGATAAGCATGAATTTTACTGCCCGCCTCTTTGACTTTTTGATGCGTAATTAGCTGGGTGGCTAACTGATTAACCATCACCTCAGCTTCAACAGCCGCTTGACGACGTTGAGCCAAGTTTTCATCAATCACACTTTGTAGATCATCTACACCGTATAAATACACTCCATCAAGCGACTCTACTTTAGGGTCAATATCACGCGGTACAGCTAAATCGACCATTAACATTTGCTGATAACGGCGTTTTTTTAATGCAGTTTTGACATCTGCATAAGCAATAACCTGATGCAAACTACCCGTACAACTTGAAACAACATCGGCACGATATAGATTCTCAGCCAAATCTGAAAAATCAATAATCTCAACTTCAACTTGATGTGCAATTTCTTGGGCCAATTGATCGGCACGTTCACGGCTACGATTACAAATAATCATCTTGGCGACGCCCATTTCAGCTAAATGCTTGGCAACAAGGCTGTTCATTTCGCCTGCAGCAACCACCATAACCGTTAGTTTTTCAGGTTTACTAAAAACCTGTAAAGCGAGCTGGGCAACTGCATAACCCATTGAAACGGCATGACTACCTACAGCTGTTTCAGAGCGCACACGTTTAGCGGCGTAAAAAGCGTACTCAAATACACTATTTAATTCTGGAGAAACTGTTTGCGCTTCTTTAGACAATGCTAGAGCACTTTTCACCTGCCCTAAAATTTGCGGTTCGCCCAACATGAGTGAGTCCAAACCACTTGCTACACGCATTAAATGTGTGATGGCTTGAGCATTTTCGTAACGATAAACATGATGAATTAACTGCTTTACATCAATATTATTGGCATCGGCTAACCATTTCAGAAGGCTTTCGGCATCTTCCGCCATGGCGTAGACTTCTGTACGGTTACACGTTGAGACAACCACTAAGTCTTTTAAAGACTCGTGATGACGTTGTTCGGCAAGCAAATTACTTAATCGCTCTGCATTGAAAGCAATTTGCTCGCGGAGTTCTACAGAAGCTGTTTGATGGTTGACACCCAATGCAAAGAAAGACATATCAGATCATCATTTCGCTAAATTTATGCTATTGTGCAACATCGGTGTCATAAAAAGCATTACTTTGGATCAATAAAAATTGCGTCAAATGAATAGCCGTATTAATTTTAACGGTGCTTCGATAAGACAGTATTCTACCACATTCTTATTGTTAGGTAGCATGTCCTCATATGTCTATGCACGTCCAGTGCAAGAGACCTATGCCGTGCATTCATTTGATCAGGCTTTACAGCAGAGTATGGTTGCTGAATTTGCCTTAGCTTATGACGATATTCCCACAGCACTGCACAATTACACAGTGCTTGCGATAAAAAGCAACTCAACAACAATTAAACAGCGTGCATTAGACGTTGCACTTGAATATAACGACTTACAAGCTGCATTAAATATTGCAACACATTGGGTTGTTCAAGAGCCTAAAGATGTCCCTGCTTTATTTTATTTATCGCATATTGCGCTAAAAACACATGAATATCAGCTTGCTGCCGAGACTTTAGATAAAATTTTAAAAATAGATCCCACTGCCGATCTTGAACAAATTTTGGCAAGCATTGCACCTGAAAATGCACAGGATCGAGAAGTTTTATTAACCGCTTTACGTTCTAGTGCAGAGAAAGACAACCCATCCATCTTAGCGCTTATTGCCAACCTAGAAGCACAAAATGGTCAGTTAGAACCAGCCTTAAGTACCATTAATCGCGCACTACGCCGTCGCCCTAAAGTGACCAGCTTTATCTTAATGAAAGCCAATTTACTAATCGCACTCAGTGATCAGGAAGGCGCTTTAAAATGGTATGCAAAATCAAGCCGTAAATATAAGAAAAACCTAGACATTCGCCTAGCCGAAGTACGTTACCTCATCCAGATTAATCAACCCCAGCTTGCTCTTGAAAAATTAGAGAAAATTATTGAAAGCAATCCTCATGCTGAAGAGGCTTTGTTTATTGCTGGTTTAACCAGTATTGACCTTAAGCAATATGACAAAGCAGAACAATATCTGGTTGATTTACGCAACTCTGCAAAATATCAAAATGAGGCGTATTACTACTTAGCGATTAATGCTGAAAGAAAACAACATTATGAAACTGCTAAAGCTTACTACCGTTTAGTCGATGGTAGTTTGTATATTGTTTCAAGACGCAATCTCATTGCAATCTATGATAAACAAGAAAACCTACACGATGCTTTACGCTTTTTAACCCAAGAGCGAGTCAATTATCCTCAGCATGCAAGTTTTCTTTACCAAGCTCAAGCTGAAATTTTAAAGAAGATGGGCAATAAAAAAGCTGCATTAAACTTATTAGATGAAGCGATCAAAAACTTACCAGATGATCCGGAGCTCATCTATGCAGAAGTTTTATTATTAGACCCTTATACTGACCGCGATAAACTCGATAAAACACTCAAACAATTATTACAGTTAGAACCCAATAGCCCAACGTATCTAAACGCCTATGCTTATACATTAGCTTTGCAAAATCGTAGGCTTAAGGAAGCACGTCAATATGCTGAACAGGCTTTAGAATATGCCCCTGAACAAGCTTCTATTCTGGATACGCTAGGCTATATCGCATTTTTACAAAATGATTATGAAGCGGCTGCGGAAGCTTTAGGCAAAGCATATGAACTAAGTCATAACATAAATATTGGCATTCGTTACGCTAAGGCACTTTATATGCAAGGATCATTAACTCAGTTCAGTGCCGTGTTACAACAACTGAAACAAAAGCACGCAAATGATCCACAATTACAACAACTTGATGCGTTAATTTTACCTACATCTGCAAAAAAGAGTTAAATTTATGAGCAAACTTGCCCAACTGTGCACAGCGATCTGTGGATCAAGTGTTTTATTTTTAACCGGTTGTCAGCATTTTACTCAACCTAAAGCTGCAGTTACCCACCAAGTACAAGACGAAAAACACTTCAATTTACAAGGTAAAATTGGAGTACGCACCCCCCAACAAACGGGTAGTGCATTCTTTACATGGATTCAACAGCAAGACAATTTCGATATCGAATTAAGCGGTATTTTAGGTGTTGGAAAAACACAAATTCAGGGTAAACCTGGTGAAGTTACTCTAAACAGTGCTAAAACTGGACTGATTACAGCTGCATCTCCTGAAGAACTTTTAGAGCGTGCAACTGGCTGGCAAGCACCAATTACTCATTTAACCAGTTGGATTTTAGCGAAACCTGCAACTTTAAATGCTCAAATTAGTAAAGATAATGCAAATCGTGTGAGCCAACTCATCGAAGATGGCTGGACAGTTAATTTTAGTTATGATGGTGAACAAACTCTACCAAATAAACTGGTTTTAAAGCAGGCTCTTGCTGAAGATAAAGAAAACCGTATTACAATGGTGATCCAAAACCGCTAATCCTTATTATATAAATCTATGATTCGAGTACCTTCTCCAGCTAAGCTCAACCTGTTTTTGCATATCACAGGACGTCGTGAAAATGGTTACCATGAACTACAAACCATTTTCCAACTTATTGATTTATATGACTGGATGACATTTACGCCTATATCTGAAGATGAGATTCAGATTGAAGGTTTAGGTGAGGTTCAACTTGAGCAAAATCTGATTTATCGGGCGGCACAGATATTACGCCCTCACGCTCAAAATCCTTGCGGACTCCATATAAAAATTGAAAAAAATATTCCGATGGGTGCTGGTTTAGGTGGCGGTTCTTCCAATGCAGCAACGACGCTTATTGTCTTAAATCAATTATGGCAATGTGGTCTAACTGAAGAACAATTAGCTCAGTTCGGTGTCAAGCTTGGTGCCGATGTTCCAATTTTTATTTATGGGTTAAATGCATGGGCTGAAGGGATTGGTGAACATTTATCATTCATAGACTTAGATCAAAAACAATTCATTGTTTTAAAACCTGATTGTTTTATCAGCACTCAACTGCTTTTTTCACAAAAAACATTGACAAGAGATTCTAAGCCCACTACATTTTGCGCCTATCAGTTAGAACCTTCTAATTTCGGAAATAACTTTGAGCCTTTGGCTAGAGAGTTATACCCTGAAGTTGAAGAAGCAATGCAATATCTCGACCAGTTTGGTCATGCAAAGCTTACAGGTACAGGTGCTTGTGTTTTTGCTGAGGTAACCGATGAAATGAATGTTGATGACATTCTTAAACATGCACCATGTAAAGCTTACTTGGTACATAGTTTAAAAGAATCTCCTTTACGTCATTTTAAAGTTGCAAGTTAGGGGCGTCGCCAAGTGGTAAGGCAGCGGGTTTTGATCCCGCCATCCGTTGGTTCGAATCCAGCCGCCCCTGCCATTCTCTTATTTAAAAGACAGACTTAATTGCCTTGCTTTTTGTTGATTAACCTTGACATTGCATTGCAAAAATATTAAAGTTCTGCCGCATTAGGGGCGTCGCCAAGTGGTAAGGCAGCGGGTTTTGATCCCGCCATCCGTTGGTTCGAATCCAGCCGCCCCTGCCATTTTCCACCTGTAATGATGATTGTATTAGGGGCGTCGCCAAGTGGTAAGGCAGCGGGTTTTGATCCCGCCATCCGTTGGTTCGAATCCAGCCGCCCCTGCCATCTTAATACAGCATCGAATTTAGGGGCGTCGCCAAGTGGTAAGGCAGCGGGTTTTGATCCCGCCATCCGTTGGTTCGAATCCAGCCGCCCCTGCCATCTACTTCATTACATACCAACCGCCAAGGGTGCTTCATGCCCAATCTTGTCGTTTTTAGTGGAAATGCTCATCCACAGTTCGCTCAAAAAGTCGTAAGTCACTTACATATCCCTCTAGGTGCTGCATCAGTCGGTCAGTTCTCTGATGGTGAAATTTCAGTAGAAATTACTGAAAATGTTCGTGGTAAAGACGTATTTATCGTTCAGCCTACTTGTGCTCCAACCAATGACAACCTTATGGAAATCTTGGTTATGGCAGATGCTTTGCGTCGTGCAAGTGCTGGTCGTATTACTGCTGTTATCCCTTATTTTGGTTATGCTCGCCAAGACCGTCGTCCACGTTCTGCACGTGTGCCGATCACAGCGAAAGTTGTTGCAGACATGCTTACCACTGTTGGTATTGACCGTGTCGTAATGATTGACTTACATGCTGACCAAATCCAGGGCTTCTTCGATATTCCAGTCGACAACATCTACGGTACTCCTGCTTTGCTTGCTGACTTACGTCAACAACAACATGACAACCTTATGGTGGTTTCTCCTGACGTTGGCGGTGTTGTACGTGCTCGTGCCGTTGCTAAACAGATGGGTGATATCGATTTAGCAATCATCGACAAACGTCGTCAAAAAGCCAATGAGTCGCAAGTTATGCACTTGATTGGTGACGTAAAAGATCGTGATTGCGTTATCGTAGACGACATGGTTGATACAGCTGGTACATTGTGTAAAGCAGCTGATGCGCTTAAACAATTCGGTGCACGTCGTGTTGTTGCTTACGCAACTCACCCTGTACTTTCAGGTAAAGCAATTGAGAACTTACGTAACTCTGTTATTGATGAGTTAGTTGTAACTGACACAATTCCTCTTTCTGAAGAAGCATTAAACTTAGGTAAAATTCGCCAAGTTTCTGTTGCTAGCATGGTTGCTGAAACGATTCGTCGTATTAATAACGAAGAGTCTATCAGCGCGATGTTCGATAGTTTATAATATTGCAGCTTTTTTCTTAACCCTAGCTTTGGCTGGGGTTTTCTATCACTAAACTGGTCGCAAGTTTAGTTTATTTAATCTTTAATGAGGATTTATCTCATGGCAAACTTCGTATTAAACGCTCAAGCGCGTGCTGAAGACAAACAAGGGAAAGGTGCGAGCCGCCGCCTTCGTCGCGAATCTTTAGTTCCAGCTATCATCTACGGTGGTAACGCTGAGCCTGTAGCAGTTACTTTAGAACTTCGTGAGCTTGTAAAAGCTTTAGAAAGCAACGCTTTCTTTGAAGAAGTTGTTGAAATCAAAGTAGGTGACAAAGTTGAAAACGTTAAAATCCAAGCGTTACAACGTCACCCAGCTAAAAACACTCCTATGCACGCTGACTTCAAACGCGCATAAGTGTTTAAAGGCGTAGATTAGTGTCAAATATTTCGCTAATTGTCGGTTTGGGCAATCCTGGTTCAGAATATGCCCAAACCCGCCATAATGCAGGTTTCTGGTTCGTCGAACAGCTTGCAGATAAATATGGCATTACATTAAAAAATGATCCAAAATTTCACGGAATCAGTGGTCGTGGTAATATAGAAGGGCACGATGTTCGCTTACTTCTACCTATGACTTATATGAATCGTTCCGGACAAAGTGTTGTTCCTTTCTCAAAATTCTATCAAATTGCTCCTGAAGCAATTCTGATTGCTCATGATGAACTTGATATGAACCCTGGTGTAATTCGCCTCAAAACAGGCGGTGGACACGGCGGTCATAACGGTTTACGTGATATTGTCCCTCATATTGGCCCAAATTTTCATCGTTTACGTATTGGTATTGGACATCCCGGCTCAAAAGAAAGAGTTTCTGGACATGTGCTCGGGAAAGCACCAAGTAATGAACAAAGCCTGATGGATGGAGCAATTGATCATGCTCTCTCTAAAGTAAAATTACTTGTTCAAGGGCAAGTACCACAGGCCATGAATCAAATTAATGCGTATAAACCAGCTTAAATTGTTGAACAATCAAGCTTGCTATCTTGCTTTTTTAGGAGCAAAATGCGCATCAGCCACCTAGCCGGCGGCAAAGGCGAAAGATTTCACCATAAGATCTTCATCTTAGATCTACTCAGGAGACGCTAGCCATGCTATCTCGTTTATTAAAATGCAAAATTCACCGTGCAGTTGTAACCCATGCTGAACTTCACTATGAAGGTTCTTGTGCAATTGATGGCGTATTGATGGACTTAGCTGGTATTCGTGAATACGAAGAAATCCATGTTTGGAACGTAACTAATGGCAAGCGCTTCACAACTTACGCAATTCGTGGTGAAGATAACTCTGGCATTATTTCAGTAAATGGCGGTGCTGCTCACCAAGCAGATGTGGGCGATTTAGTTATTATTGCTACTTTTGGTGATTTCACAGAAGCTGAAGCAAATGCTCATAAACCACGCTTGGTATATGCAAACCCAGATAACACAGTCAATCACACAGCGAACTGTATTCCTGTGCAAGTTGCCTAATTAAAGATTTAAAAATAATAAAAAGCCCGTAAATACGGGCTTTTTTTATAAGACTTTATAAACTTCTGGCAGTTCCCTTCCACCAGCTCTGTTGCTGCTTACAATTTAGAAGCTGTAGCTCCTCTCCACGTAAATCAAATAAAATCGCCTCTCCTTTTGTATTTACCTTAAATTCAGCATATTTCGCTTTCTCATAGCAATGAGCTAAGCCTTCGGCAAATAAGAAACTTCGAGAAGCTGGGTACAAAGATTGATAGTGATTGTCTGGATTTTTTAAAATTAAATTCTGCTCATTAGATAAAGATTTAGGGTCTAAAACCGTACGGATCACTCGATTTCGTGAATCTAAAATAACTTTTGCTGGAACAGAAGCATGATTAAAAATCACCTGATCTAAAGCTTCACTTTCACTTCCTGTCAAAGCTTTGAGAGATTGTAAATTTAATTCATAAGCCAGCGCCATGTAGTCCCCTTGTAAAATAGAACGAGGATCAACTGGTTTTAGCTTAATAAAAATACTTTTACTCTGATGCAGGTGCCATTCATTTTTCATCACTAAACCTGCAAAAAATAATACAGTGACTACTGCAAGCATAAGAGAGAAATGCTTTTTCATTACTTTTCTCCCTCAATACAATTAATTTTAGCTTCTTTCATAAGTAGCCCATATAGAGCCAGCAATATAATGCCTGACACCAAGATTGAGGCACTTTTAGCTAAAAAACTTAATTGTAAACTGTAATAAAGTTGCCAAAGCACAAAGGCAAATACTATGAGTGCAACACCGTAAACAATGCGATCTTTATTTTTTAAAGCCCATGTCAAAATAACAAATAAAATGAATACTTCAAAATAGCCGAGTGCAATAAGTAATATACCAAAAACTAAAAAGGCAAAAAAAGTTATACCGTGAAGTTGCCGATAGAGATAGAAAAAACTAAAGCATAATAACCATACGCACGGCAATGCATAAAGCAACCATAGTGACTGATCAGCCGAATCAACAAATGCTAATCCTATAAAGGTATCAAAGAATGAACTCACCCAAATTACAACGAGCGTACATAAGAAGATACTCCGCTTATACGATACGACCGCTTTACTTCCTATCAGTAGTACCGAGCTAAAAACCAAATAGTTAAGTAAGACTAAATTTAAATAAGTCTGAGTAGAGTTTAAGGACCATAATGAATGATCCATTTGTAGTAGATAGATTACTGCTATACCATAAGTTGCAAGCATTTGAATTAAAATAAAGAACCAGTGAGGCTTAAGAAAATAACTAATACATAAAATAAAGATCTGGGCAATCAATACCCATAAAATTTGATCTGTTTCAGAACCAAGATGGAATAAAAAAGCAGTCTGTCCACTCACAAATAAACAATATGCAAACTGCCGGATGAAATAACTTTGCGATTTTGTTAGTAAAGTTATAGCTACAGCAACAAAGATGATTCCAATAATTAAGGAAATAGTCTCCCAAAACACCAAAGTAAATGCTGCAAGCGCTAGACCAGCAAGCCAAGCACCAATTGCCAAAGGAATGATATAAAAACGGCTTTGACGGAAAATCTTGATTAAGAAATAACTAATGAGTGCAAACCAAGTAAAAATAATCCCCGCGATCAATAAAAAGATGAACTCATTAGAATCTTTAAATAGTTGATTAATACCATCCACAAGCCATATGGTAGCCGTCACACCAAGAACAGCAGCCATTAAACTGGCACACAACTGATCATCTTTATTAAAAAAATAATAAAAAGCGATGATTCCTAGAAAAAAAGCCGAGATCAGATAAGGTAAATTTTCACTTGATAGGAATTGAATCATTCCTGTTATTGAAATAACAGCAAACCAAGCAATAAAAATAAAACGTAAAGCCGTATATTTCTTTTGACAGATCCAAAACTGCACAAGACTTAATAGATTTAGAGCAAAAAGATAAAGATAGGAAAATTTTTCTGCCCAGAAAGTCTGTTTAAAAAATAAAAATAGGGTGAGTTGGCTTGTAATACAAATTAAAGCAAAGATTCCAATATTTGGTCGATATAGCCACGGCAATAAAAGCAAAGTCCAAATCAAGAAAAGTAAATAACTGTCTGCACCAGTTTGATAAACTTGCCCAATTACAGCCAAACTCAAACCGACCATTAAGCCGCAGATGCCATGTAAAGTTTGCCTTACTTCCTCACTTAAAGTCTTTTTGATACTCACCCAAGCTGTCATAAGTAATATAACAGGTGGAATAATGAGTTGAATGCTATCTGGAAGCATCAACCAATTAGCAGCAATTAAGTACAGAATACTGAGCGCCATAAATACATAACTGAAAATATGGAGATGCTGAATAAATAAAGTATTCCTAAAAGGATAATAATCTCTTATCTGCATGAAACACCTGTTTTATTTATAATTTTCTAGAAAAAACATAACATTCACTTTTAAGCTCAACAAGTAAGCTCTTGTTAAAAAGCCTATTTCAATTTATGAAAATACTTATTCATAAAGAGACTTAGCATTCTACAAAAGCATCTAGCCAATTTTGCCAAGCGCGCTATAATAAAACCCATCGCTTCAGGGCGGGGTGTAATTCCCCACCGGTGGTAAAGTTAATTTTTATTGTTAAATTAACAAGCCCACGAGCTTAAATTATGTAATTTGAGCAGATTTGGTGAAACTCCAAAGCCGACGGTATAGTCCGGATGAAAGAAGACGACGAACTGGAATAAATCCATTTTATTTCAGTGCCAGCCTGTTTTTGCATCAGTCCTGAAATGTTCAACCGTATTCTTACGAGAGCGTTTCATTATGTCTAGTTTAATTCAACCAGAACTTTTTTTCTCAGCCCTCTCTCCTGCTGAGCAACGCATTCAACAAGCATTAGAAGATATCCGTCAAGGCAAACCTGTCTTGGTGATGGATGACTTCGATCGTGAAAATGAAGCAGATTTAATTGTTGCAGCAGAAACCCTAACTGTTGAGACCATGGCACGTATGATTCGTGATGGCTCAGGTATCGTATGTTTATGCCTTACTGAAGAGTTAGCTGATCATCTTGAACTTCCACCAATGGTTTCTCAAAACTCAAGTCAGTTTCATACTGCATTTACAGTGACTATTGAAGCTGCTCAAGGCGTTACCACTGGCGTTTCTGCTAAAGACCGTGTAACAACGATTAAAACTGCTATTAAAGATGGTGCTGTTGCAAGTGATCTTAACCGCCCAGGCCATGTTTTCCCATTACGCGCACGTAATGGTGGCGTGCTTACCCGTCGAGGTCATACGGAGGGGACTATTGATCTAGCAAGATTAGCTGGTTTAAAACCTGCTGGAGTATTATGTGAATTAACCAATCCGGATGGGACAATGGCATCAGGAATTCAAGTTTTAGCATATGCTCAAACTCATCATTTAACCGTGATTACAATTGAAGAGCTTGTACAATATCGTCAACAACACGGTATTTAAAAATAAATAAAAAGGTTTGACTTGTTCACTTGCAGGTCAAACCTCTAAATTATAATTCTTGAAATTTAAGAAACTTTCTTTTGTGCGGCCTGTTCTTCAACATAATCTAAAAGTTCAGAAAATTTTGTAATCTTTGCTTTAGGTTGTGCTTGAGTAAGTTCTTCTGGTGTCCCATAACCATAAGTCACCGCTACCGCTTCAATACCATTATGACGGGCGCCTAAAACATCATATTGACGATCACCCACCATCAAGCATTCTTCTGGGTTTAATTGCTCACGATCAAGAATATAATGGATAAGCTCAGCTTTATTGGTCCGCTCACCCGTTAATTCACTACCGTAAATTTGTACAAAATATTGGCTTAAATCAAAATGATCTAAAATTCGTTTTGCATAAATCGTTGGTTTAGCAGTAGCAACGAACAAACGATACCCTTCTGCTTTTAAGGCCTTAAGTGTTTCCGCAACAGATGGATATACTTCATTTTCAAATAAACCAATCACCGAGAAACGCTCACGGTAAGCAAGTAAAGCTTGCTCAGCTAGTGCATCATCTTGAGTAGCTAATAATTTTGCTAATGACGCTTTTAAAGGTGGGCCAATCGTCCAATCAATATTTAAATCGGCAGCTAATGGATAACCTAACTTATCCATTGCATAACGAATTGATGCATGGATACCAACTTTAGGGTCTGTTAAGGTTCCATCTAAATCAATCAAAATATGTTTTATAGCCATTCAATCACTAACCCAGTAAAGTATTTAATTCAATTGGTCGAGAGTTTAATTAAACTCTCTTATACTAACGTAAATTTAAATTGAAAAGGAAATAACCGTGCGTCCAACCGTACTTTGTTTCTCGGGTTTAGACCCTTCAGGTGGTGCAGGTTTACAAGCCGATATTGAAGCGATTGGACAAAGTGGTGCACATGCAGCAATTGCATGTACAGCCCTCACCATTCAGAATTCTCAACAAGTATTTGGCTTTGAAGCAACCACAAAAGAACTATTATTAGCCCAAGCAAATGCTGTTGTAGGCGATTTACCCATTAAATGTGTTAAGTCTGGCATGCTAGGCACTACTGATAATATTGCGGCTCTAGCCGAATTTTTACGTGCTCATCCTGACTATCAATATGTACTTGATCCTGTTTTAGTTGCAAACAGTGGCGGTTCGTTAGGAGACCAAGCAACTTTAGTTAAAGCATTTGTGGAGCTTATTCCTCTAGCGACACTCATTACTCCAAATACAGTTGAATTGCGCGCTTTAACAGGCGTTACCGATTTAGATCAAGCAACCCAAAAGTTATTTGAAATGGGTGCCAAGGCCGTATTGGTGAAAGGTGGACACGAAGATACACCTAACTTTATTAAAAATAGTTTATATATTGATGGCGAGCTTGCAGCAAGTAGTACATGTCCGCGCCTTGAAGGTGAATATCATGGCTCAGGTTGTTCATTAGCGAGTTTTATTGCAGGTCGTTTAGCTCTAGGTGACTCTTTAAAAATTGCAGTTCAACATGCAGAAACATGGTTATTTGGTGTGTTAAAAAATGCTGAAACACCTGTACCCAATGGACAAAAGATTCCAAAACGGTTTTAACCAATAAATAAAAAAGGCGCTTTAAGCGCCTTTTTTTATATTCCTATTACTGAGGAATACGTAAAACTTGTCCTGGAAAAATCTCATCTGGATCTTTCAGCATTGGTTTATTCGCTTCAAAGATTTTTTGATATTGATTGGCATCACCATAAAACTCTTTGGCAATTTTTGAAAGATTATCGCCAGATTTCACTGTATAAAATTTGCTTTCTGGCTCAGGAGTTGCAACAGTCATCTGGTCATCTACTTGTGCCACATGATCTACATTACCCACAATAAGAATGATTTTTTCTTTATCTGCTTGGCTTTGGACTTGCCCTTTAATAATAGCAGTGTCAGTTGAGCCATTATATGTTACAGATAAGCCTTCCACCCCAAGGCCTAAGCTTTTAATCAATCCCAATAATTTATTCGCAATTTCTTGTGCAGAAGGTTCTGCTGGTGTTGCTGGAGCTGCTTGTGGTTCTGCTGGTGCGGTATTTTTCTTACCAATACCTTTTACAAAATCAAAAAGACCCATTATTTAGTCCTCATATTATTGTTTATAGTAAAGTCATTAAACTGACCCTTATTGTTATACTTGAAAAAAGAGACACCTCTGCTATCAATTGAGGTTGATCTTGTAAAAATATGTATCTCATCAATTATCTTACTCGTATAAAAAAAGCCACCTTACGGTGGCCTTCTTTTTTAATCAGCAATATGCGAATTAACCAAGTTTTTTAGTTACATAGTCAATTGCAGATTGAACTGTAGTGATTTCGTTTGAATCTTCATCAGGGATAGTGATGTCGAAGTCATTTTCGAAAGACATAACAAGTTCAACTAAATCTAAAGAGTCAGCACCCAAGTCATCCATGAAAGATGCTTCGTTTTTAATCTCTTCAGCTTTAAGACCAAGTTGTTCTGCAACCGCTTGTTTAACGCGTTGTTCGATATCGCTCACAGGAATTCTCCTCATTGCTTGTGGCGTTTGATTTGCCACTAGTTTAATTGAATATAAAAATTTTTAAAAGTTTATACATCGGCGTTAGGCCATGTATAAACCACCATTTACATGTAATACCGTACCGGTAATGTAACCTGCTTTATCACTTGCAAGGAAACTCACCGCATTTGCGATATCTTGTGGCTCGCCTAAGCGATTTAAAGCCACTTGATCACTCATTTTTTTGCGAATGTCTTCACTAAGTGCATCTGTCATTTCTGTCGCAATAAAACCTGGCGCCACACTGTTTACAGTGATTTGGCGACTACCCATTTCTTTTGCAAGACTACGGCTAAATGCTTCAATACCTGCTTTAGCAGCAGAATAGTTTGCTTGACCTGGGTTTGCAAAGTGAGCTACAACAGAACTGATATTAATAATGCGACCAAAACGTGCTTTCGTCATACCCTTAAGCACACGTTTAGATAAACGATAAACGGCTTTAAGGTGGATATTGAGGATGTCATCCCAATCATCTTCCGACATACGAAGCAACAAATTGTCTTTCGTAATACCTGCATTGTTAACGAGAACAAGTACAGGACCATAGTTCTGTTCAATATGAGACACGACTGCTTCAATCTCATCGAGATTACGCACATCGAGAGCCAAACCTGCACCTTGTTCACCAAAGCTATCAGTTAGCTTTTGTGCACCAGATTCAGAAGTCGCAGTACCTACGACAAAATAACCGTCTTGAATAAGTTGCTGGGCAATTGCAGCGCCAATGCCCCGACTCGCGCCCGTTACTAATGCAACTTTGCGTTCTTGTGTCATGCAATTTTTCCTTCTGCCACTAAAACAGCATTTAGGGCATCTTCCATTTTGCTCTTACTATCAATAGAAAAAGCTTTTTCAATATTTGGTAAACGCTTTGCGAGATTACTCAATACTGTACCTGGGCCACACTCAACAATATACTGAATACCTTGGTCTTGTAGAGACTGCATGGTACGTGTCCATTGTACAGACTGGTACAATTGTGCTGTTAAAGCCTGACGTAATTGAGCAACATCGGTAGCAATTCCCGCGTTGACATTTTGTATTACAGGAATGGTAGGTAGCTCAATGGCAGTTTGTTCCAAAGCTTCTGCAAATTTTTCTGCTGCCGGCTTCATCAATGAACAATGTGATGGAACAGAAACCGGTAAAGCAATTGCTTTAGCAGATTGTTCTTTTGCCAATGCCATAACTTGCTGTACAGATGCAGTACTACCAGCAATCACAACTTGACCTTGTGAATTATAGTTTGCTGCTTCAACTGAACCTTGGCCTAATGCAGATACGCTCTGGCACAATTCAACTACTTTATCATCAGCTAAACCAAGAATAGCAGCCATAGCGCCTTCCCCTTGAGGAACAGCATTTTGCATGAGTTTTCCACGCAAATTAACTAACTTAACTGCATCCGCCAAACTCATTGAACCTGCTGCAACTAAAGCGCTGTATTCACCTAAAGAGTGACCTGCAAGGTATTTAGGGGCTAAACCACCTAAATCTAACCATAAACGCCATAAAGCAATACTGGCAGTTAATAATACAGGCTGGGTATTTTCTGTTTGGTCTAAACCTTCACCACTTTGTGCAATGTGCCAAAGATCAAATCCTAGCGCGTCTGAAGCTTCGGCAAAAGTTTGCCCAACTCCACTAAACTGTTCTGCGAGTTCAGCGAGCATACCAACTTTTTGTGAACCTTGACCTGGAAACACAAATGCAGTTTTTGTGGCTAAAGCTACTTGTTCAAGACGTTTAGCAGACATAAGAAATCCTTTTTGGGTTTTCACTCATTTCTCTGGAGCGGAAATTTAACATTTAATTTGTATATTTATAATTGCGAAAAACAACAAAAAAAGGGAGCTTTCGCTCCCATTTTTTCTATACTTAAGCATCACGCTTAATGCATATCATGCAATTATTCAGCATCAGCTGCTTTAGCGAATAATTGGCGACCACGGTAGAAACCGTCTTTAGTCACGTGGTGACGACGATGAGTTTCACCAGTTGCTTGGTCTACTGTTAATGCATTCTCGGTTAAAGCGTCATGTGAACGGCGCATGTCACGGCGAGAGCGACTTTTACGGTTTTGCTGAACGGCCATGATGGCTCCTTACAAAGATCGAAAAAATGGATCAGAACAAATTCAGTTGTCTTATCCCATAATCATAACACAAATTATGAGTTAAGTTTACCCTTCAAACCTGCCAAAACATCAAACGGATTATCCCGTTTCTCTTCGACAACGTTCTGAATGGTAGGTTGATGTTTATGTTCACAAGCATCATGCTTGGGAGATAAAGGCATCAACAATAACAGTTCATCTTCTAGTAATGCGAGTAAGTTGATCGAGGCAGGTGTATCAAAATCACCTTTTGTCGAAGACTCACTTTCACCTAAAACGATGAAATCAGCATCCTCATCCAAGCGCTCTATCAGTGACTCATCATCTACAAGTGCAATATGAAAGTCAGAAACAATTGGCATTTCAACAGGTTCCAAACAACGTTGGCACTCCATTGGAACTTTTGTTTCCATGTGACCATCTAACCACACAATGCGATGATAGGCATCCATTGATAGCTTACAGTCTATGTTGATCAATTGGTTATCAATTGACCCAACAGCTTCACGAGCAATACGAGCAAAGCGAGACAATGGCAGTTGACCTGACCATGTAAAGCCTTGTTCAGCCCATTTAAACGGCTCAATCTGTGCCGGAAAGGTATTTGCTGACATAATTAAGGCGGCAATTCTACAAATTCATCGGTACTCTGTCAAAGATTAAGATACAATTTTGTACTTCTTTAGACAGAACTCGGGGTAAATTAAGCAATGCACCTGTTGCAGCCGCAACCTGAAGTTAACACTTCATTACTCGTTTGCACCCATTCAACCCACCAGAACCCTCTTTTACCTGACGTGGTGCAACTCTCACCATGGCCAAGCTCAAAATTAGAGTCTGAGCAAGTTGATTGGCTTATTTTACACTTTAATCACTGGTTTTCCCACCATAATGTGACATTAGTTCGTGGAGAATTTGAACCAGAATATTTCCCAGCGAATGAGCATGAACCAGCAAAAATTCAATTTGCTCATGGTTTTTTCAATAGTGCTCTTCACGAAATTAGCCATTGGACAATTGCAGGTGCAAAACGTCGCCTACTACCCGATTTAGGTTATTGGTATGCGCCAGATGGCAGAACTAAAGAACAGCAAGATTTATTTGAACAAGTAGAAATCAAACCTCAAGCCATTGAATGGTTATTTGCACAGTCTTTTGGCAGAAAATTCAGAGTCTCGCTAGATAACCTTACGGGCGATGGTGGAGATGGCAGAAAGTTTAAAGATAATGTTTATGCCCAAGTTCAACGTTACTTTTCTGGTGAAGCAAAGCTGCCTGCCGATGCAGCAAGATTCATTGAATGTATTTGCCAATGTACGCGAGCAGGTGCAGCATTACAATTAAATGAATTTAAACGTGAACTCCTTGATTAAATGACAAAAAAACTACGTAAGTTACTTGCTTCACAAGTTTGAAAGGTCTAATACTATTTTTAATAATGGCGTGATGGAGTCTCTAAAATATGTTGCATTTACATGTACATCCTGAAAATCCACAGCAACGCCTCATTGAACAAGCGGTTGAGCGTATTCGTGCCGGAGATGTTGTGGTCTACCCTACCGATGCTGCCTATGCAATCGGATGCCAGATTGGTAATAAAAATGCGATGGAACGGATTGCCCAGATTCGTGGTTTAGGTCCTAAACATCAATATGCAATTATGTGTTGCGATTTATCAGATATCGCGACTTATGCCAAAGTTGATAATGCGACGTACCGTTTACTAAAGGCAAATACACCAGCCATCACCACTTTCATTTTACCGGCAACCAGTGAAGTTCCACGTAGGTTAATGCACCCTAAAAAGAAAACGATTGGTCTACGTATTCCAAGCAATCCAATTTGTCAGGCTTTATTAAAAGAGCTGGGTGAACCTTTACTCACCAGTACATTAATTTTACCAGGGCAAGAAGATCCACTAGATGATCCTTACGATATTGAAAATCAATTAGCTAAGCGTATTGATGTCTTTATTGATGGTGGTTTTGGTACTTTAACAACCACGAGTATTGTTGATTTATCAGGTGAGCATCCTGAAATTATTCGTCGTGGTGTCGGTGATGTAAGTGCTTTTGAATAAGCACTTACTTTTCATTTTTTACCAATAGTTTAAAAAAAAGCATTATCAAGAAAAAAAATACTCTTTATTTAGTTTGGATTTTTTTTACACTTTAGTCGTTAAGCAATTTATTAAAAGTCACAATTCCTTTAGAATGCTTCTCACTATCTGCTGTTCTTCTGCTACAGCTCTTATTGACTTGAAAAACAAGTCTCATGCTTTTGAAAATTCGCGTGGCTTATAATCGTAATGAACCAATCACTTCATCAATCCATGGAAGACGTTCCACACATCCGTGTTTTAGATGAGTGGCACGATACGATTCCTGAGGATCTTTATATTCCTCCAGCTGCCTTTGAGATTTTGCTCGAACAGTTTGAAGGACCACTCGACTTTTTAATTTATCTGATTCAAAAAAACGGTTTTGATCTCATCCAGCTCGATATCGCCCCTATTGCCACTCAATATTTAGCTTATATGGATAGCATGAAATCCTTAAATATTGAGCTGACTGCCGACTATATGGTCATGGCTGCTTTATTGGCTGATTTGAAATCTCGCTTACTTTTACCTAAGCCTACTGTAGTAAGCATCGAAAAAGATCCTAAACAGGATCTTATCGATCGACTCGAAACTTATTTACGCATTAAACAAGCCGCTGAACGTTTAGGCCAAATGCCAGTTCTTGACCGTGATACATTCAGTGCCAATGTAAGCTTAGGTCATATTGCACCTGTTTATGAAGGATATGATGTTTCAGCATTACACGATGCTTTGTTCTGTGTATTTAACCGTCCGGAACCTGTAACACACACAATTGCGCAAGAGCCTGTACTGTTAGAAGAACGTATTGCTTATATTGAAGAGAAATTAGAGTCAGGCGACGTGTTAAGTTTTAAAGAATTACTTAATCCCCAACAAGGCCGTATGGGAATGGTTGTAACTTTTATGGCTGTTTTAGAATTGACCCGACAACAAAAGATTAAGATTATTGCTACAGGAGTTGAAGCTCCACTAGCTATTCAAGGGTCTTCAATATGAGCAGTTTTGAACAAAATAATAATGATTTGTCATTAGCCGATATTCATCATGAAGTTTTATTACAGCTTGAAGCCATTATTTTTGCGAGTGAAGCGCCTGTCTCAATTGCCCGTTTAAAAGAAGCATTTAATAATCAATATAACAAACAACAGCTTCGTCAGCTTTTACAACAGCTTGCCCTTTTACAACATGGCCGTTCCATTGAGTTGATTGAAACTGCGCAGGGCTTTCGTTTTCAGGTAAGATCCAAATATCGCAATATCATTGCGCAGATTTGGCCAGAGCGACCAACAAAACTGTCACCATCATTACTAGAAACGTTGGCTGTCATTGCGTATCATCAACCGGTCACACGTGCTGATATTGAACAAATTCGTGGTGTATCTAATAATAGTCAGATTCTCAGAACGCTATTTGACTGGAACTGGATTAAAGAAGCCGGTTTTAGAGATTTACCCGGAAGACCTGCGTTGCTAATTACAACGCCTCAATTTCTGAATGCTTTTGGTCTAGCCTCTCTAGGCCAATTGCCTCCCCTGCAGAACGCCAAGGAAGCATTTATGGCTCTCGATGCAAATGCACCGAAGTCATAAAGAGGTGGACTGTTGATCATTATGTCTAAGGTTGTGCTGTCATGAGTGAAAAATTGCAAAAAGTATTAGCGCGAATCGGATTAGGTTCTCGCCGATATATGGAAGAGGTTATTGCCGCAGGACGCGTGAGTGTGAACGGCCGCGTTGCCCAAGTTGGCGAGCGCATTGAACCAGGCGATGAATTACGCATTGATGGCCGTAAAGTTCAGTTCCAGATCGAAGATGAAATTCGTCGTCGTGTACTGATTTATTATAAACCAGAGGGTGAAATCTGTTCACGTAATGACCCTGAAAAGCGTCCAACCGTATTTGATCATTTACCACAAATTGCAAATGACCGTTGGGTAATGGTAGGCCGTCTAGATATTAACAGTACAGGTTTATTACTTTTTACAAACGATGGCGAGCTTGCTAACCGCTTAATGCACCCATCTAATGAAATTGAACGTGAATACGCTGTACGTGTAATGGGTGAAGTAACACCACAATTACGTCAAAACATGGTCAACGGTGTAGAGCTTGAAGATGGCCCTGCCAAATTCGAATCTTTCTCTGAAATTGGTGGTGAAGGTATTAACCGCTGGTATCAAGTTGTAGTGAAAGAAGGCCGTAACCGTGAAGTACGACGTATTTTTGAATCACAAGGCCTTAAAGTAAGCCGCTTATTGCGTACTCGTTACGGTACAGTCATTTTACCGCGCGAATTACGTACTGGTCGCTGGATGGAACTCGACAAAACTGACATCGACAACTTGGCAAAATCTGTTGAGTTAAAACCACGTCAAGGTACAGGCTTATTTGGTATGGCAAAACGTCGCACCGAACGTATGACAGAAAAGCCAATGGCAGCACGCCGTGGTGGTTACTTACGTCAGCAACGTCGTGATGATGAAAAAGAAGCGCCAGCTAACACAAGTAATCAGCGCAAATCGACTGGTTTTAACCGTGGATTTAAAAAGTTCTAAGTAAAGCTTTTAAATCAAAAAACCGCTCAATTTAGAGCGGTTTTTTATGGCCTAATTTTTTAATTCATTCATTTTTGCTAATTCAATCCATTCAGCTTCAGGGAAATGAATGGCTAAATAGTCCTTCAAATAATTTGAAGTATCTTGAGAGATTAATGGATCTTTTGATTCATCTTTTAGGTTGTAAACCAAAGCTTTTAATTTCAGACCACGTGACTTAAGTGCCTCGAGACTAAGCAATGTATGGTTAATACTCCCCAAACGACCAGACGTCACCAAAATAACAGGAAACTGATGCTGAGCAACGTAATCAATAGTAAGTAAACTGGTGGTTAAGGGTACCATTAAGCCACCTGCACCTTCTAACAATACAATTTCAAAACGTTCAGCCAATGTTTGAGTCGCATTCTCAATTTTTTGAAAATCGATCTCTCGGTTATCAAGACGCGTTGCTAAATGAGGTGAAGCAGGATAACTAAAGATTTCCGGCATAGTCAGCTTGTCATGATCTTCCTGAAACCAACCTTGCCCCATAATTTCACGATGCTTCTGGATATCCTCTGAGATATCAGCATTACCTGTCTGAATAAGTTTTTGGGTAATTACTTTTTTACCCTGCTCAGTCCATAATTTTGCTAAGAAACCTGTCGCGTAGGTTTTACCAATTTCGGTATCAATCCCACTCACAAAATAGATCTGGCCACTCATTTACTTCATTCTCCGGGCAATACAATAAATCGGGTGATATGTTAGGGAGTACCCCTCGGTGTGCTTAAACCGGTCATAATCTTGATAAAACTGCTGTAAAGATTGCTTAGTCCAACGATGCTGAGCAGTTGCCGTTACACCTGTTGCTTTTAAATGCTGCAACACAGCTTTAGGCGAATCGAAATAAAGCTGAGTTTCTGACTGTGCCAAATGCAAAATCTCAAAACCAGCCTGAGTTAAGGCACTATTCCAATTTTCAAGATTCCAATAATTTAAACCTTGCCCAGTTAGCTCTTTAATTTCAATGAGGTTTTTAGGACCAAATGTTGAAAAGCATAGCCAGCCTTGCTCATTTAAAGCAGCATAGCAATGTTGAAGTAGCCGTGGTAAATCTTGCATCCATTGCAAAGCTGAACCGGAAACAATCATATCAAGCTGCTGAGGGAATTCTAAGGTTTCAACGTCTCCAATTAACCATTTCACATGTTCTTCATGATTAAAGTGCTGTTGTACCTCTGCATACAAATCATTTAAAACTAAATTTTCAATTTGAAAAGATTCAACAAGCAGACGAGTTAAATTGCCAGAACCACAACCAATTTCAAAGACACGTGACATCGTGCTTGGACAAAATTGCTTTAGTAAGTTCGTTAAGTTTTGGCAAATTTGTTTTTGGACAATTGCATGCTTTGAATAGCTTTGCCCTGCTTTAGCAAAACGTTGGGCAACCAAATTTTTATTCAAACTCACAGGAAACTCACCAATGCTTCAAGTTCATGTTGCTCAACCATTGATGTTAAGGAAATGCGCAAACGCGAACTATTTTTAGGTACTGTTGGTGGACGTACAGGCATGGCATAAAAACCGCTTTCCTGAACCTGTTTCGCCTTATCGATAGCAGCCTGACTTTCTCCCACAATCACTGGAATAATATGGCTGGTCGATGGACTCACATACCCCTTTTGCACCACTGCTTGTTGAAGATATTGGCTAATATTTTTTAAATGTTCACGTTGAGATTGAGCCATTAATACTTTTTTAAAAATAAAATTTGCCCATGCCATAACAATCGGAGGTTGAGCGGTACTAAAAATAAGCGGACGCATTTTATTAATGAGATAATCTTTAATAATTGGATGGCAAATAATATAACCACCGACTGCTGCTAGCGCTTTACCCAAGGTACCAACTAGAAAATCAATTTCCTGAATTACATTATATTGTTCGGCACATCCTAAACCTTGCTGTCCACGTACGCCAATTGAATGCGCTTCATCGACATATAACATGGTTTTAGCAAAGCGTTTTTTAAGCTGGACTAAAGCGGTTAAATCTGTTTCATCGCCATCCATACTAAAAATACTTTCCGTGACCACAATAATTCGTTCAATCTGGTCATCATCATGATACTTTTGTAGAAGTTGCTCTAAATGCTGTAAATCATTATGTCGATAGCGCACATACTGGGCACCAGACAAACGGATCCCATCAATCATACTGGCATGAACTAACTTATCTGCCAGAATTAAAGTTTTACTATCAGCAACAGCGGGCAAAATACCAATATTCATATGGTAGCCACTATTAAATAATAGAGCCGCCCGACCACCAAATGCTTGGCTTAGGCTATTTTCCAACTGTTCATATTCATCAAAATTGCCCGTTAATAAACGTGAAGATGAAGAACTAAAATAGCTGCGTTCTAATGGATAGCAATCTAAAAATTCTTGGCGAAGATCAATATCAGCTGCCAACCCAAGATAGTCATTTGAAGCTAAGTTGAGCATCGTTTTATTTTGAATCGTAATAAAACGGCCATGCTGCACATTTTGGGTAAATTGTCTGAAATTACCTTGTCGTTTTAACTCATCTAACTCTGTAGCAAAATGATCGAGCAATGACATCTTAATGTGCCCCCTGCATCGTTTTAACTACTTCAACCAACTGTTCGAGCAAGCCACTTAACTCTTGTTGAGTGATGACATAAGGCGGCATGACATAAACTAATTTTCCAAAAGGACGAATCCAGATTCCACGCTCTACAAATTGTTGCTGTAAAGTTTTCATATCGACATTAAAGGTGAGTTCTACCACACCAATTGCACCGAGCACTCTTACATCAGCAACATAATCAAGCTGGCTTAAAGGCATTAAATATTGGCTAAGCTGTTGCTCAATTCGCTTAATATTGGCCTGCCAATCTTGCTCAATTAATAATTGCGTACTTTTTAAAGCAACGGCACAAGCGAGTGGATTGGCCATAAAAGTTGGGCCGTGCATAAATACCCCAGCCTCACCGCGACTAATGGTTTCTGCTACATGCTTTGTCGTTAAGGTCGCAGACAAAGTCATATAACCGCCTGTTAACCCTTTACCTAGGCACATAATATCTGGCTCAACTTGTGCATGTTCCCAAGCGAAAAGCTTACCGGTACGACCAAAACCAGTGGCAATTTCATCAAAAATTAATAACAGATGATATTGTTCACAAAGCGCTTTAGCCTGACGTAAATATTCAGGGTGATAAAAGCGCATGCCCCCTGCACCTTGGACAATCGGCTCAATAATAAGTGCAGCAAGGTTTTCATGATTTTGCTGAATAGCTTGCTCTAACTCGGCAATATCTTCTCGGTTCCACTCCTCATGAAATTTGGTTTGCGGAGCTGCTACAAAAAGACGGTTCGGTAAGCTGGTACCAAAAATCTGATGCATGCCTGTCACTGGATCACAAACAGACATCGCATTCCATGTATCACCGTGATAACCAGAACGTGTAGTAATAAAATTTGTTTTTTGTGGCTGGCCTTGTGCTGTCCAGAATTGCACAGCCATTTTCAAAGCAACTTCAACGGCAACGGAACCTGAGTCTGCATAAAAAATTTTATCGAGACTCGGCGGTGTAATTTTTAAAAGAATTTTGCCAAGTTCAATAGCAGGATCATGAGTTAAACCGCCAAACATGATATGAGACATATTTTGTAGCTGGTCGGTCACTGCCTGATTAAGTTCAGGGTGGTTATAGCCATGAATTGCACACCACCAAGATGACATACCATCAATTAAAGTTCTACCATCATCAAGTTCAATCGTTGCTCCATAGGCACGCTTCACTTTAAATGTGGGTAAAGGTTGGGTCATTGAAGTATATGGATGCCAAATATGTTCCAAATCAAAATTATCGGTCATCCTCTATACCTTTTTACAGCAATCAAATCTTTCATTTAGCACATGTTAAACCTGTTAAGAATGAAAGAAAATTGCGAGATCAATCAAAGCTTATGAACTTTGCTGATGAATTGTTAAAAATTGGCAGATTTCTTCAATTGTTCTTTCTACCTGTAAGTAGGGAAAAGCATGTGTAGCATCTTTTATTAGCTTATAACTCATGTTTTCTGTCGCTATATCTTTAAAATTTTCCATAATCTTGCAAGGAATGACATTATCCTGTTCAGCAAACAGGTGAAGCTGTCGTCCTGGATAGGTTTTCAAATTATCTACCAAATTTAGCTGCTCAAGCATTTGCAAACCTTCTAACAACAGTTTATTTGAGGGCGGATTTGCTATGTTTTGTACACTAAGCCAATCTTGTTTTGCCTGAGATGAGCCAAGTGTAATTAAATAATAAAAACGTTTTAAAGTAGCTTGGGGATTCTGTAAAAAGGATGCTTTAAATTGACTAAATACATCAGCAGGCATAGCAGTATGCCACGAGGTATTAGCCACAAAACAAGGATTAGAGGCAAGCGTAATTAACGTTTTAGTTTGGCCCGTTTGTTTATAAAAAAAGTCAATCAGGTATGTTGCTAACTGTCCACCTAAAGACCAACCTACAACCACATCAATATCAGTTAAAAAATCAAGCTGATCGTGAAAGCCACCATCTAAAACATTAAAAATATTAATAAGTTGCGTGTCACACCCAGCTTTCGTTAAACCTAATTTTAACGATTGCAAAGGTTCTATTCCTACTCCCCAACCTGTAATCAATAAAATTTTATTTTGTAACTTCATATGCACGCTCAAAGACAAATTTATAGAAATTATATATTAATATCAATTTAAAATATCTTTTAAAATCAATATAAAATTTGAATTCAAAAAAGTAAAATCAACTATTTAGGGCTGTTAAATATTCTGAAATATATTGATAAATAAGGCCTAAAATATTTATATGAAATATACAAAAATTTAATTATCTAAACATTGAAGCAAATCAAAAAACAACATAATCCACACTTCACCCATAAATCCATTATGCAATGTAATTAATGTTAATACTTATGTTTTTTTATTAAAAAAAATGACTCATCAATTCATTTTAATGTTAGAAGATTAAATATTGATCAAAAAAATATGGGCAGGCAAATATGAACAGTCAAAGTATAATATCTGATGGGAGAGAAAAAGATACATATTTTGTTACACCCAATGATATTATAAATACCTTACCTACAGATAAAAATTATTGTTTATTTCTGGATATTGATGGAACATTAGCTCCATTTCAAATTCATCCTGAGCATAGTTTTATTCCAAATACCACCTTAGAAGTTATAAAAAAAATTATTGAATTAAATATACCGGTGATTGCTGTAACAGGACGTGATGTTGAAACAGCGAGTAAGCTACTTCAGTCTATTGAATTACCTATAGCGGGCTTACATGGTTTAGATATTTATTTTGATTCTGATACTTATATTCGCCCGGATTTAAGCGATATTAATTTTCAAAAATTAAAAGAAGATATTATAAATTCTTGTGAAAAATATCCCGATTTATTAATTGAGGATAAAGGAAATTCTATTGCTTTACATTATCGAAAAAACCCGGAATTAGAAAATAATGCAATTTATATTATGCAACAGATTAAATATTTTTATCCTCAATTAAAATTAAATAGAGGGAAATTTGTCGTTGAATTATTACCTAAACAGGCAGATAAAGGTAAAGCAATACAAACAATATTAAATCATCTTAATTTACCGTTAATTCACCCCATATTTATAGGAGATGATTTAACGGACGAATCAGGTTTCACTTTTATTAATCAACAGTTTGGCACTTCAATTAAAGTAGGTTCTGGTGAAACAGAAGCTCAATATAGATTAAAAGATATTAATAGTGTTTCTAATTTTCTTTTTTTCTTCCTAGAAAAAATAAAAAAGTTATACGTCAAAAATAGTCAAGATCAGAATGGAGAACAAATATGTCTAAATTAATCGTGTTATCGAATCGAATTAGTATGCCATCGGGTAAGGCTTCAGCAGGTGGCCTTGCAGTAGCTGTACAAGACGCATTAAATGATAGTAACGGCATTTGGTTAGGCTGGAATGGTCAGCAAATTACCGATACTGAAGCGCCTGAATTCGATCAGGCATATTCTCATGGGATCGACTACATTACCTGCCCTCTTACACATCAGCAATATGCACAGTACTACTGTGGTTTTGCCAATAAAGTATTATGGCCAGCCATGCATGATCGGGATGACCTGATCGAATATAATGCAGAAGAATATAATACCTATCAAAAGGTCAATCGTTTATTTGCTGAAAAATTACAACAGATTGCTCAGCCTGATGATCTTATTTGGGTGCATGACTATCACTTTTTCAGCGTAGCTCGTCATTGCCGTGAATTAGGTATGCAAAATAAAATCGGTTTCTTTTTGCATATTCCTTTCGCAAGCTTAAATATCTGGCGCAAGATCCCAGTTGCACTACAGTTGGTCCAAGATCTTTGCCAATATGATGTGATTGGTTTACAAACTCAAACCGATCAGAACACCTGTATGCAAACTTGTATGGGCTTACTTGAAGCTCAAAAAATACTAAGCGACAGAATCAGCTATAAGAAACGTCAAATCTTGATTAAGTCCTATCCTATCGGTGTTCAGCCAGAGCTTATTCAGCGCCAAGCACAACAGGCCTTTCATACACCATACGTATTTAACTTTGAAGATATACCACGTCAAAAAACAATTATTGGGGTTGACCGGATTGATTATTCAAAAGGTTTACTTGAACGTTTCAATGCATTTGCAACTTTCCTTGAAACTAATCCTGAATATCATGGATTGGTACGTCACCTTCAAGTTGCAACTCCTTCACGTACAGATATTCCAGCCTATCAACGCTTATACCAACGCTTTAAGGCCAAATTAGAGCTGATTAATGAAGAGTTTGCTCATGAAGATTGGCGACCTATCGATTGTTGCTTCGACACAGTTCAACATGACAGCTTGATGCATATTTATCGTCGTTCTGACATTTGCTGGATTAGCTCATTACGTGATGGTATGAATTTGGTCGCAAAAGAATATATTGCGGCTCAAGATCCAGAGAACCCAGGTGTGCTGATTTTATCTAAATATGCTGGTGCTGCTGAACAAATGACTCAAGCATTGATTGTTGATCCATTAGATAGAGCAGCCATGATGGATTCTTTAAAAACCGCTCTAGAGATGTCAAAAGCTGAACGTATTAATCGTTATGAACAGTTAATAGAAGGTTTAGCAGCTACTGACCTGAGCGATTGGCGAAATAATTTCTTGAAGGATTTAGAAAATTCTCCGACATTCACAAAGTCTAAGTTGTCCTTACAAGAAAAGTATCAACCTACTTACCATGTCTTATAATAATTTAAGCTTATGGAACATCGAGGATGTTTTTCTCGATGTTCCGCGGCTGGTAAGCAAGCTTAAATTACTTTGCCTTCACAAGAGTAAAGCGATTGAGTATAGCAATCATGGTTAATAAAACCGCCACTCCTGATAAGACGGTGGTTAGGCTAGTCCACTGGCCAATCAAACCAATTAAGGCTGGGCCACTTAATGAACCTGTATAAGCAATCGTTGACACTAAAGACAGTGCCGCTGCTTTAGGCATATCATTTTGGCGTCCAACACGAGAGAACATGACTGGTACAATATTAGAACAGCCTAAACCTAAAAGTGCATAACCCAATACGACAACTTGCCAAACAGGTGCCATCACAATAGTGACCATAGCAAGAGCAGCAACAATTGCACTATAAGTCACAATAGTTTTCTCACCCCACTGTTTTAACAAGATATGCCCTGCAAAACGACCACTTGTCATACTAAGCGCGAAGAAAGTATAAGCCAGCCCAGCAAATGCAGGATTAAGCTGGTATTTACTAGTTAAATAAATACCACCCCAGTCCATTGCCGCACCTTCTGACAAAAAGGCAATGAAACACATCATCCCAATCAAAAGGATCGTACCATTCGGACGTGAAGATTTTTTAGGCGCGTCAGTTATTTCCGCTGCACCTTGTTCATCTTGCTCAAATGTTGTTAAGGCAGATGGAATGGCAACAAAGCTCACCACCAATAAAACCATGACTACAGACAATGTGCTCATGAGTGGTGAAAGGCCAATTGCTAATAGTGCAGTGACAAGCATGGCACCGATTAAACCGCCAAGGCTACACATACCATGAAAACTAGACATGAGCGCACGTAAGCTGTGCTTTTCCACCACAACTGCTTGTAAATTGATAGCAACGCCAAGACTACCTGCTGCCGTACCAAAAATGAATAACGCTACAGCCATCGATACAAGACTATGCCAGATCGTTAAACTTGGTAGTAATATCATCAAGAGTATGGTTGCCACAGCAATTAATGGACGACATCCCCAACGCTTAACTAATGCCCCAGTCGCAGGCATAGCAATCATTGAGCCGATTCCCATACAAAGCAGCAATAAACCAAAATTTGCATGATTTAGGTTTAAACGTTGCTGAGCATACGGAATAAGTGGTGCCCATGCAGATATCGCAAAGCCCAAGCTAAAAAAGCTAAGACGAGTTGCTAATCGTTGTGTACTTAAGAGAGTAGCTGTATCTAAAACAGCAGGTTTGGAAAATAACATATACGCGAAGCTCACCATAAAACCATTGGCGATCCATACCAACCGATTCCCCATAGAAAAACCCTTGCCTCATTAAATTTCTAGGCAAGGGTTTTTGTTGGCGAAATTATATCCAATTCCACAAAAAAAACATGGAGTCTGATACAAATTTTCTGACTTTTTTGTAACTGCCAAAGCCTTATGTAGTAAGGCTTTGAATATATTCAATTTGGCAAAATTAACATTTAAATGGTGACTTCATTTTATTAAAATGAGCCAATAAAAAACCCAGCCTAGGCTGGGTTTTTCAAGTCATTAAATTTGAGACTGGATATAATTTTGCAGGCCAATCAGTTCAATTAAACGCAACTGTTTTTCAAGCCAGTAAGTATGGTCTTCTTCAGTATCTGATAATTGTTGACGTAACATGTCACGACTGATGTAGTCGCCTTTTTCTTCACAAAGTTTAATACCTGTCGCTAATTTTTCACGCACATGATATTCAAGTGCTAAATCAGCTTTTAAGCAAGATACAACGTCTGTACCAACATTGATATCTTCACGATGCATGTTTGGTTTGGCACCTAAAAATAATACACGACGAATAATCGCATCGGCGTGAGACGCTTCTTCTTGCATCTCATGGTCAATACGTTCATAAATCTTGTTTAAGCCCCAATCTTCATACATACGAGAATGGATTAAATATTGATCACGGGCAGCCAACTCTCCGCCAATGAGCATATTTAAATAGTCTATGACTTCTGGATTGCCACGCATAATAAATCTCCTATCGTATGAGTCTATTATGGGCAAACTTAAAAATGATTGCAAAACAAAAAATAGTTAAGTTTATGATTTTTATCAAATTAAAATGAGAAACATACGCATTTGCAGTTTAAGTTATTTAAATTTCCTTTGCAAAAAGAAACGCTTGTCCGATTTATAAGCTCAGACAAGCGTTCAAATATAGCAAAAACCATCAATTTATAAATTTGTAACTAAAATCAATGGTTCTTATTTCGCTATACTTTTAGCTCAAAGTTTGCCCATAGCCTGCCATGAGTGATAAGAAATCTGTTTCATTCATGACGGGAATACCTAACTTCGCAGCTTTTTCTAATTTTGAACCCGCCTTCTCACCAGCAACTACACATTTTGTTTTGCTAGAAACACTCCCACTTACTCGTGCACCTAATGCCTGTAGCATTTGAGTGGCCTGATCACGGGTCATTTGTTCTAATGTACCTGTAAGTACCCAGCTTTCACCATTTAAAGGTTGACGCGTTGGTGCTGTTGGTGCATCCCAATGAATTCCTGCGGCAATTAAACGATCGAGTACTTCAATGTTATGCGGTGCCAAGAAAAAGTCAGCAATCCACTCTGCTGTAATATCCCCTACATCTGGGGTTTTCTTTAAAGCTTCTACATTCGCAGCTTTAAGTGCCTCTAGCGTCTGAAATGTATTTGCTAACATTCTAGCCGTTGTTTCACCTACTCCACGAATACCTAATGCATAAATAAAACGTGCTAGAGTTGTTTTCTTACTTGCTTCAATCGCATCTATTAGGTTCTGTACTGACTTTTCTCCCATTTTTTCGATGCCCAAGAGAGTTTCTCTGTGCTCATGCAAATGGTAAATATCAGCAACATCTTTAAGTAAATCGAGACGTAATAAAGATTCTACCCAACGATCTCCCAAGCCCTCGATATCCATCGCTTTACGCGATACAAAGTGACGAATGGCTTCAATACGCTGTGCGGCACAATATAAACCGCCTGAACAACGTGCGAGAGCCTCACCTTCAGGCATCACTACAGGCGAAGCACATACTGGGCAGGACTCTGGTAAATGAACAACTTCTGCTTCAGCAGGACGGAACTCCGGCCAAACTTTTTCTACTTTAGGAATCACGTCACCCGTACGATATACACTTACCGTATCGCCAATGCGTACATCCAGACGATGAATTTCCCCAATATTATGCAACGTTACGTTAGAAACAGTCACACCACCCACAAAAACAGGGTTTAAGCGTGCTACAGGGGTCAAAGTCCCTGTACGCCCTACTTGCCAGTCAATCTGCTCAACTGTAGTTAATGCAGCTTGTGCCGGGAATTTATAAGCAGTTGCCCAGCGTGGTTCACGACTTAAGAAACCAAGCTGCTGTTGTTGTTTTAGGTCATCAACCTTCACCACCATGCCATCAATTTCAACTTGCAAGTTTGGACGTTCTTGCTGAATTTGCTCATAGCGCTGCTGTACTTCTTGAATTGAATTACACAAGTACTGACGCTCAGCAATTTGGAACCCAAGTTCCGTTAACCATTGCAAGCTATCATGCATGGTTGTTAGGCCATGATTTGGTTCACACTGTGCAATCCCATACGCATAAAATGCCAAAGGTCGAGCAGCAGCAATATTTGGATCAAGTTGTCTTAAACTTCCAGCGGCTGCATTTCGAGGGTTAGCGAAGGTTTTTTCTCCCTTTGCTTCTTGGTCAGCATTGAGTTTTTCAAAACCAGACTTTGGCATCAATACTTCACCACGTACTTCAAGTAGACGAGGTATTTCATATTTTTCTGAATGCAGAACTTTAGGTAAGTTACGAATGGTTTTAACGTTTTGAGTAATGTCTTCACCCGTTTCGCCATCCCCACGGGTTACGCCGCGAACGAGTACACCATTTTCATACCATATTGAAATCGCAAGGCCATCGAGTTTTAACTCAACTTCATATTGTACTTTCTGGTTCGGAAGTCGCTCTTCTACACGGCGTGCAAATGCAAATAAATCTTCTTGGTTAAATACATTACCAAGTGAAAGCATTGGCACCACATGCGTCACACTCTCAAATTTTGAAAGCGCTTGACCACCTACTTTCATTGTTGGTGAGTCGGCTTGTACAAGTTCCGGATATTGTTCTTCTAAAGCTTTTAACTGATGAAATAAATGATCATATTCACTGTCCGAGATTGTCGGCTGATCCATGACATAGTAGGCATGGTTATGCTTTGCAATCAGTTGAATAAGCTGACGCATCTGTTCGATCACGGAAGTTATTGCCATTATTTTATTCACCATAAAAAAGGGTGGAAATTTCTCCACCCTGAGCTGCGACTAGATATATTGCAATTATCGCAACCTATACCAAAAATTTAAACTAGGCTGTTGCCTGTGCTGGACGATAATCAATCACATGATGGCGCCAATGTTCTTTTAACTGTGGCGTAAATTCAAGGTTATTTTCATCATAAACCTTACCATCAATTTCACGAGCAATAAGGCCTGCAATACTGGTCATCATGTCAAAACCGGTAACAGCTTTGCTGTTTGGAAGTGCAAGGAAAAATGCTAAGCCTTGAACTTGTTCAGTCGATAAAGTTTCTAAATCGAAACCAGCAGGACCATTATCAGTCATACGCAATACAGAGAACATCAGTGCACTTGGCTCATCGGTATTTTCATAGCGGTGGAAACAAGACATTTCACCGTAACGTAGACCATATTTTAAAAGCACTTTCAGTGCTTTATCACCCGATAACGCACGGCGCGGATTTGGATATACATTTAATGCGATAATCTGCTCAGCCATTGCTAACGCACTTTCGTCATCAAAACGCTGCTGCTCATGTAAATGTACATCAAGAATGTTGCTTTCACCTTCAAACTCAGCAATTTCAGCAGTTTCGATATTTGGATTTAAGCTTAATTCCGGCTCAGTTTTCGGTTGCCCTTCTGCAACTTTTGGTTCTGATGAGCTAACAACTTCTGGTTCAGCAGAAACGGTATCAACTAACTCAACTGAACTATTTTCACTTACAGTTGGGCTAACAGTATTTTCTTCAGCTTTAACTTCTTCTACTTCTACTGGCGTATTTTCAACGGGTACTTGTGTCTGGACTGTTTGAGCTTGTGAAGCCTGTTCTAGTTCTTTTGTTCCCTTTTCTTCTGACTGTGCTGGCTCGCTTAAAGTTGGTTCCACTCGTTCAGCAACGGCTGCTGACGCAACAGTAACTTCTGGCTGTTCAAGTTGATCTCGTACATGACGAGGGATAACCGGTTGATTACTTTCAGGATTAATATGCAAATCACTGTCTAGCGAGGGTTCAGCATGGTTCGGCTTTTTTAAAATCATTCTTAAGCCAATTAGCATGATAATAATGGCAACAACGATGCCAATAATCGTATTGATTTCCATTCTATGACTCCGAAACTAACCCGTATTCTTTTGCCTGTTCTAAATTGACAGTGACTAATTTTGATGTACCCGGTTCAGGCATGGTTACACCCAACAAGTCAGTTGCCATGGTCATCGCCAGCTTATTATGTGTAATGTAAATGAATTGTACATGTTCAGAAAGCTCTTTTACCAAATTACAATATCTCTGTACATTCGCATCGTCGAGTGGAGCGTCCACTTCATCGAGTACACAAAACGGTGCCGGATTTAACCTGAAAATAGCAAATACTAATGCTAACGCTGTTAACGCTTTTTCTCCACCGGAAAGTAATGCTAGAGAACTGTTTTTCTTACCTGGGGGTCTCGCCATGAGCTTAACCCCAGATTGCCAATCATCCTCAAGGCTTAAACTGGCTTCACCACCATTAAAAACTTTTGGAAATAGATTTTGTAACTCTTGATTAATCTGATCAAAAGTCGACATAAACAACTTACGGGTTTCTTGGTCAATGCTCTTCATCGCATCTTTTAACTGAGTTACCGTATTTTCCAAGTCTTGAATCTGGTGGCTCAACTCATCAAAACGCTGAGAAACTTCTTCAAACTCTTGTGAAGCAGCTAAGTTAACTGCACCGATTTTTTCAAACTGTTTCTGTACTTTTTCTAGTTTTTGCTGGTGTTCATTTAAATCTATTTTCAAACCCGTTTGAAGCTCGGCATTTAACTCTTTGAGCTGTTCTTGATAGTGCTCACGGTCCGACTTGGCGGCTTGCCATGCTAAACGTTTGGCTTCAAGCTGCTCTCTAAGCTTTTCATCTTGCTGTTGGTATTGATGGCGTTGGTCTGTAAGCGTTTGTTGCTTCTCTTGGACACTATTAAGCTCAATCTGCCATTCATTCCATGTCTTTTGCAGCTTTTCGGTTTGAGCAAATTGTTGTTGAAACTCTGACTCAAGGTTTGGCAGCTCTAACTGAATAGGGTCCACAAACTTTTTCGCCTGTTCCATTTGCGCTGTAATTTGTTGATATTGGCTCTGCAAGAACGAAATATCTTTTTCAAGCAGCTCAATTTGTTGAGTTGTCTGCGTACTATTACGTCGTAAAATCTCACGTTCTTGTTGTTGCTGTTGTAAGACTTGTTGCTGTTCCTCAAGCTGCTCTGTTAATTCTTCTACCTGAAATTGCAAAGTTTTATAGTCAGGTAAAATAGTTTCGAGCTTCATTGCCAATGCATGCAAATCAATTTCAAGATCATCTTTTTGCATCGCATCTTCTTCAAGCTGCGTATCTAATTGAGCGAGTTGATCTTTCAATTGCTGTTTTTGCAATAAAAATGCTTGTGCTGCGGTTTGTTGCTTGGCAATTTGTACATCAAGCTGTTGCAAGTCTTTTTGTTTTTGTTTAATGACTTGTTGTTTTTGCTGTAGGTCAACTTGTAACTGTCCTAGCTCATCTTTTTGCTGAACTATAATTTGATCTAATGCTTGTAATTCTGGTTGCTGCTTTTGAAGAACTTGTTCAATTTCGTCTAGACGAATACGATGACTGAGCATACCTTGCGCACTTTGACTTTCGTCATCATACATAAGAGCAATTACCCAATCTTGCCCGACATGATAACCATCTAAAGTCAAAATAGACTGGCCATATTGCAGTTGCTTTTGTTCATTTAAAGCATGAGATAAATCTTGTGCAATCGCTACATTCGAGAATATTGATAGCTGTGGCGATGCAATCCAATCATTCAAGCAAGTCAGGTTCCCCTTAAATTTGCTTGATTGCTCTGAAGGCTTTAACTGGCGAGCAATTCCTTCCTGAAAGGCTTGTTCAGTTTCAACAATATGTGCCTGTAACCATTTTGCTAAAAACTTTTCAATAATTTGTGCGTGTGGTTTGCCCTGCTCTGTTAACTCTAGAGCCTGCATTAAACGTAGCGTATCTTGGTTTTGCTTTGGACTTTGTTTAGCAACAAGCTGGCTTAAGTTTTTCTGCTCTGATAATAAAACCTGTATTTCTGTTTTTAACGTTTGCTGCTGGTTTTTATTTACCTGATGCGCTTGTTGAGCTTGTTCAATACGCTGCACATACTGCTCAATTTCAGCTTCTAGCGTTGAGATTTCACGACAAAGCTGCTGCTGTAATTGCTCAAGCTCGCCTTGTTCATCTTCGTGTACTTGCGATTGGATCTGGTTTGCTTGATGTTGCAGCGTTTCTTTTTGCTGTTCAATGCGCTGAACATTTTTGCCTAATTGCTCGATTTGAGCAGACATTTGCATTTTTTGCTGCTGTTGTTTTTCAACCTGAGCTTTTACTTGCTCAAATTGTTGCTGCGCTTGCCGTTGCTGTGATTGTAAACTGGCAAAATTTTGCTCTGCTTCAGCTGCTGTATGCTCAACTGCTGTTAAAGCTTCAGTTTGTTCTTCTAACTGGCTATTCAGTGTTTCAAGCTGTAATTCAGAAAGCTGTAAACGTTCTTTCGTTTGAGCTTTTTGTTGTTCCAATTGAACAAGGGTTGTACTGTTTTGCTGAAATAAACTCTGTTTTTGTTCCAGAGTCATTTTCAACTCAGATAATTTTTTTTCGGCTTGTTGCCATTCTTGTTGTAGTGGTGAAGATTGCTGAATAAGTCTCTGAAATAAAGCACTGGTAGATTCTAAATCATGTTCAATCGTACTTAATTCTGAACGAACTAATTTAAAAGTTTCTCCCAGTTCGTTCATTTGAACAGTATATTCTTCTTGTAGGCGTACACTTTTCTCTGCCTGAAAAGACAAAATTTCAATTTTGAGTGTACGAATCTGGTTTTCTAACGTTTTATATTGAACCGCTGCTTCTGACTGACGCTTAAGTGTTTTAAGCTGCGATTTTAACTCAAGCGCAATATCTTCTAAACGTGAAAGGTTTTGCTCCGTATGTTCAAGGTGCTGCAAGGTTTCGCGGCGACGCGCCTGATAGCGGGAAACACCTGCTGCCTCCTCAATGAAAATACGCATTTCTTCAGGTTTGGCATCAACCAAGCGGTTAATCATGCCTTGTTCAATGACTGCGTAAGAGCGTGGCCCTAACCCTGTGCCCAAGAAAATGTCAGTAATATCACGGCGGCGGCAACGTGTACCATTTAAGAAATACTCAGATTTACCTTCGCGAGTTACCTGACGACGAACTGCGAGCTCATTATAAGCATTATAAGCTCCACCTAATTTGCCATAGGTATTGTCAAAATGCAGTTCTACACTGGCAACACCAACTGGCTTACGCTTGGATGTTCCGGTAAAAATAACATCTTGCATGCTACCACCACGTAGCTGACGAGCGTTTGACTCCCCCATCACCCAGCGGATTGCATCAATAACATTGGATTTGCCACAACCATTTGGACCAACCACTGCTGTGCGGTTCGCCTTAAAATTTAAAGTTGTACTATCTGCAAAAGATTTAAAGCCGGAAAGTTTTAAACTGCTTAAACGCATAATGCCCTAACTAGCGGCGTGAGCGTCTCGCCCAAGCCAATTCAATCTGTTTCATTCGTGTCAGCGATTCCAACACAAGGTTACGTAAGTGTCGACAAAAATCTTCCATAAATAAAGCGGCTTGTTGTGATTTTCGGATCAAAATTGCATCAGTCACGAGTTTAAATAATGCAAACGCTTCTTGTAGTTCCCGTTTAGAGGTATTTAGCGTCAAAAAATAACTACGACGTAATGATGGTAATAATTCTTTATAAAATTTCATTAAATAAGGATTACCGACCATATCTTGTTGTTCAGCAAGATATTGGAAAATAGCATCGTAGAATTTTTCGATATCGCCTGCTTTTACATGCTCAAGAAGCTGTTCTAACAAGAGTTGTAATTGATCAGCTTCATGGGCACGCCATGTTTCGCTTATGCGTTGTACAATATGCCCCAATAACATCATATTTGTATCAAACAACGCTTTGACCTGTTGTGCCGACATTTCCGAAACAATTGCACCACGACGCGGAAAAATTTCAATGAGATGCGTACGCTCGAGTAATAATAGCGCCTCACGAACTGATCCCCTACTTACGTCAAGCTCTTTAGCGATACGAAGCTCTTGTATACGTTCGCCTTCAACCAATTCGCCACTAATAATCTGTTCGCTAATATATTTGACAATTTGCTCAGAAAGACTTTCTGTCTCTTCGAGATTCATAAATCACCCGCTACTTTTTATATGCATTAATCCATGCTTTTCTTTCGCATCCTTGTTTTTAACTGATCTCATCCATTAAAAACTATGTCATTGTCTGACAATTTTATTGCATTTTAAGCCAACCCACCCAAAATCTATACAGAAATCGGATGAAAAACTCACCTTTAATCTTTTCAAGTCTTCAAATAAAAAAAGCTTAAACCGTGAGAGTCTAAGCTTTCTTTTCTATATATTTTTAATAAAACGTTTTTAATTCATAAAACCTTTATAAATAAAGTAACTGCCGACCACGACTAACAAGCAAGCAAAGCATTTTTTTAGCATTTGTGGTGACAATGCGTGGGCAACCTTAGCCCCAAGTTTAGCGGTGACAAAACTCATGACACTAATACCAATAAAAGCATAGATATGGATATATCCAATCGTATTAGGTACAGAAATGTGCTCTTTAGCACCAAACCACATAAAACCAATTGCACCTGCAATAGCAATAGGTAAACCACAAGCAGCAGAGGTCGCAACTGCTTTTTGCATGACTACGCCATGACGGTTTAAATATGGAACGGTTAAACTTCCTCCCCCAATTCCAAAAATTGCAGAGGCAATACCAATGCCTCCACCCGCCATGAATTGCATAGGGGTTGAAGGAAGCTGACGTGTTGGGTCAACCACAACATGGGCTCCTTTGAACATCCGATAAGCCATCACAACAGCAAAGACACCAATAAGAAGCTGTAAATGCTGTCCAGACAAAAGGTCGGCAATACCTGCACCTAAAAAGGAACCAATCACTAGTCCCGGTGCTAAATTACGAAAAACAGGCCAGAGGACTGCACCTTTTTTATGATGAGCCGAAACTGAACTAAAGGAAGTCACAATAATGGTTGCTAGGGAGGTTCCGACTGCAATATGCATGATTACCGCGGGATCATAGTGCAACTGGGTAAAAACGACATAGAGAATTGGTACAATAATTAGTCCACCACCAACTCCAAACAGTCCGGCAGTAAAACCAGCAATTGCGCCAATGAGTAAATATATGATTAACTCCATAAATGTTTTACCACTCTGCTCATATTCAACATGGATTTAGAGACTCGCCAACTACAACAACTTTTAAGCGCAAAAAACCAGCTTCCAGAAGTGGTTTTATTAAAAGCAACCACAACTTCGACCAATGATGATATTCGTGAAATTGCCCAAAAAGGCATTACAACAGGCTTGGTTTGCAGTGCTCAACAAACTCAAGGGCGAGGTCAACATCAACGGCAATGGATTTCACCTGAAGGAAACATTTATTTAAGCACATTGGTGCAAACTCGAACACCCTTAGATGGTCGCTTAGCACTTGAAGTTGCGTTGAATATTTTGCAAATTCCACAGCTACAACCTTTGAGTCTACAAGTGAAATGGCCAAATGATTTGTATAGTACACAAGGAAAATGGGGCGGAATTTTGGTTGAACCTCTTTCCCAACATCAGGCGATTGTAGGTGTAGGTATTAATTTAAAAACACCACCAGTCACTGATAGTGATCAACCGATCACGTCTCTAGAAGATTTAGGCCTAGAGCAAATGAGTCGTCTTGAGTTAATTTCAGAGCTTTATGTTGCAATTCAAAATGCAGCCCGCTGGTTTGATCACGGTTGTTATAACCTTGCAGGACGTTTTAACCACCATGCTGCATGGCTTAATCAGTTAGTTCAGTTCGAACATAGTCAAGGACTGGTATATGGCCGTTTCGTTGGAATCTCTAATGAAGGTGCGGTGATTATTGAAACTCCTGAACCACAGCAGTTTTATCAAGGTCGTCTAAGACCACAAACCACTCAGTAATCAGGTATTTTCCTATGAAAAGTTTATGGCTTGATATCGGAAACACCCGTTTAAAATACTGGATTACTGAAAATCAGCAAATTATTGAACATGCAGCTGAGTTACATTTACAGTCTCCTGCCGATTTATTACTGGGATTAATCCAACACTTTAAACATCAAGGCTTGCATCGTATTGGGATTTCTTCGGTTCTCGATACCGAAAATAATCAGCGTATTCAGCAAATTCTAAAATGGCTAGAAATTCCTGTTGTTTTTGCCAAAGTGCATGCTGAATATGCAGGTTTACAATGTGGCTATGAAGTACCAAGTCAGCTCGGGATTGACCGCTGGCTACAGGTACTTGCTGTTGCTGAGGAAAAAGAAAACTATTGCATTATTGGTTGCGGAACTGCGCTGACCATTGATTTAACCAAAGGCAAACAGCATTTAGGCGGTTATATTCTGCCAAACCTTTATTTACAGCGTGATGCGCTGATTCAAAATACCAAAGGTATTAAAATTCCCGATTCGGCTTTTGATAATCTAAATCCGGGTAATAACACCGTAGATGCAGTACATCATGGTATTTTACTGGGCCTCATTAGTACGATTGAAAGCATTATGCAACAATCACCTAAAAAACTACTCCTCACAGGTGGCGATGCTCCTCTTTTTGCAAAATTTCTACAGAAGTACCAACCTACTGTTGAAACAGATCTTTTGCTTAAAGGGTTACAACAATATATTGCCCATTATCCTAAAGACTAGAATACAGACCAAAATAAAAGGCGCTCTAGGCGCCTTTTATTTTATGGTTTTATTTCTTTTGGTCGTTGTTACCAAACAGTGGTCCCATACCGCCACCACCGCCAAATTGTTTTTGCATATTGCCTAATGAACGCATCATTTTGCTCATACCAGATGGATTCGCAAACTTCTTCATCATTTTAGCCATTTGTGCTTGTTGCTTAATGAGTTTATTCACTTCAGCTACATCCATACCACACCCAGCTGCAATACGTTTTTTACGGCTTGGGTTCATCAGGTCTGGATTACGGCGTTCCTTGATGGTCATTGACTGGATAATAGCTTCCATTTTCTTGACCTGCTTTTCAGGATTCGCCTGCTCAATTGCTTGCTGAATTCCTGCACTGCTCATGCCTGGCAACTTGTCTAAGAAGCCCATCATGCCGCCCATCTTCTTCATTTGCTCAAATTGCATCAGCATATCTTCAAAGTTGAAGCTGCCACCTTTTTGCAATTTTTTCGCCATTTTCTCGGCTTTTTCTTTGTCGATTTTACGTTCAACTTCTTCGACTAAAGAAAGTACGTCACCCATACCTAAAATACGTTGGGCAACACGATCCGGATGGAATGGTTCTAAAGCATCAAGCTTTTCGCCCATACCTAAGAACTTAATTGGCTTACCGGTAATAGCACGCACAGAAAGTGCCGCACCGCCACGCGCATCACCATCAGTTTTAGTAAGAATCACACCTGTAAGCGCTAAAGCATCATTAAATGCTTTAGCAGTATTTGCAGCATCCTGACCTGTCATGGCATCAACCACGAACAGAGTTTCAGTCGGCTTAACTGCTGCATGCAATTCTTTAATTTCGTCCATCATGTCTTCATCGACATGCAAACGGCCCGCCGTATCGACAATCAACACATCAGCAAACTGGATTTTTGCCTGTTCAATTGCACGGTTAACAATATCAATTGGTTTTTCAGAAGGGTCTGATGGAATAAAGCCTGCACCAACTTCTGCTGACACAGTTTCTAACTGTTTAATCGCTGCCGGACGATAAACGTCGGCAGAAACGGTCATTACTTTTTTCTTTTGACGTTCTTTTAAGAAACGTGCTAGCTTGGCTGCTGTAGTTGTTTTACCTGCACCTTGTAAACCAGCAAGTAATACCACAACTGGAGGCTTAGCACTTAAATCCAGTGTTTCATTGGCCTCACCCATCATCTTGGTGAGTTCATCATAGACAATTTTTACAAATGCCTGGCCTGGAGATAACTGAGTCATCACTTCTTGGCCCAATGCCTCTTCCTTAACTTTCGCGATAAATTCACGAGTTACAGGTAACGCGACATCGGCTTCAAGAAGAGCCATACGTACTTCACGTAAGGTATCTTTAATATTGTCTTCGGTCAGCTGCCCTGAGCCAGTAACATTTCTTAAACTCTGCGTGAGTCGTTCTGTTAAGGTATCAAACATTGCAAAATCCGCTTAAAATGGCTAGTTGCAAAAAAATCTTTCTCGAAATAGAAAATTTATGCATAGAATGCTATAGGATACTTTAGTTCGCAGCGAATTTATATCTTATCTAGATGAATTAATCCTGAAAAAGGTTTGACATGATTAGCCTCCCCTTGGTTTACACAATTTTGGCACTCATCGCATATACCACTTCTTTCTGGTATCTGTTCATACGTTTAATGTCAAAACGCGAACCAAATCCATGGTTATTTGCTTTTGTTACGACCTTAGCACTGCTGTTACATGGCACAGTTTTATGTCATGCCATGCTGACCCCATCAGGAATTAACTACGATGTTTTTAATCTGGTGTCTTTTACATCAGGACTTATGTTGTTGTTAAGCTTAGTTTTTAGTACTTTCCGTCCGATTGTACCGTTAAACTTGCTCGGCATTCCTGTAGCAGCGATTGGTCTTATTTTAGGTTTTGCATTTAGCCGTCCCGATCAGTTTATTGAACAGCATTCATTAGGTTTAGATACTCATATTATTCTTTCACTTTCTGCTTATGCTGTTTTACTGATGGCAACCATACATGCGATCTTGATATGGTTCCAAAACCGTGAACTCAAAAAGAAACAAAAAAAACGTATTTGGGTCAATTTACTTCCATCCATTCAGGCCATGGAATCTTTATTATTTGACCTCATCATTACTGGTTTTATTTTATTAACCATTGCTCTCGCGTTTGGTTTCTTAACAGTTGATAGCTTCTTTGCCCAGCATCTCGCTCATAAAACCGTATTTAGTATTATTTCATGGTTTATTTATGGCTCTTTATTGATTGGCCACTATAAACTTGGCTGGCGCGGACAAAAAGCGATTCGTTTTACCTTAATTGGTTTTGCATTATTAGCGATCGGTTTTATTGGCAGTAAATTTGTGCTTGAGATGATATTGGGCCGATAAAACAATTAAAATTTCAGCACTACTAGACAGCGTTATACATATCCCGTATAACGCTGTTTTTGTTTTGCTCAGGTGACTCAGACTGTGAAACTCATACTCGCTCCAATGGAAGGTTTAACTGACCCGATCATGCGGGATACACTCACATCTGTTGGTCACTTCGACTGGTGTGTAACCGAGTTTATTCGCGTTACAGACAGTATTTTGCCAGACCATATTTACTATAGTTTTTGTCCTGAACTTAAAAACGATGGTAAAACAGCTGCTGGAACACCTGTACACGTTCAGTTCTTAGGCAATAATCCAGAGATGCTTGCAGCAAATGCGGCAAAAGTCGTTGAGCTGGGTGCTCCTGCAATTGACCTTAATTTTGGTTGTCCTGCAAAAACCGTCAATCGACATCGAGGTGGTTCGGTACTTCTTGATGAACCAGACGTAGTACATATGCTGATTAAGGCAGTCCGTGATGCAGTACCTGCGCACATCCCTGTTTCAGCAAAAATGCGTTTAGGTTATCTAGATGAAAACCACACCATGGAAAATGCCCATGCAGTTGAAGATGCGGGTGCAAGCTGGTTAACAGTACATGCTCGAACTAAAGCAGATGGTTATACGCCACCAGCTTATTGGGAAAAAATTCTACCGATTAAAGAAGCTTTAAAAATTAATGTGATTGCTAACGGCGAAATCTGGACCAATGCTGATGCTAGAGCTTGCCAGCAACAATCTGGCTGTGAAGATTTAATGATTGGCCGTGGTGCAGTGACTACTCCAGATTTAACACAATGTATTCGCCAAAATATGGATGAAGCACTGTTTACTTGGGAACAACTGGTTGACTTACAAATACGTTTTTTAAATGGTCAAGCAAAAACAGAAATTGGGATGGTTGGCCGTTATAAGCAGTGGTTAGGTATGATGACAAAAGCCTATCCTCAAGCGAAAGAATTATGGGACCAAGTGAAACGCATTAAAGCTTTAGATGAAATTGTTCAGCAGCTAGAGCAAACCAGTTCTTCTCGTATTTAATCACTCAAACAAAAGAGAGCGATTGTTTAGACAACCGCCCTCTTTTGGTATTTCAGGTTAATTAATTATTTTTTTAAAAGCCACTTACTTTCATTTTAAAGTCGGTCACCGAAGCACCCGTAACTCCAAAACTCCCCATAGACCCATTGGGTAAATTATTAAATGTTGTTGTACTTTGTGTACCTAAATTTCCTAAAGTCACATTGTTAAGTGATGCATCAAATTTACTAGATACACCTATATTTCCAAAGGTAAGTCCTGTCGGGTCAACCCCAGCATAAAATCCATCAAGAACAAAACCCGTTGACGCATTCGTACCTGCAAATTTAAACCCAAATGTAGCACCCGTGTTATCGGAAACTAAAGTAATCGGGCAGCCAGATGCAGCAGAACAAATCGATTGAATAGCTCCTCCGAATTTAACCATAACCGACTGGGCAGCATGTCCCAATTGAATATTTAAACGAGGCTTATTGGTTTGTACAAAGTTAATATCAAGATTACCAGTAGAACGAATCAGCTCTTTTACCCCGGTATTCACCGTTGTGCCCGAACTAAAAATTGATTTTGGTGCATAACTTGTTAATGCATAATCGGATGGACTAGATAAAGATGTGCTTGGTGCTAAATAAACTGAAAATGGTAAAAGCCGAATACCATTTACGTCACTCCCCATCGTGACAGCTAAATTTAAAAAAGGATTTCCACCACCAGCATCGGTATCAATTGCAATATTAAAAGAAGGATTTGTAGATACAGCAGCTTTAATAAACTCTATGCCAGGAACCGGATTAGTAGAGTTTCCTGCAATGACAAGACCTGCTTTACTGTTGTAAGACGTAGATGCAATACCATTCGTATCAATCAAGGCAACTTGATTAAATTTAACTTGATCGGCCTGAATACCTAAAGTTAGACCATTTTGACCCGTCGCAGCTGCAAGACTTTGATCATCTAAAGGCTGCATCGCAAAAACACTTGAACTACCGGCAAGTAACAGCCAACACCCTATATTTTTATTTTTCATGTCGCTCTAATCCTTAAGAGACAAACGTTTATTATTTGTTCAGACTATCAGAATAATATTCAAGTACAAAGCAATTATCTCTATAACCCGACGAATGCAAATCCAATCACACTAAACTAAAATTTATATAAAAAAGTGACGTTAAACGTCACTTTTATTGATTAGTTAAAGGCGCCATTTCTAGGCACAATGCTAAAGCTACTATTTAGACGTCCACCCGTAATTGCAAGCTCACCTAAACGTGCTCCTGCACCTGTTGAAGGTGGATAGAAATTAATATCTTTCACACGTAATGCGCCGTCAATACTCTTATCAGGGTTAAAATAAACCGCGGTATTTACGCCAACTTTACCTAAACCACTTGCGGTATCTTTGCCCACAACTAAAGCGGTATTAAACGCTAGCTTTCCAGTAATATTGTCAAAACCAATTGCAGAACCATCAATCGGATCACTAATTTGTACAGTATTTCCAGTTGCTGTCGCAGGCATTGTAAAATCGCCGAGTACAGTTAAAGCACTACCATCTGCAATTGAACTATTCGGCACTATCGATAAATTAAGATCACCGCCTAAACGTAGTTTTAAACCAAATAAGACATCATTATTTTTGGCAAAGTTATCGATTGGCGAAGTACAAGACCCAGTTGCCGGACAAGTTTTATATTTAGCTCCCGGTAAATAACCTGCCGCAATTTCGGTTGATAAAGCAAGTAACATATCTTTTAAACCGATATTTAAACTGCCATTTTCTAAACCAATAGTGCCATTGCCTTTGAGGAACATATCAATATTACGTAACCCCATATAATAATCGGTAGGGTTGCCCGCATTATTAGTATTTGGAGAACCATCAATTAATAAAATTGAAGTTGTTTTAGTACCGCCTGCATCTCGACCTGTCGTTCCGACAGCTATACCAAAACCTAAACGTGAAGTTGTACCAGATGTTGCAACTAAATTTTGAATCGGTTTACCGTTGGCATCTTTTGTATAGTAATAAGCACTATTTGCAGGCGCATCTACACCATAGACAGCGGCATTCGCATTTAAATTATAAAAAGGTAATGCCAAACCCCACTGGTTATTTAAACCATTATCTGCAAATTGATTGGCAGCAGCGACATTTGCACTGGTGGTAAAACGACCGCGTCTTGAAAATGCCTGAAACTCTGCTCCACGCATGGCAAGAATTAAGCTAAATGGATTAGTCACCGTATCACGATGAATATTATGTTGATAATCGGCAGCTGTGGTTAAAGTGCCAGATCCTAAACGAATTGCATTTAACGTTGCGTTATTTGGCATTAATAAAGTTTTTGTATCAGCAAGATTTAGATAAATATTTCCGCTGTCAAAATAACCGCGTGTAGCCGAGTTCAGCCCCGTTAAATTACCGAATTCAAAACCATAAGCATTCAGACCTGCACCACCAATTTCCAAGGTAGTTGCTTTACCATCTGAACCTAACATCGAATCATTATCTTTAGTGAACTCCCCTTTCATACGAAAGGCAATTCCAGAGTTACCTAAAATACTATTACTTGATCCCGTACCTGAAGCTGTATTAGCAGTACCTAATGTTGTTTTATCTGAAGAGCCATCCATACCACGGACTTGTAAGTAACTATTGACCATACGGCCGCTAGCACCTAAACGAATCAAGCCTTTAGAATTCTGTGGGCTATTTGTCGTGTCTAGGGCATAAGGATTTGACTTATCAACATTTGAGCTAAGCATTACCTCAATATTCAGACCTGAATTGGTTACTTTCCCGCTACTGTCTACATATGTACCAGCAGTTAAACCAGAAGCAGAATCGGCGACACGATTAAAATCGACATAGCCATAGGTACTATTTGGAGTTTGCCCAACCGCAGCAGTATTAGACCCCGTATTGGTTTGTAAAACCAGACCTCGGTTAGGGTCAATTAACATAGCGCCTTTACCAACAAAATTAAAATTAAAGTTTTTTAAAATTAATTGGTTAAGTTGCGTACGTGCATCTACTTGTCCTAAATAAATATTCGCATTATTGAGGCCAAGTCTCATGCTTGACTGGCTATTTGCATTAAATAAGCCATCTTGTGTAGTAAGGGCTAAACTCAAAGGTGAAGAAGTCTGAATAGCCAGTTGTCCCATTGTAGGTGAGCAAATTGACGAACTATTACAGACCTTAAAACTATTCACAGTAATAAGAGAAGGATTACTCTGTAAGGAGAAATCTAGACCAGTTTTTCCTGTCGTTGGATTACTACCCACATCCAAACGGTAGTTTGTTCCTAATGTTTGTGTGGAAGCATTACTCTTTTGTACTTTTATTCCACCAGCTTGGGCTCTCAAAACCTGATCTGCACTATTTGAAGTTCCTGCATGATCGTCCCAATAGGCATTGTCTATATTAATTTCATTATAAGTCGTCTGGATCGATATACCATCTTGGCCATTCACGGCACTCAAATCAGCGTCTGTTAACGCTTCTAAAGCAAAAACCTGTCCGCTCACTAACAACATACTGGCTGTTAATGTATTTAAAATAAACTTTGAGCCGTGACTTTCTTTATTTTTGTTCATCACTTCAGTTCCTTTGAAATCTACATTAACCTTTAACAACGTGGATGGCTACCATCACAGCTAAAGACCATGACTTTTCCTTGAATTGCCATGTTACCGTTCATCATTAAGCCCATAAAACCTGTTTCACGACCATAGTCATACGCCGATGGAGTCGCAGTAGCTACTTGCTGGTTCGCACTATTAGCAGTCGCTGCATAGGTTGGTTTTTTGAAATATGCATAATCATACATATTTGCACTCGAGCCTTGCGTTGTTGTTGAGCTCGTAAAGTTATCTTGCTCAATTGACAGAGCATTAAAACCAAAGTTACGAATTAAAATTGGCTGTGCTGCACTAAAACTAAGTTGAATAGCCGGTTTTATAATTTCAGTATTACTTTTATCAAGATACTTTAAATCAGCACCATCTAAACCCATTTTTTGAATATTTAAAGTGCCTTGTACGCCTTTAAATACTAACCAAAGTTTATTACCGCTATCACTATTTTCAGCCCAACCACTTGGCTTAGTCGTGTCTGCTTGCACAAAACGTTTGTTAATTGCTAAACCAATGTGACAAAACTCTACGTTTTCACAAACGCCGCCACTGCCATTATCAAATATACCGTTACTGGTCTGGTTTAAATTAAGCATGAGTGATAAATCAGCACCAGCTTGGCCATTGATTGCCTGTAATGCATCATTATCCAAGGTCTGTAACTCTGCATGAGTCACAGTTGCACAAAGAGCAAAGAGTAAAGCAGTTATTTTTTTCATCGCGTTACCCTCCTCTTAGAGACCCTTAGTTGTCAGTTTTAAATGCTGAATTAAAACACCATCAATAACAGCTGAACCCATGTTATTTATTGGACTAGAGTTTATAACAGGTGTAGGTGCCTGATTTAATGTTGGGAAAGTTGTACCTGTCATTCCATTATTGGCACCAATTAAATTATTTACTTCGTTATTTGCTGCCGTTAACCAAACAGCTGATGAGTTCGCCCAAACACGGTTTGCAATGGAACCATACATAGGTGTAGTTCCAGAAGTACTACTACAACCAATAGTTGGAGAACATGTAGCATCTGCAGGTTTTGTTGTTGGGGCTAAAATTGCCCAAGGTGTAGAACCATTATTATATTCCCACTGATATAGATATCCTGTTGTACCAGCGCCACAAATAAATAGAGTACAACTATAAGACTGTACCCACGTCTGAGTATTTACTCCACGTTGTTTATAATGTACTTCAGTCATCTGGTTTGAATAAGTTGTTTGTGAAATCGTACCTGAATTTAACTTACCAAACGAAATACCCACTGCTCCTTCATCGGTTGAAGCTCTTAGAGTTTTTCCACCATCCTCGCTATAGGCAGTACCAATAGAAATACTACTGTGTGTTGCATTATAGCCTTGGTAATTTTTACCACCTAAAGTTAGTTGGCTACCACATTGATAAACATTACAAGTTGAGCCTTTATAAGAGGTATCTGCACCGCTGTAGTCAGTATAAATTTGTTTATAAATTTCTGGTTTATTCGCAATACGGGCAATTTCTAAACTAAAGTTTTTACCATCAGAACCTAGCACCAGAGGCTGGTATAAAGTACCTAATACAAGATTAATATTTGGGTTATAAAGGTAAACTCCCTCATTAGCATCAAAAGTCGGTGCCACACCACCATTAATTGCAGGTGTAATAAGATTTCCAGTATCGCTCGTTTCACGTGTACTCAAACGTAAAACTCCTGCATTCGATAAGCCTGAGACATCCCACGTTTTTGTGGCGGTTTTACTATCTGTACGTGTACGTTTTTCTACATAATAACGGCATCCCGCTGAGGTACCAAAACTTCCTGTCCCTCCATTATTACAATCACCTGTTGTGCTTGTACTTAATGTCGAATTAGCACCCGCATGAATAAGAGTCCACGGAGAAGTAGTAGATCCTTCGGTTAGAGAACTTGTAGTAATAGCCTTAACATCCTTGCTGTCTCCGCTATTCAAACGTATAACTCCGGCAATCCCCAATGTATTATTATAAAAAGGACTCATGCCCCCACTAGTCGTCGCCCCACCTAAAGTTTGAAATACCTGTAGACGACTACCGTTTAAACTAAAATTATTCCAAATACCTTGCAAACGTAAACGATTCGCACGGCTCGCATCAGTACTTGTACCAATTAAACCATTAGAGTCACCATAGTTAAATTGATCTGCTGCCCCATTTATTTTATTAGGATTACGAACAAAAATATCTGACCATAAGCCTAATTTAAGCTTATATGCATCCAGACCTGCAGCATCTTTAGTCCCCATCTCATATAAAGGAGCTTCTAAAGCTAAATACGTCACCTGACAAGTTGGATCAGTAGCTCCAGTACAATTTGTTGCACTGAAGTTCGGTACTAAGTTTTCAGTTGCAACTTTAAATATCCACGGGTTAACAGCTGTACCCCAGCTTGATATTGCTGCTGCAGCCTCAGTGGGAGCTATACGTGTATTGGTATTATTATCAGATTTGGATAAAGCAAGGCCATAAAGATAAATATCAGCTTTACCCACTGCACGGTCACCCGAATCAATCGTACCGTTTTTATTGGTGTCTGCCGAAGTCATACTTAATGGACCAACAGGTACATAATTGATATAACCCGTATCTTTAGTGCGATCGGTTAAAATTTGGTTGGTGGTTTCATTCGCTCCAGCTCCACGAAATACCATATAAGTATTTTGAGGCAAAATAGCGATACCTTCACCAGTAGTTTCACTTAAACCTGCATCAGAAAGTTCTTCAAGAGCAAAACTTGGCTGGCTTATACAAAAGCCAATTAAACTTGCCAGAACGGTTTTTTGAAACCTTACCGTATAATTAAGTGTAGTCATCTTGACCTTCCTGTTTATACGATGCCGCGCACCATATTTATTTTTCTTTAACAATCCTTGATGCTAGGTGAACTTTTCCTTTTCACCCTAGACTAGAAGGCAAATCTAAATAGATATTGCCAACCCTTCCACATTTCCATTATGCGCAATATTTGCACAAATGCAAAAAAAAGAGCTTAAAAACTTACTTTTCCGATGAATGCAAAATTTAAAACTACACATTCATACTTAGCAAAACTTTAAACTTCCATAGCAGTTTGGAGCAAAAGACTGATTAGCTAATTGTAAATTCTGTAATTCTAATAATGCTGGTCTTGCATTTGATAAATCCCTTGTCCCAACATTAAAATCACCACCAATACAATTGACAGCCAAGAAACCACAATTTAATGGATTCTGGGTTAATTCTTTACTCACCTCAGTAAGTGCATCTCTAATAGTATCTGTTTTAATAACTACACTATTAGTCGGGTCAATTCGACCAATATCGATTGGATTTGATAACTCTAGCCACCAACCACGCATTGCTGTTGATACTGTTCCAGGCCAACGTATATCCTGTCCCTGCATCGATAATGATAATGGGCTACCACTCAAATTAATTTTATGGATATAACCTAAATTTTCTAACAATGGTACTGTTACCGGCAAATTATTAATGGTCCCACGAAGATTACCATTTAACGTAATTCCCCCAAGGATATCGACATCAGCTGCCAGTGTACCCGACAAATCAATACCATTAACTATAGCAGAGGCTAATAAATTTACACTGCTCATCCGTTGTCCGGATACAACTGATTGTGGTAATGATAACTGTGCTTTTTGTGTAGGAGTCAATGTTATATCATAGGACTTGGTCTGGAAATCAAGATTGAATCCAGCTCCTAATGCAATCTCGCCTCTAGCTTTACCTGTAATTGCTTGATTAACACCACAACCCGCAGGAGATGGATATACACCACAAGCAGGGCTACCCGTTTGCGTGATGCGTGCAGCATCAACAGTCGCCTCACCTACTTGCGGTGCTACTACCATATAACCACTTAAACTATTAATACCATTTGGTGTGGCTGAGTTTTCTGTACCAATAGTTAAAAGCCCTTCAACTGCTTCAGCACTTAAGCGAATACCAGCTACTTCACGAGTCGAAGCACTATTTGGATTCTTTATGGCAAATTCAAGAAAAGGATTTGTCAGCTTCGCATCGCTTGCTACGCGGCCCTCGCGTGTATCTGCTACACCACTTAAACTAACATTATCAAAATCTATATCACAGCCGCCTGCACCATTTACCCCACCACAACCTAGTTGGAGCTTACGAATATTGGCATTAATTTCTAACTCGGCCTCTAAACCTAATTTATAAAATCCTACATTACTACTACTATCACGCAATTTTTCCAGATTTGCCGAATCATTAGGCGCGATATAAGACATACTCATTAATGCCTGACCACGAGTAGCTGATAGCTCAGCATCTGACATTGGAACTAAAGTAGAATCAGCATAGGCTGTAGAAAAGCATAAACTTCCGAGTGCTAATATCGCAACCTGAAGAGACGTAAACTGTCGCATGACCGACCTCCGTATCCTTGGGGGCATAATCTAATTTCTTTTTATTTGGCTTCTTTTTCTTTAATGTACTCTTAAACTAAATACATAAGAAAAATACCGATATTTACGATTTCGCTTCTTTTTAATTTGTGTGATCCACATCAAAGAAAAAAATCAATTCTTGATCATTTTATATCATTTTTTACAAAAGAAAACGTACCTTATTAATATTCCGATAAACGTCACTTTTTAAGGTATATATAAAAAATAGGCCACTTAAAGTGACCCATTTTTAAAGCTCATCTATTTTTAACAATTTATGTCTTAGGAAGTGTAACCCCAGTTTGACCTTGGTATTTACCACCACGATCTTTATAAGAGGTTTCGCATACTTCATCACTTTCGAAGAATAGCATTTGTGCTACACCTTCACCCGCATAAATACGCGCAGGCAAGTTCGTGGTATTAGAAAATTCTAAAGTAACGTGCCCTTCCCATTCTGGCTCTAAAGGAGTGACATTTACAATAATACCGCAACGTGCATAAGTTGATTTACCAAGGCACACAGTCAAAACATTACGTGGAATACGGAAATATTCAATTGTACGCGCTAGAGCAAATGAGTTAGGCGGAATAATACAAACGTCAGACTCAATATCGATAAAACTTTTTTCATCGAAATTTTTTGGATCAACAATTGCAGAATGTACGTTAGTGAAAACTTTAAATTCGCGGGCACAGCGTACGTCATAACCATAGCTAGAGACCCCGTAGGAAATCAATTTTTCGCCATTCTTATCAAAACGGACTTGATTCTCTGCATAAGGTTCAATCATGCCGTGTTTTTCGCTCATCTCGCGAATCCAACGATCAGACTTAATAGCCATGTATTTTCTATCCAAAAGGTAATTTCATTGATTGCGACGTACTTTAACGTAAAAAAGCAATTATGAAAACAATGACGGCTACTCTTATCGCTAAGAATAGCCCGGAATAAATTTTTAAAGATTTAATAAAGCAGAATAGCTAATTGGAATTGAGAAACTAACTAAAACCAACGAGGCCGTTCTTTGTAAATTTGATTGATTTAACCAACGTACTTTATTTGCAGCCAAGACTGACCCTAAAAAAATCCAGAATAAGGCAATTGGGGTAATTAAAGCTAAATAAGCCAACATATGAATGAGATAAATATGAAAATTAGTCCACGCTGCAACAGGGAAAATCGCTGAAGCAAAAAGTAATGCCTTAGGATTTAGTAAAGTTGCACAAAATAATTCACGTGGGCGAATAGTTGGCTGATCTAGTTCAAGCTGTTGATTTGCCGTGTGCCATAATTTAATTGCTAAAAAAATAATATAACAAGCACTGAGCAATTTAAGTATAGGAGGTAATAAAGGAAGCGTTGCAGAAACTTTCCCGATTAACATTCCCCAAGCTGAAATCGAAATCACATACCCTAGAACTTCTGCCGGAATTAATTTAGCAGATTTTTTGAGGCCTACTTGTACTCCTGATGATGCAAGTAAAGTATTTGTTGGGCCAGGGGTAAGTAAAATAGTGGCAACCAAGCCAATAAAAAGCCATGAAATCATTGAATGACCTCACAATGTAGTCATCTCAGATTAATAGATATTATTCTAGAAGGCAAAATCTAATTGTAAGACAATTTTTTAACCTCTTAAGAAATAAAATTTAAAAATTATTTATAAACAATAATTTATTAAAATTTTATTAATTCTAAGCTAAAAAACTACAGAGTCAGTCACAGCGTTTTAGTACCAAATTGTATTTAAGTAATATAAGTATTTTTATTTTAAATCTATTTTTACATTAAAAAGGCCTATAATAAATTATTACCGTAGTAAGTTTAATTTTTAAGCTTTTAATAAGTTTCAATTAATATATTGTTTCTTTGTGTTTATATGAGCCCCTAAGCTCTACTATCCTATGATTATGGCAAAGCAATTTTTTCAATCTTGGCTTCCTTCTCCAGAGAAAGTTTCAAATATGAAATTTTTAAGGATTTTCGGGCAAAAAACCCTTAATCCTGTGCTTTGGTATGTCAACCGTAAATCTATTACTCGCGCTATTTTTGTAGGGACTTTTTTCGGTTTACTGCCTATACCCTTTCATAGTGTATTTATTGTTATGGCAGTTTTACTGTTTGAAGTTAATTTACCTATTAGCTTAATGCTTGCTTGGCTCAGCAATCCTCTTACATTAGCGCCTATTTTGTATATTGGTTTCTGGTTTGGTGCCCATATTTATCATGTGCATATGATAAATAAGAAAATGCTTTTAGGGGTGCTTCACCAGATTTCACGTTGGATTACGCATTTTGGTCATGGTCATATCGATTTGAGCCTCGCTAAAATTTTAATATCAGGTCTCATTGTCGAAGCGTTTGTATTTGCAACCATACTATATATAGTGACTGAGGTTTTCTGGCGTTGGATGGTCATTCGAAACTGGAAAAATAGAACAGGTCATAAAAAACAAGAAGACGCTCTATAAGAATTCATCTTCTTGCCTAAAATTAAATTGTTATTTTGGTAGTTTAGATTTCATATATACTTCAGCTACGTTAAGCACGTAGTCTTGGCAAGCTTCTCCTGTACCAGGGTCATAAGCCCCGTTATTTGTAATATTATTAGATAAAATTCGAATTCCTAAAAACGGAACATTAAACTGGCTTGCGATTTGCGCAACAGAAGCCGCTTCCATTTCTTCAACTGAGGTACCATAACGCTCATGGAAAAATTGAATTCGGTCAAGTTCATTATTCCACACATCTGCCGAGCCAATCGTTCCTTCAACCACTTCACCTTTATCATAACGTACTTTATGTGCCGCCATTAATAGCTCTTGGTCACCTTCAAATTTACGAATTGCAATAGGCTCAGGGTCAGATTCATCTGTTGGTAAAACATCAAAAGCCTCAACCCATGTAAGTGAGTTTGAACCTCCACCTAATGGCTGTTTAGGCGTTCTAAACGCACCAATATTGGTTGCATATTTTCCTAAAACAATATCATAAACATGAAGATCAGGATCGTGCCCCCCTGCTGTTCCCTGGTTAATAATGGCAATCGGTTTATACCGTTCAATTGCCAAAGCAGTCGCGGCAGCAGAGTTACTCATCCCCATCCGTGTTTTAGAAATAATCATTGGATAACCATTGTAGGTTCCTTTCCAAAAGGTCCAGCCACCTACTGTTTCAACAGTTTTATTTTCTAACTTTGAAGCTATTCTTTCTGACTCTACGGGTAAAGCCCCCTGAATAATAATCGGCTGTAACTTCTGTTTTTGCTCCTGAACGGTTGGTGTTTGTGAAACTGATGAGTTGTCATCATTACATCCAACTAAAAATAAAGCGCTACATAAACTAATTACGCCCAAACTATACTTAAATTGCATTTTCCACCTGTTTCTTTGAAAAAGAAGCGTAAAGTAGCAATCTGCATGCCAATTTCAAGTTTAGCTTTGTTATTTAGATTCAGTAATTTAAATTTTTCTTTTAACCAGCCAATAAAAAACCCGACTTAAAGTCGGGTCAGATGAATCAAAAGATTCGTTTGTCATCTCGTGTGCGCTGAGGAATTTTTTCAATCTGTTGCCAGACTGCTTTCGCAATATCGATATAACTATCAGCTGCATCATCCATTGCAATCACACTCGGTTTACCTTGATCAGCATGCTCACGTATTTGAGCATTTAGAGGTAAGCGTCCTAATAATGGAATATGGTATTGCTCGGAAAGCTTATCACCACCACCGATACCAAAAATTTGCTCTTCATGACCACAGTTTGAACAAATGTGGGTCGACATGTTCTCAACGACACCTAATACCGGAATACCAACTTTATTAAACAACTCGATTCCTTTAGTCGCATCAAGCAAAGCAACATTTTGTGGAGTAGTCACAATGATGGAGCCAGTCACTGAAATACGCTGAGCAAGTGTCAGCTGAATATCGCCTGTACCCGGCGGCATATCAATCATGAGTACATCTAAATCTGGCCAAAGCGTTTGGTTAAATAATTGCATTAGAGCGCCTGTAGCCTTCGGTCCACGCCATGCAACAGGTGTGTTGTTATCACCTGTTAAATGTCCAATAGAAAGCACTGCCATACCGTAAGCATCTAAAGGCACAAAATTTTCACTTTCAATCAGAGGAGTTTTACCAGCATTACCTAGCATGGTCGGGATACTTGGTCCATAGATATCAGCATCTAATACTCCAACCTTAAGTCCCATTTTTTGTAAGGCAAGCGCTAAATTGACCGTAGTTGTCGATTTACCAACACCACCTTTACCTGATGAAACTAAAATAACATTCTTGATTCGAGGATGAAGTGGCACATCTCTCTGTTGCGGCGCCGCTTTCTGAATTGGTGGGTTATTTGGATCCGGTTCAGACTTAGGTGAAGCATCAAGCACAGGAGGTAAATTCGAATTCTCTTTCGGTGCTTTAGATGAACAACCTTGACCTGAACTCTCTTGTGTAGGGCGCTTTTGTTGAACTACATGTAAATTAAGTTCTTCAATACCGCACTTTTGCAAAGCGCCAGCTAAATCATCATGAATTTGCTGCAAGTATTCTTTTTCGTCTGGGAAAGTATTAATGGTGAGTTGTAAAACACGACCTTGCACTTGAAGCTGACTAATGCGCTCTTTTAAAGCATCTTTTGAATGTGGCAATAAATAATTTTGGAGTACGGTTTGGATTTCCTCTTCTTTCACTTCTTGTGCGGGTGAAAAAACGGATTTTAATGAAGAAAGCCAAGACATATTGTTTACTCCAAAAACAGATCATTACAGCTTAATGGAGATAGTGTAACAGTATTGCTCCGCACTCGCTCACCTTGGGATGAATAATTACTAACTTCAGAACTCATCTTTTAGGTAAGGAGTACGGATTTTAGTTTAAATCAACTTATTCAGCAGAATCATGATTTTTCAATTTATTAAGTTTTTCGGTAGCTGTTTTCTTCAACTCATCAAATTTCGCAGTTGCTTGAGTTTTTAACTCATCAAATTTTGTAGCCGCCTCTTCCTTTAATTCTGCAGCTTTGGCTTTAGCATCATCAAGTTTATGCGCTGCTTCAGTACGTAAATGATCAAACTTGTCTTGCAGGCTATGCTGAGCATCATCAAGTTTGCCTTTCAAATCATTAGCTTTATCTTCAACTGCCTCTTTTGCAGCAGCTTGTTTTTCTTTTACATTTTCCTTTAAATCTTCCAAGGCTTTTTCACCTTGTACTTTTGCATCGGCCGCTTTGGTCTTTAGCTCATCTACTTTATCTGCAACTGCTTCTTTACCCGCAGTTTGTTTCTCTTTTACATTTTCTTTTAAATCGTCCAAAGCTTTTTCACCTTGTACTTTTGCATCAGCCGCTTTTGCCTTTAATTCACCTAATTTATTTTCAGTAGTCATCGTTGTTATCCTCATCGTTAATTAAAAAAATTACCTGAATAAGTTATTAGTTATACATCGTTATGGCTTATTTTCTGACCGTAACTGCAATTTGAAACAAAGACAATACAGGAAGATTCAAATACTTTTTGATTTGTTTATCTGTTCTAAAGAGAAATAACTTCTGGCTTTAAGTCCATTTTTGTAGATACCTCTTATATTTAGTCAAAGATTATTAATCTTTGCTTATCTCCCTGCATCAGTTAAAATCTTCCACCTTATAAATACGAATGAGAGAATGAGATCCGTGCGTAAAATTTTAGTCACCAATGCCCTCCCTTATGCCAATGGTCCAATTCATATGGGTCATTTACTCGGTTATATCCAGGCAGACATCTGGGTTCGTGCCATGCGGGCAATGGGTCATGACGTGACTTATGTATGTGCGGATGATGCTCACGGTACAGCAATTATGCTACGTGCCGAAGCAAATGGTATTAGCCCAGAAGAGCAAATCGCGAATGTTCAAAAAGAACACATCCGTGATTTTGATGGTTTTGGCGTACATTTCGATCATTATGATTCAACTCATAGTGATGCAAACAAAGCTCGTTCAACAGATATCTATATTAAAAACCGTGAAGCCGGAAATATTGCAGTTCGACCTGTAACTCAATTATTTGATCCGGAAAAAGGTATGTTCTTATCTGACCGTTTCATTAAGGGTACTTGCCCAAAATGTAAGTCAGAAGATCAATACGGCGACTCATGTGAAGTGTGTGGTACAACTTATAATGCGACTGAGTTACTTAACCCACGTTCGACTTTAAGTGGTGCAACACCAGTTGAAAAATCATCAGACCATTATTTCTTCAAGCTCCCAAACTTTGCTGAATATTTGCAAAAATGGACCCGCGATGAAGGTCGCTTACCTCTTTCAATTGCTAACAAATTGGATGAATGGTTTGAAGCAGGTTTAGCAGACTGGGATATTTCTCGTGATGCTCCTTATTTTGGTTTTGAAATTCCGGATGCACCGAATAAATATTTCTATGTGTGGGTAGATGCCCCAATCGGTTATATGTCTAGTTTTGAAAACTACATCAAAACTAAGCGCCCAGACTTAAACTTTGATGATTTCTGGAAGAAAGATAGTCAAAATGAGGTTTACCACTTTATTGGTAAAGACATTGTTTACTTCCATGCTTTATTCTGGCCTGCGATGCTTGAAGGGGCGAACTATCGCACTCCAACAGGCTTATTCGTAAATGGTTTCTTGACTGTAAATGGACAAAAAATGTCTAAGTCTCGCGGTACTTTCATTAAAGCCGAGACGTACTTACAACATCTAAACCCAGAGTATTTACGCTATTACTTTGCTTCTAAACTTTCAGATAAAGTTGAAGACTCTGACTTGAACCTTGACGACTTTGTTCAGAAAGTAAATTCAGATTTAGTCGGTAAAGTGGTTAATATTGCTAGTCGCTGTGCTAAGTTCATTAACAGCAGCTTTAACAATACGCTATCAAGTACATGTGCTGAATCTGACTTAGTACAAAGCTTTATTGATGCTGGTGATTCAATTGCTGCTGCATATGAAGCGCGTGAATTCTCTACGGCGATCCGTGAAATTATGGCGCTTGCTGACCGCGCAAACCAATATATTGATGAGAAAAAACCTTGGGCTCTTGCTAAACAAGAAGGTCAAGAACAACAAGTTCTTGATGTATGCTCTGTCGGTATCAACTTATTCCGTCAATTAGCAGTGTACTTAGCTCCAGTACTGCCAACTTTAGCTCAGCAAGTTCAAGATTTCTTAAAACTTGAAAGCTTCGATTTCGAGTCACGTAAACAAATTCTTGTAAGCCATGAGATTGCACAGTTCCAACCTCTTATGCAGCGTGTTGATCCAAAAGCTGTTGCAGCCATGGTTGATGCTTCTAAAGAGTCTTTAGGTGCTCCTGCTCCACAAGCGACTAAAGCAGCGAAAAAAGAGAAATCTGCCGAGAAAAAAGCAGCCCCTACTCCAGCAGTTGGTGAAGCTGAAATTATCGGTATTGAAGATTTCTTAAAAGTTGACTTACGTGTTGCTCAGGTCGTTGAGGCAGGTACAGTTGAGGGTTCAGATAAATTACTTCAACTTACTTTAGACGTAGGTGAAGCTGAACCACGTAATGTATTTAGTGGTATTCGTAGTCAATATGCGCCAGAAGACCTAAAAGGTAAATTGGTCGTGATGGTGGCTAACCTTGCACCACGTAAAATGCGTTTTGGTGTTTCAAACGGTATGGTACTTGCTGCCGGAAATGGTGAAGGCATTTTCATTATTTCACCAGATAGCGGTGCAAAACCTGGCGATAAAGTTTCTTAATCTAGATTCATAAAAAAAGCTCCCTACATTGGGAGCTTTTTTATTTCTAACCTACTTTTTAAAATAAGCAGGCTTATCTGCACTGAGTACATTTAAAGTGCTATATGTGAGATATTCTATCCATCAATTAATAATTAGATTGCTCATGATTATTGGCTTGTAAATCGGGAATTTTGTAGTCTTTTTCATAAACCGGAGAACCAGCAATACTCATCGCCCGTTCATTTGAAGGTTGCTGTTTACTTGTTGTTCTCATCTCACATCCTGTAGTTAAGATGAAAAAAACAACCGAAATGCTCACCATTAGTTTTTTCATAACGTGATCCTCATTTCTTTTTGTTTTATTAATTAAGTTACCACTTTTTAAATATTTAAGTGCTAAAAAAGATATTTCAATTTGTATATATTTTGCGCAAAAATAAAGCCAGACTACAAAGAGTTGGCTTTATATTTTTTAGATATTTTAATTAAAGATTTATCATTTGAAGAAGATTAACTTTAAGCCCAATACACTAACAATGCTTCCAGCCACTCGGTCAACACCCGTTTTTGCTTTTAAATACATTTTTCGAGGCTTCTCTGAAGATAAAAGCATTGCTACACATGAGTACCAACCTGCATCAATCATAAAACAAATGAGCGGTAATGCGACGTAGTAATAATTTGGAATTTCTTTTGGCAGTAAAGCAGTAAAAACACTCGCTAGTACAACAGCAATTTTTGGATTACTTAACTGAGTAATCAAACCATATCGGTAGGCTTGTTTATAAGTCATTTTCGATTTGGCATCATTTTCCATGGCAATTGGTTCTTTGGCATGTTTAATAATTTTAAAAGCAAGCCAAAGCAAATACAGCCCACCACCAATTTTTAAAATTAGATAAGCTGAAGGCACTGCCAATAAAACTGCCTGTAACCCCATAACCGCTAAAAAGCCAAAAAGAGCTGCACCTGTGCCCGTTCCTAAAGCCGTAAATAAGCCATGTTTACGTGATTTAGATATTGAATTTTGCGCTACATAAATAAAGCTTGGCCCAGGACTTATTGCTCCAAGCATCAATGCCATCGCAATTGAAAAAAGAGGAATAAGGGACTCAAACATTGTATTGACCTAGCATCATGCAATTGCGCGATATTCTAGCAGCTTTTTATGGCACATATAAAAATGGAAAAGAGATAAATTATAAAAATTGAATTTTCATGTTTTTACAATTTAGCTATTCACAACGGACAAAAATGTCCGTTAAATATATCATCTTTAAACCTCCCAAATCAGTGACATGAGTAAACGTCAAAAAATTGCAGCCCATAATCGGGATGAATTACTCAATGCAGCCGAGGAATGCTTTCGTATTCATGGTATTAATGTCCCTCTACAAGTCGTGATTGACCATGCAGGTGTAGGTAGAGCGACGTTCTATCGCAACTTTTGTGACCGAAAGGCTTTAATTAGCGCCCTTTTAGAGCGTGCGATTACACAGCTAGAGCAAAAAGCAGCTCATTTTCAACAGTTCGAAGATGGTTTATTTCGTTTAATTGAAGGACATATTGCACAACTTCCCAAGCTCGCAATTTTGCAAGATTTTTGGAGAGTGATTGATCGACAAGATCCAATTATGCTAAAAATTTATGAACGGCGGAATAATGCACTTAAGCCACTGATTGAAAATGCAATAGAACAAAAACTGTGCCGAGCTGATCTAACTGCTGATGACTATGCAATGGTCACAGCAATGTTGGGTTCTTCATTTCAAGGACATGAACCTGAAGAACAGACCCGCTTAGCGAAACGAGCAATTGAATTACTATTTCATGGTATTCAAGTACAAAAAATTCGAGGGATAGAATGAGTAAAACGCCTCGTTATTTAGAAACGCCACCTGATTGGACACCAGAAGAACAACCGACTTTACCTGGTTCGCCAGCAGCGATTGCGCATTCTGTACCTAAGCGATTTCTTTATTTTTTTATTGGTCTGTTTGTCGCTATTTCAGCAAGCTTAAGTAATGGTTTCATTACGGCAAATTTACCCTTAATTCAAGGTGAGTATGGCCTGACGCCTTCTGAAGCCGCTTGGCTTCCTGCTGCTTATGTAATGGCCAATGTCAGTTCGAATCTGATTTTGTTTAAAGCTAGGCAACAATATGGTCTGAGAGTCTTTTCAGAAATAGGACTTGTTATTTTTATTGCCGTGCTGGTTTTGCACATTTTTGTGCATACCTATGAAATGGCCTTGTTCGCTCGGGTTGTGGCAGGTTTAGCTGGTGCACCACTCAGCTCTTTAGGTATGTATTACACCATGCAAGCTTTTAAAAAAGCCGACATGGCAAAAGGTATATATATTGCCTTTGGCTTTCAGCAGTTAGGTGTACCCCTCGCCTGGATTATTTCTCCTTTTCTTGTGAGCACAGATAGTTGGTCTGTTCTTTACACCTTTGAACTCGGCTTAGCACTTTGTTGTTTAACGATGGTGGTTTCGTTGAAATTACCACGTAGCTTACGAATCTATGTTTTCGAAAAACAGGATTTCTTCACCTTTGCTTTATTGGCACCAGGTTTTGCATGTCTATGTATTGTGCTGACACAAGGCCCAATCTTATGGTGGTTTAACAGTGAATGGCTTGCTTATGTATTAATTGCAGGTTTTAGCTTAGTTGTTTTAGGTTTGCTCTATGAACATTATCGTGCCAATCCATTAATTATGACACGTTGGTTAGGCGCCTCCTCAACCCTACGCTTTATCTTTGGTGCTTTTGCCATTCGTCTTTTAATGTCAGAACAAAGCTATGCAGCCGTTAACTTCCTAAAAACTATGGGAATGGGTCCAGACCAATTTGTTCCACTCTATGTGGTCATATTGGTGGGGATTTTAAGCGGAACTTTATTCAGTGCGCTTACTTTCTCGCGTGAACGAATTATTTTTCACTTACTTTTTGCAGAGTTTTTGATTCTCATTGCCTGTGGACTAGATTATCACCTTACGAGCGATGTACGGCCTTCAAACTTCTTTGCAAGCCAGTTTTTAGTAGGCTTTGCCGGCGGCCTGTTTATCGGTCCATTACTTCTAATTGGATTTGCACAAACTTTGGCTAAAGGTCCTTCGTATGTAGTGACTTTTATTGTCTTATTCTCTGCAACCCAAACATTTGGTGGCCTTGTTGGCTCATCTTTCTTCTCGACCTATCAACAACATCGTACACAAAACTATCAAGTCGAGATTATTAAAGATTTGGAACAAGCTGACCCATTAGTTGCTCAAAGGCTTTCTAGCTATCAACGTAGTGCAGCCATCACAACAAATGACCCCGCATTACAAACAGCTCAGTCTATGCGCTCACTTAATCAAGTGGTTACTCGTGAAGCTCAGGTCCGTGCCTACAATGATGTGATTGCATTAAACGGTATTTTTGCCGTCGCCTTACTCTTATGGGGCGGGTTTAATATTGCACGTAGTAAATACCTACAACGCAGAGGAATTAGCCGCCCTTAACGGCTTTTGTTATTGATGAAATAGAAATTGAGATTGATATATGTCAGATGATCAAAATAAACCGGAACAAACACCTGCTCAAACATCTAATAATGAGCCAACGCCTGCACCTGCACCTGCACCTGCACCTGCAAGTAAACTGATTCCGACAAAACGCTCAACCCTATTATGGATGTTGGGTGTGCTTATTATCGGTATTTTAGTAATTTTGTGGGCATGGAGAATTGGGCCTTTTGCCACGAGTGTGCAGCAAACTGACAATAGTTATGTCAAAGGTAAAACTACCATTTTATCGTCGCAAATTAATGGCTACGTTAAAGATGTATTAGTGAAAGACTTTGACCATGTTAAAAAGGGTCAAGTATTAATGCATATTGATGCCACCACTTATGACCAAAAAGTAGCACAAGCGGCTTCGGGGGTAGAACAGGCCAAAAATACTTTAGCCAATCAAACTCAGTCAATTGCTCAAAAACAAGCGGATATTGTGGCTGCGCAGGCTAAAGTAGAACAAGTTAAGGCTCAATATGAACTTTCTTTAGCACAGCTTAGACGCTATCAACAGCTAGGGAATAGTGGAGCAGCTTCTAAATCTGAGCAAGATAAAGCCGCTGCTGATGCCGAAAATAATCTTGCAGCCCTTAAACAGGCGGAGGCCAATGTTCTAGTTGCCAAAGAAGCACTTAAAACAGCTCAAGTCGCAGAAGCTGGCTTAGAAGCACAAGTTTCCAGTGCTAAAGCACAGTTAGATCAAGCACAAACCACCAAAGACTATAGTGTTATTGTTGCTCCAATGGATGGACAACTTGGTGAAGTAAACCCTCGTGTTGGGCAATATGTGGCCGCAGGATCACAGTTACTCTATCTGATTCCACAGCAAACTTGGGTGATTGCCAACTTTAAAGAAACCCAAATTGCCAATATGCGAATTGGACAAAAAGCGTGGTTTACAGTCGATGCAATGAAACATAAAAAATTTACAGGTCATGTTGAACAAATCTCTCCAGCCGCGGGTTCCGAGTTCAGTGTACTAAAACCGGATAATGCGACAGGAAACTTTACCAAAGTCGTTCAACGGATTGCCGTGCGTATTACCATTGACCCAAATCAGGAAGGAATAGAACACTTACGCCCTGGTATGTCAGTGATTACTTCTGTCGACACAAGCTCTTAATCAGCTTTTTAAAAACCTCTTTAAAAAGCTACAATGTGATCAATCATTATTTTTCTCAATTTCTAATGTTTGATCACATTACCCAACCTATCTCCTATCAGCACATTGAACTATCCTTCCCTGTTCATCTCGACATTAAACGTTTAGATTTAGTTCATCCTCAAATTTCGGGTAATAAGTTTTTCAAATTAAAATACAATTTACTTGCTGCAAAAAAACAAGGTTTATCAAGCATTTTGACTTTTGGTGGGGCTTACTCAAATCATATTGCTGCAACGGCTTATGCAGCTCATCTTTTTGGTTTAAAAAGTATAGGAATTATTCGTGGTGAAGAGTTAGCTGGTAAACCACTTAATCCCACCTTGGCAAAAGCTCAAAGTTTAGGAATGCAGCTACATTTTGTCTCTCGCCATGAATATCGCTTACGAGATGACGCAAATTATCTTCAACAATTACAGCAACAATTTCCGCAGACCTATATCATTCCCGAAGGTGGTTCCAATGAACTGGCAGTTCAAGGTTGTCAGGAAATCCTGAGCCAATATGACTTAGATCAATATGATGTGATTTGCTGTGCAGTCGGAACTGGCGGAACGATTTCAGGTCTGATTGAAAGAAGTGCAGTTCATCAGAAAGTCTTAGGATTTTCGGCTTTAAAAGGTGATTTCTTACAACAAGCGATTAGGCAATGGACTAAAAAACAAAATTGGTCTTTGACAGATGTATACTGCTGGGGCGGTTATGCGAAAACCTCACCTGAACTATTCGCATTTATTGAAAATTTTGAAGAGCAATATACGGTCCCCCTTGAACCGATCTATACCGGAAAAATGATGTTTGGTCTGTTTGATCTTATAAAAAACAATTATTTTCCAGCGAATACACGCATTTTGGCAATTCATTCCGGTGGTTTACAAGCCGATATTAGAAATAGACCTCACGCATAAGTCACCCGCTTTTAGAAGGCCTTATCCCTTACCTGTATAAATGTCCTTAGCATGAGTAAGTGCTGGCATGATAGTATATGCCCCTTTTTAATTTTCAAGATTAATCGAGAACTTCTTATGTCTAACAGTCATGTCGATGTCATTGTCTTAGGTGCAGGTGCTTCTGGACTCATGTTGGCTGCACATGCTGCTAAACGGGGACGTTCGGTCTTAATTTTAGAAAAAGCCAATAAAATTGGTAAAAAGATTTTAATGTCAGGCGGTGGGAAATGTAACTTTACCAACCTCTATGTAGAACCTGAAAACTATATTTCTCATAATCCGCACTTTGTTATTTCTGCCCTATCACGCTATAGCAACTGGGACTTTATTGGTCTGGTCTGTGATTATGGAATTGCCTATGAAGAACGTAAACACGGGCAATTATTTACGCTAAACGGCGCTAAAGAAATTTTAGAGATGTTGGTAAGTGAGTGTAACAAAACAAACAAGGTCGAAATCCAGACCCATTGTGAGGTTAGACAAGTCGATCCATTAGAACAAGGTGGTTTTTCAGTACACACAAATCAGGGCCGTTTTAGCTGTGAATCATTAGTGGTGGCTACAGGTGGATTATCCATCCCAACTTTAGGTGGCTCTGGTTTTGGCTATGAATTGGCACAAAAATTTGGACATACAGTTTTCCCAACCCGTGCTGGTTTAGTACCATTTACTTTTTCGGATCATATTAAAGAAGTCACTACACGCCTAAGTGGTAATGCTTTAGATGTGACTCTAACTAACTCGAAGAATAGCTTTACTGAAGCATTATTATTTACGCATCGTGGTTTGAGTGGTCCAAGTTCTTTACAGCTTTCAAACTATTGGAATACAGGTGAAAGTTTTAAAATCGACTTTTTCCCGAGCCAAGATTTAGAAACTTATTTAAAAGATAAAAAGAAAGCCCAACCTAAAGTTTTACTGCGTACTCTTCTGAACGAATTTACGGCAAAAAGTATTGTACAAGAGTTACAACAACTTATATGGCCAGAGCAAAGCGAGACAGCAATTGGTAATATCAGTGATGCACAGCTAGAGCATATTGCCGAGCAGCTACATGGTTTTACCGTTAAACCATCAGGCACAGAAGGATATCGTACTGCTGAAGTTACCTTAGGTGGAATTGATACAACTGAAGTTTCATCTAAAACACTCGAAAGCAAAAAGCAGAAAGGACTATTCTTTATTGGAGAAGTACTTGATGTGACTGGCCACTTAGGAGGCTATAACTTCCAATGGGCTTGGTCTTCGGCTTATGCAGCAGCACAATATGTTTAAATGATGAATAAGCTAATTTGATGCTTTTGAATCATTGGATGATTTTTCAGAATCATGCTTATGGCTTGTTGTCTGTTTTGATGATTCAGATTTGCTAAATACAAATTTATAAGCACTTGCTAAAAAACCAACGGTAATCCCAGCAATTACAACAGGTGCTAAAAAACGACCAGGTTTTTTCATCGTATTTTCCTCACTTATTTGTTTTTATAGCTGTCAAAGACAGAACGACCACTCAATATAGAGTGGTCGAACTTATCACAAAAATCAAAGATTTTTTGTACTGTTTATCTGAAAATTAGTTACACCTATTAAATTTCATCATTTTCGCCAGTAGAACCAAACGGTTTATTTACTGGTGGTTGTGATGGATTTACTTGTGCAGAATCAGCTGGTTTTGCATCAGATGAAACTGTTGTTGATGGTGCAGTTGTAGTCGTTGACGGAGTTGAAGCCGTAGACGAACTACCTGTTGTATTATTAGTAGTAGGCGGTTGATATAAAGGATTTGGTTGATTTGCCTCTTTCTTAGCTTTATCAAGTAAATCAGATAAAAGTCTTTCTGCTGGTTGACGACCACCCAAACCAAATGCAAGAGCGAAAGCAACTGCAACTGCGCCTAGCGTTAAGCCGAACGCAAGGTTTACGATCGAATCGGCAATACCCATCGCCCTTAAACCAAGTGCAAGGACTAAACCAATAATCAAGACACGAACCAAACTACCTAACCAACGCGAACTATTATATTCACCGCGTTGAACAACGTTCGCCACAACATTTGCAAGCCAGAAACCAATCACCAAGATTACAGCGCCCAATAGAATGTTTGCACCGAAATGGATAAACATTGCGATTAGACCACTAATCTGATCGAAACCAAGACGGTCAGCAGCTTCAGAAACTGCAAACAACATGGTAAAGAACACGATTAGCCAACCAACGGCATTAGAAACTTTAGTTTGACCTAAAAAGCGTTGTACATCTAATTTTGCTGGAATTTCATCAACACCAGTTCCTGCAATTAACTCAGCAACCAAGCGACCAACAAAACGTGAAACAATATAAGCAACCAGTAAAATTAAACCAGCAGCAATAATGTTTGGAATAGCTTGTAAAATTTCATTGAGCATTGCTGTTGCTGGCTGAGAAATAGTCTCAATACCTAAAGCTTCAAATGCTACAATCAATGTCGTAATAATAATGATGGCAAAAACAAATGAACCTAAGAATTTGCCTACATTTGAATTTTTGAAAAGACCAATTTTTTCCGCTTGAGATTGCACACCTAAGCTATTAATTAATCCTTCAACAATACCGCGTACAATTTTTGCCAAAATATAACCAACAAAAACGATAACGCCAGCAATAAAGATATTTGGTAAGAATGCTACAGCATCATTTACCATATTTTGAACTGGAATCAGTAAGCCTGTTAATCCTAAGATTGAAAGAACAATCGGAAGGAAAAGTAACAATACAAGCCAGTAAAGAATTTCACCAATATTCTGGCTAATTCCCCCTACACCCACTTCGCTGCTTAACTTATCATCAAGTTGAGTTCGGGATAAAACATTGGTCACCCCCGCCCGCACCAGTCGAGCAACGATCCAGCCAATAAAGCCCACCACTACAGCAGCAATGATATTTGGTATATAGACGAGTACCTGATTAACCATGTTGCTAAATGGACCGCTCACTCCACTAATGTTGAGCACATTTAAAGCAGCAACAACGGCGAGAATCAGAATAAACCAGAATACGACTTTGGAGATCAGGCCTTCTATATTGGGTGTACGTCCAGTCGCTGAAGATAATTTCGCATTGGTATTTACTTTTTGCAGAAGTTTTTTTACACCTGCCGCCACCAATAAAGCGATGATCCAGCCTACCAGTAAGATGACAATTGCAGCTAAAATAGGATGAAACTGATCCCAGTAATACATCGCATCAAACTGAGCGCCGCGAGGCCCATTAAAAAATTCATTCATATTGTTATGTCCTCAATTGTTATGTTCTTTTCAGTGTTATCACTAAATGAAAAACACCAGTTCGTTATAAAAAATGACGATAAATGCGGTCTATGTCACCTTATGTTTTGAATATTTTTCAATCAACAACCTTCTGCATAAATACAACAAATTGATGCAAAAGATTGCAAAAAAAGCCTTCAGGTCACATCCTAAAGGCTTTTTATCACGATATACTGGTTAGCTTATTACCCTTCATAGGTCTTCAAATCAGAAGTACCACTGATGACTTGTGGTATGGTCTCATGTTGAAATGCGGCTTCCTCTTTTGGCGTTTTGCTGTGATCAGCAACCATATAAACCACAAGTGCGAGAAGAAAAAGCCCAACAATAATTAAAATATAAACTGGCAATCTTCTTTTTTTTGCAGTCTCTTCCGGACTCGTCACATGAGGCGGTTTTGAAAAATCATGCATCTTCTTTCCCCTCTTCTATTATCATTAACTTTATATTCATCATAACAATTTGATTTGTTGCATTGTGTGAAAAAGCATTATGAGAAGGTGTCTACGGTTGCAAAACTCTACTTTTAAAAATATTAATTTAGTATAAAATTTAGCCACTTTAATTATAACGTTTTAGAATCTAACTTCTCGATATTCAGAATCTTCGCTAAAGTCCGATTTGTAATACAATATGTTTTAGCCCTTACTTTTTATAAAATAGGCTATAATAAGCCCCCTTGTTTTAAAGCTACTCAATTTTATGATGTATCGTCAGCAAAGCGTAACTCTTGATCTCGACACTGACGTCACACATCAATGTTATTTGCATCAGACAAGAGATGACCATCTCATTGGTATTATTGAATTTAATAAACCAAGTTATGAACTCAAATGGGGTGATCTTGAATATTTCCGTCGCCGCACCGAAGAGTTCTCGGTCATGCCATTTCCTGAATGCATTAATGCGATGATTGTTGATATTCGTAATATCAATGTATTTCTGGACAATGAAGTTCCAATTTTACCGTGGCGTTTACTCGAAGAAGATTGTCCTGTTCGCCTAGTTGTTCCTCAAGACCGCCTTGAACACTATGCGGGATTATTTGAACCAACATGGCTTTCAACAGATGTCGACAGTGCGATTGCAGAGATCCGTGAGTTTATGGATATGTTTGTCCATTAATAAACATATCCATAAAAAATTTTCTTAAAATATTTTACTTCCAGTTTTACCAGTAATTTTCTACCGCAATATTTCCTTCACCGCGACGATTCATTGTGAGACCACGGCGTTTTAGAGCCTCTTTCGTATCATCAACCATTTGTGGGTTTCCACAAAGCATGACATGACTTGATGCTGGGCTGAGTTCTAAGCCTGCTACTTTTTCTAGCTCACCATTTTCGATTAATACAGGTAAGCGCTCATGCAACGGCGCAGATGGATCTCGGGTAATGATAGGAATAAATTTAAAACCGCTATGCCCTTCCCCAAACGTTTCAGCAATCTCTTGAATACGGTCAACATAAGCCAGCTCAGCCGCAGTACGAACACTGTAGACCAAGTTTATTTTCTGGTAATTAGACCAAGTTTCAAAGTCTTGTAGCATCGACAAAAATGGAGCCAAGCCTGTACCTGTTGCCAGTAACCACAGATCATGCGGTAAAGGCTGTTGATAGCGTGCCAACGTCAGGTAACCATATGGAATTTTTTCCAAATAAAGCTCATCACCCACTTTCAAATGCTGTAGATTCGAAGTGAAGGCACCGTCTGGTACTACAATTGAGAAAAACTCTAGCGTTTCATCAAATGGAGAAGACACCACCGAATACGCACGGACAACCAGCTCATCTCCTACCTTTAAACCAATACGCGCAAATTGCCCTGCCGTAAATTTAAAATGCGAAGGACGCGTCATGGTAAAACTGAAAAGTGTTGGGGTCCAACGATGAACAGATAAAACTTTTTCTACGCTAAATTTTTCAATTGACATGATTTCAACGTGGCATGAAATAGTGCGCTCATGTTAGCATGACAGCCGAAATAATGAATACTTTTAAACGTTAAGGCTTTTTAAACATGCGGATGACATTACGCCAGTTGGCTGTTTTTGTAGCAGTCGCCCAAGAAGGAACCGTTACTAAAGCCAGTGATGCGGTCAGACTGACGCAAAGTGCAGCAAGTATGGCTTTAGCCGATTTAGAAGACGGCTTAGGTGCTCCTTTATTTGATCGTTTAGGTAAGCGCTTGCAGCTAAATGATCTTGGACGTTTTCTGCTTCCCCAAGCATTAGAAATTTTAGGCCGCTGTGAAGCCTTTGAACAAGCAGCCAAGGGTGAGTTACAGAGTATTGACCTTCGTATCGGGGCTACTTTAACCATCAGTGATTATCTAATGCCAGATTTAATGGCTAACTTCTTACAACGTCATCCACAAGCGCATTTACAACTTCAAGTTGGTAACACACGCCAAATGATTGAAGCTGTAAATCAGTTTCAGCTTGATTTAGCTTTAATTGAAGGGTCTTGTCACTTACCTCAACTCCAATGTATTCACTGGCGTGACGATGAGCTAGCAGTGTGCTGCTCACCTGACCATCCGTTAACACGTTTAAATCGCCCACTTACCCCTCAAGATTTTCATGACGTAGAATGGATCTTACGTGAAGAAGGTTCAGGTACTCGTGAAGTCTTTGATAATGCAATTTTGCAAGATTTACCAGATGCAAACATCCGTTTGACGCTTGGACATAACGAAGCGATCTTAAAAATAGTGGCTGGCGGTTTAGGAATGTCGTGTATTTCAAAGTTAGCGATTGAACCTTTAAGTGAAAAAGGTCAACTTGTTATTTTAGATACTCCATTTTGGCAACTTACCCGCCCTCTTTATATGCTAGTGCACCGCCAAAAATATCAAGGTCCGGGCCTTAAAGCATTTTTAAAATTTTGCGATGAAGATCAGGCTTAAAGCTTGATCTTCACATTCATTAGCGGCGGAAATTAGACAATAACTCACTTGTGATCGCTTTATTGTGATCAGCAATTTTAGTTTTCTTAGTCTTCGCAGGGTTAGGATCAATACGCTCAATTTTAATTGCTTTAAATTTTCCTCGATTATCTGCAGCAAGAAATCTCACTTTTTCATTTCTTTTCGGTTCACCTTCGGATGCAGGGAAATCAGAAATATGAAAGAAAATATCTCCTTCAGTCGTCGAAATAAAACCAAATCCTTTATCGGCGTTATATTGTTTTATCCTTCCAGTATAAAACTCTTGCTTCATGATTTTTCACCCTACTTTCCCAATGCAATTACTGTAGTAAATAAAAAGAGACTTTCATTTCCGCTATTAAAAGTTATACGGCTTAATGAAGTCTCTTTTTATCGTTATTTCAAAAATTAGTCTTTTTGAACACTACCAAAAATCTTGTCACCAGCATCGCCTAAACCTGGAACAATATAACCATGTTCATTTAAGCCATTATCAATAGATGCAGTATAAAGCTGAATATCAGGATGTGCTGCCTCTACTTTCGCGATTCCTTCAGGTGCTGCAACTAACACCATAACACGGATATCTTTACATCCACTTGCCTTTAATACATCAATAGCAGCAACTAAAGAATTACCTGTTGCCAACATTGGATCAATAATCATGGCAATACGGTTAGCGACATCAGGAACTAACTTTTTATAGTAAGTACGTACTTCTAGAGTTGCTTCATCACGCTCAAGCCCTAACACACTTACTTTTGCACTTGGAATTAGGTTAAGCACACCATCAAGCATACCGATACCTGCACGCAAAATCGGTACAATCGTTATTTTTTTACCCGCGATACGCTGAGTAGTAACATTGCCAGCCCAACCTTCAATCTCACAATCCACAACTGGTAAGTCTTTCGTCGCTTCATATGTCAATAACATAGTCACTTCCTGAGCAAGCTCACGGAAATTCTTGGTACTGATGTCAGCACGACGTAATAAACCTAATTTATGACGAATAAGTGGGTGACGAATTTCTTGAATGGCCACAGATGTTACCTAAAAATATAAAAACGTATTTATTATAATCTTTTTTTAACTATCAATAAAAAAAAGCCTCCATATTTGGAGGCTTTTTTGTACACAAGAATTATTGTTGCTGAGAAAGCATGAAATGTAATGGAGATAAAATTTCTGCTTTTAATGCCAAATTAATCATTGGATCTGGATAAACACCCAAAATAATAACTAATGCAGCAGCAGCCAATACCATTAAACCACCCACTTTTTGTCCCCAATGTGCATCAGCATCAATACGAGGAGTTTCAGGTGGAGTCATATACATAACAACCATCACACGTAAGTAGTAATACAAACCAATACCACTACCCACAATAATCATTGCAGCTAAGAACCAGTGTTGAGTTGTTACAGCAGCCATAACAACCAAGAACTTACCAATGAAGCCTGCTGTTAATGGAATACCAGCCAAAGATAACATCATGACTGTTAATGTTGCTGTAAGTACTGGACGGCGCCAGAACAAACCACGGTAGTCTGCAAGGCTTTGCGCTTCATCTACGTTGTTATATGGGCTAGACATTAACGCTACTGCACCAAAAGCACCAATAGTCGTTAATACATAAGTCACCACATACACAGTTACGCTGCCCAAGCTTGCATATGTCATGCTGATTAAAGCAATTAACAAATAACCAAAGTGAGCAATAGATGAATAACCCAAAATACGCTTTAAGTTGACCTGACGAACAGCGAGCAAGTTACCGACTAAAATTGACAATACGGCAATGATTGTCAAAACAGTCACTAGCGAGTTCACCATGATTGCGCCAGAAGCAAGCAAATAACGTACGAACAAACCAATTGTTGCAACTTTAGCAGCAGTCGCCAAGAACGTTGCCATTGGAGCTGGTGCACCTGCATATACATCTGGTGTCCATTTATGGAACGGTGCAAGCGACAATTTGAATGCAACAGCAAAAATAATGAGTGCTAAACCTAATAACACCATTGGCTGTTTGATTGCGCCAAATAAAGCTTGTACAGAATCATAGAATGAAAGTGAACCAGTATAAGCGTAGATATACGCCATACCCATCAACAACATTGCAGAAGCTGTTGCAGAAAGCACAAGATACTTAATCCCTGCTTCAAGCGACTGACTACGTTGATATGTATAAGCAAGTAAGCCGTATACAGGAATCGACATTAACTCAAGGCTAATGAAGAATGATGCATAGTGTGAACTTGCAACCATCAACATTGCACCTGCTACAGAAGCAAGTAACAGAAGATAGAGTTCTTCGCGGTTGTCTTTATAAGTCTCAATATATGCATGAGACAAAGTACAGCAAGCCAATGATGCAACTAAAATCATGAATTGATAGAACATGGTAAATGGATCAACCATAAACATGCCCATCACATTTGCCGGCACAAATTTACCGCCAAATAATTCTAACAAGATATAAAGTGCAGCAAGGTTTAAACCGACAACAGAGGTTGTTGCGATTAAATTATGGTTACGCTTAATTGAAATTAACAGCATGACGACGACTGCTGTCAAAGCAACAATCATCACCGGTGCTAAAGGCATAAGCGTAGAAAATGATACTGTGAAGTTCATGATTATTGGATCTCCACATGGTCAAGTTGAGTAGCTGTTTGCTGAACAGTTTCAACGACTTCTTGTACTGGTACATAACTATTGACCAACCACTGCATGCTTGAATGAGATACATCCAAGAATGTTTGTGGATAGATACCAAGCCAAACGAGACCAATCGCACAAATCATCAAAATACTAACTTCACGAGCAGATAAGTCTTTTAACGGACTAGTGTAGTGTTGCTTTTGTTCAGAGTTTGGTTCACCAAACAAAGCACGGTGAATCAAGATCAAACCATACAAACCTGCAAATACAAGGCTGATAGAAGCAATGATCGTGAATACAGGATATTTATTAAATGAACCCATCAAAATCAGGAATTCACCAATAAAGTTACCTAAACCTGGCACACCAACAAGAGCTGCGACGAAGAACATTAAGAAGAACGGTAAATACTGGAGCTGACCACGAAGACCACCCATCAAACGTAAATCACGTGTATGTAAGCGCTCGTAGATTTGACCAGACATAATGAACAATGCAGCTGATGACAAACCATGTGCCAACATCATGATCATTAGACCTTGGAAGGTCAAAATATTACCTGCATAAATAGCAAGTAAAACGAAGCCCATATGTGAAATCGACGTATACGCAAGTAAACGTTTCATATCAGTTTGCTGGTAAGCACACCACGCGCCGTAGAAAATACCAATCAAACCGAAAATAATTGCAATATCTGCAAACTGTGCAGAAGCTGCCGGGAAGAATGGAATTACAAAACGAAGCAAACCGTACGCTGCTGTTTTAATCAAGATACCAGCCAAGTCTACAGAACCCGCTGTAGGTGCTTGAGCATGGGCATCCGGTAACCAGCCATGCAATGGGAAAACTGGTAACTTCACTGCAAAACCAATAAAGAAGCAGATCATGAAACCATACGCGAAGCCAGCAGGTAAACGATTCGCTACAGCTAATAAATAGTTGTAATCAAAACCGATCATACCAGTCATCATGTAACCATAAACCACAAGGCCAAGGATACCGATTAACATTACTAAACCAGCGATTTGCGTATATAAGAAGAACTTGGTTGCAGCGTAAACACGTGAACGACCGTTTGAACCCTTATGACCCCATAACGCAATCAAGAAGTAGATTGGTACAAGCATCATCTCCCAGAAGAAGAAGAATAGGAACAAATCAATTGCCAAGAACACGCCGATAACGCCCCCTAAACTCCATAACAAGTTTAAGTGGAAGAAACCAACATTCTTTTGGATCTCACCCCATGAACAACCAACAGCAAGTACACCAAGTAAAGCTGTTAATAACACCATGAGTAAAGACAAGCCATCCACTGCTAGGTGAATGCCAATACCGAGAGATTGAATCCACGGTAAGTAAAACTCAGCTGTCCAAGTTGGGACTTTTGAGCCTAACTCGTAGCTATAAGTACCACTTTGCCAAAGTGCAAGACCTAAGCCCAACGTGATGAGCATACCAATTAAGGCGATCCAGCGTGGCAAAGTTTTGTCGAGTTTATCGACTAACCAACAAGTAAAACCTGCAATGAACGGAACAAGGATCAGCGCGGGTAAAATTAAATTGTTTTCCATTTTATTTCCCCACTACCTGAATAACGATCAAGATCATCAATAACACCACTACACCGAGTGACATGCTTGATGCGTATTCACGCAATGAACCTGTTTGACGTGAGCTTGTGAAACTGTTTCCGCCTTTAACAAGCGCAGGAAGAACAAGCCATAAGCTGTCAATCGGATCACGACCAAATAGTTTGGCGAAGAATAAATAAGGTTTAACAAAAACGATGTCATACAACGCATCAAAACCAAATGCAGTACGACAAATATGAGCTAAGCCAGCACCAAGACTTGTTTTTGCAAACGATTTTACTGCACCGTAAGCAAATGCAAATAGACCAATACCAACAGCTAAACCAACAAGCGCGATACCTACTGCTAAATGCTCTGCCCCATGCATGCCTTCAACAAATTGTTCAGCAACATGGAATTCAGGAATTTTTGCTGTATTCAAAATATTTGCTACTGGAGCTTTTAATGCAGCACCGACAAAAGTAGACAATACAGCCAAGATACCTAATGGAGCCCAGTAAGTAGCACCTTTAATCTCATGGTAATGTGTATTTTCTTTACCGAAGAATACAACCCAGATTAAACGGAAGGTATAGATTGAAGTCAGGAATGCACCTGCTACACCAGCCCAATATAAGCTGTTATATAAAGCAATCGATTGACCTTGTACCCAAACCTCACCGAGAATCGCGTCTTTAGAGAAGAAGCCGATTGTTAAGAATGGGATAGCTGCTAATGCACCGCCACCAATCGCAAAACATGCAAATAGGAATTTGTTTTTGTAGAACAAACCACCCATTTTGAAAATATTTTGTTCGTGATGGTAAGCAAGAATAACTGCACCAGAAGACAAGAATAATAATGCTTTGAAGAATGCGTGAGCCAACATGTGGAACAAGCCAGCTTGATACGCTTCTGCACCTACAGCCATAAACATATAACCAAGCTGACTCATAGTTGAGTAAGCTAAAATACGTTTGATGTCTGTTTGTACGAGAGCAGCAAAGCCTGCAACTAATAAAGTTACAGCACCAGTTACCGAAATGAATTGCATCACTTCAGGTGCAAGTTCAAATACGCTGAATAGACGGCAGCACAAGTACACACCAGCTGTTACCATTGTTGCTGCGTGGATTAATGCAGAAACAGGTGTAGGACCTGCCATCGCATCTGCTAACCATGTTTGCAATGGAATTTGTGCAGATTTACCAGCAGCACCCAAGAACAACATTAATGCAGTCCAGATAGTAAGTGACGAACTCTTCGTCATTACTTCTGCTGCGTGTTCAACGATGTACTGAGTATTAAGCGTACCAAATTGTTGGTAAAGCAAGAATAAAGCGATAAGTAAGAATACGTCACCTACACGGGTAACTGTAAATGCTTTGATCGCTGCCCAACCATTTGCAGGGTTTGCATAATAGAAACCAATCAGCAAGTAAGAGCATAGACCTACGCCTTCCCAACCTAAGAATAACAACGCTAAGTTGTCACCCAACACAAGCAAAAGCATGCTTGCAACGAACAGGTTGAAGTAAGAGAAGAAGCGCGCATACCCTTCTTCACCACGCATGTACCATGATGCAAAGATGTGGATTAGGAAACCAACACCCGTGATCATGCCCATCATGAGTAAAGATAAGCCATCTAAATGTAAGCTAATGCCAGGCGCGAAACCACCAACATTGAACCATATCCAAAGATTTTGAACAAAAACTTGCTGGCCGCTACTGGTAAATGCCATACCAGCAATCAATGCAAATAATGCAGATAAACCTACAGAACCTACACCAATAATTGCTGCAACATTTTCAGAGAGCTTATCACGCCCAGCCGCCAATAAAATAAAACCGATTAGCGGAAATAATACTGTTAGATATAAATAACTCATCCGCGCATCTCACTAGCAGCATCCACATCCAAATGATGGAAGCGATGATAGAACTGAAGGACAATCGCAAGACCGATACACGCCTCTGCCGCAGCAAGGGTTAAAATCAGAATGAACATGACTTGTCCATCTGGTTGTGCCCATACGCTACCCGCAAGAACGAATGCTAACGCTGCAGCATTCATCATGATCTCAAGGCTCATTAACATAAATAGTAGGTTGCGTCGCACCATTACACCGTAAAAACCGAGTGCAAAAAGAATGGTCGCAACAATCAAACCATGTTCTAAAGGGATCTGGCCCATTATTCTTTTTCCTCTTCTGCACCTGGTTCACGTTTACCTAAGTGGTATGCTGCAACAAGGGCTGCTAGCAATAACATCGCGGCAACTTCAACCAACAATAAATAGTGTGTAAAGAGCGCTTGACCAACAACTTTTGGTCCAATTACTTGTGCTCCAAGTGGTGCAGAGATGGTTGTATATTCACCACCAAGCATCCAAACTAAAAGTAAGCCAAGTAAAAAGCTCATGAGTGCTGGATATGCCCAAGCATCCGAAGAAAGCCATTTACGCTCTTGTTCAACTGTGTGTTGCCCTAAGTTAAGCATCATCACAACGAATACGAACAAGACCATAATCGCACCAGCATAAACAATGATTTCGAGGGCGCCGGCAAACGGCGCACCTACGATCATGAAAATACCAGCAACAGCAAGCAATGAAACAATCAGACTAAGCAATGCATGTACAGGGTTCGTGTTAGTCACTACACGAACCGTAGAAACGATGGCCACGAGCGCCATCAAATAAAACGGCCACATCATGGTAATAGACTCCGTACATCGATTGGTGCACTTTCTTTTTGTGCTTGACCTTTCTCTTTACCGTTAATTGCCATACCAGTTACACGGTAGAAGTTATAGTCTGGGTATTTACCTGGACCTGAAATGAGCAAGTTTTCTTTCTCATATACGAGGTCTTGACGTACGTATTCGCCCAACTCGAAATCTGGAGTTAGCTGAATCGCTGTAGTTGGACATGCTTCTTCACACATACCGCAGAAGATACAACGAGAGAAGTTGATACGGAAAAATTCCGGATACCAACGTCCGTCTTCTTTTTCAGCTTTTTGCAGTGAAATACAGCCAACCGGACATGCAACCGCACAAAGGTTACATGCCACACAACGCTCTTCCCCATCCGGGTCACGTGTCAAGATAATACGACCACGATAGCGAGGTGGTACAATTTCCTCTGCTGGTACTTCTGGATAAAGAATTGTGTCACGTTTACGGAAACCATGGGTAAATACCATGAATAACGTCCGAACGATTGACCCAACTCCAGCTAGAATTTTATACATTTTGTACTCCCTGCTGTCTTAGGCCTGATTCATCAGAATCACAGCACCAGTTACCAATAGGTTAACCAACGCCAGCGGCAAACAAATTTTCCAACCGAAGTTCATGACTTGGTCGTAACGTGGACGCATTAAAGAACCACGTGCCAATACAAACATCATTACGAAGAATGCTGTTTTAATCACAAACCAGAACACTGGTGGAACAAATGGAATTTCTAAATTGAATGGAGCTAACCAGCCACCAAAGAATAAAGTCACGATCAATGCAGAGATAAGTACAACGTTTACATATTCAGCAACGAAGAACATACCCCATTTCATACCGCCATATTCAACATGGTAACCTTCGGCCAATTCTTGTTCTGCTTCAGGTTGGTCAAATGGGTGACGGTGAGTTACCGCAACACCTGCAACAACGAAAATCAAGAAACCTAAGAACTGTGGAATGATGAACCAAACATCACGTTGAGCTTCAACAATTTCACGAAGGTTAAATGAACCAGCGATTGCAACCACACCCATTAGCGAGATACCCAAGAACACTTCATAAGAAATTGTTTGAGCAGCTGAACGCAAACCACCGAGTAATGAATATTTGTTATTTGATGACCAACCACCGAATAACACTGCATAAACCGCAATACCAGCCATTGCCATAAAGAACAACAAACCGATGCTCATGTCCGCAACACCCAATGCAGGGCTTACAGGAATAACCATGAACGAAAGCACCGCAGTTGCCATCGCAACTGCCGGAGCTAAACGGAAAGTTAATTTATCAGCAAATTTTGGTGTCCAGTCTTCTTTGAACATGATCTTAAGCATGTCGGCAACGATCTGGAACATACCACCAGGACCAACACGGTTTGGACCATAACGGTCTTGCCACCAAGCAAGCAAACGACGCTCAATGAAAGACATCAACGCTGCAACAAGAACAACAACAAGCAAAATCACAACTGCTTGAACAACAGCGTAAGCAATTGGCCAGTTCTCAGCCCAAAGTGGCGTTTGACGTATAATTTCTTGATTCATGAATTACACTCCTAATGCCACTGAAACAGGTTCAGCTAAAGATACTGTCGGAGCTAAACCAACTGGGTAACCAATATAACCTGTAGGTAAATATTCGATTACTTGTACAGGTAAGCTCACAGTTGTTTCGCCTGCTTTTACTGTAATACGTTGGCCTTCTTGTAGATTCAAACGTGTTGCGTCTTGTTCGCCCACAGCAAACACAGCTTCAGGAATACGAGTTTCCATTGCAGGTGTTTTAATTGTGAATTCACCAGAACCAAAGATATGGTGCATTGGTACAAGACGGAAGCTTTCAGGATTTGCAACTACAGCTGTTGGAGCAACATAGCTACGTGCTGGACGTTTTGCTAAACGGTCGAATAAACGAACGCCTGAATCACCACCTTTTAAGTGACCACCCACTTCATCTTGGTATTTGTTCCAAGATTGTGGAGAGTTCCAACCTGGCGCCCACGCAAATGGTACAAGTGAAGAAGCTTTTTGCGGACCTACATAACCTTCCATAGAGAATGTTAATGCTGAGTCTGGATCTGTCGGTTGTTTAGGTTCATGAACCGATAAAGGCGCACGCATTGCTGTACGACCAGAATAACGACGTGGTTCACGAGCAATTTTCAAACCATGTACACGGTAGCCAGCGTCTGGTGCAACATCTTGAATTGCTTCAAGTACCGGAACATTCTTCACGATTGTTTCGATTACGTCGTCAAGTACTGTCCAATCAATTGGTTTGCCTTTAAGGCCAGTTTCAATGGCATGCAACCAACGCCAAGATTCTTTAATCGCGTATTCAGGTTTGTAGTAGCTTGGATCGTAAACTTGGTAGAAGCGTTGTGCACGACCTTCTTGGCTTACGACAGTACCATCACCTTCGGCAAAGCTTGCTGCTGAAAGTACAATATCAGCCTGTTTCACAGTTTCAGTTTCACTATGATCAAGCACGATTACTGTTTCAGCTTTATCAAGTGCTGCTTTAACTTGAGCGGCCGGTAAACGACGGAATAAGTCATTTTCAACAATAACAAGTGTGTCGTAGTCTTGAGCAAATGCTTGTTCAAGGCTTAAGCCACCAAATAATGCCAAGCCCATAGAGTTCACTTCAGGAACAACAAGGCTTAAACCAGCTTTTGAGCCAAGGTTTTGCGTTAACTCTGCTGCCGCTTCCATAATTGAAGCATCTTGCAAGCTCGTACCCGCAATAATTAACGGTTTGTTTGCTGCTTTTAAAGTGTCGGCAATAGTTTGAGCAAATGCTTTTGCATCTTCATCTAAACCATTAACTGTTTCACCTTTAACTGCCGCAGCAACTGCAAAACCTAAACGCGCAATATCATTTGGAGATGCAACAACTTCACCTGTCGCAACATCTGCAAGACGAGTTTGAGTTGCAGCCAAGATATAGATCGGAGATTTCGCTTCCTGACCAATACGTTGTACAGGCTCAGCCAACCAGTCCGGTGTACGTGTTTTTGCAGCCATTTCGCGAGCTTTGTTTTTTGCAGCTTGACGAACTGACAATGCCATACGTGGAGCAGTTTGAGTTAAATCTTCACCCAAAATTAATACTGCATCGTAGCTTTCAATTTCACGCATGTTCGGGTTGTAAATACCCTCTGTTTGCATGATTGAAGCAGCAAGTTCAACGAGGCTTTGCTCTTTTTGTGCAACACCTGTTGAGTAGTTTGCTTGGCCCACTAGTTCACGCAATGCGTAATTTGATTCTAAGCTTGCACGTGGCGAACCAATACCTAGAACTTTTTTACCTTCAAGTTTCGCAATTGTTTGGTCCAACGCTTGGTCAACAGAAACAGTAGCTACTGTTTCGCCATTACGGAACTGAGGTTGACGTGGACGATCTGCACGGTTTACATAACCTGTGCCAAAACGGCCTTTGTCACAAAGGAAGTATTGGTTAACCGAACCATTGAAACGGTTTTCTACACGACGGATTTCGCCATAACGCTCACCCGGAGAGATGTTACAACCTGAAGAACAGCCATGACACACGCTTGGTGCATATTGCATATCCCATTTACGGTTATAGCGCTCTGAATGAGTCTTATCGGTAAATACACCAGTTGGACATACTTCAGTCAAGTTACCAGAGAATTCAGACTCTAAAGTACCTGATTCTGGACGACCAAAGTAAACACGTGATGCATTGGCATATACACCAAAGTCTGTACCGCCTGCATAATCTTTGTAGTAACGAACACAACGATAACAAGCAATACAACGGTTCATTTCATGTGCAATGAATGAGCCTAGTTCTTGGTTGTAATGTGTACGCTTAGTAAAACGATAGCGACGACGGTCATGACCTGTCATTACAGTCATATCTTGTAAATGACAGTGACCACCCTCTTCACACACTGGACAGTCGTGTGGGTGATTGGTCATTAAGAACTCAACAATAGATTCACGGAAATCTACTGCTTCTTTGTCTTCAATCGAAATATAGGTATTGTCAGATGCTGGTGTCATACATGACATCACAAGACGTCCGCGCGTATCTTCAGGATTTGCATACTGAGTTACGGCACATTGACGACATGAACCAACAGAACCTAAGGATGGGTGCCAACAAAAATACGGAATATCAATGCCAAGGGATAAACATGCTTGTAGCAAGTTTTCTGATCCATTGACTTCGTACGATTTTCCATCGACATGAATTGTAGCCATAGTCGAATCCCTTAAGCTTGTTCTACGTTGCTAGTTTGCACGACAGGACGATCAGTCACTTTCGCTTCAAACTCGCTACGGAAATGTTTGAGTGCGCCCATAAGCGGCTCCATCGCACCTGGTGCGTGGGCACAGAAAGTTTTACCAATCCACAATTTACGAGTAAGTTCTTGTAAGTGGTCGATATCCTCTTTCTTACCTTCACCTGTCTCAAGTGCTTTAAGCGCTTTAACAGCCCATGGCAAACCATCACGACAAGGTGTACACCAGCCACATGATTCACGCGCAAAGAATTCTTCCAGATTACGGGTCAACGACACCATACATTGGGTCTCGTCTACCACCATTAATAAACATGTTCCTAAACGCGAACCTGCTTTCATAATGGTTTCAGCATCCATTGGTAAATCAATGGTATCTGCCGGTAAAAAGTCAGTAGACGCACCGCCTGGTAACCATGCTTTAAGCTTCAAGCCATCACGCATACCACCAGCATGTTCTTCGATTACTTCACGTGCAGTCGTACCAAATGGTAGTTCCCAAAGACCAGGGAATTTTACTTTACCTGACGCACCATAAATCTTTGTGCCCGGATCTTTTGATTTACCTGCTGATAAACCGATATACCATTCTGGACCACGAAGCATGATTGCTGGCAAGTTGTTATAAGTTTCAACGTTGTTCACAATCGTTGGGCGACCCCATGCACCAGCAACTTGCGGGAATGGTGGTTTAGTACGTGGGTTAGCACGGCGACCTTCAAGTGAGTTAATCAATGCAGTTTCTTCACCACAAATATAACGACCTGCACCAGTGTGCACGTGTAACTCGAAGTTCCAGCCAGAACCTAAAATATTGTCACCTAAGTAACCTTTAGCGCGGATTTGCTCAAGCGCTTCATTTAGGTATTGTGCAGCCTCGATATATTCACCACGAATAAAGATATAACCCTGAGTTGCTTCTAGGGTATAACCTGCAATCAACATACCTTCGATCAATTGGTGAGGAAGTTTTTCCATCAACAAACGGTCTTTAAAGGTACCTGGTTCCATCTCATCGGCGTTACAGATCAAGTAACGTGGACCGCCATCATTTGGCGCCATAAGAGACCATTTGATCCCTGCAGGGAAGCCTGCACCACCACGACCTTTTACAGTTGCAGCTTTAATGACCTCAAGCACTTCAGCAGGTTTCATACCTAATGCTTTTTTAAAGCCGGCATAACCTTCAAGTGCTTCGTAATCGTCAGCACTACGTACCGATTCTTGTTTGCTTAAACGCCAAGTCAGTGGATGAGTTTCCGGATTACCGTCGCCATAAATTGGTTTTGGTTCAGTATTCATACATACTTCTCCAATAACTGTTTGATTGATGTCACTTCTACTAAACCGTGAGTATCTTCATCAATCATTAACGTTGGGCCTTTGTCACAGTTGCCTAGACAGCAAATTGGAAGCAGCGTAAAACGACCATCTTGTGTCGTTTGACCAAACTGAATACCTAATTCGCGTTGGAATGCTTCAGCAAGTGTTTCAGCACCCATCAAGAAGCAAGCAATTGAGTCACAAAGCAAAATTACGTGGCGACCTACAGGTTGGCGATAGATACGGTTGTAGAACGTTGCTACACCTTCCAAATCTGCAACACTGATCGTTAATAATTGTGCGATGGCGTTCATTTGAGCATCATCTACCCAGCCATTACGGCGCTGTACGCACTTTAATGCATCTAAAGAAGCTGCACGTGGGTATGGATAGTGACCAATGTGATGTTCAATTTCGTGGATTTCTTCAGCAGTCAAAATCCCTTCAACATTCACACGTGGTTTTTTATCAGTCAGAATCATCATTTTGCGTTACCTCTTAGCGATCCACGTCAGCCATAACCACGTCAATGGTCGCCAGATAAATGATTAAGTCAGATACTAAACTGCCGTTAATCACTGAAGGAATTTGCTGTAAGTGAGTAAACGTCGGTGTACGGATACGAGTACGATAACTCATCGTTGCCTTATCCGAAGTCAAGTAATAAGTACTTGCACCTTTCACAACTTCAGTCATGAATGACGCTTCACCAGCAGGCATGACAGGACCCCATGACACGCTCAAGAAGTGCGTAATCAAAGTTTCAATATCTTGTAACGTCTTATCTTTTGGTGGTGGAACAGCCAATGGGTGATCCGCTTTATATGGACCAGAAGGCATGTTATCCAAACACTGTTTGATAATTTTGAGTGATTGTTCAATTTCACGGAAGTGAACAAGTACACGAGCGTACGCATCGCCTTCATACTCAACCGGAACTTCGAAGTCGAAGTTTTCATAGCCACTGTATGGACGATATTTACGAACGTCGAAATCAATACCTGTTGCACGTAAACCAGTACCGGTTACACCCCATGCAAGCGCAGATTTGGCATCGTATTGAGCAACATTACGTGTACGACCAATAAACACAGAGTTTTTGAACGCCGCTGTGTAGTATTCGTTCAAACGTTTTGGCATCCAATCTAGCAACTCTTTAACAAGTTTTTGCCAGTTGTTTGGAAGGTCATGTGCTGTACCACCAATACGGAACCATGCTGGGTGCATACGGTAACCCGTAATTGCTTCAACGATGTCGTATACTTTTTGACGGTCTGCGAACATATAGAATACTGGTGTCATACCACCGGCATCCTGAATTGCCGTACCACAGTAAAGTAAGTGGTTATTAATACGGAACAATTCGTTCAACATGACACGAATCACTTGTGCACGCTCAGGAACTTTGATTCCAGCAAGCTGTTCAACAGCCATGACATATGGCATGTTTTGCGCACAACCACCCAAGTAGTCAACACGGTCAGTATAAGGAATGAAAGAGTGCCATGTTTGACGCTCAGCCATCTTTTCCACACCGCGGTGGTGATAACCGATATCAGGAACACAGTCCTTCACTTCTTCACCGTCTAACTGCAATACAATACGGAATGCACCGTGCGCAGATGGATGGTTAGGACCCAAGTTCAAGAACATGAAGTCTTCGTCAGCGTTACCACGCTTAAGACCCCAGTCTTCTGGTACAAAGCGTAAGTGTTCCTGTTCGAAATCTTGCTTCGCTTTGTCTTGCATGTACGGCGTATATTCTGTCGCACGTGCTGAATATTCTTTACGAAGCGGGTGACCTTCCCAATAAGTTGGTAACAAGATACGACGAAGCATTGGATGCCCTTCGAAATTGATACCGAACATATCGTAAGCTTCACGTTCATACCAGTTGGCATTTGGCCAGATATTTGTCGCTGTCGGGAGGTTAAGATCGTTTTCGTTCAAGGCAACCTTGATACGAATGTCACTATTACGCTCAAGCGATAATAAATGATAGAACACAGTGAAGTCAGATGCTGGCAAACCATCACGATGTTGACGTAAACGCTCATCCATCGCTGATAAGTCAAACAGCATTACATAAGGACGTTCCACTTTACGCAGGAACATGAGGACTTCTTGCACGCGTGCGCGCTCAACCCAGACTGTTGGAAACTCTTCAAAAGTCGCCTGCACATAGAAATTCTCACCAAATTTGGTTTTGAGCTCTTCTACGATTGCAAATGCTGGGCGTGAATCAACTGGTGTTGATTCTGGCATAGCAATGTCAGTTTCAGCCATTGGCTTGGCTTCCTATTTAATACAAATTCTGTCAATTTTCTCGATGAACATATCGGTTAGATATGTCAAAACACCGTCAAAAAATTATTTAATCTCATCCATAGAGCGTAAGTTTTTAACGGCAATACGCTGCGCATTCTTACGATCACGTTCTGGCATCATCTTTGGCTTATACACTGGCTGAAGATCATCACCAATCACGGCAGAAAGCGGGCGTCGCTCTAATTGAATCTGGTCTTGTAAAAGCATTAATGCTTGGATTAATGCTTCAGGACGAGGCGGACAACCTGGGACGTACACGTCAACAGGAATAATTTTGTCTACACCTTGTACTACTGAATAGATGTCGTACATACCTCCAGAGTTTGCACAAGCACCCATTGAAATAACCCATTTAGGTTCTAACATTTGTTCATACAAACGTTGGATAACCGGAGCCATTTTTACAAAGCAGGTACCTGCAACAATCATCAAGTCAGCCTGACGAGGTGAAGCACGAATAACCTCTGCACCGAAACGGGACAAGTCATGCACGCCTGTTAAGGTCGTTGCATATTCAACGTAACAACATGATGTACCAAAGTTAAATGGCCACAAAGAGTTTTTACGTCCCCAGTTTACTGCTGTATGCAAGACATCCTCTAAACGAGTCATGAATACGTTTTTATTCACTTCCTCTTCAAGTGGATCAGTCACAATTTGACGATCTTGCAATGGATATTGATCAGCATCCGGATTCGCGCGGGTCAGAGTATATTTCATCCCGACTTACTCCTTTTCAGATGACAATGCAGGTGTAGTTTTTGACTTAACACGACCTGATGATTGGGCTGGAATCTGGCCTGTAGGGTCAGTTACGAGCTCTTCAATAGAGTTAAAGCGTGTAATTTCAGCAATGTTCATTGTTGGTGAACCGACTTTAATCTTCTCACCTGCTAATTTACGGCGATCTGCCGGTGCCCAACTTAAAGCACCTACAGAGAAGGCATAAACAAGCGCAATTAATAGGTCAACGACAAAGATTACGACAGTGGTATAACCCAACCATCCTACTTCACGCACTGAAGTAGACCATGCATAGAGGTAAAGTGCCTCTAAGTCGAAAACAACGAAGAAAATTGCAACTAGATAGAACTTTGCAGACAGGCGAATGCGAGCGCCACCAGCACTCACGACACCTGATTCAAACTGCTCTTGCTTAGCACGTCCCCACGATTTCCCCCCGAGGAGTAAGGGAACTGTGAGCATAAAGACGCAAAGAAATGTAACGCCGATCACGAAGGCGATAATCGCCCAGTCGTATGGAGTAATGGCACTCATGCGGGGATAACTCCTGGCAGGCCTATTATTTAACAAAGAATGTATGTATTGGCCTTCAAATACACCAAACACAAAATTAATCCCGCCAATTGTACCTGATTTCTAATTTCCCTTGCTAGTTGAAGCGTCTTAGTCTTTTGGATGATTTTCCAATCAAAAGTAATCATCTATGTCTTGTAGAGGGGGTTTCACCGCTTATAATCGGTTTATTTGATAGTTTTCGCACTTGTAATGATTTTTTTCATTTTCTGATTTTTAATATTATTTGCACAATTGCTCAATCGGTCAAATTAAACACCTTACTTTTTTATAATATTAATCGGTTTTTTATTGTATTCATCTTCCCCTCTGAATTATGATGAATGTTTAATCATGCATTAATATTTTATTACTCTTGGATAAGAGTGTTTATCATTAAGGGCAGCTGATGCCATACTCACTTCGTGAATTTTCATTTTCTACCTCCCTGAAATTTTTTCTCTTATTTACCATCATTATTACGCTATGTTGCTTTATTGGAATTGCATCTCGCCCTCTTAGTTTTCTTGCTTTTTTCTGGCCTGCTAATTCGGTATTTCTAGGCCTATTGCTTCGTTTTCCACAAACACGCCAAATAGGTAGTTTTGCTGGTGCTTTTACCGGTTACATGATTGCCGATTTAGTTAATGGCACACCTCTTTTTCTCACCCTTATTTTAACGATATCCAACTACCTGTATGTAGTAACGACTTTAGCACTCGCAATATTGTTTAATCGCCATATAAAAGCAGCTTATCAAGGCTATTCTTATTTACTCTTATTCGCACTATGCGGGATTGGCAGCATAACTGGTGCTTTGTTTGCAGCAACTTTTGTGCCTATGTTTAACACCAAATTTATGATTGGTAGTTTTTGGGCCGAATTTGGTTATTGGGTTACATCAGAGCTTCAAAATGCTTTATTGTTGTTGCCCATTATTTTAAACATCCCCCCTTACCTTAAAATAAAAAACCACCTTAAGGGTAATCGTATATATATCAAAGCGATTGATTTTTTGCCTTTATTCGCTGTTTTAATTTCGATAGGAGTGAGTTATTACGACTCGGGTCCAGGTTCCCTACTCTACCCCATCGCCGCATTAATCTGGTGCGCTATCCGCTATAAACCCATTATTGTTGCTCTCATTACATCCTTTACCAGTGCATATATTATTTATCATGTCTCAGGGCATTATTTATTACTGTATCCGCAAGACTATTTAGGTAATACGATTTCTATACGTATAGGGCTGATCATGATGACGGTTGCGCCACTTACCGTTTCCAGTATTAGCGCACTCCATTCTGAATTAATTCAGAAGTTACAACATGCAATTGCCCATGATGAACTCACCTCAAGTTTAACTCGACGCCAATTTTTACAGTCAGTCCGCCTACTCCAAGAAAAAGTACAAAAGGAAAATAAGACCTCTGCATTTTTTATGTTGGACGTCGATCATTTTAAAAAAGTGAATGATAGTTATGGCCACTTAATTGGGGATAGAGCCTTACAGACCTGTGTAACGACCATACAAAATATTTTACATCCTCATGACTTACTAGGACGTTTTGGTGGAGAAGAATTCGCAATTTTTATTCCGGATACCACCAGAGAGGCTGCCTTTGAACTCGCGGAAAGAATACGCATTCAAATTAGTCAGCAACCGATTTATGTATATGGCAAATTACCTATCTTTGTGCAGGTAAGTATTGGTATTAGCTTATATTCTCCAAGCTATCACCGTTCTATTGAAAGTTTGTTTAAAGAAGCAGACGATGCGCTCTATCAAGCAAAGCGCCAAGGGCGTAATAGAGTTTTTATTTCTTTGTAATATTTCCAAGTCATCATCTAGTGTAATGAATTTTATACAATATCTTCTGTTTTGCCATGTATGCTAATAACAGATAATAAGGAGAAAAATGCATGAATCTAGAATATACGCATAAACCAGACTATTACTTGTTTGCACAATTACTGGTGCGACATATAGAAAGCTATATTCATAAACACCCAGATGCAGATAATGCCATTTTTGACTTGCGAGATGTCTATGAAATTTTTAGGCAAGATTTCGCATCAACCACAACAAACCTAGAAGGCATTTTACATATTGCAGACTCATATAGGGTTGAGACTTTGAATGGGGATCAGCCTCTTATTCAAAAATATCAAATTGATGCTAAAAATAATTCGCTCTTGATTGACTTTAATACAGATGCACTCAATAGCCTGAGAAGCGGCAAACCTATTTTGGAACCTGATGCAACTCAATTATAAATAAACCAATAAAAAAGCACCTTATGCAGGTGCTTTTTTATTGGTCTTTAATGGCGGTTGTTTAAAGCGATGTGCTGGCCAAGTCATAATAAAGCGTGCGCCTCCCAAACTTGGACTTTCATCTACCTTAATTTCCCCACCAAACCAGTAAGCAATACGACTTACGATAGAGAGACCCAAACCATAACCGCCAGATGCACGTGTACGGCTATCATCTAAACGGGCAAAGGCTTCAAATACACGCTTGCGGTCTTGCTCAGGAATACCCGGTCCGTCGTCTTCGACACAGACAAAAGCCATGCCATCATTATGAATACCGCCCGTAATCCGAACTTTGTTATCACAATAACGAACTGCATTACCTACCAGATTTTGCACGACACGGTGAAGGTAACGACGCTCTGCATCTACTTTCACATATAAAGGCGGTGGAATAAGTTCAATTTCTTTCTGTGTTTTTAAAGCCTCAGTTTCAACTGCAACCTGATCCAACACTTCAAAGAGTACAATTTCTGCAAAGTCTAATGAAGGTGTACCCTGCTCTAGTTTTGCATAAGTCATGATTTCATCAATTAAGGTATTGAGTGCTTCAATATCTTTATCAATCATGTCGACCTGATGCATACGATGATTGTAATCATCTTCTTCGGCTAACATTTCTGTACCAAAGCGAATACGTGCCACAGGCGTTCTCAGCTCATGAGATACCGCCCTCATTAACTCACGTTGAGCCTCAATCAAACGCTGAATGTGATCAGACATATTGTTATAACTTGAAGCCAAGTTTGCCATTTCATCGCTTCCCTCAATAGGAACACGTAATGACAAATCACCCGATTTCATACGGTTTAATGCATAACGCACCTGTCGGATTTTGCGCTCTAACGGCAAAATCAAACCGTAAACACCTAGACTTAATAAGAATAAGCTAAATAAGGTAATACCCGCCGAAAGCTGTAAAGGCATCCAGTTAAACATTGGAACCGGACCCAGCACTAACACTTGCGCAGGATGATTCGGTATTGGAGACACAATCGAAATGGTTGTACCGCGCACTGTTGCACTATCTTTGTACAACATGACACTTTGGTCTTGGCGCAAACGTCCAATCTGTTCAGAATCCAGATTTACATCTTGAATGTTTTGAATATTGATCGGATATGAGAAATGCTTTTGAATCTTGGCAAGATATTCTTGTTCCTGCCCCGGATAAAACATTAAATAGTCGAGCACAAAAATAGGAAGAGCCTTCATTTGGCGTTCAGTGATTTTGTCGACTTTTATAGATAAGTAATGTTGTGGGTCGTCACGTAAGCCAATAATGACATATGCAATGCTATTGCTTGCATCGTAACGAACTACAGATTTTTGTGCTTCTATCCGCTTTTTCTCGGTCCGAGACAGCTCAACCTTACTTGCATCGGTATAATAAATTGGAAGTTCGAGCAAATCAGATGCGTCAGAAATCCAATCTATTTTTTGCTGCTTCCCAGGTTGTCGAGCGACTCCTTCACTAATGACATAAGAAATACCATCAGTTAAAGATTCTCGGTATTCTTGTGCGCGTTGGTAGTTGATAATTTGTACCAGTAAATACCCAAAAACAGCCACCAAAACAACAAGAATTACCAGCCCCGCATATATTCGCAGGAATATACTGTGTTTAAACACTCGACCAACCTTATAGGAAGTTTAATCAGATTTTACAATCCATTGGTTTCTTTAACAAACAAGTAACCTTTACTACGTACAGTTTTAATACGTTTTGGATTTTCAGGATCATCGCCAATTTTTGGACGAATACGTGAAATACGTACGTCAATTGAACGGTCTTGACCATCGTATTCGATACCACGTAAACGTTCGAAGATATCTTCACGCGATAAAATACGGCCAGCGTTTGATGCAAGCAACCATAACAAGTCATATTCAGCACTTGTAAAGTCAACAAGCTCACCGTTCAACGTTACAGAACGGCCACCATTGTCGATGACAAGGTCGTCAAACTCAATACGTTGAGCAACTTCATCTTCAACAGTTTTATCGGTACGGCGTAACAAAGCACGAATACGCGCTAATAATACACGTGGTTGAACTGGTTTCGCGACATAATCGTCTGCACCCATTTCCAGACCAAGTACCTGATCCATATCTTCAGTACGCGCAGTCAACATTAAGATTGGTTGATGATAGTGTGGGCGAACTTCACGACAAACGGTTAAACCATCTGCACCCGGCAACATGACATCCAAGACCACAAGATCCGGTTGCTCACTAATAATACGACGAATTGCACGGTTACCATCGGTTTCTACACCAACTTCCAAACCGTTACGGATTAAATATTCTTGAGTTAATCGCGCTAAACGCTCGTCGTCTTCAACGATCAGAATCTTTGGTAACTTTTCTTCTTGGCTCATATCATTGCCCCTATAAATCTCATTACATGTATCTTAAAAATCTTGCAGATACATTCGTTTATCATTTGCAATATACACACGTTTACATTGTAAACAAGTAGGCGTTCACCAAACTGATACATGACAACCATGTTTTGTTGCATTTTATTAATCTTTGAATTTTCAGGTATTTTTATTATCTGTTTATTGTTCTTAAATGTCATAATCTATTCATATTTCCTATGTATGAATATTAAACAAATTATTTCTTCACTAAATTTAAATTCACTCAAGTGTTTGTTTTTTGAGTTATCCACAAAGTTATCTATAAGTGTTTTTTCACAGCTTTGGTATGCTATCTCCCGACAAATCATACAGATAAAAAATTACTAAAAAGTCAAGATTGATCTACCGTAAAAAATCCCGTATCTTGTGTTGAAAATAAACTTTAACTACTAAGTCTTGTGTTTATCCCTCAAATATCGTGGCATGTTTTTTGCTCGGTTCAAACGGTCTATGAACATAACAAAAGTGACAATGGAGCTATGCTGGCATGAGCGTAATTACTTCGACTCCCGGTCAAATTCAGGTGATTAAACGCACCGGAGATGTTGCTGCATTTGATGCAGAGAAAATTTCTGTTGCGATTGGTAAAGCTTTTCTTGCTGTGGAAGGTCAACAAAGTGCGGATTCGAGCCGTATTCACGACCGTATTACCCAACTGACGGAAATGGTACTGAACACTTTCACTCGCCGTTTACCTTCTGGCGGTACCATTCATATTGAAGAGATTCAAGATCAAGTTGAACTTGCACTGATGCGTACTGGGGAGCACAAAGTCGCTCGTGCTTACGTTATCTATCGCGATCAACGCGCAAGTGCCCGTAAAGACACAAATTCTAATCATCACCCTACCTTGCAAGTTACCGATGCAAACGGTCAGCTTCAACCACTTGATTTAAGTGCACTGCAAGCAACTGTAAATCGAGCTGCTGAAGGCTTAGAAGGTATTGATGTTCAAGCAATTATCGATGAAACCGTTAAAAACTTATATAACGGCGTAAAAGAAAGCGATATTGCTACCACCATGATGATGGCAACACGTACACGTATTGAACAAGAACCTAACTATACATACGTAACTGCACGTTTGCTTCGTGATGAGTTGGTAAGCACTGGCTTAGCATTCTTAGGTTTACCGGCCGATACAGCTGAAAACAATGCACTTGAAGCATTCTTGAAAAAAGGTGTAGAGCTTGATTTGCTTTCACCGGACTTGCTTAAGTTCGATCTAGAAAAACTAGCAGCAGCGATTCAACCGGAACGTTCTAACCAGTTTACCTATTTAGGTTTACAGACTCTATTTGACCGTTACTTCATCCATTCAAATGGCGTTCGCTTTGAATTACCACAATTATTCTTCATGCGTGTGTCAATGGGTCTTGCACTTAATGAGCAAGACAAAGAAGAGCGTGCAATCGAGTTCTATAACTTGTTGTCTAGCTTTGACTACATGGCCTCTACGCCTACCCTGTTTAACTCAGGTACATTACGTCCACAGCTTTCAAGCTGTTACTTAACAACGATTGGCGATGACCTTTATGACATTTATGGTGCAATGCGTGACAACGCGATGCTCTCTAAATGGGCAGGTGGTTTAGGTAACGACTGGACACCTGTACGTGCCTTGAACTCTTATATTAAAGGTACAAACGGTAAATCTCAGGGTGTTGTTCCGTTCCTTAAAGTTGCGAACGATACAGCCGTTGCGGTAAACCAAGGTGGTAAGCGTAAAGGTGCGGTATGTGCGTACTTAGAAACTTGGCACTTAGACATCGAAGAATTTTTAGAACTTCGTAAAAACACGGGTGATGACCGTCGTCGTACTCACGACATGAACACTGCAAACTGGGTTCCTGACCTATTTATGCAACGTGTGTTTGAAGATGGCGAATGGACGCTATTCACTCCGTCTGAAACTCCAGACCTACACGATTTAACTGGTGCTGAGTTTGCTGAACGCTATGCATACTATGAGTCTGTTGCGAAAGAACAGAACATGTTGCACAAGAAAGTACGTGCGAAAGACTTATGGCGCAAAATGCTTTCTATGTTGTTCGAAACTGGTCACCCTTGGATCACGTTTAAAGATGTTTGTAACTTACGTTCCCCACAACAACACGTTGGCGTAGTTCACTCATCTAACCTATGTACTGAAATTACGTTAAACACCAACCAAGACGAAATTGCAGTATGTAACTTAGGTTCGATCAACCTTGTTCAACACGTTAAAGGCGGCGTATTAGACCGTGAGAAGTTAGCGCGCACTGTTAAAACAGCAGTTCGTATGCTCGATAACGTTATCGACATTAACTACTACGCTGTACCACAAGCGAAGAACTCTAACTTGAAACACCGCCCTGTTGGTATGGGTATCATGGGCTTCCAAGATGCGCTTTACGAAATGGGTATGGCTTACGGTTCTGATGAAGCTGTGAACTTTGCTGACGAGTCAATGGAAGTGATTAGCTACTATGCAATCCAAACTTCAAGTGACTTGGCTGTTGAACGTGGTGCTTACTCAACATTTAAGGGTTCATTGTGGGATCAAGGTATCCTTCCAATCGACTCTTTAGAAATTGTTGCGAAATCTCGTCCAGAACGTATGTTTGAAGTTGACCGTACTCAACGTTTAGATTGGGACAGTTTACGTGCCAAAGTTCAAAAAGACGGTATGCGTAACTCAAACGTAATGGCGATTGCTCCAACTGCAACCATTTCGAACATTTGTGGTGTTTCTCAGTCTATTGAGCCAACATTCCAAAACTTATATGTGAAATCTAACTTGTCTGGTGAGTTCACTGTAATTAACCCTTACCTTGTTCGCGCATTAAAAGAACGTGGTCTTTGGGACACAGTGATGGTTAATGACCTCAAACACTTTGAAGGTTCAGTACAAAAAATTGCTCGTATTCCTGAAGAATTAAAAGCAATCTTTGCAACTGCGTTTGAAGTTGAGCCACGCTGGATTGTTGATGCTGCATCACGCCGCCAAAAATGGATTGATCAAGCACAATCTCTTAACCTTTACATCTCTGGTGCAAACGGTAAGAAACTTGACATCACTTATAAGATGGCATGGTTACGTGGTCTTAAGACGACTTATTACCTCCGTGCGTTAGGCGCAACATCTGCTGAAAAATCTACAATTAACACAGGTGCGTTAAACGCGGTTAAACCTGCAACTGTAGAAGCAGCAGCACCTGCGGCAGCTCCAGTCGTAGAAGCGAAGAAGCCTGAAGCAGTTGAAGAAGACGGCTTCACTCAAGCAGCTCCGGTTCCTATGGCTTGTTCAATCGACAACCCAGATTGTGAAGCTTGCCAATAACATTCAATAAAGTTGCTCTTTAATAAAAAGAGCAACTTTAAACGAGGTAAAGATTATGTTTTTTCATCTCAGCCATAACTATATGCTTGGTGTTGGAATCTTAATCTTTGCCTTTATTTTCTTTTATACGCCTATGGTTTACGCCTTTTTTAAAATCCGTAAACAACAGCGTAAGCAAAATAAGTTGTAGGGATAATGGACCAAAGGCCCAAAATTTGGTCATACATCAATAAAACTTAATTTTGTTTACACATTATGAGCGTATAGTAGTGACATCTTCGTTTAGAGATGTCGAACATAGATATATACAACGAAGAGAGAACAACAATGTCTATCCTTAGTTGGGACGATTTTGAAGATGATTCGCAAAAACCGGCTGCACCTGAACACAAGTCTGCGCCCGTCAACCCGGAAAAAACGCCTGATTCGCAGAATGTATCTGCTGCGCAGCCATCATCGCAGAGCGTGGCAGCTCCACAATCCGCTGGAACCCATTCCGTGCGATCAACAAATCCAACCGATTCAATGGCTCGAGCATCTGAAGCCTTAGAACATTTGGATGTTGCTCCTGGCCTTGAAGAGTTAGAAATGGGCGCGCAACGCGTTCAGGTTGACGACAAAGCCATGATTAACTGTCGCGCTGACTTGAACCAGCTTGTTCCATTTAAATATGAGTGGGCTTGGCAAAAATATCTAGATGGTTGTGCAAACCACTGGATGCCTCAAGAAGTGAACATGAACCACGATATCGCACTTTGGAAGTCTGAAAATGGCTTAACTGAAGATGAGCGTACGATCGTTATGCGTTCTTTAGGTTTCTTCTCGACTGCGGACTCTTTGGTTGCGAACAACCTCGTATTGGCAATTTACCGTCACATCACGAACCCTGAATGCCGTCAGTACATTTTGCGTCAAGCGTTTGAAGAAGCAATTCACACTCACGCTTACCAATACTGTATCGAATCTTTAGGTATGGACGAAGGCGAAGTCTTCAACATGTACCGCGAAATTCCATCGGTTGCGCGTAAAGCAGCTTGGGGCTTGAAGTACACTCAATCGTTAAGTGATCCTACTTTCCACACAGGTACGCCTGAAAACGACCAACGTTTACTTCGTAACTTGATCGCGTTCTACTGTGTTCTTGAAGGGATCTTCTTCTACTGTGGCTTTACTCAAATTTTGAGTATGGGTCGCCGTAACAAGATGAATGGTGTTGCTGAGCAGTTCCAATACATTTTGCGTGATGAGTCTATGCACTTGAACTTTGGTATCGACATGATTAACCAAATCAAGATTGAGAATCCTCACCTTTGGACTGCCGAGTTCCAACAAGAAGTGATTCAAATGATTCTTGAAGGTACGATGCTTGAAATCGAATACGCACGTGACACAATGCCACGCGGTGTATTGGGTATGAACGCGAGCATGATGGAAGAATATTTGAAATTCATCTGTAACCGTCGTTTATCTCAGTTAGGTTTACCAGAGCAATTTGCTGGTGTAACTAACCCATTTGCGTGGATGTCGGAGATGATGGACTTACGTAAAGAGAAGAACTTCTTTGAAACTCGCGTAACTGACTACCAAACTGGTGGTGCGTTAAGCTGGTAAGTTTTACTGCTTTCCCAAAAAGCCGCTCATCTAGAGTGGCTTTTTTATTACCAGAATTATTTAGGCTCAGCTCAAGCCTCATTTATTTATTCTTTATTCAATAAATATTTAATAATTTATATAAGACTGTTCTAACCTTAATCATATATAAGTTATATTCTTTTAATTTAAAAATAAATAATATAAAAATCTAAATAATTTATAAAAACAATTTAAAATACCAAAATAAAAATTATTGTTTTAAAAAGAATTTTAGCAAATAAATAAAATAAGGTGTCGGCTGACCCACTCTGGCTTTTAAACGAACGAAAACTCAGCCGACGGCTTAGATATACCAAATTATTATTACAAAAACTTATACCCCTACTATTATTTTACAAATCCGAATAAATACTCAAGTAAAAATATCACAAAATCTATCTATATTATTTTTGTCACTCTCTTTATTTAAAGCCATAGCTTTAAACCCTATAAATAAATTAAATTTATTTTAAAAACAAAAAGTTATAAAAATAGATATTTTAATTTTAAATAAAAATTATTTTATTTCAAAAAGATAAATCATTTTTTAAATACATATATTATTTTAATCTTAAAAATTTTTTATTAACTCAGCCCATTTTTTATGTTTAAAAATGTTATTAAAAATAATCGTATTTTTTATTTTGTTGATTTTGAATATATTTACAAACCTGCTATATCAGCCGTGACAAATTACACAACTTGACACCAAATAGCAAAAAATTAAATACTCTTTCTCAATTATGTGCTCTAAAACACATAATCAATAAATAGTAATAACAACATCTCAAACAAATCACATGGAAATAGATTATGTTTATTAAAAGTATTTTATCTTCGATTACTAGTATTATCCCACTTCCTGAAAATAGTAACACAAGCAGTAATTTAGGTAACGGCTCTGGTGACGGCCTACTTAATGGAATATCTTCCGGAAATGGTGAACACAACTATGGTATTGGCAATGGTATTGCCGATGACGCAAGCATTACCGCCCCAATTACCATTCCCCTCAACCTCTCTGGTAACTCAATTACTCTCATAGGCAATTCATCTTCAAATTCGGTGAATAGCTCTCCAACCACCACTTCAAATAACGTTAATGACAATGATGTAACAAATAATGGTAACGGCTCTACCATTGGTAGCGGTACAGGCAATGGCTCTGGTGACGGGCTTTTAAATGGCGCCGCTTCTGGTAATGGTGAACACAACTATGGAATCGGTAATGGTATTGCCGATGACGCAAGCATTACTGCCCCACTTTCAATTCCAATTAACCTTGCGGGTAACTCTATTACCCTAATTGGTGACTCATCTTCTAGTTCGGTCAACAACTCTGCAACCAATACATCAAATACCGTGAATGATAACGACACCACCTATAACGGCAATGGCTCAGGTGCTGGTAATGGTTCGGGCGATGGCTTGTTAAATGGAATTGGCTCTGGCAATGGCGAGCAAAACTACGGTATCGGAAATGGGATTGCGGATGACGCAAGTATTACAGCCCCAATTACGCTTCCTATTAACTTGTCTGGTAACTCAATTACTCTAATTGGCAATTCATCTGCAAGTTCTGTTAATTCCTCGCCAACTACAACGTCAAATACTGTGAATGACAACGACACCACCTATAACGGCAATGGTACTGGTGATAGCGGCGTGAGCGCTCTGGGTGATTCTGGCAATGGTTCAGGTGATGGCGCAGGTAATGGTATCGCTTCTGGCAATGGTGAACATAACTATGGTATTGGCAATGGCAACGGTGACGATGTTGATATTACTGCTCCGATTACCGGCGTTCTAAACTTTTCAGGGAACTCATTTACTCTCATTGGTAATTCTTCCTCAAGTTCAGTCAATACTGCGCCAACCACCACATCAAATACAGTGAACGACAATGACACCATTGATAATGGTAATAGCGGCGGCACAGGTAGTGGTTCAGGCAATGGCTCTGGTGATGGTTTACTTAATGGCGCTGCTTCTGGCAATGGCGAGCATAACTACGGCATTGGCAACGGAAATGGTGATGATGTAGATATTACAGCACCAATTACAGGTGTTTTTAATTTCTCTGGTAACTCTTTCTCGCTCATTGGCAATTCATCTTCTAGTTCAATTAATACTGCCCCAACTACAACGACTAATACAGTTAATGACAATGACGTGACTGTTAATGGAAATGATGGAGGTGGACTTCTTGGTGGAAGTTCTGGAAATGGCTCTGGTGATGGCCTGTTAAACGGCGCTGCTTCTGGCAATGGCGAACACAACTACGGTATTGGTAACGGAAACGGTGATGATGCAGATTTCACCTTCCCTCTTACTGGTGTACTTAACTTTTCCGGCAACTCGCTTTCAGGCTTTGGCAGTTCATCTAGTGACTCGGTAAATGTTGCCCCTACCACAGCAACTAATACCGTCAATGATAATGACACCATTGATAATGCCAATACAGGCGGCTTTGGTGACGGTTCGGGCAATGGCTCTGGCGATGGAATTTTAAATGGTGCAGCGTCTGGTAATGGCGAGCATAACTATGGCATTGGTAACGGAAACGGTGACGATGCAGACTTTACGCTTCCATTTACTCGCGGTTTAAATATTCTGGGCAATGCTTTATCTGGTATCGGCGGCTCTTCGACCGACTCTATTAATATTTCACCAACAACTACTTCAAACACAGTCAATGACAATGACACTACCAACAACGGTAACACTTCAGGTGGTGTGATTGGTTCTGGTGACTCAGGCAACGGTTCTGGTGATGGCTTATTAAATGGTATTTCATCAGGTAACGGTGAACATAATTATGGCATTGGCAACGGTAATGGCGATGATGTTGACGTTGTTGCCCCTATCACTACACCACTTAATGTATTAGGCAACTCTTTCTCATTTATTGGTGGTGAAGGTACAGGCGATATCTTAGGTCCGATTACTGGCGTTATTGGTGGTATTGGCGGTGATGGAGATATCCTAAGTCCAATTACTGGCATTATCGGTGGCATTGGTGGTGATGGAGATATCCTAAGCCCGATTACTGGCATTATCGGTAGCATTGGCGGCATCGGTGGGGATCTGGGCGATAACCCACTTACAGGTATTATTCAAAGCGGTATTGACGTTCTACAAAATTTAGAAAGTTTAAAAACAGGTTTGATTAATACAGGTATTGATACGATTGCCGGAACAATTATTGGTGTGTTCCCTGATGTAGAGCATCCTGTCGGTGATTTTGCAGACCTTGGAAAACTACTTTTCGAGACTTCACGCGATAGTGTTAACGGTACGCTTGAGGCTATTTCTGACCTTGCAGGCGCTGATCTTGAGGGCGCAAGTGGCTCGATCACTGGTGTAATTGATACCCTTATTACCAATGGTTCAACGGCATCTACCATTATTCAGCATATTGTAGGTGATGACCTAGTCACTGAAAACGGTGGCCTCTTGGGTTCAATCACCACGATTATTGGTGGCGTTGACAGCGGCGACGGTGGTTTACTGGGTGGCCTAGATGGCTTAATTAGCATTAACTATGGCGACTCAGACAATAGTAATTCTGTAGATGTAGAAGATATTTTAGGAAATATCCTCGGCTCGGTAGGTTCAAATCAAGGTATTGCTGTTGGTGAACCTGATCCAACGGGCGGTAGTTTGATTCATACGATTTCACTTAACACAGTAAATCAGTTAACTGACCAACTTTTACATGCTTTACCAACTGTCTAATGTGTTCGTAAAGATATAACCCCCTATAAAAGCACCTTTCAAATCTTGAGTTTGGAAGGTGTTTTTTATTAAAGAGCTTTTGACAGTAATACGCTCATGCTTATAGGTTATTAATCCAGATCTAAATAACCAAATACAGCCTTTTCAACTCGCTGTTGTAAATGATTTAAATCACTTTCCCCTACTATGCCTGCTGCGTTAATCATTCCTTTGCTTAAAGCAATTACATCTTGTGCGGCTGTCTGCGCATGTGAAACGCCAGAACGTTTAAACAGATCAGAAATTATGGTTTCAAGCTCGTGCTGATGCTCACTTTCCTCAATGTCTTTGCCAATGAGTTCAGAAGCAAATTCTAAGGTTCGTGCCAACTGTGGGCGGCTCAATTGATGTTGCACAGCGGCTTGTATAATGAGTTTTAGTTTATCTTTTAAGTCTGCGGCATCACTTTGCTGTATGACTTCAACAATATGATTTGAAAGTTTGGCGCGTTCACGTCGAATTAGCTCGACGATTAAAGCATCTTTAGAAGGAAAGTATTGATATAGGCTACCAATGCTTACGCCAGCAAGTTCAGCCACGGCATTTGTGTTAAATCCAGCAAAGCCTAAAGACTCCAGAATGCGAGCAGCCGCTTCTAAAATAGCTTCAAAGGTAGCCACTGATCGTGCTTGACGTGGGCGTTTGCGTGGATCTGGAAGTGTTTCTGACATGGCCCGAAATGCGAGTATTTAATGTGAGTAATCACTCATATACTGACTGAGTCATATTGGTATGACAAGTAAATGCTGTCGTTTCAGTTGAACTACAACTCGGCTCAGTCATGGAGTGGTTATGTCTAGAACCTATACTTTTTTTATTCATTTAAAAGCATTGCCTGCTTGGTTGGCTTTAGCTCGTGAAAAGCGGGCTGAGTTTAGTGCACAAAAGCTTGAACCTATTTTTGAGAAGTACCCAACTGTAAAAGTTCGATGGTATGACGTTGAAGCGTTTAGCACTAAAGCCAGTGATATTGCTGTGTTTGAGACAACATGTTTGCAAGATTATTATTTTGTGATTGATGCGATTCGAGACTCTGAGTTTTGTACAGTGCCCTACTTTGAGTTTGTAGAAATTATTCCTGCAATTGAAGATGGGTATGTGGAGTATGAGAGTTCTTTATAAAATACACATAACTTTTTATCAAACAAGTAATGCATTAAGCCAGTAATTTTATGGCTATGCATAGTAATAGCCATCGTAAAATCTAACTTTATTTTGTTCTTTTATATCTATTTAATATAGCTATTCTTTTTAAAAACTTGTTGAAAACTTAAAGGAATATTTTGTGTATTAGGAATATGCCCAAAGAAATGCTCATCTTTCGTTTGAAAAAAGATATCAAAGCTTTGACTCATATATGGATCGACCTCACTTTGTTTTTGATAAATTGGTGAAAGTCTATTGATATAATAATTGATCCAATCAACTTGTGTTGAAAATAGAGAATAATCTCTGAGATCAGAATAAAGCCTCTTCAAATTATCTGCAATCAAGTCTACATTTGGATGAAACAACCAAATAATAATCTCCATGGGAGAAACCTTTTTCAGTGTATGCTGAGATGTTTTATCAAATCTTTCAATTTTATATAATTGCGCACCTTCTTGACCATAACTAGAGCAAAGTAGTTTTCCATTATGAACTTGATCAAGGTTTTGACCTAATTCTAAGATACGTATTCTCTTAGAAATATCTAGACATTCAGGTAAAGTCTTTAGTTTAGACTTTGCTATATTTTTAAATATATCAACTGCTTGCTGAACAACATATGATTCTCCAGTACCAGTAATAATACCTTGTTCCCAAGCATATAATTTAGAATCATTCGTAGTAGAAAATTCTATATTTGAATCTTTATTCAAAGTTACTCTTTTATTGTCAGCTGCAACAATAATGCTATCGTTTAATTGAATAGCTATGATGAAAGTCATATTTTACGTAAAATAACGAGACATTTGATATACATTTATTTTAGGCTATATCAATGCAAAATTCTGAATATTTTTATAAAAATTGAGGTTATTAATGGCTGGTGGTTCTCAAATCATTATTAATAAAGATGGTATTACCCTGATTACGCCAGGGAAATTTGAGCCGAAAGCTGGACAACACCTTTTTAAAGGCGGTGAAAAAGCTAATTATTCTTTACCAGAGATCCCTAACGTTCAATCTCCTTTTAGTAATAAATTAGATGTTTATAATTTATTTCCTGATATATCTAATATCGAATATTCTGTTTTACATTCAAATGGACAAGTAAAAACTGGCTTCCTTGACCAGTATGGTAGGACTGGACGCATCAAATCTAATGAAAAAGAAAAGGTTAAAGTTCTGATCGGAGGCGATGACTGGCATTATTATATCGACAAACTAGGTGGAACTAAGAATGATGAAACATATATAAAATTCTTAGATTTCTTAGGGAATCCAATAAGTAATTTAGAGTTCCAAATCACTAATGACAACAATAAATTAATAACATCTTGTCGAACTGACCAAAATGGAGAAGCGAAATTTAGTAGCCCTAATGATGACTTTCCTATTTTATCTATTAAAAATTTTATAGATCAAACATATAAACCCATGATGCGTATTGAAAATAATTTTGTTCGAGAAATTATTTTAATTAGTCCTAAAATATTAAAAGAAATAGAATTATTGCCTGAAACAGAAGAAAAAGGCGATTATTTAAGAAGTAATTATTCAGAATAAGTTATATAGGAAAATTGAATCATGAGTGATGGAAATCAAAAAGTAAATCAAAATGGCAGACCTGTTTATTTATTCTCGCCAAGTCAAAAAGAAGCAGCTAGTACGGCCCAAGATACTTCAACATATATTGGTGTGTTAACTAACTCAACTAAACTGATCGAGAAAAATAACTTTGCTTGGGGACTTCTACATTCAAAAAATACTCCTCCGTTCAGCTTAGAACGTATTAAAAAATCTACCAATGCGCGTATGTATTTTTATAAACCCGATAATGTAGGAAATAAGGTATTTCGAGGAAACCCTAACACAAGTGTATCTAATGTAGGCGAAGTAGCAAAAAAGTTTGACAAAATAGGAGGTAAATTAGGAAAAGCAGGAGATATTGTAGAAATTGGAATATTGACCAGAGAACGTGATTCCAAAGGTTTAGTTGTAAAAGCGGCAACAATGACAGGCTCAACTTATGGAGAAGCAGGCGGATTAGCATTAGCAGGAAAAATATGTCCTAAACTAGCAAAAGGTACACCACAAAAAGCTGCACTTGTTGGTGCATCATGTTTTGGAGCACTGTTTTATTTAGGAAATAAAGCTGGAGATGCAATTGGAAAAGGAGCTGGAGAATCAAAAGTAGGACAAAGGCTTGGAGATTCGCAAGCTGTAGTGAGTGTTGTTAATGGTTTAGCAGACGCAGCAGATATATTGGAAGCACAAGAAAAGGCAAATGCCGAAGCGGAAAGACAAAAACAGCTTGAAAAAGATCCTATGTTAGAATGGCACATAATGGGAGCTGATTAACAATTAATTTGGACTAAAGATGAAATCGAAATTATTGATTATTGCTGGGTGTTTAATTTTATCTAATAGTTTTTTACTATCTGGATGTATCAAGCAACCTACGTCACAAAATCTTGTACAAGAAAAATCTTCAGAAGCTCTGAGATTATATGAGGAAGGACAAAAATATTTTTTAGGTAAAGATGTTAAGCAGAATTATCAAAAAGCTTTAGAATTATTTCAAAAAGCATCTGATCAAGGATTAGCTGAAGCACAAAATGATCTGGGGGGAATGTATTTCGAAGGTCTAGGAACAACCCAAGATTATCAAAAAGCTTTTAAATATTTTGATAGTGCAGCTAACCAAAAATTAGCAGCAGCTCAATATAATCTTGGCCTCATGTATGATAAAGGTCTTTATATTCAAAAAGATAGAAAAAAAGCCCTAGAGCTTTATGAATTATCAACTGAACAAGGTTACGCTAAGGCTCAATATAATTTAGGTAATGCTTATGCAAATGGAGATGGTGTCCCACAAAATAATACGAAAGCTTTAGAACTTTTCTCAAAAGCAGCACAGCAAAATCTTCCTCAAGCATCCTATAATTTAGGTAATATGTATGCAGACGGTGAAGGGGTTACCCAAGACAATAAGAAAGCTTTAGAGTATTTTACTAAAGCAGCTCAGCAAGGCTTTCCTCAAGCACAATATAATTTAGCTTATATGTATGAAAATATTTTCCCTGATTTGGAAAAGGCTAAATTTTGGTATATGGAAGCTTCAAAAAACCATATCCCTGAGGCTGATCAAGCATTAGAAAGGTTATCTACGGTTAAATAACATATAAATACTATAAAGAGTAACAATCACAAGTAAAGTCAATAGAATTCCTTGTATTTCTGAAAAGAAAATACTTAACCATGATAATCTATAGTTAAATTCTTTATTTGAAAGAAATAACTTAGCTTTATTAGGGGAATTCTTATTTATAAATAATTTTATTGTCTGATCTTTTACAGCCTTATTAAAAAGCTGTTTATTTTTTTCTTTAAAAGAATCACAACGTTCAAAAATATATATTTTATATATTCTAAAAAAAACTTGGTCTTGTTGAAAATAGCTTTTATTTCCATAATTATATTGATATGAAACTGCTAGATTTGCCATTTTATCCCCGCCTCGTCCCCAAGGGCTTGAGCACTTAATTTCATAATTTAAGATCTGAAATTTTTCTAGCCGCACCCAAGTTGGATGAGTTACATTAAAGATTTTTAACTTAGCAGCAGGAATACTTGTGCATAAAAAAATTAAAACAAGTAAAAACAATACAAGATAGAGACTACTATAGAAAAATTTATTCATAACTCAAAACTATAATAGATTAATTTTTAGCAAATGACTGATAATTATATACTATTAACATACAAATTAGTCCTCTATTATTTTTTAGACGTGACAGTAAGATATATAATTAAACCAATTAATACTAAAATTATTAGTTGGATTTCCAACATAAGACTGATCATCCAAGAGTTTCTAAATGATAAACCCTTTTTGGTTATTAATATTTTCGATTTCTTTGTGTCTGGTGAAATAAAAACTTTTAATTCATTATTTTTCTTTATCTTATTAAATATAGATAAATTTTGGCCTTTCATCTCATCACAGTTTTCAGAAATAAATAATCTATATACAACCAAAAAATCTTTTTCCTCTGATTTATAAACTTTATTTTGATATGTATATTGATACCTTATATCTCCGCGTGCACTTCTATCCATTCCTTTATGCCAATATTTTCTTTTACAATAGACGCTATAATCTAAAATTTTATAACCTTTTACTTCAACCCAATCAGGATGAAATAATTTAAAAACTTTTAATTTCAGATTAAAAGATGAAGTTAAAACTAATAGAATAAGAAAAACAGCTAATAAGGATAAAATAATTTTTATAAATAATTTCATTATTAATATATCTCAACCTAAATAATGACCCGCAAATTAATGTATAAAATAATATATAAATATATTGTATACATTCTTAGCGAGTAAATATTAGCATGAAAATAAAATTTTATTGAATAACTTTAAGTATAGTCACCGTATACTATTTTATTATTCCCCTCCCCCAAAACCTCTCCAACACCACATCTCTTTCATCCAAACGATTTGAGCTTAAAACCTGTAGCATCAGGCCATCTATAAGGTTTAAAACCATATCTGCATCGAATTTAAAAGTACGATTCTCACAGCTAAAAATCAGGTCAAAAAGTTCCCGATGTAGCCATTTTCGGTATTCAACTGCCATACGGTAGGCTTGCGGATATAGCCGTTTTATTTCAAAAACTGCTTTAAGCAGCAAATGATATAGGCTGTTTAAATTGGTATGTAAAACAATAATTTCTTTGAGTTTATCTTTTTGGGTGTAGTAACGGCTTGAGTAAATAATCGAGAGCACTTCTTCTTTGAGTAGGCTTTTTTGAAAGGCGATGCACATTTCAATCAGGCGTTCTTTGGAGTGGAAGTAGTTGTAAAACGTGGCTTTCGGTATTTTGGCTTCTTTGATAATGAGGTCCACGCCTGCATTATGAAATCCATGCGTGGTAAAGAGTTGGATGGCGGTTTGGACTACCTGTAATTTTTTGGAAGATATTTCTAAAGTTGGCATCGTTTTACCGTTATAAATTCTTGTTGTTTCTAAATGAGATAAAAAGCCTGTGCCCTTTCTGGGAGAAAAAAAGGCACAGCAAAGCCGTAAGACGGTGCTTGGCACATCTCAAGTGTTATTGTTGATATAAGTTTTTAGCCGTAATGACTTAAAGTCTGAAAAGCGGTTAAGCCTTCAAACTGTTTAAAGATGAATTAAGTGGTGTCGTTATAGCTTTTGGCGCTTAAGGCCAAGAAATGGTGGATGTGCATAGCCAACTCCTGATTTTGGGAGTTCTGCCAAAGCATTCATTTGGAATTATGGTGGCAGAACGAAAGAGGGTTGACAGACTGGCTTCGAGAACCCAGCACGCACAAAGGCGTCCCCCTTCCGTCCTACCGCTACAAAAAGGGAGACGAGTGGGTCTACATCAAAAAAACGAGTTTTTTCAATGTTCTCAAAGATCAGCCTGTCAAAGCCGGCTGGCAATGTGGCCAGCACGCAAAGCATAATCTGAGAGCTGAGATGTGTCAATGTGGCTTTAATGACAAGTGTTTAAATTTCTTATTGTTTTTCATTAGATTAACTTAATTATAATTTAAGATATTATATTTAATTGTATTTTTAAAAATAAACAGAAGCGATCCGTGCTTATTGATTTCTTAATGAGTCTTTTATTATGAAATAACGAAATGATAAGTAGGATTAGACAGTCTCTGTCTGCCCCACTTGGTGATAAGCACGGTTAAAGTAAACCAAACTTTGGTCATGTTGGCTTTGTTTAATCGCCACAATCGGGCATATAAAAATCGTGTGTGTGCCGACTTGTTGAATTTGCTCAATCTCACAATCGAAGCTCACCAAAGCATCTTCCAACACAGGTGCGCCTGTTTCTAACTCAATCCATTCGCCATGTTTAAAGCGTTCTTCGGGTGTGAGCTTAGATGAAAATGCTTTTGAAATATGTTCGTGGTGCGCGCCTAACACATTTACGGTTAAGATTTTGTTATCTAGGAAATGTGCATGTGAACTCGCAGCTTGGTTCATACAGACCAATAATGTCGGCGGTGTGTCAGTCACACTACAAACAGCAGAGGCAGTAAATCCAAAACGGCCAGACATGCCTGCCGTGGTCACAACACTAACCGCACTTGTGAGTAAAGACATTGCATTTCTAAAGTCTGTTGCTTGAACCATGACATTATTCCTAAATTGAACCGTACCTTTTCCTGTGGGTTTGCTATACCGCCCAACTCCATCAGGAAGGTACTATCGACATGCGTTCTGATTAGAGCGACATGTAGTAAGTAAAATGAGGGTTACTTGTTTGATTATCAACCACCATCAAAAAAGTAACCCTTTATACCACTTATTGGTAAATATTAAGCAGTAAGATCAAAACCCGTAAGTTCTCGGCGAACGATTTCTGCACCTGCACTTAAAGCATTTAGCTTGCCGCGTGCCACTTCACGAGAAAGAGGCGCCATACCGCAGTTTGTGCACGGGTAAAGCTTGTCTGAATCTACAAACTGAAGCGCTTTACGTAGTGTGTTGGCAACTTCTTCCGGTGTTTCAATCTGGTTCGTTGCAACATCAATTGCACCCACCATGACTTTTTTACCACGAATGAGTTCAAGTAAGTCGATTGGCACACGAGAGTTGTGACATTCTAACGAGATGATATCAATGTTAGAAGTTTGAAGTTTCGGGAAAGCTTCTTCGTACTGGCGCCATTCTGAACCGAGTGTCTTTTTCCAGTCAGTATTGGCTTTAATACCGTAACCATAGCAAATGTGCACTGCAGTTTCACATTTTAGACCTTCAATTGCACGCTCTAAAGTTGCAATACCCCAGTCATTTACTTCGTCAAAAAACACGTTAAATGCAGGTTCATCAAACTGGATAATATCTACACCAGCAGCTTCTAACTCACGCGCTTCTTGGTTCAAGATTTTGGCAAATTCCCAAGCAAGCTTTTCACGGCTCTTGTAGTGACCATCATAAAGCGTATCAATCATGGTCATTGGGCCGGGTAACGCCCATTTAATTGGCTGATCAGTTTGCTGACGTAAAAACTTTGCATCTTCAACAAACACAGGCTTTTGACGAGACACCGCACCTACCACAGATGGTACGCTTGCATCGTAACGGTCACGAATACGAACTGTTTCGCGCTTCTCAAAATCTACACCATTTAAGTGTTCAATAAATGTCGTCACAAAGTGTTGGCGGGTTTGTTCGCCATCGCTGACAATATCAATGCCTGCAAGTTTTTGTTCGTGAAGTGCTAAACGTAACGCGTCTTTTTTACCTTCGACTAAGCCTTCGTTTTCGAGTTTCCACGGCGACCAAAGTTTTTCAGGTTCTGCAAGCCAAGACGGTTTTGGTAAGCTGCCAGCAGTTGAAGTCGGTAATAACTTTTTCATAATAAATGACCTATATGTTGATTAATTAGGAGCGTAATTCGCAGACCACTGCTCAAGAATCGCTTGGTATGGTTTGATAAATTGCTCTTCAACAAACTTCCCCTGCTCTATAGCCAGACGGCTACGTTCTTCACGGTCATACACAATTCGAGTAAGTGAATAATCTTGGTGCTTCAAGCTTGGTTGATAAGACTTTCCAGCCACTGAATTTGCATTGTAAATTTCAGGACGGTAAATCTTTTGGAAGGTTTCCATCGTACTAATGGTACTAATCAACTCAAGGTTGGTGTAATCACTCAACAAATCGCCAGTAAAGTAGAACGCTAACGGCGCAACGCTATGCGGCGGCATGAAATAGCGAACCTTTAAGCCCATTTTTTGGAAATATTCATCGGTTAATGAATAGTCTTCTTGCTTGTATTCGACACCCAAAACAGGATGTTCGTTTTCAGTACGGTGATACACCTTACTTGTTGAAACGCTTAAGCAAATGACTGGTGCCTTTTTAAAGTTGGCTTTATAAGTCTCAGAGTTAATAAAGCTCTTAAACAAGTTGCCGTGCAATTCACCAAACTTTTCTGGCGTGCTAAACGTAGACTTGTTTTTGTTGTGATCTAACAACAGCACACTAAAGTCATAGTCACGTACATAAGACGAGAAGTTATTACCTACAATGCCTTCGATGCGTTCATTGGTCTTTTTATCAACAATATTGGTTTTCAATATTTCGATGAGAGGAAGCCCGCTAGTACGGTTTTCGGCATCAATGTTCATTTCAACTGAAATGATTTCAAGTTCAACGCCATAGCGGTCGCCCTTAGGGTTGTCCCAATGAGCTAAGGCATTGAAACGATTGTCGATCATCCGTAATGTGTTGCGCAAATTTTCTTCGCGGCTCATCCCTCTCGCCAAGTTAGCAAAGTTGGTTGTAATACGCGTATTGTCTGCTGGACGATAGTTCTCATCGAAACAAATACTCTTAATCGTAAATGTAAATTCTTTACTCATTGTGATCAGTACCCTAATTTCTGAGATAAACCTAAAAAATCTTTTTGCTCTTTTTGAACTTTCCAGCCTTGTCAGTTTTGTGCCTGTTGGTCTTATCAAAAGTGAATAACTGGAGCGCTTCAGAGCATGGATAGATTTATACCGCAATCACAACATGAATAAAAATGATTTAGTCTCATTCAAAACTGAGTAGAATTCATGTTTAGGGTTTTATAAATAAGTATGAAGTTAAATATTTTTCATCTTAGGGAATTTTAGATGGTACAAACGAGACATACGGTACTCTCGTTTTAATGTCTGTAATTTTTATAATTAATGATTATTTTCAATTAATTAAATCATTTTTCTTTGAATAAAACAGATAAGCCTAAAGCAATTTATGTTGACTCTCATTCATCTCTGCTTTTAGCCATTCTAAAAATAGGGTTTTGCGTGGATCTTCCTCAAAAGCACGATGAGAAAGTAGAAAATAGGCTGAACCATCTTGAACGACTGGTGAATTTTTTTGCAGTAAGTTCCATTCAAGCTCTTTTTCAATCATATAAATTGAGATGACTGTCGCGCCAAGTCCCGCCAAACAACCTTCTAAACATAAATAAAAATGTTCGAGTTCAACTTTGGTGTAGCCTTTTAAACTTTGCTTTAGCTCAGCAATGCGACTCATACTTTTGAAAAAATTTGGTCTAGAGGTCGAAATGAGTACGTCGTTGGTTTCCGATGGCTTGGTTGATTGAACTAGAGCGATATATTCATCGGCAATTTTTTCGCTATAAATATGCTCTCCCCAATCAAAGTCATTTCGGCGAATCGCGATATCAATATTATCTTTTTCAAAATCGACCACGCCGCCTGCTGTGAGTAGCACAACCTCAAAATCATGACCGAGCTTTTTAAATTTTGATAAGCGTGGAATGAGCCATTTCATAGAAAGAGTCGGTTCACACGACAAAACCAGTTGCTTGTTTTCGGTTTCGGATTGGCTGAGTTGTATTAAACATTCATCGAGTTGACCAAAAACTTGATGGCAACAACTCAATAAAGTTTCACCCTGCTCCGTCATCACAAGTGTTTTATTTTTTCGGTCAAACAAAGTCGTATTTAAAGCTTCTTCTAAATTATAAATCTGTTTACTGACCGCACTTTGCGTCACAAATAATTTCTTTGCAGCTAAAGTCACGCTGCCATACTTCGCTACAAAATAGAAAAATTTTAATGAATTCAGCGATATTCTTTCAATCATTCCAAAAACTCATAGTTATGTTGTCGTTTTTATCGATTTTTATTTTTAAGTTTCTGTTCAAAATAAAAATCATCTTTATTAAAACCTATTTTAGATGATGAAAAATATTTTAAATATCTATATCTATCTTCATAAATGTAAAGACCCAATCTTTCTCACGAAAAGAATAATAGCTTTCAGTAAAACAGCTCTCCTCTTGAATACATTCCAAAAAGTACAGATAAAACCGTTCGTTTTCAATGAGGGTGCAAGATAATGGCTGAGTTTATTGCGGTTATTCTCATTACGATTTTGGCAGTAGTAAGCCCCGGAGCAGACTTCGCGATTGTTACTAAAAATAGTTACTTGTACGGTCGAAAAATAGGTGTGTTCACTTCACTTGGAATATCGCTTGGCGTGTTGGTACATGTAACCTATACGTTAGTTGCCGTTGCCTTTGTGATGACTTATACGCCGCAAATTTTGACTATTGTTAAGTACATTGGCGCACTTTACCTGATCTATATTGGTTATAAAACCTTTACGCAAAAACCTGTTTTAGATGCTGTTGCTTTAAACGCTATAGGCACTTTTCAAGCCATAAAATACGGCTTTTTTACCAATGCCCTGAACCCTAAAACCACGCTATTTGTGATTAGTACCTATACCCAAATTGTGAGTTTAACCACGCCTGAAAGCATTCTTTTAGCTTATGGCTTTTTTATGTCATTTGCCCATTTTATATGGTTTTCACTGGTGGCTGTGCTTTTCTCTTCAATGCTCTTAAGACAGAAAATGTTAGCCAAACAAGCTCAGATTAATAAGGTAATTGGTTCTATTTTATGTGTGTTGGGTGTGATTCTGCTTTTTACTAAGTTTCAGTAGAGCTAGTTAATTTTTAAGAAACTTTTTTATATATTGCTGTTAGTATTAAAACGCATGATAGATTTCCCAATCCTTCATATCTCTATAAATCAAGGATGATGAGCGAATACATTTATTATGGAAATCAAGCAAATAAAGTATTTTTTGACGGTCGTTGAATCAGGCAGTATTGGAAAAGCTGCTCAAAAACTCGATGTGGGTGCTTCGGCAATTAGTCAGCAAATTAGTAAGCTCGAACAAGAGTTAAGCATTCGCTTATTACAGCGTAATGCTTTTGGCGTCACGCCTACACCCGCAGGTCTTGCCTTTTTAAAGCACTCTCAACTTATTTTGCGTCAAGTGAACTTCGCCATAGATGCTGCACATTCAGCACGGCTTTCCGGTCATGTCAGCCTTGGTTTTCCACCGACCATTACCGCTTTAATTGGCATCCCTTTAATGAAACTAATGTCTGAACGTTATCCAGATATTCGTTTAGAGATTGTAGAAACCCTGTCGGGGAACCTGATTCAGTCGATTAATTCGCGTCAGCTTGATATTGCCATTATTTTTACCAATGAAATTGATAAACAGTGGTCTATACAGCCTTTAGTGCGCGAGCAAATGTATTTAATGGCACGCAAAGAAGTGCTCGAAAAATACGGGCTTAGCGAATGTATTAAAAGTGGAATTATTCAGTCGCAGCAAATTGGCGATATTCCTTTAGTGCTGCCACGTCAACGCCATAGCTTAAGAAAACTGCTTGAGCACAAGATTGGACAGCTCAATGTCGTCTATGAAATTGATGGCTTGCATTTGCTTATGGACAGCCTGATTCATCTTGACCTTGCAAGTGTGAGGCCCGGTAGTGCTTGCTTACAAGAGTATAAACACAAGCTGCAATTGCTTAAGGTCGTCGACCCTGAAGTTGAACGAATTAACTATTTGGTGAGCCTTGCCGAAGAAGAATTATCACCTGCCGCACTTGCTGCCAAGTCAGCCATTAAGGCATGTGTGAAAGAGTTGATTCAAAACCAGATTTGGCCATGTTCTGAAATTATTTTATAAAGGGTCATTAATTTTTCTAAATACCTAATTAATTTTCTCCTCTCACTCCCTCCTGCTTTTTAAGATTACATTTTCCTTCGAATGATAAGTGGTTTTCTGTTTATCGAAACATAGATGTGTAGTTTGAACTGGAAACAAGGCATCACATTTTCTACGAAGGACACCTTTAAATCTCATCTCTAACCCATTTCCTATTTAGGTTTATTGATTGAATCAGTTTACGTCCAAACCTTGAAGATCATGAATGTTTCCATTTTGTTAGGCCAAGGAGGTCTCCAATGGATGTCGTTAATAACCGTAGGGCTACTTTTAAAAAAATATTAAATGTAACGAGTGGCAACTTTTTAGAACAGTACGATTTTTTTCTTTTTGGTTTCTATGCCACCTATATCGCAGCAAAGTTTTTCCATTCTGATAATGAATATGTCTCTTTAATGATGACATTTACCGTGTTTGCTGCGGGTTTTCTTATGCGTCCTCTCGGCGCTATTTTCTTGGGTGCCTATGTCGACAAAGTCGGTCGTCGTAAAGGTTTGATTGTCACTTTAAGTCTTATGGCTATTGGCACCATATTAATTACCTTTGTGCCCGGTTATGAAACCATTGGTATTATCGCACCAATTTTGGTGGTGATTGGGCGTCTATTACAAGGCTTCTCGGCAGGTGTTGAATCTGGCGGTGTTTCAATTTACCTCGCTGAAATTGCAACCGATAAAAATCGTGGCTTTATTACTAGCTGGCAGTCTGGTAGCCAACAAATTGCGGTTGTGTTTGCGGCCTTACTTGGTTATTGGCTCAACACCATTTTAACTCATGCTCAAGTGGGTGAATGGGGCTGGCGTATTCCGTTCTTAATTGGCTGTTTAATTATTCCTTTAATCTTCTTGTTCCGTCGTACTTTAGAGGAAACTGAAGACTTTAAAGCGCAAAAAACTCATCCATCTTCAAAAGAAATTTTCAGCACACTTGTAAGCAACTGGCGCATTGTACTTGCCGGCATGATGATGAGTGCGATGACTACGACAACTTTCTACTTTATTACGGTTTACACCACGGTGTATGCGAAACGTACTTTAGAAATGTCGGTAACAGATAGCCTTTTAGCAACCGTGTTTGTAGGTTTGTCGAATTTCTTCTGGTTACCAATGGGTGGCTTGCTTTCAGACAAAATTGGTCGTCGTCCAGTATTAGTGGGTATTACGACTCTTGCGATCTTTACCAGCTATCCGGTTTTAAGCTGGTTGGTGAGCGACATTAGCTTCTCTAACCTACTTATTACCCTTGCTTACTTCTCGTTCTTCTTTGGTATGTACAACGGCACTATGGTCGCAACGCTTGCCGAAGTGATGCCAAAACGTGTACGTACCGTTGGCTTCTCTTTAGCATTTAGTCTTGCAGCCGCGATTTTTGGTGGTATGACGCCAATGGCTTGTACCTTCCTTGTCGAAAATACAGGTAATGCAAGCACACCAGCGTTCTGGCTCATGCTCGCTGCGGTATGTAGTCTCATCTCAAGCTTGTATTTATGTCGTGGTTCTAAACAGAAAGACCCTGATGCAATTGCTGAACCTGCAAAGGTTAGCGCTTAAAACAACTCATTCCTTAACCTGAAATTTTAATAAACAGTACGGCAGACCTTAAATCTCCGTACTGTGCTTTCTTGCAATTCAAGTGAGGCACCATGAAAAAGTCCCCTATCTTCATAACCATTTGCCTAGCTGGTGCAGGCTTAGGTTCTACATTTGCCAATGCAGATACGCTCGAAGTAATTAGCTCAGGCGGTTTCTATTCATCTATGGAAAAACTCATTCCAATATTTGAAAAACAAACTGGTCACACTGTTCACCTCTCATCTGGTTCGTCTATGGGGGAGTCACCGACTGCAATTCCAAATCGACTTGATCGTGGTGAACGTTTTGATGTCGTTGTGTTGGCTGCTCCTGAACTAAGCAAACTCGCAGAAAAAGGTTATGTTGACCCAAACTCACAAAGCGCTTTGGTGAATTCAAGCATTGGCATGGCTGTGCCTAAAGGCGCACCAAAACCAGATATTAGCTCTGCGGCAAAATTTGAAAAAGTTTTATTAAATGCCAAGCACATAGGCTATTCTGCAAGTGCGAGTGGTACGCATCTTGAAAAAGATGTTTTCCCAAGCTTTCCACCTGTCGAATACAAAGTAATTTCGAGTAAAGCAGAAAAAGTGGTAGGCGACCGCGTTGCAAAACGTATTGCCGAAGGCCAGTTTGATATTGGTTTCCAGCAAATTAGTGAAATCAAACCTTTTACCGGCAAATATGGTCAAGTTGAGTTAGTTGGTCCAATCCCTGCGCCTTACCAAAAAGTTACCGTATTTGCTGCTGGTATTGGTAAAAACTCGGAACATGCAAAAGTCGCAAAAGAACTTATTCAATTTGTGAAATCGCCTCAAGCAACACAAATTATTGAAGAACAGGGTCTTGAGCAGGTTAAACAATAAAAGCTCTAAAAGGCAGCATTTTGAGAGGATGTTGCCTTTACTCTTTGAACGGTTTACTCAAAGCAATAGAACAAAATGTAGAGTAATAAATCAGTGTAGAATAATTAACAAAGGTCAAAGTAGAATTTGCCGTGGAACTTAAACAATTAAAGTATTTTATTGCAGTGATCGAGTCAGGAAGCTTGGGTAAAGCTGCAAAAAATCTCGATATTGGAACGTCTGCATTAAGTCAGCAAATCTCAAAATTAGAAAGCGAGCTTTCTATTCGCCTTTTACAACGTACTGCTTTGGGTACGGTTCCCACCCCTGCGGGTTTAGCTTTTTTTCAACAGGTTCAACTGGCACTTAGACACCTAGACCATGCCGTAGACTCTGCGCACTCCTCACGTTTAAGTGGTCATGTCACCGTCGGTTTTTCACCGAGTGTTGCGGCTGTTATAGGCACGCATTTTTTAAAACTCATGAGAAGCCGTTATCCCGACATTAAAGTCCGTTTAATCGAAGGCTTATCGGGTGACTTAAAAGCTTTAGTTAATGCAAGACAGCTCGATGTGGCTATCATCTTTAGTGATGATGTCGACCCACAGTGGGCCATACAACCTTTAGTCAAAGAACAGATGTTTTTAATCTCGCCTAAAGAAGTACTGGGTCAGTACCATCTTGAAAGCTGTATCGACACTCAAACCATTACTCATTCACAGCTTAAAGAACTTCCCCTAATTTTACCGAGCCAACGACATGGGCTGCGCTTGTTGCTTGAACAGAAAATTCATCAACTTAAAGTGGCATATGAAATTGATGGGCTGCATTTGTTAATGGAAAGTATTAGCCAACTCGAAATGGCAACCATTCAACCTGCGGGTGCATCGTTAAACTCGCGGCAAGACCTGTGTTTACTGCGCGTTGTAGAACCTGCTATTGAACGCATTAACTATTTAATTAGTCTCTCTGAAGAAGAACTCTCGCCTGCTACTTTAGCCACCAAAGTAGTAATTCGTGCCTGTATCACTAACCTGATTAATGAAAAGCGCTGGCCTGGTGCGGAACTCGTAAACACTTAAGCCATTAGTGTTTATTTTTACTAAACACCCATTCAAGCCTAGCCTCTCACTTCATCTTCCCTTTTGAAGCTACATTAGCCCTAGCTGAGAAAGGGAGAAATCCATGCATGATGTAATTGTGATTGGTGGTGGGAATGCCGCACTGTGTGCCGCGCTCACAGCAAAAGAAAGTGGTGCTTCTGTACTGGTAATAGAGGCAGCGCCCAAAGAGTGGCGTGGTGGTAACTCACAACACACTCGTAACCTCCGTTGCATGCATGATGCTCCTCAAGACGTATTGGTCGATGCTTACCCCGAAGAAGAATATTGGCAAGACCTACTTAAAGTGACTGCGGGCAAAACCAATGAGCACTTAGCCCGTCTAGTCATTCGTAGCACGGCAACTTGCCGCGACTGGATGCGTAAACATGGTGTGAATTTTCAGCCACCGCTATCGGGTGCTTTGCATGTTGCACGCACCAATGCCTTTTTTATGGGTGGCGGTAAAGCCCTTATTAATGCCTACTACCGTAGCGCCCAAGAACTTGGTATCGAAATTTTATACAACACAAAAATCAAAGATCTAAAGTTAAATCAAGGACATTTTGAAGCTGCAATTGCTGAAGATGGACGTGTATTTAAAGCAAAAAGCTGTGTCTTGGCCGCAGGTGGTTTTGAGTCAAATCTCGAATGGTTAAGAGAAGCATGGGGACAAAATGAAAACGGCGAATGGCCTGCCGATAATTTTATTATTCGAGGTACCCGCTTTAATCAAGGCAACTTACTCAAATTTATGATAGATCAAGGCGCCGATATTATTGGTGACCCATCACAATCACATTGCGTCGCTGTAGATGCACGCGCACCGTTATATGACGGCGGCATCTGCACTCGTATTGACTGCGTTTCATTGGGTATTGTGGTCAATAACAAAGCCGAACGTTTTTATGATGAAGGCGAAGACTTCTGGCCAAAACGTTATGCGATTTGGGGCCGCCTTGTTGCTAAACAACCCCAGCAAATTGCCTATTCGATTATCGATTCAAAAGCCATTGGTCGCTTTATGCCACCTGTGTTTGCGGGTGTGAAAGCAAATAGCATTCAAGAACTGGCCGAAAAAATCGGGCTGGATGCAAAAACCTTATGCCATACCGTAGAAGAATTTAATCAAGCCTGTGTGCAAGGCACCTTTAACCATACCGTTTTAGATGACTGCACCACCGAAAATATTGTTCCCAACAAAACTCATTGGGCCGTTCCTCTCGACCAACCACCCTTCTATGCCTATGCGCTTAAACCCGGCATTACCTTTACCTATTTAGGCTTAAAAGTCGAAGACGATGCTGCGGTACGTTTTAACAATAAACCAAGCCGTAACCTGTTTGTCGCAGGTGAAATGATGGCAGGTAATGTACTCGGTCAGGGTTATACCGCGGGCGTGGGTATATCGATTGGCACGACCTTTGGACGCATTGCCGGAAAAAATGCCGCCCACTATGCACTTTCACAAGGAGTTGAACATGAATGCTAGTACCAAAGCCCTAATTCCAGTTGTTCAGCTCTCTGACCATGAGCAGGAAGTTCAAAGAGTGCTACAGATTTGTAATGCTTGCCGTTACTGTGAGTCATTTTGTGCTGTTTTTGCGGCTATGACCAAACGTCTTGAGTTTAACCAAGCCGATATTCATTACATGGCAAACCTCTGTCATAACTGTGGTGCTTGTTTACATGCTTGCCAATATGCTCCACCACACGAGTTTGGGGTAAATATTCCAAAAGCGATGGCACAAGTACGTTTAGAAACTTATCAAGAATTTGCTACACCTCAGCCTTTAGGTCGAATTTATAAGTCTGTAGGTATTCCTTTTGTCTCGGCTTTAACACTTATTTTCTTTTTTTGCATGTTAGCTGTGGTGTGGTGGAAAGGCACTGACTTATTTGCAGGTTACCAAGGTAATTTCTATGCGATTTTCCCGCATAACTTTTTAGCCCTATTATTTGGAGCGACCTTTACAGTTGCGATTGTTTTGCTCGGCATTGGAATTAGCAAATTCTGGCGACAGACGTCTAAAGTCATTCATGGCAAAGTTGAGAAACCCGATCTGGTTCAAGCTACCCAAAACGTATTAACACTTAAATATTTAGATGGTGGTCATGGCAAAGGCTGTAATGAGCAAGATGACCGGTACACACAAATCCGCCGCGTGTTCCATCACCTGACATTTTATGGCTTTATGCTCTGCTTTGCAGCCACAGGTGTAGCGACTTTATATCATTATTTTCTTGACCTACATGCACCTTATCCTTACCTAAGCTTGCCTGTCATTTTAGGAACTTTGGGTGGAATCGGCTTAGTTGTCGGACCATCTGGCTTGCTCTATTTAAATCTTAAACGTCATCCGTTGCATGGTGACCGTGAGCAAAAACCTGTAGATCGAGGCTTTATCTTCCTTCTGCTTATCGTTAGCGCTTCAGGGCTAGCTCTCATGGCATTTCGCAATGCCCCTTACATGGCACTTTTACTGATTTTCCATTTAGCTACGGTCATGACATTCTTTATTACCATGCCATTTGGAAAGTTCGCACATGGTTTTTACCGCAGCGCTTCTTTACTCAAATTTGCCATCGAAGAGCGTATTTCGAAGAAATCATAAGTTCATTCAAAAGTATTCACTATCTTGACATAGTGAATACTTTTATTATTTTTAAGCTCAAAACACTTCATACCTTCCCTACTTTTTACTATTTAAAATTCCTAAACCATACATTGGCCACTTCGTACTCGCTTTAATATTATTAATGAGCATCGCCACTAAAACTAAAAACACTGCACCGACCAAAACAGGGAAAATTAAGAAATTCCACTCATAATGTATGCTGCTTGCGGTGAGTAAAATAACCAAAGGATTGGCTCCAGCAGGTGGATGAACACATTTAAACACTTGCATGAGCGCAATTGCACAGCCCACTGAAAAAGCAATTGTAAAAATGGAAACACCGACAAATTTTAGAAAAAACAAACCCACAAAAGCCGAGATAAGATGTCCAAATATAATATTTCTGGGCTGTGCTAAAGGTGACTGCGATACGGTATAGAGCAACACACAGGTCGCACCAAACGGTGCCATGATAAAGATATTATGTGTGAGCTTACTTAACCACAGAAGTATAAAAATACTGACCGTCCCCCCAATAAGGCTTCTTAAAACATCAACTTTACTGGGCGATGGTGCTAGTTTTTCTTTGCCATAAAAGATCGAGAACATGGTTTTTTCCTCAAACAAAAATTTGCTTTTTAAAAAGCATATAGATAAAATCTCAAATAGTACAGATCTGTACTATTTTATTTTTTGGAAAAGTTTTATGTCTAAATCTGCCTTAAAAATATTAGATACAGCCGAGAAGTTATTTAATGAAAATAGTTTTGTTGGTGTGGGCGTTGACCTGATTCGCGATGAATCTGGGTGCTCTAAAACCACCATGTACACGTATTATAAAAATAAAAATCAATTAGTTAAGTCTGTGCTCGTTGCGCGTGATGAACGGTTTAAGCAAAGTCTTTTAGGTTATGTTGGAGATGCAACAGGGTTAGAAGCCATCAATAAAATTCTGGATTGGCACACCAACTGGTTTAGACAAGATTTTTTTAAAGGCTGTTTATTTGTAAGAGCAGTCGCAGAATCTAACCAAGATGATCAAGACATTATTTCAATTTCAAAAGCCCATAAACAATGGATTAAAGAACTCATCGCCGCAAACTGTAATATGCCGAATGGTGAAGCTTTATCTGAGCTGATCTATACGGTGATTGAAGGCTTAATTAGCCGCTTTTTAGTCGATGGTTTCGATGAAACACTTGCGATAAACATGAAAAATTCGATTAATCAATTATTTAATATTAACCAAAATTTATAATTGCAGCCCTAGAGCTGCAATTGAATAGATGAGATTTTGATTAAGCAATCTTCCCATCAATAATGCCTTTCTCTTTTAACACAGCTAGCTCTTCTGCTGTTTTAAATCTTGATAAGATTTGAGCGGTATGTTCACCAAGCTCTGGAGGTGCATGATGATATTCAACGGGAGTATCAGACAGTTTGATGGGTGAGCCAATGGTTTGGAAGTTTTCATTTAAACGATGAGGAATATTGACCACCAAATTACGATGCACGATTTGTGGTTCAGCCAAAGCATCTTCAATAGAATTGATAACACCTACGGGTACTTTAAGTGCATGAATCCTCTCGACCCACTCTTTAGCAGTTTTCTGCAAAAAGTGTTCCGACAATAAAGGAATCAGTTCATTTCGATATTTTACGCGGTCTTGGTTGCGCACAAACTTTTCATTTTCGAGTAGCTCTGGATAACCAATCGCAATACACAAATCTTTAAACTGCTTGTCGTTACCACAAGCAATAATAAATTCTTTATCTTTAGCCTTAAAAGTTTGATACGGCACAATACTTGGGTGTTGATTACCCATGCGCTGTGGTGCTTTACCCGAAGCTAAATAGTTCATTCCCTGATTTGCCAGTGCCGCGACCTGTACATCAAGGAGTGACATATCAATATACTGACCGCGTCCCGTGTGCGAACGAGCAATCAAGGCTGCTTGAATGGCAATGGTGGAATATAGACCAGTTTGAATATCTACCACAGCCACGCCAACCTTTTGTGCACCACCACCAGCCACATCATCAGGCTCACCGGTAATGCTCATTAAGCCTGACATACCCTGAATAATAAAATCATAACCGGGTTCTTCTGCACGTGGGCCATCTTGTCCAAAACCGGTAATCGAGCAATAAACAATATTGGGGTTTAACTCACTTAAGGAAGCGTAGTCCAAACCATATTTAGCCAAAGACCCTGTCTTATAATTTTCAATCACCACATCGGCAGTCTTTGCAATTTCATAAATTAAGGCCTGACCTTCGGGTGTGGTAATGTCTACCGCAACAGAATATTTATTACGATTGGTACACTGAAAATAGCCAGATTCACGGGTCATGTTTCCGTCTTGATCGGGCATCCATGGTGGTCCCCACATACGGGTGTCATCACCGACTCTAGGACGTTCAATTTTAATCACTTCTGCGCCAAGGTCTGCCAAGATTTGCCCACACCACGGCCCAGCAAGCACACGACTTAAATCTAAAACCCGAATTTCTTGTAATGCACCCATAACGATACCTTTATCTTTTTAGAAGGTACTTAGAGCACCTCCCTGTCATTGTTTATGATTGTTTTTGCGGATCGTATTGACGATCTTTAATAAATAAGCCCGGCAATACACCCGCAACAAAATACGCAGCGCCCATCACAATAAAGGCCATGGTAAACGTACCGCCCGATGCCAAGAAACCAATGGTAGCTGGTGCAATCGCTGCCCCGACACGACCAATGTTGTAAGCACCGCCAATGGCTGTTCCGCGCACATCGGTTGAAAAACTTTCAGCCATATAAGTCGCATTCACACCGTATGGAATGCCATATAAGAAGCCAAAAGTGATTAATAAATACAGAATATTGTCAGGGGTATTGAAGAAAATAATGATTGGCAAAAACACTGCGCTGGCTATTGTTCCAAACACAAAAACAGCACGGCGGTTAAATTTGTCTGCAAGATAGCCCGCTAAAATTTTTCCTAAAATCATTGCGGTATATGAACCCACCATATAACTGGTTAAGTTTTTAAAGTTCATATGCACTTCTGTTTCTAAATAACTTGGCATCCAGTTGTTAATGCCGTAATAACCAAACTGTAAGAAGAATGCTGTGGTCATCCATAACAAAAACATTTTACGGTGCTTAAAGTTATTAAAGATTTGCTTATAAATGCTGCTACTTTTTGGCTTTTCAACTACTACTCTTTCTTTAGGCTGTCTTTTGCCTTGCAAGCTTTCAATTTTAGTGAGCTGCCAAGATTTTGGCTCTGGCACAAACCGTTGCAGGAAAATATTAACGAAAGCAGGTACTACGGTCAGAAAGAATAAAACGCGCCAGCCATAATCTGGAATAATTGCGCCAGCTAATAACGTTGCAGCAATATAACCTACGGTCTGACCAGTCTGTAATGTGCCCAAGACCGTTGTACGGTAAGTAGTTGGCACATATTCAGCCATTAAGGTATTACACGCCATATAGAGTGCTCCGATTCCTAAAGCACCAATAAAACGTAGAGCCATAAATTGCTCAAAGCTTTGCGTAAAGCCCAATAAACAGGTCGCTACCGAAAAGAAAGTCACCGAGTTGGCAATGGTCCGTACGCGACCAAACTTGTCACATGCCCAGCCACCCAAAATACCGCCAATCCCCATACCTGCTAAAGAAGCACTGCCTAATGCACCAGCCTGAAAGGTACTTAAACCAAACTCTGCCTTTAAACTGGTCAAGCTATAAGACAGCAGCATAATATCAATGCCATCGACCACCATCGCAAAATAGGCAAATAACAACGCCCATTTCCATGTATTTGGTCCAATCTTTTCATATGTTCCAAGGTTACTTGGAAATGTGGTTCTTAATTCTTTCGATATTACTTGAACGTCATTGTTCATCTTTAGTTCCTCATTTTTCCCAAATGAGTCATCGATAGCTTACTTATGTTTTCTGTATGACTTAATCTTTTATATTTTCAACATCTTACATTTGGTTTTAAGTACACAGAGGCACATCTTCACATGAGTATCCTTACGATGAATCTTGTCATTATCCATAAATTTTTGTGTAAAAAATCCCTAAAGGTGCTCCCGAAAGAACACCTCTATCTTAAAAAAATGAGTGAGTTAGTTACTAAATGCGGCAATGCCTGTTTGTGCACGACCTAAAATCAAGGCATGAACGTCATGTGTGCCCTCGTAGGTATTTACAACTTCAAGATTGACCAAATGACGTGCTACGCCAAACTCGTCACTAATGCCGTTTCCACCCATCATGTCACGTGCCATGCGGGCAATATCAAGCGCCTTTCCACAGTTGTTACGCTTAATGAGAGATGTACCTTCAACCGATGCAATACCTTCATCTTTCATACGGCCAAAACGTAAAGCTGCCTGTAAACCCAAAGCAATTTCAGTTTGCATATCTGCCAGTTTCTTTTGAATCAATTGATTTGCAGCCAGCGGGCGACCAAATTGTTTACGGTCCATGGTGTATTGATGTGCAGTATGCCAGCAGAACTCGGCAGCCCCCATTGCGCCCCATGCAATACCATAGCGGGCGCTATTTAGACAGGTAAATGGGCCTTTTAAGCCTCGAATTTCAGGGAACGCATTTTCTTCAGGTACAAAAACGTTATCCATCACGATTTCACCCGTAATCGAGGCACGTAAACCGACCTTGCCATGAATAGCTGGCGCAGATAGGCCTTCCCAGCCCTTTTCTAAAATGAAGCCGCGAATATCACCGACATTGCCTTCAGCAGAAACTTCTTTTGCCCAGACGACAAATACATCGGCAATCGGGCTATTGGTAATCCACATTTTTGCGCCAGTTAAACGGTAACCACCTTCAACTTTTTTAGCACGGGTAATCATACTGCCCGGATCTGAACCATGGTCAGGTTCGGTCAAACCAAAACAACCAATGTATTCACCAGTAGCCAGTTTAGGTAAGTACTTCTGCTTTTGCTCTTCAGTACCAAATTCATGAATCGGAACCATGACCAATGAGCTTTGCACGCTCGCCATAGAGCGGTAGCCCGAGTCGACATATTCAATTTCACGCGCAACCAAACCATAACTCACATAGTTCAAACCCGCGCCGCCATATTGCTCAGGAATGGTTGGGCCAAGTAAGCCAAGCTCTCCCATTTCACGGAAAATAGATGGATCTGTTGTTTCATGACGAAATTGTTCAAGTACACGTGGTTGTAAACGTTCTTGACAATAGGCATGAGCCGCATCACGAATCATGCGCTCATCTGGGCTAAGCTGTTGCTCAATTAAAAATGGATCTTGCCAGTTAAATTGAACTTTTGCTTTTTTTGTTGTCACCATGTGATTCATCGCATCCTCTGCTTGATTGGATCTTCTTTATTTAACTCGATGTTATGCGTGAAAAATGCAGTAATCAAACGATAAATGTTCATGCAGATATGCGCTTTACGCATATTTAAAATAAGAGGCATTAAATTTACATATTTAATTCGTTGTATTTCATTAAAAATGACTTATTTTTATACTAAACTCGGATTTCTGCATTTAGGTCATATGCTGTTTTGAAATATGATGACAAATAAAAGGATTTATTTATGCGAAGAAGTATCCCGTCCATTCAGGGTCTAATTTGCTTTGAAAGTGCAGCAAAACATCTAAGTTATACCTATGCTGCGCAAGAGTTATGTATTACCCAAAGTGCAGTCTCGCGCCAAATTCAGCAATTAGAAGATTTCTTGGCCGTTGAACTCTTTATACGTACTCGGCATGGTGTTGAACTCACCATTGCAGGTCAGCAATATTTTAAAAGCATCAGGCCCTACTTATTGGGTTTAGAGAAATGTACAGCCGATGTGATTTCTCATAAGGGTTTAGGTGGAACATTAAAGTTAGGCGTAGTTCCTACCTTTGCAACACGCTGGCTATTACCCAAGCTTCATCTTTTAAATCAAAAACACCCTGAAATTACGGTTCATTTAGAAACCAGTACTAAACCTTTTTTATTTAATGACAATATTTTTGATGCTGCGATTTTTGCAGGTACGCAGCAGCAAATTGACCACTGGCCCGGCATACAAGCGCATTATTTAATGGATGAAGAAATTGTACCTGTGTGCTCGCCAAGGCTAATCGAAAAGTATTTTCCAGATGCGGTCATGATTAATGAAAATACCTATGATTTAAGCCCAGAAGATCTGCTGAAAATCCCCCTACTTCAACAAACCACTCGACCTAGCATTTGGCAAGAATGGTTTCTCACTCATCACATGCAGCACCCTAAGCCTTTTGATGGACAGCGCCATGAGTTATTTTCGATGCTTGCCGTTGCTGCCAGTCATGACATGGGAATGGCTTTAATTCCACAAATGTTGATTGAGTCTGAACTACAAAAAAAAGAACTGGTGATTGTTTCCAATAAAAAATTAAAAGGCAGCCGAAAGTACTACCTCATCCATTCGAGCCAAGACATCTCACCGACTATTCAAAAATTTGTTGAGTGGATTTATCAAGAACTAGAACAACTAAAGACTAATACGAATTAACTCAGCAGCTTTCATTTACGCCCAATACTCATAAAAAAGGTTGTGATTAATCAAATCACAATCTTTTTAGTTAAGCGTAAATGACTTTGAAATTAATGACTCATTAATTGAATATCTGAACCACTACGTTTCGGATCAATCAGAATCTTGGCATGCTGTTCAGGGTCACGTAATGCTTCAAATGCATTAGTTACGCCTTCTAGGCCAACAACACCTGTAATGAGCGGTGAACAGTTCACTTTACCTTCTGCAATCATATGCAGCGCATCTCTAAATTCAAGCGGTGTATAGCCCAACACAAACTGAATTTCTAGCTCTTTATTAATCGCAAGTGCGGGCTCGATTTTGTCACTTTGCATGCACACGCCCACCCCGACAATTCGGGAAAACAGAGGTGCACCTTCAATAATTTGCTGCAAAACACTCGGCACGCCGACGCACTCAAAAATAACAGGACGTTTTGGCAGAGCGCCCAATTTATCAATCATGCGCCATCCATGCCACCACGGTAAGCGAGTCGCTTGCAACTTATCAAACAGCCCCATGCCCATGTTAATCGCATCTGATACATTGCCAAGCAAACCAAACTCCTTCCAGTTGGCAAATGGCGATGTCTCTTTAGGGTCTACCACAATATCCGCACCACATTGCTCGGCAAGCTTACGGCGGTTTGGTGAAAAGTCACTTGCAACTACGGTTTTAACCCCAGCAGCTTTAAGCATTAATATGACACCTAGCCCGACAGGACCACAGCCAATCACAATCGCAGGTTCACTTGTTTTTACACGGCTGCGGCGAACAGCATGCAATGCAACCGCCATAGGTTCGGTCATGGCAGCACTATCCGCATCTAGACCATTCGGGACTTCAAACATCAAGCTTGATTGAGCCAATACTTGCTCGGCATAACCACCCGAAGCATTTGGCGAAAGTCCCGTAGACAAATAACCATGCTGATCTACATTCAAAAGCGGCATTGCACAAACGAGTGTGTCGGCTTTAAATTTATGGCGTGTTTTTGGACCGTAGTCTAAAACCTTGCCGCAAAACTCATGTCCTAGTACAAATGGGTCTGTAGACTTGGCTAAACCATTAAACCCGACACGTGCAGCCAAATCATGCATGTGGTCGCAGTGGTGCTGCATATGTAAATCTGAACCACAGATCCCACATCGCACCACTTCCAATAAAACTTGTCCTTTTGCAGGCGTTAAGTTCGGTTGGTCTACTACTTGCAATGTTGCTTGATGACAAAGTACCGACTTCATTTGAGTGCTTCCTATTTCTTCTTTTTCATTTACTTGCCAGAAATAGATTTCTACAGATAAATTAATCGCTTTATCGGTTTGGTCTTTAGCAAGCCTTTATTCATCTTTACAAGTAAAAGGCAAAATACCAATGACCATTCTTCAGCCAATCCACTCTTGAAGAGTCAACAAAAAACAGGCTCAGCGAAATTAAAAACAATAAAAATCTTGGTGCTTGTATCTTACACAGACTGTGTTGTCTTCTTAGGCCAGAACAATGTCATCAAAATTAAAACTTATACAAATATAGTAAGTTCAAAAAACTCAACTCAACCATTTTCACAAAAACATAGCAAATCCAAACTTTTATCAGTGCATCTAAACAGGCATGATGAATTGATGCAAACAGATAAGAAGAAATCTATGATTACAAAAACGCTCCCGCTTACAGATATACACCGCCACCTTGATGGCAACATCCGCATTCAAACCATTTTAGAGTTGGGGCAACAATACCATTTAGATTTGCCTGCTTACGACATTGAATCTTTACGACCACACGTACAAGTGATGGATAACCAACCCGACTTATTAAGTTTTTTATCTAAGCTCGATTGGGGCGTAAAAGTATTAGCCAGTTTAGATGCCTGTAAACGTATTGCTTTTGAAAACATGCAGGATGCAGCACAGCAAGGACTAGACTATGTAGAACTACGTTTTTCACCGGGTTATATGGGAATGACCCATCAACTTCCACTTGAAGGCGTAGTTGAAGCTGTGATTGCTGGAATAAAAGAAGGTAGTCAGGCGTACGGCGTAAAAGCGAATTTAATTGGTATTATGAGTCGTACTTTTGGTCAAGAAGCCTGCGAAAAAGAATTAAATGCCCTCCTTGCCCATAAAAATGATATTAAAGCATTGGATCTTGCTGGAGATGAGCTTGGTTTTCCGGGCAATTTATTTATTGAGCACTTTAAAAAAGCGCGTGATGCAGGTTGGCACATTACGGTACATGCAGGCGAAGCTGCCGGCCCAGAAAGTATTTGGCAAGCCATTGAAGAATTAGGTGCCGAACGGATTGGACATGGTGTTAAAGCAGTTCAAGATTTAAAACTTTTAGATTATTTGGCAAAACACCAGATTGGTATTGAATCTTGTCTCACCTCAAATATTCAAACCAACACAGTGCCTTCTTTAGCAGAGCATCCATTAAAGACTTTTTTAGAACATGGTGTGCTTGCCACTATTAATACGGACGACCCTGCCGTAGAAGGCATTGAGATACAACATGAATATTTAACTGCTGCCCCATTGGCAGGTTTAAGTCCTGAGCAAATTTATACAGCTCAAGAAAATGGACTTAAAATCGCATTTTTATCACATCAAGAAAAAGATGAGTTAAGACAGAAATATCAATAACAGAGAACAGAGAACAGAGAACAGAGAACAGAGAACAGAGAACAGAGAACAGAGAACAGAGAACAGAGAACAGAGAACAGAGAACAGAGAACAGAGAACAGAGAACAGAGCTTATATAAATAAGTTCAGATATTGGAGCAATTTGGAATTAAAATTTTATTATAGAAAACAAAAAAATTCCTTCTATCCATAAGATAAGAAGAAATGATTTTAATATATGGGATATTTTAGAAAGCTTGAACGCTTTTAAATATGGTCGGAGCAGTAGGATTCGAACCTACGACCCCCTGGTCCCAAACCAGGTGCACTACCAGGCTGTGCTATGCTCCGAAATTGGGGTGAATGACGGGATTCGAACCCGCGACAACTGGAATCACAATCCAGGGCTCTACCAACTGAGCTACATCCACCATCAAATAAGTTCTACGTACCAAGCTACCAAATGGCGCGCCTGACAGGATTCGAACCTGTGACCATCCGCTTAGAAGGCGGATGCTCTATCCAACTGAGCTACAGGCGCTTAACCGATGATGCTTATCATGCGATACTTCGCCGATCTTAAAATATTCTTTTAAGTGGTCGGAGCAGTAGGATTCGAACCTACGACCCCCTGGTCCCAAACCAGGTGCACTACCAGGCTGTGCTATGCTCCGATCTATCTCAGCTTTTGCTGTATCGCACATCGTGCGGTACGGTGTGCATTCTAGGCGCGACGCCCTCAGACGTCAACACCTATTGTCAAAAAAAGTTAAAAATCCTTATCAAATGTATATTTAACAAGCATTTTGAGGCTTTTTAACGTTTTAATGATGCACTAAAGGCTAACATTCGGTCTAAAGGCATTTTGGCACGTTCAGCAAGTGCTGGGTCAACGTGTATTTCTTGATCACCTTTTTGTAAAACTTCTAAAATTCCATCAAGTTCATTCATGGCCATCCACGGACAGTGTGCACATGAACGACAAGTTGCACCCTCACCCGCTGTTGGGGCTTCAACCAGAATCTTATCTGGTACGGCTTGCTGCATTTTGTAGAAAATGCCACGGTCCGTTGCCACGATTAAATGTTGGTGTGGCAAAGTTTGTGCAGCTTTAATCAATTGAGATGTACTACCCACTGCATCGGCAATTTCTACCACCGACTCTGGTGACTCAGGATGCACCAATACAGCCGCATCTGGGTACAGTGCTTTCATGTTAGCAATGCCACGTGCACGGAATTCTTCATGCACAATACATGCGCCATCCCAAAGCAACATATCAGCGCCGGTTTTCTTTTGAATATAGCGACCTAAGTGCTGATCTGGTGCCCAAATAATTTTTTCGCCTAAGCTATCTAGATGCTCAACAATTTCAACTGCACAACTTGAAGTCACCACCCAATCCGCACGAGCTTTAACAGCAGCCGATGTATTGGCATAAACCACTACGGTGTGATCAGGGTGCTGATCACAAAATGCCGTGAATTCATCAACTGGACAGCCCAAGTCAAGTGAGCAGGTTGCTTCAAGTGTTGGCATCAGAATTGTTTTTTCAGGAGACAGAATTTTTGCTGTTTCACCCATAAACTTAACGCCAGCCACAACCAGTGTAGAGGCAGCATGATCTCGCCCAAAACGTGCCATTTCTAAAGAGTCAGAAACGCATCCACCTGTTTTCTCGGCAAGTTCTTGTACATCTGGATCGCAATAGTAGTGAGCAACAAGGACAGCATCACGTTTTTTGAGCTCTGCTTCGATCTGTGCAAACTTTTGTTGTTTTGCTTCTTCACTTAGGCGGTTGTCTTTTGGTTCACCTAAACGGTCTAAATGCGCTTGTACAATGTTTTTTGCATCGTTGGCAATTAAAGTCGCATCACTCATAAAACGTCTTCTCTATCCTTCATGCTGGCATACCTGCTCGCATATAACGTTACTGCTTAAACGATTTACTAAATTCAATCATTTAATATCAAAAGATGGGGCTAATAAAAAAGCCTCTTTGTCGAGGCTTGATTATAACTGAATATTTACGAACGGTAATCTGCATTAATCTTGACATAGTCGTAAGATAAGTCACACGTATATACCGTGTCTTTGGCTTGTCCGCGGCCTAAGTCAACACGAATGGTAATTTCGGTTTGTGCCATTACACGAGCACCTGCTTCTTCGGTATAGTCCTCGGCTGCGCCACCATCTTTACAGATTTGCACGTCGTCTAACCATACCTGAATTTTAGACACGTCTAAGTCTTTCACTCCAGCATAGCCGATTGCAGCTAAAATACGTCCCCAGTTCGGATCCGATGCAAAAAGTGCAGTTTTAACAAGCGGTGAATGCGCAATGCTATAAGCAATGTCACAACATTCTTGAGTATTTGCACCGCCTTCAACAGCAACAGTAATAAACTTCGTCGCACCTTCTCCATCACGGACAATTAACTGTGCTAAACGGTTCATTACACGAGCAAGTACTTCTAACACTTTAGCGTAGCGTACATCGCTTTCCGATGTAATTTCAGCGCCACCCGCCTGACCAGTTGCTACAAAAATACAAGAGTCATTTGTTGAGGTATCACCATCAATGGTAATACGGTTAAATGAATGCTCAACTGTAGTCTTTAATAGCTTTTGGACTAAATCACGGCGAATAGGCGCATCTGTTGCCACAAAGCTCAGCATAGTTGCCATGTTCGGGCGGATCATCCCAGCGCCTTTACTAATACCGGTCATGGTATAAGTCATACCATCAAGCTCAAATTGTTCAGATGCGCCTTTAGGCACTGTGTCTGTTGTCATAATGCCAGATGCCGCATCACTCCATGCAGCGTCCTGTACACTATTTAATGCAGGTTGTAAGCCAGCGAGTAAACGTTCCATCGGAAGCTGCTCACCAATCACACCTGTAGAAAATGGAAGTACTTCGAAACTGTTAACGCCAGCAAGCTCCGCTAACTTTGCACAAGTATCCTGAGCATTTTTCAAACCTATAGGACCAGTACCAGCATTGGCATTACCTGTATTAATCACTAAATAGCGCGGATTGCCTTCGGCAAGATGAGCTTTAGAGACATGAACAGGTGCCGCACAGAATGCATTTTGCGTAAATACACCTGCAACATTTGAACCTTCTGCAAATTCAAAAATGACTAGATCTCGTCGGTTTGGGTAACGTACATATGCTTCTGTTGAGCCAATTTTTACACCTTTTACCACATGCATTTGTGGCATTGTTACGTCACCGACAGCCATTTTTAAAACATCCAGAGTTTGTTATGAAAAGATTAATATTTCAGTAAATAGCGAGATTATAAAACACGCTTTATATGAAATATCAGAATTGACAGCTTATTAGAAAAGCCTGAAAAAATCGAGCGCTAAAAATAGCTTATTTTTGCTCTAATCTTAATAAAATATCTTTCTTATCAAGACCACCGGCAAAACCAACCAAAGCGCCACCTACCCCAATGACTCGGTGACAAGGTGCAATAATTGAAATCGGATTTTTGCCATTTGCAGCACCCACTGCTCGCACTGCTTTTTCATTTCCGATCTGAACAGCAATATCTTTATAACTTCTTGTTTCACCATACGGAATCGTCAGTAATGCCGCCCAGACCTGCTTTTGAAATGCAGTCCCTTCAAAATCTAGTGGTAATGTAAACTCACGGCGTTTGCCTTCAAAATATTCTTGTAATTGTTGTTCGGTCTTTAATAAAACTGGATGCTCAAGTTGTTCGACCAGCTCTGCCAGTCGAACACGTTTTGGATTTTCATTGTCCCAAAGTACTGCTACCAAAGCATTTTCATTCGCAACCAGCTTTAATTGCCCAACAGGCGAATTGATATACTTATAAGACAGCAACATACTTGATCCTCTTAGGATGGAGATGAAATTTTCATTAGAACCAGTCCAGATACAATCAGTACAGCGGCAATCATTCTCATCGCACCAATAGGCTCATGAAGAAAGAAAATACCAACTAAAAATGATCCAATTGCACCAATGCCTGTCCAAACCGTATAAGCAGTACCAAGGGGTAAAGTTTTCATTGAAATTGAAAGTAGAACTACACTCAAAATCATAAAAACTACGGTAATAATACTAGGTGTTAAGCGTGTAAAACCTTCAGACATTTTCATAGAATATGCCCAAATCACTTCAAATACACCTGCTAAAATTAAAATAGCCCAAGCCATAACATTCACTAATTTTTATAGTGTCAGGTCGTCCCGACATGATTACCCATTATGGGGGAGGTCGTTCCTCCAGTATGTGAAGACTCAGTTTACTTTAAAATAAAAAATGAAGGCAAACCCGAACTCAAGCTTGCCTCTATCAGAAAATATTATTCATTTTTTAACTGTAAAATTTTTCGTGCACTATTTAAAACGAACAAAACAATAATCAATCCAATAATTAAATCAGGATAACGAGAGCCTGTGATTGCAACCAGTATTCCCGCAATAATGACACCTAAGTTTACGATGACATCATTTGCAGAAAATATATAACTCGCCTTCATATGTGCCCCGCTCTCTTTATGGTCACTCATTAAGTAAAGACAACTAATGTTGGCTGCAAGCGCTAATCCCCCAATTAAAATCATTAAAATTGAAACTGGTTCACTGCCATATATAAAACGGCGCAGCACATCAATTAAAACGATTATGGCTAAACCAAATTGAAACCATCCGGAAAGATGCGCAGCCTTTAATTGAGCGTCGAGGTTTTTACCCACCACGAATAATGCAATACCATAAATTGCAGCATCGGCAAACATATCGAGCGAGTCAGCAATTAACCCTGTGGAGGAGGCAATGATGCCTGCCATTAACTCAATGACAAACATGACCCCATTAATGAGTAACAGCCATTGTAGTACCTGTTTTTGTGCTGCATTAGTTGAGGAACTTGATCGAACCTTTTTGGGTTTTTCAACAGGCTCATAATGTGGTTGGGTTTGTTGTAATTCGGCTCCTAAACCTAGACGTTGCAGGCACTGAGTAATCTTTTCGTCTTGAGTACTGTGATACACCGCTAAGTGGCGGGCGGGCAAATCAAAATAAAGTTCTTGAATATGTTCAGCATAAGAAGCTAAAGCCATTCGTACCATTTGTTCTTCGGCTGCACAATCCATACGGGGGATATGATAATAACTCACCCATTGGGTTTTATTTACCCTAGGTTCACTTGCCACAGAAAAGTCCTGAGCTGCTACATTTGAGCACCCACAGCTAGAACAGCTTTTATTTACATTTATTTGATTCTCTTGTTTTTCTAAAGCCATCTTTGCACCATAACTGACACAAAAAACAATGCCATCAGTATAAACCAATGGCATGTCATTAAGCTTACTTTTTGTTCGGCAATTAGAATTTTAGTGTTAACCCAGCTCCATAATACCAACCATGTTCTGAGTCGGTTTCAGTTTGCCAAGCGGTTTGTTTTAAACCTTTTTCATAACCATAACCGAAATCAACAAATGGCATTACCTTTTTATTGATTTCATAACGGGTTTGAAAGCCAGCTTGTAAACTCGACAGGCCTGTTTTACTGGCATAGCGAGATTCATCTTGTAAAACAACATCTGCTTTTAAATAGGGCTTACCAATCAACTTTTGAGTAAAAAGCAAATCTCTTTCTGTCTCTAGGCTTAACTTCCATAACTGATCTTCACCTACATAAAGATAAGCATCGGTTTCAAAAAAGTAAGGTGCCATGCCATGTAAGCCCACTACACCAGCCCAGCGATCTTCCTTTTCGTCTTCCCGTTGTAAACGTTCATAGTTTATCCCGGCCTGTACATCCCAATAGTCAGCTACATTGCGGCTATAAAGTAATGAACCGCCATAATTAGCATCTTCTGACTCTGCTTTTTCAACGTGGGCTTTAATGAACAATTTATTTTCATCTGTTCCCACCCAAGTTTCTAATTCAGAAGAAAAACTGCTTTCACCCTCTTCATTTTGAGTCCAGCCAGTATCAATCTTTGTTGCTTGATAAACCTGTCCACCATGTTCGCGTAAATGATCGTGTGTTAAAGGTTCTTGAGCAAAAGCAAATACAGATATACCCGAGAAAGCACCGCAACATATCATTTGAGAAAATAACTTAGTGATGCGCATGACTAGCTCCTTTCTCATTTTCAGATTGAACAGTTGGCTGGGTCTGAGCGGGTTGTTGTCCATCGTTGACTTGAGCAACAATTAATTTATTCATCATTCCAGCACTCATGTGATAGAGCAGATGGCAATGAATCGCCCATTCTCCCAAAGCATCGGCTGTCAATAACGCCGTAACGGTCTTTCCGGGTGGAACAATAATGGTATGTTTATTTGGTAAGTTTTCAGCTTGTTGACCATTTTCCAATTGCATAAACATGCCATGTAAATGCATTGGATGAGCCATCATACTGTCATTCACAAATTTCAAGCGTATGCGTTCACCATACTTAACTTGTAAAGGTGTCGTGTCACTAAATTTCTTGCCATTAATGGTCCAGATATAACGCTCCATGTTGCCGCCTAAACGAATGACTAACTCACGTTCCGGTACACGGGTATCTGGCTGAGGTGTTAAAGATTGCAAATCGCTATATTGCAGTGCTTTCATACCCGCTGGCGTTGAAGCATTTGCCCAGCCATAAACTGGTTCATCCTTTTTAGGCTTATTCTCAGATTGAGCAGGCATCTCATGATTCATATTCATCATAGCGTGGTCATGCTCGCTAGATGACATTACCTGCATATCATGGTTCATTTCAGACATCGCTGACATATCATGCTTCATGTGCATCATGGAATGATCATGTTCGCCAGATGACATATTTTTCATGTCATGATCCATTTTCATCATTGTGTGATCATGATTAGCCTGACTCGTCTCTTTTTTCATTTCAGGCATGGCCGACATGTCATGTTGCATGTTCATTTGATGGCCAGCATGTTCATTACTTCCATCACCATGACTCATGCCCATATCATCCATGGTCAATAAAGCACGTGGACGTGGTGCTGGCATTTGGATTGGCCCGACAGCTTGGGTATTTTCATCATGCAGAGTAGCAATGGCAAAACCACTACGGTCAATAGACTCTGCTTCAATCTGATAATTTGATTGCGTAGGTTCCACAATGACATCGTAGGTTTCGGCTGTACCAATACGAAACTCATCAATTGCTACAGGTTTAACTGGCTGCCCATCTGCACTTACAACTGTCATTTTCAAATTTGGAATTCTGACATCAAAAAATGACATTGCTGATGCATTAATAAATCGCAATCGAACCTTATCACCAGCTTTAAAATTAGCTGTCCAGTTTTGCTGAGGAGTCTTGCCGTTGACTAAGAAGGTATAGCCCGTCACATCAGACATATCGGTTTTTAACATCCGCATCTGATTCCACATCGAACGATCTTGCCAAGTTGCTTTTAAGCCCTGTGCTTTAACTTGCTTCCATACATCAGATACAGTTTCACGGCGGTTTTGATAATACTCAGCAGATTTCTTCAAATTCTTCATAATGCTATCGCTAGAAGAATCATGGAAATCTGAAAGCATCACTACATAATCACGATCAGTTTTTTCATGCGCCGCAACTGGTATTTTGCCTTTTGGGTAAATCACAAGCGGCCCATATAAACCGTCTTGTTCTTGGCCTTTACTATGGGCGTGATACCAATATGTGCCATTTTGTTTCACCTTAAAGCGGTAAACAAAATCTCCATTTGGAGCAATCCCTTTAAAATTATTAAAACCCGGCACACCATCCATTAACCCTAGCAGTAACAACCCATGCCAGTGTAAAGAGGTATCTTGATTCTTTAATTGATTATGGACGTGAATAACAGCCTCATCCCCCTCTTCAAACTCAAGGAGTGGTGCTATAAATTTTCCATTTACGGTAATTCGTTTAAGGGGTTTGCCCGTAACATTGACCTGTTGTTCATTAATATTAAGGTGATATTCCTTAATTGCCGCAAGAGTCCATGGTGAAACCAATAGACCAAATACAGCGACGAGGCTGCTAATCGTTTTATGAGACATTGCTTTAATCCTTTTAACTAAAAAAATAAGTAAGAAAGGATTAAACTTTTGGTGGACGTAAGATTTCTTGCCAGTATCCGGCTAAATGCTGTGCCTGATAAATACTACTAAATTGAGATGGAATAGGAATAAATGATGATTCAATACCTGGTACAGCTTGCTGTAAAGCCAGATTTACCATCTGACAATGAACCGGATTACAGTCTTGGCAGTGTTCACCATGTTGGTGAGAAACCTGAGCCATAGATTGATGACACGTTGTCTGCTCATCAGCTTGAATATGCATAGAGTGATGTTTCATTTGCTCACTATGACACGGCATAGTATGAAGATCATGCTGCATAGGTGTCTGAGCAATAGATACACCACTCCACCCAATAACTAAAGTCATCAGGAACACAAACCAAGCATACTTGCGTAAGTGTTGCAGTGTCATCATTTATTGCCTTGAGCAATCTATTTATCTTAGTTGTATTAGCATAACCAAGTTTTTAAACAGATACAATTTTCCATCTTAGTTGATTGTTGTTAAGGTCATTAAGCAAATGGAGGTTGATGCTGAAGAACCAAGTCAATCACCTGTAATGCACCTTCTTGCTCATTATTTGCAGTTGTGTAAGGAGCAACGGCTTTTAAGGCTTCAACTGCATTTTCGACTGCAAACCCATAACCTGCTGCTTTAATCATCTGGATATCATTATTGTTATCACCAATCGCAACGACTTGATCGGGTTGAACCTGCCATTTTTGCAATAATAGCTTCAAACCATGTGCTTTGTGCTGGCCCGGAAGAATCAAATCGATAAAATTAAAGCCACTTGAGACTGGTACCAAAACCTTATCTTTTACAAAACTTTGCTTCTGAAAATGCTCAAAAATTGTAAAACTTTCATTTTCCTGCGCAGTAAAAGTAATTTTACACACCAAGTCATCTAGTGCATAAAAGTCATCTATAACCGTCAGCTTTTCAAAATAGCGAGCGACTTTAGCATAATCTTCCGCGTTCATACTGCTATGCACATAAGCACTCTGTTTTCCGCAGATCACCATTTTAGAGGTATACACTGGGTCAATCGCATTTAAAATCTCAATGAATTGCTCTTTGCTTAAATGGGCAAAAGCTAACTCTTGCCCCGCATCTACAACATGAGCACCATTTTCGGCAATAAAAGCAATCTCATGATTAATTTCTGGAAAATACGTAACAAGCTTTGCAAGCTGGTTACCACTAGCGACTACAAAACGGATATTATTTTGTTTTAGTTGTTCATACTGTTTTAAAAAACGTGCTTTGTTGTACTGCTTCTTAGAATTAAGAAAAGTTCCATCCATATCTACCGCTAAAATTTTTACTGTCATTAATAATCTAGGTCTCTTACTAAAATCTTATTAAATCAAATTTAGCTTTATTTTTCATGACACTTTTACAGTTTTCTATTCAATATATTTTAAAAAGTTTTACACAAGCCCTCTCGTTTTTTGCACAGGTTATTTTTTAGCAAAGCTTAATAAAAAAACAGATCCCAAAATATCCCGATAGAATAGAAAAAGAACGCCAAAGCGTTCTTTTTTCATACATTTTGCTTAGAGAATAAACGGTTGATCTCATTTTGTTTATTTTACCAACATCTTATCCATATGGTTATCAACACAGTTATCCATACAGTTATAAACAAAGTTATCCACAAGTTTACTCTCAGCTTAATATTCTTTTTTTAAGCGTCTACACTACCGACTTTTGCAAGCTCTGCACGCATTTGATCAATCACAACTTTATAATCTGGTTGACCAAAAATTGCCGAACCAGCAACGAACATATCTGCACCAGCTTCTGCAATTTCACGGATATTTGCAGGACCAACACCACCGTCTACTTCTAAACGGATATCACGGCCACTTGCATCAATAATTTTACGCGCTTCACGTAATTTTTCTAAAGTCATTGGAATGAACTTTTGCCCACCAAAACCTGGGTTTACACTCATTAATAAAATTTGGTCAACTTTATCAAGAACATAGTCTAGATAATGCAATGGTGTTGCTGGGTTAAAAACTAATCCTGCTTTAGCACCACCAGACTTAATAAGCTGTAATGAACGGTCAATGTGATAAGAAGCTTCTGGGTGAAACGTAATGATATCTGCGCCTGCTTCTAGGAAATCACCAATAATACGGTCAACTGGAGATACCATTAAATGCACATCAACAGGAGCAGTAATTCCATAATTTTTTAAAGCCTTACACACACCTGCACCAAAAGTTAAATTTGGAACATAGTGATTATCCATCACATCAAAATGCACTACATCGGCACCTGCAGCTAACACTTTGTCTACATCTTCGCCTAAACGAGCAAAATCGGCAGATAAAATAGAAGGAGCAATCAAATAAGGCTTGGACATAGGTGGATGACCTGGCTAAAAATTTAAGGAGAGGCTAAAAATTATAACAAAAAAGAACCTACTTGGCCCGCTCTTCCTTGCTTAAATGACAACATTTCAAACTTGCAACGTAACGTTGCTACTATAGAATGCCAAGTGCCAAACGAATTTGTTAAGGTACATTAAACCAATGTGAGGATTGATAATGAAAAGCACAACTCATCTATTAACAAACGATGGAAAACGCATTGCAAAACGTCTAGTTAATCATTGGAAACATAAATTTGAAGTACAAGAAACTGAACAAGATTTTAAAATCTTAATGCCTACCGCAACCATTACGCTTGCACCAGAAACAGAGCAGTTAAATGTTGCTATTGATAGTCAGTTAGATGACCACAACCACTTAGAAAAAGTTGTTCTTGATCATCTAAACCGCATGGCTCAACAAGAATTTCAAGTTGAATGGCAACACTAAATTAATTAACCAGATACCTTTTCTAACTGGATTGCATGAAACTGTAAGTGCTCATCCATAAAGGTCTGGATAAAATAATAGCCATGATCATAGCCAGCATGTTGTCTTAAAGTTAAAGGCTGTCCTGCCTTTAAACATGCTTGTTTAAATTTTTCAGGGTGAAGTTGTTCATAAAATTGATCATCTAACCCCTGATCAACCAAAATTTCGTCAAATACTGCCCCATTTTTTGAGACCAACGCTGTGGCATCATGAGCCAACCAGCTTTCACGGTCTGCACCCAAATAATGGCTAAAGGCTTTGTCTCCCCATGCACATTCAGTTGGTGCACAGATCGGAGCAAAAGCAGATACCGACTTAAACTTTTCTGGATATTTAAACGCTAAAGTTAATGCACCGTGACCACCCATTGAGTGCCCAAAGATACCGACTTGTTGAGCATTGACTGGAAAACTTTTTAAAATAAGTGGATATAACTCATCGATTAAATAGCTTTCCATCTGATAATGCTCAGACCAAGGTGCTTCTGTGGCATTAATATAAAAGCCTGCGCCTTGACCTAAATCCCAATTGTCACCTACTGCAACTTGTTCACCACGAGGTGAAGTATCAGGTGTAATCAGTATAAGACTAAGCTGGGCAGCCATATGCTGTGCATGTGCCTTAATGGCAAAAGTTTCTTCAGTACATGTTAAACCCGCTAAGTAAAACAAAGTTGAGCAAGGTTTACCTTCTAAAGCAGCAGGTGGCAAATAAACCCCAAACTTAGTAGAGCCTTTTAATAATTGAGAATCAAACTGATAAATGCGCTGCTCACCTTCAAAGCAGCGGTTTTTTTGCAGGAGTTGCATCGTTTTTAGCCTCTGTTTGTGTCTGAGCAATATTTACGCTACCAGTATTTGGTTGAGGAAAAAGATATTTTTCCAACTGAGGTAGCATAAGTTCCATATTCTTACCAATCATCCATTGTGGCTCTGAAGGTTCTACACCTTGAGCTACTTCCCATTTGGTTACGGTTTGCTTAGCGGCATTAAACGAATCTTTCATAGAAGACTGCTCTCGCATCGCCAAATCAAAGAAAGCTCGTCCAAAATAAGTATAGTCAGCTTCGTTATTACAACCGAACGAAGTTTTATCCGCAGCAGATGCCGTAATAATTAAAGTATCAGGTGACTGTAACGCCGGAATAAAACTTCCTGAGTAACAAGCAGAAATGACAATCACACGCCAACGTATCCCCGCTTTATCGAGCGTTTCACGTAACCATTTCGGATCGACTTGCCCCAAATCTAGAGGTGCATTTTCAATTTCAAAATGGTTTTGTTCACCGTGCGATGTCATATATAAAAATAACACATCACTATCACGGTTCATTTGCTGGCCCATACGGCGTAAGGCCAACTCTATACTGGTTTTAGATGCAATCGGGATTTCGGTTCGGGTATCCGGATTATTAACCAGCATCATTGAACGCCCGACTGTACCAAAACGCGTATCAAATTGTTCTTTAATACGAACCACTTCCGATTTAAAAACGTCTTGATAACTATCGCCTGCAACACCCAAGAAATACCAATGACTTTTAGCTAACTCACCATATTGAACTTGCTCTAAAGCATCATGAAGTAATTTACTTTGTGCATAAAAAGCATCTTCGGCAAAAGTAGGTGGAGAATCTTCCACTTTCCAAATAGGCTGATCTTTTACGGAAAGCTGCCAAACCACCATGGTCGCAATGGTCGCAACCATAACCAATGCCCGCTCCCACCAAGGCCACTTAAGCTCACGTGAGAAAACCCAAATGACTGCCAAACTTTGCCACACAAAAAGTGCTACAAACAAACCAGGTAAAATACCGTTATAAATAGCATCCGGAATAAAGTTTAGATAACCATTAGATCCCAAATATTGAATTAAACACTGTATTAATAAAATATTGGTATCTAAAACCAACCACAATAAGGCTGGAACCAACATTAAACGCGGCTGATTAATACGCTGTGATAAGAAAATGCCAACAATAAGCGCAATAAAAGGCCAAAGTGCGTATCCAATTAGACCTTGTGAGTTGAAGTCGCCAATTTGACCGGCAACAAGCCAACTATAAAGTGAGTTGGTACACCCACCTAATATTCCCCAAACAATGAGCTGAAGAATAGAGGGATGTACGATCTGTAAGGAACGTCTTGACCCCAAAAATAACCACATTCCGGCAAGCTGGTTACTTTTAAAATCATGCCAAAAGTTAATGGAAGGTTTGAGATCAATCATAAAAAGGTTTCAAAAATTTCGTTTTTGTCAGGCACCATAAGTGTATGCCTGCTAAGAATTTTAGCAATCATGCTTTTGAACTATATCACATATATTTGTGCATTATTCAAGCAATAAAACTTAACCTTACATAAGCTTACTGAAAGTAAGCATCAAAACGACAAGCATCCCCCTGCCACTGATGGGCTGGCTCTTGATTTGCTAAAAAAATAGCATGTCGTGGACGTTTTACAATCACTCGCTTTGCAACTTTTTTGGCTAGCTCAAGCAAATGATCACCCAAATCCATTTCTCCATCTTCGGGTAAAAGTAAATGCAAAAGCTGCATCTGCTTTTTGACTTGGGCTTGTTTTTTAATTGCTTGTTGATTTTGATCGCGCTGTGGGAACATCGGGTCAAGGTAGACCACATCCACTGTTTTTTCTTCTTGATCTAATTGCTGTAAATAGCTTGCAGAGTCAGCGAAGATCAGTTGAATACGATCCATAAATTGGCTTAAAAATGGATCACGCTGTGCCTGAGCTTTTGAATCCTCAAGTAAAGTAAATAAAATCGGATGGCGCTCAACGAGCTGAATTTGAGCACCTAGATAAGCCATAAGTAAGCTGTCATGACCTAAGCCCGCTGTAGCATCGACCAGTACTGGCTTTTCACCTAACTGACAAGCACGAGCAATCATTTCCGATTTAAGACTTGCTCGTTTTAAACGCGGAATTTCAGCTTTCCAGTCAGGCTGCATTTTCATGCCATTAGCAGATAACCAAAGCCCGTTTTCATCTACACAAAGAGCCAGGTCAGGATTTAAACGTAAAAAACGGGCATTGAGTTTTTCAATAGGCTGTAAATCGACAGTCACGCCTCTAGAATAAAGCACAGCTTGGTAGTGCTGTGCTTGTTCTTGAAAATCTACTTCAAAATATATGTGCATGCGCAGTGCCTTTAATTTGCTTTACCCTGATCCGCAATTTTTTTCCATGCATCATCACGTAAGTAAACTGGTAAAGCATGTTCAGCATCAACCCACTGCTTTTGCGCTGCATACACACGTGCAATCGAAGCAATGTCTTGTGCAGTGGCAATGATTGATTGATGTTCTGCATCAGTTTGAAGGAGCTTAGCACCCGAACCGATTAGGCAATGCTTTGCATAGGCAGCCGCTTGCTCGTAGTTCATTAATTTTTCTTCATCTATACACTGCATGATGCCTTGCTCATCTAGAACAAAACTTGCAATGTAAACTTCATTCATACGTGCATCGAGTACCGCAGTCACCTGCTCTAAACCTTCAAGTCGGTAAGCCGCTTGTGCTAAAGCCTGTAAGGTAGAAACTGGAATTACTGGTAAATCTTGTGACCAAGCTAAAGCCTGAGCAACAGCAGCATTAATTCGAACACCACTAAAAGAACCGGGCCCTCGACTAAAGGCAATTGCATCTAAACCAGCTACGTCAAGTCCGGTTTGTTGTAACCCTTGCTCAATCATTGGCAAAATGGTCTGGGTTTGTGCTTTCGCTCGCGTATCGAGTTGGAAAAAGAGTTCTTGGGTTTCATCGATTAATGAAATGGAACATTGCTCGTTTGCAGTTTCCAACGCCAGCAGTTTCATGCACAACCTTAGTATTCAATCAGATTAAAAACGGAAGTTATGATACCCCACTCGGCTCTGATAGGCGAGTTGTTCCTATCTAAATAAAAATGCCAAGCTGGTGCTTGGCATAGAAAATATCTCGCTAAAATTTTAAAAGTGGAATTCTTTCAAATCGGTATAGCTTTTAAAGTGTTCAGCATAATGTAGTGCGCTCAAGCGTATTTTTGCTGCGCCTTCTTCATCTAAAGTTTTTACAATTTTTCCAGGTGAGCCCATTACCACTGAGTTATCTGGAATCACTTTACCTTCCGGTATTAAAGCATTAGCACCAATAATACAGTTCTTACCAATCACAGCTCGATTTAAAATGACAGCATTCATACCGATCAAACTGTTATCGCCAATTGTACAACCATGCAACATGACTTTATGACCAACGGTGACGTATTCGCCAATATTTAGCTCAAGGCCCTCATCAGTATGTAATACCGAATTTTCTTGAATATTAGAAAAATTACCAATCCGAACAACACAATTATCGGCACGCACTACAGCACCAAACCAAATACTGACCTGACGGCCTAGTTCTACTTGTCCAATAAGCGTTGCGGTTGGAGCAACCCAGCCATCCCATGGCTCATGTAAGGCTTTTGGATGCTGCCCTTGATAGCTATACATCATAATTTATCAGTCCTGATCTTTATTTTTTATGAGAAAATTTTGGCATTCCAAACGTTGGTGCATTCAGTAGAAATGGCCATTCTTTTTGGTAGCCTAAACCATATTTAAATAAGGCAATTAACATTCGCGCTGTGAGACCCCAAATAATTTCATTATCAATCTGCAAGCTTGGGAAGTATAAAGATTGATGAGCATATCGCACTTCATATGGCGTCGGACGTGTCTCTATAAGTTGCTGTAAAGGCACAAAGAAAATTCGATCAATTTCAGTGGGCTGAGGAATTAAAGTTACCTCAGGAGGAATAAGCCCAACAATTGGTTTTACAGACAAGCCACTTCTTGCACGTTGCATCGGCAAATCGCCTAACAACTGCACATCAAATGGATTTAAAGCCGTCTCTTCTTGAGCTTCTCTTAGCGCTACAACAATATTACTAGTATCACTAGGGTCACGCTTGCCACCAGGAAAAGAAACTTCCCCCGCATGGTTGTTCATATGTATTGAACGGCGTGTAAGCAGTACCTTAGGATTATTTTCATTCGTAATCGCAATAAGTACCGCAGCTTGTGCTTCTTGCATGCGGGTGGAAAAGCGCAATCTTTGCTGTAACTTTTGTGTTAGCAAGTGCTCTTCCATACCATTCACCTATTATTCTGTCTCTCTTTGCATCATATCTGAAAATCAAACTTAGGGAATAGAGTTGATGCGTAAGTCTAAAAATTCAGTTATGCTGAGGCATCTCTATACTCGATGATAATTATGAGTTTCTGTGTAGCGTGTGGGCATAAAACCGAACAAAAAATTCCTTTAGGTGATCATAAAGTACGCCGTGTTTGTACTCATTGTGGAAATATTCACTATGAAAACCCCAAAGTAATCTGCGGTGCCTTAGCGTTATGGGAAGACAAAGTATTACTTTGTCGTCGTGCGATTGAACCTCGTTATGGCTTATGGACTTTGCCTGCGGGTTATATGGAATTATTCGAAACCATGGAACAAGGTGCGGCGCGTGAAACTCGTGAAGAGGCAGAAGCCGAGATTGAAATAGAACAACTTTATTGCATGTATAATATTCCCCGTATTGGGCAAATTTATGTGTTGTTCAAAGCACAGCTGAAAGATGGCATTTTCGGTGCTGGCGAAGAAAGTATCGAATGTCGACTGTTTGAAGAACATGAAATCCCATGGGGTGAACTTGCCTTTCCTAGTGTTGAACACACATTAAGACATTATTTCGAAGACCGTAAACAACAAGTTTTTCCAACACATCTAGAGACGTTAGGAACTCGTTTAGACCATACAGGCTAATGAGCTAGATAATAAAAAAGACCGCATTTGCGGTCTTTTTTTAAACCCTTATTTTGTCTTAATTTGATAACAATCAGCGGTTCTAAGGGTTACTGTTCCAGCCATACGCTGTCCCAGTGCTTTTTCAGCTTCAGTTGGTGCAGGTGAGACATTTTCAATATTGTTATAAACTTGTTGATAAAAGGCATATGGATTCAACCAATTAACTGTTTTATTATCATAAGTCGTAAGATTTGCACCACTTGCCTGACCTTGTAATAGATTGGCAACGTTAATTTTTGCCCCACTTACTGTTAAAGATTGGCTACCTGTTTCTTTAATTGCTTGTATGACATTTGAGTTAAGGCCTACCACAATCCCATTCAGATTCCCTAATTGAGGCTCAGCAAGAATCATTCTTACAGTAACGGATTTATCATTTGTGGAAGATTCTGTTCCTCCAGTTGTTCCTATACGATACTGTTGAACCCCATTGTTATCGATCATAGTATTATCAGAAACAACTCCACATTGCCCAGACATATCAGTCGCCGTTGCATTAGGTTTGATATCAGTCCGAATGTTCCCATATTCATCAACCACAATACCTAAATCAATTGGTGCAATACCAGCCGTATTGAACTGGAATCTTAATGTTGCATATAAAGGGAAAATATATGTTTGGCCTGTTGATACATTTTTAGAAGTCTTAAAAATATCTTTTAAGAGGAAACTAGCAGGGCTCACCTTATAAATATCCATAGAGCCATTATAATTTTGGGTACCTACGGACTGTCTCCATAATGCATAATGTTGTGGGTTCGGAGTTTCAGTATTGGTTAAAGCTAAATACGAACTATCATGTCCGGCAATAAGTGAATCATTTAATAATTTACCTTGGTAAATTACTAAATCTTCATTTGTATTATTAGAAGTTTTCAAACGGAACGGCTGAGTTGATCTAATTTCTGTTTTTATTGGGTCAAGCCAAGTAGTCTGTGCATTGGCAATCATTTGAGTTGGCTTAGCTTTTGTTAATACCTCCAACACAGCTCCAATTGCTAGCTGGCTTGAGGTAGTGCTGGTCCCTTTCCATTGTAACCCATAACCAAATGTATAACCTTGACGGTCAGACAGCAAAAATAAGTTGCCAAATACATGTTGGGTATTCGCACTATTTTTTGAGCAATCTTTTAAATTCGTTAAATTACATCCATAAAAGTTTTCAGCAACTAAATTAGGTTTTGCCAAAGTAATATAATCTGATTGATATAATCCAACCAAACTTAAGTTTGCTAACTGGGTTATAAGGTCGAAAGCCTGCTCATCTGAAATCTGGCTTACATCTAACCATGGTTTTAACAAATTGACATAGGCCCCATTTTTCCATTCCGTTGCCGTGATATTTTGCAATACAACATTTAATGTATTTTTCTTATCTTCAGTAAATTGCGTTGGTTGTAAATCACCAACTACATTATCTCCTCTTTCCAAGCCAATGCTTTGGAAAACTTTTACTAATGCCATTGCTACGCGAATAGTAGAGTCACTAGGACTAAGCGATGTTGGAGTCTGCCCTGTTAATCCTATTGCCATATCTATGACTTTTAGACGAGGTGGCACAGTCATTTGAATTTTTGAGACTGAATCTAACTTAACTGAACCTAATTCTACTTTTCTTGGATTCTTAGCACCTTGCAAATAGAAGGTCGCTGTATCACCAACTTTACAAGAACCGATGACAATATTTCCTGAAGCTTTAGTAATAAAACTTTGGCTTCCAGTACTACTACAGGTAAAATTAAGACCAGCAATAGGGTAATCTAAAAAAAATTGTAGACAATCGCTATTCGTTACAGAACAGCTTCCACTAGAACTAGCTCCTCCTGATCCATTAGAAGGATTCTCATTAATTGTCGAACTTCCTCCACCACAACCATTTAACATCAATGCAATTGTGGTAAGAGCAAAAGGCCATAAAAATTTTTTATTCATTTAGTTACCCTACTTATTTTTAACGTAATACCGAAATTTGAATTTGTCCCTGATTTGTTAACTCTTTTTCTGTAACATCCACGGCAGAAGATAAAGGCGTCATCATAATATAATGTGCTGAAGGCGGTACTTTTAAAACTCCTTGAATCGATGCATGCTGTAACATAGTCGAAGGATAAGATTTGCTTTTAAATCCACTCACTCCTTCCAGAATACAGCCTTTATCATCCAAAAATACAACGAGTGGCCAATAATATAGAGGCTTCTCATTACTAGAAGCAAAAGACATAACTTTTAAATGCTGAACAGAAGGATTTAACTGTATCAACTCATATTCGAACTTTTCTTTCAATGGCTTCCGTGGCCATAAATTTACTTCCTTATTTGTGCTAAGCGTTTTAATTGATTTTTTATAATCTTTAATAAAGCACTTATCTTGTTCAAAAGCTGCTTCTAGCTCTTGTGAGGACAAACGCATATAGGTCGGCGCTAAAACAACAGTAGAGTCTTGATCTTGAGTATTTCGATTGAAAAGCTGATCTAAAGTTGATCGACTTACACCCTTTTTCCGCTCTACTGATTCAGTGCGCCCCAAACCATCAGGCATAAGGTAAAACCGCTTCTTACCTTCAATGTTAAATTCTTGATCTTCAAGATATTCATTATTGACATACTCTACGCCATCAATAGTTGTAAATTTAGATTTATCGAGTGAAGAATCGGGGGATGGTGCAGCTTGAGATGTACTCTTTATTGGTGGAGGAACGAGAACTAACTTTTTTTGCCATTCATTATTAGATACTGAAGGGGCATTTCCGCTCTCAATAATTTTATTTTTTTCTGTGGATGTTTTTAAATCATCACTGACTACTGAAACAGTTTTTGTATTTTTCTGAGTTTTTTGCGGTGCAGTCGGTGCAGTCGGTGCAGTCGGTGCAGTCGGTGCAGTCGGTGCAGTCGGTGCAGTCGGTGCAGTCGGTGCAGTCGGTGCAGTCGGTGCAGTCGGTGCAGTCGGTGCAGTATTTAATTTTTCTTGGACATGTTGTTCCAGTTTTTTCGGTAAATTTTTAGTTTGTTCTTTTTCTTTAGATGTTTTTTGTACAGCATCTACTATAGGTTGATTCTGCTGAGTTTGTGGTTTTCTTTCCTCTATTTTAGGGATAGGTTGTTTTTTCTGATCAATTCTTTTACTCGGTACAATCATAGGCCGCCCATCTGGCCCAATAATTGTATAAAAACCGTCTGCATAAGATACAGAAATACTTGCTATCGCAACGCATAAAGTTGTGATAGCAAATTTAGGGCTAAACATCCATTTATATAGTCTTACCATTTCGTTCTATAGCTCAAACCAAGTACTGTAACTTTGGTATTAGTTTTCACATCCAAACCAGCGTATGGGTTTAATAAGATATTATCGACACCACATTTATTCGATAATGTACTCGTACAAGCTGGAATATTGTCACGACTACGTAGGAAACCGACTGAAAGATCTAGATCTGTATCCGCATCAAAACGATAACCCACGCCGAGACCAAATAATTGTGCATTATTAATTGGGACCATGGTATTACGTTTATCATCAGGAATAGCACTAGCACGCGGTTCATAACCTGCACGTAATTTTAAACGATCTGTTGCGGAATACTCTAAACCGATACCCCAACTCCATGGGGAAGTAAACTTCAATGGTAATGCCAAGGAGTTATCAGTCACATTATTAGATAGTAATTTTGCAACTTTAAGTAATGAAATCTGGCGATCAAATTCAAATTTAAATTTATCCCATGCTGAATAGTCAGTCCATCCAACATCTAAGTTCAATTGTAAATCTGGCAATATCTTATATTTAATACCCGCCTGAAAATGGGCTGGATATTCTAAATCCATTGCTACTAAGCCTGACTCAATATCAGGAACATAACCTGGCAACCCAAGAATTCTAGCTAAAATTTGACCCGTAGCAGATGAGTTAAGTCCTGATACAAGTTGCTGGGGCGCTTTGGCATTGTCAATCATATACTTGCCTTTTAAACGCATCTTGGCAGAGCTCTGGTATACCATACCAAACCCAAAATTATCTGTTGGCTCCCAAAGCAATCCTAAGTTGTAACTTGGGCTTAAAGATTGTTCTAATGAAACCTGTAGTGCTCCCATCTTACCAAATGGATTCATGCCTTCTTGTGTGTTACAAATCCCAAATAATAGTAAGTCGGTGATCATGTCATTATTATTTTTAAAAGGCTTACAAACCACCTCATCAACCATACGTAATACCCCTATCATCTCATTAGGGAAACGTAAGTCGGTTTTTAATGCAAGGGCGTTATATGACATCCCTACAGAAGCGCCAATCGATAAATGATCATTTACCTGATAACCAAAAGATGGTGATAAATAGGTGATCCGCTCAACAGCAACTTGCTGACCCATGTAGTTACCAGGGTTTCCATTTTCAGCTCCAAATCCTGCAACCAACGGTGCATACACGGCTGTTGCATAGGTTACTTTTGATCCTGGTGGCTTATAGGCAATTCCTGCTGTAGGGGCAACTAGTGGATAACCAGCTCCGAGATCTACCATTTTTTTAAGAATAGGTACATACAGGCTCGCGTACTCCACATCACCGTGAACAGAGTCTTTAAAATCTGTACAAATATTGGCTGAAACTTCTGGGCCATCATTACAAACAATCGGGTCATCTGAATAACCAAAAACGTTATATCCAGGCGGTGCTGAGAATTCTCTTTGAATATCAAAGTTTGCAAGAATCCCTTGTACATCTGTTTGCAACCCATCAATTTTTGCTAAAGCTGCAGGGTTAAAATGAACTGCACTAATACCAGGAGGGTCTGCAGTTACTGCATTCCCCATGGATAAGGAGCGAATATCAACAGCTAGGTTTTGTCCTAATTGAGCATTGGCAAAGCTAGAAAAACCGGAGATAACAATTGCCGCCGTTAAAGGACATAATTTAGGATATTTCACCTGCATATCTCCTTATTTTTGTTTTTTATTAAAACCTAAAATATCTAACGGAAATGACAAGCCAAGTGAAACATCTGGCGCATCTTCAGTTAAACCAAAGCCAACAGTACCGTTAACAATTGTTTCAGGTGAAACACGTACGCCTAACGCAAAAGCCATCATGGCACTGCTCTGGTCTGGAGATTTATAAGATTCACCACTTGTAAACTGAAACTCGGAATTAAAGTTAAAGCTCTGTTGATATGACATCGTTAAAGACACGTCATAGTTAAATGAATATGCAAAGCCGAAAGAAAAGCCACCGCTAATTCCTGGATCAAAAGATTCTAAAGTACGATTATTACCACGTACCTGATTTAAACCAGACTCCTTAAAACCATAATTAGCAGATATGGAAGCGAATAACACAACAGGATCAATATACTTACGGGTACTGGCTCCTAACCCAACTGAATAATAACCTTTACCTGTTGAAAGCTCTTCTGAACCAACCTCATAAGGGCTATCACCTGTTTTAGTTGATACGCTACCAAAAAGAACGAGTGGTAAACGCCCTTGCTTTAATGGGAAAGGTTCCCAACGCGCACCAAAAGAAATATCACCTAACCCAGCTGTAGTTGAATCACTAGCGATATCAGATTTAGCAACTAAAGGTAATGTTGCCGAAAGTGTTAAATTATCCAAAACACCATATTGTGCTGTAAAACTATTTGTTAATGTATGTTGAGCATCTTCCCTGATTCTTAAACGGCTGATTCGTGAGTTATCGTCTGCTAATGCCAAGTCCAATATACTATCCCGATAATAAGTATAATCAATATCATAATAAGAAGAGATTACGCCCTTCTTAATCAAAGAATATTGGCGCTCATTTGAAGTAAAAACTTCTTGTAGGTTAGTCTCTTGGCTAGCATCACCTTCTTTTTTCTGTAATGCACTTGCAGCTTGATGTGCCTCACTATTAGACCCTGGTGCCACCCCGTTAGTATCCATTATATTGGAAGTTGGTGTATCACTATTGTTGGTGGCCGAACTAGTAGCTGCTGAAAATTCAGCGCTTTCCGTTTCCTCTGCTACAGTTTGATTTAAGCCAGATACTTGCGCTTGTTGCACTTGATCTTCAGCATAGATTGTCCCTGTAATGGCACTCATACTTAAGGCCAACATACTCATCTTCATCCAAAGTTTATTCATGTTTTTCCCACCCAATTTATTTATTTTATTAAATTAAAATCTGACTATTTACGCTTGTAATAAAGACGCATATAAGTATCTATCGGCTGATTATAAGTTGAGGAATGAGTATCAGTATCCAAAACTCGCCGCATCGTAGAAGCCTTATTTGCTAAACGGTCATATTTATATGTGGGATATTGCACATCAACAAAAGCATATCTATTGACTGTTGCATCCTCTACATGACGCATATCCGAATCTTTTAATGCTAATAAGTCTTTACGCTGAGATTCAGGAACTAAAATTACAAATAACGTATTATTATCCCAAATTTCCTTAAAACGATTTTCGTCAAAACTGATATTCCCTAAAGCTGGATCAGCTACATATACTCGTCCATCTTTATAAGCTTTATATACGACAAAATGTTTAAAACCAGCATATGAAATCGGAACAATTGCAGGTTGACCGAGTTTAACTAAATCAGAAAACTCCCCTCGGTAACCACCACTCTCTAAGCCAATTGCTGTGACAAAGCGTTTCATATCAAGTAGCGAAAAGCTTCGGCGTTCAATAATACGTTGATACTCACCGTACTGTAGCAAACCACTCATTGTTTGCTGTTCCGTTAAACTCGTACCAACATAACCATTTAATAAAGTCGTAAGGGCAGCAGACCCACAACTATAATCGTAGGCTTGTCGAACAATTCCACGAAACTGGTCTTCAACAGCTGGTTTTATAGTAACTGGTTCAATATGATTTCGATGAAATGATAAATTACGTGAATCGGCAGTCTCTGTATAATAAACAGTTCCCGGCGGTTTTTTTTCTATTTCGAAGGCTTCTGTTGCAAAGTAATATATCAATGCTGAGCCTAAAGCAATCTCTAACATAAGCACTTGGTCTAAATGGTAGCCTAACTGGCCTTATTCATTTTATTCTTAGAGCAATAGCTCTACATCCCTGTGTGTTGAAGATACTTTTTTTATGTAAAAAACAGCTTTTTTTTAATCTTTTTGATGAATGTATAGTTTTACTATAGATAGAATGATAATTACCCCTCATTTTTCTATAAATAATTTAAATATATTTAAAACTTATATAATAATTTTTATTATAACCATATGAAGAAGCTTTTTATTTTTATAAAAAAAGCGCGTATAAAACGCGCTTTTTTATATTTAAATTAATGGCCCGCGATTGTAATCGTAGAGGTACCTACATTTAAACCTTGAATTTCTACATCACCAATCGAAGCAGCAGTGTTAGAACCTAAATGTACTCCTTGTACATAAACATTCATACCTTGAGCACTATTATTTTGAATTTTTAAACCGGTTGGAACAACTGAAATATTAGCATTAACATCTAAATTCCCAGTTGTATTGCCTGCACCACGAACCATAACCTTATCAAGGAAGATTTGACCACCACCTGCAGCATCATTAATACCAAAGTTAGATAGTGTTAAGCCCCCTTGCAAACTTGAATTTACTTTGATCATTGCACCTTGTGGTGTCGAACCTAACTGAACATTAGCTGAAATTGCACCTAAAGATAAATCTAAACCAGAAATAATTTCAGTTGGAGCTGCTTCTGTAATACCACGAACAGCAGTTGTCTCATTTAAAGTATTAGAAGAACCTACGCCAATTGAGCCAACTTTTACATTAACTGCACCAACATTTGCAGCTACATTTAAAAATGCGCCATTAGTACCTGATGCACCAACACTATCAATTTTAAGATCTAATAAATTAGTAGTTGGATCAACTTGTGTAAGAGTTATTGCTTTACCACCAGTTGCAGTTGTACCCGTAATTGTAATTGCACCAGCAGTTGCTGCTGCACCTGTAATACCAGTAGCCGGATCCAAGCCATCATTGTCATGAATAAATAATTTGTCGATAGAAATACCACCTGAACCTAGAGCGATACCAATATTAATACCATCTTGACCTGTAGCAGCACTAAGCGCAGCATCATCCATTGATTGCATCGCCATTGCATTTGCACTGATAGCTAAAGAAGAAACTAAAGCAAGTTTAGTGAACATTTTCATTGAGCACTCTCCCAAGAGCATTTATTTTTTGACTTTAACCACTCTCACTGTCTCAAGTTGCATTTTTCTTTTATGGCAACCGAAACTTCCAATCCTTGAGTAGTTTTGCTTAGCAATTACTAAATTACAGCTACGTTAATTTTTGTTCAACTAGTGTAATGCATTTTTTGCCAATTACCCGACAAACGGTACGGCATCAAACTGACTAAAAAGATTTATTACTATTCTGAAATCTGAAGGATAATTCGGTTATTTTTTCCACGAAATGTTAGGGTCTTTTCACTCAACTGCCTGTTGAACTCTAACTTGTAGTAAACTATGCCACCTCTTCCAAACTCTCACATGTTTAAAATGTCTCATTTAAAGAAAAAAATCTCTTTAGAAAGCTATTACTCTGCTGCCGATATTTTAAATAAATTAGAAGAGTTAACTGGACTTGTATATCTTCAAGATGATAACAATCCTGTTATTGGTTTTTTACCAAAAAATTATTTAATCACTCAAAATAACCAAAAATTTTTATTTACTAAAACTGATTTAAACAAATATAAGTTTTCATCTTATATAGAAAATCTTTTAGATTTTACACAATTCCAATCTCAAGAAATAGAAAATAGCAATAGAGAAAAAATAAGTTTTAAGGGGGGTATATTGGTTTTATTAGCTATGACTTTTCTGCACATCAATTTATAAATAATCAATCACATAAACAACCGTCTTTATTTATAGGTTCCTATTATTCTTTTATTAAAAAAATAAATAATGAATGGTATTTTTTTAGCGATGAAAATAATGCTTTTGAAATTTTTAACTATCTTTCAGCTCTACTCAATAAACCTTCTAGCAAACTACAAAAAAACAATTTTAAACTAGAACAAAATATTCATCCTCGCTGGTCTAAGAATACATACTTAACTGTTTTTCACAAAATACAAGAATATATTAAGGCAGGAGATTGTTATCAAATTAACCTTACTCAAGAATTCAAAGCGAATTTTACTGGTTCATTATTAAATAAAGCAGATGAGCTATGGAATTTAACCAATGCACCATATTCTGGTTATTTAAAATTAACAGAATTTGAGTTGTTAAGTTGCTCTCCTGAATTATTTATTGAATTTAATGTAGATAAGCAAATTAAAACCAGACCCATTAAAGGTACAATGCCTCGTTATGAGAATAAAGAGCAGGATTTACTTTCAAAACAAACTTTAAAAAATTCTAAAAAAGATCAAGCAGAAAATGTGATGATCGTTGATCTATTACGTAATGATTTGAGCATTTATGCCAATACAGGTTCGGTAAAAACAACAAAACTATTCGAAATTGAGAGCTTCAATCAAGTTCATCATATGGTGAGTGAGATTACGGCTACACTTAAAAATGATATTAATCCTATGCAGATGTTACTCACTGCTTTACCAGGAGGTTCAATTACAGGAGCTCCTAAAATTCGGGCAATGCAAATTATTGAAGAGCTAGAAGGCGCACCTCGGGGAGCATATTGCGGCACTTTAGGATATTTTAATTTCGATGGTACTGGACGCTGGAATATTTTAATTCGTAGTTTTCAACAATATCAAAACCAGCTCTCTATTTGGGCAGGCGGCGGTATTACTATTGCTTCAGAGGCTGAGGCTGAATATCAGGAAAGCCTTGATAAAATCTCTGCTATGCTGAACTTGATGAACAGCACAGCAGAATAAGTATTAAAGAATATCTTGCTTCAAAGTTTGAACTAAACGCGCGTTTTGCTCATCAGTTCCAACCGTGATACGTAAAAACTGATTAATGCGAGGCTTATTGAAGTAACGAACAATAATGCCCTGCTCACGTAATTTTTGTGCAAGTTGCCCAGCATCATGCTGTGAATGCGTAGCAAAAATAAAATTCGCTTTCGATGGCAAAACATTAAAACCAAGTTCAGTTAAATCACGAACAAGTTTCTCTCGACTTGTTATAACTTTTTGGCACTGCTCTTCAAAATAAGCCTGGTCTTCAAAAGAAGCTACTGCTGCTGCAATAGCAAAGCGATCAATTGGATATGAATTAAAACTATTTTTTACAGCCTCAAGTGCTGCAATCAAGTGCGTCTGAGCAATCGCAAACCCGACTCGTAGGCCTGCTAAAGAACGGGACTTTGAAGTCGTTTGGCATACCACAAGATTTTCATAGCGGTTTATCAAACTTACAGCTGACTCAGCACCAAAATCAACATAAGCTTCATCAATCACAACCACGCGGTCCGGATTTGCCTGTAATACTTGTTCGATTTCTGCCAAGCTGAGCGCAATACTTGTTGGTGCATTTGGGTTGGTAATAATAACCCCACCATTTGGCTGGGTATAATCTCGCACATCAATTTCGAAATTCTCATTGAGAGGAATTTCTTTTGTTTTTGTGCCAAAAAATTGGCTATAAACTGGATAGAAACTATAAGTGATGTCCGGATACAGGATTGGTTCATCTTGAAGAAAAAATGCTTTAAAGATATGAGCCAATACCTCATCAGAACCGTTACCTACAAAAACTTGAGATACATTAATATTCTGTTGTTTCGCAATTGCTTGCTTTAACGCTGTCGCATCCGGATCTGGATATAGACGCAGCACATCGGCTTGTTCATGTAACACCGCTTGAACTGCTTCTACTACTTTTGGTGATGGTGGATACGGGTTTTCATTGGTATTTAACTTTAATAGATTCTGGATTTTAGGTTGTTCACCTGGCACATACGGCTCTAATTCACGAACCTCAGGACTCCAAAAACGCATTTGTGCTGTAGATACAGTCATAGTCTTATCTCAAAAAAGGGCTGAAAGTCAGCCCTGAATAATCATGAAAAACACTGATAGGCTTAAAACTTATTGGTAACGATAACGCGCCGAGCGTGCATGGGCATCGAGATTTTCTTGAACAGCAAGTACATCAGCTGTTTTAGCCAAAGTCTTAACACCATCTTTTGAACACATGATCAAACTAGAGCGCTTTTGAAAATCATATACACCAAGTGGCGAAGAGAAACGAGCTGTGCCAGATGTCGGTAATACGTGGTTTGGGCCAGCACAATAATCACCAATTGCTTCAGGTGTATAGCGCCCCATAAAAATTGCCCCTGCATGACGAATATCTTGGCTCATCGCTTCAGCATCATCAAGACATAGTTCCAAATGCTCTGGTGCAACCTGATTAATTAAATCAACTGCTTCAGCACGGTCTTTTACCAAAACTAATGCACCACGATTTTCAATCGATGTACGCGCAATCTCGGCTTTAGGCAATTCATTTAAATGTTTTTCAATTGCAGACTCTACTGCTTCTAATAATGCTTCATCTGGAGTAATGAAAATAGCTTGAGCTACTGTGTCATGTTCAGCCTGAGATAATACATCCATCGCTAACCATTCAGCATTATTCACACCTTCTGCATAAACTAATATTTCAGAAGGTCCAGCAATCATGTCGATACCCACCTGACCAAATACAGCACGTTTAGCAGCTGCCACAAATCGGTTTCCAGGACCCGTAATTTTATCAACACGTGGAACAGTTTGAGTACCATAAGCTAAAGCAGCAACAGCTTGTGCCCCACCAATGGTAAATACTCGGCTAACACCAGCTAGATAGGCGGCAGCTAAAACGAGTGGATTTAGTTCACCATTTGGCGCTGGCACAACCATAATAATTTCAGATACACCGGCCACATGTGCTGGTACCGCATTCATAAGTACAGATGAAGGATAAGATGCAAGTCCGCCTGGTACATAAATACCAACACGGTCAAGTGGAGTCACTTTTTGTCCTAGGGTATTACCCAAATCATCTACATAAGTCCAGCTATCTTGTTTTTGAGCTTCATGAAAAGTACGAATACGATCAGCTGCAAGTTGCAGGGCTTCACGAATCTCTTGATTTAAACCATCAAAAGCAGCTTTAAGTTGTTGTTGAGACAATTCTAGATCGGAAAATTGATGCGCTGGATGTCGATCGAACTGTTGAGTAAGTTTTAAAACATGATCATCACCATACTGACGAACATCAGCAATAATTTGATCTACTATTTGAACTAAATTAGGATCATTAACGGTTTCAAAAGCTAAAAGCTCAGCAAAAACCTGTTTAAAGTTCTGATCTTGAGTCGATAAACGTCGCATCAATTTACCCACAAGGCGAAAAAGAAAAACCAAGTTTACTCTTTTTCTAAGCTCTTGTGGGCATCATATCTACAACTATCGCAAAAGCATGATAGGAAATTACTTTTAACGTGATTGAACAGCTTGTTCAAGTTGGGAAATGATTGGGTTCAATAAAACCTGTTTACGCTTAAAGCTCGCTTTATTGACAATAAGACGTGAAGATACTTTGCAAATTTCTTCCAATGGCTCAAGACCATTTGCTCGTAAAGTATTTCCAGTATCCACTACGTCAACAATATAATCGCCCAAACCAACTAATGGTGCTAACTCCATAGAACCATAAAGTTTAATAACATCCACCTGCTCGCCTAAGCTTGCATAATATTGACGTGTAAGATTGACATACTTAGTGGCAATTTTTAAACGACCTTTTGGGCGTTCCATTCCTACTTTACCAGCAGTCATTAATTTACATTTCGCAATCTGCAGGTCCAATAACTCATAGACATGCTGAGCGCCATGTTCCATAAGTACATCTTTACCTGCTACACCTAAGTCAGCTGCACCATTCTCAACATAAGTTGGCACATCAGATGCACGTAAAATTAAAATACGAACCTGCTTATGTGTGGTTGGAAAAATCAACTTACGTGATTTTTCCGGGTCTTCAAGCAAGTTAATACCAGCTGTAGCAAGTAAAGGTAAAGTTTCTTTTAAAATACGTCCTTTACTCAGTGCCAAGGTCAAACCATGATCAAAATTACCCATTACGTTAAAATTAGGATCATCGTTTCTTACGTCATTCATTAACTTACTCGCTTAATTTTGGCACCTAAACCTTGAAGTTTTTCTTCGACATGCTCATAACCACGGTCAATATGGTAGATACGGTCAATTAATGTATCACCTTCAGCAACCAAAGCCGCTAAAACCAAAGAGAATGAAGCACGTAAATCTGTTGCCATTACAGGTGCTGCTTGTAATTTTTCAACACCCGTCACAACAGCATCATGGCCTTCAACCTGAATATTAGCACCCATACGTGACAATTCAGGAACATGCATGAAACGATTTTCAAAAATGGTCTCGGAAATCGTTGCAAACCCACGACCAATTGCATTTACAGCCATAATTTGTGCTTGCATGTCAGTCGGAAATTCTGGGTGAGGTAGTGTTCTAAAACTTACTGCTTTAGGACGCTTACCCAACATATCCAATTCAATCCAGTCATCGCCACGGGTAACTTCAGCACCCATTTCTTCAAACTTATCTAAAACAGCCTCAAGCAATGAAGGATCTGTATGGGTGGTTTTTACACGTCCACCAGTAATCGCAGCAGCAGCTAAGTAAGAACCTGTTTCGATGCGGTCTGCAACAACTGCATATTCACAGCCATGTAGACTTTCTACACCAGTAACAACCAATGTATCCGTATCTAAACCTTCAATTTTTGCGCCCATTTTAATAAGCATTTGCGCAAGATCAGTAATTTCAGGTTCACGTGCAGCATTACGGATTGTGGTTACACCGTCTGCCAAAGCAGCTGCCATTAAAATATTTTCGGTACCACCAACGGTAACCATATCAAAAACCACTTCGCCGCCTTTCAGACGACCATCAACAGTGGCATGTACATAACCATTTTCAACTTCGATATGTGCACCCAATACTTCTAGGGCTTTTAAGTGTTGATCTACTGGACGAGAGCCAATAGCACATCCACCAGGTAATGAAACCTTGGCATTTCCGTAACGCGCTAATAATGGCCCTAATACCAAAATAGATGCACGCATTGTTTTGACAAGCTCATAAGGAGCAAACTGGTTATCTAAAGTAGAAGTATCCGCCTTAACCGTGTCATTTTCATAACTAATTGTGACACCCAGTCCACCAATTAATTTCACCAAAGTATTTACATCTTTAAGATTTGGAACATTGGTTAATGTAATTGGAGAGTCAGCAAGAATCATTGCCGCAAGTAACGGTAAAGCCGCATTTTTAGCACCAGAAATGCGTACTTCCCCTTCGAGCTTAACACCGCCCGTGATTAAAAATTTATCCATTAATATTTAAGCTCCGAAAAGGCTTGCTTTGCGCCATTCATCTTTGGTCATCGCACGAATTGTTACGGCATGAACTTCGCCACTTGCAATATAAGTATTTAATGGTGCATAAACTGCTTGTTGGCGGGCAACAGTACGCTTACCTTCAAATTGATCATCCACAATACGGAGGTCAAATTTTCCAGCCTGTCCGCTCACCACTACTTCCGCTTCAGGAAAAGCTTCTTTTAAAATTTGAGTGAGCTGTTCACTATTCATTGCAAAGACCTCTGACACAACCTACGGTGTAAAACGAAGTATTTTACTATAACTTTTTCAAAGAATTCAGTACGTGTTTATATTTTATCAATAAAAAAGAGGCTATATTTCAAGCCTCTCTCAATTATTAAAAACTTATTAAATAGAAACAGCAACTTGAGAATACGTACATTGCATTTTCCGATATTTTAACAATTGTTTTTTTAATTTTTCAGTCAGTTTTTTTATTGAAGTATACATATCATCCGCTGTTGCTTGAGCAAACAGCTCAATTCCAGGTAATCGAACTATTGCTTCAGCCACATGATTAGAACTACCTTTATGTGAGCGCTTATCAATCTGATGATCTTTCGTTAATTTAATCTGCATACTATTCACCTGATCAAGATGTTTCGTTAACTGATTAAATTTTGCTTTAATATTTTCTTCTATAGCTGGTGTAATTGCTAAATGATGTCCACGAATCGTTATTTGCATAATTCTATCCCTCACCTTTTTGGGTTATATAAAGAAGAACTAAAACGATTTAATGCAATCTAAAAAGATGATTTGGGACAATTAAACCATTTTAGCTACTCCTCTTGGTGAAAATGAAATTTCATTATTTCGTCATAATGAATGAGTAGAATAGCCATACTTCAAAATTTAGATCAAGACTTTTCTCTCGGATGACGATGGAATATGTAACGATTCTCTATATTTTGCTACAGTCCTTCTAGCTACTTCTATTCCCTCCTCTTTCAATAAAGCAGCAATTGCATTATCAGACAAAGGTTTACGCGGATTTTCATTAGAAACTAACTTTTTAATCATTGCCCGAATTGCGGTAGAAGAAGCCTCACCTCCTGTGGTTGTCCCCACATGACTAGAAAAGAAGTATTTCAACTCAAAAAGTCCACGTGGAGTAAGCATATACTTATTTGTGGTAACGCGAGAAACGGTCGACTCATGTAATTCTACTTCTTCTGCAACATCCCTTAGTACTAAGGGTTTCATTGCTTCGGGACCTATTTCAAGAAATGCTTTTTGATGCTCAACAATACAAGTCGCAACTTTCAATAATGTTTTGTGTCGTTCATCAATACTTTTTATAAAATTTTTAGCCTCAAGCATTTGATTACGTAGATATAAATTATCATCACTTTGATCTGCTCTACGAATCATACTCGAATAAAAAGAATTGATTCTTAATTTTGGCATTACATCAGGATTTAACTGAACTTGCCAATGCAAGTCCTTCTTGGCAACGACTACGTCAGGAATTTGATATTCTGATTCTTGCTTTTCAAAATCCATGCCTGGATAAGGCTTTAATGTTTTTAATAAATCAACTGCAAATTTTAATTGTTCCTTGGAAAGCCCTGTTTGCTTCAATAATTTATTAAGGTCATTCGCAATCAGTAATTCATAATATTGAAGTAGACTTCTAGCTTCTTTCAAATATTCAGTTTCTCTAGGCAAGAACTCCAACTGAACTTTTAAACATTCAGCTAAATTACGAGCTCCAATACCAATTGGATCAAGACGTTGAATATGTTTTAAGACTACTAAAACTTCATCCTCTTCCACTTCCTCGTCTATATCCATCTCACTTAATAAATGCTGTACTGCCAAAATAATCTCTTCTAATTCAGCATCCAGAAAACCTTTATCATCTAAAGCATCAACTATGCAATAAGCAATCAACTGATCTATTTTTGAAAAATGTAGTAAGTTCACTTGCTCCAAAATATGTTCTTTAAGCGTCAGGTGAACGTGGCGATTATCTTCACGCTCTTCGAACTCAGGAGTACCCAAAGCAGTGGATTGATGTGTATAAATGTCATCCCATTCAGTATCAACAGGCAAGTCATCAGGTAAGTGATCAGCATTCAACTCTGTTGTAAGGTCATCAGTTTCTTTGTGTTCTAAAGTAGATAAACTTTCTGCTAGTGATTCATCTTCTACTTTTTCAAGTAATGGATTACTATCTAATTGAATTTGGATTTCTTGCTCTAACTCTAGGCTAGAAAGTTGTAGTAAACGGATTGCCTGCTGCAATTGAGGCGTTAACGATAATGAATTCGCAACTTTCAATCCAACAGATAATTTCATATATTTCTCTTTCCAAAAAACAAGCAAAAATCATGCCTATTAATTATTTATAGCATAGAGTAATGATTTATCCTATACATTGACTCATCAATTCATGAGAAAAATAGAAATTTATTTATTAAAAACGATAGGATTTTTATTCTGTCTTATTCTTTAGTATCGATGATTCTTTGAAATAATTCTTTATTGATTGCTTTCCCATATAAAAAAACACCCCAACCTCTTTTGAGATTGGGGTGTTTAGAATAATGAGCTGGCGATGACTTACTCTCACATGGGTAATCCCACACTACCATCAGCGCTAAGAGGTTTCACTTCTGAGTTCGGGAAGGGATCAGGTGGTTCACTCTTGCTATGGTCGCCAGCACAACTGTTTATGGATACTTGCTTGGGTCTTATTTGATGCCGAAGCGTTTTCCAAATCTGTAACAGACTGGGCTGATTGAATCTTACTTTATCTGTTCATTTTAGCTAGAGGTATAACTAAATCAAGTTGTCTTGCATATTTAAGAATCGATTGATGCTTCATATACAACTGCTTGGGTGTTGTATAGTCAAGCCTCACGAGCAATTAGTATTGGTCAGCTTCACATATCACTATGCTTCCACATCCAACCTATCAACGTCCTAGTCTCGAACGGCTCTTTAGAGGACATAAAGTCCTAGGGAAATCTTATCTTGAGGTAGGCTTCCCGCTTAGATGCTTTCAGCGGTTATCCCTTCCGAACATAGCTACCCGGCGATGCGACTGGCGTCACAACCGGTACACCAGAGGTTCGTCCACTCTGGTCCTCTCGTACTAGGAGCAGATCCTCTCAAATTTCCAGCGCCCACGGTAGATAGGGACCGAACTGTCTCACGACGTTCTAAACCCAGCTCGCGTACCTCTTTAAATGGCGAACAGCCATACCCTTGGGACCTGCTTCAGCCCCAGGATGAGATGAGCCGACATCGAGGTGCCAAACACCGCCGTCGATATGAACTCTTGGGCGGTATCAGCCTGTTATCCCCAGAGTACCTTTTATCCGTTGAGCGATGGCCCTTCCATACAGAACCACCGGATCACTAAGACCTACTTTCGTACCTGCTCGACTTGTGGGTCTCGCAGTTAAGCGCGCTTTTGCCTTTATACTCTACGCGTGATTTCCGACCACGCTGAGCGCACCTTCGTACTCCTCCGTTACTCTTTAGGAGGAGACCGCCCCAGTCAAACTACCCACCAGACACGGTCCTCGTCCCGGATCACGGGACAGAGTTAGAACCTCAACATTACCAGGGTGGTATTTCAAGGACGGCTCCACTGGAACTAGCGTTCCAGCTTCAAAGCCTCCCACCTATCCTACACAAGTAAGGTCAAAGTTCAGTGTCAAGCTGCAGTAAAGGTTCACGGGGTCTTTCCGTCTAGCCGCGGGTACACTGCATCTTCACAGCGATTTCGATTTCACTGAGCCTCTGCTGGAGACAGCGCCGCCATCATTATGCCATTCGTGCAGGTCGGAACTTACCCGACAAGGAATTTCGCTACCTTAGGACCGTTATAGTTACGGCCGCCGTTTACTGGGGCTTCGATCAAGAGCTTCGCTTACGCTAACCCCATCAATTAACCTTCCAGCACCGGGCAGGCATCACACCCTATACGTCCACTTTCGTGTTTGCAGAGTGCTATGTTTTTAATAAACAGTTGCAGCGGCCTGGTTTCTGCGGCTGTCGTCAGCTCAGGAAGCGAGTTCCATCACCAACAACAGCGTACCTTCTCCCGAAGTTACGGTACCATTTTGCCTAGTTCCTTCAGCAGAGTTCTCTCAAGCGCCTTGGTCTACTCGACCTGACCACCTGTGTCGGTTTCGGGTACGATTCCTGTGTAACTGAAGCTTAGAGACTTTTCCTGGAAGCATGGCATCAACCACTTCGCTGTACAAGTACAGCTTGCTATCAGATCTCAGCATAGAGTACCCCGGATTTGCCTAAGATACATGCCTACATCCTTTCACCTGGACAACCAACGCCAGGCTGATTTAGCCTTCTCCGTCCTCTCATCGCATTACACAGAAGTAATGGAATATTAACCATTTTCCCATCGACTACGCCTTTCGGCCTCGCCTTAGGGGTCGACTCACCCAGCCCCGATTAACGTTGGACTGGAACCCTTGGTCTTTCGGCGAACGGGTTTTTCACCCGTTTTGTCGTTACTCACGTCAGCATTCGCACTTCTGATACCTCCAGCATGCTTCTCAACACACCTTCATCGGCTTACAGAACGCTCCCCTACCACGTATACAAAGTATACATCCGCAGCTTCGGCACATAGTTTTAGCCCCGTTACATCTTCCGCGCAGGCCGACTCGACTAGTGAGCTATTACGCTTTCTTTAAAGGGTGGCTGCTTCTAAGCCAACCTCCTAGCTGTCTATGCCTTCCCACATCGTTTCCCACTTAACTATGATTTTGGGGCCTTAGCTGGCGGTCTGGATTGTTTTCCTCTTGACTACGGACGTTAGCACCCGCAGTCTGTCTCCCGGATAGTACTCATAGGTATTCGGAGTTTGCATCGGTTTGGTAAGTCGGGATGACCCCCTAGCCGAAACAGTGCTCTACCCCCTATGGTATTCGTCCGAGGCGCTACCTAAATAGCTTTCGGGGAGAACCAGCTATCACCAGGCTTGATTAGCCTTTCACCCCTATCCACAAGTCATCCCCTGGCTTTTCAACGACAGTGGGTTCGGTCCTCCAGTTAGTGTTACCCAACCTTCAACCTGCTCATGGATAGATCGCCTGGTTTCGGGTCTATACCCAGCAACTAAACGCCCTATTAAGACTCGATTTCTCTACGGCTCCCCTATACGGTTAACCTCGCTACTGAATATAAGTCGCTGACCCATTATACAAAAGGTACGCAGTCACACCACAAAGGTGCTCCCACTGCTTGTATGCATGCGGTTTCAGGATCTATTTCACTCCCCTCACAGGGGTTCTTTTCGCCTTTCCCTCACGGTACTGGTTCACTATCGGTCAGTCAGGAGTATTTAGCCTTGGAGGATGGTCCCCCCATATTCAGACAAGGTTTCACGTGCCTCGCCCTACTCGTCATCATTATGTGTGCCCTTTCGTGTACGGGAATATCACCCTCTACGTTCGCACTTCCCAGAGCGTTCCACTAAAACACACATAACTTAATGGGCTGATCCCCGTTCGCTCGCCGCTACTGAGGGAATCTCAATTGATTTCTTTTCCTAAGGGTACTGAGATGTTTCACTTCCCCTCGTTCGCCTTGCAACACTATGTATTCATGTTGCAATACCTACCTTAAAGTAGGTGGGTTCCCCCATTCAGACATCTCCGGATCAAAGGATATTTGCCGCCTCCCCGGAGCTTTTCGCAGGCTATCACGTCTTTCATCGCCTCTGACTGCCAAGGCATCCACCACATGCACTTAATTACTTGACTATACAACCCCAAACAGTCGATGTTACCTACAAGTTAGTAACTTCAACATTTCAGTTTAGAGCACTGTGCACTTAAGCACTGTACAGCTTCAATCTAAATTCACATACCAAAACGCTTGATTCAGTTAATTTGCTAGTTCTCAATTCATCTAGATTAATTGCTTAACCTAAACTCTTGAGTGAACAATTTATTTCAGACTCAATTTTGCCAATCTGTTAATGAGTTAATGTGTCTTCGTCAGATCACACTAATTACCGTGATAATGAAATCACAGAAGTTAATAAACCAAGATCTCAATCTTTATTTACTAATTTCTGTAATCCGAACTTATCTTAAGTTCTGGTGGAGACTAGGAGAGTCGAACTCCTGACCTCCTGCGTGCAAAGCAGGCGCTCTACCAACTAAGCTAAGTCCCCAGCTTACATCATCAATCATGTATCTTTTATCTATAACTTCAACCAGTCAAAGTCATGGTGGGTCTGACAAGACTTGAACTTGTGACCCCACGCTTATCAAGCGTGTGCTCTAACCAACTGAGCTACAGACCCTCAGATACATCTATGAAGAACAACTTGTTGTGGATTCTTACCAATCGTCAATCTTTCGTTAAGGAGGTGATCCAGCCGCAGGTTCCCCTACGGCTACCTTGTTACGACTTCACCCCAGTCATCGGCCACACCGTGGTAACCGCCCTCTTTGCAGTTAGGCTAGCTACTTCTGGTGCAACAAACTCCCATGGTGTGACGGGCGGTGTGTACAAGGCCCGGGAACGTATTCACCGCGGCATTCTGATCCGCGATTACTAGCGATTCCGACTTCATGGAGTCGAGTTGCAGACTCCAATCCGGACTACGATCGGCTTTTTGAGATTAGCATCACATCGCTGTGTAGCAACCCTTTGTACCGACCATTGTAGCACGTGTGTAGCCCTGGCCGTAAGGGCCATGATGACTTGACGTCGTCCCCGCCTTCCTCCAGTTTGTCACTGGCAGTATCCTTAAAGTTCCCATCCGAAATGCTGGCAAGTAAGGAAAAGGGTTGCGCTCGTTGCGGGACTTAACCCAACATCTCACGACACGAGCTGACGACAGCCATGCAGCACCTGTATCTAGATTCCCGAAGGCACCAATCCATCTCTGGAAAGTTTCTAGTATGTCAAGGCCAGGTAAGGTTCTTCGCGTTGCATCGAATTAAACCACATGCTCCACCGCTTGTGCGGGCCCCCGTCAATTCATTTGAGTTTTAGTCTTGCGACCGTACTCCCCAGGCGGTCTACTTATCGCGTTAGCTGCGCCACTAAAGCCTCAAAGGCCCCAACGGCTAGTAGACATCGTTTACGGCATGGACTACCAGGGTATCTAATCCTGTTTGCTCCCCATGCTTTCGTACCTCAGCGTCAGTATTAGGCCAGATGGCTGCCTTCGCCATCGGTATTCCTCCAGATCTCTACGCATTTCACCGCTACACCTGGAATTCTACCATCCTCTCCCATACTCTAGCTCACCAGTATCGAATGCAATTCCCAAGTTAAGCTCGGGGATTTCACATCCGACTTAATAAGCCGCCTACGCACGCTTTACGCCCAGTAAATCCGATTAACGCTCGCACCCTCTGTATTACCGCGGCTGCTGGCACAGAGTTAGCCGGTGCTTATTCTGCGAGTAACGTCCACTATCTCTAGGTATTAACTAAAGTAGCCTCCTCCTCGCTTAAAGTGCTTTACAACCATAAGGCCTTCTTCACACACGCGGCATGGCTGGATCAGGGTTCCCCCCATTGTCCAATATTCCCCACTGCTGCCTCCCGTAGGAGTCTGGGCCGTGTCTCAGTCCCAGTGTGGCGGATCATCCTCTCAGACCCGCTACAGATCGTCGCCTTGGTAGGCCTTTACCCCACCAACTAGCTAATCCGACTTAGGCTCATCTATTAGCGCAAGGTCCGAAGATCCCCTGCTTTCTCCCGTAGGACGTATGCGGTATTAGCATCCCTTTCGAGATGTTGTCCCCCACTAATAGGCAGATTCCTAAGCATTACTCACCCGTCCGCCGCTAGGTCCGGTAGCAAGCTACCTTCCCCCGCTCGACTTGCATGTGTTAAGCCTGCCGCCAGCGTTCAATCTGAGCCATGATCAAACTCTTCAGTTAAAATCATTTTGCACCTTATTTATAGACAAGGTGCCAATTCTGGCTCATCAATTACTGACTTAAATTTCGCTCAAATAAACTTCGAGTAATTTAAACCAATCAATCAATGAAAATTATTTCGATTAATCAATCAGTAAAAATCCACACAAGTTGTTCTTCAATTCTCTTAATGATCTTCTTACTGGTTCGTCACCAGCAAGCTAGGTCGGCTATATTACTCTTAATCTCTTAAAAGTCAACAGGTAATTTCGATATTTTTAAAACTCATTCTCTAAACCAACTTGCCATCAAATTCATCACTTAAAGCAACCAATCTAATCACAAGTAACTGTTTTTCAACAAGTTTCTATCTGCATCACCGCCGATGGATGTGCATTATAGACCATCTCTTTCCCTTTGCAACCCCTTTTTCTAGCATTTCATATCAAGCGTACATTTTTTAGGCTTTTTGGCTATATTTCTATATAATTTGATCAATTTTACATTGATAATAGCTTATCGCTTCTGTATTAAAATATATCTCTACCCAACTGCATATTGAATATAGCCTGGCTAGCGGTTAAGGAATTATATGAATTATTCTAATTTACTTTTGTCGAGCTTATTAACTGTAGGTCTTTACACCTCAGCCCATGCTCAAGAAAATCTTACTGAAGAATCTGCCGCTAGTTCGGAAGATGTTACTTCAACCCAGACTCAGCATAGCCGACCTCACTTACAAATTATTAAAGATTTGAAAGGCATAAAAGTTAAAGATTTAAAGATCAACGCAAATGCTGCCCAACCGGATACAGTGAAAGATCCATTACAGTCACTGAACCGTCCAATTTATTCTTTTAACGATATGTTAGACCGCCATGTTTTGCGTCCCGTTGCTGTTGAATATAGAGAAAAGACGCCAGAAGATGTACGTGGTTCTTACCGACAATTTCGTAAAAACCTTGGCGAACCATGGAATGCTGTTAACCAGCTAATTCAAGGACGTCCTGGCCGCGCCGCAAAAACTTTAGGTCGTTTTACTATTAATACGTTAACAACTTTAGGTTTAGCCGATCCAGCGAGCCGCTTAGGCTTACCTCCTGAAGAAGAAAGCTTTGGTGTAACTCTCGGTTACTATGGCGTTCCTTCTGGACCATTTCTTATGCTGCCTTTCTTTGGACCAAGCACTTTACGTGATGGCGTTGGCTTGGCTGTAGATGCTCAGGCCCGTCCACAAAAATACATTATGGATGATCAAGATGGCCTGTATTGGTCAACTAATCTATTACAAGCCGTTGATACACGCGCTCAATATCTAGATTTAGACCAAACTATACAAGGCGATCAGTATGCGATGATTCGTGATTTATATCTCCAACGTAAAGCGTTCCAGATTGCCGAGAAAAAAGGTGATTCGGCAGATGTGTCTTTTATTGATGATGACGAATCTGAAGATGTACCAGAAGATAACACTGATAAAACCGAAAAATAATTAAAGGACAAATCAAGGTATTGCATTTTTCTTATAGTAAGGCAATACCTTGATTTTGGTCATACATCCTCTATGATGGATAAAGTGATCTTGAAAAAGGACTACCATATCTTCTATGTATTTTATTAAACCGACACGCTCTATCCCTTTCGTAGAGCAAGCTCTGGAAGCATTACCAGACTTACAAGTCATTCACATAGATGATCTCGATTTATACGACCCAACAATTATTGCAATTGCTGATGTACAAGATTTCCTAACTTATAAATGGCGTTTACCTACAATCGTGATTGCTTTTGAGCATGAAGGTAGTGCTTTAGCTCAAGCATGGGAAGCTGGTGCTCTTGCAGGATGGGTATGGAACCAGTTACCTAAAGATCTAAATAAAGCTTTAACAAGAATTGATGCACAATATAAACGTAATCAGGATAGCCGTGATTTACCTTCGGCGGCAGAATTACAAAAACGTTTATTGCCAAATCCTATTGATTTATTAAATTATGAGGTTGAAACTTTTTTCCAACCTTCTGCCTATTTATCAGGCGACTGGTACGACTACTGGAAGCTCAATGATAAAGAGGTTTTATTTTATCTCGCCGATGTATCGGGGCATGGTGTAACAAGTAGCTTATTAACTTCTTGGATGGCAGCCTTTCATGGTCGCTCCAAAACACCACGACAGTTAATCAAAAAGTTAAATGGGATGCTGGTTCAAGAGAATATTGAAAAACATATTACAATTGTGGTCGGTATTCTAAATCTTGAAACTCATAGTCTTCGCTGGTCTAGTGCAGGTCATTACCCTCCTCCAATTATTTTTGAACCTAATCAATCCCCAAAAATTTTAACCACCAGTAGCTTCCCATTAGGATTAACTGATGAGTTAGAAGTTGAAGAACATGTATGTACATTAAATCGTCATGCACGTTTCATTATTTGCTCAGATGGAGCACTAGAACCATTTGATGGCGGCTTGAATGATCAGTTTCAACAATTAGTCCAACATTTGCAAAATCAATCATTCCAAGCCCCTGATCACGTTGCTGATGACATTGCCATCTTTAGTCTTTGTCGAATGAATTAATTTAAGAATCAATTAATTACATAATATACGACTTAAGGACTCTTGAGTCTGAGATGGCACTATGTGATAATTTTTCTATCCTTCTCTGAAAATGGCATTTATATGTCAACAGGTCATGTTGAATATGCAAGTTTAAATGGAACGCATATTTTCAGGCTTATTGGTGAAGTGCGAGCCCATTCTTGTATAAGTCTAGACAAACTTTTAAACAGAATTGAACAGCAAGAAAATGTTGTTGGTGCAATCGTTGATTTAACCCAAACAACATTTATTGATAGTACTGTATTAGGTATCCTAGCTAAGCTAGGTTTAAAACTGAAACAGACTCATCATATTCAAGCTGTGATGCTATCTACCAATCCAGATATCACAACCTTAGCCAACAGCATGGGGCTAGGGCAGGTTTTTGTCATCCTGAATTATTGTGGCGATCCTAACGTTTGTACTTTAACGTTAACTGACGAGCACATTACTCATAATGCGATGCTAAGAACCGTTCTGGACGCACACAAGACATTGATGAAACTCAATGCAAATAATCAGAACATGTTTGAGCCGCTTGTTAAGCAATTGCAAAAAGAACAAGACACGCTTGAACAAGTATCTGATAAGCAAAATGCCTAAACTTTATTGCTAATCTGGATGTGTATATGACTCTTGTTTCAGTTGTTCAAATGAATTCTCAAGATGACATTGAAAGCAACTTTCAAGTGATTGAGTCATTGATTCAGCAAAGCAAGGCTCAAAATGCCAGCTTAATTGTTTTTCCCGAAAACTTTGTTTGTTTTGCAGCTGGCAAACAGCGTGAAACAGCAGAGCAATTTGAGTCGATTCAACAAAGACTTGAGAAACTTGCGCATCAGTATCAAATCTGGATTGTTGCAGGCACTCTACCGTGTCCATTTCGTCCAGATGGTTCTATCATACAAGATGGCCGAGTGCGTACAGTGAGTTTATGCATCAGTCCTGAACGTACCGAAGCACGTTATGACAAAATACATTTATTTGATGTACAAGTTGGCGATGCTGTGGGTGGATATCAGGAATCTCGTTTCTTTGAACCAGGAACAGACGTTGTAGTCACATCTACCCCTTTTGGCAATATTGGCCTAATGGTATGTTATGACTTGCGTTTTCCTGAGTTAGCTTTAACCCTTAGACAGCAAGGTGCTCATCTATTAACTGCTCCTGCTGCATTTACCTATACAACAGGTCAGATGCATTGGCAGCTTTTGCTGCAAGCACGTGCAATGGATAGCCAATGCTATGTTTTAGGGGCTGCGCAACAAGGTTGGCATGGGGAAAAACGCCAAACTTGGGGGCATGCAGGAGCAACTGATAGTCGTGGTCAAGTTTTAAGTATGATTGGTTATGAAGGGAACGGTTTAATTACGGTACCTTTTGATTTAGCTGCTCAAGAACTTGTGCGTACATCAATGCCTTTAATGATGCATCGTAAATTAATTCACTATTAAAAGCTTAATTATTCATGTGGAAATACTTATTTAGCATTTTTTGCTTAGGGGCAAATATTCACTGTTATGCGACTGATTTCGGGACAACGAATAATTTTGTCTCTCCAAATTTGCAGCTTAAACAAAATGTACTACCTCCTACTCCAAAAAATATTCCTCTGCCTGCTTTTGGCCAGCGGATTATTGGTTGGGGGACAGGTGCAGAAGGTGCCAGACAGCGTTTAGAGAATATTCAGCCTGCCGATGTTTCTATGATTAAAAAACAAGGAACAACTTTAGAAATGATCACGGCCTGGCAAGATTTTTATGAACAAGAGCAACAACGTAATGAAAATAACCCAACTGCAAAATATCGTGCTCGTTTAATGAAAAAAATTGCCGACCTTTGGTAACCATTTTAAATTAGTATTTTTAAGTGATGGAGTAATGTTTAGATTACTCCATTTTTTACGTTATCTTATTTTTATCAATAGCTCTAAATTATGAGCATTTAAGAAATTAAACATAAAGCGATATACTAGAAAAGCACCCATTAGTTTTCTGAGGAATATATGGACCAAGACTGTCAAAATCTAAAGCTTGAGAATCAATTATGTTTCCTCATTTATTCAACAAATTTAGCCCTTAATCAACTTTATCGCAAACTTTTAACTCCATTAGGGATTACTTATCCTCAATATTTGGTGATGTTGGTGTTGTGGGAAAAAGATGAGATTACTGTTTCAGAAATTGGCAGCAAGTTATTTTTAGAGTCTTCAACTTTAACCCCAATTTTAAAAAAGTTAGAAGCATTGCAGCTTCTTAATCGTACTCGATCAAAAGAAGATGAAAGACAAGTCATTATCACGCTTAGCGAAAAGGGGAAAAAACTTAAAGAACAGGCCGTAAATATTCCAACGCATATCTTAGAGGCCAGTTCTTGTGATACGGCTACCCTTCTCGGTCTCAAAGATCAATTAACACAGCTCCGTACAAATATAGCTAAATAATCACCAATTTTTTTACAAAATTGACTTGTTAAAATAATTAAGTCGTGTACGATATATTTGCATTCAATTTAATTTAGGAATAAAAAGATGTCATTAGAAAAAGTTGTGTATCGTGCAAAAGCTAAAGCAACAGGTGGCCGTGATGGTCGTGCAACTTCATCAGACGGTGTATTAGACGTACAACTTGGTGTACCTAAAGAAATGGGTGGCGCTGGTGGTGCCGTAACTAACCCAGAACAATTATTTGCAGCTGGTTATTCAGCATGCTTTTTAGGTGCTTTAAAATTTGTTGCAAATCGCGATAAATTCAATATTAGCAAAGATGCGTATGTTGAAGGTGAAGTCGGTATTGGTCCAATTCCAACAGGTTTTAGTATTGAAGTTACTTTAAATGTTTATTTAATCGGTATGGACCGTGAAGAAGCTGAAAAGTTAGTTGCAGCAGCTCATATCGTTTGTCCATATTCAAATGCAACTCGTAACAATATTGATGTGACGTTTAATATTGTGACTGAATAAGTTTTAATATAAAAAATGCCCGAATCATATCGGGCATTTTTTATATCTTACAAATTATGCTTCACTTGCTTCATTGGTTACACGAAGCACTTCTTCAAGTGTAGTTTTACCTGAGAGCACCTTACGTAAACCATCATCGCGAATAGAACCAGAATACTGACGAGCATGATTTTCTAATTCAAATTCAGCTGCATTACCATGAATGAGACGGCGCATAGGTTCATCAATAGGTACAATTTCATAAATCGCTGTACGGCCATTAAACCCTAAATGAGAACACTGATCACACCCTTGAGCCTCTGGTAACTTTAAACTTGGTTCATGGGAAATATGCTGAAAAACTTGCTTCTCAAAAGTATCGGCTTCACGCCATGTCATACAATGTGGACATAAAGTACGAACCAAACGCTGCGCAACCACCCCAATTAAAGAGCTTGAAAGCAAGAAAGGTTCAATCCCCATATCTTTAAGACGAGTCACTGCACCAATAGCAGTATTGGTATGTAGCGTCGATAAAACCAAATGACCTGTTAAAGATGCTTGAACTGCAATTTCAGCAGTTTCCAGATCACGAATCTCCCCCACCATCACCACATCTGGATCTTGACGTAACATTGCCTTTAAAGCACGAGCAAATGTCATATCCACTTTGGTATTCACTTGAGTTTGGCCAATACCTTCAAGCTGATACTCAATTGGATCTTCAGCAGTTAAGATGTTACGGGTATTGTCATTTAGATCAGATAAGGCAGCATATAAAGTCGTTGTTTTCCCCGAACCAGTAGGCCCTGTGACCAAAATAATACCGTGCGGACGATGTACTAACTGAGTTAAACGTTCATAGTCATTTGCCATTAAACCTAGGTGAGTCATATTAAGGCGACCCGCTTGTTTATCGAGTAAACGCATGACCACCCTTTCACCATGTGACGATGGCAAAGTTGAAACACGGACATCGACTTCACGACCAGCAAGACGTAAAGAAATACGTCCATCTTGCGGTACACGCTTTTCGGCAATATCGAGTTTCGCCATAACTTTAATACGCGAAACAAGTAACGGGGCTAGTTCACGGCGTGGCTGCACAATTTCACGTAATTGACCATCTACCCGTAAACGAACTGATAGCTTTTTCTCAAAGGCTTCAATATGGATATCTGAAGCTCCAACACGAATTGCCTCGGAGAGAAGTGCATTGATTAGACGAACAATAGGCGCGTCATCCTCTTGATCCATTAAGTCTTCTGTTTCAGGCACCTGATCTGCAAGGCTTAATAAATCTGGATGGTCTTCTAAGCCTGCGGCGACTTGTTGGGATTCACCTGTATCCCCTGCATAACTGGTACTTAATAGACTATTAAATTCTTGTTCAGTGCATAATTGATAGTGTGCAGGTTTCCCCAAAATTCGTCTTGCTTCCTGCAATGCAATTTTTTCTGTATTTTGACGTCTAACAATAAAAACTTGATCACCGTCATAACGAAATAAAACACCATGACGCTTGGCAAAACTATATGGAACTTGTATTTGTTTCAATATTTGCATCACAATTTATAATGATGAGTAAGATGATTTTGAGTGTACTCTAAGCAGATTACAGCGTGAAGTCTGTTTAACAACTCGGTAGAGGAATTTTACGTCTTGTTTGAAAATAATGAATATCAGCCTCACCCCCAGAATTCTTTAAAATGGTGGGGTGAACAGCACTTTGAAATTAACCAGTCCAAAGCATGGCAATTCGGTTCAATGCTCTTTCGTTTAACACGTGGCATAAAAGAATGGCGTATCGAATATTATCGCCCGACTCTCCAAGATGATAATGAGCAAGATTGGCACATCATAACGGATGCAAATTTTGGTTTTCCACATTCTGTGCAAGTCGAACGTTATATGTTTCGGAAAACTAATCCGAAGTTTCTACTCATGCCACGTTTGGCGGACCGATCAGTGGTAATTAAACCAGTTGATCCAATCTACATTCCAGCGGGTCAACGTGGGACACTTTATATTAGTACCCCCCTATGGATTGCCGGTTTAGTTGAAAGTCAGCATGAACCTTTATTTGAGATTCCTGTAATTCAACCCAAAGATACATGGTTTGGTCCTAATGCCCAACAAGGTGAAATTTGTTATGCAACCTCTGTTGATGGTCGTACCGATTTAAATCTATTAACCCCACGTGCTTTTCGTGCAGTTACGCCGATCGATTTTCATAATACCAGTAATCATCAATTACGCTTTGATCGTATGAATGTACCGGTTACTGCCCTACCACTATTTTATAGTGAAAGTACGGGACGCTTATGGACATCACAAATCAAAGTCTACTATGAAGGCTCTGACCGCCCAGCCCGTATTCGTATTGAAAACCGTACTCCCCCTCTGGCAGGTGAAGTGACTTATGTTCACCCACCACGTTCACCGGGTGGTGCGCTATTTAATATGTTTGATTCATTCTTTTAAGGGGGTTTTATGGCCGATTCAAGTATTCCAAAAGATATCGCTGATAGCCTCAAAAGCATATTTACCAATATCAATACCGAACGAATTAGTGAAATTTTAGTCGGTGTTGTGCTTTGTTTTATTGGTTTTGTCCTTGCCCGTATTATTTCAAATACATTTATTAGAACCGTTGGCTCACGTTTTAATGCTCACCAGCGTCTGGTATGGCGCCGCGGTATTTTCTATTTTATTTTCTTACTCTTCATTATGACGAGTTTAAAAGAAGCCGGGTTCAAACTTAGTGTATTTCTGGGGGCAGCGGGGATCTTAACAGTAGCACTCGGTTTCGCATCACAAACATCTGCCAGTAACTTGATTAGTGGTTTATTTTTGATTGGTGAAGGTTCATTTGAGGTCGGTGATACGATTCAAATTACACTTATTCGCGGGAATACAATCGAAGGCGAAGTTATCTCAATTGATTTGCTTTCGGTAAAGTTACTTACACTCGACAACGTCTATATTCGTTTACCAAACGAACAACTCATTCGTGCTCCTGTACACAACTTATCAAAATATCCAATACGGCGTATTCCAATTACTTTGGCAATTAACTTTCATGAAGACATTATTAAAGTTCGTGAGGTTCTACTTAACGTCGCAGCGAATTATCCACTCGTGTTAGATGATCCAAAACCTGCTGTTACAGTTACTGCCTTCAGGGAGTCATCGATTGAGCTTTTATTTGCAATGTGGTGTCGTCAAGAAAACTCTTTAAAAGTTCGAGATGAAATGCAAGAACGTATCCGAAATGGTTTTTTAGATAACCAAATTGAAATTCCTGTTCCGAAAATGGGCTTAATTGATCGACCATCTACTGCTTTTGCTGAAGATGATATCGATCAATACAGCAATCAAAAAGAGTTAAAACGAGAGCCTAAAGCTTAGGCTCTTGATTCTTCTGTACAGAGGATGACGGTGGTAATGGCGCAAGATAAGCAATAATCAACATTACCCCACCTGCTCCAATAAAAGAAATGACCCGAGTTAATGTCGCACTTTGTGATAGATCAAGCAAAATTAGTTTTAATACAACAATCCCTAAAAGTGCAGCGCCTACAAACCAGAGTTGACGAATCATTTTTCGACTAGAGTATGTAGTCAAAATAAATGCCAATATAACCCAAAGTAACGTCAAACTTAGCTGTACTACACCATTTGTCCAAATTGAAGCACTCCATAGCGGTGCTGCCCAGTAATAGTGCAAGCCTCTGACGACTACACTACTAAATACCAGCAAGCCCACTAAAATTGTTGTAATTTTAAAAGTCCATTCCAGCGATTTATCTTGATCAAAAGCATGCTGATAAATAATAAAGAGTAAGCCAGCAAATACCAAAATTGAAAAGAAGTCAGTTAAGTTAATTAAAGGAACAAAGTAAAGATATTCAGCAGAATGAACATCAACACTCACTACAAGCAACCAAATGAGGCTTAAACACCACACCGGAATTTGATGCAATAGTGTCGTTTTATGAGTTTTATAAGCCCAAAGCGAATAAATCACAGGAACAAAAGCCAAAGCGACTATTGGCATTTTTGGGAAAATAGCCACGCCAACTATCGCTAACGCTAACCAGCTTAAACCCGCCCATACCCTGACGTAACCCAAATGACTTGACTGCGGTTGAGCCATACTAAATAAGCCACTAAGAATAATGGTAGAGACTAGGAAAGTAGTTTGTTGTAATGAGTCTACCCATTTAAACAGAGTGAAGACCTGACTCATAAAAGCCTCACCCAAAACTAATAACAGTAACAGGCTAATTAAAATTAACTGCAAACTTTGCCATTGCACACGAAGTTTATAGTGAACAATCGCACTAAATATTGCGATTAGGGCTACGGCGAAGATCAAATACGGACTTAAAGCATGTTGATGCCATGCCATTATTTCTACACCTGCTACGGCGCCCGCATACATGCCTAAACATAAGAAAATACCGCTAAACATGCTTGCGCTAAAATAGCGTTGTTCTTTGCTGTTGTATTGCAATAAATAAAAGGCCGAAATGAATTGGGCAATTGCATAAATGCTAGTGCTTAGCGTTGGAAACTCTTCATTTGCCCAAACCTGATAAAACAGTGCAAGTGAGCTGAGTAAAACTAAAATCACACCAATATATCGGCTTAAACGGTAGCGTTCAGTTACTCCCCAAACGATTAAAGCCGTTCCTTGTGCAACCCAGCCAATAGCAGTCCAGTGCGCCCCTTTTGCGAGTGGAAAAATTAAGGCAAAAAAAGCAACCGCGAGAATGAAAAAACTTTTTGCAAGGACTGAAAGCTGGGGATGAGTTTTTTTAATCCAGAACGTTAACACCGCATAAGTGCCTGCTAAAACAACAGCACCAATTGTTAAAGCTTGGGTCGACTCATGAACTAAATAAGCATGAAGCGTAAAGCCTAATACAGGAACACTAAAAATAAGACCAACATCTAAGAGCGGCGGTAAACGGATCTCCTCTTGTTTTTCATGTTCTGAAACCCGAGAGATATTTTGGCTATAACGAACACTTAACCAAATAAATAGCGCTATATGGAGCCATAAAATCCAGTCTAATGTGCCAAATTTTGCTGGCTCTGCATAAAATGCGATTGCACTACCGCCAATAAACATTGTGGCAAAGAAAGCGATCTGATTTAGGATTTTCCAAGGCTGAATAAAATTAACAGCAGCGACTGCAAGATTAATAACAAGATAGTAACTAAATAAAAAAACCACATCAGGACGATATTGCGGAATAACTAAAGGAGCCGCATACGCCATACCCAGTGCGAGTATTGCCAAATAAATAGCTTGTTGTTTTAAACTCAGGAATACTGTAATTGCTAATAAAATCGTAAATAGAATACTGGCTGTAGTTAGGCTCGTGATTACACCAAAATGATGTGAGAACACAAGCGTTAGAAAGACAACAGCTAGCCCTACACCTTGCAGTGCCACAGCAAATAGCTGATTTTTCTTTTGCAAGGTATATCCAAATGCTGTTAATACACCTCCTGCAATCGCAATAAAACCAAGTTTTACACCTAAGCTCAACTGCCAGTGCTCACTTGCAAAACGCAGTAAGAGCACTACCCCAACCATAAGCACAGCAACAGCAACCCTTAAAATTGGATTACCATGAATCATCCAATCGACTGCTGGTTGCCACCATGCGGTGGTCTGTGTACGAACTATTTGTTCTTCTTGATTTAACGCTGTTGTTTCAGGTAAAGCTGGCTCGGTAATATTGTTTGGATCAACTTGCTCTAATACAGGCGTTATCACTTCTGTATGTATAGATTCATTTACTGTTTGCTTGGCTGTCTCGAGGAACAATAAACGAGTATGAAATGCACTGATGGTTTGAATCAAACATAACAGTAAAACCAGTAATGCCCCTCCAGCAATCCACATCCAATGATTGATATAAGCAACTAATGCAACCAAAGCGGCGGTATAAATTACCGTTCTTTGTATATGAATAGAATAAAGTGGCGTAGTCTGGTGAGAAAACTGTTGTTCTAAATGAGTTAAACGTTGATGCAGACTTGATAATGACTGAACCAGTATGACAGTGAGCGCAATAGATAAAGCAACAACGGCACTCTGAAATTTAAAACCAATTGAAATGGCTAAAAACAAAGTCAAAGCGATCAAAACGATGATCATTCCCTGTTTGTCTTTTTTATACATGGGCTTAGCAATATGACACCTTCATTACAGGCCATCTTACTTCAAGCCAATACATGCGTATATTTATACATACAAAATACTGCAAAAATCATAAACCTGCATTCATAGCCGTTTTCACGTAAAATACCCATAATTCAGTTTAAGGAATTGTTCAATGCCACCATTTGTCTTGGTTGATGGGTCCTATTTTTTATTTCGTGCATATCATGCATTACCACCATTGACGACCTCTACAGGGTTACATACCAATGCAATACGTGGAGCAATTTCTGCCATTCAAAAATTGATGCGTCGTATGCAACCGACACATATGGCCGTTATTTTTGATACACCTGAACCAACTTTCCGTCATAAGCTTTCACCTATTTATAAAGGTGATCGCCCAACTATGCCGGAAGAGTTATCTCAACAGATTCCATATTTGCATGCATTGATTAAAGCTCAAGGTATTCCTTTATATAGCCTTCCGGGTGCAGAAGCCGATGACATTATCGGGACTCTCGCTAAACGCGCCGTAAAAGAAGGTCATCATGTGCTTATCTCAACCGGAGATAAAGACATGGCCCAGCTGGTTAATGACTATGTAAAACTTGAAGATAGCTTTAAAGATCGAGTACTAGACACCGAGAGCGTATTTGAAAAATTTGGTGTTTGGCCAAACCAGATTATCGATTACTTAACCCTTATGGGTGATGCATCTGACGGCATTATGGGTGTACCTGGCGTAGGCGCAAAGACGGCTGCCAAATTACTGACTGAATATGGGACATTGGATAATATCATTGCCAATGTAGACCAACTTAAAGGCAAACTGAGCCAAAATATTAAAGATAATTTAGACAATATTAAGCTTGATCACCAGTTGGCAAGCATTGTCTGTGATCTTCCTTTAGAACTCGACTGGCATGAATTAAAACTTACTGATCCAAATGTAGATGCCTTACGCAATCTCTATACGGAGCTTGAGTTTAGAAACCAGTTACAGTCTCTCGATCATCCAAACAATCCAAATAACTCAAGCTATAAGCAGCAAGCTTCACAAACTATTGTCCAAAATGAAGTGAAACCTGCTCAAACAATTGAAACAGAAGATCAAGCAAGCTTGACTAGTCAAGATGACCAGCTTGGAACTGCAAACTATCACACTGTTTTAACACAAGAAGCATGGGATCAGCTCTGGCAACGCATGCAGAATGCCGATCATTTTGCTATTGATACAGAAACCACAAGTCTTGATTACCGTATTGCCGAGATGGTTGGTTTTTCAATCGCATTTGATGCGAAAGATGCCTACTATATTCCTTTAGCACATAATTACGAAAATGCGCCACAACAACTGAACCGTGAACAAGTTTTAGCGCAAATCAAACCTGTACTTGAAAATGAAGCAGTTAAAAAAATCGGTCATCATCTTAAATATGATGCGCACATTTTTGCTAATCACGGTATTGAACTTAAAGGTTGGTATTTCGATAGCATGCTGGCATCTTATGTACTGAATGCAGCAGCTACTCGTCATGGCATGGATGATGTTGCTCGTGTTTACCTAAGCCATTTGACCACTACTTTTGAGCAAATTGCTGGCAAAGGTGCAAAACAGAAGACTTTTAATCAAATTGAGATTGAAGTTGCAGCACATTATGCAGCAGAAGATGCACATGTGACTTATCGTTTATATGAAGTACTTTCAAATAAACTTAAAGCACATCCTGAATTGGAAAATATTTTATATAACATCGAGATGCCAGTTGCCCGAATTTTATCGGGTATGGAAGAAGATGGAATTCGTTTAGATCATGCTTTCTTAGATAAATTAAGTGTTGAATTTGCGAAAACTATGGAAGACCTTGAAAATCAGGCCATGGAAATTGCAGGTGAAACTTTTAATATTGCTTCGCCTAAACAAGTAGGTGAAATTCTATTTGATAAGTTAGGCATTAAAGGTGGTAAAAAAACTGCAACTGGACAATACAGCACCAGTGAAAGTGTTCTTGAAAAAATTGAGCATCCTTTAACGGAAATTATTTTAGAACACCGTGGATTAGCAAAATTAAAGAGCACCTATACTGACCGTTTAATTGAGCAGTCGCATAATGACACCCATCGTGTACATACCAGCTATCATCAAGCACTAACGGCAACAGGTCGCCTATCCTCTTCTGACCCTAACTTACAAAACATTCCAATTCGTAGACAGATTGGCCGTCAAATCCGTAAAGCATTTATTGCACCGGAAGGACGAGTTTTGTTAGCAGCCGATTACTCGCAAATTGAACTTCGTTTAATGGCTCATTTTTCTCAAGATGATGCCCTAGTTCATGCATTCCAACATGGTCAAGATGTACACCGTAGAACAGCGGCAGAAGTGTTAGGTATTGCAATTGAAGATGTGACCAATGATCAGCGCCGTCAGGCTAAAGCTGTGAATTTCGGTCTACTTTACGGCATGTCCGAGTTTGGTTTAATTCGTCAACTTGGCTTTACTCGTGAAGAATCGCAAAACTATATCAAACAATACTTCCAACGCTATCCTGGCATTTACGAATACATGCAACGTACTCGCCAAGTAGCATCGGAACAAGGGTTTGTTGAAACTATTTTAGGTCGCCGTCTGTATACACCGGATATTGACGCCCGAAATGTGATGGTACGTAAAGCTGCTGAACGTGCTGCAATTAATGCACCTTTACAAGGTAGTGCTGCTGATATTATTAAGTTAGCAATGATTGAAGTAGATAAAATCCTGCCAAAAGATCAAGCAAAACTATTACTTCAAGTTCACGATGAATTGGTGTTTGAAGTTGATTCAAACATTGCAGATGAACTTTCAAAACAAATTGCGGATGTCATGCAGTCTGTTCTGGAAATTTCTGTACCGTTAGTCGTAGAAGTAGGCCAAGGTAAAAACTGGGATGATGCCCATTAATTTATCGATAAACCAATAAAAAAAGGGCTGTAATACAGCCCTTTTTTTAATCTTACAAAATTAAAGTCCAGTTAATAAAACTTTAGCGACTTCATTCATTAAGATCTCGGCAATATAGAGTGCCAAAAATGCCAGAATTGGAGATAAGTCAATCATCCCCATATTAGGTAATAAACGACGGAATGGGGCGAGTAACGGTTCAGCTAAATCTTGAATCACCTCAATATAAGGTGAACGAGATTGAGTAAACATAACGACCCAACTCAAAATGATTGTTGCAAAAATTAAGTAACGGCAGAAACGAATCAAATCCTGAATCATGGTCACAAAAGTCAAAATCACTAAATGAACCGGACTATTTGGCATGGAACCCGAAAGATACATTACACCGAAAATTTTCAGTAAATATAAAATAATTAAAAGAACCAACGCTGCCAGATTGAATCGGCCTTTTGCGACCGTTGGAAAAATTCGGCCAAAAATATCAACAATCTTAGTCGCCTTTACTGTCGATAAAACCACAGGATTATAAGGACTTACTGCCGCCAATTGCATTAAAAAACGGAAAAAGACCAATAAAATCGCGACGTTAATTAAAATTCCAAAAATTAGCGCAGAATTTGCACCCATAGTTGTCTTATCCTATTAAAGCTATTTTGCACTGTCACTCAGTTCTTGAGCCAATTCTTGGCTACGTTTCTGTGCAGCAGCTAATGCAGATTGAATATTTTGAGAGATTTGTGCACGATCAAAAACTTCAAGTGCAGCTTGGGTTGTACCATTCGGTGAGGTCACATTTTTACGCAGCTCAGACGGAGTATTTGAACTCGTAATTGCCATTTGAGCTGCACCTAATGCTGTTTGAAGAGTTAAAGCAGTTGCAACTTTTTCATCCAAGCCTAAATTTTTACCTGCACGAATCATACTTTCCATGAGGTAGAAGAAATAAGCTGGACCTGAACCTGAAACCGCCGTTACGGCATCAATTTGAGCTTCGGAGTTTACCCAAATTGTTAAACCAGTTGCTGCTAAAATCTGACTCGTTAATTCACGGTCCGAGGCACCAACCACATCAGTCGCGTAAATACCATGAGCACCAGTTTGAACTAATGCAGGTGTATTTGGCATAACTCGCACAATACGTTCGCTATCAATCAGATTTGATATTGTCTTAATTTCCGCACCGGCAATAATTGAAATAACTAATTTATCCGATAATAAACCTTTTAACGGACGTAGAACATTTGCCAGAACTTGTGGTTTTACAGCAAGAACAACTACATCGGCATTCTGGATAGCAGCCGTATTATCTTGAGTTACATGAACTTCTTTTTCTTGCAATAGTTGACGAATTTGTTCGACAGGATCTGAAACGGTAATACGTGTTGGTGGTAACCCTCTTGAAATGAGCCCGCCAATTAATGCTTGGGCCATATTACCACCACCAATAAAACAGATATTACAATTCACTGCTGTTGCCATAACTATATTCGCCATTTACCAGATTACAAGAATGAGAAATTAAATCTGGTTGCCACCCTCCTTCCTCACAATATGGAGACTGAGCCAACCAAAATCCTTTCGGTGTAAAAACCCCAAGCATAACATTATCTAAGACTAATATTTGAATTGTATGACGAAGCCAAGGCAAAATATGTGCTTCTTGAATTGCTTTTTTTAAAGGCCATTGCCCAACACGACCATATAGGTGAATCTTTTCCCCACCTTGACGTCGAATGATTTTTAATTTTTTATTCAATAAAGAATGACTTAAACCAATTTTTTTACACTCAACATGGAATAGTCCAGCTGCGCCCTGCCATCTTTCTTCTAATTTAAATGAATGCTCTAGTTCAGCATCAACCGGATTTAAAGTTTCAGCGAAATAAATCTGTTTACTCAACCTATAGAGTATATTTTGATAACGGACATAGTAAAACTGGTTCCAATGTAAAGCGGCTTGAGCATCTGACTTAGACTCAATAACTTCTGCTCTTAGCCGTTCGACCATTTCAAATGCAGGTCGATATTGCCCTTGGCCTTTCATCCACGCAGAAAGTAACTGGCGCTGCCGCGCAAAAGATAACTCGGATAATTTCGTTAAATCTAAATAGTCAGCTGAACCAGAATATTGCCAATCATCTTTAAGAACTTCTTCTAAAATTTCAGAAGCATCTTGCATCAGATAACTGGTTCGGCTCAAAGCTTGCTGCATTTTTGGAAAACGGCTTGTTAAAAATGGCCACAGTGCTTCACGACACCACACCCTATCGTAATGGTTGTCATAGTTCATTGGATCGTCAATATATTTAACTTCAAGCTGAGCAGTCCATAAGGCGATTTGCTCACGTGTTAAATCCAAAAAGGGGCGCCAAATTGTCATATCTTTACGGTAATCAATAGCCTGCATCGCAGCAAGTCCATCTACTCCCGCACCTGACAATAATCGCAAAATAACTGTTTCTGCCTGATCTTGTTGATGATGAGCAAGCAACAGAATTTCATTTTCTTGTAAATGTTGCTGATATGCTTGATAACGCGCTTGACGTGCTTGTGCTTCCAGATTGCCGTTTGCGATCTGAACTTTTTGAATAATATAAGGAATATTTAATATTGTTGCCTGTGTGGCAACCACTTCCGCCCACTCTGCACTTTGATCTTGCAGTTGATGATCAATATAAATTGCTCGGATCTTTTGAGGGAAAATTTGAGCCATTAAATGTAGCAGTAGCATTGAATCCATGCCACCACTACATCCAATAAGAAAAGAACTTTTTTCAGAGAACTCTTGAGCTTGCTTTAAGACGCCATGCCTAAATTTTCGCTGCCAAACTTCATTAAACGTTGATAACGTGCTTCGCATCGTTCATTTGCATCCATTGGTAGCAATTCATCCAAAGCCTGCTTTAAAACTACTTTTAAGTTTTGCATCACACGCTCAGGATCTAAATGCGCACCTTCACCTTCATCTACTACATATTCAACAATACCTAGCGATTGTAGTTTATCTGCTGTTAAACCTAAAGCTTCACTCGCTTGAGCTGCTTTCTCAGCAGTTTTCCACAAAATAGATGCACAGCCTTCAGGCGAAATCACAGAATAAATACTATGTGACAACATAATCACTCTGTCAGCAACACCAATACCTAAAGCACCACCAGAACCGCCTTCACCAAGTACTGTTGCGATTACAGGTACTTTCAGACTTGAAAGTTGAGCAAGGCTAGTCGCAATTGCTTCTGCCTGACCACGTTCTTCAGCACCAACACCCGGATATGCACCCATAGTATCAATAAAGGTGAAAACTGGTAGATTGAAACGCTCAGCCATATCTAAAAGGCGCTGAGATTTACGGTAACCTTCTGGGTTACACATACCAAAGTTGTGCTTTAATTTTTCACGGGTACTACGACCACGGTGTTGTCCAATGACCATCACAGGTTGACCGTCAAAACGAGCAAGACCACCTACCATCGCACCATCGTCACCAAACAAACGATCACCATGCAATGCATCAAACTCTGTAAAGATTTCACCGACATAATCTAGAAACTGCGGACGTTCAGGATGACGTGCAATTTGAACCGTTGTCCACGCTTTGGACTGAGTAGCTTTTTTCATAGGTCGAATATTATCCCTTTAATCGATAAATTTTTCCGACTGAATATTCAATTCAATGTCCCAATGCTTAAACTGCTCTTGCTCATCATGCAAGTCGGCAACTAACAATGGCCATTGTTTGGCATCACCAGAAACACTAAGTTGCCATTGTTGATCATTTATGATGGTCAATTCAATGGCAGGAAGCATCTGATCACTGCGGCTATGGTTGAGTAAAACTGCTAGGCGAAGTAACAAACTTAAATAAACTAATTTATGACCACCAGCCTTTAAAACTTCATTTTTTACATCATTTCGCAATTTACGGCGGTGATGAGCAACCAAATGTGAAAGATGATTTTGGTCAATTTGTGAGAAACCAGGAATATCGGAATGTTGCAATAAATAAGCACCATGACGATGATAGCCACCATGACTAATCGCTAAACCAATTTCATGCAAATATGCTGCACGACGCAGTAAGTCACTGTCTTCACTCGTTAAATTAAGCGGTTTAGCGACACTGTCAAATAAGTGTTGAGCCGTATTTACAACTCGTTCTGCCTGTTTCGGATCGGCGTTATAACGTCCCATTAACGCTTGTACACTACGGTCGCGGATATCCTCATGCTTAAAACGGCCTAACAGGTCATACATGACTCCTTCACGTAATGCACCATCAGAATATGCCAAACGTTCAATTTCTAAAACTTCAAAAACAGCGTACAAAATTGCCAATCCGGCTGGCAAAACTGCTCGTCGGTCTTCTCGAAGTCCTTCAAAATCAATTTCAGAAATATTTTTGAACTTGAGTAACTTATCTTTAAGTTTATGGAGACCTTCACGTGTGACATTTTCTTGCTCGTCACTTAGCCCCATATTCACCATAATCTGGCGGCAAGCTTTAATGGTCCCACTTGAACCTACAACAGTATCCCACCCTTCCATCTTATAAGTGGTGGCGATTGCTGAAAGCTCTTTACGCGCAGCAACAACTGCTTTATCAAATGCTTTTTGTGTGATTTCACCATCGGCAAAATAGGCTTTTGTATAGGCTACACAACCCATTTGTAATGATTCAGTATAAATTGGCTCAAATTCTTCGCCAATAATAAACTCGGTAGATCCACCACCAATGTCAACCACTAAGCGGCGTCCACCATTGGCCATCGTATGTGATACACCAAGATAAATCAGGCGTGCTTCTTCACGGCCTGCAATAATCTCAATAGGTTTGGGTAAAATTTCAGCAGCTTTTTGAATGAACTCATGGCCATTTTTAGCCTGACGCAAAGCGTTCGTCGCCACAATTCTTAAACGATTAGGTTGAACTGAGCCTAAACGCCCAACAAAACGAGCCAAACAGGCTAAACCACGTTGCTGTGCTGCTTCTGTTAAGTTTTTATTTTCATCAAGACCAGCTGCAAGCTGTACTTTTTCTGACATTGAAGCCACTTTTTTAACTTCACCGTGATCTACCCGTGCAATGGCAAGGTGAAAACTGTTCGACCCCATATCTATGGCAGCAAGTAATTCTTCATCAATCAGAAAGTCAGACATTATTGAACTAAACCCATAACAATTCACGCCTAGAGTAATTCACAAGAATGCAATTGAAAAGCCATTTTCATCAACAATTAATAGCCTTTGATATTTTTCTATTTGTTAAACGATTGTACAAGCCGATGATGAATATCGTGAGCATCCATTAGACAAATTTACTTAAGCCTTGAATAATAGCATCAAACCCTTACATTGAACTAAGTAGCTATGTAATACTGATAGAGATTATCTCCTCCTATAGTGATAGCACTTTTTTCTAAAAATTGGAGCCGTACCATGTCTGCGACTATTGTAAATACAACTGATGATAACTTCCAAGCAGATGTTCTAGATGCTGAAACACCTGTACTTGTTGACTTTTGGGCAGGTTGGTGTGCACCTTGTAAAGCCATCGCACCTGTTCTTGAAGATTTATCAAGTGAATATGCGGGTAAAGTAAAAATCGTTAAAGTTGACGTGACTTCTTGTGAAGAGACGGCAGTGAAATACAATATCCGTAATATTCCTGCTCTATTACTTTTCAAAAATGGTGAAGTAGTAGCTCAGCAAATCGGCGCTGTGCCTCGTTCTAAACTCGTTAGCTTCATTGACGAAAACGTTTAAGACGTAACGTTACAGATGAAAATACGCTATACCTTTATAGCGTATTTTTTTCGGCTATAAATTGACAAATTAGCTGATCTCACTTATATTGCATGCTCAAGAGGCACTGAAGGGAATCGTCTTCTGTCCGGCTTCTTACAAGACACAAACATAAAGATCGCCACTCGGCAACAGAAATTGTTTTTTCACATTTCTCTTCGAAACAGTTAATCAGACTTCTGAATTGTTATTGTGTAAATACAATTGCGATACTCTTTTTTGTATGCGAGCGATTTTTCTTCTTTTTAAACCACACTCTACTCTTTCCTAATTCTGACCCTTATGAACTTAACTGAACTCAAGAAAAAACCAATCGGCGAACTAATTAAAATTGCTGAATTTATGGGCCTTGAAGGTATGGCTCGTAACCGAAAGCAAGATATTATCTTTGCCATCTTGAAACGCCATGCGATGAATGGCGAAGAAATTTTTGGTGACGGCGTTCTTGAAATTCTCTCTGATGGTTTTGGTTTTTTGCGCTCTGCCGCAGGTTCGTATTTAGCTGGTCCGGATGATATTTATGTGAGTCCTTCACAAATCCGACGCTTTAACTTGCGTACAGGTGACACCATCACAGGTACCATTCGTCCACCAAAAGAAGGTGAGCGTTATTTTGCTTTGCTCAAAGTTAATCAAATTAACTATGACACGCCAGAAAATTCTCGTAATAAAATCTTATTTGAAAACTTAACTCCACTTTTCCCGACCGAACAACTGGTTATGGAACTTGGTAATGGTACAACAGAAGACTTGACCGCGCGTGTAGTCGATTTAGTTGCACCAATCGGTAAAGGTCAACGTTCTATTATTGTCGCTCCGCCAAAAGCGGGTAAAACAATGTTACTTCAAAACATTGCTCAATCTATTGTGAGAAACAATCCGGAAGTTTTCCTTATTGTTTTATTAATTGATGAGCGCCCAGAAGAAGTAACTGAGATGGAGCGTACCGTACGCGGTGAAGTCGTTGCTTCAACATTTGATGAAGCACCAGCACGTCACGTACAAGTTGCAGAAATGGTCATTGAAAAAGCAAAACGTCTTGTTGAGCACAAAAAAGACGTTGTGATTTTACTTGACTCCATTACACGTTTAGCCCGTGCATACAACACAGTAATTCCTTCATCAGGTAAAGTATTAACTGGTGGTGTGGATGCACATGCTTTAGAACGTCCAAAACGTTTCTTCGGTGCTGCTCGTAATATCGAAGAAGGCGGTTCTTTAACAATCATCTCTACTGCTCTTATTGAGACTGGCAGTAAAATGGATGATGTCATTTACGAAGAGTTTAAAGGTACAGGTAACCAAGAAATTACACTTGATCGCCGTATTGCTGAAAAACGCGTCTTCCCTGCCATGAATATTAAGAAATCTGGCACACGTCGTGAAGAACGTTTAATGGATGAAGATAAATTACGTAAAGTTTGGATTCTCCGCAAACTTCTTCACCCTATGGATGAGTTGGCGGCTATGGAGTTCTTACTTGATCGTATGAAAGAAACCAAAACAAATGATGATTTCTTTGATCAGATGAAACGTAAAGCTTCAACATAAACATATTATTTATTCTAAAAAGGCCGCTCTATTGAGTGGCCTTTTTTATTTGGTTGACAAGCTTTACACAAAAATACATTTTGCTGATTTTTATGTAAAATTATTTATAAGTTTTTGAAAACAAATATTTTTAATATAAAAAAGCCATGTTTTTTAGTAGCTTACTTATACCTTTTCCAATATATCTCAGCTGATTAATTGTTTTTTTCTGTTAAAAAACAGGCTTTTTTCACTCTTTTCCCGATCTTTTTTGACAGCCAACAGTAGTATTTCAACATTTGCAGTGATAGCATAGCGGCAGACCAGTTAGACTGCTCCATGCGTTGTTACCTAGCTACGTTTTAGGAATAATAAAAGCAAAACAGTCCAACTTAGGTTTTTTTAATCTCAAATCTTTTTTGTGAGAGTGATGCCATGTTATTCAAAAAATTCGCTGTTGCTGCTGCTGTTGCTGCTACTTTAGCTTTCGTTGGTTGTTCTAAGAAAGAAGAAGCTCCAGCTGCTGGTGCTGCATCTGAAGCTGTAGCTGCTGCTTCTGAAGCTACTGCTGCTGCTTCTGAAGCTGCTGTAGCTGTTGACGCTGCTGCTTCTGAAACTGCTGCTGCTGCTTCTGACGTTGCTGCTGCTGCTTCTGACGTTGCTGCTTCTGCTGCACACTAATCTACACTCTAGATTAGCTAAAAAAGAGGACATTTTGTCCTCTTTTTTTATACCTAAATTTTATGTTTACACATCAAATAGCTTTAATGTATTAATGGCTAAGCATACTTTTCTAATATTAAGAAAAATTTATTCTAGGTTTATTTAAAATTATAAATAAAAAAAGCAGATCAATCGATCTGCTCATTTCCAACGCGTTGTCTAAATTTCTGACCCGCTCTGAAGGTAACTACACGGCGTGCAGAAATCGGAATTTCTTCGCCAGTCTTCGGATTACGTCCTGGACGCTCGCGTTTATCTCTAAGCTCGAAATTACCGAAACCAGAAAGCTTAACCTGCTCGCCCGCAATAAGCGCTTGGCTAATTTCGTCAAAGAACAACTCGACCATTTGTTTTGCTTCACGGCGATTTAAGCTGGTTAACTCACTTAAATGATCAGCCATGTCTGCTTTAGTTAATGCTGTCATGAGGCCCTCAATGTCGCTTGATAAGTGTTTTCCAACACTTGGATTATATTGTCCATACCAGATTTAATTTCAGCATCTTCAAGCGTACGTGAAGGATGTTGCCATAATAATGCAAACGCTAATGAGCGTTTACCTTCTTCGACACCCTGCCCCGTATACACATCGAATAACCAAGTAGAGTCTAAAAGCTCTCCACCAGTTTTTTCGATTAACTGCTGAATATCTCTAACATTTATATTATCAGAGATTAAAAGCGCAATATCACGTCTAACCGAAGGAAAACGTGATAATTCTGTAAAATTAGATACATAAGATTGCAAAACAGCAGCCTGGTCAAGCTCGGCAACCCAAGTTGTGCTCAAATCTAGTTCGTTTTCTAAAGATGGATGCAAGCGGCCTAGGTAACCAATTGATTGGCCATCAACTAAGATTTCAGCAGATTGCCCTGGATGCAACCATGGACGCTCTGAACGTACATACTCAACTTTGACACGTCCAGCAGCTAAAATCTCTTCTACTTCACCTTTAAAATCGAAGAAATCCATTGGCTGTGGCTTAGCATGCCATGATTCAGGTTCACGAGAACCTACGGCAACTAAAGCCAATGTAGGAATTTGCTTCAGATCCTGAATAGAATTAGCATTTTGATAATCAAAACGCAAACCTAGTTCAAAGAAACGTACACGGCTTTGCTGACGGTTTAAATTATATTGTACACAAGGGATTAAACTCGAAAGCAATGTGCTGCGCATTGCAGCCAAATCACTAGAGATTGGATTTGCCAACATTAACGGACTTACTTGCGGGTTCAATTGCTTTTCAAGTTTTGCATCAGCAAAGCTAAAGCTAATCGCTTCTTGATACCCTAAAGTGGCTACCGTTTGACGTAACTGCGCGATTTCAAAACGATCTTGGTACTTAGCAAGTTGAACATCCATACTTGGTAAGCTGATCTGAATATTGTCATAACCATCAATACGTGCAACTTCTTCAATCAAATCTTGATAAATTGCCATATCGTAGCGATGTGATGGTGGAACTACGCTCCATTCACCATTCGCTTGAACAGTGACTTCACAACCTAATCGAGTTAATGCATCTGTAATGAACTCTGCCGCTACTTTGTAACCCAACAACTGGTCTACTTGAGCTTGCTTAAGTTCAATCGCTTCACGTTTCGGAAGTAAATCAGATTTTTCAGCTACAGTAATTGGACCGAACTCACCACCCGCCAACTCTTGAATAAGCTGAGAAGCACGGTTCATCGCAATTACTGGCAATTCAAAATCTACACCGCGTTCATAACGTTGTGAAGAATCTGTATGTAAACCAAAGCGACGAGCACGTCCAGCAATCGCAAGCGGAGCAAAAAATGCGCTTTCCAAGAAGATATCAGTCGTATCATCAGTTACGCTTGATGCTAGACCACCCATGATACCAGCGATTGCTAGTGCTTTTTGGTCATCCGCAATAACCATCACATCTTCTTGCAACTCAACTTCTTGATCATTCAAAAGCTGTAACTTTTCTTGCGGCTTAGCTTGGCGAACATGTACAGTCCCTTCGATTTTAGCTAAATCGAAAGCATGCATTGGCTGACCCAATTCCATGAGGACGTAATTCGTTACATCAACTAAAATACTATGAGTACGAATTCCTGAACGTGCTAAAGCTTGTTCCATCCATTCAGGAGTAGCAGCTTTAACATTTACATTTTTAATGACACGACCTAAGTAGCGTGGAGCACCATCAGTGTTGATGACTACTTTTTTCTCATCAGTGATTGTCGCATCAACCGATTTAATTTCAGGCTCATTCATTTGCAGTTGGTTAATCACTGCAACTTCACGTGCGATACCACGAATACTAAAGCAGTCACCACGGTTTGGTGTAATACTAATATCGATGACATTATCATCAAGTTTTAAGTACTCACGGATGTTTACCCCTACTGGAGCATCGGCAGGTAGCTCAAGTAAACCATCGATTTTATCTTCAAGGTCAATTTCAGAAGCACCGCACAACATACCTTGTGACTCGACACCACGAAGCTTACCTTTTTTGATTTTAAAATCACCCGGTAATACTGCACCAATAGTTGCCACAGGTGCTTTCATTCCAGCACGAACGTTAGGAGCACCACATACAATTTGTAAAGGCTCACCTGAACCAATATTCACTGTTGTTACACGCAGACGGTCTGCATCAGGGTGCTGTTCAACTGTTAGAACTTCACCAACTACAACGCCAGTAAATGGCTTAGCAACAGATGCCAGCTCATCTACTTCAAGACCAAGCATAGTCAACTGATCAGATAATGTATCACTATCAATTGCTGGATTAACCCATGTGCGTAACCAATTTTCGCTAATCTTCATCTTTATAAAACCTTATTTAATCCTGAAAAAATGTTAGGCAAATTGGCGTAAGAAACGCACATCATTTTGATAGAACATACGCAAGTCATTAATGCCATAACGCAACATTGCAAAACGTTCTACCCCTAAACCAAAAGCGAAGCCTTTGTATTTATCAGGATCAATCCCCGCAGCACGCAATACATTTGGATGTACCATGCCACAGCCTAATACTTCTAACCAACGTCCACGCTCATCCATGATATCCACTTCCGCACTAGGCTCTGTGAATGGGAAATATGATGGACGGAAACGTACTTTTAAATCTTTCTCAAAAAATTCATTCAGTAGGTTAATCAATAAACCTTTTAATTCAGCAAAGCTGGTGTTCTCAGCAACGTACAAACCTTCAATTTGATGGAACATTGGCGAATGCGTTTGGTCTGAGTCGCAGCGGTATACACGGCCTGGACATACAATACGAATTGGCGGCTGGCTTGTTTCCATGGTACGAATTTGCACACCAGAAGTATGCGTACGCAACAAATGGTTTGCATCGAAATAGAAAGTATCATGCATAGCACGTGCAGGATGGTGCCCAGGAATATTTAATGCTTCGAAGTTATGATAGTCATCTTCAACTTCTGGTCCTGTAGCAACCGTAAAGCCAGCTTTAGTAAAGAACTGGCAAATACGTTCTTGCACTTGAGTAACAGGATGAACTGTACCAATGCGCTGTCCACGGCCTGGCAAAGTAATATCAATGGTTTCACTTGCTAATTTTTGCGCCAGTGCAGCTTGTTGTAATGCTGTTTGACGTTCAGTTAAAGCGTTATTAATTGTTTCTCGAACAGCATGAATCGCAGCACCTTGTACTTTACGTTCTTCAGGGTCCATTTTCCCTAATGCTTTCGATTGTTCTGCAAGCTGGCTTTTTTTCCCTGTAAATTGCACACGCACCTGATCAAGTGCAACAAGGTCTTGAGCTGCTGCAATGGCAGCAAGCGCTTCTGTGGTCAGGGCTTCCAGTGACATAGTAACTCTCAAAGCAACAAATTTAAAAATATAATAAAACACTGCATTCTAACAGTTTTTCACCGTATTGATGAAGTTTATCCATCATGAAAAATGTATTAGGCAACAAAAAGATAAAACGTATAAAATAATAGCATCGTCAATGAGATCAATTATTATGGCGCTTAATCAGATTTGGAAACAACAACTTACACTTGTGACCTATGGTAACGAATACCTACGTCAGAATTTAAGTTTTAGCCAATGGCGACAACATCATATTTTTGACCAGCATAGTTTTCAATTTCGTGACTTAATTTCACAACATTTACTTGCTCAACATTTCCAAGTTTGGTTAGAAGCACTCAAAAAACAAGGGACGACTCAAATCTCTCTTCACCTATCTACTATTTTAAATGAAGAGCAAAACCCGAATAGTAATGTCGAACTTTTACCTTATGCTCATTTTATTGTAAGTCATCAAAACAATAAGAAAATCGCATGGATTTTTGGACATGAGCTTGCCGAATGGTACAGCAGCGATAACGAGTTTGAGCCGCCTCTGACTCAACGCAGCGATTTACGCTTGGAGACTTTCTGGCGTTTTGAATTGAATGAAAAATTATCTAAGAAAGTTGAAGCTGACTTAAAAGCACCTCAATGGGACGAAATTTCAGACTTTATGGAAACTGAGTTATTTCGAAGTAAGTATGCAGCAGGTTTTGAAGAACCAGAATTTCAGAAAAAATATTTTGATGGGTCAACACATCAAATTTCGGTAGAGCATCAACCAACTCTTGCTCTTATTCCTGAAAGCTACCCAGCAGATTGTGCACATCAACTCCTCTACCGCACTCAGGCCTTATCAGATTATTTAGAGCAGAAAAAACGCACCGCAAATGATCCTTTAGGGGAAGACTTAGACCAAGAACAAATTATTAACTTAAGAAACTTTACCCACAAAACTGACGACCTATTTGCAAAACTTATTGTGAAAGCAGCAAATCACTATCAAACAGCTCAATTAAAACCTGTTGAGAAACCTTCTCCTTTTGATGCAACGAATGAGTCCGCAGCTCATTTAAAAGCACCTCATCATAAGGCTGGAGGAACAGGTGTAATCAAGCTTATTGTTCTGACAATAATTATTTGTGCCTTAGCTTATTATTTTGGTCTTTAATCAAGATTAAAGTTCCCATTCATAAAATAGTTCTGTTATTCCGAGGCCGAACTCTGGTAGTTCGGCTTCACCAGTTAATTTGGCTCCCATTTTTTCATAGAAGAAGCGACTTGGATTTTTATTAAAAACTTCTAAACGAATAAAAGCATAACCTTGATTTAAAGCGCATTGATAGAACTTTTGGAATAACGCACGCCCTACTCCTTTTCTTTGAATTTCTCCTAATAAATAAAAAGCACGAATTTCAGCAATATTATTTTCCGGATTTAAATAACCATCGAGAAAGCCTTTCACTACTCCATTTTCAGTATAGATAAATAACTTATGATCAGGACTTCTACTTATCTCTTTCCATAACTGTTGTTTATCTAGTACGTTAAGCTTATTCAATATTTCTTGCTTAATCATACCTGTATAGGTTTCTTTCCAACTCTGTACATGTACTTCTGCAATAGACAATGCATCCTTAAATGATGCTATACGAATATCTGTGTCATTTAATAGTTTCAATTCACTTCCCTCATGTCACTACTTTTTAGAGTGAAGCATTAATTCGTCTCGTACTAACCTACTCAGTTAAAAGTAACTCTCGAACATGTATTAAAGCAAAACCCAACAAATTTAGTCCTTGCCATAGAGATGGATCTTGAATGTGTGGATGGTCTTGCGCCATACCCACCCCCCAAATTTTATCGACTGGAGATGCTTCAACCAAAATACGCTCTCTCGTTGCTAATAAGAATTTTTTTAACTCAGGATGCTGTGAAAATTTAGCAAAATTCGCCTGCACCACTATGTCAAAACGTTTTTCTCGCCATATCTGTTCATCATAATTACGTACTTTACGGCCTAGTTGCTTCGCTTCATTCGGATGTTTAACCTGCAAAATCTGTGCAAAAATTTCTTTATCATTAAATAATTTTGCTTTTTGCGCCATCATATAGTGCTCAGCAGTAAAGTATTCAATACCTTCTACATTAAATTGCGCGGGAAACCACTGGCTAAAACAGCTTTTATCAATAAGATTAGCTTTCTTAGGAGTATGTCCCCAGAAATATAAATATTTGAACTGGTGACCTTGCTGTATTTTTTGAATTAAGTCATTTAGAAATTTTTCGTCTTTCATGATTTATCTCTGATTATTTTCTTTTTTAAAATAGAACCACTAAAAATAAAAAAGACCGCTAAAAAGCGGTCTTTTTTTGAATCTCTAAGCTTATGCAGCTAATGCACCTTTAGCTTTTTCAGCTAAAGCAGCAAATGCTACTGCATCATGCATAGCGATGTCAGCTAATACGCGACGGTCGATGATCACTTGAGCTTTTTTCAAGCCATCGATCATACGGCTGTAAGACAAACCGTTTTGACGAGCACCAGCGTTGATACGCGCAATCCATAGAGCACGGAATTGACGTTTCTTCTGACGACGGTCACGGTAAGCGTATTGACCAGCTTTGATTACCGCTTGGAACGCTACGCGGTAAACGCGTGAACGAGCACCGTAGTAACCTTTAGCGCGAGCAAGAATTTTTTTGTGACGGCGATGAGCCACTACACCACGTTTTACACGAGCCATTTATAATCTCCTTAGATGTATGGGCACATACGACGAACTGAAGCAACGTCACTTACGTGAACCATTACACAGCCGCGCAATTGACGGATACGCTTAGCAGATTTTTTGGTCAAAATGTGGCGCTTGAATGCTTGTTTGCGCTTAAAACCGTTTGCAGTCGCTTTGAAGCGTTTAGCTGCACCACGGCGAGTTTTTAACTTAGCCATAGTAACCTCTTTTGGGCACCTGTTCGGCACGATTGCACCATTGCAAAATCGACCTGCAGGTAAGGAAGCGCGTATTTTATAGTATGCTGACTAAAATTAAAACTATTCCTAGAATTTTTTTAAATTAACCTCTTTAGAAATGAGAAAAACCTATCTCTTTTTTAGATGAATATAATCGGCAATAATTTCAGCATCGCTGCTTATTTACCCCTATAATATGGGCAAATTATCAACATACGATATTTCAAATGCAGAAACATGATGCATTCGCTGCCCTGCGCTATAGAGATTTCTCAATTGTCACCATTAATCAATTTTGCTTAACATTAGCAATTTTGATTCAAGAAATTATTGTTGCCTATTCACTTTATCAAATTACCAAAGACCCTCTAACTTTAGGTTTAATTGGACTAGCAGAAGCCATTCCATTTATTGCCCTATCGCTTTGGGGTGGTTATTTTGCTGATAAATTTAATAAACAGGTCATCATGAAAATCTGTTTATTTTTCTCAGTACCTCTTCCTTTAGTTTTATGGTTACTGTTCCATCTGCATGGGTTGGGTCATATCAGTGTAAATTTCCTTTCTTGGGGCATTTATGCGGTTATTTTTGGTTTGGGCACCATACGTGGTTTTTACAACCCTTCTGCTACATCCCTAAAACCATTTTTAATTCCACGTGAGCTTTATGCAAATGGTGCAACATGGACAACCATTGGTTGGCAGAGTGGTGTAATTATTGGGCCTATGCTCGGTGGGTTCATGCTCGCTTATTTAGGCAGAGAAACCAGTCTTTTTAGTGTTGCCGGTCTACTTAGTATCTGCTTTATTCTCATTAATTTATTACATAAACGTAGCTTTCCTAAAATTGAAACTGCCAATGTTATAGAAAGCTTAGGCGATGGCTTTCGCTTTATTTGGAAAACCAAAATAGTTCTTTGGGCGATTTCTTTAGACCTTGCCTCTGTTTTATTTGGTGGTGTAATCGCTCTACTCCCTATTTTTGCCGAAGATATTTTAAAAGTCGGTCCTGAAGGCTTGGGTTACTTGCGTGCGGCTCCTTCTATTGGTGCGCTCATTACTATGATTGCTTTAACTCGTTTTCCGCCAACTCAGCACGCATGGCGTAATATGCTACTTGCAGTTGCAGGGTTTGGTGTATTTACAATCCTTTTCGCGTTCTCGAACAACATGTGGTTATCACTATTTGCGTTGGCGATGACGGGTGCTTGCGACAGTATTTCGGTGGTAGTTAGACAAACCATTTTGCAAATATTCCCACCAGAGAATATGCGTGGTCGCGTAGCGGCTGTAAATGGAATGTTTGTCTCATCAAGTAATGAGCTGGGTGCATTTGAATCAGGCTTGGCTGCCAAATATTTGGGAACTATTGCAGCGACTATTTTTGGTGGTTGTATGACTCTTGCAGTAGTAACCTTCTGTTGGCTAAAAACCAATGATCTTTTTAAAGTCGATATTACTAAAAGCTCAGAAGATTAGTTAAATCATTTTAATAAAGCATCTTCGGATGCTTTTATTTTAAATAAAACCTGTAATTACCCAATAAATGAAGATATAACGCCCAGCCTTAGCAATAAGGACCATAAATAAAAAGCGCCAAAAATTTTCTTTGAATAAGCCAGCAACCAAAGTAATAGGGTCACCAATCACAGGTGTCCAACTTAAAAGCAGCGAATAAAAGCCATATTTATGATAAAAGCGTTGGGCTTGTTCTAAACGTTTTTCAGAAACCGGAAACCATTTTTTATGTTTAAACTGTTCTATTTTTAAACCTAACCACCAGTTTATACATGAGCCCAATACATTTCCGAAAGTAGCAATCAAAATGAGAAGAAAAGCTGAATGCTCACCTTTTAATAGTAAAGTAGCGAGTACAGCTTCTGATTGTAGCGGTAATAAGGTAGCCGCCCCAAATGCACTCAGAAAAAGTAAAAAGTAACTTAGCATGTTAAATTAGACCAAATCACCTTTCACCTTATTCATTACCCTACCAATAAACTTAGATGACTTTAATTGATAATGCTTTTTGTACTGCAGGGCGTGCGGTTAAGCGAACAATGTATTCTTGTACATACGGGTAATCCTCTAATTGAATCCCCTGCCATTCATAACGCAAAATCCAAGGTAGAATTGCCATATCAGCAATTGAGTATTCCCCTGCAACAAACTTCTGACCAATGAGCTGTTTATTCAACACACCATATAAACGCTTAGTCTCATTTACATAGCGGTCTATAGCATAGGGAATTTTCTCTGGCGCAAAGCGGTTAAAATGATGATTTTGTCCCAACATAGGACCTAAGCCACCCATTTGCCACATAAGCCATTGTTCCACTTCAACTCGCTCTTGCTCGTCTGTCGGGTAGAACAATCCAGTTTTTCGTCCTAAATACTGCAAGATCGCGCCTGATTCAAATACTGAAATTGGCTCACCACGTGGACCATCTTGGTCAACAATGGCAGGAATTTTATTATTCGGAGAAATTTTCAGGAAGTCTGGTTGAAATTGATCATTTTCTAAAATATTAATTGGGTAAAGGGTGTAATCCAGTCCCATTTCTTCTAAGGCAATTGTGATTTTATGTCCATTGGGTGTGCCCCAATAATATAGATCAATCATTCTATTTTCCTATTCATCGTTATCATGACTGCGTCTTGCGTTATATCATGTTTTGGGTAATACAATGATATTTCCAACACCAAAAAACACATAAAATTTGAGAATAACTTTGGATTAAAACGATATTAAACGTCAGTTTAAGAAAATAGAGCTAAAAGATGAGAGGCATAAAAAAGCACTGCTTTTGCAGTGCTTTTTTTGAGTGTTACTTTTTCTTTTTCGGTCCAAGTAACATACCCATTTGTCGACCTTCCATTTTCGGTGCTTGCTCTACAACCCCTAACTCAGCTACGTCTGCTTCAATTTTTTGCAATTGAGCTAAACCAAGTTGTTGGTGAGCCATTTCACGACCACGGAAACGTAAGGTGATCTTAACTTTGTTGCCTTCTTCAAGGAACTTCAGAATAGCACGAAGCTTAACTTGATAATCACCTACATCAGTTGCTGGGCGTAGTTTGATTTCCTTCACTTGCACTTGATGCTGTTTTTTCTTGGCATCTTTTTGCTTCTGTTTCAGGTCAAACAAGTGCTTGTTGTAATCCATGATTTTACAAACAGGCGGCTCAGCGTTTGCGACAATCTCAACAAGGTCAAGATCTGCATCCTCAGCAGCACGCAGTGCTTCATTTAATGAAACAATTCCTTTTTGCTCACCATCAGCACCGACAAGGCGTACTTCTTTTGCACGGATCTCATCATTAATTGCTGGACGGTTACTCTTTGCACCTTGTTGTTGGTTACGGTCAGGCTGTTTAATCTTTCTTACTCCACAATATACCGGCCACGTTCGGCGACGGCAGATTTCACTAAGTCAATGAAAGCATCCACTGACATAGTACCTAAATTTTTTCCTGAGCGAGTACGTACATTCACTGTACCTTCTTCAACTTCTCGATCACCAAGAACTAACAGGTAAGGAATGCGCTCTAGAGTACGCTCACGAATCTTAAATCCGATTTTTTCATTTCTCAAGTCAGAAATAGCACGAAGACCATTTTCCTTGAGTTTTGCCACAACTTGCTCACTTGCTTCAGCTTGAGAATCAGTGATATTCATGACACATGCTTGTACAGGTGATAGCCAAGGCGGCATAAAACCAGCGTAGTGTTCAATTAGTATACCAATAAAACGCTCAAAACTACCAAGAATTGCACGGTGCAACATGACAGGTTGATCACGCTCGTTTTCTTCAGTTACATAAGAAGCATCTAAACGAACTGGCAAGTTGAAGTCACACTGAATGGTACCACATTGCCATACACGACCAAGACAGTCTTTTAAAGAGAACTCAATCTTTGGACCATAGAATGCGCCTTCACCCGGCTGCAATTCCCATTCAAGACCAGCTGCATCTAAAGCATCTGCCAAAGATTTTTCAGCTAAATCCCAAAGTGCATCATCCCCTACACGCTTTTCTGGGCGAGTAGATAATTTCATTTGAACTTCTTCAAAGCCAAAGTCTTTATAAACATCTAAAGTGAGTTTAATAAAGTCTGCAACTTCTTTACCGATCTGTTCTTTAGTACAGAAGATATGCGCATCATCTTGAGTAAAACCACGAACACGCATAATACCGTGTAAAGAACCAGACGGCTCATTACGGTGACAAGAACCAAACTCAGCTAAACGAATTGGTAAATCACGGTAAGACTTTAATCCTTGGTTAAACACTTGAACGTGACAAGGACAGTTCATTGGTTTTACAGCATAGTTACGACTTTCAGAATGAGTCGTAAACATGTTTTCTGCATAGTTTGCCGCATGACCAGATTTCTCCCAAAGCGTAAAATCTACGATTTGCGGAGTTTTGATTTCTTGGTAACCATTGTCTTGCTGAACTTTACGCATGTACTGTTCTAGTACTTGATAAATAGTCCAGCCATTTGCATGCCAGAACACCATACCCGGTGCTTCTTCTTGCATATGGAACAAGTCTAACGCTTTACCAATTTTACGGTGATCACGCTTTTCAGCTTCTTCAATACGCTTGATGTAAGCTGCTAACTGTTTTTTATCAGCCCAAGCAGTACCATAGATACGTTGAAGCTGTTCATTCTTCGCATCACCACGCCAGTAAGCACCAGAGATTTTAGTAAGCTTGAATGATTTTAAGAATTTTGTGTTCGGTACGTGCGGACCACGACACATATCTACATATTCTTGGTGGTAGTACAAGCCCATTGCTTTTTCTTCAGGCATGTCTTCCACAAGACGTAATTTATATTCTTCGCCGCGGTCAGTGAATACTCTGATGACTTCATCACGCGGTGTCATTTTTTTGATAACGTCATAATCTTGATCGATGAGCTTTTTCATACGCTCTTCAATCGCAGCCATATCATCTAGTGTAAAAGGACGTGGCATCCAGATATCGTAATAGAAACCTTCTTCGATGACCGGACCAATCACCATTTTTGCTTCAGGAAAAAGCTGTTTTACTGCGTGCCCTACAAGGTGTGCACAAGAGTGGCGAATGATCTCAAGACCTTCTTCATCTTTTGGAGTGATAATTTGTAAGGTCGAGTCTTCGGTAATTAAGTCACATGCATCAACTAAGCGATCATTTACTCGTCCAGCAACGGTATTTTTTGCTAAACCAGGCCCAATACTTTGAGCGACTTCCATAACAGATACAGGGTGATCAAAACTCTTTTGATCGCCATTTGGCAATGTGATAATTGGCATAAAAAAATCCTTAAGGAGTGATGCCCTATACGAAGGAGCATTTCACCGCGAGATTATGATCGAGGCAAGCCTCAAAATATAAAAACGGTGTAAATCAAAATTAAAAAACCTGAAAGATTTTACACTTGTTCAAGCCAAGTGAAAACCTTTGTACTCATAAAATCATAAATACATTTTGCTTATACGGTAAACAGCAATAAATGACTTTAATAAGAACCTAGCTAAATTTTCAGAAATACATAAATAGGATAATTATTCATCAGAACTGATTTAAGATGTTGAAAATAGCATTTCTGCTCATTTTCTGACTGAGAGGTATTTCTCTTTAAGACTAAAGCATTAATGCTTTGATTACTATTAAGCCATATTTTCAAAGAATGAATTAAAAAATAGAACACGGAGTTGTTTCACATGGTTAGTGCCTATAACGAATTACCACGCACACCCGCAAACTTTGTTGCGTTATCCCCTCTGCGCTATTTAGAGCGCGCAGCTTATATCTATCCAGACCAAGCTTCTATTATTCACGGCAACCGTCAGATTTCATGGAAACAAACTTATCAGCGCTGTCGTCAATTTGCATCTCAGCTTCAACAATTAGGCATAGTTAAAAATGATACGGTTTCAGTTTTACTGCCAAATGTACCAGCAATGATTGAAGCACATTTTGCTGTACCAATGGCGGGTGCTGTTCTTAATACCCTAAATACCCGTTTAGACGCTAAAACCATCGCTTTTATGCTAGAGCATGCTGAAACTAAAGTGCTTTTAGTTGACCCCGAGTTTGTTAATTTAGCAAGAGAAGCTTTATCACTCATTCCTAACCAACATATTATTGTGATTGATGTTGCTGATGAAGAGTATGAAGGCGAAAACCAATTCCTTGGTTCTTTCGAATATGAGGAATGGTTAGCTCAAGGCGATGCCAATTTTGAATGGCAATTACCTGAAGATGAGTGGGATGCAATTAGTTTAAATTATACCTCTGGAACCACTGGAAATCCTAAAGGAGTGGTTTATCACCACCGAGGTGCTTATTTAAATGCGGCTAGTAATATTTTAGCTTGTGGCATGAAACCTCGAGCCGTTTATTTATGGACACTTCCTCTGTTTCATTGTAATGGTTGGTGCTTTGCATGGAGTATTACAGCAAGTGGCGGAACCAATATTTGTCTACGTAAAGTTGACCCAGAACTGGTGATGCAGCTTATTGCAAAACATAAGGTGGATTACTTCTGTGGTGCTCCAATCGTCCTATCTATGATTATTAATCTGCCTAAGGAAAAGCAGCCAAGCATAGAACATCATGTTGAAGTTATGGTAGCAGGTGCTGCTCCACCTGTCGCTGTCATTGAAGGTATGCGGAATATTGGGATTAATGTCAACCATGTGTATGGTTTAACCGAAACCTATGGACCATCTGCGCTTTGTGCTTCTCAAGCGGGATGGAGCGACCTCTCCATTACCGAGCAAGCGCAACTACACTCTCGTCAGGGTGTGCCTTATCCTTTACAAGATAGTATGCGGGTGTTAAATCCTGAAACGATGCAGCCAGTTCCAAATGACGGTGAAACCATGGGAGAAATTATGTTCCGTGGCAATATTGTCATGAAAGGATATTTAAAAAATCCAAAGGCAACTGAAGAAGCCTTTGCAGGTGGCTGGTTCCACACGGGTGACCTAGCTGTTTGTCACCCAGATGGTTATGCAAAAATTACTGATCGCTCTAAAGATATTATTATTTCAGGTGGAGAAAATATTTCATCTTTAGAAGTCGAAGACGTTTTATATAAACATCCAGCAGTTTTAACAGCCGCTGTTGTGGCAAAACCTGACGAACGTTGGCAAGAAGTACCATGTGCATTTATTGAATTAAAAACTGGGGCTAGTGTCACGCCTGAAGAAATTATTGAGCACTGTCAAAAAGAACTGGCGCGCTTTAAAGTTCCTAAAGATGTGGTGATTACTGAAATTCCAAAAACTTCAACAGGTAAATTGCAAAAATTCATCTTGCGTGAATGGGCAAAAGAACGTGCTTAACCCGAACCCTATAAAAATAAAAAGCGGCGTATCTAACGCCGCTTTTTATTTAAAACTGTATTAACCTTGATCTGACAATAGAGCAACCTGTTGTACATAGTTAATAAATTTCATTTTAGTTGCTTCAAGATCTGCTTCTGCAACTTGCTGGGTTTTATCACGATTAATTCTTAACACATGCTGGCGTAAAGTATGTCGCTCGGATGCATTATAGATTTTGCTAAATTCATTGATTGCAGGGTCGCCCTGCTCGATCATACGATCTACCCAACGCATGAGTTGAGCTTGTTTCTTCGCGCCTTGCTGAGGAGTTAAATAAGATAAAATGACTGTCTCATCTTCATTGCGCAAGAGTTTACCAACACGCTGAAACTGACGACGGCGCGCTTCGAATGAACTAATATTCTGAACTTCCAAAAGAGCATCAATTAAACGCTCATCAACAGGAAGTTTTTGAATTTGTTTGATAGAAAGTTGTGCTAACTGCTCACCTAAAGCAGCCATACGTTGAACTGCTTTTTTCTGTTCGGTTTTACTTGCACGTCCTTCTAAAGAATCAAAATCTTCTTCAGTATAACGCTTGGGACGACGTGCCACGATTAATCTGCCTCATAAAATTTTGCGGCGAATAACGCCTGTACTTCATTTAATGCCTGTTCTTCGTCAGTGCCATCAATGACTAAACGTAAAGTAGTCCCTTTACCTGCACCTAACATCAGTAACGACATAATATTCTTTGCATCTACTAAATGATCGCCCTTACCAATTTGAATTGACGAACGAAACTTTGTAGTGACCTCTATCAGTTTTCCTGATGCACGTGCATGTAAACCGAGTTTATTAATTACATCAACAGTTGTGTCTATCATGACCAGTGCTTCATTTCTCTGTGTAAGACCTGAACAGACCATTCTGCCTCAAGTGCTTGTTTTAGTCTATCTACCATATAAACTGAACGATGCTGGCCGCCTGTGCAACCTATTGAAATCGTCATATAGTGACGATGCCCTTCAGCAAATGCCGGCAGCCATTTTTTTAAGAAGTGGAGAATGTCCTCAAACATTTCATTTGCTTGTGGACTTGCTTCTAAAAATTGTTTAACTGGCTCGTCTAAACCAGAAAAGCGGCGTAATTCTAAATCCCAATGCGGATTTGGTAAATGCCGTACGTCAAAAACATAGTCGGCATCTAAAGGAATGCCATGTTTATAACCAAATGACTGCAATATAACAATCAGATTATCTGACTGCCCTAGTTTTGATAGCAAGATATGTTTTAAATCGTGAACACTTTTATCTGTAGTATCAATGTGAACAGTGGCACGAAACTGAATTGGAATCAGCAACTGCTTTTCTTCATGAATACACTGTAAAAGGCTTTTGAAACGATTTGCTAACGGATGTGGACGACGTGAAGCACTAAATCGTGCAATCAAATCTTGGTCTTGTGTCGTCAGATAAATCACATCAACCGTACCATGTTTCTGTAATTGCTCAAAAACATGGTCGAACTCTTGCATATCTGCCCGAGTACTTCGTACATCCACTCCTAAAGCAAGCTGCTCAAGATTATTTTCATGATCTAGCTTTGCCACAATTTCAGGCAGCAATGCCAAAGGTAAATTATCAATACAGTAGTAGCCCAAATCTTCTAATACTTGAAGAGCTGAAGATTTTCCTGAACCAGACTGTCCTGTCACGATAAGTATACGCTTCATGGCATGGCTGTCCTTTTATATATTATTGAGGTGTAAAGGCAACTTGTAGATTATCAATTAAACGCGTTCCACCTAATTTCGCCGCGACAAACAACACAATATCACGATCAAATTGAGAAGCAGCTAACAAATTAGGTTGGCGAGCCTCCACATAATCCACAACAAAACCATTGTCTGTCAACAGTGTTTTCAAATCTGCCAAGACTTGTTGTAAATCTTTACCTTGGTGTAATTGCTCTTCGGCTTGTTTTAAACCTTGATAAATGACTGGTGCAACCTGACGCTGTTCAGGAGTCAAGTAACCATTTCTTGAACTCAGTGCCAAACCGTCTTCTGCACGAACAATTGGTACGCCAATAACTTCTAACGGAATATTCAAATCCTGTACAAACTGGCGAATCACTGCTAATTGCTGGTAGTCTTTTTGACCAAAGAAAGCATAATTCGGTTGCACAATATTAAAGAGTTTGGTGACAACCAGTGCTACGCCATCAAAGTGCCCCGGACGTGAGCTTCCACATAAATCATCAGTAATTTGACTGACGCTAATGTTAGTTAAGCGAGGTTGTGTACCGTACATTTGTTCAACTGATGGTGCAAAAATAATGTCACAGCCAACATCTGCAAGTAGACGACTATCCTGCTCTAACGTACGCGGATAATTATCAAAATCTTCACCCGGACCAAACTGTGTTGGGTTCACGAAGATACTCACAACCACAACATCACATAACTTTTTCGCTTCACGAACAAGAGTGAGGTGGCCTTCATGTAGATTTCCCATCGTTGGGACAAAACCAATGATTTTACGTGCAGCTCTAGCAGGATTTAAAGAAGCAGCTAAGCCTTGTATAGTGGTTTCTGTTTTCATGAATTACAGCTCAACTTGGAAAGTGTGTTCTTTAGCTGGGAACGACTGATCTTGTACAGCAGCATGAAAAGCTTTAAAAGCATCTAAAATCGCTGTTTCACCAGATTGCTCTTTCATAAAGTTACGTACAAAACGCGCAACTCGACCAAACGTTAGTCCTAACATGTCTTGTACAACCAATACCTGACCATCAGTCGCATTACCTGCCCCAATACCGATCACAGGAGTATTTGGGAACAATTCGGCAATTTCTTGACCTAATTGTGCCGGAACGCATTCAAGTAATAAAACTGCCGCGCCCGCTTCAACCACCGCCGTACAATCGGCAATAAGCTGATCAGCTGCTTCACGCGTTCTAGCTTGTAACTTGTAGCCACCAAATACATGTACAGACTGAGGAGTTAAACCTAAATGTACACATACAGGCACACCATTACGTGTTAACACTTGGACAGTTTCACTTAGCCATGCACCACCTTCGATTTTGATCATTTGGGCACCAGCTTGCATAACTGTTTTCGCATTCTGCAAAGCATCGTTTAAAGTGGCATAACTCATAAATGGTAAGTCAGTCATAATTAAAGCATGCTGATTACCGCGACGGACTGCCGCTGTATGATAGGCCATGTCTTCAACAGTTACAGGTAAAGTTGAGTCACGCCCCTGAATTGCCATTCCAAGAGAATCACCAATTAAGATCGTATCAATTTCAGCAAGTTCCATTGCTTTTGCCATACTTGCATCGTAACAAGTTAGGCAAGAGAACTTACGTCCTTCGGCTTTAAATTTTCTTAAGTCACTTAGACTAATCATGATGGTATCCTCTACAGGAGTTTGCAGAACGTAATAAGTCCGGCTTTAAGCCCAAGACTCATCAGCAAGTACAGTCAGCGTTGGCTGCTGTATGAGTTCTAAATTTTTAAGTGGCTGATCATTAATATGTAGATCAGCATCTAAATCTAATAAAGGAATCACAACAAAATCTCGTTGTAATATCCCTACATGCGGCACCGTTAAGCGCTCATTTTGTATTTTTTCATTGCCATAAATCAGTAGATCAAGATCTAAAGTTCGCTCCCCCCAATGACGGAGTCTCACCCGCCCAGCTTCCTGCTCAAAACGCTGTAACTGATCAAGTAATTCAAGCGGAAGTAACTCGGTTTTTAGCTGAGCGACTGCATTTAGATAATTCGGCTGATCTTGGGGACCCATAGGGGGACTTTGGTAAAGTTTAGATACTTTCACTTCACCAAGAGATTTAAGTTTGGCTATCGCTTCAGACAGCATCTGGCGTGAGTCACCTAGGTTACTTCCTAAGCCAATATATGTGGTTACTGTCATTGTGTCGGCCCAAAAATAACTTGGCTCAAATCACGTTGTACCCGCTTGCGCTTTAAAATTGGATGATCACTCATCACATTCGTTTGTGCTGCGGAAGATTTTTCAATAAAACGGTCAATAGACTGCTCTTGTCGTGCACGCTCTTTTTTACCACGACGGCTTCGAGGCTCTGGAACATCAACCAAAGGCTCAATTTCCGTATCAACTTTATTGCTTTCAACAGGCTCAGCAGCAACCTTACGACGACTTTTCGCCTTCTGACGATTATATTGGCTAATCGCAGCTTCTTTTTCGTCGTTTGACATTTCTTGGTAAGCTTCCCACCAGCTTCCCATTCCCTGTGTTGTGTCATCACCTGACTTTTCACGAAGTAATAAGAAATCAAATCCAGCGCGGAAACGAGCATGGCTTGCCAATGCTTCAATTTGCTGTGGTTTTGGATTAAGCAAACGGGTTTGCATTTCCCAAACTTCACGAATAAAAGTTTCGGCAAAACGAGGAATAACTGTGCGTGTTGCTTGACGTTTTAAAACATCCAAACCTGCTTGAGCACGTGCTTCGGCCGGAACAACGCCTTTTGATAAATAAAAATCACAACGCTCTAAAAATGGCTGCCACAATAAAACCGCATAGAAAAATGCCGGATTAATCGTTTTACCCACCTGAATACGTTGATCAGTATTTTTTGCTGCACGTTGAATAAATGGAGTGAGATCCGGACGAATATCAGCAAAAAGCTGTTTCCACACGCCAAAGTCAATCAACATTGGTAATACGCGTGCCAAATGCCCCATTGTGAAAAGCTTTTGAGACTCATCATATAAACGGTGTGGTGAAACATCACGAAGTAATTGCGTCATCTCAACATCAAAAATGTCGAGAATTGCCGGATCAATTTTAAAGTTGAGTTTAGCTGCAAAACGTAATGTCCGAAGCATACGCACCGGATCTTCTTCAAAACGTTGCACAGGATCGCCCAATAAACGTAAAGTCTTACTTTTGACATCATCAATTGCTTTACAGAAATCGAGCACAATACCCTTACGCGGCTGGTAGTACAGAGTATTGATAGAAAAATCGCGTCGAGCAAAGTCCTGTTCGATGGTTCCCCAGTTGTTGTCACGTAAAATCATGCCCGAAGCACTGGTCACCGCTTTTTTAGGAGGAGCACGGAAAGTGGCAACTTCGATTAGCTCACGTCCTGAATAGACATGTGCCAATTCAAATCGACGGCCAATAATTCGGCATCGACGGCCAAAAACTTCTTTAATTTGAGAAGGTGTTGCATTGGTGACTGCATCGAAATCTTTAGGATTGAGTCCTAGCATTAAATCACGGACACCACCCCCAACAATATAAGCTTCATAGCCTGCTTTAGTCAGACTATCGATCACATCTAAAATCGAAGAAGGAAGTTGGGCTGTGGACAAACCACATTTTGACGCTCGCAAGGTTTGCAAAAGACGCTGTCTCCTACGTCAGGACGTAAATAACAAGTTGTCGCTAATCATAGCTCTAACACACACAAAGGGCAATTTGATTCTCTTAGATTGCGCAGGAAATGATAATTGACGAATAGAACTTTTATAAGGCTAAACGCGATTTATTTTTTTCAAAAATAGCTGGTCCAATTCCTTTAACGTTTTTAATTTCGTCAATATTTTTAAAGCTACCGTTCTTTTGCCTGTATTCTACAATCGCTTGAGCCTTTTTCTCACCTACACCTTTTAATTGCTGAAACTCATTTACATTCGCCTGATTCAAATGAATTTGCCCTGTAAAGTCATTAAAATTTTTAGTTTGAGAAATTTTAGAACCATTAGAATGAGAAGACTTAGTGATCTTTAACTTTTGGTCATACATCTGCTGTTTAGCCTTCCATTCTTGAAAGTTTTGATCAAAAGATTGAGCGTAAACTGAAGGTGAAACTACTCCCAAGCACAACATTATTAAAATAAAATACTTATTTTTCCAAAATCTCATGCTGTATTGCATGTGGTTTTTCCCCTGATTTTAATTGTCGTTTTGCCTGATTCCACAATTCATCCATTTCGGACAAGGTCATGTCTTCCAATGTTCTTTGCTGTTTTATGGCTTGCTCTTCAATAAAAGCAAAACGACTTCTAAATTTATGTATGGTTGATAAAAGTGAACTTTCACTTGAAATGCCAAGTTTACGTCCTACATTGACTAATGAAAACAGGCAGTCTCCAAATTCATCTTGAATTTCATCACTATTTTGATTTTTAAGCGCCTGTTTAAACTCATCTAATTCTTCTTCTAATTTTGTATAAGCATCTTCTACCGTTTCAAAATCGAACCCAACTTTTGCAACATTTTTTTGAATTTCCTGCGCTTGAGATAGTGCTGGTCCATGTTTAATTTCATCTAATCTTGATTGTGGTTTTCCTTGCTTTTCTTGTTGTTTAATTTGTTTCCATAACTCACTTACTTGTTCTGGTGTTAAGTTGTTAAATTGGTCTGCTTGAAAAACGTGCGGATGACGTCGTACTAATTTTTCGCTAATTGCCTCAACCACATCTTGAAAATTGAACGCCCCCTGCTCGCTAAACATTTGCGATTGAAATACCACTTGTAATAACAGATCACCCAATTCATTCCGAATTTCATTAATGTCACCTTGACGAATGGCAGCCTCGACTTCATATGCCTCTTCAATCGCATATTTAGTCAGTGACATTGGAGTTTGCTCTTGGTCCCACGGACATTTTTCACGTAGCTCTTGCATAATTTTAAGCAATTTATCCATGTAACCCTCAAGTTCAAAAAATTGGTCAGTAACTTTAAAATCTTAATTTGCTATGATCAAAATTAAAGCGGCAAATCATTCGTCATATTGTAACGATAAAGAGAAAAAAAGATGAAACATAGCATTCTGATTAGTGGCGCAGCTCAAGGTATTGGAGCAGAAATTGCACGGGTATTTTATCAGCGGGGTTATAAAGTCGGCATTTATGACATTAATGAATCGCTTGCTCAAAATTTAGCGCAGGAATTAGGGCCGAATGCATGCGCAGGGTATCTAGATGTCAGTGACTACAGCCAGTGGCAACATATATTAAAAGAATTTACCGACTGGGCTGGCGAGCTTAATATTTTGGTGAATAACGCAGGGATTTTATATTCCGGAGCCTTTGAAAATATCGATATCAAGTCACACCAAAGAACAATCAATATTAATGTAAACGGCGTAATCAATGGTTGCCATGCTGCACTCCCTTATTTAAAGCAAGCTTCTTTTGCACGAGTCATTAATCTCTCTTCAGCTTCTGCAATTTACGGGCAAGCTGACCTCATTTCTTATTCGGCCAGTAAATTTGCAGTGAGAGGAATTACCGAAGGTTTAGATGTGGAATGGAAAAAATACGGTATTCGTGTTTTAGATGTGATGCCTTTATTTGTACAAACCGCAATGGTCAACAATATGGATGCAGGTTCTATTCAAAACATGGGAGTCGATTTAACGCCTAATGATATTGCTCAACAGGTGCTTTCACTTGTAGAGAAAAAAGCTCATTTCTGGACACCTACTCACACTCCAGTTGGTATAAAAACCAAATTGCTTTATCAACTCTCAACAATAAGCCCCCAGTTTTTAAATCGTTTAACTAATATTTATCTATCAAGAAAGTAGCTTATAAAAAAGGCCGTCAATTGACGGCCTTTTTCTCAATTTAGTTAAACACCTTGAATCATGCGTCGTGCGCTAATAATCCCCGGTTGTTGCTCTAAACGAGCTAACAAACGTGAAAGCTGAGCCAAGCCTTTCACCTCAATGAGCAACTTCATATTAGCAATACCATCTGCCTCAGAAATTGTGTTCACCTGACGGATATTAATCTGGTCAGAAAAAATCACTTGAGTTAAGTCTTTGAGTAAGCCACGACGATCATAAGCCTCAACTACAATTTGAACACTTTGACCACGAGTTGGCTGCATTTCCCAATCGGCTTCAACAGCACGTTCTGGCTCTTGCTTGATCATACGTTGATAATCAGAACATAAGACTTTATGAATACTTACCCCACGGTTCAACGTGATATAACCGGCAATTGATTCACCATGAACTGGTTGGCAACACTGCGCAATATGTAGCTCAACATTGTCTAAACCATCAATTAAGATGCCATGCGCAGACAGAGTATGACTAGCACGTGGGTTTAATGTTGGTTTAAGTACCAGTTCAGGTTCATCCTGATCCAGATGCATTTGACGATTAATCTGATTAATCAGAGCATGCAAACTAATATCGCCGCTGACCAGACTAACCAAAATATCATCCCCTGTTTTCACATTAAAATGTGACGAGTAATCGTTGAGATCGATACTCTTAGGGTGAATCGCCAATCGAGACAATTCTTTGTTTAGTAACTCACGGCCAACTTCAAGGTTCTTACTACGGTCTTGCTGTCTGAACCAATGACGTAATTTGTCACGGGCACGAGCTGTCTTGATATAACCTAAAGAGTTCACCAACCAGTCACGGTTAGGCTCACGATCCTTCTTGGTTAAAATCTCAACCTGCTCACCTGTTTTTAACGTATAGGTTAATGGTACATAGCGCTGGTTAACACGTGCTGCATAACACTTGTTTCCTACCTCTGTATGCACATGATAAGCAAAGTCTAAAACTGTTGAGCCACGTGGTAGCTCTTTAATATCACCATCACGACTAAAGACATAAATCTTTTCAAAACCTTCAAAGTCTTGAAGCTGATCAAAACCTTCCGTCTCATCTTCATTTTGATGTACTGTTGTTTCATTACGTTCTTGGTAATGTTCCAAAACAGCACGAAGCGAATGCAAACGGTGGTTAAAAGAGTGGTCGGTATTCTTTGAACCTTCTTTATAGTTAAAGTGCGAACATACCCCTAACTCTGCTTCGTCATGCATCTCATGAGTACGGATTTGTACCTCTAAGGATTTATTCTCAGCAATAACAGCAGTATGTAATGAGCGATAACCATTGGCTTTCGGGTTAGTAATATAGTCATCGAACTGATGTGGGATATGACGCCAAATCTGATGAACAATACCTAATGAGTGATAACACTCAGGTACGCTATTCACCAATACACGTAAAGCACGAATATCATAAAGCTGATCGAAACTTAGGTTTTTGCTTTTCATCTTTCGATAAATCGAATAAATGTGTTTTGCTCGACCTGTAATTTCAGCTTCAATACCATGCGCCGCCAATTCACTTTTTAAACGGTCTATCACGAACTGGATATAATGTTCACGCTCAAGACGTTTTTCATTGAGTAATGAAGCAATCTCTTTATAACGGTCTGGCGCCAAATAACGAAACGCTAAGTCTTCAAGTTCCCACTTCAGCTGTGCAATACCAAGGCGATGCGCTAATGGTGAATAAATAGTTAAAATTTCACGCGCCACACGCTCTTGACGTTCACGTGATGAGTTTGCCAACTCACGTAAAGAGTAAGTACGTTCAGCTAACTTAATTAAAACGACACGAACATCTTCGGTCACTGAAATCAGCATTTTATAAATGCCGCTTAAATGTTCCCGTTGGTTGTTATTAAAATGGTCTTCTAGTCGTTTATTTTTTTCAATAAGCTCTGAAAGCTTACCCATTGCCAAAGTACCTTTGACAAGGTTATAAACTTGCTCACCAAACTTTCGCTTTACTTCTTCTATATCAGTAATGTCCTCACGAACACTACGATAAAGCATTGCAGCAGATAAAGTATCTTCATCTACATGTAAATGCGCCAGAATATCAGCCATTCCAACACCAGTAGCAAATGTATTGGAACGATGATTAACCGTTGAATCTAACTCTTTTTGTAGGGTTAAATGCGCAACCTCTTCGAGTTGTTTAAGCTCTGCCCCATCTAATATTTCACGAACCCGATCCAACCATGAGGCTAAACCGACTTGTGTTTCGGCGGCATGCTCTACAGTCGTTTCCTCTGACAACTCAGTTAGTTGTTCAGGTAACTGTTCACGTACTGTGACCATACCATTCTCCTGGATATGTAACTCATGTTTTTAATCGTTTATCTCTTGAATTTTCTCAAATAAAGCAATCGATTCAACATGTTCTGTGTGCGTAAACATGTCCATAACCGCTGCTTTTTTTAACTGGTAACCATGTTGAACCAAAACACCTGCATCCCTTGCTAATGTTGCTGGATTACATGATACATAAACGATTCTTTTTGCTCCAAAGTTCGGCACATACTGCATAATTTCATATGCACCAGCACGAGGAGGATCAATCAATAATGCATCAAATCCTTGATTTGCCCAAGAATGATGCGAAAAATCTTTTGTTAAATCTTGTGAAAAGAAGCTTGCCTGCACCAGATTATTACGCTTTGCATTATCTGTTGCCCGCTGCACCATTTCTTCACTTGCTTCCACACCAACAACCACACCCTTTGCACCAACACATCGTGCAAGTGGAAGCGAAAAATTACCTAACCCACAAAACAGATCCAGTACTCTTTCACCCTGTTGCAATTGAAGCAATTCACATGCCAATTGCACCATTTGTTCATTTACTGTGGCATTGACCTGCGTAAAATCCAATGGCGAAAAAGCAAAATTTACATCAAATGCATTTAAAGCATAATGTAATCGCATAGGTCCTTGTTCTTCATCAATACGACGAAGACTTTCGGGTCCTTTAGGTTGCAAATACAACTGCCAGCCTTTGTGTAACGCAAATTGTCTTAATTGGTTGACATCAGCATTGTTTAGTTTTTCGATATGACGAACTAATAAAGATGTTTCATGATCACCTTTTGCTAATTCTACATGACCAATATGCGCTTTGCCTTTTAGACTTTGGAGTAAATTACGCAATTCCGGCAGACTATCTGATAACTTTTTATCCAAAACGCTACAAGTATGGATAGATGTTAAACGATTACTATGATGCTCACGGAAACCTAGAATCAAACGGTCCTGTTTTGGCAAATAGCGCACACCTATTCGAGCACGACGGCGATAATCACTTTGCAAAGAACGAATTGGCTCTAACCATTGTTCAGGCTGAATACCAGCAAAGTGTTGCAAGTGTGACTGAAGGACATTTTGCTTTAAACGGATCTGCTCATCAGGGTGGATGTGCTGCATGCTACATCCCCCGCAAATACCATAATGAGGACAAACCGCCTCTACACGATTTGCTGAAGGTTCTGCTAAAAGCGCTACCATTTCAGCTTCTTCAAGCCGCTTAGCCTCATGCGTAATTTGGGCTTTTACTGTTTCTCCAGGCAACGCATAACGAATAAACACTTTTTTACCATGCTTATCTGCCGGATGGTCTGGATGAGAACCATAATGCGCAATTCCCCGCCCCTCATGAGAAAGAGTTTCAACCTGAAAAATATGTTCGGGTTGTTGAGGTTTACGAGATTTGGCTTGCTGTTTCAAAGAATGAACCTAAAAATTTAAAGGATTAAAATAGTGGGACGTAAATTCGGTATGCTTCGATGTACGTTGCCACACCTCAAGAAAATCGGCTTGCTGAGGCATAGTCTGTAAATACTCAATACTCGAACTAATCCAGTGGTTATGCTCATCTACATTCATTTGGCCTTTGAGCAATAGCCAACGCAAATAAATAAACCATGTATTGAGCACATCACCTTCACAATAACTGGTTAACTTTAACCATTGTTCTGTACGTACATATTCAGGCACATGATAACCCGACTCACCACGTTTACCTGGTAAACCTAAAATACAGGCTACATCATCGAGTTTCTGGAAATTACGGCCATTAAACATTGCCATAACATCCATTAAATCAATATGACGGTGGTGATAACGGTTTTGGTAATTATTAAAACGCTTCTGACTATCAAGCTCGCCTTGATCAAATAACCCGGGTGCCGAAAGACCATGATACATGGCACGGAACAAAATGACGGGCAAATCAAATTGCGAACCATTCCAGCTCACTAAAGTTGGATGACGCTTATCAAAAATGGATAAAAATTTCTGTAAAATTTCAGCTTCCGAATAGTGTTCCCGACTAAAAGAAAATAATCTGAAACCTGATTCATCAATCCACAAACCAGAAATACAAACGATTTCATGTAAAGGCAAACGCTGAAAATCCATGCCGGATTCTTGGCGACGGATTTTTGTGAGTGCCTGCTCAACATCTGCCTCTGGCAAATCAAGATGATATAAATGCGCTCCCGCTTTTAAATCAGTTAAAGTTTCAATATCAAAAACTAAAGTAGGAAAACGCATTTTTTCTCTCAATTATGAGTCATCAGTCCTGTACTGAGAACAGACCTGTAGACAAGTAGCGATCACCACGGTCACAGATAATGCAAACAATCACAGCATCCGGATTTTCTTCTGCAATTTTTACTGAAGCCCATACCGCCCCGCCAGAAGATGTACCTGCACTAATTCCTTCCTCACGTGCTAAACGGCGAGCCGTTTTTTCCGCTTCAATTTGCGGAATATCCATAATTTGATCAACACGCTTTGGTTCGAAAATTGTAGGTAAATATTCCTGTGGCCAACGGCGAATACCGGCAATATTTGAACCTTCAGAAGGTTGTAAACCAATAATTTGAATATCTGGATTTTGTTCTTTTAAATACTTAGAAACACCCATAATGGTACCGGTTGTACCCATTGAACTTACAAAATGGGTAATCTTTCCACCTGTTTGTTTCCAAATTTCAGGGCCAGTCGTAAGGTAATGAGCTTCCACATTATCTGGATTGCCAAACTGATTGAGGACCAAACCTAAACCTTCAGCTTGCATTTGCAAAGCCATATCTCGTGCAGCTTCCATATTCGGCGCTTCAATCAATTCTGCGCCATAAGCACGCATGGCGTCCTTACGCTCCTGACTTGAATTCCCAGGCATAATCAGTTTCATTTTATAGCCGCGCATCGCCGCAACCATAGCTAAAGCAATACCTGTATTACCACTGGTAGCTTCAACCAATGTATCACCTGGTTTAATTTGACCACGCTTTTCAGCCTGCATAATCATGTTATATGCAGGACGATCTTTTACAGAACCTGCTGGATTATTACCTTCCAATTTTGCTAAAACCGTTGCCTGCGTATGACAAGCCAAGCGCTGCAAACGGACCAGAGGTGTTTTACCTACATAGTGATCTAACAAAAATTCGTCGGCTAAAAAATCAGGTTGTGTATTACTCATGATCAACACCTAAATCGGGGTGGCACTATTGTATGAAAAAATGATCGGTACTGCATCCATTTCACTATGCTTTTTAATGAAAGTGATTAAAGCCCAGTCAGTTATAAAATGCCGTCTGTTTTAAAATAAAGCGTGATAATATGCCCTACAGAGAGATCAATCTGATGTAGCTATGTCTAATTTCAATAAAACCTTATCGAAACGCTTACGTCTGAATCATGCATATGGGCAATTAATTGCTCTTATTTTTGTGCCCATTATGATTTTAACGTGTGTTGGGGCTTTTCTGGTTTTAACTGAAACATCACGTTCTGCAAAGCAACAACAATTGCATCATGCCTCAGCGATTTTGGCACGCTACAATCAAATTGCTAAAGATCTCTACACATTAGTAGAACTACAACCAGATGAATATGATCATGCTCAACATATTATGCAAAGTATGTTTAGCGAGAAAAATCTAAAGCGTGCTGCTTTAATTGATAGTAATGGTCAGACTTATTTAAGTATCGGTTATCGAGATAATCGTTACTGGCCTAACTTCACACAAAACAATAACTTTTTTGGTCCGATCTCTTATAACCATAATAATATTTATGGAGTCCGTATCATTGATACCGCAGGGAAGCCCCCTGTCTGGCTCTTGATTGAAATGGATAATCAACCACTTGAATTAGCGCGTTATCGCATTCTGATTGCTTTGGTCATTACCGGCCTAATGACTTTATTATTACTTTTGCTCTGTCTTAACTTTTATTCTCGCCGCTGGATTGCACCCATGTATGAAATACGTATGCAATTACAGCGTCTCAATGCAGACACTTTAGACCAACACATCGTGATTAACAGTTCCGGTGAGTTAAGATTACTCCAGCGCGATATCGCAAACGTGGTGAAACGCTTACACTTTAGTTTTTTAGAGTTAAAAGAACATACCGAGCAAACAGAAGAAGACTTACGCAGAACTTTAGATACTTTAGAAGTTCAAAACATTACTTACCGTCAAGCACGCGACCAAGCCATTTCATCTAATCAGGCAAAATCGGTTTTCCTTGCCAATATCAGTCATGAACTTCGTACACCGCTTAATAGTATTGATGGCTTTATTCATTTATTACTTCGCCAACAAAATTTAAGTAACGAACAGAACCTTTATTTACAAACTATTCGCAAGTCCTCTGCCCATTTATTAGCATTAATTAATGATGTATTAGATTTCTCAAAAATTGATGCAGGTAAACTGGAACTTGAAACAGCACCTTTTGACTTAGAAGAAGCTGTATTTGATGTCATGGATATGTTGTCACCTTTGGCTGCACAAAAGCATATTGCCATGGCTTTTTATTATGCAGATAACATTCCTCAACAGGTGATTGGTGATGCTTTACGCTTTAAGCAAATTTTGACCAATTTGATTTCCAATGCCATCAAGTTCACGCCAGATGGTGAAATTATTGTTCGTGTGCGTATGGAACATGATGACATCGGTCAGTGCTTGCTTCATTTTAGTGTTCAGGACAGTGGTATTGGTTTAAGCGGTACAGACCGTAAAAAATTATTTGAGTCGTTTTCGCAAGGCGATGCATCTGTTACCCGCCAATTTGGTGGTACAGGCTTAGGTCTGGCAATTTCTAAACAATTGGTTCATCTCATGCATGGCCAAATTGGCTTTGAAGATAACCAAGAACGTGCCCCAACAGAAAAAGGTTCAACATTCTGGTTTACTGCACAGTTTGCTGTAGATGAAGAACATGAGATTGAACATCCTCACTTCGAACATTTACAGGTGGTGTCTTATTTAGCCCACCCTGCAACAGCCAGTGTTTTACGCTACTATCTTGAAAATTATCAAGTACCACATATCGAAACTCAATCTATTCTGGACTTGTTTAGCCGCTTAAAACATCTCGACCAGAAAGACAATACATGGCTCATTGTTGATCATAGTGGTGATACTGAAGCTCTACTCAAAGAAATTCGTAGCCGCTATCAAGGTAACTTAGCAGTTTACGGCTATCAAATGACTCTTGAGCCAAACATGCTCACCGAATATCGCGCTCGCCCACTTTATCAACCATTAAGCCGTAGTGGCCTCATTCAATTATTAAGTGACCAACCTATCTTTGAAGAGGAACAACAAGACTTTAATGGGCAGGGTTTACATATTTTGGCGGTTGATGACCATTTACCTAACTTAATTGTTTTAGAAGCATTATTAGGTGAGTTAAATGTCAAAACCACTAAGGCTTTAAGTGGTCAAGAAGCGCTTAATATTATTCAAGAAAGAATTGATCAGAAGCTTAAACCATTTGATTTGGTATTTATGGACATTCAAATGCCGGTTATGTCGGGCATTGATACCACACGTGCGATCCGCTCTTTAGAATCCACTTTAGATGGGGAAATGCAACTTCCAATTATTGCTCTAACAGCCCACGCGCTTGCAGATGAAAAGCAAAAGCTTCTTAAAGTTGGTATGAATGACTATGTCACCAAACCAATTCAAATGGAGCAAATCATTCAAATTTTAACGCAATGGACAAAAAACAACTTCACTGCGCAAAATCTAGCTAAAGATCATCATGTGGTTGCAGAAGCATTAGATCCAGAAATTTTAAATTGGCAGCAAAGTTTACAACTAGCAGCAAACAAAGAAGATTTAGCTCAAGATCTTCTCAAAATGTTGGTAGATAGCTTCCCAACCGAGCTAGAAGAAATGCAGCAACTCATTGAGCTTGAAGACTTTCCTCAGCTTGAGCATGTACTACACCGTCTTTATGGAGCTACACGCTATGTAGGCACACCAAAACTTCAACAAGTGACAGGTGACTTTGAACAATTTATTTCTACGCTACGCAAAGAACGCCGTAGAGCTGACGATGGCTTCATTGAAGAAGTCATGAGACGTTTCGATGAATTAGGTCTTGTCATTAAAGAAGTTGAGAGTGCAGCTCATCAAATTTTAGTCATACCAGATTAAATAATAGTTGTTAAATAGGCATGACTGACCTGTCATGTTTCCAATTTCCAGCCATGCTATGCTCCGCTTATCGATAAAAAAATAAGCGGGAATTTCATGGCACTTTTACGTATTGAAAAAAATAATGGCATTGCAACAGTTTATCTAAACCGTCCTGATAAACGTAACGCTATGAGTTTTGCTCTACTCAAAGAACTTGTAACAACGGCTAAAGCTATACAAAAAGACCGAGATATCCGCTGTGTAATTTTGACGGGTGAAGCACAAGTGTTTAGTGCTGGTATTGATTTATCTGACTTAAACAACCCTAAGAACTCTGCATTTGCCATTTGGGAACTTGTTAAACCAGGACAAAGCCTTTTCCAAAAAGCTTTTCTTATTTGGCAAAATTTGCCCGTCCCTGTTATTGCCGCTCTTGAAGGCTATTGTTTTGGGGCAGGTATGCAACTTGCACTAGCTGCCGATATCCGCATTGCCCACCCAGACACTAAAATGTCGATTATGGAAAGCCGCTGGGGCTTAGTACCAGATATGGGTCTTACCCGTTCGCTCAAAGGCTTGATTGGAGTTGACCTTGCAAAAGAGCTGACTTTAACTGCCCGTGTTTTTGACGGAAATTATGCAAAAGATATTGGACTTGTGACTCACTTAAGTGAGAACCCATTAGAAAAAGCAAATGCGATCGCTTCGGAAATGTTACAGCGCTCACCTGATGCATTGACTGCTGCAAAACGTGTACTAGATGCAATGGAACATCAACCAGAAAAATCATTACGCTTAGAAAAAATCTGGCAACTTAAATTATTACTTGGTAAAAATAGCAAACTTGCTCGTAAAAAAGACAAACATCCGGAAGTTAAATTTTTACCACGCCAATATAGATAAGAGCTTTATTATGAATTTTGATCGTAATACTCCTATTGCTTTTTTAGGCATAGGACTTATGGGAAGCCGTATGGCAAGCCGTCTTATACAAGCCGGCTTTCAGGTCGCAGTATGGAATCGAACAGCATCTGCTTGTGAAGAACTTATTGATATTGGCGCGCATGCACTCGATCTTTCCAACATCGGACAGTACCCTCTCATTTTAACTTGCCTAGCCGACGATAAAGCTGTGCAAGCAGTATTTGATCAAATTCAAACAAACTTAAAAGCGGGTCAGGTCATTGTCGACTTCTCAAGTCTCTCTGTTGCTGCGACAAAAGTACTTGCTCAGGCTGCTGCTTCACAAGATGTGATATGGATTGACTCCCCCGTTTCAGGCGGTACAGCTGGGGCAGAACAAGGCACGCTAGTGATTTTTGCAGGTGGCGATGCTCAAACTATTGAAGCTTTAAGTCCTGTTTATAATGTTCTTTCCCAACGTGTCACACGAATGGGAGATACAGGCACAGGACAAGCAACTAAAATTTGCAATCAACTCATTGTGGCAGCAAACAGCGCCCTGATTGCCGAAGCAGTTGCACTGGCAGACCGCGCGGGCGTAGATACCACTTTATTCGCTCCTGCCCTAGCTGGCGGATTTGCCGACTCAAAACCTTTTCAAATACTGGCACCACGTATGGCGACTCATACTTTCGAACCTGTTCAGTGGAAAGTTCAAACATTATCGAAAGACCTTAACAACGCAGTAACATTGGCTAACAATGTTAATTTAGACATCCCCGTTGCACAAAAAGCTCTATTACAGCTACAAACTCACCAAAAAAATGGCTTTGCTGAGAAAGATTTAGCTACTATGATTCAAGTAGTAGAGCAATAATAAACGGAGTTTGTGTATGGGTCGTCTTGCCGTTAACTTATCCATGATTTTTACCGAAGTTCCTTTAATTGAACGCTTTGCATTAGCCCATGCAGAGGGCTTTGAACATGTAGAAATTCAATTCCCATACGAGCTTGCCATTTCTGATATTCAAGACCAACTTGAACGTTACAACCTAAATTTATGTTTAATTAACGTTCCTGCTGGTGACCTTATGCAAGGTGGAAATGGCTTAGCAGGTATACCGGGTCAAGAGGCAGCATTTCGTGAGGCATTACAGTTAGCGATTCGCTATGCCACAGCATTAAAAGTACCTCGTGTTAATATTTTGGCAGGTAAGCAACCTCAAGACTCTGACTTACTTCCTTGCCTTAAGACACTTGCAAGCAACTTAAAATTAGCCTGTGATTTACTGACAGAACACGATATTGAACCTGTATTTGAAATGATTAATGGCACAGATATGCCACGCTTTTTGGTACAGAACATTGCCCAAGCCCAAGAAATGCTAGAAGCAGTCAATCACCCTGCCTTAAAAATGCAATATGACTGTTACCATATGGCAATGATGGGTGAAGATGTACTTGAAGGGTTACAAGAAAATATTCACCAGATTGGCCATATTCAGTTTGCAGATTGTCCGGGACGCCATGAACCCGATACAGCTCAAATACCGTATGAGCAAATTTTTTCATGGATTAAGCAAAGTGCTTATGAGGGCTATATTGCGGCAGAATATAAACCTAAAAATGGCTCAAATCAGTCATTTACATGGAAAAAGAAATATTTTTCCGATGATGTAAATATATAAACTGTTACTAGTTTTGTTTGAAATTCTGAGTGAAAACCACTATATTAGATAGTGAGTAATTGTCAGGAAAATATACCCTATATGAATTTAGAACCATCGCCCAGCGTGTCTAATTCTCACGATTTCGCAATGAACACCTCAAATAAAGACGTACAAGCTTGTCTTAAAGTCGTCCATGACGCTTTAGTTGATGTAAAAGCAAAAGATATTCTACAGTTAGATGTTAGTTCTATTAGCAATGTTGCTGATGCTATTGTCATCGCGAGTGGTACTTCTACTCGTCACGTCAAAGCACTTGCTGACAATGTTGCAGAAGAAGCTCGAAAAGCTGGTTTCCGCCCGATTGGCGTTGAAGGCGAACGAGATGCCGAATGGATCTTAATCGATCTTGGCTTTGTTGTAGTACATGTGATGCTACCAACTGCCCGCAAATTCTATGATTTAGAAAGCTTATGGCGTACTGCTCCAGAGTCGGTCGCATAAAATTTTGCTTTTAAAAAAAGCGGCTCTTTTGAGCCGCTTTTTGTTTATACACTTACTGAAACTTTTATTATTTAAACACCCACCTTTACCCTCATGTTCTATGAAAAGCTGGTAACTCAACAAAACTTTAATAACACTAACAAGCAAGTCATCACTCTTATTTAAAATTGACATGACAAATTGTCAGAATTCCAGCACTATACCAATTCTTATAGTCTCATCAATAAATAGCATAACCGGAGCACTAAAAAGTGAAGATACTCATTACTGGCGCCAATACAGGTATTGGTTTTGCCACAGCAGAACAACTTGTAAAACAAGGACAACATGTCATTTTGGCATGCCGAAATCCTCAAAAAGCACAAGAGGCACAAAACAAACTACGCTCACTCGACCAAGGACAAGTCGATGTCGTTTCTCTCGACTTAAACAGCCTTGAATTAACTCAAAAAGCTGCAGAAGAAATTGCAGATAAATATGGCAGCCTTGATGTACTTATTAATAATGCCGGTCTATTTTCAAAAACAAAGCAACTCACCGTAGATGGGTTTGAACAGCAATTTGGCGTTAACTATTTAGGTCACTTTTTATTAACTCAAAAACTACTCCCCGCTCTAAAGCAGTCTCCTCAAGCACGTATTATTCATCTAGCGTCTATTGCTCACTGGGTTGGTTCAATTAAGCCTAATAAATTTCGTGCGGAAGGTTTTTACAATCCCCTGTTCTATTATGGACAATCCAAGCTTGCAAACTTATTGTTCAGCAATGCATTAGCTGAACAACTAGCAGACAGTTCAATTACCAATAATGCATTACACCCCGGTGGTGTTGCTTCCGATATTTATCGCGATTTACCAAAACCAGTTTATGCAGCCATGAAAGTAGGTTTAGTTCCAACATCGGTTCCTGCAAAGCTCATTACAGAAATGGCGACTGGTGACACATGGCACAACCGCAATGGTGAATATGTCAGTGCGCATATGCCAGACTGGAAATCTTCCCATGCCAAAAACCAGCAATTAGCACGCGACCTCTATCAGCAATCTATGTCTCTAGTGGAAAAGTTCCTCTAACCTTCAAAAAATAAAAAACCACCCGAAGGTGGTTTTTTTATATCAAAGCAACTTAGTGGCCTGTACCGTTAATTGCTTTCGTCATATCTTCAACAACTTTCTTAGCATCACCAAAGATCATCATTGTTTTTTCGTTATAGAACAAATCATTATCAAGACCAGCATAACCTGTCGCCATAGAACGCTTAATCACCATGATTGTACGTGCTTTATGTGCTTCAAGAATCGGCATACCATAAATTGGTGAACCTGGGTCATCTTTTGCAGCAGGATTCACAACGTCGTTTGCACCAATAACAAGTACTACGTCAGTTGCCGGGAAGTCTGAGTTGATCTCATCCATTTCCAAGATGTCTTCATATGCTACGTCTGCTTCAGCAAGCAATACGTTCATGTGACCAGGCATACGACCTGCAACCGGGTGAATTGCGAAACGGACGCGAACACCTTGTTCTTTTAGAATTTCACATAACTCTTTTACAGCATTTTGTGCACGACCTTGCGCCATACCATAACCCGGCACAATCACAACGCTGTCTGCATTTGACATTAAGAAGCCAGCATCATCAGCAGAACCTGAACGGTAGTTACGTTGAACTTGTTCACCTTTAGCAGCTGTAGAAACTGCTGCACCACCCATTGCACCACCAAACAATACGTTGATGATTGAACGGTTCATTGCTTTACACATGATGTATGACAGAATCGCACCAGATGAACCCACAAGTGAGCCCGCAACGATCAACATGTTGTTTTCAAGGGTAAAACCAATACCTGCTGCTGCCCAACCAGAGAACGAGTTAAGAAGCGATACCACTACAGGCATGTCACCACCACCTACCGGTGCAATCCATACCCAGCCAAATGCAAGTGCAAGTGCGGTCATTGCCCAGAAAGCAGTCATGTTGCCAGTTGTGAAGAAGTAGAAACCACAAGCCAACATCGCAACAAAGATAAGTGCTTGAACAGGTTTAACCCATGCACCAGAGATTGTTTTAGCCCATTTTTTCGCAGCCAATTTACCGTAAGCAAACACAGATGCTGTAAAGGTAATCGCACCAACGAAACAACCAACAAACAATTCAAATAGGTGAACCTTACTCATGTGTGCATGTTGCACGCCAGCCGCTGTTAATGCTGCCTCATTTTGAGCAAACAATGCTGTAAGCTGGTTGTTATGCAAAATTGCTGCAACTGCAATCAAAACCGCAGCCAAACCCACCAATGAGTGCATAAGTGCAACAGTTTCAGGCATTTGAGTCATGGGTACAGTACGTGCACGTGCAATACCCACAATCGCACCAAGCACCATTGCACCACCAATCATCCAAATAACTGGGTTATTGGCAACAAAGAAGGTTGTTACAACTGCAATCGCCATTGCGATCATACCGTAACGGTTACCTTGAATTGCTGTTTTAGGACCAGATAGGCCGCGAAGCGTCAAGATAAAGAGAATTGCGCCTACAAGGTACAACCAGTTTGCATTTGCTTGAATAAATTCCATGTCAAAGCCCTCTTATTTCTTTTGCTTAGGCTTGAACATTTCCAACATGCGTGCAGTTACTGCGAAGCCGCCGAAAATATTAATGCTTGCTAAAAATACTGCAATCGCACCAAGTACGCTCACAACATTCACACTTTGAAATGCAACATTTGCATCTACACCAAGTACAGGCAGGCCAACTGTTTGCAACATCGCACCAACAACAATAATCGATGACAATGCGTTGGTTACCGCCATAAGTGGCGTGTGCAAAGCTGGTGTAACACCCCAAACAACGTAATAACCTACGAAGATGGCAAGGACGAAAATTGTAATAGTTTCAACCATGAGAAATCTCCTTAACCACGCTTAAGCAGCACTTGACCGCCATGAGTGACCAATAGGGCTTTTTGGATTTCGTCTTCTTGATTAATCGCAAAGTTTTTCTCTTTGTCGAATAAAGTCTCTACGAAATTAAAAACGTTACGTGCATATAATGCAGAAGCTTCTGTCGCAACAGTGGCTGGAATATTTGGAATACCCAAAATTTTTACACCATTTTCAGTGACAACAGTTTCGCCAACTTTAGAACCTTCAACGTTACCGCCTGTTTCAACTGCCATATCTAAAATGACAGAGCCTGGTTTCATTTTGGCAACAGTTTCAGCTTTGATCAGACGCGGTGCATCACGGCCTGGCAACAATGCTGTTGTAATCACGATATCGGCATTCGATACAGCTTTATCTACAATCGCAGCTTGGTCTTTGATGTATTGCTCACCCGGCATCCAGCCATAACCATTTTTTGCTGCATCTGCTGCACGTTGCTGTTCTTCTTCAGACATTGGTACGTCTAACCACTTACCGCCTAAAGACTCAACCTGATCTTTTGCTGTTGGACGCAAGTCAGTTGCTTCAACAATTGCACCCAAACGTTTTGCAGTAGCAATCGCTTGAAGTCCTGCAACCCCAACACCCATAATCACAACACGTGCAGGCTTTACAGTACCAGCAGCAGTCATAAGCATTGGGAACATGCGTTGATATTCAGCAGCTGCAAGCAAAACTGATTTATAACCAGCTAAGTTTGCTTGAGAAGACAACACATCCATGTTTTGTGCACGAGAAAGCGTACGAGGAAGCAATTCCAGAGCAAAAGCAGACACTTGCTGATTCGCAAATTGGTCTAGCTCGGTATTACGATAAGGATCAAACATTGCTACAACAGTTGTATTTGCTGCAAGTTTTTGAATTTCCCCGCCTTGTGGCGCACGAACTTTCAAAATAATTTGACTACCCGTATAGGCATCATCCGTAATGGTTGCACCGACCTGTTCATAAGCACTGTCAATGTACGCAGCCTTTACACCAGCACCACGTTCAATCACAACGCTATGACCAGCGCTAATCAACTTCTTTACTGTCTCTGGCGTAGCAGCTACACGATTTTCACCGACGACAGTTTCGGTTGGGATTCCGATCTGCATGAGCGTTCCTCAAGCTAATTTCTCATTGTCAAAAACATTGCAACCCGCAATGTTTCCCCCATGTGTATTCTTTGTACAGAATTTGGATTCTAATTGAACTTTTTGAAAATACCACCCACTATTTATTTAATAAATACCCATATTTTGAACTGATGATTCACGATACTTGATATGAGGTGTAGTATAGGAAAATTTTTCTTTTTTTGCAGACAATAGTCTCTCTTATACAGTCCTGTATATGAAAATTTCTTTATCTTCGTTTCAAATTGGGTCTTTTTTTGCGCTTTGCTCTGCTTTTCTATTCAGCACAAAAGCGATTTTCATTAAACAAACTTATGCCCTTTCTCCATTAGTAGACGGTACAGTCCTGATGGCTTTACGGATGTTAAGCGCTTTACCGTTTTTTCTATTAATTTGCTGGTTCAATAGGCATCATAATCAGGGCATAAAAAAGAAGGATTGGCTAATTTTAATTTTTGCCGGTCTGTTAGGCTACTACTTTGCCAGCTGGCTCGATTTCATGGGCCTCATGTTTATTAGCGCTTCTTTAGAGCGAATCATCCTATTTTTATATCCCACACTTACCGTGATCGCTTCAAGTCTGCTCTACAAACAAAAATTAGATGTAAAAAGTTTATTCGCCATTTTTCTTAGTTATGGTGGAACCGTGTTAGTGATGCTGCAAGAGCACAACAATGCACCAATTCAGGGCAACTTTTGGCTCGGAACAAGTTTTGTATTTGCTAGCGCTGTAGCTTTTGCCGGTTATTTACTGCTGACTCCACCATTAATTAAAAAATTTGGTTCTTGGAATTTCACAGGCTTAGCTTTAACAGTTGCCTGTATAGGTACATTAACCCATTACACTTTAAGTACCCCTCACCCGTTTCAACTCCTATTACAACTTCCCTCAAGTGTAATTTGGTACGGGATTGGCTTAGGCTTTTTAGTCACTGTCTTACCTACCGTTATGCTTATGCAAAGCATTGAACGATTAGGTGCCTCTCAATCTGCAATGATTGCTTCGATCGGACCAGTTTTAACGATTTTGCTTGCCGTTGCTTTTTTAAATGAACACCTAAATATATGGCAATGGGTCGGTTGTTTCCTCAATATAGTCGGTGTAATGATGATTACTTTAAGAAAGAAAAGACTAAAACACTAAATGCTCTTGACCTCAACTTAAGTTGAGGTTGGATACTCATCTAAATTTTATTAAACGGTTGAGTTCCATGAACAAAGAAATTTTTAAAATCATAAATCCTTCTACTTTATATGACCCAACACCTAACGCTTATAGTCATGTCGCTGTAGTAAGCAATTTTAACAATATTATTCATATTGCAGGTCAAGGTGGCGAAGACCAACAAGGTCAATTAAGTTCTCATTTCAGCGAACAAGTCCTACAAACATTTGAAAATATTAAATATGCGTTAGTAGCTGCCAATGCAGAACTTACGGATATCGCCGTTTTAAGAATTCTAGTTGTTGACCATTCGGTAGAAAAACATGAGATTTTGATTAAAATTATGAAGGATTTATGGAAAAATCACCCTTTTCCAGCCTGCACACTCATTCCTGTGCCGCGTCTTGCACTAGAACATATGCTCATTGAAGTCGAAGCAACGGCATACACTTAATAAAATCGAGAGAACATCATGTCTACCCCTGAAGATATCAGTCAAAATAAACCTTTACTTTGGTTGATGGCAGCAGCATGTGGCCTATGTGCAGGTGTGAATTACTATTGCCAACCACTTATTCACTCTATTCAGCAAGATTTTGCTGTAACTCAAGCACAAGCTGCTTTAACAGTAACATTCGCTCAGGTGTCTTATGCCTTAGGTTTACTCTTTATTGTTCCGATGGGTGATATTGTCAATAAAGCCAAAGCTATTCCGTTTTTAATGATGCTTTGTGCAGTTGGCCTATTTACCTCTGCTTTTGCTGTTAACTTACCTATGCTCTGGATCGGTACAATTTTAGCGGGTTTGTTTTCAGTTGCAGCTCAAGTGCTTATTCCTCTTGCAACAATGACGGTTAAACCTGAAAAAACTGGTGAGATTATTGGCTTCTTAATGAGTGGCTTATTGGTCGGGATTTTACTCTCTACCAGTCTGGCTGGCTTATTTTCCAACCTTTTCCACTGGAAAGTCGTTTATGCCATAAGCGGTATATTAATGCTTTTGTTGGCCTATACCTTAAAAAGCCGCCTACCTTATGTCATGCGTATGAAACTGAACTATGGACAAATCTTTATTTCCATGGCTCAGCTTTTAAAAGAGGAAAAGCGTCTATTATTAAGAGCGCTTACAGGTGCTTTCGCCTTTGCAGCAGTAAGTATTCTATATTCCACCATCGCATTACTTCTCACCTCGGCACATCATTTACCCGATCTATTTATTGGACTGGTACCTTTAGTCGGTATCTTTGGTGCGTTATCAACACGTTATATCGGCAAATATGCCGACCAAGGCTACACACGTTTACTCACCTGGATGGGTTGCGGGCTATTTTTGGTAAGCTGGATTTGTTTCTATTTCGGACAAACTCTACTTTCAGCTTATGTTATTGGTTTTGCTTTAATTCAATTGGCACTTGCCCTTGTCCACACCAGCAACCAAAGTATTATTTTCCGTTTACGTCCCGATGCCAAATCTCGTATTAATGCTATTTATATGACTACTTATTTTATTGGTGGTGCAGCTGGTTCGGCATTAGGGATTTTTGCATGGAATCGTGGTGGATGGACCATGACTTGCCTAGCAGGTGTGGGACTCGTTGTGTTTTGTATTTTATTTAGCATGATTGATGCTTTCTTACAAAAAAAGCAAATGGCTTAGCTATAAGGTAATTTGTTAAAAATCATCTTTCTATATTTAACATTAGGGCGGTTATAAATTACGCAGTTAAATGCCACTGTCGATTCAGGGCTAAACCCCGTATAATGCTGCCCTTTCTTTAATTTAGCGACTTTTGGGTCTATCGGTTATGCAATCACTTCAATCGTTACAACCTCGTATTTCAGTAGCCCCTATGATGGACTGGACTACAAAGGACTACCGATTCTTTGCACGGTTGTTTAACCCAAACGTTGTACTTTATACAGAAATGGTGACTACGGGCGCGATTCTATTTGGCGATGCAAAACGCCATTTGGACTATAACGCTCAAGAACACCCGATCGTATTGCAGCTTGGCGGCTCAAACCCACAAGAGCTTGCCACTTGCACAAAAATGGCTGAAGACTGGGGTTACGATGAAGTCAACCTGAATGTAGGCTGCCCAAGTGACCGTGTACAGAACAATAAAATCGGTGCATGTTTAATGGCAGAACCAGACTTGGTCGCTGAATGTATTCACAGCATGCAAAAAGCCGTCAATATTCCGGTAACGGTAAAACACCGTATCGGTATTGATGACATGCAGTCTTACGAAGAAATGCTGCACTTTGTAGATACTGTAGCAGCAACAGGTTGTACTCACTTTGTTGTACATGCCCGTATTGCGATATTGAAAGGTTTGTCTCCGAAAGAAAACCGAGAAGTACCACCGCTACGCTATGAAGATGTTTACCGTTTAAAGCAAGAACGCCCGCATCTGACTATTGAAATTAATGGCGGTATTAAAACTTTTACCGAAACTCAAGCTCATTTACAGCACGTTGACGGCGTCATGATTGGCCGTGAAGCCTATCACAACCCTTACTTACTTGCTGAGCTCGGCCAACTTTGGAACCTAGAAGCACCGGATCGCTTCGATATTATGGAACAAATGCTACCGTATATTGAACAACGTCTAGCTGAGGGTGCGCCACTCTCTATCATTACGCGTCATATTTTAGGTTTATTCCAAAATTTACCGGGCGCTCGCAAATGGCGTCAGGCGCTAAGTGGTGGAAATGCAAAAACTTTAACTGATGTCGAGAATGCAATCCATAATATGCAAGCTGCCATTATCCGTACTGAAGAGTATTTAAAGGAACACCAATTTTAAGCCAGCCCATGTTTCTAAAATTGTAAGAAAATGTGGCATTTTAAATCAGAGACTTAGATTTTGAGTATATTCGCAAATGTTGGCTCGAAATATTCAAAATTAGGCTCTGATTAATTATTTATATTCAATAATATCAAAAACTTAATTTGTATGATTTCAAAAGCTCTTTTAATTAGCCCTTTTTTCCATAGCCAGAAATAAAAACTGGCAAAAAGATACGTTATTACATAACATAAACAAAACTTTTAAGTTTGGGCCATTAGTATCTCTGAACGCCACAGGTAGGTGGTGATTTTCTAAATACGGATATAGGTAGTACGGGTAGAGATTTCACGATGATTATTTATGACGGACAAGTAGCTGATAACTATATGTATCAGGATTCAAATCAGGCAGCCATTGTTGTATCCCACAGCACACCAAGCCTCCCTTATCCATTCACCATGAAACCCAATAATCACTCCACTGAAACCAACACTCCTCCAGCCATTGATGTAGAAAAATTCGTAGCTAAATTAGAAAGTATTACCTCTAGACGCAGTAAAGCGCGTTGTGCACGTAGCATCCGTATTGCGCTTGAGTCTGCTGGTGCCGATGTTGAAAACCATCCGATTGCAGCATCTGATTGGGGCGATACCCTCAAGAAAATTGGCTATAAAGAAATAAATCCAGCCTTTGATGAGCCACAAGAAGGCGACATTTATATCATTCACAGAACCCGCAACCATATTTACGGTCATATCGCTGGTTACACAGGAAGCGAATGGGTGTCGGACTTTAAACAAAGTAGTTATGACGTCTATAAAGATGATAACGTCACCTATACTTACTATAGATTAGGCTAATTCACTTCTAAGATAAAAACATTTGATGAATTTGCTCGGCGCAGTGCTGAATGATTTCATCATGGTCCTTTCTATAGACCAGCAAAACTTCCGAAAGAGATAGGGAATCTTCCAAAGGTATTAGTTTTACATTGGCGGGTAAGATTTGTTGAAACTCCGCAGGAACAATACCTACCCCTAAATTTGCCGCCACGAGCTGTAACTGTGAAATCTTACGCGACTGAATGGAGGTTTTTTGTGGGGTAAATCCTGCGGCTAAACACAGATTTGCGACCAAATAACTTAAGCCTCCTCTTTCGGCATGAGGTGTTGATACAAAACACTCATCTTTTAAGTCTTTTAAATAAACCTTTTCTGATTTAGCAAACTTGGCATGATCAATATGCACAGCCACCATTAAAGGCTCTTCATATAACTTAAGAGTATTTATACCATCTAAAGTATGCCGAACTGGTGGGCGGATCAAACCGATATCAATTTCACCATTTAATAACGCTAAGATTTGCTGCTCCGATGACAAGGTATTGATCTCAAAGCTCAAGTGCTGCGTTAAGCTAACTTCTTTTAATATCTGCACCTTTGTATTATCCACGACAATACTGCTGGAATGAGCAATTTTAATCTGTCGATTTTTCCCTTCCGAAACACTTTTAGAAAGATCAATAATTTCATTTAAATAAAGCAAGTTATCTTTTATTTTCTTATAGAAGACCTCTCCCGCTGGCGTGAGTCTTGCTCTTTTGTCCGTACGATCAAACAACTGAAAATCAATTTCTTCTTCTAATAGCTTCATTTGTCGACTTAAAGCAGACTGGGCAATAAATAGCTTTTCGGAAGCAGCGGTAAAACTCCCTTCTTCAACAATTTTTATGAAATATTGGAATTGTTTTAATGTGAGCATTATCATCTCAAAATTAGATCATTTGGTCTATTTTCTATATTAGATTAGATAGATTCCCTTCGCTAGAATTTTAATCAAGACCATTCACTTGATTGAATTCTTCATGAAGTATTTAAAAGGTTTCGCAATATGCACCATCGTTATTTTAATTTTATGGTGTTTTAAATTTTATGATCAGCAATTACCCACACAGCCCAAACAAGACAATATAGAGCTATATGATTAAATAGTTTTTCCCAAAAAAAAGCATGCCCCCCACCTAAGCGCATGCCTTTTCCATATTTAAATTAGGCTTTCTTTAAATCGAGCTTTTTCAAAACTTCGGCTACAGCAATCATGGCAAAGCTTGAAGTCACCACCACCGCTGAACCATAGCCCCCACAGCGCAACCCAGCCGATGGGCAGACATCTGCGCTTGAAAATGGATTGTCGATTGAGTAAATACAGGTAATGCCAAATTTCTCTTTTGGCTTTTTACAGATGCCGCGAGCGCGAAGCTGACTACGTAGCTTTGCTAACATTGGGTCTTGTTCTGTTTTTGATAGATCGGCCACACGAATTTTAAGTGGATCGAGCTTACCACCAGCTCCACCCGACACAATTAAAGGAATTTTATTAAAACGACAATGGAGCATTAAAGCCAGTTTTGCTTTAACGTCATCAATGCAGTCCAAAACAATATCCGGTACAGGGTTTAAAAGCTCTGCAACATTTTCAGGTGTTAAGAAGTCATCAATAATATTGACTTTAATGCGTGGGTTAATTTGGCGACAACGCTCCGCCATAATTTCAACTTTTTCACAGCCCAGAGTTGAGGTCATTGCAGGTAGCTGACGATTCACATTTGATGCTGCAACTACATCCATATCGACTAATGTAATCTCACCAATACCTGTACGCGCTAAAGCTTCTACTGCCCAACTGCCGACCCCGCCAATACCAATCACCATCACATGACTTTTTTCATAGTGCTGGAACGATGAATCACCATAAATTTTGGCTACACCTGCAAAACGGCGGTCATATTCATCATTTTGTGGTAAATCGGACATGGAAATGGCTTTCTCTAAAAAATCAAACCATATATTTTACTGTTTTTTACGTAGTGCGTCTTGCCGCTCTTACAAATAAAAATACCCAGTAAAATTGAAATAATTGAATTCCACCAACTTACTTTTATTTCAAAGCAAAAATGAAGTTGATTTCAACAGATGCATTTTTTGGAAGTTGGTACACGCTGACCGATGTACGTGTATGCCGTCCCGTATCTAAACCCAAAATTTCATAAAGTATTTCAGATGCTCCATCAGCAACTTCGCTTTGCTGTATAAAAGATGACGTTGAATGAACAAATACATTCATTTGTAAAACTTTTCCAATAACATCTAAAGTCCCATAGTGCTGTTTTAAAATTGCTAAAGCTCTCATGGTGCTAATACTTGCAGCAAGCTGTGCATCTGATAAATCAACATCTAATCCAACTTTTCCACAAATCTGTACCGTATCTCCCACTCTTGGAATTTGACCACTAATAAATACAAGTCCAGCGTGTTCAATTAATGAGGTATATTTACCTCCTATTTTTATATCCCCTGAAAAATCATATCCCAATCGAGATTCAACTTTTAAAAATACTGTATCTCTACCCATAATTGCTTCTTCTTATAACAAAAATTATTTTATTTATATTTAGCTTATCCATTAAATAAAGACAATAAAAAAGCCTCATGAATATAAGGCTTTTTTATATAGCTTTTGAAAAATAGACATTTATGAAGCAATCAAATTCCGAAGTACATAATGCAAAATACCACCTGCCTTAAAGTACTCAACCTCATTTAACGTATCAATTCGACATAACACATTAAAATGACTAGCTACTCCATTTGGCCCTTTCACATCAACCTCAAGAATTTCATGAGGCTGAATACCATCCGATAAACCACGAATCGAAATGACTTCATGACCCGTTAAGTTGAGGGACTGCCTGGTTTGGCCATCAACAAACTGGAGTGGCAACACGCCCATACCCACCAAGTTTGAACGGTGAATACGTTCAAAACTTTCAGCAATGACAGCTTTTACACCTAATAAGTTCGTTCCTTTGGCAGCCCAGTCACGTGAAGAACCCGTTCCGTATTCTTTACCAGCAATAATCACAAGCGGTGTATGTTCTTGTTGGTAACGCATTGCCGCATCATAAATGGCAAGCTTCTCACCACTTGGCACATGTATGGTATTACCGCCTTCTTCGCCGCCGAGCATTTCGTTCTTAATACGAATGTTAGCAAAGGTGCCTCGCATCATGACTTCATGGTTACCACGTCGTGAACCATAAGAGTTGAAGTCTTTTGGCTCAACACCTTGCTCTTGTAAATAGCGGCCAGCTGGACTGTCTTTTTTGATATTACCCGCTGGTGAAATATGGTCGGTTGTTACCGAATCACCAAGCACTGCCAAAATACGTGCTTGTTCAATATTCTTGATTGGTTTTGGTGGCTCACCAATACCCTCAAAGAACGGCGGATGACGAATATAAGTCGAGTCATCAGCCCATTCGTAAGTTTTACTTTTTGGAATCTGAATCGCTTGCCAGCTTTCATCACCATCAAACACCGCAGCATATTCTTTGTGGAACATGTCAGTATTTACTTTTTGTAAGACGGCATCAATTTCTGCCTGACTTGGCCAGATATCTTTTAAGTAAACAGGTTGCCCATCTTTACCTTGCCCGATTGGTTGAGTCGTTAAGTCTGTACGGATATTCCCAACTAAACCATAGGCAACCACAAGTGGTGGTGAGGCAAGCCAGTTGGTTTTAACTAATGGATGCACACGTCCTTCAAAGTTACGGTTACCCGAAAGTACAGATGCCACGTTTAGATCATGACACTGAATTGCATCTTCAATTGGTTCAGGTAAAGGACCTGAGTTACCAATACACGTTGTACAACCATATCCGACCAAGTTATAGCCCAACTCATCTAAATACGGCGTAAGCCCAGCCGCCAATAAATAGTCAGTCACGACTTTAGAACCAGGCGCAAGTGAACTTTTTACCCACGGTTTACGCTGCAAACCCTTTTCAATTGCTTTTTTAGCAAGTAAACCGGCTGCCAACATGACACTTGGGTTAGAAGTATTGGTACATGAAGTAATCGCTGAAATGACGACATCACCATGATTTAACGGATATTCTTGTCCTTCAATTACACAAGATGGGCTTTCATGCTGAATATTGGCTTTGGTCGCTTCTACAGCCGTACCGCCACCGCCTTCATTTTCTAAACGCTCTTTCGCTTCTTTAGCTGGCTTAAGCGTTAATTCCATGAGTGCATTAAAGGTTTTAGGTACTTCCGATAAAAGTACGCGGTCTTGAGGACGTTTTGGACCTGCCAAACTTGCCTGAACCGTACTCATATCTAAACTTAACGTATCTGTAAACACAGGTTCATCACCCGGATTACGCCATAAACCTTGCGCCTTGCTATATGCTTCAACCAATGCAATACGGTCACTTTGACGACCAGTTAATTTCAAATAACCCAAAGTCACTTCATCAATTGGGAAGAAACCACAAGTTGCACCATATTCAGGCGCCATATTGGCAATGGTTGCACGGTCAGCAAGTGGTAAATCGGCTAGACCATCGCCATAGAACTCGACAAATTTACCTACCACTCCTTTTTGGCGAAGCATTTGAGTAATGGTGAGCACCAAGTCAGTTGCCGTAATCCCTTCTTGTAATTTGCCGGTTAGTTTAAAACCGATCACCTCAGGAATGAGCATAGAAATAGGCTGACCCAACATGGCAGCTTCTGCTTCAATACCCCCAACTCCCCAACCTAATACCCCTAGACCATTAATCATGGTGGTATGTGAGTCTGTACCCACTAAGGTGTCAGGGAAAGCAAAGGTCTGTCCGTTGTCTTCACCTAGCCACACTGCTTGAGCCAAATATTCTAAATTGACCTGATGGCAAATACCGGTACCCGGTGGCACAACACTAAAGTTATTAAATGCAGATTGTCCCCAACGCAAAAATTGATATCGCTCGCCATTTCGCTGCATTTCAATTTGAACGTTTTCTTCAAAAGCCTGATCATCGGCAAAATGGTCTACCATCACAGAGTGGTCAATAACCAGATCTACAGGTGATAACGGATTAATTTTTTCAGGGTCGCCCCCCGCTTCAGCCATTGCAGCACGCATTGCGGCTAAGTCAACGACTGCCGGAACGCCAGTAAAATCTTGCATTAAAACCCGTGCAGGTCGATATTGAATTTCTTGATCTGAGGTACGGGTTTTTAGCCACTCAGCTAAAGCATAAATGTGTTCTGTTTTAACACTGTGCTGATCTTCAAACCGTAATAAGTTTTCCAACAGTACTTTTAATGATTTCGGCAGTTTGGCAATGTCACCTAGCTTTTTCTCGGCTTGGGTTAAGCTAAAAATCTGATAATTGCTGGAACCTACTGTTAGCGTCTGTAAAGCATTAAAACTATTGATATTGCTATACTTAGCCATTGGGTTATCCTCCCATGTCTGGCAATGTTATTTTTCACGTTTTTACATGTTGTTTTCTTACTTTAAGCTTCTTTTTTAATCGCTGTGTTTTGTTTTAGTTACTATTTCTAATCTTTGATTTTTATTACGATAATTTCAAAGCAGATAAAGAGTTTTTCCACAGCAAATCTGCTAATTCTGACTCTGCCATATTTAAATTTTCAGCCAAACTTTTTAGTACATAAGGTAAATTCACAGGCGTATTTCGAGTACGCTGCTCAGTTGAAGTTTGACAGCAAAGTGGCGTCATATCAGGACAGTCTGTTTCAATCACTAAATGCTCGGCACCTATAGTCTGCACAACTGTATGAAGCTTTTTCGCATTGGGGTTCGTGATTTGTCCCGTCACACCAATTTTAAAACCAAGTTTAATCAGGCCTTTTGCCTCCTCCACTCCGCCACTAAAGGCATGAGCAATGCCACCGAGTTTAAACTTATGCGTTTTTAATAGTGCGAGCACATCACCATGTGCTTTTCGTATATGAAGCAACACCGGTTTTTGGTATTGAGTTGCCAGATCTAACTGATCAGCAAAATACTGTTTTTGCTTGGCATATATATCGGGCTGCTTGTGTTCCTTTAAGAAGGTATCTAAGCCGATTTCTCCTACTGCGACGCAGTCTTCTTGCTGCAAAGTCTGTTCAAGATGAGAAAGATGCTCTGGTCTGTGCTGCTCAATATAAAACGGATGCAACCCCGGTGCTAAATAAGAAGTAGGCACGTTGTCCCACTGCTTGAGCTGATGATGGGTTTGTACCAACTCATCAAAACGTGACTGTAAAAAGCCAATTAACACCAAAGCATCCACACCCATTTTTTTAGCTTCAAGTGCTAATTGCTGCCGATCTTCATCAAAATCGGCAACATCAAAATGGGTGTGAGTATCAAACAGATGCATTAGCTGGTACTTTTTACGGCAGGTGCCGAAGCTGGTTTAGCTTTAGGCTGCGGCAGATATTCTTCTTTCAATACATCTTGTAATTGGACATATGGAATAACTAAACGAGGTAGCCCGACCACATAAGGTCCAATTTCATATTCGCCATATTGAAGAATCAAGCCTTGGTCACCTAACAGAAAATTTTCTGTGAGTTTAAACGGCCAAGCTTGCTCATATTCACTCACACTATTTGCAAGTTTTGAGTCTGTCACCCAAGCTTTAAACGCTTCATGTGCTAATTTTTCTAAAGCCGCTTTTTTCTCTGGACGTAACAAGTCTTCAAGTTTGACCTGCTTTTCTTTCTTTAAGTCAAAATTATAATATTGCTGCGCTGCCGAGCCATGTGCCCCGCCTAAATAGCTACTACTATTTACAACAACGGTTACGACTTTACCTTGAGACTGTATGATTTTAGGTTTCACCAACAGATTAATCTGGTGATTACTACTTAGAGCCTTTAACTCATTGTCCAAATCAATAAATGAATTTGCATAGCGCTGAACCTGAGCATCGAAACTATCTTGTTGCTCTGTAGCGGCAGCTGCTGAAGCTTCTGTCTTCTTATCAGCTTGTGCTGCTTTTGCATCTGGTTCTGCAATTTCAAGAATCTGACCGAGTGCTTTTAAAACTTGTTGATCAATAATCTTATCAATAAAAGGGAAATTACTTTGTAGGCGTTCTACCGTAAATTCAGGACAAGTTTTACCATCACAATCCGGTAAAGTCACTTTACTTGGAACTGTTTCTCCTTTCAAAGTCAGTTCTACAGGCTTTTGTTCAACCACAGCCGGTTTTTGCTGATCTTCCGACTCTTTAGGATCACTTTTAGGCTGACATGCCACCAAAAATATCGCAGAAGCAAGTAGCGTTAAACGTAGCGAAGCCTTAGAAGTTAACATCATATTTTGCCTTTATTCTGAGAAGATTATGCATAACTCATATGAAGTTAGCGCATCTACAAGTAGGTTGCAAATTCTGCTACTAACTTAAAACATTTGTTCATAAACCTGAGGTTGCAATATTTTTTTCGTTTGTTCTGTTGTTAAATAAATATCAAGTTGAGGCGCATCTTTCGTAATCTGATTTGCCTGATAGTGCAAACCTACCCCTTCACCATCAAAGAACCAGTCAGCTTGTCCCCAATATAAAGTTTTTGGGGCCTGTTTTTTGACATCGGCAGTTTGCTTTTTCAACCAGTCCTGATACGCGGTTTGAACAATTTGATGTACTGTCGGTTGCTGGTCTTTTTTAAGCACATCAAGCAACGTTAAGTTTTTATGCAGTTTACGATCAGCCACGAAAAAATAATAACGGTCTTTTATGGTGATTTCTTCTTGTTTACTGTCTAAAGCCAGTTGCAATAACACATACTGGTTACGCTGCGAGGCAATGCGTGTACGAATGTGTAACTCATAAGCACGATTTTTAGAATACTTATCTTGCCATTCATCCGACTTTTTCACGTAAGCATTAATCGCTTGTTGAAGGCTTAAATCTTTTTTCAAATTAATTTGAGCCTGAATAACTTTCGCCTGATTTTTTTCAATCCAGCTATTTAACCACGCATCTTGGGTTTTTATGGTTTGAATATCGACATCAATACAATTTTTCTTTTCACAAAACGGCACTGCATAACTTGCTTTGGTTTCGGTCAAATTTAAATAAGGTAAAACCTCTGCTTTCTCAACCGGATGGTCTTGAGTAGAAGCTGAATTTTCTTGAGAAGATGATGAAGACTGAGGCTTTTTCCAGACAAATACACAAATAGCCAAAATTAGAGCTATGGCTGCAACCACAAGCGCAATAATTGTCTTTTTACTCAAGTTCATTTCATCATCCTTTCTTATTTTTCAAAACAAAACAGCTTCTATTCGAAGCTGTTTGTCACATTTACATGATTAGTGTTCACGTGTGCTACGGAACTCAATATCAGGCCAACGCTCTTGCATAATCTGCAAATTCACTCGGCTTGGCGCAAGATACGTTAAGTGTCCGCCACCATCAATAGAAAGTTGGTCATGTGCCTTTTTCTTAAACTCGTTAAGAATCTTTTCATCATCACAATGAATCCAGCGTACCGTATTTACACTTACTGGCTCATAAACACAGTCAACTTTATATTCTTCTTTCAAGCGGTAAGCAACAACGTCGAACTGAAGTACACCCACAGCTCCCACGATCAAATCATTGCTAATTTGTGGCATAAATACCTGAGTTGCACCTTCTTCAGACAACTCTTTCAAACCTTTTTGCAACTGTTTTGACTTTAATGGGTCTTTCAAACGTACACGGCGGAACATTTCCGGCGCGAAGTGAGGAATACCTGTGAAGTGCAAGTTTTCACCGCTAGTGAAAGTATCACCAATCTGGATTGTACCGTGGTTGTGTAAACCAATAATATCGCCCGGCCATGCTTCTTCTAAGTGCTCACGCTCGCCTGCAAGGAAAGTCAACGCATCACTAATACGAACTTCTTTACCAATACGTACGTGATTCATTTTCAAGCCTTTCTCGTATTTACCTGAACAAATACGCATGAAGGCAATACGGTCACGGTGTTTAGGGTCCATGTTGGCTTGAATTTTAAATACAAAGCCAGAGAAACCTTCTTCTTTTGCTTCAACCATACGCTCTTGCGTTGGATGTGCTTTAGGTTCAGGTGCCCAGTTCATAAATGCATCGAGAACGTGGTCAACACCAAAGTTACCTAATGCTGTACCAAATAAAACAGGTGTTTGTTTACCTTGTAAGAAAAGTTCACGGTCTAATGGCTCATTTGCCATTTGTACAAGCTCAAGTGACTCTTCAAAAGAAGCCCACGCTAACTCACCAACTTTTTCACGAATATCAGCGTGATTATAGCCATCACGTACTTCAATATCGGTAATGGTTGAACCAAAACCTGCTTTGTAGACATACAATTTATCTTCAAGAATATTGTATACACCAGCAAAGTCACGACCCATACCAAGTGGCCATGTAATTGGTACACAGCGAATGTTTAAGACATTTTCAATTTCATCTAACAACTCAAGTGGCTCACGAATTTCACGGTCCATTTTGTTGACGAATGAAATAATTGGTGTGTCACGCATACGACACACTTCCATCAATTTGATGGTACGTTCTTCGACACCTTTTGCACCATCAATCACCATTAGTGCAGAGTCAACAGCAGTAAGGGTACGATAAGTATCTTCCGAGAAGTCTTCGTGCCCCGGTGTATCGAGTAAGTTAATCGTGTGACCTTTATATGGGAACTGCATAACAGACGTGGTGATCGAAATACCACGTTCTTTTTCCATTTCCATCCAGTCAGATGTAGCTGCACGATCAGATTTACGGCTTTTTACCATCCCTGCAACCTGAATCGCTTTACCCCATAACAACAGTTTTTCTGTCATGGTGGTTTTACCGGCATCGGGGTGGGAAATAATAGCAAATGTGCGTCGTTGAGCGACCTGTGCCGCTAACTCATCTTTAAAACTCATGAAATACACCTACTGCGGAGATTGCAGTGCCAAAGATCTAAAGTCGATCAAAATAAAAATTGGCGTAATTGTAGCAGATTTATAGGTCCTGTTTAGAGATTGTTGAGTTGTCTATCCGTGTTTTCATATTTGGAATATTTTTAATTGAGCCATTAAAAAAGCCTGTTCAATATCAACAGGCTTTTTACGAATAAACTGAACAGCTTATGCTAATTTCTTTTCTTCAATAAATTGGACATCGGCAATTTGTGCATCCCAAAACTCAGTCCACAATGCACAATAATCAAGACATAGTTGAGTCAAGTTTTCATAGTCATCTTTGGTAATGGCTTGAGCCAACGCAAACCAAAGGTCATCTTGATGGTCATCATCAGCAGCTTCAGCTGTTTCATCTGTTGAAACGCCATGTACATGGTAATAACCACCACCCTCAACATCGATATTTACAAACTTGGTTGCTTGTCGTAATGGCGGGCTAAAAAGAATGACTTCTTCTTCTGCCACCGCCAATAATGCCACCACATTAATATAACGATCGTAAGAAGCTTCTAAAAATGTTCTCACCTGATCTGCAATTTTTGAAGGTTTATAATTACGGCGGTCAGCCTCAGTCAAACCATAGTCATTTAGCAAATCTTCATATAATAGATAATGTGCATATTCAGGGTTGCCTAAATAATAATGATCTTTATCTAAACCCGGTCGAAAACCAAATTCATCTAATATATTTAAGCTCAACAACACCCGTGGAAACATTTTAGCGCCCGAGTGAAGCTTTGGCTCCAATTGTTTTGTCAGAAACTGCGCCTTTAATAAAGCATCGGTAAAAATCTGAACAATGGCATGACGATATTCTAAATGAATACGAGTCAGGGTTTGTTTATCAAGATAACCGTTATTTAATATTTCAATTGCAGGGTGTTTACTTACTGGTAATTGCGCAATTTTATTCCTTAATTGTTTGAGAAACTGTAAGTTTTCTTCCCATTGTGAAGCGGGAATACTATCTTTCATCCCCTGCAATGCTTTTTCTCTTGGATTATTAAAGTCTTCAATTTTTTTTGACATAATCATTCTCAATAAAAAGTTTTTCTTATAGTTAAGCTAAAGGCTATCCCTCTATTTCCATTACGTATTCAAACGTAAAAAGGATAAATTCCTTATACCCATACTTAACGAATTGATATTATGATTATTATCTCAACAAATCAATGGATTAATTAATATTATTTAAAAAAGTAAACTATTGCCAATAAAATATTTATTTCTTTATTTATCAAGGCAAACCAAGCTATTGAATAAATATAATTTTTTAAATATCATTAAATAAGTTTTATTTAAGCTTTCATACTTTACAATAGCAAAGTTAATCAAAAAATATCTATGACGGGGCAACCAATGTCAAAAAGAGAAACGATTATAACAACAGCAATGACCCTTTTTAATCAGAAAAGTTATACCTCAATTGGGGTAGACAAAATTATTGCTGAATCTAAAGTTGCAAAAATGACTTTTTATAAGTACTTCTCTTCTAAAGAAGTTTTAATTGAAGAGTGTCTTCGCCGAAGAATTTTAGAAGTCCAAACTTCTTTATTAGATAAAGTTAATAGTGTAGATGACCCATTAAATAAACTGAAAAGTATTTTTAATTGGTATATCGACTGGATTAACACTGAAGATTTTAGTGGTTGTTTATTTAAAAAAGCAACGATAGAAGTCCTGCAGCTCTATCCTTCTATTAAAAAACAAGTAAATAAATACCGTGAATGGATTTACAGTTTAGTTTTATCTATATTTTTAGAGTTAGAAATTGAAGATCCAAAAGTATTAAGCAGTCTTTTTCTTAACATTATAGATGGGCTTATTATTGACGGGACAATTAACAAACCAGAAATTAACTCTGAAGAAACATGGTCTTATATAAATAAACTCATTGAGCTTGAAACAAAACAAAAATATGAAGCTGCTTAAAAAATTTAATTATTACGGTTCCTTACCATATTATAAGTTTTATTTTGAAGATGAGAGGATCTGTAATACATGCTCTATCAGGTGATCAGATCTGTTTTTTTATCTGGTTCAATATAAAGTTCAGGCCGATATGTTTTAAAAGCACAACCGCCTGAACTCTATATAAATTTAGTTATTCTAAATATATCAATTAATAAACATATAGATTTTAATAAATTAATCTTTAAGAAAAATACCCTTTAAAATATAAGCGAATAACAGTTCTCTCGTATCACCCCTCGTTTCATCTAGCAGCTGAATAATGGCCCCCTCTAATGTAAATAAAAACATATCGCTATCGCTTTTCGTAGCATCTTTCTTCACAGTTAAAAGCAATTTATAAACTTCAGTAGTTAACCAATGCCGATATTGTATAACCACTTGATAGGCTGCGGGATAGAGTTTCTCAATTTCAAAAATAGCCCTAAATAGCAAGTGATAATAACCATCCAGACTGGTATGTAAAAAGAAAATCTTCTTGAGTTTTTCACGCAAGATTAAATCTTTTTGTATGTAAATGATTGAGTGCACTTGTTCTTTTAAGACGTCTTTTTGAAAGTGTAGGCATATTTCAATAAGCCGTTCTTTAGAGTGGAAATAGTTATAAAACGAAGCTTTTGGCACCTCTGCTTCTCGCACAATGCGGTCTACTCCTACGTTATGAAAACCATGTTTATTAAAAAGATATCGAGACTTATGGAGCACGCTTAACGCGCGAAATGAGAGATCTGAATATGGCATATAGTTACCGTTATAAAATAATTTCTTGTTGTGTTTAAAAGAGATAAAACGACTGCAACTTTTGCTCTAAGCAAAAAAAGCATGCAAAGGCCCCAAAGACTGCCCTAACGCATCTCAAGTTTTATTGTTGATATGATTTTTAGTCGTGAAGAACTGACGCCTGAAAACCTAAAGGTGATCAAACTGCATAAAGACTAACTGGGAGGGGTAAAAATAGTATGCATAGCCAACTCCTTATTTGGGGAGTTCTGCCAAAGCATTAATAAAAGATTATGGTGGCAGAACGAGCAAGGGTTCGCAGACTGATAGTAAAGAATCAGCACACCCAAAGGTGTCCCTCACTCGTCCTACCGCAACGAGCGAGGGACGATTGTACACACAAGACTACTCCTCAGAGGGAATAATCTGATGCCTTTACTAATCGGTCTGCGACAACCGGCTGGCAATGTAGGCCAGCAGGCAAAGGATAATCTGAGAGTTTAGAAGTGTCAATGTGGAATTTATGACAAGTTTTAAAAATTCTTATTATTTTTCATTAGATTAACTAAATTATTATTTTAGATATTATATTAAGTAGTAGTTTTTAAATTTAACCAAATATCTGGGTTAAACAAAATGAGCACCTTGCGACTGAATCAGTTGCCCTACATTTACAGGCATACCCAACAAATAACCTTGGAACTGCTGACAGCCCAAGCGTGTTAAAATCTCAACTTGTTGCTGTGTTTCCACCCCTTCGGCTGTTACGGTTAAACCTAACTTTTTCGCCAAATGAATAATACTTTCTAAAATGACTTCTTCTTTTGAGCCCGGTTTTAAATCGACAATAAATCCACGGTCAATTTTAAGTTCATCGACTGGTAAATCTTTTAAATATAAGAAGCTTGAGTGCCCTGTTCCAAAGTCATCAATTGCCACCCGAATACCCATATCGCGCAGTCGTTCACAAGCACGAATGCTTAAGTCGATATGCCGCATTGCGGTTGATTCGGTAATTTCAATAATGAGGTGATGAGGCTGAATTTGGTATTTTTTTAATAAGCCTTCGAGAGTACTAAAGAGCTTTTTATTTTCGAACTGCAAGGCCGATAAATTGACTGCAATAGGATAAAACTGCGTATTGCTACGTTCCCATTCCTGAATTTGTTGGCAAGCTTGCTCAAGCGCCCAATATCCCATTGGAATAATTAAACCTGTCTTTTCTGCGCCACCAATAAACATATGCGGTGTCAGCATACCTAAGGACGGATGGTTCCAGCGAATGAGTGCTTCTACCCCACAAATCTCAAGATTGGTATTAAATTTTGGCTGGTAGTAGAGAACAAATTGTTTTTCTTCGACTGCTTTGTATAAATCATTGATCAGTTTTGACTGACTTCTTGTTTCTTGTTGATGGGTAGAATAACTAAAGACGGTATAAGTATTGCGGCCCTGCTCCTTAGACATCAGCATGGCAGCATCGGCATTCATCAGCAGGTCTTGAACATTTTGCCCATGTTCAGGGAACAGTGCGATACCTAGACTTGCTGAAATATTAATTTCTTTACCGGAAATTTGGTAACTGTCTTGAATAAGATGTAATACTTTTTCAGCAAGTTGCATTGCCTCTTCAGTATCAGTGTTTTCAGCAATTAGTAAAAACTCATCCCCACCAATTCTAAGCAATTTACATTTTTCATTGAGTTGCCAATGTAAACGATTGGCCATTTGTATAAGCAGTTGATCACCAAAGTGGTGTCCAAACGCATCATTTACCGATTTAAAACGGTCTAAATCAATATAGAGAAAAGCAATTTTTTGGTCTTTATAACGGTGATCTGACAGGAGAACTTCGGCGTAATCCACTAAATAAAGTCGGTTTGGTAATTTAGTTAAGTTATCTTGAATAGAGAGGTTGGCTAATTCTTTATTGGCTTTGCGCAGTTCTAGATTTCGCTGGTTCAGTCGTTGTTCAAGCACGGCAACAATAAAACTCGCGACCAGCACCAGACAGGTAACTAAAATAATTGTAAATAACAGCAAGTCATGCTCAGCCTGATATTGGCTTACAAACTTATCAGTAATATTTGTCGAAATAAGTGCCGTATAGTGCATCCCCATAATACTTAGGGTCATCATCACTGCAAAGGCTAATTTTAAACTTATACGGTGACGTTCACTTTCTTTTAATTTATAGGCCAGCAAGAAAGCTAGTCCCGACCCGCTCATGGCAATTAAAACAGAAAATAAAATAAGAAAAGAGGTATAGTCTTTCTTATAAATATCAATATTCCAGCCTAACATACTCACATAATAAGAAGCAGAAATCCCAATTCCCATAATGATTGAGCTTAAAATGAGTCTAAATATAGGAAGTGTAAAACGAGAAGTCAGCCAAATTGCGACACTTGAAAGTACAGCACTAATTCCAAAAGCCAGTGTAATTAAAGGAACGTTCGAAGAAGCTGCTTCAAATAAATGGTAAGCATGCATGCCGACAATATGGACAATACTAATCGCTGCTGCGAGTAATAATCCATTGAGTAATAGAATAAACGGCTCAATCTTTTTATAAGTTTGCTTAAATATTAACTGCTCCATGGAAATCACAATATAGCAAATAGCGCCAGCCGCAATAAAAGAGCCGACGATCAATGTGCTATCGTAATCAACATGACCCATATTGGACTTCCATGATTATTCAATACTTTTTTTTATTTTGTTCAACTCATTGCACAAAATACAATTAAACACGTTAAAGAAAAATTAGTAAATTCGACTTTTTTAGTCAGTTATAAACAATAACATTATCTAACATTTGGTCAAGTATTTTTTACTTTAGAAATCAATAAAGTAAACAAAAATTAAGCATCCAATTATATGAAAAATATAGGATTTCTTAAGTCTAGGTCAATTGACCTTAATGATGTTTTTTTAAACTTGTTTTAGGGACTAATAAAATAAAAAACCCTGCATTTAGCAGGGTCCTTTTAAAAACAATAGAAAAGAGAATTAGTTTTTCTCTTTGTCTACGATCTTGTTCGCTTGAATCCAAGGCATCATTGCACGTAATTTAGCACCAGTTTGTTCAATACCGTGTGCAGCATTTTGACGACGACGAGCTGTCATAGATGGGTAGTTCAACGCACCTTCTTGGATGAACATCTTCGCGTATTCACCAGATTGAATACGTTTTAATGCATTACGCATTGCTTCACGAGACTGTTCATTGATTACTTCAGGACCAGTTACGTATTCACCGTACTCAGCATTGTTAGAAACTGAGTAGTTCATGTCAGCGATACCGCCTTCGAACATCAAGTCAACGATTAACTTAAGTTCGTGTAAGCATTCGAAGTAAGCCATTTCTGGTGCATAACCAGCTTCAACCAAAGTTTCGAAGCCCATTTTCACTAGTTCAACTGCACCACCACAAAGAACTGCTTGCTCACCGAATAAGTCAGTTTCAGTTTCTTCACGGAATGAAGTTTCGATAATACCTGTACGGCCACCGCCTACGCCAGAAGCGTAAGAAAGCGCAACGTTACGTGCATTACCAGAAGCGTCTTGGTGAATTGCGATTAGGTCAGGAACACCTGAACCACGTTGGAATTCTGAACGTACAGTGTGACCAGGAGCTTTAGGCGCAACCATGATTACGTCTAAGTCTTTACGTGGAACAACTTGGTTATATAGAACAGAGAAACCATGAGCAAATGCTAAAGTCGCGCCTTCTTTGATGTTTGGCTCAATCACGTCACGGTAAAGTTGTGATTGGAATTCATCTGGAGTCAAAATCATTACGAGGTCAGCTTGCTTAACTGCTGCTGGGACTTCAGCAACTTTAAGACCAGCGTTTTCAGCTTTCTTCCAAGAAGCTGAACCAGCACGTAAACCTACAGTTACGTCTACACCTGAGTCTTTAAGGTTAAGTGCATGAGCATGACCTTGAGAACCGTAACCAATAATCGCAACTTTCTTGCTTTGGATGATTGATAAGTCACAGTCTTTATCGTAAAAAATTTGCATTTGTGTTCTCCGCTAAAATACTTTTTAAAAAATTAAATGGCTAAAACTTTTTCGCCACGGGCGATACCTGATACACCTGAACGAACGACTTCAAGAATGGTGTTTTCTGCAAGCGCATCGATAAAACCATCTAATTTTTCAGTTGTCCCTGCTATTTGAATGGTATAGGTCGTTGGTGTCACGTCTACAATTTGCGCACGGAAAATATCCGCAGTGCGTTTAATTTCAGCACGTGAAGCACCTAATGCTTTTACTTTGATTAGCATAAGTTCACGCTCAATGTGTGAACCTTCTGATAAATCAACTACTTTTACCACCTCAACAAGCTTGTTGAGCTGTTTCGTAATTTGTTCGATCTTATGGTCATCGCCATAAGTCGTTAACGTCAAACGCGATAATGTCGGATCTTCGGTTGGTGCAACATTAAGTGTTTCAATGTTGTAGTTACGTTGACTGAATAAGCCCACCAAACGAGAAAGCGCACCAGCTTCGTTTTCAACGAGTACAGAAATAATATGTCTCATTAAATGCGCTCCCCTTTAGAAATCCACATATCACGCATAGATTGACCTGCAACCTGCATTGGATAAACGTGTTCGCTACGGTCAACCATAACGTTGATAAATACGCATTTATCATTGATTGCCATTGCTTCTGCAAGCTTAGATTCAAGTTCATCGGCATGATTAATTTGAATGCCTACATGACCATAAGCTTCCATTAACTTGGCAAAGTCAGGTAATGACTCAACATAAGAACTTGAATGACGACCTTCATAGTTCATATCTTGCCATTGTTTCACCATACCTAATGCACGGTTGTTCAAGCACAAGATTTTTACGTTCAAGCCATATTGTTTACAGGTTGAAAGTTCCTGAATACACATCTGAATTGAAGCTTCACCCGTAATACAAACAACTTGCTGGTCTGGGAAAGCAAGCTTCGCAGCCATTGCATAAGGTAAACCAACACCCATAGTGCCAAGACCACCTGAGTTGATCCATTGGCGAGGACGTTTGTACTTATAATAAAGTGCACCAAACATCTGATGTTGACCTACGTCAGAAGTAATAATGGCATCGCCATTGGTCACTTTATATAAAGTTTCAACAACCTGCTGTGGCTTCATAGTGCCATCAGATGGATTTTCATATTTCAAACCATGAACTTTGCGCCATTCATTGATTTGAGACCACCAAGCTGCAATTGCTTCAGGATTTGGTTTAGACACATTTAATTGTTTTAACTGTGCCAACATTTCTTGAAGAACTGGCTCTACTGCACCAACGATCGGAATATGAGCCATAATCGTTTTTGAAATGGTTGCAGGGTCGATATCGACATGAATCACTTTTGAGTTCGGGCAGAATTTGGCTGGGTTATTTGTTACGCGGTCATCAAAACGCGCACCAATCGCCAAAATTACGTCTGCATGGTGCATTGCCATATTGGCTTCATATGTACCGTGCATACCCAACATGCCAATAAACTGTGGGTCATCGCCCGGGAATCCGCCTAACCCCATAAGTGTGTTAGTTACCGGATAACCAAGTAAATGCGCAAGTTCGGTTAATAACGCAGAAGCATTCCCTTGTACGACACCACCGCCTGTATAAATAACAGGACGTTTTGCAGTTAGTAATTCATCAATTGCTTTACGAATTTGACCAGAGTGGCCGCGTGAAGGTGGTTGATATGAACGCATCTTCACTTTTTCAGGATATTCGTATGCAAACTTTTCTGCAGGGTTAGTCGCATCTTTAGGAATATCGACTACAACTGGACCAGGGCGCCCACTTGATGCGATATAGAATGCTTTTTTAATAATTGCAGGGATTTCACTTGCGTGGCGGACCTGAAAGCTGTGTTTCACGATAGGACGTGAAATACCAACCATGTCAGTTTCCTGGAAAGCGTCTTCACCAATCAGATGTGATGCAACCTGGCCAGACAAAACCACCATTGGGATTGAGTCCATATAAGCTGTTGCAATTGGAGTTACTGTATTGGTTGCGCCTGGACCAGAAGTGACCAGTACTACGCCAGTCTTACCTGTAGCACGCGAGTAGGCATCTGCCATATGACCAGCAGCTTGCTCATGGCGCACGAGGTAATGATTGATTTTGTCTTGTTGAAATAGCGCATCATAAATATGTAATACTGCGCCGCCTGGATAACCAAAAACATGTTCAACGCCTTCGTCCGCAAGAGCGCGAACGAGCATTTCACCACCAGATAAAAGTTCCAACGTGATTCACCCTAAAATCTTATATCACTATTTTATGGAAGGCATAAATAGTGTTTCATTCATTGAATTGTCTGCACTGTTATAGCACACATATTGTCTAGTTTTCGTTGCAATAGAAAAATTTCTGTTTTTCAGCCGTATAAGCTGTTTTAACATTAATAAAGCATGTCTGGATATACATACTTTAGTAAAATCAATCTCTCGGCTAGAGAGAATGTCTATTACAAAACATGACAGTTATTCGAAGGGTGATCGAGTAAATGCATATAAAACTAGAGAAAGCATTTTTGTTGTTTCTATATACAAAGTCAAGAATAAAGAAAAGGTTTTTCCATAAAAAAATTTAGCTGCTGCTTTTTTAATCTAATATTAAATCGTGAATTTACTCTTCTTAGCTCATTATTTATTAAAAATTCATTATTTTTATATAAAACGATCCATTCTAAATTGCTTATTTATAAAGTTTATTTAAATATAATCAGTTTACATTGGGGAAGAACTGACATGAATTTATCTTATTTAAAAACAAGCCTGTATACAGCCGCTACAACAGCAATTTTACTTTGCTCAAGTCAAAGTCAGGCACAGCAATATTATAAATGGATAGATCAAAGTGGGTCTACACATTACACCACGACGCCACCACCTCAAGGAGCGAAACATTTGAACAAAGTTTCGACTTACGGCAGTCAACCATTGTTGAAAAATCCAACATCAAACTCAGAACAATCATCTCAGGATAAAGATAAAGTCGTACAAGAAGTAACTAATGTAACAGTAGAAAAAGGTGCACCTGCTGTCCCAGTCCCACCTGCCCCGTCTGTATCGGCACCAAGATAATTAAAATGAGAGTGGTGAATATTTTTACCACTCTTCGTTTATTTAAAATAAACAAGAATGGATTGGGAAATTTTATAGCGCAGATTAAAAGATAAAATCCTGCTCTAAAAACTGACATTTTCCTCTATTTTGCGCTATGCTGTGCAGCAATCTTTCATTTCAATTTTCGTTGTATAGCTTACGTCTATGACTATTTCTCACATTGACCCAGAATATCAAGCAAACACGATTGAACCATCAGTCCAACAAGATTGGGAAAATCGTAAAGTCTTTAAAGTTGCCGACACTGTCGAAGGTAAACATCGCTACATCCTGTCAATGTTCCCTTACCCAAGTGGCAAACTGCACATGGGTCATGTGCGTAACTATACCATTGGCGATGTAATTAGCCGTTTTTACCGTTTAAAAGGTGAAACCGTATTACAACCTATGGGTTGGGATGCATTTGGTTTACCAGCGGAAAACGCTGCAATTGCCCATAAAGTTGCTCCGGCAAAATGGACATTTGAAAACATCGCTTACATGCGTGACCAATTAAAAAAATTAGGTCTATCTGTAGATTGGGACCGTGAATTTGCAACGTGTACACCAGAGTACTATCACTGGGAACAATGGTTGTTCGTTCAGCTTTATAAAAAAGGTTTAATCTACCGTAAACTTTCAACAGTAAACTGGGACCCGGTTGACCAAACAGTTTTGGCAAACGAACAAGTTGAAAATGGTCGTGGCTGGCGTTCAGGTGCATTGGTTGAAAAACGCGATATTCCAATGTACTACTTCCGTATTACGGACTATGCACAAGAATTATTAGACGACCTAGACACTCTACAAGACGGCTGGCCTCAACAAGTGTTGACCATGCAGCGTAACTGGATTGGTCGTTCTACAGGTATGGAAATTACCTTCCCATCTGCCAATACTGAAATTTATGCTGACGGCTTAACTGTTTATACAACACGTGCCGACACACTTATGGGTGTGACGTACGTTGCCGTTGCAGCAGAACACCCTCTTGCGCTTAAAGCTGCTGAAAATAACCCTGAATTGGCTGCATTTATTGAAGAATGCCGCATGGGTTCAGTTGCAGAAGCTGACTTGGCTACAGCCGAGAAGAAAGGTATGGCAACAGGTTTGTTTGTAAAACACCCTGTAACTGGCGAAGAGCTTCCTGTCTGGATTGCGAACTACGTATTAATGTCTTACGGTTCTGGTGCAGTGATGGCTGTACCAGCACATGACGAACGTGACTTCGAATTTGCTAACAAGTTCAACTTGCCAATTAAGCAAGTCATTGATGCCAAAGGTGCTGACGATGCAGACTACTCTGCTACCGAGTGGCAAGAATGGTACGGTTCTAAAGAAGGTAAACTTGTTAACTCTGGCGAGTTTGACGGTCTAGAATTCCAAGCTGCATTTGATGCATTCCTTGCGAAATTAGAACCACAAGGTTTAGCAAATTCTAAAGTTCAATTCCGTTTACGTGACTGGGGTGTTTCTCGTCAACGTTACTGGGGTTGCCCAATTCCAATGATTAACTGTGATACTTGTGGTCAAGTCACAGTTCCTGAAGATCAACTTCCGGTTGTATTACCAACTGACGTTGTTCCAGATGGTTCAGGTAATCCACTAAATAAAATGCCTGAATTCTATGAAACGAAATGTCCTTGCTGTGGTGGCGATGCACGCCGTGAAACAGATACATTGGACACATTTGTAGAATCATCTTGGTACTACGCACGCTATGCATCTCCAGACTTTACTGGTGGTATGGTAAAACCTGAAGCAGCTAAAAACTGGCTTCCTGTAAACCAATATATCGGTGGTGTTGAACACGCGATTCTTCACTTACTTTATGCACGTTTCTTCCACAAATTAATGCGTGATGAAGGTGTTGTACAAGGTAATGAGCCATTTACCAACTTGTTAACTCAAGGCATGGTGCTTGCAGATACTTTCTATCGTGAAGCAGAAAATGGTAAGAAAACTTGGTTCAACCCTGCTGACATCGAATTAGAACGTGATGAGAAAGGTCGCATCATTTCTGCAAAATATTCAGGTGATGGTCAAGAAGTGATTATCGGCGGACAAGAAAAAATGTCTAAGTCGAAAAATAACGGTATTGACCCACAAGCCATTATTGATCAATACGGCGCAGATACAGCTCGTGTATTTATGATGTTTGCTGCACCACCAGATCAATCTTTAGAATGGTCTGATGCAGGTGTTGAAGGTGCAAACCGTTTCTTGAAACGTGTATGGCGTCTGGTAGCAAGCTTCCTTGAAAAAGGAAACTCTGCAACAGCAATCGATAAAGCAAACTTGTCTAAAGATGCTCAAGATTTACGTCGTAAGACACACGAAACCATTCAAAAAGTAAGTGATGATATTGAGCGTCGTCATGCGTTCAATACTGCAATTGCTGCATTGATGGAATTGTTAAACGCAAGCAATAAGTTTGAAGCAAAAGATGACAATGACGTTGCTGTAGAACGTGAAGCAATCACCACATTGTTAACTTTACTTGCTCCATTTGCTCCGCATTTAAGCCAGACTTTATTGGCTCAGTTTGGTACGGACTTAACAGAAGCAACTTTCCCTGAAGTTGATGCTTCTGCATTAACCCGCAATACTCAAACGATTGTTGTACAAGTAAATGGTAAACTTCGCGGTAAACTTGAAGTTTCTGTTGATATTTCTAAAGATGAGTTATTAGCTCAAGCGAAAGCATTACCAGAAGTTCAGCAGTTCTTAACAGGACCAACCAAAAAAGAGATTGTGGTTCCAAACAAATTGGTTAACCTCGTGGTTTAATTACAGGTATTAATGAGAGGATCAAGCATGCACTTAGCCCAACGTTTAGCCGCTGTTGTTTTAACCTTAGGCCTTAGTGCAGGCTTAGTCGGGTGTGGTTTCCATTTAAAAGGAACTAACCCGACTGCGACTCCACTTGTTTATAAAAAATTAAGCCTTGAGTTACCGGCAAAAACCGATGACCTTGAAACACAATTAAAAGTGTATTTAACGGCAAATGGTGTTCAGCTCAGCAATGACAACGACGCCTACGTTCTTCGTGTTTTAGAATACACGCCTCGTCGTCAGCTTCTAAATGGTAAACTTACAGAAGTGTTATTACGCTTGACTGTAACTTTCCAAATCGAAGACCGTCAAGGTAATAAAATTACAGAGCCGCGTACTTTAACCGCAGCTCGTAGTTATCAATATGACTTGGCAACGGTCAACACTGAGAACCAGCAAGAGAGTTACTTGCAACGTATTGTAATTGATGACCTTGCACAGCAAATTACTCGTCAAATTTCAGCCAATCGCTTACCAAAAGCTCAACCATAGACATATCTTTTCTTAAGTAATGAAACTTGACTATTTACAAGCCCTCAAACGCATTCCGGAAGCTCGGGGTGCGTGGATCCTGCATGGACAGGAACCTTTATTAGAACAAAATTTACTCGACACTTTTCGCAAAAGCTGGCAGCAACAAGACATTGAAAGACAGCGCTACGATATTAGTAGTGTAAGTGACTGGAAAAATGTCTTTAATGCACTGAACAGCCTATCTTTATTTTCTCAGCAACTTGCGATTGAAGTTCACGGCAATATCAAGCCCGATGCCAATGGTTTAAAACAGCTAAAAAGTTATATCCAGCATAATGAAACTAACTTGCTGTTAATTGTTTTACCCAAACAAGACAGTAGCAGCTTAAAATCTGCTTTTTTCCAAGTTGTTGAAGCGAACGGTGTGGTGGTTGCCCTTACTGCTAACTATCCGCAAGACCGCCAACGAATATTAGCCGCTGAGGCTGAGAAGTTAGAAATTCAACTCGACAATGATGCTTGGCAGTGGCTCATGCAGCATCATGAGCATAACCTGCTCGCTGCTAAAAATAGCTTGATGCGGGTAAGAGATACTTTTCCAGACCAGAAACTAATTCAAATTGAACAGTTATATGCATGTCTACAAGATCAGTCTCGTTACACCACTTACGATTTAAGCGATGCGTTATTAGAAGGTAATCTTGCTCAGTCCATTAAGATCTTTCAATATTTAATCGGTTCCGGTGAACCGGAAAGCTTGATCTTATGGACATTAAGTAAAGAAATGCGTTTATTAATGCAGTTGTTTGAACAACCACATAATGCATTACAACTGGGTATATGGAAAACAAAAGTTAGCTTATATCAACAAGCATTAAGAAGACTCAATCCACAGCAATTTTTGGGATGGTCTGCTCTACTTTTACAAATTGATGCCGCAATCAAAGGCATGTCAAATGAGAATGCCCAACATTTAATGCAACAAGCCATTGCCGAGCTGTGTGGAAAAACATTATTTATACATTAGCGCAGCCAAATCATTTGCCTGCTTTATTGAAATATCATAAAAATTCACGTTTTATCCTCATTTGACTCTTATACTAAGTTAAATTTTAGACTTTTCGACCTCTCGCCATGCCAAAAATAAAGCCAATTAAACTCGTAATTATTGTCGTCTGTATCGCCATTATTGCTGTCTTAGCTTGGAAATTCTTAAAGCCTAAACAACAGCAGCCTCAATATATTACAGCAGAGGTAACTCGCGGGGATATTGAGAATAATGTACTTGCAACCGGTACACTTGATGCAACCAAGCTCATTAGTGTGGGTGCTCAGGTATCTGGTCAGGTTAAAAAGATGTATGTGCAGCTTGGTGATCAAGTAAAACAAGGTCAACTTATTGCACAAATTGACTCGACCACCCAAGAAAACAGTTTAAAAACATCTGATGCCAATATTAAAAATTTAGAGGCACAGCGTCTTCAGCAAATCGCTTCTTTAAACGAGAAACAACTCGAATATCGTCGTCAACAACAAATGTATGCTCAAGATGCAACACCTCGTGCAGATTTAGAGTCGGCTGAAGCTGCTTATAAAACTGCTCAGGCACAAGTTAAAGCATTAGATGCACAAATTGAGTCTGCAAAAATAACGCGTTCAACAGCACAAACCAATATTGGCTATACACGTATTGTTGCGCCAACTGATGGTACGGTTGTTGCGATTGTGACTGAAGAAGGTCAAACGGTAAACGCAAACCAAAGCGCTCCAACTATCGTCAAAATTGCAAAACTTCAAAATATGACGATTAAAGCACAGGTGAGTGAAGCCGATATTATGAAAGTGGAAAAGGGTCAGCAGGTCTATTTCACGACCTTAGGTGATGAAACCAAGCGCTATGCAACCTTACGTCAAATCGAACCTGCTCCAGATTCAATCTCTAGTGAATCAAACAGCACCACAAGTTCAACAACCAGCTCAGCCGTTTACTACAACGCTTTATTTGATGTTCCAAATACGGACGGCAAATTGCGTATTGATATGACTGCACAAGTTTATATCGTATTAAATTCAGCAAAAAATGCCTTATTGGTTCCATCTTCTGCGTTAAGTAGCAAACAATTTTCTGGCCAAAGAAAACAGGGGCAATCGGCAGATAAAGCAAGTTCTACTCCAAGTGCAGAACGCAAGCATCAAGGTAACGGCGCCCGTTTAGAACGCTTAAATTTAACTCCTGAACAAAAACAGCTTATTGAACAAGGCAAAGCAACTCTGAGTGTAGTTCGCGTTTTACAAGCAGATGGTACGACTAAACCAACACAAATTTTGGTAGGTATTAATAACCGTGTAAATGCACAAGTACTTGCCGGATTAAAACAAGGTGACCAAGTTGTGATTGCTGATAGTTCAGAAAACTCTGCAGCTTCTGCAAACAGTGGTAATAACCGTCGCCGTAGCGGTCCAATGGGAATGTAAGCATGACAAAACAAGCTTTGCTTGAAGTCAGCAATCTGGTCCGGGAATTCCCTGCTGGCGAAAGCACGATTCAAATTTTAAAAGGCATTGACCTGACTATTTATGAGGGTGAGCTGGTTGCCATCGTCGGTCAGTCCGGCTCTGGTAAATCAACGCTCATGAATATTTTGGGCTGTCTGGACCGCCCAACAAGTGGTAGTTATAAGGTTAATGGACAAGAAACCGGTAAACTTGAGCCAGACCAGTTAGCACAGTTACGCCGTGAATATTTTGGCTTTATTTTCCAGCGTTATCATTTACTGGGTGACTTATCAGCTGAAGGTAACGTTGAGGTTCCGGCTGTTTATGCTGGTGTTACTCCAGCAGACCGTAAACAGCGAGCTACTGCCCTGCTCACAGAGCTAGGTTTAGGTACTAAAACGCAAAACCGACCAAGCCAGCTTTCAGGTGGTCAACAGCAACGTGTATCAATTGCACGTGCCTTAATGAATGGCGGCGATGTGATCTTGGCCGACGAACCAACAGGGGCACTCGATTCACATAGCGGCGTTGAAGTGATGCGAATTTTGCGTGAACTCAACGCGGCTGGCCATACGATTATTTTGGTAACGCACGATATGCAAGTTGCAAAGAATGCAACGCGCATTATCGAAATTAGTGATGGGGAAATTATTAGTGACCGTCCTAATGTTCCAGACCAGTCTTTAGAAGAAGTTAAATCTGATCCAGATGCAGCACCTGCTTTACAAAATAAGCAGAAAAAAGGCAAAAGTATTTCGGCTTGGCGTTCAACTCTAGATCGCTTATCCGAAGCCTTTCAAATGGCTTTACTGTCTATGAATGCCCACCGCATGCGTACTTTCTTAACCATGCTGGGGATCATTATTGGTATTGCCTCTGTCGTAACGGTAGTTGCGCTAGGTAATGGTTCTCAACAACAGATTTTGAGCAACATTAGCAGTTTAGGCACCAACACAATTACGGTATTCCAAGGTCGTGGTTTTGGTGATAACTCCAAGACAGCCAATTTTAAAACGCTGGTTCCTGCCGATGCCGATGCATTAATGACACAGCCTTATGTCAGTGCAGTTAGTCCGATGGTCAGTACATCCAAGACCATGCGTTATCAACAAAATGAAGCAAATGCGACTATTAACGGTGTAAGTAACGATTATTTTGATGTAAAAGGTCTAGTTTTTAAAGACGGCCAAACCTTTGATCAACGAAGTGTCCGCGACCGTTCACAAGATGTAGTCATTGATACCAATACGCAAAAACAATTCTTTAGTGATGGTACTAACCCAATCGGGCAAGTCGTGTTACTGGGTAGCGTACCAGCTCGTATTATCGGCATTGTAGAACCTCAGACCAGCGGAATGGGTTCGGATGACACGCTGAATGTATATATGCCTTATACCACGGTCATGAGCCGTATGTTAGGGCAAGCCCATGTCCGTAATATTGTCGTACGTATTAATGATAAATACTCGACCAGTGCTGCTGAAAACGCCATTGTTAACTTATTAACCCAGCGCCACGGTGCCCAAGATATTTTCACCATGAACAGTGACAGTATCCGACAAACCATTGAGAAAACCACAAGTACTATGACTCTCTTAGTATCAGCAATTGCTGTAATTTCTCTGGTAGTTGGCGGTATCGGGGTAATGAATATTATGCTGGTTTCGGTGACTGAACGTACGCAAGAAATTGGTGTGCGTATGGCTGTGGGTGCTCGACAAAGTGATATTTTGCAGCAGTTCCTGATTGAAGCAATTTTAGTATGTCTGATTGGTGGTGTACTTGGCGTACTGCTATCACTTGGCTTAGGACAACTGATTAATAAGTTTGCCGGTGGCAACTTTGCTGTCGCCTATTCAACCACATCAATTGTTGCTGCGTTTGTGTGTTCAACATTGATTGGTGTCGTATTCGGCTTCTTACCTGCCAAGAATGCAGCAAAACTTGACCCTGTTGCAGCACTATCACGAGAATAAGGAAAATTGCATGTCTTTTTCTATGACTAAACTTAGCGCAGCACTTCTCCTCACTAGTTCTCTTGTGGGATGTGCCGCTGTAGTAAAAACACCTTACCAAGCACCAGCTGTACAAGTTCCGGGCAGTTTTCAGTACGATAAGGCTAAAGCTAAAACAGCATCGGTTGAGCAATATTCTGACCGTTGGTGGACATTGTTTAGAGATACACAGCTCAACCAACTCGTAACTAATGTTTTAGAGCGCAATAGTGATTTGGCTGTTGCGGGAATCACACTCCAGCAAGCACGCTTGCAAGCTGATTTAACCGCGAATAAACAAGGCTTACGGACCAGCTCTAGTGTTTCTACAGGGCATTCTTTCGACTTAAATTCGGGAGATGACAGTGCGAAAGGTTTATCAATGAGTGCTGGGGTGAGCTATGAACTTGATTTGTTTGGCAAGCTTGCTCGTCAAACTGAAGCAAGTAAATGGGAAGCGTTAGCAACCGAACAAGATCTTCAAGCTACTGGTCAAAGTCTGATTGCCACTACTGCGAAACTCTACTGGCAACTTGGTTATTTAAATGAACGGTATGCAACTGCACAGCAAAGCTTAGCCACTTCACAAAAGCTTTATCAGTTAGTTCAAACTCAGTATAAAGCAGGTGCAGTTTCAGGATTAGACCTTACGCAAGCCGAGCAGTCTGTTCAAAGCCAAAAAGCAAGTTTAAGCCAGATTGAGCAACAGCTTGTTGAAACGCGTACAGCCATTGCTGTGTTATTGCATGAGCCAGTACAGCAACTCAATATTCAAGAGCCACAGCGTTTACCACGTACAGCGCTGCCTGCTATTGGTGCGGGTTTACCAGCGGATATTTTGTCACGCCGCCCAGACTTGCAAGCAGCTGAGCTTCGCTTGAGAAAAGCACTAGCAACTAAAGATGCAACTAAAGCAAGCTACTACCCGTCAATTAGCTTAACCAGTAGTTTAGGTTCAAGCAGTACATCTTTAACGGAGTTATTACGTAACCCTGCCCTTACGCTTGGAGCGAGTTTAAGCTTACCGTTTTTGCAATATAACGATATGAAAAAAGATATCGCGATTAGCAACCTAGATTATGAAAAAGCGATTATTCAATATCGCCAAACGCTTTATCAGGCTTTTGCTGATGTAGAAAACGCGTTGTCGAGTCGTACAGAACTCGACAAACAAGTAGCTTTACAAGAGCGTAATGTCGAACTTGCAGAAAAAACTGAACGTTTAACTGAAGTCCGCTACCGTTATGGCGCTGTTGCATTAAAAACACTTCTTGATGCACAGCAAACTACACGTACTGCGCGCTTGAGTCTTGTTGAAACCAAACAAAGCCAATACAACGCTTATGTCACCCTTATGCAGGCATTAGGTGGTTCGCCTGTAAAAGAACTGCCGCAATAACTTGCGCCCAGTAAAAAAGCCGTAGTCCTTCAACTACGGCTTTTTTTATGTCTGAATAAATCTTAAGATTTATTCATCATCCATCATAGATTGGCTCATACCTACAGTATTGAAACCAGCATCTACATATAGAATTTCACCAGTAATACCTGAAGCCCAAGGTGAGCATAGGAATAAAGCTGCGTTACCCACTTCTTCAATGGTTACGTTACGCTTTAACGGCGCAACTTTTTCGTTAGCATCTAGCATTTTACGGAAAGATTTAATACCAGAAGCAGCCAAAGTACGGATTGGACCCGCAGAAATCGCGTTTACACGGATACCGTCAACACCAAGGCTTGATGCTAAATAGCGAACACCAGCTTCTAAAGAAGCTTTTGCCATACCCATTACGTTGTAGTTAGGCATAACGCGCTCAGAACCTTGATAAGTCAAAGTTAATAAACAACCTTGGCGAGCTTGTAATAAAGGTTTTGCAGCACGTGCCATTGCAACAAAGCTGTATGCGCTAATGTCATGAGCAATTTTAAAACCGTCACGGTCAGTCACGTCAGTAAAGTCACCGTCAAGCGTGTGTGCAGGTGCAAAGCCGATTGAGTGCACAACACCGTCTACGCCGTCCCAATGTTTTGCAAGTTCCGCAAATGCATTATCAATTTCAGCATCAACGGCAACATCACATGGAAACACAAGCTTAGAACCGAATTGCTCAGCAAACTCATCTACACGTTTTTTTAATTTTTCGTTTGGATAAGTAAATGCAAGCTCAGCACCTTCACGGTGTAATGCTTGTGCAATACCATAAGCAATTGATAATTTACTAGCAACGCCTGCAATCAAAAAGCGTTTACCTGCTAAAAGTCCTTGTGTCATGCCGATCTCACTCAAAATAATTTTCAGCATAATGCCAATATTCAACGTTTTTCGAAATTGCATAATGCATCTTTTTTCAAAAATCGCACGAAAAAAAATCGCTCCGATTTAGGAGCGACTTTTTACCAACTCATTTTTAGTCGTCAGACAATAAGCCAAGTAAACGTAAGAAAGAGATATACATCCATACTAAAGTTGCAAGTAAGGCAATACCACACAACCATTCCATGAATTTTGGTGCACGATATGCTGCATTGGTTTCGATCAAATCAAAATCTAAAATTAGGTTCAGTGAAGCAATCACTGCAACAAAAGCAGCGAAACCAATACCTAACCAGTTGCTTTCAAAAATATAAGGGATGCTTGAGCCAAACGCTAAACGCATCACCATCTGCACGATAAATACAATAAAGATCGCCAAAGATGCAGAGATTACAACTGACTTGAACTTTTCAGTTGCGCGTATGATTTGAAACTTATATAGACCAAACATCACCAAAGTCGTGACGAAAGTTGCCAATAAAGCTTGAAGAGGAACGCCCGGATATTTCAACTGGAAAGTAAAAGAAATACCACCTAAGAAAGCCCCTTCAAATAAAGCATAAGGAATTGCTAAAGTTGGTGCAGTCGTTGGTTTAAAAGTCGTAATTAAAGCTAAAACCAAGCCGCCAATTGCACCCACAATTGAAGCCGCATAAGCAATACCAACATTTGCAGTAAAGGCTGCATAAAAAAATAAAGCGACACCCACTGCGGCTGCAATGATGGTCAACATAACAGATTTTTGAATCGCACCTTGCACGGTCATCGGTTGACTATAGTCACTGACCGTTTCAACGCGTGTCAGTATCGGGTTATTACTTTGCATAAATGCTCTCTTTTTATAATAAATAAACTTAAAACATCATTTTAAGCAAAATGAATATGAAAGCCAAATTCCCACTTGGCATTATTGTAACAATGACCTTTAAACAATAAAAAAGGGAGCTTTCGCCCCCTTTTCTTCTTACTTGAATAACCTAATCAATCTTTACCGTCAGTATTCATAATGAAGAAGTATTCGCGGTAATACTTAAGCTCAGAAATGGAATCACGAATGTCATCCATCGCCAAATGTGATGCATTTTTTTTCAGACCACTCATAATTTCAGGACGCCAGCGTTTTGAGAGTTCTTTTACTGTTGATACGTCAAGATTACGATAGTGGAAATACTGCTCTAGTTCAGGCATAAGACGATGTAAGAAACGGCGATCCTGACAAATCGAGTTACCACACATTGGTGAAACTTTTGGATTTACCCATTTTTTTAGGAATTCTAAAGTCTGTAACTCAGCATCACGAGCGGTCAATTTACTACGACGAACTCGTTCAATTAAACCTGACTGGCCGTGCTGACGCGTATTCCACTCATCCATTGCATTTAAAATACGATCAGGTTGATGAATAGCCAAAACCGGACCTTCGGCAAGTACATTTAAATGATCATCTGTAATAATTGTTGCAATTTCAATAATCTGGTCGTTGTCGGTATCTAAACCTGTCATTTCCAGATCAATCCAAATTAATCGTGTATTTAAAGTACTGCTCATGAATGTACGTTCTAAAGTGCCGTAAAAACATCAATAGTAGCAAATTTCTTGCTTCTGCGCTGTAATTCGATACCAGCTTCGTGCTATTTTTGCGGTCTTCAAACAATGGTTTTTTTGGGATATGAATGGCTCTAATTCGTAAGCGTCGTTTAACTGAGCAACAGCAACGTCGTATTGAAAAACAGCATAAAACTCGCCAAGAAGAAGTCGATACTTCACAAGATCTAGATGGGCTGGTTGTACAGCACTATGGACGTCAACTTGAAGTACAGGCACTTTCTGTACCCGATCATCACCCAGAAAAACCGCAAGTCGCCGAAGGCGAACCAGAACCGTTTTGGAAACCCATTGAATTAAATAGCGTTTGGCGCTGTCACACCCGTACAAACCTTGAATTACTGGTCACTGGTGACCGAGTGAAGTGGCAAGCTGACCCTAATACAGGTTTAGGGATTATTACCGCAATTCATCCACGTACATCTTTACTTACACGCCCGGATCGCTATCACAAAGTAAAACCTGTAGCTGCGAATATCAGCTTAATCGTTATTGTTTTTGCCCCACTGCCAGAACCGGCACCTACTTTGATTGACCGCTACTTAGTGGCATGTGCAGATGCGAATATTCCGGCTCTTTTAGTGCTTAATAAATCAGATTTACTCACTGAAAATGACCCGATTCTCGACATGCTCAAAGAGTATGAAAATTTAGGCTATGAAGTCATGATTTGTCATTCTAAAGGTGACATCTCAGCATTGTCCCAGCGTCTTGATGGCGAGACAGTAGCTTTTGTAGGTCAGTCAGGGGTTGGGAAAAGCTCACTTATTAATGTGCTCATTCCAGATGCTGAACAAAAAACCAATATCATTTCTGAAAACTCAGCACTTGGACAGCACACCACAACTTCTACACGTTTAATCAACTTTGGTAAAAATGGCGCCTTGATTGATTCACCGGGAATTCGCGAGTTTGGGCTTTGGCATCTCGATTTAGATAAAATTCGTATGGGCTTCCCTGAAATCGAAGCACATTTAGGTTCGTGTCAGTTCCGTAATTGTACTCATACTCATGAAAAGAACTGTGGCTTAAAACAGGCTGTTGAAGCAGGTGAAATTTTACCACGCCGCCTAGACAGCTTTTTACGTTTAATCGATGAGATTCAAGAAGCGCAGCAAAAAAACTAATTTTCTACCCCATTTGCCCTTGAAGTGGTGATTTTGATCACCATCTATATACGCTATACTCTAGGTCAATTTTGTTTTTAATTTTTTTAGGTGACTTGTGGAACGCTGGTTAGAGTTTATGGGGAATCACCCCATTTTGTTTGGTACACTCGGAGTCTTGATCGTATTGTTCTTCATTTTTGAAGGTCAACGTAACGGTCGTAAAATTTCTCCACAGTCGCTTGGTATTTTAGTGAAAGCGAAAAATGCCCTTTTGATTGACTTACGCGATAGCAAAGACTTCCGCGAAGGTCACATTAGTGGTAGCCGCAATATTCCTTATAGCCAAATTGCAAGTCATGCTGATGAATTAAAAGCAAGTGACCGTCCATTGGTATTTATTTGCAACCTAGGCCAAGTTGCTGGTAGCGCTTTACAGAAAGTCGCTCACCATGACAGCTATCGCCTTGATGGTGGTATCAGTAACTGGAAAGCTCAAGGCTTACCTCTCGTTAAAAGCAAACCAAAAGCTTAAGGAGAATTGTTATGGCAGCAAATGTCATTGTTTACTCAACTTCTGTATGCCCGTACTGCGTTCGCGCGAAACAATTACTTGAGCGTAAAGGTGTTGCTTACAAAGAAGTAAATCTTTCTGTTGAAGCGCCAGAAGTACGTGCTGAATTAATGCAACGTACAAATCATCGCACTGTTCCACAAATTTTTATTAATGATCAGTTTATCGGTGGTTTTGACCAACTTTATGCTTTAGAGCGTGAAGGTAAACTCGACGAATTATTGGCTTAACATCGCATCCATATTAAGGAAAAAACAATGAGCGAAGAACAACAAGTTCAACCACAATTAGCTTTAGAGCGTATTTATACAAAAGATATTTCTTTTGAGGTTCCAGGGGCACAAGTTTTCACTAAACAATGGCAACCTGAACTTAACATCAATCTTTCTTCAGCTGCTGAAAAGATTGACCCAACTCACTTTGAAGTATCTTTAAAAGTTGTGGTTCAAGCCAATAACGATAATGAAACAGCGTTCATCGTAGATGTAACTCAATCTGGTATTTTCTTAATCGATAATATCGAAGAAGACCGTTTACCTTACATTTTGGGTGCATACTGCCCGAACATTTTGTTCCCGTTCTTACGTGAAGCGGTAAACGATCTAGTAACAAAAGGTAGCTTCCCACAGTTACTTCTTACTCCAATCAACTTTGATGCAGAGTTCGAAGCAAACATGCAACGTGCTCAAGCTGCTGCTGTTGAAGGTCAAGCTTAATTTTATAGCTTACCCTAAACTCAAAAAACCGCGTAATTCGCGGTTTTTTTATGAGAGTAATTTAGATTTAACGGTCAAGTGAATGAATCTGAATAGAAGGAAACTGGAATCCACGGCATGATTGCTCTGAACGCCATGCGACTGTTAAGATCATATTACCTAACACAAAGTTTTGGTAGGCAAATGTCCCAATAAGCTCATGCGAACATAATCCGCCCTGATTTGTAGGATGTGCTTGGGTGTTTAAGGTATTTAAATCTAAACGTATACCCAGACCCGATGCTTTTAAAACAGCTTCTTTAGTCGTCCAGACTTTAAACCAATATTCTCTATCTTGTTCTAGACTTTGCCACGTTGCATATTCATCAGAATGAAAAGCATGTTGTGCCAGACTATCCAGACGTACTTTACGATCAAGCTCTTCAACATCTATACCAATATCTTTAATTCGCTCACTCAGCGCTAAAGCATAATATTGTTGGCTATGGGAATGATTAAAATGCAAAGTGTGATTCAATAAATAAGGTTTGCCATGTTCATGCTTGGCAAACTCCAATTCCGTTGAAATGAGTTGTAGTTTCTCTACAATCAGTCTATTTCTGATACTCTTTATTTGCTGTTTTTTATACTCATTAAATGTACGAAAGTCGGGAAAGTCGTGTTGTTTTCGTTTTAAAAAATCATTGAGTTTTCCTATATAAATGTCCACATGTTTACTATTCATTTTATTAATCCGAACCATCCATAATTCACTGCTAGCATTAAAACCTTACTGATACCTGATTAGACAATACAATAAAAAGCCCAAAGAAGACTTTGGGCTTTTTCAATTAAAAACAGATTAACGTTTAAATTTCTTTTCTGCTTTTTTGAATTTCTGAATATAACGACGACGACGTGCAGCAGTACGCTCATCGACCTGACTCTTACGGCCTTCAAACGGGTTTTCAGAAGTCTTAAATTCAATTTTAACCGGTGTACCTTCAAGCTTATAAACCTTACGGAACACATTCTCTAAATAACGGCGATAATCTGCCGGAGTCTTATCCACCTTGTTACCGTGAATCACAATAGTCGGTGGATTTTGTCCACCCATGTGCGCATAACGCATTTTAATACGACGGCCTTGAACTGTCGGCGGCTGATGCTGATCAGTTGCATCATTCAAAATCTGCGTCAATTTCGCAGGAGATACCTTTAAGTTTGCAGACTCATAAGCACGGTGAATTGATGGATATAACTCACCCACCCCAGTACCATGTAGAGCAGAAATAAGGTGAATTCGAGCCCAAGGAATAAAGTCAAAACGGCGCTCAACATCAAGCTTACACTGCTTGCGGTCGTATTCACTCATGTTGTCCCATTTATTGATCGCAATGACCATGGCACGCCCAGCTTCCAGCGCATAGCCAATTAAATGTAAGTCTTGCTCAACAATACCTTCACGGGCGTCAACTACAACCACCACCACATGTGCGTCTTTCATCGCTTGTAAAGTCTTCACAATTGAGAATTTCTCAATCATTTCATCAACTTTACCTTTACGGCGTACACCTGCTGTATCAATTAAAGTGTATTTACGGCCTTCACGCTCGAACGGAATATAAATAGAGTCACGAGTTGTACCCGGTTGGTCAAACGCTACCACACGGTCTTCACCAAGTAAGCGATTTACTAACGTTGATTTACCTACGTTCGGACGACCAATAATTGCTAGACGCAATCCGGTATCTTTATCATGCTCTTCAGGATTTTCATCTTCTGGAATATCTTGAAGTACATCCTCAAGCATTTGTTGTACGCCACGGCCATGGCTCGCTGCAACTTGTAATGGTTCACCCATACCAAGCTTGTAGAACTCAACCAAAGCAGCTTCAGCATGAACACCATCAACCTTATTGGCAACAAGATAAATTTTCTTGCCTAAAGTACGTAATTCACGGGCAATTTGCTCATCGGAAGCTAACAATCCGGCACGCGCATCTACCACAAAAATAATAATATCTGCTTCATTGATGGCTGTTTTCGACTGCTCGGCCATGTAGTTATCGATACCGCCTTCACTTTCACCAATACCGCCAGTATCAACAACAATGAAAGACTTATTTTGATAAGTCGCATCACCATATTTACGGTCACGAGTCAAACCCGCGAAGTCGGCTACAAGTGCATCACGACTCTTGGTAATCTGGTTAAATAACGTTGATTTTCCGACATTCGGACGACCAATGAGCGCAATAACGGGTTTCATACAATAACCTTAATTCAAGACCAGCCATATCTCATGGCATGAGCATTAGAAACAGTACAGGAGATATATTTTAAGGTCAGATATGACCATAATAAAAGACGGGGCTTTGAACTGATTTAATTCAAACACCCCGATATTTTTAACAGCGTAATTTGTTAAGCGGCTATTTTAGCACAAGCGAACAAAATTAACGATTCTGCCAAATACTTAAATCGCCTTTTCGGGTCGAAACATAGAGCTGATTCTCAATCACACGTAATGTATTGACCTCACCACTTGTTTTAGAACGACCAATCAACTTACCTGTTGTCGGGTCGATTAGGTGTAAAACACCATCCAAATCACCAACAATAAGGTCCGATCCCAAGACGACAGGATTACTTAAATGACGGTTTAAGAGACTATCATTTTGCCAAAGCTGTTCGCCTGTTGTTAAGTCATAAGCAGTAAGCTTGCCATCAGTTGACGAAACAAACACTTTATTATCATAAACTTCTGGACGATTGGTGCTACTTGAATCTTCACTCCAAACCACACGTTGAGAAGCAAGATCAGTAACAGTTACTTGGCCTTGGAAACTAGTTGTTACCATGAGTTGACCCGCAACAACCGGATCACCATCAATGTCAATTAAACGCTGAATATCAGAACGCCCTTCACTTACTGCAACACGGCGTTGGAAGCGCGGAATACCACTAATCGTATCAATTGCATAAACATATGCATTTGCAGAAGCAATTAAAACAGTACGAGGATCAAGACTCACTGGCGATGGCTGACCACGTAAACTGAACTGAACATTTGGCAATTTATATGCCCAAACTTGTTGTCCTGATGATACATCATGTGCAAATACAGTACCGTCATTTGCAATTGTAATCACGCGGCCAGACTGAACTAAAGAAGGACTTAATAAAGCACCAGATAATTGTGCAGTCCATTTTTGTTCACCCGTTGCCTGATCTAAAGCAAATAACTGACCTTTACTGTTACCAACAACAACAATACCTTCAGCTGCTTCAACACCAGAGCTTAAGCCCAATTTACTAACTTTTTTCTCCCAAAGACGTTGTTTACCACGATATGCAGCAACTTCACCTTTAGGATCAAGGGTAAAAACGACACCTTCGCTAGCGTCAAGTTGTAAACGTAATGGATCTGCCTTATTCGTAGAAGAAACACTGCGTGAAAACACGGGCACCAAACTCTTATTTGACTCAGTCAATTTCGGTAGTGGATTTGGTTTTGCTTCTTTTACTTTGTTGCTAGAACATCCGACCAATACAGCCGATGCGATTGCAATTGCCAAAGGCAGTTTGAATTTCTGATTCATTAAGACTCTTCCACCTGTGTTTCCAAAATTGGGCGCTCAATCTGTGGATCTTCAACTAAAACGCCAACACTTTCGAGTTTAATTTGTAAAATTTGTCGCTCTTGTTTACGTTCCAGTAACGAATCCCATGCAGCTTGATATGCTTTTTTAGCAGAATCAATATCTTTCTTAGCAACAAAGATATCACCGCGTAACTCTTCTACTGTTGCTTTAAATGCCGGATCGACATCACCAGACAAGGTTTTTAGAGCTTCATCATATTTGTTTTGCGCCAATTGTGCATCTGCTAAACGCAATTTTACAACCTGAATCAGTCCTTCATCTTTTACTTTTGAATTCTCAACTTTTTTCAAAGCTTTTTCAGCAGCAGCATAATCTTGTTTTTCATATGCAAGTTTTGCCAATACAAATTGAGTTTGTATCGCCTGAACTGAATCAATATCGTCTTTTACAATCTTATCTGCCGAAGCTGTTATTGAAGCTAAAGCATTTGGATTATCGGCTGTTGCATTTGCTTCATCCATTAACTGCTGTACTTTTGCAGTTTCTGTCTGACTCGTTGCAAGGTTTCTTTTTTGCCAATATTCCCACCCGAAAAAGGCAATCAATGCAATGAGAATCCCGCTAATCATGGCAGAACCATATTTTTTGGCGAACGACTTTAAGCTGTCGAATTGTTCTTCATCACTTAAGCTCATGTGATTGTCCTTTTCCAGATGTTTCAGTTTATTTTGTAAATTTTTCAATTAAGAATGGTACGAGTTCAGCCAACGCAACTTGTGATTGCTCAGCTGTTGCCAACTCTTTTACAGCAAGCTGCTGTGCTTCCCACTCACGTTCACCCAAAATTATGGCGTAAACAGCCCCAGCCTGATCAGCTTTTTTCATCTGACTCTTCATGCTGCCTTGTGAACCCGTTTTAATGCGGATGTTACTATTCGCAGCTTCTAACTGGTCACGTAATTGTTCTGCTAGAACTAAAGCTTTAGATTGATAAGCAGGCTCCGCAACCAAGAACGCTTCACAGTCACGTACAATTTCAGCCTGTTCGACTTGCTCAAGTAGAAGCAATAAACGCTCCATCCCCATTGCAAAACCGACCGCTGGAACAGACTGATCAGCCTTACCTTTTAACTGGCCAACCAAACCATCATAGCGTCCACCTGCACATACTGTACCTTGCGACCCTAATGCTGTTGTTGTCCATTCAAAAACAGTTTTATTGTAATAATCTAGACCACGTACCAATTTTTGGTTAATTACAAATTTAATGCCTGCGGCAGTCAAATAATCTTGTAATTGCTGGAAGTGGCTTAAACTGTCTTCTTTTAAGAAGTCATGTAATTTCGGCGCATTTTCCAGAATTTTCTGAGTCGACTCAATTTTAGAATCTAAAATACGTAATGGGTTTGTTGTTAAACGGCGCTGTGAATCTTCATCCAAAGCATCTTTATGTTCATTTAAGAACGCAACCAAAGCATTACGATATTCCGTACGCTCATCTGTTTCACCCAAAGTATTCAACTCAAGTTGAACCATGTGATCAACACCCATACGCTTCCACAAACGCGCAGTCAACATAATCAATTCAGCGTCGATATCAGGAGTCGCTACACCAAAAGTTTCCACACCAAACTGGTGGAACTGGCGGTAACGGCCTTTTTGTGGTTTTTCATAACGGAACATAGGTCCCATATACCACACACGTGGCGTAGCACCACGCAACAAGTTATGTTCAACCAACGCACGAACACAACCCGCTGTTCCTTCCGGACGTAAAGTCAGTGATTCAGGTGGGTTTCCTTTATCGAAGAATGTATACATTTCTTTTTCTACGATATCGGTTGCATCACCAATAGCACGTTTAAACAGTCCCGTTTGTTCAACGATCGGCAAACGAATTTGTTGGTAACCATAAGCATCCATTAAAGATGCTAAATGCTGCTCGAGACGTCTCCACGCTGCTGTTTGCGTTGGTAAAACGTCGTTAAAACCTTTGATTGCGACAATTGAACTCATGATGAACTACGAATAATTTCTTTAGATTTAGCTTCTTCAAGCTCTTGGACACGTTGACGAACCATAGTTTCGATTTCATCAACCAATTGATTGGTATCAATTAAATGGCTTTTCTCACCATTACGATAAACCAATGAACGAGGTGCAGCCCCAACAACCCCGATATCTGCTTCTTTTGCTTCACCTGGGCCATTTACCTTACAGCCAATAACCGAAACGTCCATTGGTGTACGGATATCTTCTAAACGCTCTTCTAAAGCCTGCATCACCTGAATCACGTTAAATTCTTGTCGAGAACAACTTGGACAAGCAATAAAGTTGATACCGTTAGAACGTAGACCAAGCGATTTTAAGATATCAAAACCGATCTTGATTTCATCTTCAGGTTCAGCAGCAAGCGAAATACGCATCGTATCGCCAATGCCTTCCATTAATAACCCACCAAGAGCAATCGCTGATTTCACAGTACCTGTACGGTAAATACCAGCTTCAGTCACTCCAAGGTGTAATGGATTATCAATTTGTTGAGAGAGTAAACGATAAGCATCCATAGTTAAAAATACATTCGATGCTTTTACGCTGACTTTAAACTCATGGAAGTCAAGACGGTCTAAAATATCAATATGACGTAAAGCTGACTCAAGAAGTGCCTGCCCTGTAGGCTCGCCATATTTTTTCTGTAAATCTTTTTCTAGAGAACCCGCATTCACGCCAATACGCATAGAAATACCGTGATGACGTGCCGCAGCTACAACTTCACGAACTTTCTGGTCTGAACCGATATTGCCCGGGTTAATACGCAAGCAGTCCGCACCATAATCTGCAACTGCCAAAGCAATTCTATGGTCAAAATGGATATCAGCTACTAATGGAACTGAAACACGCTTACGGATTGCACCAAAGGCTTCAGCAGCTTCCATAGAAGGCACTGAAACACGCATAATATCTGCACCTGCATCAACACAACGCTCAATCTGAGCCACAGTTGCGTCAACATCGCAAGTTTCGGTATTTGTCATACTTTGCACACTAATAGGTGCATCGCCACCGACATAGACCGAACCAACACGGATTTTACGTGTTGGTCGACGTTTAATTGGGTTCTCTATCATTGTATCGCTCAACTCATGGTATTAGCGGGATAAACGGAATTCAGCTTTACCGTTTACCGTATATGGAGACAATGAAATCTGTTCTTGGTTTAGACTTAATGACACAGCCGTTGCATCATCAAGACGAATCTGGAATGGAGACTCACCATTTAAGGTTAAAGTCGATGCCTGACGACCCGTCGCTAAAACCTTCCCTGTTGCATCTACAATATGAACAGAAGTTGGACGGTTAAAGTTTAACACCAATTGGTCACCCACTGTTGCAGAGGTGTTCCCTTTCATAGGTAAAACTTCAACATTAGACTGATTTGCTTTTGGCAGCTCAGCATCTTCTTTGTTTGAGGTCCATTTTTGGACACCCATCACAATTAATGACACAACAGCAATAATCAAAATTGCAAGCAGTGCGCGCTTTAACCATTTTTTGTTACGATCACTATTAGAACCCGGTAATTTACCCATGATTTTAATTGGTGAGTTGTTTAAAGCATGATTTGGCAAAAGCCCAGTATCGTTTGCATAAATCTCATCAAAACGCTGGATAATTGCAGTTGCATCAGTATTTAAATACTTCGCATAAGAACGATAATAGCCTTTGATAAAAGTCGCTTCTGGCAAAGATTTATAGTCGTCTTGCTCTAACGCATTGAGCGTTTTCAGCGGCATATTTAAATCTGAAGATACTTGCTCTAATTCTTTTTTCTGAGAAACACGAATTTGACGTAAATACTCACCAGGACGTTGAATATTTCCTAAAGCAGAAGTCGGTAAGCTTGAGCCAGTTGGCTGCTGTGAATTAGGATTTATTTCCATACGGCCTCAGTACTATACTGTAATTGCAAATAACGTTGATATTCTGGACTTTCCGGGAATAAAGCACGTAACTGGTTTACTAAAACTTGCATTCCCATTTTATCCGCATTGGCTCGAGCCACTCTTAAACCAATCCAAAGTGCGCGTGCACCCTGATTTTTCTGCCCCACTGTACGAACATATTGTTCATACATTTGTGTAGCAGCCGGAATCTGCTGCTGCAAATAAAAAATTTCTGCTAACTCTAACATTGAAATATAAGAGTCGCGGTTAGCAAGAAGTGCTTGTTTGAATGTTTTTTCAGCACTCGCAATATCGCCTAGTTTTAAATAAATTCGCCCCAGATTTTCTAAAGCCTGGTAACGTTGATCATAGCCTAATGTTGCACCAGCAATACGAAATTGCTCAATAGCATCATTATAACGCTCCATTTGGTACAAATACGTACCATAATTATTACGTGCCTGAGCATTGTCTGGTTCAGACGAAATTGCACGCTTAAAGTAATGTTCTGCTTTTTCTAAATTGGATTTACTGCCTTCTTGTTGCAATAAAATACCCATCATCATATTTGCCGTTGCATCACGACTATCGACACTTAACGCTTGGTCAAGAGAACGCTTTGCAGAATCCAAGTCACCAGAACGAATGTATTCGGCAGCAAGCTGCGTACGCACTTTTACTGCTTTTTCCGGGTCCTTTTTAACCGTTTGCGAAGTCTGGCAACCACTTGCCAAAAGTGCAACAGCAACCCCCATACATAACATGATCTTCAACTTCGGAGTACTCAAAGTCTGCCCTCAATATTATCCTTGTGTACGTAAAATCTCTTGTCGTTGAGCCACTTTCTTTTGCCACTGCTCAGCACGACGCGTACGGTCAGCAACTTGGCCGACCAATTGTCCACATGCGGCATCAATATCATCGCCACGTGTTTGACGAATCGTACACACAAATCCTGCATCAGACAAAGTTTTTTGGAAAGAGATGATACGATTTCGACTTGAGCGTCCATATGGCGCATGAGGGAACGGATTAAATGGAATCAAGTTAATTTTACTTGGTAAGTTTTTAAGTAATTTAAGCAACTGCTGTGCATGTTCAGGTTGGTCGTTCACACCTTCTAACATGACATATTCAATGGTCACATGTTTACGCGCACTTTCATTACCATCTTTAGCAATATAACGCTGACATGCCGCAATCAACTGAGCCAATGGATATTTTTTATTAATAGGCACAAGTTCATTACGCAATTCATCATTTGGCGCATGTAGGGAAATTGCTAAAGCAACATCAATATCTTTTGCAAGTTGATCAATTTTTGGCACAACACCTGACGTTGACAAAGTCACACGACGTTTTGACATACCATAAGCAAAGTCATCGAGCATAATGTGCATTGAGCTTAATACGGCATCGTAGTTGAGCAATGGCTCACCCATACCCATCATCACGACATTGGTCACTGAACGCTCGCGCTCAGCAACAGGCACTTCTTCCATATAGGAATAGTTTGCCATCCAAAGTTGCCCAATAATTTCATCCGGCGTTAAATCGCGCTGAAAACCTTGCTTACCTGTTGAACAAAATGAGCAGTCCAATGCACAGCCCACTTGTGAAGAAATACACAAAGTTTTGCGTGAACCTGTTTTATCTTCGGCAGGAATTAATACAGTTTCTACTAAAGAGCCAGAACCTTCACCTACGCGAAACACCCATTTACGTGTTCCGTCTTTTGAATAATGACGGTGTACCACTTCAGGAGCTTTAATTTCACAAATTTGTTCAAGCTTTGCACGCAATTTGCCTGAAATATTAGTCATTTCAGCAAAATCAGTAACAAAGTATTGATGAATCCATTTCATAACCTGACCGGCACGAAACTTTTTCTCACCAATATCTTCAAAGAATTTTTCTAATTCAGCACGTGACATGCCGAGTAAATTCACTTTTTCGGCAGCAGGCGATGCTGGCGTGGACGAAGATTGCTGCTGTCCATCAAGATTTTCAGATGAAACGACCACTGCAGAACTCATGTGTATTTACCTAAACCATGTCAAAAAAAGAATATATTGTTCAAGAATCAAACAATATGCTCTTGAGAGAATAAAAAAACCAGATAAGTAGTATACCACTTATCTGGTTTGAATGCTTTCGATTAACGAGTGCGTGGGCAGATCTCGTTGTCAGCAAAGAAGTAAGCAATTTCACGCTCTGCAGAAGCAACTGAGTCAGAACCGTGAGCAGCATTTTCATCGATGCTTACAGCGAAATCAGCACGGATAGTACCAGGAGCCGCTTCTTTAGGGTTTGTAGCACCTAAGATTTCACGGTGAGCAAGAACTGCGTTTTCACCTTCAAGAACAGATACAACAACTGGACCAGAAGTCATGAATGCAACTAAGTCACCAAAGAAACCGCGTTCTTTGTGCTCTGCATAGAAACCTTCAGCATCAGCTTGAGAAAGGTGTTTCATTTTAGTCGCAACAATTTTTAAACCCGCTTTTTCGAAACGAGCAAAAATTTCACCGATGTGGTTTTTAGACACAGCATCTGGCTTTACGATAGACAAAGTACGTTCAATTGCCATGAGTGGCTCCTTTATTTTAAGATTTAAACTTTAAAAAATTTGCCGCATTATACCGATGTCATAGGCAATAATCAGCTTTGAATGTGTAAAAGTTGCGATTTTTTCCACTGTTTTTAGCGAACTTCATCCAACCAAGCCATCTGGATGGCTTCTAGCAATCCTTCGGTTGATTTATTTGGGTCATCACTAAAGTCTGGTAACGCACAAACCCATGCATGTAAATCGGTAAAACGAATCCATTGCGGATCAACTTCTGGATGTGCTTCTGACAATTCAATGGCAATATCAATCGTATCTGTCCAACGTAAGCCCATAGCGGCTCCTATCTGTTTAATCTGCTAAATCAAGAACTGTGTACTTTAGCAAATCCACAAACCTAATCGATAGCTTAAGCTGATAAAAATTACTGTTCGTTATAAAGCAATGCCCAATAATGGCGCGACAAAAATAATCAGACTTGCTACTGCTGCACCAATAAGTGCGCCCACAATCACATCACTCGGATAGTGAAGTCCAAGTACCATACGAGACAATGCCACAAGCACCATGAACGGCAACATCGCTGCAAGCAACACAGGTTGGATATACCCCAACACAATTGTCACCATGACAGCATGTAACGTATGACCTGATGGAAAACTAAAGTGATCGAGTGGTCTTTCACCGAGAACAATCACCTGATGTACTTGGTAAGGACGTGGACGCGTGGTTTTATGTTTTAAGAATTTATAAATTGCTGTTCCAACCGAACCACCAAGTAGCAAATAGATAATTTGCAAGCTATAGGTAATGCCCTGCATTCCCCATACAATCGCCAACATAAGGTACCAAAAAGGTCCGTCACCAGCACGGCTAATAATTTTGAAGAATAATGCCACACGCTGTGAATGAGAGAAATTATTGAGATATAAGCAGCCTCGTAAATCGAGATCGAGTATTTTTATTTTTGCATTCTTAAATTTCATGGTTGTTCTCCTATTTTAGGATACTTAGGTGAAGTCCGCCGAGGGTTCCTTCACTACCTGATAAAATGCCTGTTCTAATTGCTGTACCGGAAGTTGCCAACCGCTTTGCTGTACTTTATGACAGGCTTGTATGCCCATTTCTCTAAGTTGTTGTATTGAAGGAAGCTGATAAATTTGTTGTATAAAATGGTTCTTATGCCCAAGTGGGCTTAACCAACCGTTTACGCCATGTATTAAATACTGGTGTGCACATGCATAATCATACGCGATAACTGGCAAACCGCTCGCCATTGCTTCCAAAACTACGTTACCAAACGTTTCAACTTGGCTTGCAAATACAAAGACATCGGCACTTGCATATGCGACTGCCAAATCGTGCCCGCGCAAACTACCCGTAAAAATAACATTTTTCGCTTCAGGTAGTGCTTTTAATCGAGCAAGATCCGGGCCATCTCCCACCACAACCAGTTTAGTTTTCTGTTGCTGAATGTTTTGCATAGCTGCATAACTCTCAACGATCAGCTGGACTTCTTTTTCCGGTGATAAACGACCTACATACAACATGACACGTGTATCGGAATCAACGCCCCATTGCTGGCGTAAGTTTTCTGAGCGATGTTTTGGTGAAAAACGAGTAGTATCCACTCCTCGCCCAACAACGACTAGAGGACATGTAATGCCAATACCGCGTAAAGCCTCTTCCGTATCTTTACTTGGAACACAGGTCACTTGAGTATTGTTATGGAACCAGCAAAGGTATTTTTGAATCGGTTTCACCAAAAAGGCTAAATCGAAGAACCGGCTAAAATCTTGAAACGGCGAATGAAAACCGCTAGAGACCGGAATATCTTTAGCTTTTGCAGCTTGCATGGCTGTTAAACCTAACGGTCCTTCAGTCACAATATGTACGACATCTGGCACAAATTTTTCAAAAGCTTTTGAAACTTTTAAATATTGGGGCCAGCCAAATTGCAAAGTTGGATATTTTGGAATCGCTTGTGACATGACCAGACATTCTTGTTCTGGCAAAAAATCATGACATTTGGCTTTTTGCTCAGGTCGAACAAGTAGAATTTTATGCCCTTGTTTCTGTAAACCTTGGCATAACTGCAACAAAGAGAGTGCTACACCATTAATTTCAGGCGGCCATGTTTCTGTCACAATCGCAATTTTTAAACGAGGACGAACCAACTCGTGAAGTTGGTGCAATTCCTGAGTATTAGACAAATGCTGTTTTTGTTTAAAATAGAATTGGAAGCTTTCAGGAAGTTGCTGTTGTTTTAATAGTGCTGTCGCGTATGAGCCTTGCATAGCGCCATCCATCAGTATATTTATTTTCATGCTTAAAGATTAAGCAGCTTTCTTGACACTTTGATGATAAATGCATGACAGTTTACTGACATAAAAATTAAAAAAGCACGCTGAGAACAGCGTGCTTTTTCATAAAGCAGACAAGAGAACTTAACGGTTCTGCAATTTCGCATAATCCATCAATACATTCGCAGCTTCATTTACGAACGTTTCTTCTTCTGGCAACGCAGGACGTTGATTAGCTTTCATTTTGGCACGAGATTCAGCTAGAGCATCTAGAGAAGCCTGATAGCTTTCCCAGTTAGGGAAAGGTTTTTGACCTGTTGCTATACGACGTTCATTTTCAGCATCTAAAGTTTGCTTTTCTAAACTCAAAAGCTCTGCACGGCGCTTATCAATATCAAGCACAACTTGTTTCTGGTCACTCGTAACCTTCGCAATTGCCGTACGTTTATTTAAATACTTAAACTGTGGATCAACAGCAACACGTTGTTCCGAAAGTTGAGACAGCTTCGCTACATATGGCTGCACTGAACCTTCACGCTTAAATGGTGCAGTCGGAATCGTATCCCACTTCAACGCATTTTTCGATTTACGCTCACCAAACTCTTCGTTATAGATATCAACAAGCTTAATATCTGGCACTACACCTTTGTTTTGTGTACTACCACCCGTTACACGGTAGAATTTACGCTGAGTTAAGGTTGCTTGACCATATGCCAAAGTATCGAGTTGAACCTGAGCTGTACCTTTACCTGTGGTTGTACTACCAATGATAATGCCACGCTCATAATCTTGAATTGCAGCAGAGTAAATTTCACTTGCAGATGCTGATGCCAAGTTCACCAATACAGCGAGTGGACCTGTATAGATTTGCTGACCACCATCGTTGTCTTCAAATACACTTACGTTGCCATTGCCATCACGAATTTGCACAACTGGACCTGACTTAATCACTTGTCCGAGCATACGTGCAACTTCTTCTAATGAACCACCTGGGTCATTACGCAAGTCAATAATAATACCTTCAACTTTCTTGGCTTTTAATGCCTCAAACGCATTTGCAGTATCTTCAGAAACTGAGCGATATTGCTGACCAGCACGACGTGAACGATAGTCAAAATAGAACGATGGAATTTCAATCACACCTAATAGATGCTTTTTACCATCACGTGTCACTTCAACTGTACGTGAACGAACACCGGCATCTTCTTCTTGAATAACATCACGTACCAAAGTCACATTGCGTGCTTGACTCATTGATGCACCAGCACCAAGAAGCTTCAACGTTACTTTTGTACCGCGCTTACCACGAATCAACCCAACAATTTCCGAACTCGACCAGCCGACCACATCGATCATTTTGCCGCCCTCTTGAGCGACACCAACGATTCGGTCTCCTGATTTCACTTGACCAGACTTACTTGCAGGACCACCTTCTACAATGGTTTCAATCTTGGTGTAATCTTCATTACCACGTTCTGGGCGAATCGATACCCCAATACCTTCAAGTTGTAATGTTGTTTGGCGGTTCAGCTCTATCGCATCAATTGGCGGATAATAGTTACTGTGCGGATCATAAGTTGCCAACATTGCATTTAATGTTTTATCCAACACATCGTCGCTTTTCACACGACTAATTCTTTCAAGCTGACGTGTATAACGCTTAGTCAAAGTCTGAGCTGGCGTTAAATCTTCTGGGCCTGTTAAATCTTGACCATCAGCAAGTGAAGGGTTTTCTTTTAACGCCTTTTGTTTCGCCTGCTCTTCTTCACGGCTAATCGTTAAATTAATTAATTGAGAAACTAGCATTTTACGCCAGTGATTTTGCTGTTCAGCTGACGTTTTAAAATACGGTGCTTTTTCGCGGTCTACTTCAATAAAAGTATTTGGCTGTTTTAAATTTTGTGGTTTCTTCAACTCAGCAAGCATGAACTCATAAAACTGTTTTAAGCGCTCACGATATTGCTGGTGAATAGCAAATGGCCCAGTTAAATTCCCCGCTTTTAATGAAGCACCAAAATTTGAACCATAGAGCTTTTTATAGTTTTGAACTTCAGCGTCTAAAAATAATGAGTGGTCCGGATCAAGACTGTCTAAGTACATATCAAGAATACGGTTAGATGTGTTCGCATCCAGACGCATATTTAAATAATGTTGGCGGTCTACTAAAGTTGCCAGTTGACGAGCCACCAAGGCTTGCTCTTGCGTTGGCTGGATCGATTGAGAAACAGCAGCAGTATTGGTTGCTGCTCTTGCTTCGTTCATCGTATGAGAGAAGAATAAACCGCCAGTCGCGATTGCTACTGCACAAGCTATAGTTTGAAGTTTCATAAATTCTTAATACTTCCTTGGGTGTTCGTATCTTACACGCTCTGTTTTCGATATGAACTAAGCAGATTCAACATCTTAACCAACTAAATTGTTTATACCGTGTAGTTTTATCATATTCTGTACTGACAAAATGTAGCAAATCATTGCAAAATTCGCTTATTGTTTTTCAATCAAAATTCAAATGGAACCAATATGATTGGCGCGTTGATGCTGGACATAGCCGGCACAGAACTTACTCAAGAAGATATTGAACTATTACAAGCTCCGCAAGTCGGTGGCATGATTTTATTTGCACGAAATATTGAATCACCACAACAAGTCCGTGCTTTAACCGACCATATGCGCCAAGTTCGCCCAGATATTTTGATTGCTGTCGACCAAGAAGGTGGTCGCGTTCAACGTCTAAAATCTGGCTTTACATTATTGCCAGCCATGGGCCGTTTTGGCGAGCTCTATATCACTCAACCTCAAAAAGCACTTGAATTAGCTGAACAGTGCGGCTGGTTAATGGCAACTGAAGTTTTGGCTGTGGGGATCGATTTTAGTTTTGCGCCAGTTTTAGATCTGAATGCAATTAGCGATGTAATTGGTGACCGTGGCTTCTCTAAAAATATTGAAGATATCGCTCCGCTCGCTGGCGCATTTATGCGCGGTATGAAAAAAGCCGGCATGGCAAATACCGGTAAGCACTTCCCTGGTCACGGTTCGGTAAAAGCCGATTCACATGTCGCAGCTGCAATCGATAGCCGTAGCTATGACGAAATTTATAACCATGACATGCAAAGCTTTATTAAGCTTATGCCTGAGCTAGATGCGCTCATGCCGGCACATGTAATTTACGATCAGGTTGACCCAAATCCGGCAGGTTTCTCACCTTTCTGGATTCAAGAAGTCCTTCGTAATCGCTTGAATTTTAATGGCGTACTTTTCTCCGATGACTTAAGCATGCAAGCTGCTTGTGTCGCTGGGGGTGCAGATGCGCGTATTCAAGCGGCTCTGGCAGCAGGCTGTGATATGGGGCTAGTGTGTAATGACCGTAGTGCAGCATGTACAGCACTTGAAGGTATTGCAAACTTAGAACTACCAAATCAAGAGCGTTTAGAACGTATGCGTGGTCGAATTCCACAAATCCAAGTTGGTGAAACTTTATCGCTTGGAAATGACTGGCAAGCTGTCAAAACAGCCATTGAAGAGTTTAAGAATTCGATTTAAGTTAGTAAAAATTTTAATTGGCTACAAAAACCTATTCACTATCTGATACGCGGATAAGTCATACGCAACCTGCTCATCTGCTGAAGGATATTGATTGCTTCAATATATTTGATAGATGCAGAAAGTGAACAGGTTTTGCGTATGACAATGGTTTTGGTTACTTTTCCCGAAAGAAAAGTAACTCCAACTGAAAGTTCATCCCAGAATGCCAACCTAATTGACAGGACTCCGTCATGCAGGTTCATTCACCATCAATGCATTAGAACCTCTTCATTGTTATTAATAATGAAGATCACACAAAAACAATAAATCGAGTTCAGGACGAATGACACAACACCTTTCAAAACACCGCCACATCTCTTTTACAGCCCACTATACGGGTTATATCTGGTATCAAATGGGGATCTCACATGAAGCACTTGCCACCAGCAAAGGCAAATCACTGGCATATTTAGTTCACCCATTAGAGTCTTGGGCAGAGAAATATGTGGGCGGCAGCATGCGCACGACGCTTAAACAGCGCCATACCATGCTTGATCATGATTTAGAGAAGTTAATTCAAGAAAACCCTGATTTACAGGTGCTTGAAATTGCTTGTGGTTTATCACCACGTGGTTGGTGGTTTAGGCAGCATTATCCTTCCATTAGCTATCGAGAGCTTGATTTGCCCGATATGGCTCAAACAAAACAAAATGCACTACAACAAATTGAAAAAAATGCACCTGAAATTTTATCGGTCGATTTATTTACCGAAGCGTTTGCTCAAGCATTTGAAGTTTTTGACTCTAATCGCCCACTGGTTGTAATTAGTGAAGGTTTAATTAACTATTTTGATAAAGACTTATTAAAGCAACTGATCCAATCCATTGCCCACTATGGCGCTTCCTTTAAAAAGCTTCATTATTTAACTGACCTGTATCCTGAACCCGTTAAAAACAAACTTGCTAGTATTATCTGGAACAGCAGTAAATTACTTAAACTTATGTCTCGAAGCTCATTTAGTTTTCATTTTAAGACTCCACTAGAAGTTAAAGACTTTTTTAAAGATGCAGGCTTTAGTCAAGTTAACGTTGAACAACCTCAAATATTCTTTGGACAAGTTTCTAAAGACAGCGATGAAGAGCATTTAGGCGACTTAGTCTGGACTATCCATGCTCAATTAAAATAAAAAATGGAAGCCTCGTGAGTTTTGAGGCTTCCAAATCATAAAAGAATTAAACGTTAAGCTGCTTGTTTCTGGCGACCAATGAAGCGGCTTAAACGGTCAGCAAGCTCAAAGCTACCATGTTTAAATAAGGCACGGACTCCTTGTTCAGTAGCTTCAAAGATTAAACACTCAATCGAAAAAGCGCCCTCTTCATCTTCTAAATGTAAAGCCAAATCACGTGGATGTTCATTTACAAACTCAAGCTGTGCTACATCATCTAATTTCAAATACATTCCAAAAAAAGTCACGTCAACAATCGTCACTGGCACCTCTGTTTCACATTCACGGTGGCTCAGTTTCGTTTTAGGCTGGAGAACTGGTATACGCTCTTCACCTCGGCGTTCCATGTTTTGCATTTGCTCACGCGTCATTGGAATAATGCCATCCAGATTTTGGATAGATTCACCTTTCAAAAATGAAGTGAACAAACTCATAGTTTCTTTACGGCGCTGGAGCTGCGGCACATGGTCGGCGTTAGCAATCAGAGCAAATTCCATATCCGGACATTGCAAAGCAAAATTGGCATTTTCATGAGGCAAAGTAAAACTATCGTACTGCCCTGCTGCGACCAGTGTCTTACATTCTGGAATAGGTACATCTGTTAAACGCAAAAGGCGATTACAGTTAATTTCATAACGCTCTCGTTCAGTACCCGTAAATTCTGCCATTTGCCTAAAAAATAATTTTTTAGCTGTAGGCGACATACGTGTTTTATCTAATTTGGCATGATTCACCAAATATAAAATTACCGCTTGCCCAAACTCTTCCATACGATTTTCTTGCATGAGTTTGAGCGACTCTTCCAGTATCATCCGCCAGCTTTTACGGGTCTTTTGCATGACACCCATTAAAATCATGCGGTCCATCAAATCTGGACGATGATAAGCAAAACAAGAAGCAACAACTGACCCCAATGACATTCCCATTACAGAAACTTTTTGAATTCCGACGATATCTAACCAACGTCCTAACATTTCTGACAAATCAGGTAGTTCTAATGTTCCAGCAGAAATTCCGGTATCTCGATTGGTAATTTGTTGATTTGCACCCATTGATGGCAAGTCAATTAGAATGACCGGGCCACTTTCAAATAGTTGTTCAACACAATATTTATACGAGTTAAAATTTTGAAAAGCACCGCCAACAATCACAATCGGTGTTTTGTGAATCGTTTGTGGGTCTGCAATCGCCATGTATTCAATTTTCCAACCGTCAATCCATGTGGTACGAGCTGGCTGTTTAAAACTATCTCTATGGTAGATATCGAAAAACCCAAAACCGGCATAAGCTTGGTTTATCTCCGAATCCATTTGAATAATGGAATTCATATCCTTGCTTCCTCCTTGCTGTAATTTTTTTATGCTGCAAGAGTTCCTTCTTGAACATGTAATCTTTTATGCACAAATCTTTAAAATTTGTATTAGTTTGTATTGCACAAGTCCATTCTAAACAATTGTCTGAAATATACGCAATCGCTGAATTGACCGCTCATCCTGTTTAAGCCGCGAATAGTTTGCAAAATATTTAAATGTTTTTTTATAGCGGTCACATTTTTGAAAAAAAGCCATTCATTGTTCCGCATTTGACTGCTACTATCGTAGTCATTGGTAAATGATTAAAAAATGCTATGCAAGATTCAATTGAACAATATATGCAAAAAGTTGGGCAACAAGCACGTGATGCTTCACGCGTCTTAACAAGTGCTTCTACCTCACTTAAAAATCATGCACTCTCTGCTATTTATACTGCTTTGGAAAACAACCAAGCAGCTATCTTGGCGGCGAATCAAATCGACATGGAAAAAGGCCGTAGCAACCAGCTCGACAGCGCCTTACTTGATCGTCTTGAGCTTACGCCCGCACGTTTTAAAGGGATGTTGCAAGGTTTAAAAGATGTGATCGCGCTTGTCGATCCAATTGGGGAAATTACGGATCTTGCATATCGCCCCACAGGCATTCAAATTGGGAAAATGCGTGTACCTCTAGGTGTCGTTGGTATGATTTACGAATCACGTCCAAATGTCACACTTGAAGCTGCATCCTTAGCAATTAAATCGGGCAATGCCATTATTTTACGTGGTGGCTCAGAAGCACTTGAGTCAAATAAAGCAATCGCAGAAGCGGTGAAGCATGGCTTAAAAGTTGCTGGTTTACCTGAGCACTCAGTACAAGTGATTGAAACTTCTGACCGCGCAGCGGTTGGTCACCTCATTACTATGGCTGAGTATGTAGATGTCATTGTTCCACGTGGTGGCAAAAGCTTAATTGAGCGTGTAACCAACGAAGCTCGTATTCCTGTGATTAAGCATCTTGATGGTAACTGTCATGTGTTTGTAGAAGCTCAAGCAGACTTACAAAAAGCGTTACCAATTACCTTGAATGCTAAAACACATCGTTACGGCGTTTGTAATGCAATGGAAACTCTGCTCGTTGATGAAAAAATTGCAGAAGTTTTCTTACCACACATTGCTGAGCTTTATGCTGAAAAACAAGTTGAGCTACGTGGTTGCCCAGAAACACGTCGTATTTTAGGAAGCTCTGTAAAACCTGCGACAGAAGAAGATTGGTATACCGAATATTTAGGGCCGATTCTTGCCGTTAAAGTGGTTAGTGGTATTGATGAAGCAATTGACCATATCAACAAATATGGTTCGCATCATACCGATGCAATTGTGACAGAGAACTATACTTTGGCACGTCAGTTCTTGGCTCGCGTAGATTCAAGCTCCGTCGTAGTTAATGCATCAACTCGTTTTGCCGATGGCTTTGAATATGGTTTAGGTGCTGAAATTGGTATCTCAACAGATAAGATTCATGCACGCGGCCCTGTTGGCTTAGAGGGTTTAACTTCTCAAAAATGGATTGTGTTAGGTGACGGTCAAATTCGTCAATAAGCCTCCTACTTAAATAAAAACGCCTGATCCATATCAGGCGTTTTTATTTTGTTATTTCCCATAAAAAAGCCAGCCCGAAGGCTGGTTTTTTTAATTGTATATCAATTAGAAAATAAAGTCGGTATTCACAAATTTAGAATAGTGCTCAGACACCATAGAAGCCAGCATACCTTTACTGTCATCCGTCTGTTTAGCCGCAATCATAGAGCGAATCGAGAATGCACGAAGCGCATCATGCACAGAAAGTGTACCTTCTGCAGAATCTTTACGGCCACCAAATGGGAATACATCAGGACCACGTTGACACTGACAGTTGATGTTTACACGACAAACTTGATGTACGAGTGTGTCGACTAAATGGCCAATTTGCGCTGGGTCACTACCAAAAATACTCACCTGCTGACCATGATCAGAAGTAGTGACATAATCCAATACAGTTTCAATATCATCATAAACAGCAACTGGTACCACTGGACCAAACTGTTCTTCGCGATACAGTCTCATCCCCTCAGTCACTGGATAAACTACGGCTGGATAGAACATGGTTTTGCAGAATTCACCACCTTCCGGATTAACCACTTTTGCTCCTTTTGCCACAGCATCTTCAATCACTTCAGTCATGTAGGCTGTACGGTGCATGCCCGGTAGCGGCGTAATAGATACACCTTTTTCCCACGGCATACCTACTTTCAACTTAGCCAGCTCAGTCGTTAAACGGTTAACAAACTCATCGGCTATCGAACGGTGCACCATCAGCATTTTTAAAGCTGTACAACGCTGACCATTGAATGACAATGCACCCAACAGGCACTCTTTCACTGTCAGGTCCAAATCAGCATCTGGCAAAATGATAGCTGCATTCTTCGCATCCAACCCCAAAATCGCACGCAGACGGTGAGATTTAGGATGTTGCTTTTTCAAGTGGTCGGCCACTTTACTAGAACCAATCAGTGCCAGTACATTAATTTGCCCAGATGCCAGCAAATGCGGCACCACTAGAGAACCTGGTGCATAAATGGTATTGATCACCCCTTTTGGAAATGAATCACGAAATGCCTCTAACAATGGTTCAAATAGTAAAGTTCCAAATTGAGGCGGTTTAAAAATAATGGTATTACCCATCAGCATAGCTGGGATCAGGGTCGCGAAGGTTTCGTTTAGCGGGTAGTTGTATGGTCCCATACACAACACAACACCTAATGGAGTACGACGAATTTGACCAATGGTGCCTTCAGCAATTACAAAGCGGGAGTTGGCATTATCTAGATCTTTCAGGGCATCAATGGTTTGACGCATGTAGGTAATAGTACGATCAAACTCTTTCTCTGAATCAGCCAAGCTCTTGCCAATTTCCCACATGATCAGCTTAATAATCAGATCTCGTTGCTCTACCATGCGCTGAATGAAATTTTGCATACATGCAATACGCTCACTAACCTTCATCATTGGCCATTCGCCACGACCATTGTTATAAGCTCGTACCGCTGCTTCTAATGCTTCATCGCTTTCTTTTTCGCCCATGACTGGATAACTACCAAGTTCAACTTGCTGTAGGCTACCGTCAGGCTGCTGAATCCAGATCGGAGATAATGTTTTCTTGGTTGCACCAGCCCATAACTTCAACTCACCATCCACGAGTGAGACACGCTGATGAATTTGAGATGGCAAACGTACACTTTCAGGAATACCGTCCACTACTGGAAATTTATGCTGTAAATTATTTAACTGATTCATTCTTCTTAATACCTTATTATTTGTATGTCTTTATATATCCCCGAACCGTATACTGTAATCAGTTCTTCTTCGGATCAATACCACTATTATTATCAGTACTCACCTTGCTTGAACCGTAGACCACAAGGTGAATTCTTAAAGCATGGATAGTTTCGATATTTTCTAGTTGAATTTACCCCCGACACACACTATCAGTTACCCCTAGCTTCTGGATAACTTGTTCAATGATCTGTTCTGGTGTGAGAGCAATATCAATAGCAATTGCTTCATTCACATCAGGTTCCTCTAATGTATCTAGTTGGGTTTGTAACAATGCCGGATCAAAAAAATGACCAGATCTTTCTGCAAGTCTTTGCTGTAATAGTTCATAAGAACCTTTTAGGTATACAAACTTAACATTCTGGTCCTGCCCTCTTAAAATATCGCGATACATCCGCTTTAAAGATGAGCATGTAAACACAGCCGTTTCACCATCTCTTTGTTTTGCTTCAATTGCCTGACGAATAGCTTGCAACCACGGCAAGCGGTCTTCATCGGTTAAAGGGATACCTTGGCTCATCTTACTTTTATTTGCAGCTGAATGAAGCGTATCGCCATCAAGAAACTCACAAGCCAAACGCTCTGATAACAACTCACCAATAAGGGTTTTCCCTGTGCCACAAACACCCATTGCTATCACTATCATGGATTACCTACCTCTAATTACAAAACAGCACTAAGCAACAATGTGAAAGACAAACCAAGTACCGAAATAATTGTTTCCAGTACAGACCAAGTCTTCAGTGTCTGCCCAACTGTCATTCCAAAATATTCTTTGATTAGCCAGAAACCAGCATCGTTTACATGCGAGAAAATTAATGATCCAGAACCTGTCGCTAATACTAAAAGTTCAGGTCTAACGACTACACCTGCTGCTGCCGCAATAGGTGCAACAATGCTACAAGCCGTGGCCATCGCAACAGTAGCCGAACCTGTTGCCAGACGTATGAGAGCAGCAACAAGCCATCCTAATAACAATGGTGAAAGGTTTGCTTTCAAAGCAGTAGAGACGATTTCATTAGAAATTCCACTGTCTCTTAAAATACCGCCGAAACCGCCACCAGCACCAACAATCAGCAAAATACCCGCAATTGAAGCTAGACATCCACCACAGAATTTTTCAATTTGTTCACGGTTAAAACCCTGCATGGTGCCAAAAGTAATAAAGCTGACCAAAACAGCAATAAGCAATGCAATATCAGAAGTACCAATAAAGCGTAATAACTCATTTGGGAACGTTTTTGGTGCAAAGAAAACATCTGCCCAACTACCAACTAACATCAATGCAACCGGTAGCATGATCGTAAATAAGGTTATCCCAAAGCTCGGCAATTCACGTGTGTTGTTAGCATCTGCTTCAACAAACTGCTTTGCTAAAGGATTATTTTCAGGCAATTTGACATATTTGTTAATCCATAATGCATACAATGGACCTGCAACAACCGCCGTCGGGACGCCAACCAACAAACTGTACATAATGGTTTTACCGATGTCGGCATGGTAAGCCTGTACCGCAAGCAAAGCGGCTGGATGCGGTGGAATCAACCCATGTACGACCGATAAACCCGCAACCATAGGTAAACCAACAATTAATAATGATTTACCTGTACGTTTGGCAATATTGAATGCAATTGGAATAAGAAGTACAAAACCAACTTCAAAAAATACCGGAAGCCCTACAATTAACGCAATGAACATCATAGCCCAGTGAATATGTTTTTCACCAAACCATTTAATTAAAGTAATTGCTATTCGTTCTGCACCACCTGACTCAGCCATCATCTTGCCAAGCATGGTTCCTAACGCAATCACAATCGCAAGGTGACCTAGTGTTTTACCGGTACCTGCTTCATATGATTTAACAATCCCGTCCATTGGCATGCCAACTGCAAGAGCTAAACCAAGAGAAACAATAATAAGAACTAAAAAGGGGTAAATTCTAAACTTCGCGATCATGACAATCAAAGCAACGATCGCAATTAAAGTATAGACAAGCAACATGCCACCCTGAACCGTCTCCATGTGACACTTTCTCCTTGGAATAATGTTATCTAGGCACTGCCTAAATAAAAGCCTTCAACCAGAGATATACTCATTGTTGAAGCACTCATTTTTTATATTTAGTATGACTGGCAACCGCCAGTCACAGCATCACAAAAAATCTAAAGCACCTAAAAGACACTTTAGATTTTTAAACCACAATTACTTTCGTAAAACTCACAACTGACTTGCAATTTGGGCTAAACGGGTAATTTCAGCCCAATCTTGTGCAGCGACAACAGGTTTAGGCGTTAACCATGACCCACCTACACACACCACATTAGGTTGCTTTAAAAAATCTGGAGCTGTCTCTGCTGTAATTCCACCTGTTGGGCAGAAACGTAAGTTTGGAAATGGACCATAAAATGCTTTTAGCATCTCAACCCCACCTGCCTGTTGAGCAGGGAAAAACTTCACAATGTCGTAGCCCAACTCAATCGCTTGAATGAGATCACTCGGTGTCATTACGCCTGGTAAAAGAGGTAAACCTGCATCTTGTGCAGCCAAATGCAAGTCTTTGGTCAAACCAGGTGATACCCCAAATTTAGCACCAGCCTTTTTAGCTTGCGCACAATGCTCAGGCTTAGTAATCGTTCCTACACCTACCACAATGTCATCTGCTAACTGAGATGCACGTTCAATGGCAGCAAGCCCAGCAGCTGTACGTAAAGTAATTTCCAGTACCTTTACACCACCAGCATGCAACGCACGTGAGACATGTTCACCTTGTTCGGCAGAGTCAAAAGCCAACACCGGAATTACTGGACCTAATTTGACAACATCTTCAATCTTGCTCATTACTTTGTAATTCCTTTGTCTTAAATCTGCCCTTGTGGCTCTTCGCCAACAAGTGCACCAAACACAGATGCGCCATGTTCAGCAGGCGCTGCTGCCGCACGGAACACACCAAATAATTCACGGCCAAAACCAACTTCGTTTTCTGCCTGATGTTCTGGTTGAGCAACAGGACGTGACTGCCAAGTCTGCTCATCTAACTCAATATCGAGTACACCAGCTTCAGCATCAATGATTAACATATCTCCGGTTTGAACTTTGCCAATCGGACCATTCAATAACGCTTCTGGAGACAAATGAATGACTGCCGGTACTTTGCCTGAAGCACCAGACATACGACCATCGGTTACTAATGCAACATGGAAGCCTTGATCTTGTAAAACACCCAACACAGGAGTCAAGCGGTGCAACTCAGGCATACCATTAGCACGCGCACCTTGGAAACGAACAACCGCAATAAAGTCTCGGTGCAATTCACCACGATCAAACGCTGCCTGTACCGCTTCTTGCGAGTCAAAAACAATTGCCGGTGCTTTCACTTTACGGTGCTCTGGCGCAACCGCAGAAATCTTGATAACACCACGGCCAAGGCGACCTTGCATTAAGCGCAAGCCGCCATCTGGCTGAAACGGCGCATCAATGCTACGGAGTACTTTGTCATCAAGGCTTTGAACTACCCCGTCAACCCAAGTAAGCTTACCGTCAATCAATTTCGGTTCTTTGGTGTAATGCTGTAAACCTTTACCAGCGACGGTCGTCACATCGTTATGTAACAAACCAGCCTCAAGTAAGTTACGAATAAGGAAGGCTACCCCACCCGCAGCTTGGAAATGGTTTACATCGGCCTTGCCATTTGGATAGATTTTTGCGAGCAATGGAACAACTGCAGACAACTCATCAAAGTCATCCCAGTCAATTAAGATGCCAGCCGCACGCGCAATCGCAATCAGATGTAACGTATGGTTGGTTGAACCGCCTGTAGCCAATAAAGCCACAATACCATTAATAATGGCTTTTTCATCAATAACATGGCCAATCGGCGTGTAGTTGCCTCGCTCGGCAGTTAAGTCAAGTACACGTTTAGCAGCTTCGGCAGTGAGCGCATCACGTAATGGCGTATGAGGATGAACAAATGCCGCACTTGGTAAATGTAAGCCCATCACCTCCATCAACATTTGGTTACTGTTCGCAGTACCATAGAATGTACATGTGCCCTGACCATGATAGGCAGCCGATTCAGCTTCAAGTAAGGCATCGCGTCCTACTTGACCTGTCGCGAATTGCTGGCGGATTTTAGCTTTATCATCATTCGACAAACCGCTACTCATTGGCCCCGCAGGGACAAAAATGGTTGGTAGATAACCAAACTGCAAAGCACCAATCAGCAAGCCCGGAACAATCTTATCGCATACCCCGAGACACAATGCGGCATCGAACATGTTATGGGAAAGTGCAATCGCAGTCCCCATCGCAATGGTTTCACGTGAAAATAATGATAATTCCATACCGGCATTACCTTGAGTAATACCATCACACATTGCCGGTACACCGCCCGCAAACTGTGCAACACCACCATTTTCACGTGCAGCTGTTTTTATAATGTCAGGGAATGTTTTATATGGGGCATGTGCTGAAAGCATTTCATTATATGAAGACACAATGCCAATATTTGGTTCACGGCCAACTTTAATAATTAATTTTTCATTATCTTCCATGCCAGCAAAACCATGAGCCAGGTTGGCACATGAGAGTGCACCACGAGCTGGGAATTTGCCTTGGGCATGTTCAATACGTTGTAAATATGCAGAACGAGTTTTTTGGCTACGCGCAATTACACGTTCAGTAACTTTTGCCAATACTGGATTCGGCAAGTCCATGCTGGACGCTCCTGTACAACCGGATAAGCCGGAACATAAAAATAGACCAAATGATATATTTCATCATCATTTGATAAGGGGGAGGAACAATATTATTAAGGCAAAAAGCGACATGCAAGCCCTAGTCAACTTTACGGTAATACTCGAGCATCGGTATTAAATACAAATTATGTTTAAGTTTTAAACGAGAAGCTGGTTTTATTTTTGACTATATTTATTGGTATATCTGCCTCTATTAACTATGAGAAAATTCTCATAATATCAAAGCAATAAAATATTCTTATAAATGTATTAATACCGACTTTTTTATACTAAGTTTTATATTAAAAATGTTTATGATTTATTCATTTTAACCTATATATAAACGATTAAAATTTAATTTCATTTACGTATATTATTTGTAATACTCCCCTCTAGTTTGATTAAAATAACAGCACTTCTTTTTTCTTAAAAAATTTATACCAAATATTTGAAAAATACATTAAATAGAAATCTACCTTTCATAAATATATACAAAAAACTGTTTAATTCTTCTACAAAAAAACAATAAATACAGTGGTTAAGCTTTATACTGAGCGAATATTAGTTATAAAAAATTTAATGGTCGATAGTGCTTAAGTCTAATGGGCTAAAGTCTATCTTGGACAGAAAAACAACACATGTTAAAACATCACAACCTGCTCTTAATGCATCACACAATTAATGCCTTTTGATCAGGAAGTTAGGAAAACTATTTTTATATCAGGACTTGGGTATTTCAACGTGGCTACATCAGTATTAGTTATTAATTGCGGTTCTTCATCTATTAAATACGCACTGGTTTCAGAGCGTCGTGAAGATCGTATTTACGGTTTAGCAGAAAACTTAGGGGCAGCTGATGCTCGTATTAAAGGGATTACCGTCGGTGGAGAACCGCTAGAGCTTTCAATTCCTTATGCTGACCACGCCAAAGCTTTAGAAACTTTACTTGCACGTCTTGCAAACTATAAACCTCAAGCAATCGGTCACCGTGTCGTACATGGTGGAAGCCTTACCAAAGCTGAATTACTCACCCCTGAAATTGTAGAACGTATTCGTGCAGCCACTCCGCTTGCACCGCTTCATAATCCTGCTCACTTAATCGGGATTGAAGCAACGATGCGCCTATTCCCTGAATTACCTCAAGTTGCCGTATTTGACACCGCATTTCATCAAACTATGCCTGCACATGCATACCGTTATGCAATCCCTAAGTTTTTATATACAGAACATAATGTTCGTCGCTATGGTTTCCACGGTACAAGCCATGCTTATGTGTCTGACCGCGGCAGTGAACTGGCAGGAAAATTCCAAAAAGGCGGTTGGTTAACAGCACACTTGGGCAATGGTAGCTCGACTTGTGCAGTGTGGAATGGACAAAGTGTTGATACTTCTATGGGCCTTACTCCACTTGAAGGTGTTGTAATGGGAACACGTAGTGGTGATGTCGATCCAAGCTTACACAGCTTCCTTGCTAAAAATCTTGGCTGGGACTTAGCAAAAATCGATAAAGTTTTAAATAACGAAAGTGGATTACTTGGCTTATCACAACTCTCTAACGATATGCGTACAGTGATTGAAGCTGCTGAAAATGGCAATGAAGATGCTTGCCTTGCGATTGAAGTATTTAGCTATCGCCTTGCAAAATCACTTGCTGCCCTAAGTTGTGGTTTACCAAGTATTGATGGCTTGATCTTTACAGGCGGTATTGGTGAGAACTCAGCTTATATACGTGAAAAAACTCTAGCTTATTTACCTCATTTCGGTTTACAGCTCGATAAAGACCAGAACAACAATTTAAAACGTGGTACAGAAGGCCGTATTGATAGCGGCACAGGTCCACAAATCTGGGTGATTCCAACCGATGAAGAAGGCCGTATTGCCAAAGAAACTCGTCAGGTTGTAGAGGTTTCACAAAATACATCTCCTGAAGTAAGCCTTGCTTAATTACAGTAGTCAAAAAACGCTATTCATTTATTTATAGGTTTATATGAATACAATTTTATTAATTCCTACAGGTGAAGGGGTTGGTTTAACCTCTGCCTGCTTAGGTATGATTTATGCACTTGATTGTAATGGGATTAAAGCAGGCTTTTTAAAACCGTTCTCTCAGGTAGATCAAGAAAATTTAGACCGAACTACATCTTTATTTGGTCATTTATTTCAAAGCAAAACTGTTCAATCCATTTCTCATGAAAAGCTAACCCAACGCATTGCGGCTGGTGAAGTCGATGAGTTACTTGAAGAAGCAGTAAGTCTTCATCGCAGTATCGCAGCAGACAATAATGTGATTATTGTTGAAGGCTTATTACCAAATGGGCAAGACCATTTTGCCAGTGAACTTAATGCAAGCCTTGCTCAAGCGCTTGATGCTGAAGTGGTTTTAGTCAGTACAGCAGATATTCAAAACCCACGTAAAACAGCAGAGAAAGTTGAAGCTCACTTACGGCAGTTTGGTGGTGCAACCTCTAACCGAACAGCGGGCGTACTCTTTATGCGTACACGCGGGTTGTCTGAAGAGACAGCTCAAATACCTGTCGCATTTGACCCGTCGTTACGTCCAACTGAAGACATCGCAAAATTTACGGCAGAATTGCAAAAATATAACCGCTACTTTGGATCAAGCGATTTACCAATTATTGGTCTAGTTCCGTTTAGTAATACCTTAAGTGTACCTAGAACATTAGACATCGCGAGCGTGATTGATGGCCAATGGGTAAATCAAGGCGAAGCAAAAACACGTCGTATTTTGCACTCAAGTTTAATTGCCTCAAGCATTGAATATGAACTGAATAAATTCATTGCTGGTGAACTGATCATTAGCGCCTCTGAACGTACCGATGTATTACTGGCAAGTAGTCTCGCCACCAGTAATGGTATTCCACTGGCAGGCTTGGTGTTGACTGAGCGTGAAGCTCCTGCTCCCAAGCTTTTAGAGTTTTGCCAAAGTGCAATTAAACAAGGGTTGCCAATTTTACATACCCATTTAAATACACTAGAAACTGCGCAGCGCCTATCCGATTTTGGTAATGAAATTCCAACCGATGACACTGAACGTGCCGAACAAGTGACCCGATTTGTTTCAAGTCACATAGATGTCGAATGGCTTAAACAGCATAGTAATAACGGTGCTACACCACGTCTTTCCCCTTCTGCATTCCGTCATGAACTAGTGCAAAAATCAATTGCAGCTAAAAAACGGATTGTCCTTCCAGAAGGTGATGAGCCACGCACTATTGAAGCTGCTGCTATATGTCAGGCTCGTGGTATTGCGCATTGTATTTTGTTAGCAAAACCAGAAACTGTACATGACGTAGCAAAAGCACGTGGTATCGAGTTACCAGCCGGGTTAGAAATTATTGATCCAGATCAGATCCGTGACCAATATATTGCACCAATGGTTGAACTCCGCAAAGGCAAACTCAACGACCTACAAGCTAAAGAGCAATTACAAGATACTGTAGTTCTCGGCACCATGATGCTAGCTCTAGATCATGTGGATGGATTAGTTTCGGGGGCAGTTCATACAACCGCCAATACAGTGCGTCCAGCGTTCCAGCTGATTAAAACCGCGCCAGCGTACTCACTGGTTTCATCCATTTTCTTTATGCTTTTACCGGATGAAGTCTATGTCTACGGTGACTGTGCAATTAACCCGGATCCTACAGCCGAACAGCTTGCCGAAATTGCGATTCAGTCTGCTGACTCTGCAAAAGCGTTTGGAATTGACCCACGTATTGCCATGATCAGCTACTCAACTGGTACATCTGGAACGGGTGCTGATGTTGAGAAAGTACAGCAAGCGACTCAAATTGCACAGCAACGTCGCCCTGATTTACTGATTGACGGTCCACTACAATACGATGCGGCTTCAGTTGAAAGTGTAGGACGCCAAAAGGCGCCAGACTCACGCGTTGCTGGCCGTGCCAATGTGTTTATTTTCCCTGACTTAAATACGGGTAACACAACCTATAAAGCAGTACAACGTGCAGCAAATGTAGTTAGCGTTGGGCCAATGCTGCAAGGCCTAAATAAGCCAGTCAATGACTTGTCTCGTGGTGCTTTAGTAGATGACATCGTCTTTACTATTGCATTAACAGCCATTCAGGCCGAGCAGCAAGCTGCTGCCAAATAATTAATATCATTTAATCTTTTCTACCTCTCGCCATTTGATATCCGCTCAAATGGCTTTTTTTATTTTTTAAAAAATAAGCCTGATTCTAGGTTGTTCTTAATTTTAAATAACTTAGCCTTTGTGTTATTCGACTTTCGGTCAAAAGATCAACCAATCCCCCACAAGATTGTCTTTTTGTCATATAATTTAGCCCGCTAGCTAACAGCCCGCTCAAGAGATTTTTTGGTATGACAACGATTATCAAACAAGATGACTTGATTACATCAATCAAGGACGCCCTACAGTTTATTTCGTACTATCACCCGCAAGACTTTATCCAAGCGATGAGCCGTGCTTATGATCGCGAAGAAAACAAAGCTGCAAAGGATGCAATTGCACAGATTTTAATTAACTCTCGCATGTGTGCGGAAGGTCATCGTCCAATTTGCCAAGATACTGGTATTGTTAACGTTTTCCTTGAAGTGGGCTTAGATGTTAAATTTGATTTAACAATGAGCTTAGACGATGCAGTAAATGAAGGTGTTCGCCAAGGTTACCTTGAAAACAGCAACGTTCTTCGTGCATCTGTTCTTGCTGACCCTGCATTTGGTCGTAAAAATACAAAAGATAACACCCCTGCCGTTATTCACTACAAACTCGTACCAGGTAACAAAGTAGATATTACTGTTGCTGCTAAAGGTGGCGGTTCAGAAAACAAATCTAAACTTGCGATGCTTAACCCATCTGACTCGATTGTTGACTGGGTTCTTAAAACCGTTCCAACTATGGGTGCAGGCTGGTGTCCTCCTGGTATGCTCGGTATCGGTATTGGTGGTACTGCTGAAAAAGCCATGATGCTTGCGAAAGAAGCACTCATGGAAGAAATCAACATGGACGAATTACTTCGCCGTGGACCAGAGAACAAAATCGAAGAACTTCGTATCGAAATCTTTGAAAAAGTAAACGCTCTTGGTATTGGTGCACAAGGTCTTGGCGGTTTAACGACTGTTCTTGACATTAAAATCAAAGACTACCCATGTCACGCTGCTGGCAAACCAGTAGGTATGATTCCTAACTGTGCTGCGACTCGTCACGCTCACTTCCAGCTTGATGGTTCAGGTGTAGCTCATATTCAAGCACCAAAACTTGAAGACTACCCATCTGTAACTTGGGATGCTTCACAATCTAAACGTGTAAACCTTGATACCATTACTCAAGAAGAAATGGATTCTTGGAAACCGGGCGACACATTACTTCTTAGCGGTACAATGTACACAGGTCGTGACGCTGCACATAAACGTATGGTTGAAATGATCGACAACGGTGAAGAATTACCGGTTGATCTTAAAGGCAAGTTTATTTACTACGTTGGTCCTGTTGATCCGGTACGTGATGAAGTGGTTGGTCCTGCCGGTCCTACAACGGCTACACGTATGGACAAATTCACACGTAAAGTACTCGAGCATACTGGTCTATTCGGTATGATTGGTAAAGCTGATCGTGGTCCTACAGCAATTGAAGCAATCAAGGACAACAAAGCAACTTACCTTATGGCAGTGGGCGGTGCAGCTTACCTCGTATCTAAAGCTGTTCGCGAAGCTGAAGTGGTTGCATTTGCAGATTTGGGTATGGAAGCAATCTACAAATTTGTAGTGGAAGATATGCCTGTATCTGTTGCAGTTGATGTAAACGGTACATCAATTCACGCAGTAGCTCCAAAAATCTGGCAAGCGAAAATTGGTAAAATTCCAGTAATCGATGCCGCAGCTGGTTAATCAAGAAAAGCACCGGATTCGGTGCTTTTTTTATGCCTTTTAATATTTTTTTGAAATTGAAAAGAATTGTAACAATTGGTTCGCCAATCTGTGCTATTAATGAATATACCCACCCGCCCTACACTGCATATAGGTCATTTCATGACTATTCGCCCTATTCTTAAAAATCTTTCAATCAGTCTCTGTCTAAGCTGTATTACCACGAGCTTATTTGCTTCTCCTGCCAAGTTAAGTTCAGTAAAAGAACTCATGCAAATGAGCCAAATTGATTATCTATTGAAAGAATCAATCAATGAGTTAACGCCTTACTATGATCAACAAGCTGAACAGATCATTAGCAATATTACGGGCATCAAAACTTTAGGCCCGAAAGAAAAAGAGGCAGCGAAAAAGTTAGGCTTACTTTTAAAAGATTCGAGTAACCAACTGATTAGCAGCCCTAAAACGACTCAAGCCTTACAAGATATTTATTTAAAAACGTATACCGAAGAAGAAATCCAAGCAAATTTAAAGTTTTTGAAAACCCCAGAAGGCCAATCAATTACCCGTAAAAATGTACAGATTATGGGGCAAATTTCAGAATATATGATGGAATTGGGACAGCAAACTTTTAATGACCCTAAAGCACGAGATCATATGCAAGAAGAAATGCTAAAAATTATTGCACCATTAATAAAAGATAAAGAAAAGTCTTAACTTTTCTTTATCGACCTCAAATTGTTACCAAGTTAAAGGGTTCCACAATTTAAATGGTTTTATCAGATGTACATCTGACTTTTCATTATATTTAGCAGGTTTTAATTCTTGGGGTTTATGACATATTTTTCCTGAAGCATCTTCAGCAACAAAATTATAGCTAGAAGATTTAAGCTCGGTAAATGCAATTTCTCTACGACCAATATTATCTTGCATTAACATGAATGGACCCGTGTGCTCACTACGGTCCATTTTATTTTCTTCATCATACTTCAAATAATAAGATGCGCCTGCATCTACCGTAATATCGATATATTTAGGTTCTTGAAAATGAATCCCCAACAAAGGGCGGCTCGCTGAAATACGGTAAGTTCCTGCTGGCAGTTCAATCCAGTAATAATGGTTATGCAATAAACTTGGAATTCGTTTTCCATTTACAAATAAATTGATGGCTGCAATTTCTTGACGATTCCATTTCGTGTCTGGACGGTAAAGATAGACAACTGCTGCCTGCTCATTTTGGGGTTTAACTGGCGCAAATGTCTGACCTAACTTTTGATTTACCCATCCCCCTACAGTGAAGCCGCCTAAACGATATTGATCCAATAAACCGGGTTCTTTATCCACATCAACTTTAGGTAAAGTGGCGGTCAGCTCACCTGAATTCTTTTCTAAGTGTGATGAACTTTGGCAACCTGCAAGTAATGCGGCACAACTTAAAGCAATAATTAAATAACGCATGACATCCCTCAAAGCGTTTTCTTTTGATTTTTCTATATCGCAAAACTATGCGTATTTTGTTTTTTTAGATTAACACCACCTACATGAATTGAAAACAAAAAAAGCATGAATCACCGAGGCAATTCATGCTTTTTAGATGAATGAAATCTAAGCAGACTTCGAATCAATTACTTTTAAATCTGCCTTAGCAACACTTTCATGTGTTACAGCTTCTTTAGGCTGACGTTCTGACTTGTAGACAGGTTCAGCTTCACCATTAATAACTGCTTCATTAATGAAAACTGTTCCTACATCTGTACGGCTTGGCAAGTCATACATCGTTTCAAGTAGAACATTTTCCAAAATCGAACGTAGGCCACGAGCTCCGGTATTACGCTCAAGCGCTCGCTTAGCCACTGCACGTAAAGCTGAATCTTCAAATACGAGGTCAACATTTTCCATATTGAACAGGTATTGATACTGACGAGTTAATGCATTTTTCGGTTCAGTTAGAATTTGCATTAACGCTTCTTCATCAAGCTCTTCAAGCGTTGCAATCACTGGTAAACGGCCAATGAATTCTGGAATTAAACCAAATTTAACTAAATCAGTTGGCTCAACTTGACGGAATAATTCAGCAAGTTTTTTGGTTTCATCTTTGTTTTTAACATCAGCCGTAAAGCCAATTCCACCTTTCTCTTGACGCTGTTGTACAATTTTTTCCAGTCCAGCAAATGCACCACCACAAATAAATAGGATATTTGAGGTATCAATTTGAATGAACTCTTGCTGCGGATGCTTACGTCCACCTTGTGGTGGAATTGAAGCTACAGTACCTTCAATCATCTTAAGCAAAGCTTGTTGTACACCTTCACCAGACACATCACGAGTAATCGATGGATTTTCAGATTTACGTGTAATCTTGTCGATTTCATCAATGTAGATAATGCCCTTTTGAGCTTTTTCTACATCGTAATCTGCTTTTTGCAAAAGCTTTTGTACGATATTTTCAACGTCTTCGCCAACATAACCCGCTTCAGTCAAAGTAGTCGCATCTGCCATTGCAAACGGCACATCTAACAAACGAGCCAATGTTTGAGCAAGTAATGTTTTACCTGAACCGGTAGGCCCAATCAGTAGAATGTTACTTTTAGCAATTTCCACATCTTTAGACACATGACCAGATTGCCCGACTTTCAAACGCTTATAATGGTTATAAACGGCAACAGATAATGTCTTTTTGGCAAGATCCTGACCAATCACATATTGATCAAGCGCAGCACGTATTTCATGTGGTTTTGGCAATGCCTTGCTCGCCCAGTCACCTGCTTCAACCTGTTGGCTGGTTTGTACAAGGTCTAAGCAGACATCTACACACTCATTACAAATATATGCGTCCTCGCCCGCAATCAGTTTCCCGACTTCAGACTGCGTTTTACCGCAAAATGAACAATGTTTTTGTCCTTGAGGATGTTCGGACATATTCTCTCCACAAATAGAATCTTAAATATGAGGGCAAGCGATAGGGTTAAATGACTATATGGAGGCGTTTTCCAACAACTCAAGCCACTTAATATTTTCCCTTATGGACGCTTACTTAATACCTGATCGACCAAGCCATATTCTTTTGCTGCTTGTGCAGTCATAAAGTTATCACGATCGGTATCACGAGCAATCGTGTCATAGTCTTGACCACTGTGTTCTGCCATCAAACGGTTCAAGCGCTCTTTAATAAATAGAATTTCACGAGCATGAATTTCAATATCTGATGCTTGACCACGGAATCCACCTAATGGTTGGTGAATCATTACACGTGCATTTTCAAGGCAATAGCGTTTACCTTTAGCACCAGCATTTAATAAGAATGCGCCCATAGATGCAGCCTGCCCCATACAGTATGTCACTACATCAGGTTTAATAAATTGCATCGTGTCATAAATCGCCATACCAGCAGTGACCGAACCGCCTGGCGAGTTAATATAAAGATGGATATCTTTATCTGGGTTTTCAGCTTCCAAGAACAACATTTGGGCAACAATTAAATTTGCCATGTTGTCTTCAACTTCACCAGTTAGAAAAATGACGCGCTCACGTAAAAGTCGTGAATAAATATCAAAAGAACGTTCGCCGCGAGAAGATTGTTCAACCACAACAGGAACTAAAGCATTTTCAATTGTTGGAACATACATACGTTATTTATTCCTAAATTTTTTGTGACTTAACCTATGGCAACAATATGCGGGATAATTTCTCAAATTGCAAAAGGTTCGCACTGAAATATTATATTATTTATACCTAAGTACTTAAGACGTACTCAAATTAACCATATACCTAAAAATGAAAAAGGCGCCTAAAGCGCCTTTTCCTGACTTCTCAAAAGATTAGCCCATACGGCGAGCTTGTTGTTCTTTCAATAAATCTTCATAAGATACTGCTTTGTCAGTCACTTTAGCAGAAGCTAAGATGTGATCAACAACTTGATCTTCTAACACAACAGCTTCAATTTGAGCGCGTTGTTGAGCATCATTTTTGAAGTATTCAATCACTTCAGTTGGATCTTCATAAGAAGAAGCCATGTCGTCGATGTAAGCATCAACACGTGCTTGGTCAACTTCAAGTTTAGCATCAGCTAATACTTTGCTTACCAATACGCCAAGCTTAACAGAACGTTCTGCTTGTTCTTTGAACAATTCGTCAGGAAGCATGCTCTTGTCAAAAGATTGCGCGCCTGCACCACCAAATTGTTGAGTGAACTGTTGAACCATTTGTTGACGTTGACGGTCAATTTCTTGAGCAACCATTGCAGCTGGAACTTCAATTTCGTTAGCAGCAACAAGAGCATCAAATGCAGCTTGTTTAACTTGGTTACGTAAACCATTGCGAACTTCACGTTCCATGTTTTTACGAACGTCAGCTTTTAATTTTTCAATGCCTTCTTCTTCAGAAACACCGAAGATTTTTAAGAATTCAGCATCAATCTCTGGAAGTTTAGGCTTTTCAACTTGCTTCACAGTGATTTTGAACTGAGCTGCTTTACCCGCTAAGTTTTCAGCTTGGTAATCTTCAGGGAAAGTTACATCAATAACTTTCTCTTCACCAGCTTTCATGCCAATGATACCGTCTTCGAAGCCAGGAATCATACGGCCTGAACCTAACACAAGTTTAAAGTCTTCAGCAGAACCGCCTTCGAACTTCTCACCGTCGATAGAACCTTCAAAGTCAAAAGTCACTTGCATGTCTTTTTTCGCCATACCCTTGGTTACAGCCCAAGTTTGACGTTGCTTTTGCAAGTTTTCGATCATGGTGTCAACGTCAGCGTCTTTAATTTCAGCTGTTTTACGTTCAACTTCCAAACCGTCAAATGCTTTTACTTCAACTTCAGGATAAACTTCTACAGTTGCTTCAAAAACTAAAGCATCTTCTTTATGTTCAACTTTCTCAATGTTCGGCATACCTACCGCATTGATTTTTTCTTGTTGAATTGCTTCAAATACGCTGTCACGAATGATGTCATTCACAACTTCTTGATAAATACTTGCACCGTATTCGCGGCGAACAACGTTTGCAGGTACTTTGCCCGGACGGAAGCCGTTGATCTTCACAGTTTTGGCAGTGCGCTTCAAACGAGCTTCAAATTGCTCGTTAATACGGCTCGTCGGTACAGAAACATTTAAACGACGGGCAACGCCCGAAACCGCTTCAGTCGTTACTTGCATGGCTTCCTCGATAAAAATTAGTTAGTAGGAACAGTTTTTAAAAAAGTGCTGTATTATATGACAACTTTCAAGATATACAAAATTAACCGATCAGATCATAAAATTGAAGGACGTATTTTTAGGAAATTTCACAGTAATTTTATGATTTTTTAATTTTTTTTAATGCAACGTTAAGCAAAAGTAATTTTTTAACTATTCTTTACAAATCTAAAATTACAATTAATTTTAATAAAGTTATCGATTTTCCAAACAGTTAAGTTTAATCAAATAATTAGGGCCAATTTGCAACTAAAAGTGATTAAAACTTTCACATTTCCTTCATAATTCTATCGGCAAATCCAATTAACACAAACTGTACATATAAATAAGAATTATTATTATTCGCATAACGTTTATATTTAAGTCCTGAAAGTCATGTCATTGATTAGAACACGTAAAAAAATTGTTTCCTCTGCAATCGCCTCATCGCTCTCGATGATAGCAACAACTGCGATGGCGCAAGAAGCAGTTTCGCAATTACCAACTATCCATACTAAAGCGACTCAAGAAGAATCTTTAAAGGTTGATCAATCAGCAAACTCTAAATTTGTTGCTCCCCTTCTAGATACTCCTAAATCAGTATCAGTTATCTCAAAACAACTTATAGAAGATACAAAAGTAACAACTTTAGCAGATGCATTGCGTACTGTTCCTGGCATTACTTTAGGTGCAGGTGAAGGCGGTAATCCGAATGGTGATCGACCTTTCATCCGTGGTTATAGTTCAGAAAGCTCTATGTATATTGATGGTATCCGCAACTCTACCTCACAAAACCGTGAAATGTTTGCGGTCGAGCAAGTAGAGGTAACCAAAGGTTCTGCATCAGCAATGGGTGGTGCAGGTTCAGTTGGTGGCAGCATCAATATGATTTCCAAGGTAGCTAAAAAGGGTGATTTTCTAGAAGGCTCAGTAGCCGCTGGTACTGATAACTACCAACGTATCACTTTAGATGGTAATAAAGACTTTGGAAATGGCATTGCAGCACGTGTAGCTGTTTTGGGACATCAAAATGAAAAGGCTGGCCAAAGTAATGGGGCTGAATATAAACGTGTTGGTATTGCACCAAGTATTACTTTTGGCTTAGATACACCGACACGTGCAACTTTGAGCTACTATTATTTACAAACTGATGATAAACCTGATTCAGGTATTCCTTATTGGGATTCATCTCTTGGAAAAGCTCAAGGTAAACCGGCTGAAGTCAAACAAGGTACATATTACGGCTGGAAAGATCGAGATTTTCAAAAGCAAGAAAATCACATCGGTACAATTAAATTAGAACACGACCTTACCGACAATATAACTATTACTAATACGGCCATGTATGCCAAATCAAAAAATGATTATGTCTGGACAAACCCAGATGACTCAAAAGGTAATGTTGGCAAAGGTCTTGTTTGGCATCGTTTGAACTCAGCTATTACAGATAGTGAGACATTTACCGATCAATTAGCACTTACAGGTAAATTTGATACTGGCTTCTTAAAGCACAGATTTAATGTAGGAGCAGAGTACAGCAAACAAAAAACTGATAAAGGCGGCTATAACATTATTGATGCCAAAGGTAATGTTTCTAGTACTGGCTTCTATAGCGATTGTTCAGACTTATCAACAAATTGGTGTACTTCGCTCAATGGTCCAACTCAAAAGCCATTTGTTGACCGTTTACAAGCACGCCCAGACTTTGATGCAACTGTAGAAAGTACTTCTGTCTACTTACTCGACAATATTGAAATCACACCAAAATGGTTATTAGATCTTGGCCTGCGTTGGGATAAGTTTGAAGCTGAACAAAACTTCTTAGCTACTTCTAGTGCAGCGGCCTATACAGCAAAAAATAATTCAGATTTCGTGACCTATCAAGCGGGCATTACATTTAAACCAACAGAGAATGGCTCAATTTATACAAGCTATGCAACCTCAGCTAGTCCAGTCGGCTTAAATGCAGGTTGGGGGGATAATAGCGAAACAATTAATGCCAATAATCAAATGATTGATCCCGAAGAGGCACAAACATTTGAAATCGGTACGAAATGGGATTTCCTAGATAACCACCTAAATTTAACAGCTGCTATTTTCCGTACTGAAAAACAAAATACACGTGTACAAATCGACCCAACTACTTATGCAAATGTAGGTGAAAGTAAAGTTGATGGTTTTGAATTAGGCTTAAATGGTGAAATTACTGATAAATGGAACATTTCAGCTGGCTACACTTATTTAGACAGTGAACTAACCAAAAATGGTAAATCTTGCCGTAGCGGAAAATGTACTGACCAATCCATTTATAATGGCAACCAAATGCCAAACGTACCTAAGCAAGCTGCTACGTTATGGACTACCTATAAAGTACTTCCACAATTGACGGTAGGCGCTGGCGCTGTTTACTCTGACAAAGTATATGGTGATGTAGCAAATACTAAATGGGTTCCATCTTACGTACGTTACGATGCGATGGCACGTTACAACGTAAATAAAAATGTTGATCTTCAATTAAATATCAACAACCTATCTGATAAGCGCTATTTCACTAAAGCTTACGCTTCTCACTATGCAACAGAAGCAGAAGGCCGTAGTGCAGTTCTAGCAGTTAACTTTAAATACTAAGTTAACTTAGAATCCCATAATATTTTTATGGTTTCTGATATAAAATAGCCTCTCTTGTTAGAGGCTATTTTAATTTTCTACTATTATTACTCGCAGGTATCACCGTGATCCACCATATTCCCAATGTATTGAGTAAAGAACAGGTCCAATATTTTCGTAATGAAATGGACAAAATTGAATGGGTCAATGGCAAAGTAACCGCTGGTACACTCTCTGCAACTGTAAAACGCAATCAGCAATTACCTGAAGATCATCCGCTTACTCACCATCTGAGTAATATTATTCTTGAGGCATTAGGCACTCACCCATTATTTTTATCTGCTGCAATACCACTTGATATTATCCCTCCCCTGTTTAATCGTTATGAAAATCAGGAGTCTTTTGGTTTTCATGTAGACAACTCTATCCGTCGTATACGTGGTACAAACGAACGACTTAGAACCGATTTGTCATGTACTTTATTTTTAAGCGAACCTGAAGAATATGAAGGTGGTGATCTGGTCGTAGAAGACACTTATGGTTATCACGAAGTCAAACTTCCAGCAGGAGATATGATTTTATATCCATCTACCAGTTTGCATGAAGTGACAGCAATTACTTCTGGCTGTCGTATTGCTTCTTTTTTCTGGGTGCAAAGTATGGTGCGTGATGATGCCGAACGACATATGCTTTTTAACCTAGATCAAACAGTACAAAACCTAAGAATGCAGCTAGGTGACAATCATAGCGAAGTCATTAAACTGACCAACCTTTACCATAACTTGATGCGTAAGTGGGCTGAACTATAACTCTATTTATTTTTGCCTTATTTAGTCTAATCAATTATTTTTATCTCAATAAGGCAAAATAATGAAAATTATTTTCGATAAAATATAGAACAATGCAAAATTAGAAAATTATTTTCTGAACACTAAAATTAAAATGTGTATAAGACTTTTGCACAACGTGTAATCATTGTTTAGATGTGATATATCTAAACAATAAGCATATTAGCAAACCACCAAACTTACTATTACATGGTCTATAGATGAAAACGAATCACTTGTTTGCCCAGCCTACTCAAGCAAGACATCATCTCGAACTCCTGATGCTGCGCCTCGCGCGCGTATAAATTTTTGTCTGTATTTTAGAGCAGACCTTTTCAAATTCCCTTTAATTTTTCTGTATTAGATACCATATATAACTGTAGACGTTGCCTTTCACACGATACTTGACGCAACCGTGCTACGAGATAAGGAGTTTTCTCATGATGTTGGCTGACCCTAGCAAAAAATACCGCCGTATGTACCAGCGAGTCGATTTACCAGATCGCCAATGGCCAAATAATGAAATTACAAAAGCGCCAATCTGGATGAGCACGGATTTACGTGATGGTAACCAAGCAATTTTTGAACCGATGAACATGGAACAAAAGTTCAAAATGTTCAAAATGCTTGTAAAAATCGGTTTTAAACATATTGAAATCGGCTTCCCTTCTGCGTCTCAAATTGACTTCGATTTTACTCGTATGTTGATCGAAGAAAATCATATTCCTGATGATGTATACATTGAAGTATTGGTTCAGGCACGTGACCATTTAATTGAGCGTACTTTCGAAGCTTTAGCAGGTGCTAAGCGCGCAATTGTGCATATTTATAACTCTAACTCTCCAACCTTCCGTCAAAAAGTGTTGAATGTAGATGTAAATGGTGCAAAACAGTTGGCGGTGAATGCAGCTCAGAAAGTGAAAGAATATGCTGCGCAATATCCTGAAACTGATTGGATTTTCCAGTATAGCCCAGAATGCTTCTCTGCAACTGAATTAGAAGTAGCAAAAGAAGTCTGTGATGCGGTTACAGAAATTTGGGATGCACGCCCAGATCATAAAGTTATTTTGAACTTACCTGCGACTGTCGAAGTTTCCACACCAAATGTTTATGCAGACCAAATCGAATGGATGCATCGTAATTTGGCACGTCGTGATGGCGTCATTATTTCTGTTCACTGTCACAATGACCGTGGCTGTGGTATTGCTGCATCAGAACTTGCCATTATGGCAGGTGCCGACCGTGTGGAAGGCTGCGTATTTGGTAACGGCGAACGTACCGGTAACGTTGACGTTGCTGCTATCGCATTGAACATGTACACCCAAGGTGTAGCACCAGAATTAGATTTCTCTAATATTAATGAAGTCATTGCAACGGTTGAAGAATGTACTGGTTTACCTGTACACCCTCGTCATCCATATGCAGGTGACTTGGTATTTACTGCATTCTCTGGTTCGCATCAGGACGCAATCAAAAAAGGCTTTGAATACCAGAAAAACGAAGAAATCTGGGATATGCCTTACTTACCAATCGACCCAAAAGATTTGGGCCGCGACTATGATGCTGTCATTCGTGTGAATAGTCAGTCTGGTAAAGGCGGTATCGCTTACTTATTAGAATCAAACTATAACGTTGTATTGCCTCGTCGTTTACAAATCGAATTTAGTCAAGTTGTTCAACAATATACTGATGAGAATGGTACAGAGATTAGCGCTAAACAAATCTGGACCTTATTTAAAGACACGTATGTTGAAGTGAAAAACCACCATTACACGGTCAAAAACTATAAGTTATCTGACATTAATGGTACTCAAATTATTGAACTTGAGATTGATGTTGAAGGTGAAACTCAACAATTACGTGGCGAAGGTAATGGTCCTATCTCTGCATTCTTAAATGCACTTCAATTACCAATTGATGTATTGAACTACGAAGAACGCAGTATTAGTTCAGGTGCAAATGCCAAAGCATTAACCTTAATTGAACTTCAAGTGAAAGGTACAGGCAGAGGCTCATTTGGTGCAGGGGTTCACGACAATACAGTCACTTCATCTATTGAAGCTATTATTGCATGTACCAACCGTTTGATTGATCAAGGTGTTTTAAGTACAGATCAGGTTGTTGCCGCCGCTGTTTAATTAAAAAAAAGACTTTGGAAAGGATACCTAGCTTGGTATCCTTTCTTTTTATTCCTGAAAGATTTAAAAGGCGAAATGTTCCCGTGTCTTTTCCAGCTGACTCAGTGGGGTTAGTCACTCCGCAAAAGTTCCAATTTGAAGAACCCTTACATCTTGAATGTGGCCGTGTTTTACCGCGCTTTGAGTTAATGGTTGAAACTTACGGCACTTTAAATGCAGATAAATCAAATGCGATTTTAATCTGCCATGCCCTTTCCGGACATCATCATGCAGCGGGTTATCACCATGAAGATGATAAAAAAGCTGGATGGTGGGATAGCTGTATTGGCCCGGGCAAGGCAATCGACACAAATAAATTTTTTGTAGTTGCGCTTAATAATATTGGCGGATGTAGTGGATCAACCGGTCCAACTTCACCAAATCCTGAAAATGACAATCGCCCGTATGGTCCAGATTTCCCGTTAGTAACGGTCCGTGACTGGGTCAAAACTCAAGCCATGCTTTCTGACCGCTTAGGAATAAGTGTCTGGTATGCGGTGGTCGGCGGTTCTTTGGGTGGCATGCAGGCGTTACAATGGTCGGTAGACTACCCTGACCGTTTACAAAAATGTGTCGTTATTGCCAGTGCGCCAAAGCTTTCAGCACAAAATATTGCGTTTAACGAAGTGGCACGTCAGTCCATCTTGTCCGACCCAGACTTCCATCATGGCCGTTATTTGGAAAATGATAGCTATCCGAAGCGTGGTCTAATTTTGGCTCGTATGGTTGGCCATATTACTTATCTTTCTGAAGAAGCCATGAAACAAAAATTTGGTCGTGATTTAAAATCCGGCAAGTTTATGTACGGTTTTGATGTCGAGTTTCAGGTCGAAAGTTATCTCCGTTATCAAGGTGAACAGTTCAGTCGTAACTTTGATGCCAATACTTATCTCATTATGACCAAAGCTTTGGATTATTTTGATCCATCGCGTGAGTATGGCCACTCGCTTACAGAAGCGATGAGTAAAACCAAATGCCAGTTCCTGATTGTCTCATTCACCACTGACTGGCGTTTTGCACCAAGCCGCTCACAAGAAATTGTAGATGCACTCATTACCAATCATAAACCGGTAAGTTATCTTGATATTGATGCTGAACAAGGTCATGACTCGTTCTTATTCCCGATTCCACTGTATGTCAAAACACTGCGCGCTTTCTTAGGCGGTGAAGAACATTTAAAATCGACATCACTGGAGGCAAGCTAATGCGTATTGATCAACAACTGGCAGAAAAGTGGATTAAACCCGGCTCTAGCGTACTCGATTTAGGGTGTGGTGACGGTGAATTACTCGCTCATATGAGCCAAAAGCATCAAATTCGTGCTTATGGTTTAGAAATTGATCAAGAAAAGATTGCAATTGCCGTCAGTCGCGGGTTAAATATTATTCAACAAGATTTGAATCTCGGTTTAAGCCGTTTTGCCGACCAGTCTTTTGACTATGTGGTTATGGCACAGGCTTTGCAAGCCGTAGATGCACCCGATGTTTTATTAAGAGACATGGTGCGTGTGGGTAAACAGGCCATTATCACTTTTCCAAACTTTGCACACTGGAAGACTCGCTCTTTTCTAGCATTAAAAGGGATGATGCCTGTATCGGATGCTCTACCATATATGTGGTATAACACCCCCAACATTCATTTATGTACGTTTAAAGATTTCGAAGCACTATGTGCGGAAAATCAAATACAAATTATTAATCGACTCGCCGTCAATGGAAACCAGCAGGGAAGCCTGTTAAGCAAACATGTTCCGAATTTGTTTGGTGAAGTCGCTATTTATCGAGTGAGTGCACTATGAAAAAGACATTATTTAGCACACTAATTGCAGGACTGCTAAGTATGCAGGCTCATGCAGATTATATCGCCCAGCCACAATCGGTTGCGAGCCAAGCTGCGCGCTTCTCCACAATGGGGATTCATGACCTTCAAAAAGCGGCTCAAGCGGGTCAAGCTGGAGCACAGTTTTATCTTGGTACACGTTATCAATACGGCAAAGATGTAGCAAAAGACGATAAACAAGCATTTGCATGGTTTAAAGCTGCTGCTGATCAAGGTCTTTCACCTGCGCAATTAAATGTTGGCCGTATGTATGCTGATGGTATTGGCGTTAAGAAAGACGAAGCTATGGCTCGTAAATATTTCGAAAAAGCGGCAAGTAACGGCGATAACCGTGCAAGCTACAACCTTGCGATGATGGAAGAGCAAAAGAAAAACTACGTAGGTGCTTACCAGTGGTATGAACTTTCAACTCGTGATGGCATGCTCGACAATAAAGTGATTAGCTTATCTGAAGGTAAAAAGACGGCTCTTGCTGCAAACTTAACTCAAGAGCAAATCCGTATGGCACGTGACCGCGCGGATAAATGGATTCAAGCACAATAATAATCCAGCTTATACTTACTCGACTAAAACCACCTTATATCATCTATAAGGTGGTTTTAGTTTTTTAAGCTTCTAATTTTATATTCTATTTGTTTTGCTCTATATCCCCTTTCAAAAAACACGTAACATAGCTCACGTTCAATATTGGTTATAAAGTTTGGTTATCTTATGTCTACCCCACATTGGTTTGATCAGGGTTCTTTAGTCCTTGCAAGTAACAACAAAGGTAAAGTCGCAGAGTTTGAAAAACTTTTTGAACAGCTCAAGTTGCCTGTAGAAATTATTCCTCAGGGTCGCCTAAATATTCCCGATGCCATTGAAGACGGCTTAAGCTTTATTGAAAATGCCATTATTAAAGCGCGTCATGCCTCTAAAATTTCAGGGAAACCTGCTATGGCTGATGACTCCGGTATTTGTGTTCCGGTTTTAGGAGGTGCACCTGGTATTTATTCAGCACGTTATGCTGGAGAACATGGTGACGATTCAGCGAATAATGCCAAATTATTAAATGACCTTTTGCCATTTCGTAAAAATGGTGAAGCGATTGAAGGTATGTTTGTGTGCGTACTTGCTTTAGTGACTCATGCGGAAGATCCATTGCCACAAATTTTCCAAGGCATCTGGCATGGTGAAATTTTAGAAGCGCCACGTGGTGAAAATGGTTTTGGCTATGACCCACTGTTCTGGTTACCAGAGCTTCAAGTTTCTAGTGCTGAGTTGTCTAAAGAAGAAAAAAATAAGATTAGTCATCGTGGACAAGCGATGCAGTTATTTAGAGAGAGCCTGCAGAAGTAGGCTGATCACACGGCCAAACTATACAGCGTTAAAACAGATTAAACTTTGTATAGGCGAACCTTACTTTTCAAAGATGAAAAGTAAGCAAAAATCTTTTGTTAGACTGATGGCACTTCCCTGTGCCACAGTCTAACTGGCGGCATCCATGCCGCCTTCGCACAAGTAAATGTGGGGAAGAAAATTTAAAATTAATTATAATGCTACATGTAAAAACATCGCATAAATCGCAATACACACACAACTCACAATCGTCCCTGAAGCGATATAAGCAGCAGATCTACCCGTCCCTTGATAATGAGTTTCTAGAGCTACAATATTGGCTGCTGGCGGCAGACAGAACATTAAAAACATTACTCCAATTTGCTGACTTATATTTGGAATCGGTAAAAATCTATAACTTAATCCACAAAGTACAAATCCACAGGCCACTTTAAATGCTTGAGCTTTTGTACTGTAAATTAAATCTTTTGTATAAACTCTGGTACGGCGCAGCCACATTCCAAGCACACACATACCTGCAAAAGTCATTGCAAATTTAGCAACCTCATAAACCCAATGTATAGCAGGGCTTTCGATATGTTGGGCCCCTAAAAGTCTGAGCACAACAGCACAGAATATCGATATACAAGGCGGAGAAGTTAAAACCTTTTTTAATATATTGAGCTTACTTTGCGGTGCCGTAGTAACGGCAGTCACAGCCCAAGCATTGCCAAAAAGTGACATTCCAATATATAAAGCAACAATTGGAGCAGTTGCTTCAGGGCCAAATAAAGCCATAGCAAAAGGAAAACCAAGCCATCCCATGTTGGTATAACTTACGCAAAGCGCCAATAAGCGGTCTTTGAACAAAGCCAAATAAGCAAAGAAAATAATGAATGCCGAACCAAAACTAAAAAGCATTAAGCTCAAGCTTCCCGATTGATAAAAGACCATGTTGTAAATAATCACAATCGGAATCAAGAGTCGTGCAAGCCAAGCTGAGAGAATAGGTTTTACGGTTTCTGAAATGGAGGTCTGAGCAAGTAGAAGTCCTGTGATAAATGCCAATACAGGCAGTAATAATGCCACGCTCTCTCCTCTCGCTCGTCAAAATCAGCTTGTTATGCTACACCTTTTGATTTTGAAATGTATGATCTATTTCAAGTAAATTCGTCTAAGAACGAAGCTCGATAAAATTTAAAAATCCTCCCAAAAAATATCCTTAAAAATCTGGTCATAAGTGTCTACTTATAAATATTGTCTTAAAAATGAAATATAAATGTCACATTCCTGTCATGGCAACCTGTTGATATAAAGCGAACTAAAAAGAGGTATAAAATCATGGCTGGTTTATCTATTTGGCATGTCGTTATTTTCGCAATTGTCGTTATTTTATTGTTCGGTACATCTAAGCTAAAAAATATCGGTAAAGATGTAGGCGGTGCAGTAAGAGATTTTAAAAAGTCAGTTCGTGAAGAAGACGAAGCTGCATCTTTAAATAGCCCTCGTACAATTGATGCACAAGTTAAAACATCTGAAAGCACATCAGTGAAAAGCTAAAGGTTTGACCCATGCTTGATGTAGGAATGACAGAGTTACTCTGTTTTGCAATTATTGCAATTTTAGTTTTAGGTCCAGAGAAGCTTCCGGAAGCTGCACGCTTTGCAGGTCGCTGGTATGTTCGACTAAAACGCTATATTACGAATCTGCAAAACGAGATTGATCAGGAGCTACGTCTGTCTGAGTTCCGCAAAGAAATGCAAGAGGAACTTAACCGCATTGAAGCATTAGAACGTAAAGTACAACAACAGCTTGAAGAAATACAAAAACAGCAGGTTTCAGAAACTTTAGAAACAACTGAAACAGCTAAAACAACACAAAAGCCTATTCGGAAATGTACTCCTATATCGGGCCATTACAAAGTGCCGTATCTGACTAAAGTTACGCCTTTGGCTCCTCAAACTGATATTTCAGAAACATCTCCTGTTGAATTGAAGATTGCCGTATGAACCAACTGCCTTCAACCGCTGTAAATAGTCAAGAAAACCTAGACCAAATGCCAATCATGAATCATTTGGTGGTTTTAAGACGTCATTTATTTAGGATTGTAGGGGTAACATTATTCTTATTTTTTTGTTTATTGCCCTTTCGAAATCATACTTATCAATTATTATCTGAGCCTCTAAGGTTACAACTTCCTGCCTCATCTTCCATGATTGCAACGGATGTTACAGCAACCTTTATGGCGCCATTTAAACTTAATTTATTTGTTGCGCTCATGCTGGCAATGCCATTTATTCTTTATGAAATATGGTCTTTTGTTCGCCCGGCGCTTTATCAAAAAGAGCGTCATTTAGCGCTGCCGTTACTGATTGGTAGTATTATTTTATTTTATGCAGGTGTCGCTTTTGCTTATTACATTACCCTGCCTGCCATATTACATTTCTTTATTAGCGTTTCACCTGAAACAGTAGCCCCAATGACCGACATTAATAGTTATTTAAGCTTCTGCTTAAAGCTATTTTTGGTGTTTGGTGTCACTTTTGAAATTCCTATCGCGACCTTGCTACTCATTTTGATTGGTGTGGTAAATACGCAAAGCCTTGCTGAAAAACGACGTTTTATTATTGTAGGATGCTTCTTTGTAGCGATGTTTATTACCCCACCCGATGCGATTTCGATGGTGATGCTAGCAATTCCAATGTGGCTACTTTTCGAAATAGGTTTACTCTTCGGCAAAATTCTTGAAAAGAGAAAAACCCATTCTGCTGAATAAAAATAATATATAAAAGCCTGAACTTCTAAGTTCAGGCTTTTTTTATGTAGAACGCTTTTTAATCTACAAAGCAATAAACTGTCTTCAAAGTGACTTAAAAATGTAAGAAAAGTGTCATTTTCAATCCATAGAATCGACTCAACAAATATACACACAAAAGTTACGGATTTATTATGACCACTGCTTCTAACCACCCAACACGTCGCGATATTTTAAAATGGTTTACGGGGATCCCTTTTCTTCCATTAGGTGCGATGGCTACGGCAGCAACGTTAGCAGGTTGTAACGATAGCGATAACGACTCATCTATTGTCACTCCGTCAAAGCCAATTAACTTTAAGAATGCAACGTTCACTTCAATGCCAGCTCCTTCAACGGTAGCAGATATTGCCACAACAGCATGTGCATCAAAACTTGCTATTTCATGGGAAGACGGCAGCAAAACAGAATACCAACTCGCTTACAAACCATTCTTCTTAACAGGTACAGAAGTGCCTGATGGTAAAGGAGGAAAAGTCATCGCGGGTGGTTATTACGATATTAATAATAAGCCAATTATTGATAAATCAGTTGCAGGTAAAGAACGTCAATTCTTCTCTGACTGCCCAGATGGTAGTTCTCTCATTAGTTTCAAACAAGCAACAGGCAAAGATTTCACAGATGCTGACAAAAAAGCATTAGGTGTAACCGGTAACCCAGTGTTCCATGTGGTCCAATTTGAATATCTATCAAAAGACCAAAATGGTGGTGATACTTACGGTAAATTATCATCTCCGATTGCTGTCTTAACTTTAGATCAAGATCCAAAGACAGGTCACTTAACTTTAATTAAATACCATAACGTTGATACTTCAAGTGCACATGGGCTATGGATTACTTGTGGTGCAAGTTTATCTCCATGGGGAACTCATCTTTCTAGTGAAGAATACGAACCAGATGCTTTTGACCAAAAATTAGGTCAATCACTTTCAACACTTAAAGCCTTCAGTAAAAATATATATGGCGATGAAAACATTGCCAATCCATATAACTATGGCCACTTGCCAGAAATTACCGTAAATGCAGATGGCACTGGTCGCGTTACAAAGCACTATTGTTTAGGCCGTATTTCACACGAACTTGTACAGGTTTTTCCTGATAACCGCACTGTGTTAATGGGTGATGACTATACCAACGGCGGACTATTTATGTTCGTTGCAGATAAGGAGAAAGATTTATCTGCAGGTACACTCTACGTTGCAAAATATACAACAGTACTTAGTGATACAACGACTGGTCAGATTTCTTGGATCAGACTTGGTCATGCAACAAGTGCCGAGATTGAAAACCTCATCAAGAGCGGCATTAAAGGAACTGATATTTTTGAGTCAGTTCTACAAATTGCTAAATATCCAAGCGATGCAACAACAGCAGAGAAAGAGGCTATTGATGCAGGCGACAAAGGTACTCCTGAACAACAAGCTTTAGCCAAAGCTGCAAAAGAGCGTTTAAAACTACAACAAACTGCCCAAAAAGCAGAATTGGAAGCTCAAGGTTTTAAATTTACTTATTTAAGTAAAACTGGCGTATATCTCAAGCTTAAAGATAATAGCGACAGAACTAAACTTGCAGCGGCTTTCCTTGAAACACACCGTTATGCTGCTTACATGGGTGCTTCAATGGCATTGACCAAAAATGAAGGCACAACAGTCAATATTGCAGATAAAAAAGCTTATTCAGCTTTAGCTAATATTGTCGACTCAATGGTTGAAGGTGGTAGCGGTTATCTTGCTGAGCACAACGTTAAATTCCCGAAAATCACTGCTGGTGGTATTTTGGAGCACACATTAACTGGTGGACAGAAAGACAGCTCAAATGTTGCAATCAATAGTGAGTGGGTACCTAGCCAATCTAACCTTCTCATTAAAGGTAAAGATATTAGCTTTGACAGCTTAGGGAACACCGCTGACCCAGAGCAAATTGCTAGCCCTGATAACTTGAAGTTCTCAGAAAAGCTTCGCACTTTATTTATCGGTGAAGACTCTGGTAACCACTTAAATAACTTCTTATGGGCTTATAACGTTGATACCAAACAGCTCATCCGTATTTTATCTACACCGGCAGGTGCTGAATCGACGGGTCTACATGCAGTCGACGAGGTAAACGGTTGGACTTACATCATGAGTAACTTCCAGCATCCAGGTGACGAATGGAACCGTTTCTACAAAGAAAAAGATGGTGTTCGTACTGGTATTAGCGCAGATTTACTCGCTCAAATTGATACTGCAATTAATACAAATTACAGTAATAAATTTGCAGCAGCAGTTGGCTATATCACTGCCGACCCAATTGCACCATCTGTTGTGAAGAAATGATTTCTTTCAACACTATAAAAGAGGCCTGCTTTATGCAGGTTTCTTTTATTTTTAAAGTCTCATTAAAAAAATAAAATTCCTTCAACCTTTCACTAAACGGTCAAATATTTCATTAACTTATCATCAAAACGTCAAAGCCTCGTCACATTCACAAACTAAGCTCATGAAGACTTTTAGAACAATCTCTTTATTAACTTAGGAATTTCCCATGACAGAGCTGACGCCATATCATGAAGACCAAGAATTGGACAATAATACTTCTGACAATATCCACTTTCGTGACATTTTAGAACAACACATCAGTCGTCGTAGTTTAATCACCAAAGCAGCAAGCGGTGCAGTAGCACTGACTTTAGCTTCTACTTTAACTGGCTGTAATGATAACGATGATGACTCTGGCTCTAATAATGGTGGAACCACACCTGTAGACCCAAATAAAAAACCGGAAAAACTCACTTTTACGCCCGTAGCTAAAAATTTAAATGATATTGTGACTGTACCTGAAGGTTATGAAGCCAATGTTATCTACGCTTTAGGTGACTCAATCAATCCAAGAGTTGGAGATTGGGACGACAATAATATTCCATCTGGCCCAAGCTTCCAGTTTCGCTCTGGCGACTGCCATGACGGCATGCATTATTTTGGCTTAAACACATCAACAAACCGCTTTGACGAGACTGTGTCAGCACAAGGTTTGTTGGTGATGAATCACGAATATATTAATCAGACCTTCCTTCATCCCAAAGGTCCTACAAAAGTGGATGGACGTCGCCCTGAAGATGAAGTCATTCGTGAAACCAATGCACATGGGGTTTCTGTAGTTCATATTAAAAAAGATCCAACCACTCAAAAAGTAGAAATTGTTAAAAATTCTATTTTTAATCGTCGTATTACAGCTTCTACAGTTATGGAGTTTGCAGGTGCTGCAGCGGGTTCAAGCCTGCTTGCAACTCGCTTCTCACCTGCTGGACGTCAAACACGTGGCACTCATAATAACTGCGGTAACGGTTATACACCTTGGGGCACTTATTTAACCACTGAAGAAAACTTTATTGGTTATTTCCAACGTTCGGGTAGCGATGAATATGCACGTACAGATGCAGAAAAAATTGCATTAAAACGTTATGGTTTAGGCGTTAAAAAAGATGAACCTTATCTGTATGAGAAAGATGAAAAAGGTGCACCTAAAAAAGATAAAGATGGCAAGATCATTTACTTAAAAGATAAAAATGGTGAGTTAATCCCTAACGTTGATGAACAAGGGCGACAAATTTATTTAGGCACAAGTTCGCGTTACGGCTGGGAAACAGCAATTGGTCAAGTAGAGTCACAAGACTTGTATGATCGCTGGAATGCCGATGTAAAAGCAGCTCAAGCTACCCAAGATTACCGAAATGGGCCAAATACATTTGGCTGGATGGTTGAGATTGATCCATTTGATGGACGCCAAAATCCGGTTAAACGTACTTCATTAGGCCGTTTCGCACATGAAGACAGTGCTTGCCGTGCCGTAGTAGGTCAACCATTAGCATTTTATATGGGTGATGACTCTCGTGGTGAATACATCTATAAATTCGTTTCAACCGCTGTGTGGGACACCAAAGATATAAACGGTGGTTATACAGCTGGCGACAAATACATGAATGCAGGCAAATTGTATGTTGCTAAGTTTAATAACGATGGTTCAGGTCAATGGATTGAACTTGCTTATGGCAAAAATGGCTTAAATGAAAGCAACACCACCTACCCGTTTAAGTCACAGGCAGACGTTGTTACATTTGCACGCTTAGCAGCAGATTCTGTAGGCGCTACAAAAATGGACCGCCCAGAATGGTGTACGGTCAATCCATTAAATGGTGAAATTTATGTCACACTCACCAATAACTCAAATCGTGGTAAAGACTATGCAACTGATGCAGCTAACCCACGTAACTACACAGACCTATATGCAGGCACAAAAGAACAAAAAGGAAACGTAAACGGTCATATTATCCGTTTTAAAGAAACTGATGATAAAACGACTGCTGAAACCTTCAAATGGGATATCTATTTATTTGGCGCAGAAGCAGCAATGGCTTCAAACATCAACTTATCCGGCTTAACAGATAACAATGATTTTTCATCTCCGGATGGTATGTGGTTTGACCCACGCGGTGTTCTCTGGATTGAAACCGATGACGGCGCTTACACTGATGTTACTAACTGTATGATGCTTGCAGCTCTGCCGGGTCAAATCGGTGATGGTAGTACAGCAACAACTTCAAATGGTCAGCAGACCATAACAGGTGCCAAAGTTACAGACGCAACATTACGTCGTTTCTTAGTCGGACCAAAGCAATGTGAAATTACTGGTATTGCCATGACTCCTGACTACAAAGCAATTTTCATTAATGTTCAGCACCCTGGTGAAGATTCACCAAGTTACGCGAAACCAGAAAGTAACTGGCCTGCCACACAAAAAGACCCAAGCAATAAAACTGCGCGCCCACGCTCAGCAACTGTTGTGATTACCCGTAAAGATGGTGGCGTTATTGTCGGTTAATTGATTTACCCAAAAAAATGCCGATCACTTGATCGGCATTTTTCTAACGGTTTAAAAGCACCTGTTGCTGCACAATTTGACCACTATGTTCACCTTGCTGGGTCTTTTCCAACCATATCCATTCATTATTGGTCATTCTTAAAAAATTCGAACACCGTGTTCCATATACGGGGCTTTGAATAAAAGTCGATGACAATAATTCTTCCATTTCCGGCTGAATGCCCGTGTTTGGCAACAATGCTGTGGTGACCTTACGCTCATCTTCTAAAATATCCCACGCTGCATGCTGCAAACTTAACTCTTCTGTTTTGTGCTGATGCATAGGCAGGAACTCTTGCGTAAAACGTGTACGTAAATGTCTGGTTTTTTCCCAGTGATCGGACATTAAACCATTCGAAACCACATATACGCCGTTGGCTAATACTTGAGGAGCCTCACCGCGGTTACTTATATAGACCGCCTGATCAGCAGTTCCCATAAACAGGTTAAAACCAGCAAAGTTCTGTTGCTGTTGTTCTAATTGCTGAGCAAAGCGAATCGGTAACAAATCAGACTCTAAAAAAGCCTGAACCAAATGACCACGAGAGGTCTCATATTGTTTTTTATCACGTCCATCACGGAAATTGGTTAACACAGCCCATCGGCCCTGCGGCGTAACACCCATCCAAGTACCACCCGACTGTAAGTCTTGCCCTGCAATGATTGGCGTATGTTCCCATTGATGCAACAATGCGGTTGGTCGATGATAAAATTCATCACGATTTGAAATCAGACACAAGGGCATATCATCCAGAACATGCCATGCTAAAGCCACAATACACATTGATTCTTGTTCCCTATGTTTACACATTGAATGTACAACATTTTTCACATCATTCCGCTTGTATCTTGACTCCATGGTTTAGTGCAGTCGAATAGAGGCATGAATCTTCAACACTTAGAAAAATGTTCTACTTTAATTCGGGTGTTTGAACTGATAGATCATCCCTTTCAACAATAATTGAATCCGATACAAATTTCGTTTTAGTTTCTGGAATAGGGGGTAGAGTGGTTGATATGTTAGTAATGCCAAAATCTAAATGTACCTGTTCAGTTTCTGGAGTTCGTTTATACCGAATTACCTTAAAACCTGCCTCATTGATTAAAGCGTCTCTTTCAGCATCAGTATGCTCTTTTCCTTTATGGCTTGAATCATCTAATTCAACAATTGCAATAATATTGAAAGATTTATCAAGCACTACAAAATCAGCTACTTTACGATTAAATAAATTACGTGTTGTATATCCCTGTGCTGTCATAAAAGCACTGAATGCAACTTGTGCCAAAATAATGTGTTCTGGTAATGCTTCTCTTAACTTTAAAAATGTTGGTTGTTCATTCATTGTAATAATCCGCTTTCCTTTGATCGGATTGCGCGTTCCCCTTTTTGTTTCCCCTTTCTTTAAAACATTCATAACAGCAACAGCAATTATTACCAATAAGAAAATGCCAATCAGCATAGACATGAAGGTATCCCCGTGAATTCAAAAATTATTTTTCAAGATCAAGTCAGTTTTACGCAAGCTGCCTTCAATGAAGTAACTCGCATCATCTCTCAGCATGGCGTTTCTGTACTGGATTGTCTAGTCCCAGCTTTAAATACTCAGCAATGTTTAGAACATCTGGCATTTGTTGCATCTGAATATGGCTATGACTACTCATTTATTGATGCCCATTTAGAAACTTATAAAAAAGCAAATAGCGAATTTCAAGACGCTTACGGGGAAGAATAAAAAATGATCAATACACGTAAAAATACGGCAGAAATCACCCCCTTTTATAAGATGGGGGTAACGAATTCTCGCATGGCATCTGAAGAGTTCACTTTCCCTAGAAATCTCGATAATCAGAAATTAATTAAAACTGAAGATGGCGTATTGCCAGTATTACATTCAGTTCCATGCGATATTCATGGCATAGCTGCTGTTGATTGGGTGACTTTTAGTTTTGGTCAAGAAACCTTTGGCGAAAAATATGCATTCCTTGAACCAGAGGAAGTTGACGAATCGCTTACTGAAGCGATTGAAACATGGCTGGATCAGATTCTTTTTGAAATCTTTGGCTTTGGACTTGCCGTTAAACGTGACAAAGGTATGCATTTCCATACTTGCTCATACGAATTACAAGATAATTTGGGCATGGTCTTATATGGTCATGCTAACAAAAAGATTTCTGTACAAATCAACGGTACTGGTTGTGCCTTAGCTCGTAAAGGTTGGGAATCACAACTTTATAAATTCTTAATGCGTGGATGTAAACGTCCTAAGCTTAATAGAATTGACCTTGCTCATGATGATTTCGAAGGCAATCACTTAACAGTTGATTTAGCTGATTCATGGGACAATATTGATGGTTTCTGGTGTGGTGGTCGTGAACCTAATGTAGAGCATAAAGGTGCTTGGAAGCGTCCAAACGGTAAAGGTAGAACCCTCAATATTGGCAACCGTGATAGCGGTAAATTCTGCCGTATTTATGAACGTGGCAAAAAGGAAGGTGATGTACTAAGCCTTTGGACTCGTGCAGAGGTCGAATTTAAAGGTTCTGACCGCTTCATCCCTTTTGATGTTTTACTCAATCCAAGCTCATATTTCATTGGGGCTTACCCATGTTTTGAATGGCTTGCTAAAGAACTTACTCAAGAAATGATTTCACCAGAAAAACCTGAAATCGTTAAAAAGCAATCCGTGATTAATTTTGATAAATCAATCGAAATTATGAAACATCAGTTCGGCAAATATATTCGTCAATTCTCAAAAATTATTGCCAGTGATGAACTGGTAGCAATGCTTTCATCTTCAAAAGATGAAGTGCCAAAACGCCTTAAGTTTTCTCATGCTGCTGTGATGCAGTCGTTACGTATCAATCAACCTATTCAATCACTAAATGAAGACTACTCGCTATTCGTGGGTGTCCCTTTAGTTAATCAAACTCAATATAAGGATTTTATTCATGCAATTTAAAACTGAAATGATCATCTTGGGGGCAAAGTCATCTAAAGGTGAATTTAACGGTAAACCATATGATTCAACTACTGTGTTTTATCAAGCGGATTTGCAATCAGGCGAAAACTTTGTAGGTCAGGTTGGTGAATCAATTAAATGGGGTACATCATTTAATTTTGAGCGTATTAAAAATCTACCATTTCCATTTACCTGCACTGCCACAATGGAACAAGTTTCTAATGGTAAATCTTCAGTACTGATTTTGGTTGATTTAGACCTAAGCAAAGTTTCCCAATCCACTTCTGCAAAGTTAGCTTAGGCTATTTAGTATAACGACTAAAAGATTACTGATTTTTGGGGGCTTTAAAAGCAGATCAGTAAATAATAAAGGATTAAAAAATGTACCAATGTGCCCAACTAGACGAAGTCACAAATCAGTGCCTTACATGGGTACAAGTTGGTTTTCTAGGATTACCCGAAATCACTAACGGCCAAGCGGGTGATATAGCCATCAAGATAGGCATTTGTATTTGCTTAGCTTGGGGCTTTAAAAAAATTGGTCAACTGCTCAAATAAAGGGGAAAAACCATGGGCGAACTTACTACTGTTCAAACTCAACCACAAACTAAACGCCAAGGCGTTCCATCTCGTGCTTTAGCTACTTCACTTGTATTGTCTGCTTTAGCTATGGCAAATGCTGCTCACGCTGATATCGATGTAACACCAGTTACAACTGAATTAAGCGGTTTAACAACTCCGATCGGCTTGGTTGGTGCTGCATTCTTGGTTGTTCTAGTAACGATCAAAGGATGGAAAATTATCCGCCGAGCTTTGTAATAAAACAAGATGTAATCGGGGCACTAGTTGCCCCATCTTTCTTTGAGGGGTTTGTATGTCATGGTTAATCGTTATAGTTTTCGTAATTTGTCTTTTGATAATTTTAAATTAATTACATGGCTACAGATCTTCATTATAGCCATTGCGCCTAACTTCATTTTCTATCAATCAGCCAATGCAACCTCTGTCGCGGGTGAGGGTTGGTCTGTTACTAAACGCTTAGTTCAGGGTGCTACAACATTCTACGATGGCACTAAAAATATTGTTCTGAATGGCAAGAATTACGCTGCTACTGGAGCAGCTAAAATTACACCTGCGGCTAGTCAAGTTTCTAAAATGATTGTTAGAACTGGCGCTGTACTTGCTGTTGATTTGGCAATTAAAACTTTGATTGGTGCTGTTGATTACGTAATGGATCCTGCAAACAATCGCGTTAAATATTATGTTGAGCCTACTAGTAACACACCGCAACCCACTGATCTCTATATGTGGAAGTATGAAAGCAGTGTAACTGGTACAACTTATTTTCGTTATCCGGGTGTGCCTTCATCAATTTGTCAATCAATCCTTACTATGTGGTCTGGTAAAACTCCTTGGAAGTATGACAAAGTTGCTCTTTCATCATCTTCAACAACATCAGTTGTTTGTTATTTATCTAGTACAACAACTAGTTACGATGGTAATTCTGGTGTTGCTCGTGTCAATAACCCTGCATACAATCCAAACGCACAACCTAATCGAGAGGAAAGATATTTACCCTATGATGCTGTAGCTACTCAAATTGTAAGTGATGCCACAGCAGATAAATCTGAAGGCAAAGCTTATGTTTCTTCAGTCGCTGACACTGCACTAGAAGAAGACGAACAAAAACAAATCGTTCCTGCTAACGATATGATCCAACAATTAACCCAATCACAAGCAATTCCTACTACTGGTACGGGTACTGGTACTGCTGTACCTGCTCCAACAACTGGTGAGCCTACAACTGGTGATCCTGCTGCAGCTACTCCACCTTATGATATTAAATTAAATTTTCCTGTTTTCTGTGATTGGGCACCTGTTGTTTGTCAGGCTGCACAAGTTGCCATTAACTTCCCAACTACTGTCGCGGGCTATTGGACTACTTTTAATAAATGGATGAATGAGTCAGCTACAGATTCAACTGATACAAAACCAGAAATTAAGGATCTACAACTAAATTTTGACGATGGTGATCGTGTCTCTTTCGACCAGACTTGCCCACAAGCCGAACCTATAGAAATCACTATTAAGGGCGTTTCATCTGAGACGAATTTCTCTTTTGAACCTCTTTGTAATTTCATGATCATGATTAGACCTTTTGTGATTGGATCTGCCTATTTAATCGGAGCTTATATCGTTATGGGTTTATCAAGGGGGAATAGTGAGTAATGGGAAAAATAATCTATACAGCATTAACTTTACTGCTCGGATCTGCAATTAAGCGCCTCCTTTTAGGGGCAGGAATAGGCATCTTTACAACAAGTGTTGTACAGGGATTTATCAGCATGTATATCGCCCGTGCAACTTCAAATATGAGCTTTGGTCCTTCTACTGCACTTGCATTTTTGGGGATGTGTGGTGGGGATAAAGCAATTGGCATTCTCATAGGCGCTTTAAGCACTTATGCAATTATTAAATCTGCCCAAATAGGCATACAGAAATTATCAAGCTGATCTATTTCGTTTGGCGTGCCGTGCACGCACATAACGAAATAGATTAGCTTGGCGGAGTTTATAAAATGATAATTCTAGTCACAGGTACTCCAGGCTCGGGGAAAAGCCTATTTGTTGTTTCAAAGATATTAGAACTACAAAAACAATTCCCTGAACGTCAAATCTTTGCCGATATTGAAGGCTTACAGATCGATGGCGTTGAGAAGTCACCAGAAGATTGGAGAACTACTCCAGACAACTCAATTGTTATCTATGACGAAGCCCAACAACATGAGCGCTTTAGATCTGGAACATCAGCAAACAAAGACGAAGTAGTACAGAAATTACAAGTACATCGTCATACTGGTCATGATATTTGGTTCATCACACAAAGCCCACGATTCCTAAATGCATTTGTTTTAGATCTGGTCGGTGAACACTATCATTTACACCGTCCATATGGGGCAAAATTGGCAAGTGTTTACTACTGGAGATCTGTGCGTAAACAGCCCCAATCTTTATCGTCTCGAGAGCTAGCAGAGAACGAATTTTTATTTAAATACCCTAAAAACCTGTTCAGCTACTACAAGTCTGCAACTGCTCATCACGTTAAGCTGAAACTACCGAAAAAACTTGGGTGGGTTCTATTGGGTATTGCTTGTTTGGTGGGATATGGAATCAATGCATTCTTGAAGCCTTCCACTCAGAAAATGATTAACCCATCTGCTTTTACACAGTCAAAAGATGATAAAAAACCTAAGCAAATCGATGGGTCTGGATTAACTCCAGATCAACGCAAAGATCTTGAAAATCCAGATAAAAGAAATGCAGAGCTTCAAGCTAAAAACGATGTCCGGATGGAGACAATTGCGATTAAATATAATCCGAATAAACCCTTTGACGTTGACCAATCCCAAATCGAGTATACGGTCACTTCTAAGCCTGTTTTCAGTGGTTGTATTAAAAAGAATGGTCGTTATGTTGCATACACACAGCAAGGCACTATTTTGCACGATGTGGCGCAATCTGACTGTAAAAAGCTAATAGAACAGAATGATCGACCGTTTAACTATTTCGCTCAGTCTAAGACTCCTGAGCCAGTAGCTAGTGTTCATCAAGAACAACTTGCACAACCTGCATTAACAGAACGAGTGTCTACGAGTGAACAGACACAAGAAAAACCTTCAACCTTTTCTCTCTGATTACAAGCTCCCAGTTGAGCATAAACGAGTTTAACCGAGCTACGCTCGCCGAATATTTGGAGAATTTTATGAAACATTTTTTGTTGTATTTAATTATTTTTGCACCTATTTCTATTCTCATTTTAGGAGCTTTTTTGCATCAAGGGTCAGTAAGATAATTAGTGTCTGAACATTTGAGTAGGTTTTTAATTAATCCACTTACTATATTGAAAATTAAAGTTATTTATGGATTTTTGAGATTTTATTTAATTTTATATTCTCAAATTTCTGTTATATTAATTAAGTTGTAATTAGCTATTACAACTGTAGATTATTGAGTTTCGCATTCCGCTAAATTTAGTTTGTATTGTAGAAAAAACCATAATCTACTCTTTTCACACGAAAAAAACTGAATGGTATCTAAGCACATTTTTATGATGCTGTATTAACAAGCTAAGTAGTGTGAACGGTTTCTCTTGGGGATGTAATTGTGCAATATCTAGGTATAGATATTTCTAAAAATAAATTTGATTGTTGTATTTTTTTGAATAATCAAAAAAAGAAAACTAAAGTATTTGATAATAACCACTCTGGTTTTATTAAATTAAATGAGTGGTTACAAAAGTTAGAAATTGAGATATTAGAGTTAGTTGCAGTTATGGAAGCAACCTCTATTTATCATGAAAATTTAGCTTATTTTCTCTACTCTAATAACATTAAAGTTTGTGTTGCTAATCCCGCGCGAGTACGTAAGTTTGCTGCTGGTATCTCAGTTCTAACTAAAACCGATGAAGTAGATGCAGAAGTTTTGGTTAAATATGGTGAACTCGCTCCGTATAACATTTGGCAGCCTGATTCAGACCAACTTCGTTTATTAAAACAATTAATACTCCGTCGGGACGCTTATACTTCTGAATTAAATAGGGAGAAAAATAGATTAGATCAAGCATATTCAAACAATACGAATTCTAAACTTATTGAGATTATTCAATTAGATATTGAGAATATTAACAATAGGATTCAATATCTTGATAAATTGATAGATGAAACTATTAATGATGATATTTCTTTAAAACAAGATTTATGTTTACTTGAATCTATACCAGCTATTGGAAAACGTACTGCCTTGACATTATTAACTTTATTCAAAGGTAAAAGTTTTACAAATGCTGGTCAAGCTGCTGCATTTTGCGGTCTTGTTCCTCTACAAAGGCAATCTGGCTCTTCAATTCGTGGTGTTTCAAAAATCTCACGTTCGGGCTCTTCTAAAATTAGGTCTAAATTGTATATGGCAGCTGTAGTTGCAATTCGTCATAATCCTCATATTAAAATCGTATATGATCGACTACTAAGAAATGGCAAAGCAAAGATGGCTGCTCTTTGTGCTGCGATGCGAAAATTAATCCATATTGCGTTTGGTGTCCTCAAACACCAAAAGCCTTACAATGAAAATCTTATAGGTTTTGCAAAGATTCCTTGTTGACAGCCAAGATGGTATCTACAATCTGTCAAAACGTAAGATCAAGGAGCAGCAATGCTGACCTATCCTAATATCGATCCGGTCGCAATACATCTAGGACCTCTTCAAGTCCATTGGTATGGACTCATGTATTTATTGGCATTTTTATGTGCTTGGGGGCTTGCTTCCTACCGTGCCAAACAGCGTGATGGCTGGACATCGGACATGGTTTCCGATCTGGTGTTTTACGGTGCCTTAGGTGTTGTACTCGGCGGACGTATCGGCTATGTGCTTTTCTATGAGTTTGATAAATTCCTTGAAAACCCAATCTGGTTATTCCAAGTCTGGACAGGTGGTATGAGCTTCCACGGCGGCTTCTTAGGCGTCATGATCGCAATGCTATTCTGGTGTAAAAAATATCAAAAAACATGGTTCCAGACACTCGACTTTATTGCCCCTTGTGTACCGACAGGCTTAATGTTCGGACGTATTGGTAACTTTATTGGCGGAGAGTTATATGGCCGTGCGGTCACAGATCCAAATTATCCATTCGGAATGATTTTCCCAACCGATCCATTACATTTGGTTCGCCACCCATCACAAATCTATCAAGCACTTTGCGAAGGGCTATTACTCTTTATTATTTTGTGGTGGTTTAGTTCAAAACCACGCCCACGTATGGCTGTATCTGCCCTATTTTTAATGGGTTATGGTGTTGCACGCTTTGTGATGGAATTCTTCCGTCAGCCGGATGCCGACCAAGGTTTCATCTTGTTTGGCTGGATGACGAAAGGACAAATCCTCACCGTTCCAATGCTACTGATAGGCCTTTGGATGATGTGGTATGCCTACCAAAAGAAAATTTATGACTGGGGCCCTCAAAAGAACAGTTAACATCTAAATCAGAGGAGTTTCGGCTCCTCTTTTTTATGCTACAGTTTTTATCTCCCAAAAAAGAAGATTCGCCATGCTGGAATTCTGGTTTAATACGCAAGTCCCGACTTTTAAAAAATTAATCATTTTAATTATTACCCTCTTAATCTGTATTGGGTTATATCAATATCAACCATTGCCTTTAGATACCATTTTAATGTTTACAGGAACTGGGATTATTTTTTTAATCTGCCGTTACTTTAAATTGCATTTTGCTCAAAGTAACCCGACTGGTTTACTTTACCGCCTATTTACGTGGGTTCCTATCGCTCTTTTATTTGCACTTATCTTTGTAAAAACCATGCCTAACTTGCTGATCTGGGGCGTTCAAGGAATCGCATTTATGGCGCTTGCTGCTTTTATTTTTTCACCACAATCGTTATTTAACAAATAGGCTCATTTTTATGTTGGCTTATTGGTATAACGCACCGCGTCACATCAAACTCATCTTCATTATTGTCGTTTGTGCTGCAATTTATGCAGCCAATCAAGTACAGCCTTTATCGCCGACTTACACTGTTCTTAGTCTCGTGTTAGGGTCCGGGCTTCATTTCGGGCAATATTTACAAACAAAAATTCCAGAGCACAGTTCATATAAACTTAAGCTCCCGTATCTGCTTAGAATTTACCCTCTCATTATTGTTGCTATTATAATGTGGTTACTGCCCCCTCAACACAATTGGATTGCAACAATACAAGCTTTAGGCTTTGTACTGGATGGATTTTTTCTTGTTTCGATTTATCAAAATCGGGCCAAACGTTTTTAAACAGTAAATGTAGCTCTCTTTCCTACCTATCGTTAAAGCATGCTATTATCTTCCACGGTTTATTAATCCATGAACCGTCTCCCCTTTTATTTTATGGAAATTAATCCGAACTCGAGAGTGTTATGCGTGCATATTTAGACCTTCTACAACATATCCTTGATAATGGCGGTGACAAAGGCGACCGTACAGGCACAGGAACCCGTTCTGTATTTGGTCATCAAATGCGTTTTGATCTCTCTAAGGGTTTTCCTTTACTCACCACAAAAAAAGTTCACTTTCGTTCTATCGTGATTGAGTTACTTTGGTTCTTAAAAGGCGATACTAACGTTAAGTACTTACAAGACAATAAAGTCACCATTTGGGATGAATGGGCAACAGCAGAACAAACTGCCCGTTTCGGCCGCCCAGAACATGAGCTTGGCCCAGTTTATGGCCATCAATGGCGTAATTTCGGCGCAACTAAAAATGCCGATGGTACTTATAACCAAGATGGTTTTGACCAAATTAAATGGTTAATTAATGAAATTAAAACCAACCCAAATTCACGCCGTTTAATTGTCTCTGGCTGGAACCCAAATGAGGCCGGACAAGTTGCTTTACCGCCTTGCCATACGCTCTTCCAATTCTTCGTACAAGACAACAAGTTGTCATGCCAGCTTTATCAACGTAGTGCTGACGTATTCTTAGGTGTGCCATTTAATATTGCCAGTTATGCCTTACTCACTCATATGATTGCTCAAGTGTGTGGCTTAGATGTTGGTGATTTTGTTTGGACAGGTGGCGATACGCATCTTTATGCCAACCATTTTGAGCAGGCAAAACTACAATTGACGCGTGAGCCATTACCACTTTGCCAATTAAAACTTAATCCGGATGTTAAAGATATTTTCGACTTCAAATTTGAAGATATCGAGATTGTAGGTTACGAGTCACATCCGGCAATTAAAGCACCAGTTGCAGTATAACGACGGCTTAAATTTCATTAGATTACGGTTTAGAGAATAAGATTATGGCATGGCAAAATGTAGAAGTTGTCCACGTTGTCGCAATGGACAAAAATCACTGTATTGGTAAAGGCAATGCGTTGCCATGGCATATCTCTGCCGACTTAAAACACTTTAAAGAAATCACACAAGGTGGTGTGGTGATCATGGGCCGCAAAACGCTTGAGTCTATGGGCCGTGCTCTACCGAACCGTGTGAACTGGGTGATTACCCGTGACATTAACTGGCATTTTGACGGCGTAAAAATTGCGTATTCAATTGAAGATGCTTTAAATGCTGCTTTAGAAGATGCCAAAAATACCGAAAAGCAAGCTTTGTTCATTATTGGTGGTGGTGAAATCTTTAAGCAAACCTTGTCAATTGCAGACCGTCTTGAGCTCACTCATGTTGACTTAGATGTACAAGGTGATGCACATTATCCAACAATACCGAATGAATTCCATAAAACTGCAAGTGAGCAGCAAGTAGATGAAAAATCAGGAACTTCATTCGAATTTGCCACTTATAAAAAATAATTTTCTGGTCGCCTATGCACAATATCGGAACACGTGAATTTATTATCGCCCTCCTCTTCGGCGCTTTACATAGTTTATTCACGTTGTTTATTGTGCTTTCCAGCATTTGGGTATGCTTAGCCCTATGGGTCCAACAACCTTTTGGCTGGTTAGGCAGCCGTATTATTATTGGCATATGGATTGCCTTTGCTTTAAGTATGGCGGGTTTATATTTTAATGGGCATATCATTAGCCGTCGTACAGACGTTTTAATCTACCTGTTAGCTTTTGCCTGCTCTTTGGTTTGGTACTTTTCGATTACTGCACGTCAAGACCGTGACTGGAACCCTGAAGTTGCCAATATGCTAAGTTACGAAAAACACGGCGATGTTATTACTTTGCATAATGTCCGTAACTTCAACTGGCATCCTGATGGAACCTATGATGTTCGCTGGGAAACCCGTACTTTTGACCTGAACCAGTTAAATGGCATAAATATTATTACTTCTTACTGGATGGGGCCACAAATTGCCCATACGCTAGTCAGTTTCGAATTTAAAAATCAACAACCTTTAGTTTTTTCGATCGAAATTCGAAAAGAAAAGACCGAAGAGTTTTCAGCAATTGGCGGCTTCTTTAGAAAATATGAACTGAGCTTAATTGCATCTGATGAAAAAGATATTGTCTACACGCGTAGCAATATCCGTAAAGAGCAAGTTTATAATTTCCCAGTCAATATGCCTCGCTCTGAGCAAAAAGCGCTATTTTTAGAATATCTTAAAAAAGCAGATGAACTACGCGCAGAACCAAAGTGGTACAATACCCTCACAAGTAATTGTACAACTTTAATTTTTGATATGGTTCAAGCCATTAACCCATATCAGCTTCCTAAAGATTATCGGTTAATTGCCTCTGGTTACTTACCTAATTATTTATATGATCTTAAAGCACTCGATCAAAATATTAGCTTGAAACAGTGGTACCAAATTGCACACATTAACCCACGTACTGAACATTTTGAACAATTTGCAGACCAAAGCAGTGAGCATTTTTCTCAAATCGTTCGACAGGGTCTACCTAAAGTAAAATGAAATAAGTAATGCACTTTTCTTTACTTTTTTATACACGCTTTACTTTGTAATCTAACTAGATAAACCCTATTGTAATAGGCAGGAAATAGAGGAAAAAACAATGCAACAGGCATTATTTGGCGGCGGCTGTTTTTGGTGCGTCGAAGCCGTATTTTTACAAATACGTGGTGTAGAAAAAGTAACAAGTGGTTATGCTGGTGGGCATACAACTCACCCAACTTATGAGCAAGTATGTCAAGGTGACACTCAGCATGCTGAAGTGGTCCTTATCGACTTTGATGAACAACAAGTTACATATTCTCAGTTACTTGATGTGTTCTTTGCAACGCATGATCCAACGACTTTAAACCGCCAAGGTAATGATATTGGTACTCAATACCGCTCTGTTATTTACTATTTTAATGAAGAGCAAAAGCAGGCAGCAGAACACACCATTCAGACGTTAAAAGATGACGATCTTGATATTGTGACTGAATTATCTCCTGCTCCTACATTCTATCCAGCAGAAGACTATCATCAAAATTACTATGAAAAGAACCCTTCACAAGGTTACTGCAACTTTGCAATTCCACCTAAGCTATTAAAGTTACATAGTAAATTCCAACATCTCATGAAAAATTAATAAATGAGAAAATAAAAAAGCAACCGAATTGGTTGCTTTTTTATTACGTGAAACTAGATTTTAATTTTCACTTACAAAGGCAATATCGCTCAGTCCGGCTTCACTGGCGCGAGACATTACCTGAGCAACAGTATCGTACTTCGACTCTTTATCAGCGCGAAGTTGAACTGTCGGTTTAACCGCACCTTGACCTGCTTCTTGGAAACGTTTTTGAAGCTCATCAAGGCTAATTACTTGAGTATCCCAAGCCACTTCACCATTTGCATTGATACTAATCGTAATTGCTTTTGGTGGTGGATCAATAATTTCAGCAGTTGTTTTAGGAAGCGTTAATGGAATCGATGGGTTGGCAACTGTTGCTGTGACCAAAAAGATGATCATTAACACCAACATAATGTCGATTAGCGGAATGAGATTCATCTCATTCATGCCACTATCGTGGTCTTCACCCAATTGAAAAGCCATTAAGCTTGACCTCCAACATAACTTTGCTGTGCAGTTTTAACATCAGACTTTACAGTTGAGTCTTGCTGCAACATGGTGTCGATTAACAAACTGTGTGCTTGATCTTGTAAATCATGAGCAAGGCCACGATTCGCACGTAAACAGATGTTATAAGCCAATACCGCTGGAATCGCAACTGCAAGACCAAGACCAGTCATAATAAGTGCTTCACCTACTGGTGTAGCCACTTGAGCTAAACCTGCCTGTCCGCTCTTACCAACGGCAACTAACGCGTGGAAAATACCCCATACTGTACCAAACAAACCAACGAATGGTGCAATTGAAGCAATTGTTCCTAAAACTGAAATACCTTTATCAGCATTGGCTTTCTCAGCAGAAATCTGACGCAATAATGCTTGCTCTGCAACTGCTTTACGTTGTTCAAAACTCAAAGGTTGTAACTTTGCTTTGAGCGAAGTAATAGCCTGAGAGAGTTGAGCATAAGCTTGTTGTTTTAGTTGGCGAGTCCCCATCAAACGTAAGATGAAAACTGTCCAGGTAGCAATCGACATTGCCAATAAGATGAAATACAGGGTTTTACTCACTGCATCTGCATGTTGCCAATAGATTGAAAAGTTCATATTCGAACTCCTGATTAAGGTTAGCCGTTGGGACTCAAATTCGTTTAAGGGGTTAAGTCAAACGGTTGCTCTGCTTTAATTGGATAAGCAACACCGTTTTCCATATAAGGTTTAAATTTTGCAGTACGTACAGCACGGACTACTTTGTCATCTAGACTTGGAATACCGCTGCTACGGGTTACGCGCACGTTAGTAATCTTGCCTTTCTCATCGGCTTCAATAAGTACAACAACCGAGCGTGCTTCGCCCTGTAAATCTTTTGGTGAAACAGTCAAACGTGGTGAGCGGCTCCACTGTACACCTGAACCGCCAATTGAAACGCGTTTTGGCGATGGATCTGGAGCAGGTTGAGCTTTAGGTGCTTCTTGAACCACTGGCTTTGGCTTTTCAACGACTTTTTCAGTCACAGTAGTCGTTGGCGTTACTATTTTTGGTTCAACTTTAGGTTCTGTTTTTACTGTTTCTTTAGGTGTTTCAGCCTTTTTGACCTGCTGAATTTTTTCCACTTTCTTAGGTGGAGTTACAGGTTTCTCGACAACTTTAACCTCTTTCACTTCTTTTTTAGGCTCCGGCTTTTTAGGCGGTTCTTTTGGTTTTGGTGGTAAAGGTTTTGGTTGCTCTTGAATTTTTACAAAACGGACTTGTAAAGGTTTCTTTTCAATTGGCTTTAGTTCAGCAGGCTTAATGTGGCTGACTGCCCATAAGACCCCGATATGACCAATTGCAACCGCAATTAGTGCCGTGATGACTTTCTTTTTCATCGGATTGGGAGAGTTTAAGGCTGCGGAAGATTGACTCATAAGAATCTAATTACCTAATGGATGATGATTTCGGTTTTCAATTTATAGAAACGATTTCAAACATCGGATAGAACAATAAAGTGCCACAATAATAAATGAGAAGTGTTTTCATTTGCAACTACTTTTTTATGAAAACATTCCGCATTATCGCGAAGTCTAACTTGATAAAGTGATATCACCTTAGTTTTCTCATGCTTAGACAACGCACTAAAATTTGTAAGTTCCCTATTTTCACTTATCAGATCGCGCTCAGCTTAAAAAATAATTAAGTAGCTAGATATTAAAAGTATTCTATAGAGCAACAGACTCTAGTTATGTTATAACATTTTAAATTTATTTTAGCCATAAAAAAAGCACGCTCAAAAGCATGCTTTTAAAGGAATATAAGTTGTTAGAAAACAACAGTCTTATTGCCATCTACAATAATTCGGTCTTCTAAATGCCATTTAACAGCACGAGCTAATACATTACGTTCAACATCTTCGCCAAGCTCACGTAACTGCTCAACATTATAATCATGGCTCACACGTTCAACGTCTTGCTCAATAATTGGGCCTTGGTCTAGGTCAGCAGTCACATAGTGAGCTGTTGCACCAATCAACTTTACACCTTTTTCATATGCTTGCTTGTATGGGTTTGCGCCCACAAAAGCAGGTAAGAATGAGTGGTGAATATTGATAATTTTCATTTCCCATTTAGAAACAAAATCTTCGCTTAAAATCTGCATGTAACGTGCTAGAACTAATAAGTCATTGCCTTGCATCATTTCATGAATTTGAGCATAAGCTTCCGCTTTATTGTCTTTGGTTACTTTAATGACTGTAAATGGAATACCAAAGTTTTCAACCGCTTCACGTAAATCTTCGTGGTTAGAAATTACGTGGGTAATTTCACACGGTAAAGAACCACGTGCATGACGCCACAATAGCTCAAGCAAAGCATGGTCAACTTTAGAAACTAAAATACCAACCTTTTTAATATCATTAACAAAAGCAAGACGCCATTGCATGCCATAACGTTCCGCTACATTTGCTGCGAAAGTCTGAATTAAAGCATCTTTACGAGACTGTAAATGATCAAGTTCAAATTCAACACGCATGAAATAACGTCCGCCTTGAGCTTCCGTCGCATACTGATCAAGCGCGGTAATGTTTGCACCCTGATGGTACAAAAAGCTCGATACAGCCTGTACGATCCCAGGCTTGTCTTCACAAGTAATCAGTAAACGGGCTGTATTGGCAGTGGTCATATTCATTTGGTTAATATCACTTAATTGAGACAAAATTTTGATAAGCCGAGTATTCTAGCGCTCTAAATAAACAAGCACAACTATTCATCTTTTAGGGACGATAAGCTGGCAAAAAGATCAGAAGGTCCAAGCGACTCCAATAATTGCTCATAAGTCGCACGGCTTTCCCCCATTAAATAAGGGCCTTCTAAAAAAACCATTTGACGTAAAGCTTGCCAAACCCATTTTTCTTCAAGGTGGTTATTGTCACTAATGTGTCCGGACATATATAGAAAGTTGGTCCAGTTGGTTAAGACAATCCAGAGGTTAATAATGAGCGCTTCAATTTCCGATGGCGTCATTTTCATAAGCCCGGCATCAACAAAGGCCTGATAAATTCTTTGCCCTTGCTGCATGACCAGCCCTGCAAAGCGGGGATAGATCTTTTTAAAGTCTTCGTTACTTTCAACTAAATGATAAACATCACGGTGAATAAAACGATAGTTCCATAGCTGACCACTGAGTACCTGAAAATAATTAATTTTGTCATTGGTCGTTAATGGTCTGTCCTCAGGTAAAGAGAGCATTTCTAAAGTCTCGACCTGATATTGGTGCATTAATTCCTTAATGATTTCATGCTTGTTTCGAAAGTGATAATACAAGTTTCCAGGACTAATCCCCAACTCTGCAGCAATATGATTGGTAGTGACAGACCGTTCGCCACGCTCATTAAAAAGCTGCAAACTGATTTGTAAAATCCGGTCTTTTGTCTTCAGAGCTTTAGGTAGAGACATTTTAATAACCTTCGTTAATTCATATGGTTAAGACTTGCACACAGAAACCAACTTGACTATTTAGAGTATTTACTCTAAAAAATAAGTATATCAGTATATTTGGTAAGTACCGATGAACAGTCAAACAAAAACAAATCCAGAGACTCAGGTTCCTTATGATGTTAAGCATTTACATGATTTGCTTGAGCAGCAAAAGATTGCCTACTTACGTCATCCGGTACCCACTGCTAAAGAGCGTATTGATCGTTTAGCTCGTCTTAAAAGAGTCTTGGTAAAATATCAAGATCAGATTGCCGAAGCAATTAACCTTGATTATGGCAATCGTGCCATTATGGAAACCAAAATTGGTGAGTTACTTACCTGTCTTGAACAAATCAAGTATTACAGTAAGAACCTGACCGGATGGATGAAACCATCAAAACGCCATATCAGTGTATTACATCAGCCAGCAAAAGGTTGGGTACAATATCAACCAATGGGTGTTATTGGCATTATTACACCTTGGAACTATCCATTACTACTTTCCGTTGGCCCACTCATCTGTGCTTTGGCGGCTGGTAACCATGCCATGATCAAAATTTCGAGTGCTTCTCCAAATTTTGGACAGGTTCTTGAAAATGCTCTTTCTGAAGCTTTTCCACAAGAATTGGTTGCTGTGGTTAATGGCGGTGGTGTGATCTCTGATGCGTTTAGTCACCTGCCTTTTGACAAAATGATTTTCACAGGCTCGACTTCTGTCGGTAAAACAGTCATGGCGGCTGCAGCTCAAAACCTTGTGCCAGTCATTCTTGAGTTGGGTGGTAAATCTCCTGCGCTTGTACATGCTTCCGTAGACATGAAAGATGTCGCACAGCGTATTGCTGTGGGTAAATTATGGAATGCAGGCCAAACTTGCGTTGCGCCAGACCATATTTTCTTGCCGCGTGGTAAAACTGCCGAGTTCATTGAAAACTTTAAATTGATTGTGGCTGGAATGTATCCTCATTTTCGTAACAATCAAGACTACACTTCTATTATTAATGATAAGCAGTACAACCGTATTCAGGGTTATCTAGAAAATGCCCGTGATCAGGGTGCTCGTATTATTGAAATTAATCCTCAAAATGAAATTTTAGATGATGTCCGCAAAATTGCACCGACTCTGGTTACTGGTGTAACAACTGCAATGGATATTATGCAAAATGAAATTTTTGGTCCTGTTCTACCAATTTTAGAATATGACCAAATCGAAGAAGTCATCGAATTTATTAATAGTCGACCACGTCCTTTGGCGATGTATTATTTTGACTATGATCAGGCACGCGCCGATTATATCTCTCAGCATACTCATTCAGGGCATTTCGGAATTAACATGGTGATTACCCATGTAGCACAAGATGATTTACCTTTTGGCGGTATTGGTGCGTCAGGTATGGGTAAATATCACGGACCGGAGGGCTTTTTTGGGCTTTCGCATGAACGTTCGGTCATGTCAAATCCAAAACTTTATAGCTTGAAATATATTCTTCCACCGTTCAATAAACCGATTCATCGCTTCATTTCGAAAACCTTGTTGCGTTAACTGATCAAGGCATGATCTGTTATACTAGATCATGCCTCGTTTTTACCAATTTCGCTTGTCTTTTAATCGTATTTTTGGTATAAAACGCCCCTTGAATGAATTCATCCGTTTACATTTAGTATGACTGGCCACAGATTTGCTGTTGGCTAAATCAATGGAGTTACACCATGTCTAAGGTTTGCCAAGTTACCGGCAAGCGTCCAGTCGTTGGTAACAACGTCTCACACGCCAACAACAAAACCAAGCGCCGGTTCGAGCCGAACCTGCACCACCACCGTTTCTGGTTAGAAAGCGAAAAACGTTTTGTACGTCTTCGTTTAACCACTAAAGGTATGCGTATTATTGACAAATTGGGTATCGAAAAGGTTGTTGCAGACCTTCGTGCTCAAGGTCAAAAGATCTAAGGAGTCTGAGCAATGCGTGATAAGATTCGCCTCGTTTCTTCAGCTGGTACAGGTTACTTCTATACCACGACTAAAAACAAACGTACTATGCCGGAAAAAATGGAAATCAAAAAATTTGATCCAAAAATCCGTCAACACGTGATTTTCAAAGAAGCTAAAATCAAATAATTTTAGCCTCGAAAAAAACGACTTCTTTATGAAGTCGTTTTTTTTTGCATTTTTTTTATACCAGCCTTTTTGTTAAACTTTCCACATATTCCGCCTTGGCATTTTTTATGCTTGTCTTTAGCCTAACTCACGTAAAAGGAGTTTTTAGTGCCGCATGACGTAGATTTAATTATTTTACTTGCTGTTGGTTTCGGCGTTGCCCTGTTTTTTGGCTATATTGCCGCCCGACTACGACTTCCCCCTCTTATTGGCTATCTCATTGCCGGAATTATTATTAGTCCTAATACTCCTGGTGTTGAAGCAGATATTCATCTTGCAAACCAACTTGCTGAACTCGGTGTAATGTTCCTCATGTTTGGCGTTGGTATGCATTTTTCCTTAAATGATCTTTTACTTGTTCGCCGCATTGCCTTGCCAGGTGCAATCTTACAAATTGCTGTTGCAACTTTACTGGGTATTGGCGTTTCAATGTTATGGGGCTGGAGCTTTGGCTCCGCACTCGTTTTTGGCTTAAGCCTGTCATGTGCGAGTACAGTTGTATTATTAAAAGCTTTAGGAGACCGTGGTCTTCTAGATTCTGTAAACGGCAAAATTGCTGTGGGCTGGCTATTAGTTGAAGATTTAGTCATGGTACTTGTTTTGGTACTTCTTCCAGCTACAGCTGTTTTACTTGGCGGAAAAGCCCCAGCAGGCGCAGAAGGTAACATCTGGCTAACACTTGGAATCACCCTATTAAAGGTTATTGGCTTTATCGCCTTTATGCTGATTGTCGGTAAGCGCGTTGTGCCTATTATTATGCAGTTTGTTGCTCGCTTAGGTTCAAGAGAGCTATTTACGCTTACTGTAGTCGCTGCTGCTGTATCGATTGCCTATGGTTCTTATGCCATCTTTGGAGTTTCAATGGCATTAGGGGCATTCTTTGCCGGAATGGTCGTTAAAGAATCAGATTTTAGCCATCGCGCAGAAGAAGAAACGCTACCACTACGTGAAATTTTCTCGATTTTATTTTTCGTTTCAGTAGGAATGTTGTTTGATCCACATATCCTTATTGAACGTCCACTACATATCTTGGCTGTTATCGCGATTATTATGGTGGGTAAAACACTTGCTGCAATGGCCTTGGTTTTATTCTTCCGCTATCCAATCAATACTGCTTTAACAGTCGGGGCCAGCCTTGCTCAAATTGGTGAGTTTTCATTTATTTTGGCTACCCTTGGTGTCTCTTTAGGTCTACTAACGTTAGAAGCTCAAAACCTGATTTTAGCAGGCGCATTATTCTCAATTACACTAAACTCTTTCATCTTCTCAGCAATTGAGCCGGTACAACGTTGGATTCGTGAACGCTCTCATTTAGCACGACTTCTTGAACGTAGTGGCGACCCATTAGCCATGCTGCCCGATGAAGTCGATCAATCTTATCTACGCGATCAAGTGGTGATTGTAGGGTATGGTGGCGTTGGACGACGTATTACTGAAAATTTAATTAATCAAAATATTAAAGTCGTAATTGCAGAAGAGAATCGTGAAATCGTAGAAAAACTACGTCAGGCAAATATTGCAGCTGTAAGTGGTGTAGCAACCGAACCTGGCGTTTTAATTCAAGCACATATCATGCACGCACGACTCTTGGTAATTTCACCTATGGATATTTTAGATATTCATCGGATTGTAGATATTGCGAAGCAATTGAACCCTCAAATTCAGGTTTTAATTTGTGCAGAAAGTAAAGAAGAAGCCGCAGTGATTAGAGACGAACACATTGGTGAAGTATTCTATGCGAAAGAAGAAATGGCTAAGAATATGAGCCATCATATTTTAAATCAAATCGAACTTGCGCATCAGTCCACACATCATTAATGCATACAAAAAAAGCGTACTCAAGAGTACGCTTTTTTTAACTTAAGAATTTAGGCTGCTCATCCACAACTTCAGCCTGCCATTCATTGACCTGCTTTTCTAACAGCCCAAACAAAGCAGCTTGAATCATATGTTGTGCAACTATAGGCGTCTGTTCACCTAATATTGCCTTTAGTTCATCACTAAACTGAATTTTAACCAAGGGCTCTTTTTCAGAACCAGCATTACGCAAGGCGAGCTCACCACCTTCTAGTTGGACTAATTCCAACACTGCTTCTTGATTTCCAAATAACTCTTTCAATTGCTGTATAGACATATACTTCCTCCATGTTTCAACATGGTGGCAAAGCACCCTTGCACTTTGCATCTCTCGTCTTATTTATATAGGCGCACTGGGATTAAATTTCAAGCGCTCAGATAGTTTAATTTTAGAACTCGACCATTTCGTTACGAAAACCATCAATTAAATGACTTAACTCTCTATGCCATTCACGCAAAATTTTCACATCAGGTAACCATGATTGTGGTCCCTGAGTCACTTTAATGATCAAATTAGAAGAAGTTTCTTCTTCCGGTGTCGGTTCAGTTGGTTCCGGTGCATATTGGCACATACGGTAAGCACGTTTTAATTCTGCAACGAAGCCATCTTTTGCCAATTGCTGCAAAACAGAAACTTCCGGAGAAACTTGTCCTTTTGCCGCCATATGCTCTTCAATAGATTTTAATGTCGGTTGCAAGTCATTTAAACGGTAATAACGTACCAATTCTTGCAAAAATGCCAACATCGCACCATGTAAATGAAATACAGCTGCTTCACGATACGCTTGTACCTGCTGTACATGATCAGTTTGCTCTGCTTGTTGACACGCTAAGCGTGCAAAATAGAGTTTTTGATTGGTACGATCGGCATGATAACGAGCAACACGTGACATAACTAAACTTTCCTGTTCTAAAATTGCCATCTATATGGCTATTCTTAGCTTAACGACTCCATTGATAAAATCAACGTTATTTATGGTAAATCCAGAGAGACTTGATAAATTTTACGTTTAGCCGGAACTTTCAACTGTCGCTTCATAGGACGCACATTACTTAGAACCCAAGCAAAATATCCTTCACTCCAACCAGAGGCACAGGCAGGTTCAATCTCATCGTTTCGCCAAACATGAATAGAATCAACATCGACCAAAGCGACGGCAACTCCCTCTTCTTCATCACCATCATTTATTAAAAAATTTTGGTTCTCAACAATGAATAGATCTTTAAGAGGCAGCTGTGCAGGGACCCATGAACGAACTTCAAGTGTTTTTATTCCCTGAGCTATACGTGTTCCATTTGGAGCAACCACAGAAAGAGCTAAAAATTGTTGCATAAAAGCCTTACTCTTCAGCTGCCTTAACCCGAATACCGTAACCTTTTACTTTAAGTGTATTTAGACCTTTGATTGCTTTAATGGCTTCACGCGGATTCGGCATTTCGACAAAACCAAAGCCCTTTGATTTACCCGTATCTTTATCGGTTACAACGACACAAGACTCAACTTTACCATAAGCTTTAAACAGCTCTAAAACTTCAGCTTCAGTCACTGAACGATCTAAATTACGAACTAATATTTTCATTTTCCAACCTTCATTGACCATCAAAAGAAAGGCCAATATACATTTGAGTATTCACAGTGTCTTATACAGTAATTTAGTCAAGATCGATACCAAAACCTAAGTTTACTGTTCGTGAAGTATTCCATTGTTTTTTGGCAAATGGCTGTGGCACCTGACGATGAATTTTGGCCTGAACCAAATGGGCAGGTAAATCATTTAGAAAATAGCTTTCGATTTTGCGGCCTTGTTCGTCATACGTGTCTTGTGACCATGTATTGAGATTTTGCTTCGTCAAAATCAATTCATTTTCCGCACGTGTTAATGCAACATACAATACTCTGCGCTCTTCTTCGACTTCATCAAAATCGCCCTGTGCACGCGCATAGGGATATTGGTTTGGTGAGACATGCGGTACATAACACACTTTCTGTTCTGCACCTTTAGCGGAGTGAATTGTAATTAAGGTCACTAAATCATCATCACCCGCTTTTTCAATTTCAGAAATTGAAATTGGTTCAAGCACATATTCTTCAAGAAATTCACCAAGAGATGCATGTTTACGCGCAAGTTGTTTAACTAGGTCGAAATCCCTAGCACGACGTGACCAGTCTTTAGTTTTATAGTTTTGCTCTAACTGTTCACTTAATGCATCAAGTGCTAGACCAATACTTGCCTCAACATGCTGCTGTAGCACATCAAGCTGTTTCAAAATCAAAATGGCCTGTAAAGGAACTTTTCCATGACGCTCCAAACGCTGACAACGCTCTTCGACCTCACTAATGCTCATTAACTCTTGCGCTAACTTGCTGGCACCCACATCTCCAATTCCATCCCATAAGGTTAAAAAGCGCATCCAAGCCAAGTCATCCTGCGGGTTACTCACAATACGCAATAAACTGAGCACATCCTTTACATGCGCTGATTCAAGTAACTTTACGCCACCAATAAAACGATACGGAATTTCAGCGGCAATAAATGCTCCTTCCAAATAGCGTGCGCTATAGCCTGAGCGGACTAACACCATATGGTCGTACCAATTTGCGCCCTGTTGGTGTCGCTCTATTAAGTCTTGTGCAATCCAGTTGGCTTCTTCAAATTCATTACCAAACAAATGGAGTTGTGGCTTTTGTCCTTTGCCACGATGAGCCTGTAACTGTTTTTGATAATCGATTGGACTGTGGGAGAGTAACCAATTTGATAAATCTAATATTTCTTGAGTCGAGCGATAATTCAGATCCAAGGTATGAATCACTGCATCTGGAATACGTTCTTTAAAAGAATGAATGTTTTCAAAATCAGCCCCACGGAAACCGTAAATCGACTGGGCGTCATCTCCCACACAAAATAATTTCACCTTACCAATCAGTGGCTGCAAAAGTGCCCACTGTAAAGGGTTGGTATCTTGCATCTCATCAACTAACAAAGCTTGGCAGAAACCAGCAACCCAGTTCGTCAGTGCTTCCGAGTTTTGTAAATGAACAGCGACGATCGACAAAATGTCATCATAGTCTAAAAAATTACGCTCTCTTTTACGCTGTTCATAGGTTTTCATTAACTCAGCAATTTGTGATTTATATTCATATGCTTCAGGTAATTGCTTGAGTAATGCTTCAGAAAGCTTCGATTGCGTATTTCGGGCATAAGAATATAAATCACACAGCTCTGCCGCTTTAGGCAAAACATTATCTTTGTCTTTGCCTCTTAATAAGCGAAACATGAGTAACTGATCATCACGATCAATAATACTAAATTGGGTTAAACCAAACGCTTGCGGATTACGACGCAATAAATACATGCAAAAGGTATGGAAAGTGGATGCACGAAGACCTTTGGCTTGTGCTCCAACATGCTGTTCGACCCTTGCAACAATTTCACTCGCAGCTCGGCGGGTAAACGTTAAAATCTGAATTTGATTTGCAGGCAAACCTTGATCAATTAAATAAGCTGCGCGAGCAACAATAGTTTTCGTCTTGCCACAACCCGCTCCAGCCAAAACCAAACAGTTTTGAGCCATAGTCGTCGCTGCTTTTTTTTGCTGAGCATTTAATTCATTAATTAACTTTGCAAGACTCATAACACATATCGCTAAAACACCAAGGCTTAGTTTAACAGACCCATGCCATGAGATGGACCTTCGCTCACTAAAAACAAAAAAGAGCACCCTAAGTGCTCTTTTGTTCGTTATTTATTTTAAGAAACTGTTTTTGAGCTAGAAGGTAAATACTTAATCGCAGAAGCGAGTCCTAAAAAGTTAATGCCCTGAAATAAAATATCTACTGCCAAAAACATTCCTAACACCCAAAACGGAGAATCTTTAGACACTAAAATTAAAATACCTGTAGCAAGGGTTAATAATCCTGAAAATAAGGTCCAGCCCCACCCTGCAATTGGTCTTAATAAAAATGCATTTATAGTGCGGATTACTCCCGCAATAATCAGAGCAATTGATAATAAGCTTGTTAAAACCACAGCCGTAGTAACAGGCGTAGAAAATGCATAATAGCCTGCCATTAAATACAGCACTCCAAAAAGTGCCCACAGCCATCGGCTACCGCCTTTAAATACACTTAAGGCAGCAATTAAATGCAATACACCACCCACCATCATTAAAATACCAAACAGAAAAACAACCGAAAATGTGGCAAATGGCAGTGAGCTAAATAACACCAAACCAAAAATAATGAGCACAAAGCCTAATATTAGATACCATTTACGATCAGCATGTAGCTGATTACGAACCAAATCATTACCTACAGTTTTCATGACGGCGACTCTTATTATCAGGTATTAGGAAGTTTATATAATGTCATTATAGTGATGTACTTCACATTTATTGTCTGTATAAGATGTGCATCGTTTATTAACAATTGATGTGGATAAAATAGTATTTATCCACAATTTTATTTCAGCCACCCCACTTCTTGAGCTGTTGGTAAACCTATGACGGTTTCTTGTAAATCACTTGGCATTTTGCTGGTCTGCTCAGATAATGGCGTTCGACCACCCATGATTTCTGCTCGCTTTTGTGGATAAAGAGGTACTTTTTCAGGTTGTGCATATCCTAATGGATATATGGGCTGACCTGTTTTTAAATCATATTTATCTTTTGCCCCAAAGCCATGCAATAGCTCATGAACGATTACAACCCGATTTTGTAGTGCTTGTCCACGTGTAGCAAACAAATTAACACTACCAATACGGCCCTTTTCTAAAGCAGTCGAATGCACCAAAACTTTTTGATAATTGGGATCGTAATAATTTAAATAAAGTTTGAGTGATGCTCCATTATCTTCAGGCTGTTGTTGTCGCCAGGCATAAAAACGAAACTTTAAACTCCACCAAACCACATGAAAAATACCAGCATTTTGTGGCACCTCAGGTGGACGCTGCTGTAACTGTTGCCCCAAACGTATTTCAAAGTTTGCTGATTGCCCCCGATAATGTTGCGACCATTCACTTAAATAGCTTTTAAGCGTCTGGAAATCAGTGTTTTGTAACTGATGAATATAAGCTTGTGTGGTTTGTAAGCCATCTGCATTTATTGGGTGCAATACCACCACAATAGGCTGATTCCAGTCTTGGTTTTGGTCACGCCACGCTTGAACTGCAACGATTAATAAAACAATTAATAGACATAAAATCCGAATGTTTTTCCACATTCTTTTTCCCCATAAAAATTAATATTTTCTTTTATTGTTGTAGATGAAAAAAATGCTAGCTGAGCTAGCATTTTTTATCTGTCTTATTTAGCCTTCAATCCATTTACCGTCTTGATAAATTAGGCTCCATTTGGTTTGTTTACCTTCTGGTGTTTCAGAACCCACATATTGTGATTGGTTCTTACGACTAAACTTCACAATGGTTGGGTTACCTTCAGGGTCTACATCTGGAGCTTGTAAAATAAACTGGTATTTTGGATCAAGTTGATCAGCTACGCTACGAAGCTCAGCAACTTTTGGTGCACGTGTTTCACGAATTTTCGGGAACTTACTTGCAGCCAAGAACAGACCAGCCGCGCCATCACGTAACACAAAATAATCATCATGCTTGGTTGAACGCAAGTGTTCCATCTTGATTGGTTCTACACGTGGTGGCGCAGGTTGACCATTTTTCAAGACTTTACGAGTATTGTCACAGCTTGTACAAGCGAAATATGGGCCGAAGCGACCAGTCTTAAGCTGCATTTCACCATCACATTTATCACATGGAATGGTTGGGCCATCATAACCTTTGATCTTGAACTCGCCTTCTTCAAGCTCATAGCCATCGCAATCCGGGTTGTTACCACAAACATGTAACTTACGGCCACCATCAATGACGTAGCTGTCCATTGCTGTACCACATTTCGGACAACGATGTTTTGACATCAAGTCTGCTGTTTCAGCACTATCATCATCAGATAACGCTGCTAGAGACTCAACTGGCGTTAAGTTCAAGGTCCCTTTACAGCGTTCCTTAGGCGGCAAGTTATAGCCAGAACACCCTAAGAATACGCCTGTAGTGCCCGTACGAATCTGCATTGGACGTGAACATTCAGGGCAATGTACTGCTGGTACTTCAACTGGCTGGTTACGACGCATTCCCTGCTCACCTTGAGCATTGGTCAAACGCTTTTTAAAATCACCATAGAATGTGTCTAGCAATTCCTTCCAGTTACGCTCACCTGTTGCAACTTTATCGAGCTGACCTTCAAGGTCTGCTGTAAATGCATAGTTCATCAGGTTATTAAAACTTTCATCAAGACGATCCGTTACGATCTCACCCATTTTCTCAGCAAAGAGACGGCGATTTTCTAACTTAACGTAACCACGTTCTTGAATCGTAGAAATAATGGCAGCATAAGTCGACGGACGACCAATACCACGTTTTTCAAGTTCTTTTACTAAAGATGCTTCAGTAAAACGAGCTGGCGGTTTGGTAAAATGCTGACTTGGATCTAGCTTTTCGAGCTTTAAAATTTCACCCACTTTAATTGCAGGTAAAATGATATCGTCATCAGATTTATTGGCACCACGAACTTTAGTAAAGCCATCAAATACAAGCGTACGGCCTTTTGCCTTTAACTCCACATTGCCAGCTTCAACTGTTAAAGTTGAAGATAAATATTCTGCCGGAGTCATTTGGCAAGCTACGAACTGACGCCAAATTAAATCATACAAACGCTGAGCATCACGCTCTACACCAGCAAGTTGATCACCAGTCAGCGCAACATTTGATGGACGAATAGCTTCGTGGGCTTCTTGAGCACCTGCTTTATTACCATAGCGATTTGGCTTAGCTGGTAAATATTTTTCGCCATATTGGCTTTCAATATGCGCACGTACCATACTTACAGCATCATCACTCAAAAACGTTGAGTCAGTACGCATATAAGTAATGAAACCAGCTTCATACAAGCGCTGCGCCAACATCATGGTTTTCTTTACAGAGAAACCTAAACGTGTACTTGCAGCTTGTTGCAAAGTCGAAGTGATGTATGGGGCGCTTGGATTCACCTTAGTTGGTTTATCTTCACGCTGAGCAACTTTATATTCAGCGCCTTTTAATACATCTAACAGGGCATCTGTTTCAGCTTTATTTTTTAATTTAAGCGTTTTACCCGCCTGTTTAACAGCCTCAAGACGAATGTCATCTTTTTTAGCTTTAGTGTCTGCAAAGACTTGCCAATATTCTTCTGGAATAAAAGCACGAATTTCACGTTCACGTTCAACAACAAGCTTTACCGCTACAGACTGTACACGACCTGCCGATAAACCACGGGCAATCTTTTCCCATAATAATGGCGAAACCATGAAGCCTACTACACGGTCCAAGAAACGACGTGCTTGTTGTGCATTAACACGGTTTAAGTCGAGACGTGTTGGCTGTTTAAATGCTTCTTGAATGGCATTTTTAGTAATTTCGTTAAATACCACACGATGATAACGGCTATCGTCACCACCAATCACTTCGCGTAAGTGCCAAGCGATTGCTTCCCCTTCTCTATCCAAGTCCGTTGCGAGATAGATTGCATCTGCATCTTTAGCAAGTTTCTTGAGTTCAGCAACAACATTTTCTTTGCCAGGCAGAACTTCGTAATGCGCTTGCCATCCATGTTCCGGATCGACGCCCATACGATTGATTAAAGCCTGATTCGCTTTTTGTTCTTTTTCAGCCTCAGTGAGTTTTGTCCGGGCAGCCGGCTTTTTCTCTGTTGCTTTACTGCCACCTGTTGGCAAGTCACGTACGTGACCTACAGAAGACTTAACAATGTACTGCGAACCTAAATATTTGTTGATGGTTTTCGCTTTGGCAGGCGACTCCACAATCACTAAGGCACGTTTATGTGCAGCAGAGGCAGAAGATGCTGTGCTTTGAGATGCAGAGCGCGAGGTATTCGCCATATAAAATGTTATTCCTATACCAATAAATTTAAAAATCAGGCTTCAGCCAAGGCCAACAGATAAGCCTTCATCTCATCTAATTGCGTAGCTTTCAGGTCCGATTCCTCATCCCAATAAAGGCCTACACAGTTTGCCTGCATATCAATAGCATAAATCCCTTTTAATGCAATGGGAGAATCATTAAATTTCTCATCGCCTTGCACAACTTTTAATTTTCCGTCTATAACGCGAGCACGCATGAGCGGTAAACGAGCATCGGGGATTAATACACTATAGTAAGCAACCATGCTGGCACGCTTTTCAGTTGCCATCGGGACATGTGTCCATTCAGGTGCAGCAATTACGCGTGGATGTAGCCCCATTTTGCGGGCTTTGTCTCGCATAATTCCCAGCGCCTTTTCACGTGGACTCACTCTTAAACCAAAAATGGAGCCTAGCACGAAAAGAACAATGATAACGGTAACCCAAATTCCGATATTGTCCATAGCAAAACCTATTAATCTCTTTTATTAGAGTTGCATAAGCTGACCAGAAAACGCAAGTTACATCATAAAAATAATGTCCAATTAACCGACAAGGCTAAAAACTACAACATTTCCTCATAGATATTTTTAACAATCTAGGCAGAATATTTAGGCGCTCTTTTCAGTTTCAAGAGTAGTTAACTTACCAAACCGATCCAGATGCGCATCTCCCCAAGTTTTTAAAGCAAGAAGTATCTGCTCAAGCCCGCGCCCTAAATCAGTTAGACAATATTCCACTTTAGGAGGCACTTGAGGATAAACCTCACGATGAATAATGCCATCTTGTTCTAATTCCCGAAGCTGATTGGTCAGCATTCTTTGTGTAATGCTTGGAACTCGTTTACGAATTTCATTAAATCGTAAAGTTCCTTCATTTAATAAATGCCAAAGAATGACACATTTCCATTTGCCATCAATCAAACTTATTGCGGCCTCAACTGAACAACCTGGTGAGCAGTCAAAACTTGAATGTCGAGCTTTTGCCATTTTACAGTATCCTTTTTGACACTATGAGCGTTATTTGTCTGTAGTCACTATTTTTAAGCTTACGTTATGATCAAACTCTCAACAAGAGGAATGATGATTATGAAAGCTGTGGCATATCAAAAAGCGGGGCCTATTACATTGCCAGAGGCACTCGTAGATATTGAACTCGACACTCCAGTAGCTAAAGGACATGATTTACTTGTTCGTGTTCAAGCTGTATCAGTAAATCCAGTCGATACCAAAATACGTAAAAATGTAAGTGCTGAACAATCTGGCTGGAAAGTTCTTGGATGGGATGCTGTAGGCACGGTAGAAGCGATTGGCGATAAAGTTACTCAATTTAAAATTGGTGATGTGGTTTGGTATGCAGGTTCTTTAAATCGCCAAGGCAGTAATAGTGAATTGCAATTAGTTGATGAACGTATTGTCGGTCATAAACCAAAAACTTTAGAAGCGACTGAAGCTGCGGCTCTTCCTTTAACAGCAATCACAGCTTGGGAAATGTTATTTGATCGTCTCCAAGTTCCAAAGACTGCGCCTGCTAATACGACTATTTTAGTGATTGGTGGAGCTGGCGGTGTAGGTTCAATTACCATTCAGCTTCTTAAGCAATTAACTCACCTCACGATTATTGCTACAGCTTCACGCCCCGAAACAAAAGAATGGGTAGAACAACTAGGTGCTGATTATGTATTAGACCACCGTCAGCCTTTAGCTGCACAAATTAAACAATTAGGTTTAAGTGCACCTTTATATGTATTCTCAACCACTGAAACAGATCAACATTTATCAAATATTGTAGAGTTAATTGCTCCACAAGGTCATTTTGGACTTATTGATGACCCTGATCAGTTAGATATTAAACCGTTTAAATCTAAGTCTGTCTCAGTTCACTGGGAATTTATGTTTACGCGCTCAATGTTCCAGACTGAAGATATGGAAAAACAAAGTGCGCTACTAAATGAAGTCAGTAAACTGGTGGATGAAGGTAAAATCAAAACAACTGTAACTCAGGTTTTAAGCCCAATTAATGCTGAAAACTTAACACGGGTTCATGAGCAAATTGAAAGTGGTTCAACCAAAGGGAAAATCGTTTTACACGGATTTTAAGTTGCACTTACGAAAATAAATGGCAAGCGTAACGCTTGCCATTTTATTTAATAATGCGGTGGCTTATTCGTTAATGGATCAAAAGGTGCAACACCCTCTGATAAATCTGCAGATTCCACACGTTGATAAAGTAATTGCATTTGTTTTTTTAAATCAGCTATTTCTAAAGTTTGAATCGCGAGTTGCTGATTTAATTCCTCAACTAAATCATCTAAAAATGCAATTCGCACTTGCAAATCTTCAATGGGTGCGGAAAATGACGCTTGATCATCATGATATGGTGGTTTAGTCATTTAAGTCCTCATTTGAGATTTTGGAAAACATTATGGCCTATATTACTTTAAGGGATGTCCAACTTGCTTTTGGCGGACCTGCCCTGCTCGATGGCGCGAACTTCAACCTAGAACGTGGCGAACGAGTCTGTTTAATTGGTCGTAATGGTGAAGGTAAGTCTACTTTACTTAAACTCATTGAGGGAAGCCTACTACCAGATTCTGGTGAAGTTTCTGTCCAAAATGGTTTAACTGTTTCTATGTTAGCTCAGGATGTTCCAATGTCATCGGGCAAAGTTGCAGATATTGTAGCAGAAGGTGCAGGAGAAGCCGCTGCCGTACTTAAAGCCTATCATGAAGCAAGTGATGCCTGTGTACTTGGTGACATGGAAGCTTGCGATCGTATGGGATCTTTACAGCATAAACTTGACCAACTTGATGGATGGGCATTAGAAAATAAGGTCAACACGATTTTAGGTAAAATGGAGTTAGATCCGAATGCAGATCTAGCAGACCTATCAGGTGGTCGTAAACGTCGCGTTTTACTCGCCCGCGCCCTACTTACCCAACCAGATGTGTTATTACTCGATGAGCCAACTAACCACTTAGATGTTGAAAGTATTGAGTGGCTTGAGAAATTCCTGCTTGATCAAAATAATTTAACCTTACTCTTTATTTCGCATGACCGTTCTTTTGTAGACCGCCTTGCAACTCGTATTGTGGAATTGGATCGCGGCATATTACGCAGCTATGAAGGAAACTATTCTCGTTATCTTGACCTAAAAGCTCAGCAGCTTGAAGCTGAAGAAAAACAAAATGCCTTGTTTGAAAAGAAACTTGCCGAAGAAGAAGCATGGATTCGTCAAGGTATTAAAGCACGTCGTACACGTAATGAAGGTCGTGTTCGTGCCCTTAAAGCATTACGAGAAGAGTCAAAAGCTCGCCGTTTCCAACAAGGCAAAGTCAATATGGGCGTTCAAGAAGCACAGCGCTCAGGCAAACTTGTATTTGATATTGAACACTTAAGCGTAAGCTACGATGGACAAACCCTCATTAGAGATTTCTCTGCCATTGTTATGCGCGGTGACCGCATTGGTTTGGTCGGTGATAATGGCGTCGGAAAGACTACTTTAATTAAAGCGATCTTAGGCGAAGTTCAGCACGAAGGTGTTGTCAAAACAGGAACTCAGCTTGAAATTGCTTACTTCGACCAATTACGTAATCAGCTTGACCTTGAAAAGTCGGTTTCTGAAAACGTTTCTGAAGGTTCAGATTTCGTTGATGTAAATGGTCAACGTCGCCATATTCTCAGTTACTTACAAGACTTCCTATTCTCTCCGGAACGAGCTCGTACACCGGTAAAAGCACTTTCTGGTGGTGAGCGTAATCGTGTCCTGTTAGCAAAACTATTGCTCAAGCCATCGAACCTGATTGTAATGGATGAGCCAACGAATGACTTAGATATGGTCACACTTGAGCTACTTGAGGAGATGTTGTCTGAATATAAAGGTACTTTGCTTCTAATTAGCCATGACCGTGCTTTTATGGACAACGTTGTGACATCAACTTGGGTATTTGATGGCAAAGGCGGTATTGCAGAATATATCGGTGGTTATCAGGACTATTTGATTCAGCGTCCAAACGAGAGAGTCGTTGACCAAAAAGGCGATGTAAAAAAAGCTCAGGCTAAAGCAGAAGCTGAAAAAAATGCAGCTCAAACGAACGTAAAAAAGGTCAAACTAAGCTACAAAGATCAACGTGAACTTGAGCAATTACCGGCAGAAATTGAAAAGTTAGAAAATGAGCAAGCTGAACTTTCTGACAAACTTGCTGACGGCTCATGGTTCGTAACGGATGCCGATGCGGCAACCAAAGCAAGCCAGCGTCTAGCAGAAATTGAAGAGTTACTCCTTGAAAAGTTAGAGCGCTGGGATGAACTTGAGCAAATGAGTAAAGGGAATTAATTTTTTTACCTGCTGATTAATTTAAAAAGCCTCCTAGATTAGGGGGCTTTTTTAAATATAATTTAAGATATTTTTTCAAATAAGATTTATAAAAATAATTATGTTATACCTATCAGTATAATAATATTTAAGGATATTTCCATGCTAGATCTCTCTCAAATTTTGGCATTTGGATTCATTTGTCTGGCGATGGTACTCACCCCTGGCCCAAACATGATTTATCTTATCTCTCGTTCCATTAGTCAGGGCAAACTCGCAGGTTTTATTTCTCTCGGTGGCGTTGCGGTTGGTTTTGTATTTTATATGCTCTGCGCTTCTTTCGGGATTACGGCACTTGTGGTCGCAGTTCCATATGCCTATGACACTATTCGTATTGCCGGTGCGATGTACTTACTTTGGTTAGCATGGAAAGCTTTACGCCCCAATGCCACACCTATTTTTAATGTTAAAGATTTAGCGGTTGACTCACCATTAAAGTTATTTTTAATGGGCTTTTTGACTAATTTACTTAATCCTAAAATTGCGATTATGTATTTATCTTTATTACCTCAGTTTATTCACCCACAACAAGGCAGTATTTTAGCGCAGTCTATCCAACTCGGGACTATACAAATTTTTGTAAGCGTTTCAGTAAATGCGCTGATTGTATTTTCTGCTGGTAGCATTGCTCTTTTTCTACAAAAAAAACCACTTTGGGCAAGCATTCAACGCTGGGTCATGGGTACAGTATTAGCCGGCCTTGCGGTTCGTATTCTTCTAGAACACCGCCGATAACCCGCTTTATTTTTCTTTATCGCGTCTAAACCTTCAATTTACTCCTGTGTATTACGACGATAAATTCAGTTCGTGATACACTTTTGGCAGTTTTAACTTTTTAAATTCTTTATATCGTTATGAGCCAAAAGCAGCCTTATACGCCCGGTGAGTTTCAATGGTCCTTTTTGTTGCCTAAATATTGGGGTGTGTGGATTGCGATTACTTTCCTGATGCTTTTGGCTATTTTACCGTGGGCAGTTCAATGGCGCTTAGCTCATGGATTGGCAAACCTTGCTTGGAAATATTTAAAGTCTCGTCGTAAAACCACAATTCGTAATTTAGAAGTTTGTTTCCCTGAATGGTCACCTGAAAAAGTACAGCAACAAGCAAAACAAGTTTTTGTAGATATGATGCTTGGTATTTTTGAGACCTTAAATGCATGGTATAAACCTTACTGGTTTAAAAACCGCGTCACTATTGAAGGCTTAGAACACATTACCAATGCACAAGCTCAAGGCAAAGGTGTTTTATTGCTTGGTACACATAGTACTTTACTCGATGCAGGTGGTTATGTATGCGCCCAATATTTCGAGCCGGATGTTGTGTATCGCCCTCAAAACAACCCCCTCCTCGATATGCTAATTTATCGTTGCCGCGGCACAATTTATAAAGCACAAATTGATCATGATGACATGCGTGGTTTGATTCGTCATCTTAAAGAGGGTGATGCAATTTGGTATAGTCCCGATCAAGACTTTGGGCTTAAACAAGGTGTTATGGCACCATTTTTTGGAGTGCCAGCTGCCACTGTAACCGCTCACCGTCGTTTATTAAAAATTTCCAAGGCGGTTGCTGTGCCTTTATATTTTTATCGTCATGGCGATGTACAGAACCCTAAATATCATATCTTGATTGAGCCAGCGGTTGACAATATGCCAAGTGAAGATGAAGTCGATGATGCAACGCGTGTGAATAAGATTATTGAGAACCAGCTTCGTATCGCACCAACTCAATATATGTGGTTTCACCGTCGCTTTAAAACACGTCCAGAGGGATATGAAGAGATTTATTAAGATAAGGCTGTAATAATTTTAGATTAGTAATAGGCACAGCCTCGATTTAAAGTGATATTCAAAGACTTTCGGATAGGCAGACCTTACTTTTTAGGGATAAAAAGTAAGCAAAAATCCTTTGTTCCGCTGATGTTACATCCTTGTAACACAACGCAACAGCGACATCCATGTCGCTATCACGATAGTAAACTCTGGATAATGATTTAGTTTGAGATGATGTATCTATGGATGATCCATCTTTTATGAACGTATAAGGCAAAAAATAATGAAAGTGATGCAACTTCTCCCAGAACTCAATAGCGGTGGCGTAGAACGCGGCACACTGGAAATTGCACGTGCACTGGTTGCACAAGGTCATCAGTCTCTAGTTGTGTCTAATGGCGGGCGTTTGGTCTCACAACTTGAAGCTGAAGGTTCCACACACTTAACACTGCCGATTCATAAAAAATCATTGTCGAGCTTGTGGCAAATCCGTCCATTACGTCAGCTTATTGAAGAACACCAACCAGACATTGTACATGTGCGCTCTCGCGTACCTGCATGGCTAACCCACTTCGCTTTAAGAAAAATACCAGCGAATAAACGCCCTCACCTCATTAGCACGGTACATGGTTTCTATTCAGTTAATCGTTATAGTGCGATCATGACTCAGGCAGAAAAAGTGATCGCTGTTTCTGACAGCGTAGTTAAATACATCACAGGCCATTATAAAAACTGTCCACCACAAGATATTATCCGGATTTATCGAGGAATTGACCCTGCCGCTTTTCCGCATAACTATCAACCTTCAGCACAGTGGTTTAACCAAGTCTTTAACGACTTTCCCGAACTTGAAAATAAATTTTTACTTTGCCTACCTGGCCGTATTACTCGTTTAAAAGGACATGAAAGTTTAATTGAACTGATGCAGCAACTTCATTCGCAATATCCTCAACTGCATGCTGTTGTTGTAGGTGGGGCTGATGTAAAAAAACAAGCCTATTTAAGTGAGTTGCAAAACACCATTCAAAGCAAAGGACTTGCAGATAAAATTACATTTGTAGGACATCGCTCAGATATACGCGAATGGCTCGCTTTTAGCGATATAGTGCTCTCTCTATCCAATCAAGCAGAAACATTCGGTAGAACAGCATTAGAAGCGCTCTCTGTCGGTACGCCGGTCATTGGCTGGAACCGTGGAGGTGTTGCCGAGATTTTATCTCATGTGTACCCGCAGGGTCTTGTTGAAGCAGAAAATGAAAAAGCTTTATTAGAAATAGTAAAGCATCATATTGAACAACCTCAAACAGTCGCTCCTGTGACAATGTTTAGTTTAAAAGATATGTGTGACCAAACCCTTGAGCTATATCAAAGTGTATTGAAATAACCCAATAAAAAAAACCCGCGATGTTCGCGGGTTTTTTCGACTAAAAAACTTCTCTATTACTTAAGAGATGCTTCATAAGCAGCAGCTTTTTCATAGTCGTATTGTTTTTCCCATTTACTGATTACAAGTACAGCAAGCGCGTTACCTACAACGTTCAACGCAGTACGAGCCATATCCATGATACGGTCAACACCAGCAATAAATGCTAAGCCTTCTACAGGAATACCAACACTGCCTAATGTCGCCAATAACACAACAAATGATACCCCAGGAACACCTGCAATACCTTTAGAAGTAATCATTAACGTTACAACTAAAATCACTTGTTGGCTGATTGACATTTCAATACCGTAAAGCTGTGCAATAAAGATTGCTGCGATACTTTGGTAAAGCGTAGAACCGTCAAGGTTAAATGAATAACCAGTTGGGATTACAAAACTAGAAATCGCTTTTGGCGCACCATAAGCTTCCATTTTTTGCATAATACGCGGTAAAACTGTTTCCGAACTTGCAGTCGAATACGCCAAAATTAATTCATCTTTCAAAATCTTAAACAAAGTAAAGATATTGATGCTGAACATTTTTGCAGTAATACCTAAAACCACTAAAGCAAAGAATAAGATTGCACCATAAACCAATACAACCAATTTACCCAATGGAATAAGCGAAGCAAAACCGAAGTTTGCAACAGTTACAGCGATTAAGCCAAATACACCCACTGGCGCATATTTCATGATGATGTGTGTTACACGGAACATTGTTTCCGATACAGCATGAAATACATTTAATAATGGGTCTTTTGTTGTTGCTGGTAATGAAGATAAACCAATACCAAATAGCACAGCAAAGAAAATCACTGGCAACATTTCGCCATGCGCCATTGAACTAATAATGTTCGTTGGGATAAGCGATAATATCGTCTGGATAATACCATGAGACTGTGACTGTACTTCTTCAGTTGTATGCTTATATTGAGAAATATCAGTTTGTACCAGTTGAGACATATCAATGCCTGAACCTGGATGGAAGATATTCGCTGCAAACAAGCCAACCAAAATAGCAATAGTAGTAATAATTTCGAAATAGAGAATGGTTTTAAAACCAAGACGCCCTAGACTTTTTGTACTGCCAACACCAGCAATACCTAAAATCAATGTAGAGAAAACGATTGGGATTACAATCATTTTAATCAGGCTAATAAAGATCTTACCTAATGGAGTAAGAACGTTATTTACAATACTATCTTTGATTTCAGGCTGGTTATGTAAAACAGCCCCGACAACTATCCCTAGGATTAAAGCAATTAAAATTTGCCATGCAAGGCTAAATTTAAAATTCTTCATAAGACAATCCTTATGCACCGCAAAGTATCAAATATGAGAGGGAGAAGACCACTACTTTAGAGTGAAACCTCAATATGTACACGAATTTCCAAACAGAAATTTAAATGCACAAGCAAATCACAACCCGCCGATCCGGCGAAGTAAACAACAATGCCTGTTGACGATCCAACATGTCAACGATCGGCACATTCTATTGAGATTTGCCAATTAAACAAGTCCAATTTATATCTAAATAGGTCAAAGCCTAGATTTATCCGTCAATAATCTATAAAAACAAAAACTTAACAAAAAAGTTTTTTGTATCCATTTTCATTAAAAATTGCTCAGATATATAAAAAAATTTATGGACGATGACTTATAATTAAGTAGATTTTAAAATTAAGAATACCTTAAAAATATTGGTTTTATTTACAACGAATTAAATGATATATCTATAAAATATCAACCCGAGTTCTGCGTCCTGCAAAACTCGGGTAAATGAGGTTGTGCTTTCAGGGTATATAATTCTTTTTATCGCTTCCGTTCTAACATCTTATCCGTGATGTCGTTCCATATCAGCTTAGTGCATCCTTACTTGGGATTATCCATTCCCGCTTCCGTGTGCCGATGAATGTAGAATACGGGTTTTAACTCTGTCTGCCTATTGGACCTAGACTCAAATCTTTGTACGTTATTGCTTACAACTCACTTTATATATTTTTCTCTTTATAAGGCTGTGCAATTTCATCAGTCACGATTTTTTCTTCTTTTTCAGCTTTAGCAATACCTTCTTGTATCGCGGCTTGAGCTTCTTCTTCATCGGCTTGAGTTTGTTCTAATTCCTCGTGAATCTCTTCAAATATTCGACCTGTTTGTAAAACGACATAGACAGGAAAATGGTCTGATCCAATATGAGATAAACGCTGCATTTTTACTAAACCGAAGTCTGTACTATGAAAGATATGGTCAAGTGACCAGCGCAATAAAGGATAGTCCGCATGAAAAGTATTAATAAAATGTCGCCCCACTCGTGGATCGAGTAGCCCACTAATACGTTGAAATAAACGGGTTGTTCGTGACCACGCTACGTCGTTTAAATCCCCCATCACAATACAACTTTCATCAAGATCTTTAATTTGGTCTCCGACAATTAAAAGCTCAGCGTCACGCAGTGTTGAATCTTTTGCTTCAGTTGGGCTAGGTGGCTTAGGATGTAAACAGTAGAGCTGAACAGGCATGCCAGATCGCAAAATTACCGTGGTATGAATAGAAGGTATTTCATTACTTAAAATGAATTTAACCTCAGTATTTTTAAGCGGTAACCGGCTATATAAATGCATCCCGTATAAATTATCTAAAGGTACGGGCACACGGTATGGATAATCTTTCTCGATCTCTTTTAAAGCATTTTCCCAAGTTGTATCGCTCTCTAAAGTAAGCAATAAATCAGGTTTCAACGTCCGTACATGCTCAAGTAATAAATGATATTTATCATTCGGGGTGAGCACATTAGAAACTATCAGTGAAATCTGTTTTGTAGGATCTAGCTGATGCTGTTTGACCTTTTTAACCTGTTTTTTCCAAAACAGCGTATACGGTAAAACCATTTTAAGTTGGTAGGCAATCGCTGCGATGAGTACCGCAAGCAAAAGCTCACGCCATACATCCCATTCGGTCGGCCAAAACAACATACCAATTAAAGCAATTAAGCCAATAAACAGAATTTGTAATCTTGGAAAATCTGCACCTCGAAACCACCACTCATCACGAGGAATAAGTGACCAGAAGCTTAACCAAATCACCACTACTGCCAGTACTTCGATATAAATCATTGAAATTACTCTTTTAAGATGATTTGTTTTTTAATGTTTTTGTCATCTTTATCAATTTTGTATGTAACATAAACAAGATATTCTACTCAATAAAATTGCTGTTTTGATTCTGTAACGCTTGCAGTTGTGAGCACTTTTGATACACTCAACTCCCCCTTTAACAATTTTAACGCACCGAGGCAAAATGACATGAAAGTAGGTCTGGTCGGTTGGCGCGGGATGGTCGGTTCCGTCCTTATGCAACGTATGGTTGAAGAGAATGATTTTGCTCATATTGAGCCATTCTACTTCTCTACCAGTAATGCAGGTGGTGAAGCTCCTTCATTTGGTGGTAAGACTGCCCCAGCACTTATGGAAGCTACAGACATTACCAGTCTGAAGCAAATGGATGTCATTATTACCTGTCAAGGTGGTGACTACACGTCTGAAGTTTTCCCAAAGTTAAAAGCAACTGGTTGGGATGGCTACTGGATTGATGCGGCATCTACTTTACGTATGACTGATGATGCAATCATCGTTCTTGATCCGGTTAACCTTAATGTAATTAAAGACGGCTTAGCGAAAGGTACTAAAACTTTCGTTGGTGGTAACTGTACAGTATCACTCATGTTGATGGGTGTTGGCGCACTTTTCCAAAATAATTTGGTTGAGTGGATGACTGCAATGACTTATCAAGCGGCATCAGGCGCTGGCGCACAAAACATGCGTGAGTTGTTAACAGGTATGGGTTATTTATATAACAATACCAAGACTTTGTTAGACGATCCTAAATCTGCAATTCTTGATATTGACCGTCAAGTTGCCGAGTTACAACGCGGTGAAGGTTTCCCTTCTGCGAACTTTGGTGTGCCACTTGCTGGTTCATTAATTCCTTACATTGATAAACAACTTGAAAGCGGTCAGTCAAAAGAAGAATGGAAAGGACAAGTTGAGACCAACAAGATCTTAGGTAACTCTCAAATCGTTCCTATCGATGGTCACTGTGTTCGTATCGGTGCAATGCGTTGCCACTCTCAAGCATTAACCATCAAATTGAAAAAAGATGTTCCGCTTGATGAGATCGAAGATATGATTCGCAACTCAAACCAGTGGGCTAAAGTTGTACCAAATACACGTGAAGCATCAATGACTGATCTTACACCTGTTGCTGTAACTGGTACCCTAACTGTACCTGTAGGTCGTTTACGTAAACTCAATATGGGTAAAGAGTACCTCGGCGCATTCACAGTAGGCGATCAGTTACTTTGGGGTGCTGCTGAGCCTCTACGTCGTATGTTACGTATTTTAGTAGAATACAAAAGCTCATAATTTGATCTGAATTATTCAGTCAAAATAAAAAGCCGATCACATTTGATCGGCTTTTTCGTAACTGGTTTGTAAAAAATTAACAATTTATTTACATTCCATTATTGTATAATTTTGAACGACTTTACGACTGATCAGGTCATGGATTGAGATGACTGCATATAACAAATTAAAAATTGCCATTTTCACCATTATGTCTTCGCCTTCTATTTATGCGATTACATTAGATCCTATTCAAATTCAATCTGCACCTGGGGAATTACTTTATGCAGAAATGAATTTTCAGCAAGCAGATCCTAATACCCCATTGCAAGTCAGTTTGGCCACTCAAGATGATCTCAATGGTTTGGGAGTAACTCATCAACCTCCGGGTAACCTAAACTTTTATACACGCCAAAATGGTCAGGGTTCTGGCGTTATTGTGATTACCTCATCGCGTCCTATTATCGATCCTGAACTGAATATTGTCGTAAAAGTCAGTGAAGGTAACGCAACCCGTCTTCAACATATTAAAACCGTTTTAAAGCCATCGCCTATAAAAAAAGCCGCCATTAACGAAAGTCCACTTTCACCGCAATTTATCGTAAATGAAAAAGATATCGCACTAAATTTACCTGAAAGTACTCAGTACACACCTACTGAAAATACATCAAACGTGGCTGAAACCACAGGTAATGAACATAATCTAAATATTAGCACTGGTACTGCTCCAGCTTTGAATAGTTCTAGCCCTGCTCCTGTGGCTCCTTTTACCGAAAAACCTTCGACTCAAACACCTCAGCCAACTATAGCTACAATGAATATCGAATCATCGGCTGTAGAGAAACAACCCTCGACTTCACTCAAATCAAGTGGTGGCAATCAAACAACTACCGTCAAAAAAGCAGCGCAATCTAAAACTGCTCAACAAAAAAATGTATTAAGTAAAAATGCGTCGAAAAAGCAAAAAATTAGCACTTATAAAGGCCCGGCACCTACAGGTAAATATATCGTACAACGTAACGAGTCTTTATGGAGTATTGCCAATCGTATTGCAGCACAAACTAAACAACCTGTAGCTAAAGTCATGAGAGATATCCAAGCTCAAAATCGACATGCTTTTATTCAAGGCGATGTAAACCGTTTACGTCAGGGAAGTTCGCTAAACTTAACAACAAATACAACTAAAGCTTCCCATTTAAAACCTAAATCGAGTGAAGCTCACTTGGCAAAACCCTCTTCTGGCAGAGCTAAATATCGTTTACAACAAGCTGAAATGAGCATTGTGGCAGAGAACAGCCCAAATTTTGCTCATGGAAGTGCAAAAAAGAGCACACAACAAAGTCAAAACAATACTGAGTTAGCAGTAAAAGTTATGACAACTCGCAAAAAAACCGTTACATTACAAAGGAATGTAACCAAACTAAATCAAACTTTAAGTTTAAAAGACCAACGTATTCAACTCTTGAATGCGCGTTTGGCAGAGTTACAACAGCAATTACAGGCACAGCAACAAACTCACAAGCAAAAACATTAAGTTAAAACCAGAGTTAGCACGCTTTATATTGCAAATATTTATTTTTTAAGGGGAAAGTAATGTTATATGTGATTCCGTTTATCATATTACTCGTGGTCGCCGTTATTTTAAAAAAACGCGAGAATAGTCAAAAACAAGAGGCCACTTCCCCAAAAAATATAAATAGAAAATCCGGCAAAAAAGCGAGTGCTAAATCAAGCAAAAGCTCGCGTGAAAAAATAAAAGCCAAGGTCATTGAGGAAAATATTCCTGCTATCCCTCAAAGTAATCCTGTACCGGAAGCTTTACGACACAATATTCAACAGCTCATTCAAGAAAAACAGTTTTCAGCAGCTGAAGCTCAAGTCAATCAGGCGCTAAAAAAAGATAATACTCAACATGAACTGTATTTATTACTTCTTGAAATTCATATTGCTCAGAAAGATGAATTTGCAATTCAACAGTTGATTAGCCATATTCGTAGCTTAGGTTTAAATGAAATAGCAGCTCAAGCAGAAACTCGACAAAAAGAATATGAATCATCCAGACAACCTGATGCTATTGATTTCCCTCAAGCTCAAACATATGAAGAACCGAAAAACACAGACACAACGGCTCAGTTCGATGAATTAACAACAAGTTCTTCCGAGGCTTCTTTTGATGGCCTACAGAAAGACTATACGCCGGTAAAACAAGAACCTGCTGTTGAAATTGAACCTTTAGAGTTTAACTTTTCATTCGAACAGACTTCGGCTACGGAAAATACCAACCGACCAGCACAACAACCTGAGTTATCATCCACTCAAGAAACAAATGAGCTGGCCGATTTAGAGTTTTCTTTTGACTTGGCCCCTCTGCATGAAACTGAGGAAAAATCTCAAGCAGTAGAGGTAAAAGCAGACCAAGAAAATAGCATCAATGCATTAGATTTTAACCTTGACTTAAATCCTTCAAGTCCAGAGACGAAATCTGTTGAACAAGCTCCATCATTAGATGAAATTAAGCTCATAGAACAAACCCCATTAGAAGCGACTTCTATCGCACCTCTTGAGTTTTCATTAGATGAGCCTGCCTTAGTTACAGCGCCAGAGATTGAAATTCAAAATAATGAGGTAGTAAACGAAAGGGTTACTCAAACCCAAATAGAGGATCCGCTTTTAGAAGCTTTTCCAGAATTAAAACAAATAAATGAAAATGAACTCGATTTAAAATTAGCTGAACAATACATTAAGTTTGGAGCGAACCAAGCAGCGCGTAATTTACTACAGAGTAATGAGCAAAAATTCAACACAGAACAACAACAACATGCGAAAAACCTACTTAATCGCATAGCTTCTTAGAACTGTTCGATTTACCATAAGCAGTCAGAGATGACTGCTTTTTTATGCCTGCAAAAAGATGAAAAAAATAGCTTTATTTTATATGGGTGGTACTTTTGGTTGCATTGGTGAACCTTTAGCTCCTATGCCTTATGACCAATTCCTACCTCAACTTGAGAAAGTGATTCCCCCACACTTAACAGTTGATTGCTTTGCTGCGCCCAATATTGTCGATAGCAGTGCATGTACAGCACCTGACTGGTTACGCCTAATTCAACGCATACAACAACTACAACTAGAAGGCTATCAGCATTTTGTTGTGATTCATGGTACAGATACGCTCAGTTATGCAGCTGCGACTTTAGCTCGCTTTTTAGGGCAAAGCTGTCATATTGTGATTACTGGTAGCCAATACCCGTTACTCAATATTCAAGGTGATAACACCCGTGAATTTACTGATGCAATTGAAAACTTATATCTTGCATTAGAGAAGGTCATTGCACTTCCGGTTGGTGCTTATCTCGCTTTCCACCATCAAGTATTTCACGCACAAACTGCATTAAAAACGCATACCACTGAACTTGATGCATTTTCAGGGTTAAGTAGTAACGTTGAGTTTACGCCTCAGCAAAATGAATTGATCGTACAAGATGCTCAAATTGAAAAAGCTGCTTCCTTTCAGATTTTAAACTGGATGATGCAACCGATTGCAACACAGCATTTAGTACAACAATTACGTCATTTACTGCCTGCCCCACCACACTTTTTAGTGTTGCAAGGTTTCGGTACAGGTAATATCGCCGTAAACGATGAATTTTTGGCAACATTAGATGAACTCTATGCTCGTGGATGTGTACCAATTTTGGCGACACAAGTCACTTTTGGGGGTATTGACCAACGTTATGCAATTAGTGCTTGGGCCAAAATTGCAAAAATTGTCATTAATGATGCCCATAGCCATGCAGATCTCTATGCAAAAGCGCTTCAAATCTATTTAAAATACCCAACCCCCGAACAATGGTTGAACCATTGGAATGAAAATCTGCATTAAATAGAGGTGAAGCCATGCAACGTTATGCGGTCGGTATTGAATTTAGTGGTATTCAATATCGAGGTTGGCAAACACAACAGCCAGGCGTTGCCAGCGTTCAGGAAACTATAGAGCGTGTACTCAGCAAAATCGCGGATGAACCGATCACACTTCACGGTGCAGGTCGAACAGATGCAGGAGTACACGCAACAAATATGGTGGCCCATTTTGACACCAATGCAATTCGTCCAGAGCGTGGATGGATCATGGGAGCAAATAGCCAACTTCCTAAGGATATTTCAATTCAGTGGATTAAACAGATGGATGAAGAGTTCCATGCACGTTTTAAAGCCACTGCTCGTCGCTACCGCTATGTTGTATATAACGCTCCACATCGCCCTGCACTTTTACATAAACAAGTCACGCATATTTATCAAAAATTAGACGTGCAAAAAATGATTAAAGCTGCCAGCAAATTTGAAGGTACGCATAACTTTGAAACCTTCCGTGCAGCAGCCTGCCAGTCAAATCAACCTGTACGACATGTAAAGCATTGCCGTTTGTTTGAACATGGACGTTATTTGGTTTTAGATATTCAAGCTGATGGCTTTTTACATCATATGGTTCGAAACATTATGGGTTGCTTACTTGAAATTGGGCAAGGCATGTATGAAATCGACCATATTGATACAATGTTCGCAGCCGAAGATCGAAAGGCAGCAGGAATTACCGCCCCACCTGATGGTCTCTATTTTATTCAATGTTATTATCCCGAGCAGTTTGACTTACCACAACCACCGCTCGGGCCACATTGGTTAAACCTACCTGAGTAGGCTTAACCAATTTTTAGTTCTAACGATGTTGCTTACGCTTACGGTACTCAACCGGTGTTTCGTTAGTCCAGCGCTTAAACGCGCGGTAGAATGTACTCGGTTCAGAAAAACCTGTTAAATACACAATACGCTCAACACTCTCATTAGTGTTAGCTAAAAGTTTTTTAGCTAAACGACAACGGTAGTCAGAAAGTATTTGCTGGAAGCTGGTATTTGCTTCACTTAACTGCGTCCGTAAACGACGCGGCGTAATATTTAATTGTGCCGCTACGGTTTCTAGCGTCGTTTCTCCACTTTCAAGTGTCGAACCAATCGCACGACGAACCTCACCCACTAAATCATAACGGGCAAGTTCTTGTAACTTTTCAATCGCCAATTGTTCATGCAATTGAAGTAATTCAGGCTCTGCCTGCCAAAGCTGAAAATCTAAAATGGCAGGGTCAAAATATAGCCGTGTTTCTTTCTGCCCTAAGCTTACCGGACAGCCATAGACACGGAAGTATTCATCTTCAGAAGCACCTTCACTGAAATTAAAATCAATGAAGATCGGATGAAACTGGCCTTCGGTAATAAATTTGAAGAATCTGAGCACACCTGAAATCGCACATTCTGAAAAATGACGATTAACAAGGTTGTCTGCCCCTACCTGCTCACCATTGGTCAAATAGCAGCGTCCATCTTCAACCACCAGTTTTGCATCAAATGCATCACTAATGAGACGCTGGTAAGCCAAAGCTCGTTTAAGCCCTTCACCAAAAGTTTCACTACTAATAAATAAATGTTCAATCACCTGACCACGGTACAAAGGTAAATGCTCACCTAAATGCAAACCGATGTCTGGATCTTTACTGACTTCCTGAGCAGCAGTCCAAAAGGCATACTGCGCACTTAACGGAGTACGTGCGTTTGTATCGACCTGATTTAAAGCGACTCCCGCTTTAGTTAATATTTCTTCTGTTGGCAATCCTGCACGACGAATTGCTTGATAGCCAAAACGTAATACAACTGATGCATCTGTTAGCTGACCCACGCAGTGCCCTTCCATGTAGATACTTCATTGATACTTAGGAGCTGTTGACTCTTTATGCATGAACAGTCCCTAATAACTATGATTTTAGATTAGCGTTGATTGACCAAACTGACAACAGAATTAGAGTTCTTTTGTGAAAAAAATTACATCTTTTTTATTAGTCATACTTTAACCAGATGCTTTCACAAGAAGATGTCTATCTTGTTTTTTTTAAATAAATTGACTATAATTTGCGCCTTTCCAATTTGATCATCAGGTAGGCTATGGCCAATAAAGAGGAACTCATTGAGTTCGAAGGCGTTGTCACCGAAACGCTTCCTAATACGATGTTCCGTGTACGTCTTGAAAACGGTCACGAAGTTATTGCACACATTTCTGGTAAAATGCGTAAACACTATATTCGTATTCTTACTGGCGACAGTGTGAAAGTCGAAATGACTCCATATGACTTAACCAAAGGTCGTATTACGTACCGTGCTCGCTAATTAGTGAATGCAAAAAAGCCACTTCATCATGTGGCTTTTTTATTGCGTTTTTTATTCACTTAATCGACTGGTTTTACATCCCACCGTTTGGCATTCACGCAATCTTTCTTGCAGCCAATGGTTTCTTTCTTGCGTTGTCTGTAAACGACACTGCACGTCTACGCTATTTCTATTAGAATCTGTACATTCAGCATCACGTTGGCGTATCCAAGCAAGCTGCGACCTCTTAAGTGTATTTCTTTGTACTGTATTTAATTTCGCTCTTAATGCCTGATAATTCTTATTCAGGTCTGCATCAGCACTCGCATAGATTTTATTGGTACAGTAAATATCATCATAAGTATTACGAGCACTATCACAGTTATCAGCATAGACCGCGGTTATTCCGAAACACAAAAAGGCAAAAACTATTTTTTTCATACTCTTCTTCCTTAAGTTTTGGGCAATTATTATTAGTCTGTAAATATAAGAATAAGTCTAAAGGTAAACTCACCTTCTATTTATCATAATCCTGCTTTTTTACTTTACAAGTTAGCAAATCCAACCTATTGTTCTTTAATGATAAATATAATTCTATATAGAGAAAAAATGAATACATCTACCTTATGTCAAATGAGTTTGCTTTCATTCATGCTGCTTAATATTAACGGCTGTGCTAGTCATCCACGCCAATCTGTAGATTTGCAAGAATATTTAAAAAATTTTATAGGCAAATCATCTACAACGATTCAGCAAGATCTCAACTTACAGAGTCTTGGCTTTCAAGTCGCCCGCACACCACAAAAAACTTCTGATCAACTTATTTATACGATTTTACGGCCCTTAAGCATCCCAATTCCGATGGTGAGTAATGTCGATATGAGAGGTGGTTCTGTTCCCATACAATCAGGTAATTTGAGCGGCAACTCTTATGATATTAACTTTAATTGCAAGGTTATTTTTAAGCTCAAAAATGACATTGCCGAATCTATTCAATACGAAGGTAAAGCTTGCTAAACACAACCATAAAAAAACGCAGCTTTAAGCTGCGTTTTTTAGCAAAGTAGCGATTAAGCAAGAGCAGCAACAACTGCTTCACCCATCTCGGCTGTACCAACTTTAGTCATGCCTTCAGACATAATATCGGCTGTACGTAAACCTTGATCAAGTACTTGCCCTACTGCATCTTCAATTGCTTTAGCAGCAGCTTCTTCACGGAAGGTATAACGAAGCATCATCGCAACTGAAAGAATGGTTGCCAACGGGTTTGCAACGTTTTGCCCTGCAATATCAGGCGCTGAACCATGACAAGGTTCATACATGCCTTTGCCATTTTCATCTAAAGAAGCCGATGGCAACATACCAATTGAGCCGGTAAGCATTGCTGCTTCATCAGACAAAATATCGCCAAACAAGTTACCTGTCACGATTACATCAAACTGTTTAGGCGCACGTACAAGCTGCATGGCAGCATTGTCCACATACATATGTGAAAGCTGAATATTTGGATAGTTGGCTTGCTGTAAATCCGTGACCGTTTGCTTCCAAAGCTCTGTTACTTCTAAAACATTGGCCTTATCTACAGAACACACTTTACCGCCACGCAATCCTGCAAGTTCAAAAGCAACTTTTGCAATACGCTTAATTTCGCTTTCAGAATAAACGTCAGTGTTATAGCCCTGTTTTTCACCATTTTCGAGTTCACGAATACCACGTGGTTGACCAAAATAGATACCACCAGTCAATTCACGAACGATCAAAATATCTAAACCAGCAACTATCTCAGGTTTTAAGCTAGAAGCATCGGCTAATTGTGGATATAAGATTGCTGGGCGCAAATTAGCAAATAAGTTAAGTTCACTACGAATTTTTAAAAGACCGCGTTCAGGACGGATAGAACGTTCAATAGTGTCCCACTTTGGTCCGCCAACAGCACCTAATAAAATGGCATCAGCCTTCTTTGCTTGCTCGCTAGTTACTGCTGGGTACGGTTCTCCATGAGCATCAATCGCTGCACCACCTAACAAGCCATGTTCCCAAGTCAACGACAAATTAAATTTTTCATTTACTTTATTTAATACTTTTTCTGCTGCCCCAACAATTTCAGGACCAATCCCATCGCCAGCCAAAATTAAAATCTGTTTAGACATGAAGTTTTCCATTTTCAAAGACAAGACAGCGTTACGACTGCCGTGGTGTTAGTTTTTTCTGTTCGAGAAATTCACCTAGTCCTGTGGTGACATCAAATGGTCGACAAAAACGGCGAATTACCCGCCCATCCTGCTCTAAGTCAACACATAATGGATCTGGTACAGAAACATTCAGCAAACTACCCGAACGGTTAGATTTGTCTCGGTACATTTTAAACATATAGCGATGGTTAGCTTTGAATTGGTGAATAACATGAATCGTTTCAGCCCGATCTGGAGAAATCGGATAGTAACGAATCACCACTTCATATTGTTTGGCAGGCACAGATAGATACAAACTATTGCTTTGACTTAACACCGAACCATTTAATCTCACAATTCCTTGATGAATTGCCTGATTACTAATACGACGTGTCTGTGCATCAACAACAGTAATATCATTTAGCCGTTCAAATTCGCAACTTTTTGCGCCCGAACAATATATTGCTGCATTCTGCCCCAAATTTTCTTGTTCAGCCTGCTTAATACGAACAGTATCCACTACATTGTAAGTGCTCTGACAAGCACTTAGTGTTATCGCGCACAGGCTCAACAAAAAGCTATGAGTAACGTTCCTCTTCATTGTTCAAGCCCAATCCTCATCTAGTGCATAATTTTAAGCTGTTGTTATGCTTTAGCATGTTAGCAAGAGTTTGAACACGACGCCATGACTATGTTTAAAATGTACCGAAAGGTTAATTTATCTCTTGGAATACCCAAGGACGAACCTGTTTGGTTTTTTCTTCATAAGCGCGAATTGCGTCCGCATTTTGAAGTGTCAAGCCAATATCATCCAAACCATTTAACAAGCAATGCTTACGAAATGGATCCACTTCGAATTTAAATGCTTCTCCAGTTGGTGTACGAACTTCTTGCGCAGCCAAATCAATTGTTAATTGATACCCTTCTTGCGCAGCACATTCCTTAAATAACTGATCAACAATGTCTTCAGGCAAAATGACTGGCAACATACCGTTTTTAAAACAGTTATTAAAGAAAATATCAGCAAAGCTTGGCGCAATAACGGTACGGAAACCATATTCATTTAATGCCCAAGGTGCATGCTCACGGCTTGAACCACAACCAAAGTTAGTACGAGCAATTAAAACGGTTGCCCCTTGATAACGTGGCTGATTTAAAACGAAATCCGGATTTTTTGGACGTACTGAATTGTCTTGTCCCGGATAGCCTTCGTCTAAATAACGAAGTTCATCAAATAAGTTGTCGCCAAACCCAGTACGTTTAATCGATTTTAAAAACTGTTTTGGAATAATTAAATCTGTATCAACATTGGCACGATCTAATGGTGCAACGATACCTTGTTCAACTGTGTAAGCTTTCATGGTTTGCTCCAGACCGAATTAAAATGAACGAACGTCAACAAAATGACCTGCAATCGCAGCCGCTGCTGCCATTGCCGGACTGACCAAGTGAGTACGGCCACCATTACCCTGACGACCTTCAAAGTTACGGTTCGAGGTTGATGCACAATGCTCACCCGGTTGTAACTTGTCTGCGTTCATTGCTAAACACATTGAGCAACCCGGCTCACGCCATTCAAAGCCAGCTTCCAAGAAAATTTTATCCAAACCTTCTTTTTCAGCCTGTTGTTTAACTAAACCAGAACCTGGAACAATCATGGCTTGCTTAATGCTAGGTGCCACTTTACGGCCTTTAACTACTTCAGCAGCAGCACGAATATCTTCAATACGTGAATTCGTACAAGAACCGATAAAGACACGATCAAGCTGAATATCAGCTAATGCCTGACCTGCATTTAAGCCCATATACTGATAAGCACGTGTCCAGTCATTGCGTTGTACGTCATCTTTCGCTTGTTCTAAAGTTGGTACAGCTTTCGAGACAGGAATAACCATCTCAGGTGAAGTACCCCAAGACACTTGTGGTTCAATCTCCGCACCATTTAATTCAACAACTGCATCAAACACAGCATCATCGTCTGAATGCAATGTGTTCCAGTAAGCAACTGCTTGATCCCATTGCTCACCTTTTGGTGCATAGCTACGACCTTTTACGTATTCAATGGTTTTATCATCAACAGCAACCATACCCACACGAGCACCAGCTTCGATCGCCATGTTACATACTGTCATACGTCCTTCAATCGACATATCACGGAATACCTGACCACCAAATTCGATTGCATAGCCCGTACCGCCAGCGGTACCAATTTTACCGATAATGGCTAACACTACATCTTTTGGTGTTACACCTTTACCCAATACGCCATCGACGCGAACTAACATGTTTTTAGATTTTTTCTGAACCAAACATTGTGTTGCTAATACATGTTCAACCTCAGATGTCCCAATACCATGTGCCAAGCAACCGAAAGCACCGTGAGTCGCTGTATGTGAGTCACCACACACCACAGTCATACCCGGTAAAGTTAAGCCTTGTTCAGGACCAACAACATGCACAATACCTTGGCGAATATCATTAATACCGAATTCAACGATATTAAATGCCTTACAGTTATCATCTAAGGTCTGAACCTGAATACGAGATGTATCATCTTCAATACCAGCGATGCCCTGATCACGTTCTTTTTTAGAGGTTGGAACGTTGTGGTCTGGGGTAGCTACGTTTGCACTTAAACGCCATGGTTGACGACCAGCAAGTTGCAAACCTTCAAATGCTTGTGGACTTGTTACTTCATGCAATAAATGACGGTCGATATAAAGTAAGCACGAACCATCATCACGCTGAGTAACTACGTGGTCATCCCACAATTTGTCATATAAAGTTTTGCCTGCCATGTCGTCTTGCTCCATTGGACTGGGTAATTCTAATCTTTCTTCGATTATAGCCAGAGTTTTACATAAATCTAATTTATCATTTTTATAAATTAGAAAACTTTTAGGAATCATTCCTGAATGTTTTAATATCGGTCAAAATATATAAATCGGATTTGTTAATGATTATCATTTGCATAATCCATTTTTAATCTTATACTCTCATCTCTATACTAAAAATATCAAATACAGGTAGAGAGAATGGTTATGGCTAATATTCAAAAATTCGTTGTTAATAATCAACGTACATTAAAGAAAACCTTAAGTTACTACATAATGCATATTACGGTAGCCATGTTAGTTGCCTACTTTGTAACGGGTAATATTTGGATGGCTTTAACATTAAGTATGTTAGAACCAACAGTACAAGCTTTTGCATTTTTCTTTCATGAAAAAGTATGGGCAGCAAAAGACCGCCGTATATCAGCTTTAAGCGAAAACGAGACGACTGCTTAGATTAAGATTAATACGCTAAATCACAACTTTATAGAACGTTAAGCTGCAAGCATGATACGATTTTGGCTTGGCAACTTTAGCCTCTCTCGATTTTTCTATTCCAAGTAGAGTTGTATTATGAATCTTGCAGCCTTTGAAGCTTTTGTAAAAGTTATGGAAACAGGTTCGATCTCTGTGGCTGCGGATCAACTATTTATTACCCAACCTGCTGTCACCAAACGTATTCATAGCCTAGAAGAGTACTTTGGCGTAAAGTTATTTGAATCGGCAGGCCGTGGGGTTCAAGCAACTCATGCTGCGCATTCATTATTACCAAAAGTTAAAAGCTGGTTAAATGAACTTCGTGATATTCACCACACGCTAAGTCATGAACAAACCCAAATACAAGGTCGTTTAAAAATCGGGACGAGTCATCACATCGGTTTGCATCACTTGCCTGCTCCGCTTAAACACTTTGTTCAGCAGTTTCCTCAAGTCACGCTAGACGTACATTTTGTTGATTCCGAACAAGCACACGAACAGGTACTTGCTGGCGATTTAGAGTTAGCATTTTTAACACTCCCGCCCTCAGGTGATGAGCGTCTTAACTATATTACGATCTGGAATGATCCTTTAGTTTTTGTAGCTGCTCCATTTCATCCATTGGCTCAAAAAAAGAATTTAACCTTACAAGATTTAATTGAATATCCAAGTTTGCTACCTGCCGCACAGACTTATACAGCTCAAATCACTTTAGCTGAGTTTGAAAAACAAGGCCTTAAACCGAAAATTACCATGAGCAATAACCCACTAGAGTCAATTCGTATGTTGGTTTCTATTGGTTTAGGTTGGTCAGTTTTACCAAAAACTCTGCTGAATCAAGATATGCAGCAGCTTGATTTAAATGTCGAGATGAACCGTCAGCTAGGTATGGTATGGCATCCTGCACGTACTCAATCTAGAGCCATGCAAGAGTTGATTAAAATGATGCAAGAATAACGGTATTAATGGCTATATTTTTTAACAAGGATATAAATCAAAGCCGCGAAAGGTAGTAGTAAAAATAGAACGCCCCAACTGAAACATATAGCAGCGAAAATAATTCCGCCAAGTGCACTCATAAACAGTAAAGCAATGATATAAATAAGTAACTCACCAAAAATAGCGGTAATGAGCTGATCTATAAATTCTTGAAAGAAACCATTGCTACCTTTACTTTTAGTGCGCTTATTTTTAGTCATGCTATTTTAATTAATAAATTTATATATTGATTAGAAATAATACTATAAATATATACCCTTTACTCTACTATCATTATACTTTTCACTTAAGATTCATGAGCGTGAAGAATCAATATTCAAAGATAATTAAAATCGGTTTATATATATTTATAACTTTAGCTATCTTAGTTCTAGTTACATTTATTTGGTTTAAACCGATACGTGTTATTTTCGCCCATCACCTTTCATTGTTACATTGTGATGGTCAAGTCTGTGTAGATGATCCAAAGACACAGCCTCTTGCAAAGACACTTTATAATCAGGCATTAAAAGAGACCCAAAATAAAGTAGGTGCTTTTCATCAACAACCCACTATGGTTTTTTGCTCAACTCCACAATGTGCAAATACCTTTGGTATGGAAAAAGCAGCCGCTAAAGCGGTTGGTAATTTGGGGTTATTGGTTGCACCGCGAGGCTGGAAAGATTTCTATATCACTCATGAGCTTATTCATCATCGACAAGTAGAAGAATGGGGAAATATAGCAATGCTAACTAAACCTAAATGGCTGGTAGAAGGCATGGCTTATAGCTTAAGTGATGACCCACGACCTACTTTATCGGTTCCTTTTCAACAATGGCGAGCTCAATTCAAGCTTTGGCATCAACAAAATCCTGATTCAAATATTTGGCTTACCACAGAGAAAGTTAAATAATTTATTAGAGAGCTTCCGGAATATTACATTTTTCTAGGAAGCTCTTGCTTTAAATTAAATCGACCAGTCCTGAATTTCCCAGTTGTGCTCTTGAGCTAACTTTTCAAGGCGATCATCAGGGTTGACTGCAATCGCATGCGTTGCATATTCAAGTAAAAAACGGTCATTAATTGAATCTGAATAAGCCCAAGACTCAGAAACGCTACGACCGTCCAGCCATGCCTCAAGACGTGCAAGTTTGCCCTTTTGATAACACGCTAAACCCGCCACTTTACCTGTATATTTACCATCAGCAACCTCGGCGTTAGTTGCTAAGATTTCAGTAATTCCAAATTCACGGAAAATCGGCGCAGTAATAAAATCACTTGTTGCTGTAATACCTACAATGGTATGGCCTAAATCTTGATGTTTTTTGATTGCATCAAAACCTTTTGGTCGCATTTGAGGGCGGATCACTTTTTCCATAAACAACTGATGAAGCTCAGTTAAGTAGTTATTGTCATGCTTTGTTAAAAAGCCGAAAACAAACTCATTATAAGCATATGGATCTAGTTGCCCTGCTTTGTAGTCTTCATAAAATTTATCATTCATCTGACGATGATGAACCGGATCAACCAAACCTTCATTGACTAAAAATTCACCCCACGAGTGGTCTGAATCGGTATTTAACAAGGTATGGTCTAAATCAAACAACGCCAGTTTCATGAAAATTCTCGTTTAAACTGAAATTTAAGAAAAAAAATGTAAATCTATCTCCGCTAGTCGATAGAAATTCGTTAAGATCGTAACAATTTAAACATTTTACTTTGATCTTTTCGAGCTGGACATAAAAAAGTGTTTGTCCCCGTGATCGAAGTCAACGATATAGACAATATTTAGGTAGCCAAATGATCGACTCAGAAGGTTTCCGACCCAATGTCGGGATCATTTTGGCAAACGATGATGGACAGGTTTTATGGGCAAAGCGCATTGGTCACAATGCTTGGCAATTTCCACAAGGAGGCATCCAGTTTGGAGAAACCCCTGAACAGGCACTTTTTCGAGAACTGAGAGAAGAAATCGGCTTATTGCCCGAGCATGTCCAGATTATTGCGCAAACCAAAGGATGGCTGCGTTATCGTTTGCCACATCGGTATATTCGGTCAGACTCTGACCCCGTATGTATCGGACAGAAACAGAAATGGTTTTTACTGAAGTTAACTGCGCCTGCAAAAAACATTCAGTTAAACCTCGCCGACCCGCCTGAATTCGATGAATGGCAGTGGGTTAGCTATTGGTATCCTCTTGGTCAAGTGGTGAACTTCAAACGTGATGTTTACCGTAAAGCCATGGTGGAGTTGTGTACACAGTTGCCAGTGCAACAATTACCCTAAAAATCATTTATCTAGCAAATGATTTTTATTAAAAGTGCTGTTATAAATACATTCATAGTCTAAAAAAATACTGGAGTATACATCCATGTCAAACATGCAACTCGACACTCTAAGACGCATTGTCCAAGAGATTAATGCGTCCGTGAGTTTGCATGAATCGTTAGACATTATGGTCAATCAGGTTGCTGAGGCCATGAAAGTGGATGTTTGCTCTATTTATTTACTCGATGAACGCAATCAACGTTATGTATTGATGGCCTCAAAAGGCTTAAATCCAGAATCTGTTGGGCATGTTTCATTGCAGTTAGGTGAAGGCTTGGTGGGTCTGGTTGGGCAACGTGAAGAAATTGTTAACCTTGACAATGCGCCAAAGCACGAACGCTTTTTGTATTTACCTGAAACGGGCGAAGAAATTTATAACTCATTCCTTGGCGTACCCGTCATGTATCGCCGTAAGGTTATGGGTGTTTTAGTTGTCCAAAATCGACTTCCTCAAGATTTTAGTGAAGCTGCCGAATCATTTTTAGTCACCTTATGTGCACAGCTCTCAGGTGTTATTGCACATGCGCATGCGGTTGGAAATATTGATGTATTTCGTAAGCCAAGCAATGGGCCTGCCTATAAGACCTTTCAAGGCGTTTCCGGTGCAGGTAGGGTGGCTTTAGGTCGCGCTATTATTTTATATCCGCCTGCCGACTTAGGTTCAGTACCTGACCGCGAAGCAGAAGATATCAGCGATGAACTCCGCATTTTAGATCAAGCTATTTCATCGGTACGTTCAGAGATTCGTTCTTTAGATGAAAAAATGCATGACTCGCTCATGGCAGAAGAACGTGCTTTGTTTAGCGTATTCTTAAGAATGCTAGATGAAAATGCCTTACCTGCAGAAATTAAAGAACTGATCCGTGATGGGCATTGGGCACAAGGTGCAGTGCGCCGTGTAATTGAAAAACACACTGCCCTATTTGCACAAATGGAGGACGATTATCTTCGTGAACGCGTTTCTGACCTTAAAGACTTAGGGCGACGTATTCTAGCGTGCTTACAAGAAGAAGATTCAAGCCATCGTGAACTTAGCCCAGACAGTATTTTAATTGGTGAAGAAATTAGTACCGCTGCGCTAGTAGAATTACCAGTAGATAATATCGCAGCGATTGTGACGTCAGAAGGCGCAGCCAATTCGCATATGGTGATTGTTGCCCGTGCATTAGGGATTCCAAAGGTGGTCGGCGTAACCGAACTGCCTGTAAATACGCTTGATGATGCAGAAATGATTGTGGATGCCTATCAGGGCCGTGTTTTTGTAAACCCTCCACGTCGTTTACGTCAACGTTATAAAGAAATTCAAAAAGAAGACGAGCAAATCGCAAAAGATCTCAAACAATATGAGACCAAAGAAGCGATTACACCAGATGGTGTCTCTGTTCAACTGTTTGTGAACACGGGCCTCATGATCGATGTAGTCCGCGGTGTACAACGTGGCGCTCAAGGTGTGGGTTTGTACCGTAGTGAAATTCCATTCATGTTACGGGAACGTTTCCCGGGTGAAGAAGAACAACGTGCCATCTATCGCCAACAGTTGAGTCACTTTGCCAATAAGCCGGTAGTCATGCGTACCCTAGATATTGGTGCCGATAAAGACTTACCTTACTTCAGTATTGAAGAAGAGAACTCGGCATTAGGGTGGCGCGGTATTCGTTTCACGCTCGACCATCCGGAGATTTTCTCAGCACAAATCCGGGCAATGCTTAAAGCCAGTATTGGTTTAAATAATTTGCATATCCTATTGCCAATGGTAACGACAGTAAGTGAAGTCGAAGAAGTACTTTATTTACTTGAGCGTGACTGGATTGCAGTACAAGAAGAAGAACAAGTTAAAATTACTAAACCAAAAATCGGGATTATGGTTGAGGTACCGAGTGTACTGCTACAAATTGATGAGTTCGCAGAACTTGTCGATTTCTTCTCGGTTGGTTCAAATGACTTAACTCAATACTTACTTGCTGTGGACCGTAATAATCCGCATGTCGCAAACGTCTATTCACACTTCCATCCGTCTATTTTGCGGGCTTTAACTCGACTCGTGAAGGAATGTCATAAATACCAAAAACCGGTAAGTATTTGTGGTGAGATGGCGGGTGATCCGTTATCGGCAATCTTACTGATGGCCATGGGCTTTAATACCCTTTCGATGAGTTCAAGTAACATCCTGCGTGTCCGAAAAGCAATTTGCCATGTCCCAATGTCAGATGCCCAAAAGCTGCTTGATGATGTCATGAAAATGAATAATCCGCTTATTGTAAAAAGCTGGCTTGAGTACTACTTTAAAACTCACGGTCTAGCCGATATGGTTAAATCTAACCGCCTTGTAAGCGTATAAATATTTAAAAAAGGAGAGTCAAAAAGCTCTCCTTTTTCAATTCATCTATTTTTAAATTTTCTCTTCATTTTTAAGCTTCCACTTAGCGCACTCCTGATCTTTAATCCCCCAAAAATCGGTTTTACCAATTAATATGGACAATTTAATCCATTTGAAAAATAAACAATCAGATTCTAGTATATTTAAAGAACGAAATTGAAAGATATTGCGATGTTTCAATGATTAAGGAGCTCATGCTATGCGTCATTATTTGCAAAATTTGAACCATTTTCCCTCTTGTTTTTTAGCCTTCATGCAGTAAATTGAAGGAATAATAAACAAAGGAAACTCATGTATTGTTGAATAAAACTGATGAGCTGACATAACAGTGAAAAATTTTTAAAACGGTTTCTCTCACCATTTGTTCTCTCATTTCTTTATTCGATACGCATCATTTTTTTAACCCAGAAGTCCAGGAAAATGAGCCTTCAGTTTTATTAAGAGCTCAATAAATATTACCCAGAGAGAATATAATCATGTCAAACGAATCAAAATGTCCTTTTTCAGGTCATAACTCAAAACCGCAAGTAACAGTCGGTGGTGGCACGGCTAATTTACACTGGTGGCCAAATCAATTACGTGTTGACTTACTTAATCAACATTCAGAACGCTCTAATCCACTCGGTAAAGATTTTAATTACCGTCAAGAATTTAAAAAACTCGACTACTACGCACTTAAAGCCGATATCAAAAATGTATTAACCGATTCCCAAGACTGGTGGCCAGCCGACTGGGGAAATTATACGGGCTTATTTATCCGTTTAGCGTGGCATGCTGCCGGTACATATCGTATGGGCGATGGCCGTGGTGGTGCCGGTCGTGGTCAACAACGTTTTGCTCCATTAAATAGTTGGCCTGACAATGCAAGTTTAGATAAAGCACGCCGTTTACTATGGCCAGTTAAACAAAAATACGGTCAAAAAATATCTTGGGCCGATTTATTTATTCTTGCCGGGAACATCGCACTTGAGTCTTCTGGTTTCCGTACCTTTGGTTTTGGTGCCGGTCGTGAAGATGTTTGGGAACCAGACAACGATGTAAACTGGGGCGATGAAAAAGAATGGTTAGCTCATCGTAACTCTGAAGCATTGGCGGGCAGTAATCTTGCTGCAACCGAAATGGGCCTAATTTATGTGAACCCTGAAGGACCACAAGCGAGTGGTGACCCACGATCAGCAGCACCGTTTATTCGTGCCACTTTCGGCAACATGGCAATGGATGATGAAGAAATTGTTGCCTTGATTGCTGGCGGTCATACTTTAGGTAAAACTCACGGCGCTGCCTCTGCTGACCATGTCCAAGCAGACCCAGAAGGTGCACCAATTGAACAAATGGGCTTTGGTTGGGCAAACAGCTATGGCACAGGTGTCGGTAAAGATGCGATCACTTCAGGTTTAGAAGTTATTTGGTCACAAACGCCAACACAATGGAGCAATTACTTCTTTGAAAACCTCTTCAAATACGAATGGGTACAAGAACGTTCACCTGCTGGCGCAATTCAATGGGTAGCGGCAGATGCTGAAGCAATCATTCCAGATCCTTTCGACCCATCAATTAAACGTAAGCCAACCATGCTTACTACAGATTTGACCTTACGTTTTGACCCTGAGTTTGAAAAGATCTCTCGTCGTTTCCTTAACGATCCACAAGCCTTTGCCAATGCTTTTGCTCGTGCTTGGTTTAAATTAACTCACCGCGATATGGGACCAAAAGCACGTTATTTAGGTCCAGAAGTTCCTGCTGAAGATTTAATTTGGCAAGATCCATTACCTGCTGCTAGCGCTACACCATCTTCTGCAAGCATTGCTGATGCAAAAGCAAAAATCGTTGCTCTAGGGTTATCTGCTGGTGAGTTGGTTTCCCTTGCATGGGCATCTGCATCAACATTCCGTGGTGGAGATAAACGTGGTGGTGCAAACGGTGCACGTATTGCTTTATCACCACAACGTGAGTGGGAAGTAAACAAAAAAGCTGTTGAGACTTTAACTAAAATTGAAGAGCTCAAGGCATCAACCCAATTGTCATTGGCGGATTTAATCGTGTTAGCTGGTAATGTTGGTGTAGAGCAAGCTGCTCAAGCAGCAGGTTTCAATATTACCGTTCCGTTTGCCCCTGGTCGTGTTGACGCATTACAAAGTCAAACCGATGTTGAATCATTCCAATTACTGCTCGGTCTTGCTGACGGTTTCAGAAATTGGAAAAAACAGGGAGTCAACACACCAGCTGAAGTCTTATTAATTGATAAAGCACAACAACTGACTTTGACTGCACCAGAGTTAACTGCATTGATTGGTGGTTTACGTGTACTAGGCACTAACTGGGATGGTTCTCAACATGGTGTCTTCACTCAGCAAGTTGGTGTACTCAGCACAGACTTCTTCACAAACTTACTCGACATGTCGAATGTATGGGCACCTGTTGATTCAACAAGTGAAGTATTTGAAGGTAAAGACCGTAAATCAGGCACAGTGAAATTTACCGCAACACGTAATGATTTAGTCTTTGGTTCGAATTCTATCTTACGTGCATTAGCAGAGGTTTATGCTCAGGCAGATGGTAAAGAAAAATTTGTTCAAGACTTTGTTGCTGCATGGACTAAAGTCATGAATCTTGACCGTTTTGACTTAGCTTAATTTAAGCCAAAATAATAAAAAGCCAGTTCAAATTGAACTGGCTTTTTTAATACAAAACAATGAATTTTAGACAGTCAATTTATGCCCTTCTCGAATGCAATAAAAAGGATTAGCAAGCTTTGATGAAGCTTTAATGGCTTGAGCTAACGCATGTTCAGGATCTTCACGCCCCTCATCCGTTAACTGAAAAGTTCGATAGTGAATTGCCACAGACCGATGTGCTTGTAAATCTAAATGCGCATGAACTGCATCTTGCGGATTCATATGAACATAGCTCATTAATTTACGAGGTTCATAAGCTCCGATTGGAAGTAAGGCCACACGCGGCGCGCCATAGCGCGTATGAATTTGTTTGAAGTGGCCCGCATAACCGGTATCACCCGCAAAGAAACAATGTCCTGTTTTGGCCAAAACCGAAAAACCGCCCCAAAGTGCCTTATTTTGGTCACGTAAACCCCGCCCCGAGCCATGCTGAGCAGGTGTATAAACAATTCTTAATTCGTGATAAGGAATTTCCTGCCACCAATCCATTTCAATTACATGGAACTCTTTAGGTAAGTAAAATCCGTTGCCAAGCCCTGTATAAATCGGCATAGCAAACTTCTTATGCAGCCACTCAAGCGTTGCTAAATCCATATGGTCATAATGGTTATGGCTCAACAATACCCCATGAATGGTAGGTAACTGTTCTAAAGCAAAACCCGCTGGGCATACACGGCGTGGACCACGGCCATGTAAAGGACTTGCGTAGTCACACCATACCGGATCGGTAATAAAGTTATAAGGTCCAATTTGAATGAGTACCGTAGCATGCCCTACAAACCAAACTTGCCAATCATCTAAATCCGCATGTGGACGGTTTTGTGGTAAAGCAATTGGTGTATTAACACGTACATCATATTCATTCTGAATATCAACATTCCAAGTATAAGACTCACGAGTGACTAACCAACGCAATAACTCTTTCGATCCTCGTGCAGGCGATCTAGGCTGCTGATTATAAAAACGGGTATCATTTTCATGGCCCAGTTCAGGATGACAAAAAGGTGGTTTTATCCATGTATGCGTCCAACAGGACTGAGTCGGCAATTGATAAGTTAATGTCGGCTTGTCTTTCATGGGCTTATTCTATGGTTGTAGCATCAGGAGGATGAATCATTCAGTTTTCTATCTTAGCGATTTAAATAAATTAAGCTATGACACTTACACTTATTTATCATATAAATATCCCTTTTATTTTTGTCACAGCCGACATAGATCAATCTAAAGTGCCACAAAAAATGTTTAGATGTGTTGAGTTTGTGATTCGTTAATTACTATTCTTATTAAAAGCTACTGTATAACATAACAATAGAATATAATAAGCAAAGACTTACAACAGAGGTGAGCTAGTTTCTTTGTGGTTAATCTCTTATTTTTAAAACTGCTCAATTTTATCAATTTTGCTTCATATATAAACTATTAAACCAAGTAGCACATGCATTGAAAAAATTAAAAAAAATAGCAAGATGAACCGAAACATTTATTAACAAAATACTCCTTACACATTTTTTGTTAGAAATTAAGATTCTCAATTGTTAAATTAACAATACTTTTTTTCATAATATGAGAAAACTTTAAGTGAATTTCTGAAAAGTAATTTAAATTTCTTTTCTAAATTTAAAATCACTTTGGTTATGAATATGAATTAATATATTTTACAAATTAATAATTAAATAAAATTTCATATTAATTTCATAATGATTTATAAATTTTCATTTATTTTATAAATACCTAAAGCACCTTCACGCTATATAGTTTTATGCTTTATACTTTACTTAAATCATAGTAAGACATTTTTTGGATTAGTCTTATGGAATTACGCCATCTTCGATATTTCATTACAGTTGCTGAAGAATTAAATTTTAGTAAGGCCGCTCTCAAACTCTATACTGCTCAACCCTCCCTTAGCCAACAAATTAAAGATTTAGAAGAAGATGTCGGGGTACGACTTTTAAACCGCACAAAACGTAAAGTTGAGTTAACAGAAGAAGGTGAAGTATTTTTAGAGCATGCCCGTTTAACGCTTGCTCAAGCTGATAAAGCAGTAGCGATGGCCCGCCAAGTCTCAAAGGCTAAACAACAATTATTACGTATCGGTTTCGTCCCCATAGCAGAAATGAAAATTTTTCCATACGTACTTCCAAATCTGCGCTTACAACACCCTGACCTCACCATTGAATTATCAAGTTTAAATAACGCTGAGCAACTCAAAGCCTTAAAAAGAGGTGAACTCGACATCACGTTTACCCGTGATAATACTGAAAATGATGAAATCCAAAGCCAATTTGTCTTAACAGAACCTTTAATTTTTTTATTACCAAGAAACCATCCACTTGCGAAATATGACCGTATTCCGGTCAAAGCTTTGCATGGTATTGATTTTATTATTCCGGCAGCTGAACAATCTAATACACTACACAATACAATTTTAGAGTTTACTAAAACTCATGGTATTGACCTCAATATTGTACAAAAGGCCGATAGCATTTTACTTAATATAAACTCTATTGGTTCAGGCTTAGGTTGTACTATTTTACCTGCCTATGTCGCGCCTTTAGGGGTCTCTAACACTGTAGTTCGCCCTCTAGATGTCGAATTACCTTCTTTAGATTTATTTGTTAGTTATCGTAAAAATACAGAGTCAGTCGGTGTAAAAAGATTTATTGATCAACTCAACAAAGTATTTCATCTTGATAAAAATCTAGATTAAACACTTTAGGTATATTGACGCTTATTATTAAAGAATAAATGAGTTAGAAAATTTAAATGTATGTATAAATAAATGAAATTAAAATTTATTTAATATCTTTTATCGATTAATTAATTTGAGATAATTTTTATTATATTTTAGATTGTCACACTTAATAAAAACAAAAATGACGATCTAAAGTATAAAGGTTATATAAAACCTAATGTTAAATTAACCAAACAGTAAAAAATATATTTAAGATAACAGCAAGGAGAGTTAACAAGATGGTTGGACTATTTCAGCATTTAGGACGTAGTGTACAAAACCGCCCTCACTTCTTTATTGCTTTAATTTTTGGAGTAGTTGTTGCAAGTTTATTGGCATGGCTCACTTCATGGAAATGGTCTACCATTTTATTAGCAAGCTGGAATGGCTCGATCAGTTTATATTTACTCCATGTCTGGAAACTGATGAGAAGTGCCGACCATTCACAAATGCAACAGCAAGCCAAAAAACAGGACGAAAGTAAATGGGTCATTATGCTCATTGTTTTATTGGCCATCACAATGAGTCTAGTTGCAATTTTGGTACAACTTTCCCAGCTCCCTTCTGGGCATTATGAAAAGTTAGGACATGTAGCGTTAGCTTTACTCACCATTATTTCAGCATGGCTTTTCATGCATACCGTTTTCGCTTTGCATTATGCCCATGACTTTTATATGGCTCTATCCAGAAATGAAGAGAATGGTGGATTAGACTTCCCGGGTACCGAACATCCGACCTACCCTGACTTCTTATATTTTAGCTATATTATTGGCACCTCAGCACAAACCGCCGATGTTTCAATTACCAACAAACATATGCGTCTTTTAAACTTATTTCATGCTGTATTATCTTTTGGCTTCAACACGACCATTTTAGCGATTTGTATTAACGTTGCTGCTGGCTTTCTTACCAACTAAGACCTTTATTTAAAAACAAAAAAAGCCCCATTTAGAGGGCTTTTAAGAATAACTATACTTACAACAGTTGGCCCATACTGCTTTGTTTTAAGCCTTCGCGCTGTTTGATCGTTTCAACATAACGTGTAATAGCTGGGTGCGATTCAATCGTTTTCATTTTTAATTGCCATAATAGCATGGCTCCAACACTTACATCTGCAGCGGTAAATTGTTCACCACATACATACGGATTTGCTTCACTCAGTCCTTGAACTAAAGCTTGATAAGCATCGTTATAATCACCATAACCCACAAACATTTTTTGCTCAGGTGCGATTTCTATTCCTAAAGCTTTATCGACACCAGCAGCTTCCCAAGGACCCGCCATCATAAAAAGCCAACGATAGTACAAACCACGTTTCGGATCATCTAAAGCAGGTGCCAAACCTTTGTCACTAAATTTGTCTGCCAGATATGCACAAATTGCACCTAATTCATAAATAACGACATCGCCATCTACCAATACAGGCACTTTCCCAAACGGGTTAAGCTTTAAATATTCTGGTGATTTCATCTCGGTTCGGTATGCTACTTCAATACGTTCACATTCCACACCAAGTTCAACCAAAAGCCAGTCTATAACGACACCACGCGATTCATTGTTAGTATAAAGTTTAAGACTCATTCTTATTGCTCCTTGTTTATCGTGATTCCTAGTCTACAAATACCTTTTGTCAGTTTTTGTCAGTAGTCCTTTGCATTTCTTGTTTCCACCATCTTTGAAACAGATGTTTTTTAAATTCAGGATATATTTCCTCACTCATTTGCAAGTTATGAATACGATCTATCCGAAAATGGCGAAAGGCCTGCCGTAATTCACACCAAGCAGCAAGTACAACTTTGTCATGTAAATACCCTAAAGCAAAAGGCCAAAGAGAACGTTGACTCATACGCTTGTGTTCATCGCAATAATCGACTTTGATCTTTACTTGTTTACGAATCGCTAAACGTACTTGTTCTACTAAAGCTTCATCAACCGGATGCCAGTAATGTGTAACACCTAGCGTCATGTCATCGATCAAATATTTCCGGTGCTCTGGTAAAACTGCATAAAGTTTGGAATAAATTGAAACGGCTGCCGATTTCATTGCCTGATCTGGAACGTCTTTCAACCACTCTAAAGCTAAAAATAGAGCCTCGGCTTCATTCTCATTAAAAGTAACCGGTGGTAATAAAATGTCTTCTTTAAGCTGAAACCCCAAACCTGCCGATGCATCTATTCTCACACCTTGAGCACGTAAACTATCAATATCACGGTAAATGCTGCGAATACTAATTCCCAAGCATTCAGCCAAGACTTGAGCAGTAACGGGATAACGAGATTCACGGAGTTGCTGTAAAAGATTTAATAGACGAATAGAGCGGCTCATTTTTTCTCTTCTTATTGTTCTTTAGTTTTAAAAAGAAGGAGGAATAAATTCCTCCTTCTTACATCATTTTAAATTACGCTACGTCTACAGTAGATAACTTTGCATACTCTCTTAAAAAGTTGTGCAGCTCAGATACATCTTTAGCAATGGTTAAAGGCTGGAACTGTTGTAGAACTTCGACCGAGTGCACTCCATAGCCCACCCCAATACGAGGCATACCTAAACGCTGAGCCATTTCAAGGTCATAACTACTATCACCAATCATAACTGCCTGTTCGACACTTACTCCAGTTACAGTCAAGATTTCTTGTAACATGAGCGGATCTGGTTTTGAACGGGTTTCATTGGCTGCTCGAGTAACATCAAACAGATGAGTACTCTGTGTTTTTGCAATCACACGGTCTAATCCACGACGGTTTTTACCCGTCGCAACTGCAAGTTTTAAACCTTGAGCTTTTAAGTCATGAAGTAGTTCAGAAATACCTTCAAACCATGCATCATTTGTCGAGTTGGCAATATAGTGATCGCCATATGCTTTTAAAATCGAATCATGCAAATCAGGTACTTCTGGAAATAAGGTCTGCATCACTTCCGGCAAACCTAAACCGATAATACTCTTTGCGGCTTCATCAGTCAGAGTTAACTTATGCTCTTCTGCCGCATGCTGTAAACTTGCAACAATCTGACCAACAGAATTATATAAAGTACCATCCCAGTCAAAAATCACTAATTCGGTTTTCAGACTCATTTTGCTACTCTCAAAGCCTCTAATAACTGGGTCATGTCTTCTGGCAACGGTGCTTCAATCGTTGGATAACCCGGAATATCCAAACGCATGGCATGTAAACACAAACGGCGTGCTTCAGGCCCCGTATATGCAGTGTTGTGCCCATATTTATCATCGCCAACCAACGGATGTCCAATACTTAAACCATGTACACGAATTTGATGGGTACGGCCTGATAAAGGAGATGCATGAACTAAAGTGGCATTTTTAAAGCGCTCTGCAACCACCCATTCGGTTTTACTTGGCTTACCTTCTTTAGATACACGTACACGACGTTCGCCATTGGCTAACTCATAACGAAATAAAGGCGCATCAATGAGCTGTTTATCAAGACTCACCTGACCTTTTACAATCGCTGCATAGGTCTTACGAATTTTGTGTTCACGCAACATATCTTGTAGCAGTTTTAAAGTGCTACGCTTCTTACTAATCATAACTAGGCCAGAAGTATCGCGGTCAATACGGTGAATCAGTTCTAAATATTTTTTACCTGTTGCCGCACGTAGTGCCTCAATCAAACCATAAGCCACGCCACTACCGCCATGTACAGCAATACCTGATGGTTTATTTACAACTAATAGTCCTTCATCTTCATAGACCACACGGCTTAATAAACCTTGAGCCACACTGTCGCTTACAGGAACAGCAGTTTCATCTTTTTGTTCATAGCGAATAGGCGCAACACGAATCTGGTCCCCAATTGCAAGTTTGGTCTCGGCTTTAATACGTTTTTTATTCACGCGAACCTGACCTTCACGAATCAAACGATAAATTCGACTCTTTGGCACCCCCTTTAAACGTGAAAACAGGAAATTATCGATTCGTTGTCCTGCTTGATGCTCATCCACCTCAAACCAAGTGACACTTTGCCATTGCTGTGTAGAATTCATACTAATATTTAAACCTGAAATTTTACGAAATTTGATTAATAAATGACCGATTAGCTTAGTTTTTTCACAAGAAATCTAAGCTTAGCCCATAGGCAGATGCTGCAAGGTTTGATATAGTCAGCGCACGGATACCACCGTAAGTGAACATCTAAAGGGAAATTTCCCTGATTGAAACCTCAATCAAAATGATGCTTTCATCACCAGCTCGGACAGGTCCTAAAGAATTATGCCGACGCCGAAGGCTTATTATATCGGCAAAATGACAAACTGTTGCGTTTAATTCAGTTTGTTCAAAAAAATATGTTACCAACTCTAGTTGGTTATGGAACGTAAACTGATACACATCAGACAAATCGCTCCTTAATGTTGCCTTCAGGCTAAAGCGTTGATGCATTGGAACTGCCGAAAGCACCGATACGATGAGCATTCCGTATCAAACTTCCAATAAAGAAGTCACTTCGCGCCCAATGACAGTGAAAGTCATTAACCAATGCACCGCTCACCCGCCAGTGAAGCAAAAAGGAATTCCGATTTAAAGGTTGAAGCAGTATTGCCTACATCACAGACGAGAATCGAAGCTAAGGCTAAATGTAGCCGGTAACAGATGACTCAGACCACAAGTATTTTGAGATCTGGGAAATGATCCGTCATGTTCGATGTTCGTTCAGAACCTTTAAGTTTGTTTGGTTTGTTTGTGTGAGTCACTATTAGGTGTCACACCCATGAAACGTATGTTGATTAATGCAACTCATGCCGAAGAAGTTCGCGTTGCACTTATCACTGGTAATCGTCTTTACGATTTTGATTTAGAGAATCGTACCCGAGAACAGAAAAAATCCAATATCTATAAAGGCCATGTCACCCGCGTAGAACCATCTTTAGAAGCTGTTTTTGTTGAATATGGCGCAGGTCGTCAAGGCTTCTTGTCTATGCGTGAAATTGCGAATAGCTATTTTCAGGCAGACCCACGTCAAACTTCAAACATTCGTGAACTTATTACTGAAGGCACAGAGCTTTTAGTTCAGGTTGAAAAGGAAGAACGTGGTAATAAGGGTGCAGCACTTTCTACGTTTATTTCCCTTGCAGGCCGTTATTTAGTTCTTATGCCAAATAACCCGAAAGGTGGTGGTATTAGCCGTCAAATTTCAGGTTCAGTACGTGAAGAATTAAAAGAAATTTTAGCTTCTTTAAATGTACCTCGTGGTATGAGCGTGATTGTACGTACCGCAGGTATTGGGCGTACCCAAGAAGAATTACAACTCGATTTGCAACACTTGCTTGACCTTTGGGCACAAATCCAAGGTACAGCGAGCTCAGGCCCATCTCCAATGCTTGTTCATCAGGAAGCGGGTGTGGTAACACGTGCAATTCGTGATTACTTACGTGATGACGTTGCTGAAATCTTAATTGATAGCGAACAGGCTTATAACGAAGCATATAACTTTGTTAAAGCAGTGATGCCGCGTCAATTAGACAAATTAAAAACTTATACTTTAAACGAGCCATTGTTTGCTCATTTTGGTATTGAAAGCCAAATTCAAACTGCTTATGAGCGTGAAGTAAAACTTCCTTCTGGCGGTTCAATCGTCATTGACCAGACTGAAGCTTTAGTTTCAATCGATATTAACTCTGCGAAATCGACTCGTGGTCATGATGTTGAAGAAACTGCACTGAATACTAACCTTGAAGCAGCAGAAGAAATTGCTCGCCAGCTTCGTTTACGTGACATTGGCGGTTTAGTTGTTATCGACTTCATCGATATGACTAAAGAACGCAATCAACGTATGGTTGAAGCAAAACTTCGTGAAGCAACACAAAGCGATCGTGCCCGTATCCAGTTCGGTCAATTGTCTCGTTTTGGCTTAATGGAAATGAGCCGCCAACGCTTACGTCCATCGCTTGAAGAAGCAACTGGTTATGTATGCCCTCGCTGTCATGGTACAGGCATGGTTCGTGACTTACGTTCGCTTTCTCTTTCAATTATGCGTAAAGTTGAAGAGATTGCACTTCGTGAACGTCATGGTGAAGTTCAGGTTGAAGTTCCAGTTGAAATTGCAGCCTTCTTGCTTAATGAAAAACGCCATAGTCTGGTGTATTTAGAGCAAACTTCTGGTGTACGTGTGACTGTATTACCACACCCGCACTTAGAAACTCCACATTACGAAATTGCATATAACCCAGATGGCTTTGCTCCATCTAGCTATGAACGTACAGAAGCAACCCGTTCTAGCGAGAAAGAGTTAGGTTATGAGTCTTCTGAATGGCATTTAGAAGAAGCAGATCATGGCCATGCTCATGTAACTGCTACAGCTTCAACTCATGCTGCGGCTCAGAAAAAAGCAAATCATGCAACTCAACCTGTAGCACAACCTTCTGCTCAAAAAGCAGCAAGCCCATGTGCATGGTTAGAAAACCTGTTTGTTCAAAAACAAGCGCAAACAGTTGATCAATCTCGTTCAGCACAAAATGCTGCTGCTGCGATTGAGCAAATGGTGAATACAGGCGCAGTAAGCCGCGGACAGTTCGGTCAAGTAGCCGTACCTGCTGTTGCAGAAGTTGCGCCAGTTCAATCAAATAACGCTTATATTTCACAGTCACCTGTGAAACAAGACGTTCGTGAACATGTTGAAAAAGATGATAAATCTCAGCAACAACGTCAGAACAACAAAAAGCGTAAACATAAAGAGCAACGTGAACAACATCACCAATCACATGAACAGCAACATCAAGTTCATGAAGAAGTGGTTCAATTGTCACGCCAAGAACAACGTGAGTTAAAACGTCAGCAAAAACGTCAACAGCAGCAAGATCAGCAACATCAAAATAATGATGTACAACACACTGAAAATGCTGTGCCACGTCGTGACCGTAATAATCAACAACGTCCAAACCGTCCAAATCGCCACCGCGATCCAAGTGTATTAAATGAAAATCAAAATACACCGGTTGTTGTTGATGAAAAACAAATTAAGGTTGATGTGATTGATGCACCTAAGCATGATGTCATGAACACTGCTTTAATCATCAATGTTGATCAAGGTCAAAGTGAGATTGTTGCACTTACACCTGAGCGTCGTCACGTTGAGCGAGTTGAAACGACTTCTACTGAAGTTGCTCAAGAGCCAACTCCAGCTCCTGTTGTAGCCGAGAAAGCTGCTGTAGTTGAAACAAAAGAAGAAGCTCAGCCAAGCCAAGAAGCTGCTCAGCCACAAATCAAACGTGCTAGCAATGACCCTCGTATGCGTCGTCGTCAGCAACGTGAGGCTAAACACGCTAAGGCAGCTACGCCATCTATTGTGCCATCGCAAATTCCAACTTTGGCACAACACACAATCGGTAGTTTAATCCGTCATGTGTATGGTGAAGATTGCACCGTATTGATTGAACAATTTGGTCTAGTTCCAACGTTTAATCGTGCTTTGCAGAAATTTGCAGAACAGTACGCAAGTACGTTAGTAGTTGAAGTTACTGCTGAAACGGAAGAGAAAAAGCCGGTAACTCGTGATGCAGAACTTCCAAGCCACAAACCGGCTGAAGAAGCAGAACCTGCACCAGTACTTCCGCTTACTCCGCCACAAGCACCAGCTCCACGTGTTGCAAATGACCCGCGTGAGCGCCGTCGTTTAGCAAAACTTGCTGCGGAACAAGCATTTGAGCAAGTGAAACAACAACATTCTGCTCAAGAAGAAGTTGCTACTCCGGCTCCTGTAGCAGAAGAAACCGTTGCTGCTCCAACTGCTGAAACACAAGCAACAGTTGAACCAGCACAGCAACCGCTTGAACTTAATCAGTCAACTGAAGTCGTACAACCTGAAGCCGCTCCTGCAGAGGAAAAAGCTACAGAAGAAACAGTAGCTGAAGCTCCTGTGGCAAAGGAACCTGCGCCATCAAAAGCAGCAAGCAAAACGAAAGTAGCGGCTGAAGAAACAGTACCTCCGACTGAAGCAACAACTGATGCCGAATCAGAAGACGTTAAGGCAGATAAGGACAAACCGAGCCGCCCTCGTCGCCCTCGTGGCCGTCCGCCAAAAAAAGCTAATCCTGTAGCTGAGTAAGCCATTTGCTCAATTGCAGCTAATTTAAACAAACCTAGTCATTTCGATGACTAGGTTTTTTTTGTTATTTTTAGCCAATTAGGTTGATTGCACTAGAAGAAAAGTTTTAAAAGCATGGTGAACCATGAAAACTATTGGACTTTTTGCCCACACAACCTTTTTTGGATTGATCGAAAAATAAATAGGATTGATATGAGCCAGACAACACAGACCGATATCATTACGCTTGGTGATGTTGCCACAAGACTTCCTAGCTTCATTCCCAAAGTACCCCATATCCTAAATGGTCTTAAACAGGCTTATTTAAGAACATCAAATACTCCAACAGGTTTGGGTATTGCTTTTGAAAAAGCTGTTAAAAGAAATCCGAAAGGCACGGCATTATTATTTGAAGATCAAAGTTATTCTTATGAAGCTTTAAATGAATGGGCAAACCAGATTTCCCATTACTATCTTTCTCTCGGAGCGCGTAAAGGGGACGTCATTGCTGTAATGATTGAAAACCGCTCTGAGCTGATTGCAACAATTGTTGGTTTAGCCAAAATTGGTGTGACAATTGCACTTGTAAATACATCTCAAGTCGGTAAGGTTCTCGCTCATAGCATCAATCTTGTAAAACCTATTGCCGTTATTGCTGGTGAAGAAGTCCGAGCTGCTATTGATGAAATTCGTCAGGACTTAAATGTACCTAAAGACCGCTTCCACTGGTTCGCAGATCAGGCAACACGTCAAAACTCGGGTACAGCGCCTGAAGGCTATGTCAATCTTGCGGACCAAATTGATCAATTTCCAAAATTCAATCCGTCTACTACCCGTTCTGTCACTGGTAACGATGGTCTGTTCTATATCTACACATCAGGTACAACAGGTTTACCAAAGGCGGTTATTTTCAAACACAGTCGCTGGACATTAGCGTATGGTACTTATGGCCATATCTTAAACTTAGGCCCAGATGACGTTATGTACGTAACCTTACCGCTTTACCATGCAACAGGCGTGGTGGTTTGCTGGTGTGGCGTTATCGCGGGCAGTGCAACACTTGCGATTCGACGTAAATATTCAACTAGCGCATTCTGGAAAGATGTTCAAAAATTTAATGCATCTGCCATTGGGTATGTTGGTGAACTTTGCCGCTACTTGATGGATGCTCCTGTCACCGAGCTTGACCGCAACCATCGTGTAACCAAAATGATTGGTAATGGTATGCGCCCAAATATCTGGGACAAGTTCAAACAACGCTTTGGTGTTAAAGAGGTACTTGAGCTTTATGCATCGAGTGAAGGCAATGTTGGATTTAGTAATATTTTCAACTTTGACAATACGGTTGGCTTCTCTCCTACTCCATATGCCATTATCCAGTTCGATAAAGAGAAAAATGAACCAATACGCGATAAAAATGGCTGGTGCCAGAAAGTAAAAGCAGGTGAAGTTGGCCTACTCATCGGGAAAATTACCAGCCGCTCGCCATTTGATGGCTACACCGACCCTGAAAAGAACAAGTCTGTGATCTGGAAAGATGTTTTCAAGAAAGGTGATTCTTATTTCAACACAGGTGATTTGGTCCGTGACATCGGCTTCCGTCATGCCCAGTTTGTTGACCGCCTAGGTGATACTTTCCGATGGAAAGGTGAAAACGTATCAACGACTGAAGTTGAAAATATGGTATGCGAATACGACAAAATTGCCGAAGCTGTCGTTTATGGGGTAGAAATTCCAAATACCAATGGCCGTGCCGGTATGGCAGCGATCACTCTCGCAGATGGTGAAGAGCTAAATGATGCTGATTTAACCGAAATGGTGACCGTATTTAAGAAATGTTTACCTACCTATGCAGTACCTGTATTTTTACGTGTACAAAAAAAGGTCGAAACAACAGGTACATTTAAATATCAGAAGAATAAACTGAAGGAAGAAGCGTTTAATCCAAGCAAAACTTCTGAACGTTTACTCGCTTTATTACCTGGTGCAAGCAGTTATTGTGATATCACAACTGAAATTTTTGACAATATTCAGACGTATAAATACCGTTTTTAGTTTATTTTTTAGCTAAACAAGAGGAAATCGTGCTTTTTATAAGCAATCATGCAAATGTTTTTAAATTTCCTCTTGTGTTAGTTGAATAACTTGCTAAAATACGCGACATCAAAACGATACAGTGTTTAGAAGTGTTACTTCTCTCTGAGTTAGTTCGAGTTTGATTGCTAAAGAAAATTATAGATTTTCTCCTGCATTCAAGTAAAACAAGGTTTTACTTAATTCTCGCTCAGGGTCGTTAGCTCAGTTGGTAGAGCAGCGGACTTTTAATCCGTTGGTCCCGCGTTCGAGTCGCGGACGACCCACCACTTATTAGTTTTGAACCTATTTGGGTCGTTAGCTCAGTTGGTAGAGCAGCGGACTTTTAATCCGTTGGTCCCGCGTTCGAGTCGCGGACGACCCACCAAATTCTAAAAAGCCTCTCAGTTCGAGAGGCTTTTTTTATTGTTATCCTATTTTCTTTTTATGACTAAAAGATGACGATACATTTGCGATTTAAAACTTCCCCCACCCAATTCATAAAAACTTCTAGTCGCTTTGGAATATAACTCCTGTTGGGATACAAAATATTAAGTGGAAGCGATGGTGCACTGTAAGCACTCAGCACCTCAACTAAAATCCCCCGTTCAATTTTATCCTGAACATCATAATAAGGAAGTTGAATAATTCCCAAACCTGCACAAGCAGCGGCGATATAGGCCTCGGTATTGTTCACACTTAAAGCACTATCCATCATCACAGTTCCACCTTGATATATAAATTCTCCCTGCTTTTCTCCTACAGCTCCTGCGTAATTAATTAATTTATGCTGTTCAAGATCATTTAACTGCTCAGGAACACCATAATCTTGTAAATATTGCGGACTGGCACAATTCACCATCACTAAATGTCCAATAAATCTTGCAATTAAACTGCTGTTATCTAGCTCTCCTACCCGAACAACACAGTCAATTCCCTTTTCAATTAAGTCAGTCAGGTCATCAGAACTATTGAGCTGTAAATGAATATCCGGATAACGATGATAAAAATCAGGCAGCTCAGGAATAATCACTTGATGCACAATCCGGCTAGGCATCGAAATCTTTAATGTGCCCCTATAATGCTGTTTTTGTGTCTGGATCAACTGTTCTAATTGTTCATAATCAAACAACAGGTTTTGACATTCTGGCAATATTCGTTGGCCATCTTGAGTAAGACTGACTTTACGGGTAGTCCGATGAAATAAGCGTACTCCATAGTGAGTTTCTAACTGTTGAATGGCACTCGTCACTGTCGAGCGAGGTAGATCAAGCTGATTTGCTACCTCACTAAAGCTTTGTCGTTTAGCGACTTCTGTAAAAATATAAAATTGCTGCAACCGATCCATTTTAATTGTTCGTATTTTCCGAATAGTTAAACCAAACTAGCATAATTGATCACAAATTACTGCCAATCTAGACTTAAAAACACTAAAACAATTCATCATAGGAACAATCATCATGACAACTCATAGCCTCAAAGATAAAGTTGTATTGATTACTGGCGGTGCTAAAAACCTAGGCGGACTCATTAGCCGTAAATTTGCAGAACAGGGTGCAAAAATCGCAATTCATTATAATAGTTCGGAAACTCAGACAGATGCAGAGCAGACCTTAGCAGATGTTAAAGCATTGGGTGCAGATGCAATTCTAATTCAGGCAGATCTAACTCATATTGAAAATATTGAAAAACTGTTTATAGATACGAAACAACATTTTGGTGGTATCGATATTGCGATTAATACCGTCGGAAAAGTCCTTAAAAAACCGTTTTTAGAAACCACCGAACAAGAGTTTGATAGCATGAGTGATATCAACTCAAAAATTGCCTATTTCTTTATTCAATCAGCGGGTCGACATTTAAATAACGGCGGAAAAATCTGTTCAATCGTAACCTCTCTTCTTGCTGCTTACACAGGGTTCTATTCAACCTATGAAGGTTTAAAAGCACCTGTTGAGCATTACACCCGCGCTGCATCGAAAGAATTTGGAGATCGCCAAATTTCTGTGACTGCTGTTGCACCGGGACCAATGGACACACCATTCTTTTATGGTCAAGAGTCTGCCGAAGCAGTCGCTTACCATAAATCAGCTTCAGCTTTAGGTGGACTTACTAAAATTGAAGATATTGAACCTCTAGTTCGCTTCTTAGTCACCGACGGCTGGTGGATTACAGGTCAGACGATTTTCGCAAATGGTGGTTATACCACCCGCTAAAATTACAAAAGCCGCATCTCATCGTGCGGCTTTTTCTTTATAATGCTTTGATTATAAGAACTCTTCGAGTACCGAGTTTAAGAAAATATGCCCCTGCTCTGTACAAGCCAAACGACCGCTATCCTCTACCAATAACTCTCTCGAACGCAATGAAGTAAGCAGATCATTTAAATCATCTAAAATTAAGCCTGTGCGCTGTTCATATAACTCAGCTTTTACGCCATCATTTAAACGTAAAGCGTTCATCATAAACTCAAAAGGTAGTTCATCTGCTTCAATCTTTTTCATTTGCAAATGTTCGGCTGGAACCTTAGCCAAATAGTCTTTAGGTAAACGAGTCTTTTGAAAACGATATACACCATCCGGTCGGGTTACTTTGCCATGTGCTCCTGCACCAATCGCAAGATAATCACCAAATTGCCAATAATTTAAATTATGAGCTGAAGGCTGCTCTTTACGCCAAGCTGACACTTCATAATTGATAAAGCCATTTGCTTTTAGATAGGCTTCACCTTGCTCTTGAATATCTTCTAACACCTCATCTTGAGGTAAAACAGGCTGTGTTCGGAAAAATACGGTATTTGGCTCAATGGTCAGTTGATACCAACTGATATGTGTCGCACCATGCTCTACAGCCGTCTTTAAATCATAAAGTGCTTGCTCTAGTGTTTGTTCTGGCAAGCCATGCATCAAATCGACATTAACTCGCTTAAAACCTGCTTGTCGTGCCTGCTCAATTGCATCCATAGCATTGTTGGCTGAATGAATACGCCCAAGCTTTTGCAGGTGATCGGTATTAAAAGTCTGTACACCAATCGATAAACGATTAATTCCTGCTTCTAAATAGCCTGCAAACGGGTCATGTTCTAGTGTTCCCGGATTAGCTTCTAAAGTAATTTCACAGTCATCTTCAAAGTTAAGCAGCGATTTAAGCTGTTCAAATAGCCATGCATAACCTTTAGCAGAAATAAGTGAAGGTGTTCCACCACCAATAAATACACTGTGAATTGAACGTCCTTGTGCCATCTCGACTTGAGTTTCAAAGTCGGCTACCAATGCTTTTAAATAAGTTTGCTCGAGTTCTGCCGAAAGCGCACCATCAGGCACCGCATGTGAGTTAAAGTCGCAATAGGGACATTTACGCACGCACCAAGGCATGTGGATATATAAAGATAAAGGAACAGAAGCAGGATTTAATACGGCCAAGGAACAGGGTCCAATTTACACAATATTTCTATTTTAACATGACTGCATCAATGGGCTTATGAAAACATACCTTAATTGCTTTAGACTGTTTTTAAACATACTTAAATATTGATAAAAATGATGAAATTCTCTAGTCAACTTTTCCTGATCTTACCCTTAGCTATGGGAATCGGTGTTGCCATGGCTTTTCAGACTGCAATTAATGCTCAGCTTCGTGAGCAATTACACTCACCATTGCAAGCAGCATTGTTATCATTTTTCATAGGTACTATCGTCTTAGCCATTATGGTGTTCTTCCAAAGTGCCGAGAAACCGAGTTTAAGTGAAATATCCAATATTCCATGGCTTCTCTGGACCGGAGGATTTCTTGGGGTTTATGCAATTAGCATGAGCATTTATACTGCACCTAAGCTTGGTTTTTTAACCTTTACAGGGTTAGTCGTTTTTGGGCAATTGGTCATTTCTATGTTACTTGACCATTTTGGCTGGTTAGGTACCGAAAAGACACCTGTTACATGGCAACGGTTTCTAGGTGGAGTGGTCATCTTTGTTGGTGTATTACTTACCTTGCAACGCTAGTTTCATTTTTTATATTTATAAAGAGTACCTTTTGTGTCGAATGTCACGTCGTTTCGGTCTGAATTAAAACAACTCTTCCATTTAATGTTACCTATTTTAATTACGCAGTTTGCTCAAGCAGGGTTCGGGTTAATTGATACCATTATGGCTGGGCATTTATCTGCCGCAGACTTAGCCGCTATTGCGGTAGGTGTAGGCTTATGGATTCCAGTCATGCTCTTGTTCAGTGGCATCATGATTGCAACCACACCATTAGTTGCCGAAGCAAAAGGCGCTAGAAATACAGAGCAAATTCCAGTGATTGTCCGCCAATCATTATGGGTTGCAGTAATTCTAGGGGTATTGGCAATGCTCATTTTGCAGCTTATGCCATTTTTCTTACATGTGTTTGGCGTACCAGAAAGTTTACAACCTAAAGCCAGTTTATTCTTACATGCAATTGGTTTGGGTATGCCCGCTGTAACCATGTATGCAGCGCTCCGAGGCTATTCCGAAGCATTAGGCCATCCCCGCCCTGTCACGGTCATTAGCTTACTAGCCTTAGTGGTTTTAATCCCGCTTAACATGATTTTTATGTATGGCTTAGGACCAATACCTGCTTTGGGTAGCGCAGGCTGTGGTTTTGCAACATCCATTTTACAGTGGCTGATGCTCATTACGTTAGCAGGCTATATTTATAAGGCTTCGGCTTATCGAAACACATCTATTTTTAGCAGATTCGATAAAATTAGCCTGACTTGGGTTAAAAGAATTTTACAGCTCGGCCTGCCAATTGGTTTAGCTGTGTTTTTTGAAGTGAGTATTTTTAGTACAGGGGCATTGGTCCTTAGCCCTCTAGGGGAAGTCTTTATTGCCGCACACCAAGTAGCAATTTCAGTCACTTCGGTACTGTTTATGATTCCACTTTCTCTTGCCATTGCTTTAACCATTCGCGTGGGGACGTATTATGGTGAAAAGAACTGGGCTTCCATGTACCAAGTACAGAAAATTGGTCTAAGCACAGCAGTATTTTTTGCTCTATTGACCATGTCTTTTATTGCTTTAGGCCGTGAACAAATTGTCTCGGTTTATACTCAAGATATAAATGTTGTGCCGGTTGCCATGTATTTGCTCTGGTTTGCAATGGCATATCAATTAATGGATGCTCTACAAGTCAGCGCTGCCGGCTGTTTAAGAGGTATGCAAGATACTCAGGCACCGATGTGGATCACCTTAATGGCGTATTGGGTAATTGCTTTTCCAATCGGTCTTTATTTAGCGCGTTATACCGATTGGGGCGTAGCTGGTGTGTGGTTAGGTTTAATTATTGGTTTAAGTATTGCCTGTGTTTTATTGCTATCACGACTCTATTTGAATACCAAACGTTTAAGTCAAACCTAATAAAAAAGCCGATGAAACATCGGCTTTTTTTATTTTATGCAGATTTTGCCCGTGGGCTTGCTCCAATTTGCCAGACAAATGGTAAATCCGTACGGTTTACTTCCCAATCTCCAATCACTTTTTCTTTGTAAATAAGCGGATTATGTGAAGACACAGTCCGAGCATTACGCCAGAAACGGTCAAGTTGTTTCACTTGGCTACTCGCCGAGGCCCCTAAGGCATTAAATAACTGGCTTGTTAAATCGAGTACTAGATTAGAAATCACCACCTGTCCTTGTGCCGATTCAAGCTCGGCATCCACATTGAACTGATGCTCTTTCACTTCGGATTCAGCAAAATGGCTTTCATAGGCTTTTTGCAGTACCTCAGCGGTTTTTAAGGTAATTGCTTCACTTGCATACGCTTGAGCTGAGGCTTTGCCGACCACTTGTAAAACTTGTGGGTCGTGACGAACCAAGTCACCATTACCATGACTAAAAATACGTTTACGTTCACGAATTTCCTGACTAAATGTCTCAACCGCGGCACGCGCAATACCCGTTAAAGTTGCAAGATGCACCACCTGATAAAAAGCGGTCTGATATTTAAAACGTTGGTCAAATGGAATAAGGTGTGAAGCTGGCAAATGAACCTGATGTACTTTTAAAGTACCACTGCCCGTTGTCTTTTGACCAAAACCATCCCAGTCATCAATCACGCTCACCCCTGTTTCATGGCGGTAAATAGCAGCAATCACATGACGGTCATTTACTTCATCGTAAGCAAATAAATCAATCCAGTCTGCAAAAATACTTCCTGTTGAATAGTACTTTTCACCATTTACCACCAAGTTACCCGAAGCGTCTTTGGTGACACGAGTAACGACATCGCCGATCTGTACGTTTCCAACTTCTGTCCACGCATTCCCGACTAAATCACCTTGTACAAAGCGCTGAAACCAGACTTCCTGAGAATGCTCTTTATGAGCAACCAAGCGGTCTTCAACAAATGCGAAATGACCTCGTAAAGCTTGCACAATATTGGAATCAGCTTCTGCTAACTCTGCCAAAAGCTGGAACAGTTGAGGTAATGAAACCCCATCTCCACCATATTTACGGGGTATTCGTACAGCGCCCAACTTGGCTTCTTTTAACCACTGAATCGGCTCAAAAGGCAAGATTCGCTCTTTTTCCCGTTGAATTGCACCTTGTGCAATTTTTTCAAAAATGGGACGAAATCTGTTTGCAACCTTTTCGTAATCAGCACCGACCGACAGTTCTTCTAATTCAATTTGAGCTGTTGTCATCGTTATTCTCCTAATTTTGTTTTTTCTTTCAATTTAGCTCCATGCATGACGAGGTGGCTGAACTCCATTGAGATAATAGTTACCAACAATGTGATATTTCCAACGCACGGGGTCATGCAAAGTGTGGGTACGGGCATTGCGTCAGTGACGGTCAAGGTTGAGTTCAGATAAAGTAGAACGCGTACCCGACAACTCAAAAAGTTTATTGGCTGCCAAAATAGCAATTTCTGTGGTGAGTACTTTTGCCTCGGCAACCAATAGGGTGGCTTGGTTTACATGTTCTTCGGTGGTATCGGCAATGGCCTGATCAATTGCATCTCCAGCCAAATCCAATACCGCTTCTGCTGCACGCAGTTTGATTTTTAGGTCACCAATATTTGCAATTGTGTAAGGGTCATCACTGGCTTTTTCCAGACCTGAATCAATCCATGCACGGCTATGGTTTTTGACATATTGAATCGTTTCTTCAATTGCACCACGCGCAATACCGGCATCGACCGCAGCCTGAATAAACTGAGAAATAGCACCTGCTGGTGTTGGGCGCTCAAATGCTTGGTAAATTGGAACTAGATATTCTTCACGTACTGGCACCTGATTCAGCTCTACCGTGCCACTAGCTGTAGTACGTTGTCCAAAACCAGACCAGTCATTAATAATATTGACCCCAGATGTTTCACGTGGCACAAGTGCAGCATAAGGTTGTCCTAGTTCATTTACAGCAACAATTGGAATCCAATGTGCGAGCAAGGCACCCGTTGCAAAGAATTTCTTGCCATTAATTTCATAACCATGCTCGGTCTTTCGTAATGTGGTAGTGAGGTCTGCTACTGTCTTACTGTGTTTTTCGGAAAATGCATTGCCAAAACGAATTCCTCTTAACACCAAGTTAAAGAAGAACTGTTGCTGTTCAGGTTTCGCATCTAGTCTTAAATGTTCAATAAAAGCCAAGTGGTTTTGAGGCAACTGAGCAAGAGAAGGGTCAACACTCGCAATTGTTTTGATCACTTCCGCTAAAGTTCGATACTTGACTTGCGCCCCACCAAATTGCTTAGGTACTGTAATGGCCCACAAGCCACTTTGTGAGAACTGTTGAATTTCATTTAAGGGTAAACGGCGCTCTCTATCTCGATCTGATGCTTCTTGGGCAAATTCTTGAGCAAGTTGCTTGGCAATCTCTATTGCCTCTTCATCAGAACGAATAATATGTGCGTCTTTCGACTGCTCGAATACAGATAAAGGAACCGCTTGAGAGCGCCCATAGGACGAATTTAGACTGGTCATAAGTTTTATTGTCTCTATTTCTTATTTAACATGCCCTTCACCTTAGCACTAAAAAAACAGCGACTTTATAGATATTAAAGCTTTGTTTATGAAATGAATTTTCAAAAGCTTTTCATATTTTTTACTATAAAAATAACATTTTGTTTTTCGAAAATTTTCTTACAGGAGATAAACAATTTCTTATAGGCTTTTTAAGTTTTGTCACCTATGATCAAACCTAGGCAATATTATGTTGTAGTCAATGAGGTATCGAAGATATGGCAAAGAATGCAAGTTCACCTGGCAAACGATTTATGAAACTTGCAGGAATGACCGCGAGCATTGCAACAAAAACCGTTTCTAACTCGATTCGAAACCTGACTGCGGATGAAGAACAGAAACTGGCTGCAAAAACAAAATTATTTCAAGATATCGGACTTCAAATTGCAGACACCTTGGGAGAAATGAAAGGTGCGGTCATGAAGGTCGGACAAATTGCATCGCAATATAAAGATATCTTCCCGCCCGAAGTCGCCAAAGCGATATCAAAACTACAACGCCAAGCTCCAGCTATGCCTTTTGCAGCGATTCAGCAACAAGTTGAACGTGAGCTTGGCAAACCACTGAATGTTGCCTTTAAATCTTTTGAACAAGAACCTTTTGCTGCTGCATCGATTGGGCAAGTTCACAAAGCTGTTCTGCCAAGTGGCGAACAAGTTGTGGTTAAAGTTCAATATCCCGGTGTTGATGAAGCCTGTGAAAGTGATTTAAAACAAGTACGTTTAGCCCTTCGCTTAATGGGTGTACTTAAGATTGATAAAAAGCTACAAGATCAGCTTTTTGCAGAGATTCAAGATAGTCTATCAGCAGAGCTTAACTATGAAATCGAAGCTCAAAATCTTGAAGTCTTTAAAACTTTTCATAGTAAATTAGACGACAAAATTATTATCCCGACTGTTTATAAAGATTACTCTTCAAGACGTATTTTAACCTTAAGCCTTGAACAAGGTGACAGCATTGAAACTGCTAGTTCTTGGCCTATCGAAATTCGAAACACAATTGGCCGTCGTCTAATCCGCGCTTTAGGTCAAGAAATGTTCTTTTTAAAACGTTTCCACTGTGACCCCCACCCAGGTAACTTTGCCTTCCGCCAAGATGGTAGTGTGATTATTTATGACTATGGCAGTGTTAAAACACTTTCCAATGAAATTGTGTATAGTTTCAAACGACTGGTGAATGCAGCTCGCCATGAAGATATCGACTTAATTGAAACAGAATTACTCGAACTACATTCACTAGCAGAAAAAGGTAAATTCCCGAGCGATCTTTATAAACTCTGGATTGAAGTGTTATTGCGCCCGCTTACCACAACCTATGATTTTGCAGAGAACTCATCACATCATGATGGCATGCTACTCGTGAAGAAATCTTTAAAATATTGGGATGTCTTTAAGCCTTCACCAGATACATTAATGGTCAATAGAACCATTTCAGGACACTACTGGAACCTCATTCACTTAAAAGTGCATGACAATCTTAACGATCTATTTGAAGAGCTTGTACCACTTTCTAACTAACTTAATTTACTTATCAATGTAGCCTTTTTAGGGTTACATTGACTTATTTAATGTTATGTTATAACATTTCTTTAATCAAAAATAATTTAGGACAATTTCTCATGCGTAAAGATATTCATCCTGCTTACCAACAAGTGTTATTTCATGACACCAATGCAGACGTGTACTTCTTAATTGGTAGTACCATTCAGACTAAACAAACCAAAGAATATCAAGGACAAGTCTATCCTTATGTGACTCTTGATATTTCAAGTGCATCACACCCGTTCTACACAGGTGAAGTACGTCAAGCAAGTAATGAAGGGCGTGTTGCAAGCTTTAACAAACGCTTCGCTCGCTTTAATCGTAAGAGTTAATCTTACGTTAAGTTTTAACCAATACACTTAAACCATTGGAAGCCTAAGACTCATCTCCTCCACTTAGGCTTCTTTTTTTATGTGCATTTTTTAATGATTTTCTAAGGTGTGTATAAAGTTAAACTTATCCACAATTTTCACAAGAACGCTTCTGATTTTTCTCAACAACCCATCATTTTTTATAGCTCTCAAGCTTTCAAAACATGTATTCAATGCTATGCTTAAGCCCCATTTGATAGGAAGTTTAAGATTATGGCACAAGAGTTACTTGCCCAATTACAAGCAGGCACAGCAAAATTTTCAGATGTTTTAGCTTATATTGAAGCACGCTACCAACATACTCCAACAGCTTTTCAAAATGGCGCACAGCATAACGCTGCAACTGAAAATCAAGGCAGTGCGAAAGTTTTCTCTTTTGCCAAGTTACAAGGTTTAGACCAAGCACAAACTTTAAGTTTATTTGCAGAGCACTACGCATCTGTATTGGCTACCCCAGAGGGAACTGACCACCAAAATATTCGTCAGTTTATGCAAAATGGTTGGGATGGTGTGAAGTTTGAAGGTCAGGCTTTAACTGAAAAGTAATAGATTTAAATAAATAATAGAAACGACTTAATTTTTATTATGAGCACTGCCTTAAATGGAAGTGATATCCAAATGATGGATTGTATAGGCTAAGCTTACTTTTCAAGGATGAAAAGTAACAAAAATCCTTTGTTGCGCTGATGCTACATCCATGTAGCACAGCGAAACGACGGCATCCATGCCGTCTGTCACGATAGTAAATGCCTTATTTTTCTTAATTATTTTATTAGCCTCTTACATTTGATACGCGATAACGTCATTCGCAGCCTGCGTAGTGTCAATAAAAGATTGTTTTTGCAAAGCATAAGATAAATGGATTCAGTGAACAGGTTCTGCGAATGACAGATGCCTTTGGTTACTTTGGGCAAAACCAAAGTAACTTAATTAGCTGCTTCCATTAGATAACTCAACGATAAGACTCCGTCGTGAAAATCCTACCCAACACTCAACTTCGATGAGCTCTCACAACTTGAAATCATGGTCAATTCTTAAATATAAAAACTCAATGCCCCGCTACCCAATAACAAGTCGCCAACCCCAAACACGTAAAAATTAAAGACCCAATTAAATGAATAGAAATGGCCAACATTGCCATTCCCCACTTACCACTTTGTAATAAGGTGACGATCTCAATTGAGAAAGTTGAGAATGTAGTTAAAGCGCCACAAAAACCTGTGATTACGAAAAGTTTATAGTTCGGGCTCAAATCGCTATGAGCAAAATAAGCCATCGCAAAACCAATAATAAAGCCACCGACCAAATTAACAGTAACAGTACCCAACGGAATTTGCGGATAAATCGGGTTCAGTTTTAAACCTAAAAACCAGCGCAACCACGCCCCAAGAACTGAACCTAAGGCAATTGAAAGTAAAGGATAATACATAGAACCACCCCTTTAGTGAGATGCTAAAAGAGCAAACAAAAATGATGGGAAATGTGACATGGCGCACTCCAAAAATAAGCAGAGTACGCAATAACCTACGTACCCAGCGTTATAAATACATGAGGGTAACGTAGGCATCATTAGCCAATACGGCGGTTTTTCAAGGGAGGAATGCCATCTCCCTGTTTTAAGTATATTAAATCATCTACAATTTGATTAAAACATACTTTTTAAATCATGGACGTTCATCATATTGCGGTAAATCGTCATGAATGCATTCCCACTCTGCCTTTGAAGCAGCAAAAATATGCATTGTCGGCTTTTGGTCTAATGGTGTATCTAGTGTCCCAATTCTTAAACGATACAGTTCAGGCTGAGCATCACGCGAGCTAATAAGCGGTGAACCACATTCGCTACAAAACCAACGGTACACACCATTCACAGCAAATTTTTTGATAAGGTCTTCACCTTGCGTAATTTTAAAATCTGCACTATTGATAGGAGCATTCGTTGCAAATGCTGTTCCATTGGATTTTCGGCAGCGTTGACAATGGCATTGGATAATATCTCCGATATCGCCTTTAATTTCATAGCGAATACCCTGACATAAACAACTTCCCTGATAGACTGGCGATGCTTGAGACATACGATTCCGGCTCCTATTATTATTGATCGCTCAAAAATAACACTTTTCACATATCAAACATAGCACCGAATTCGTTGTTATTTCTCTAAGAATGAATGCACACCTTCACTAGCTGCTCGTCCCGTAGCAAAGCATGCTGTCAGCAAATATCCCCCTGTAGGAGCATCCCAATCCAGCATTTCGCCACAGCAAAAAACACCTGAGGTTTGTTTCAACTCTAAACTTTCAGTTAATGCATCTTGCTTAACACCACCAGCACAGCTAATCGCTTCTTCAATAGGCCTAAAGCCATCTAACTTAATTTGAAGTGCTTTCATTTTTTGCGCCATCGTCTCTGGTTGACTCCATAGTGCTTTATCAACCACTTCTCTAATTAAGTTAATTTTAGCTGTGTCTAAGCCTGCTTTACGCCAGATATTGGTGAGCGATTGCTTTTTGCTAGCCTGTAACTTTTTAACTAACTGTGTAAGCTCTACATCAGGCAATAAATCTAAAAATAGATTTAAGCTTTTTCCTTGTTTTTGTTGTTCTCTTAAGGCACGTCCGAGTTTATAAATGACCCCACTTTCTAAACCGTAGTGAGTAATCACAATATCACCATGAGTAACTTGGCTGGGTTCAACCCACGCATTGATACGCTTTAAAGGCTCACCAAAACAGCTTTCCATAAAAGCTGACCAAGTATGCAATACCCCTGCATTACTTGCTTGAAAAGGTTCAATACAAGATTGATCCATCCATTGTTGCCAAGCACCATCACTGCCCAATTGAGACCAAGAGACAGCTCCACAAGCCAACACGACTGCATCGTATTGCTGGGTAAAGGTTGCAGTGTTCTGTTTATTTTGGTTTTCTAAAGTCACTGTTGTACCTTGCAAATTAATACAACGATGACGATAAAAGAATTTAACCTGCTGTTCTGCTAACCGTTTTAACCAAGCGCGAAGCAAAGGAGCAGCTTTCATTTCAACAGGAAAAATACGACCGGAACTACCCACATACGAGTCTATTCCCAATCCTTTCATCCAGTTCTGAATCCAGACTGCATCCCATTTTTCAACCCACGGTTTGAGCCATTCTGCATGGTCATAACGTTCAATGAACTGGGGTAATGGTTCAGCATGCGAGATATTTAGCCCTGTTTTACCAGCCATCAGAAACTTACGCGCAGCCGAAGGTTTTTGCTCAAACACATCAATTTCATAAGCATACTGACTCAGTACCTCAGCTGCCATTAACCCAGCCGGCCCCGCACCAATAATGGCAATCCGCTTATTCGACATGTATTTGCCCTTGTAGCGGTGCAAACTCATCAAAACGAGTGTTATAACCTTCAGGCTTGGTCATAATAAGCTGCTGGCAAAGCTCGCCACGCTCTAAATATTTAATTTCAAAATGAGTACGTGCAGAAGTTTGCGCAATTTTTTCTTTTTGGTAAGGCAGCTTCCACACGTTTAATAACTGTTGTTCAGCTTCTTCAATATATTCAGGAATATTACTTGCCAATGTAATCGTTCCACCTGTTTTCAGGCGTGATAACAGGAACTCAAAAAATGGCATGTTCAACCAGCGTTGTGCCGGATTATGAGGTTCTGGGTTCGGATAGAGGATAAAGAAATGTTCTACTTGAGCAGGATATAGAGCATGTACAACCCAAGGTAAAGCATCTGCATGCACAGGGATTAAATTATCTCTTGGCTCCAAACCATGCTGCTTTTGCATGGCCAAGAATTTTTCTCTAGTTCGTTCAATTGCATATAACGTGTGCTGAGGATTTTGCCCACTAAATAGCAAAGCATGTTTACCTTTGCCTGCTCCAATTTCTACACAAATCGGAGTATTTTCAATTGGGGTAAAATCGCGAGGCGCTTGCATACGTTGTGCTTGAAATTGACGAATCTGCATAATCACATCAAACTAAATAAAAATCGGCACAAGTCTAACAAGTCACCTGACTTTTGCCTAATCTATTTCTCTTCACTTTGAGGTTACTGCTTTATGCCACGTACATTTCCCTGCCCACGCTGTGGTGAACCAAGTGTTTGGGAAGGTAATGAATTTCGCCCGTTTTGTTCTGAACGTTGCAAACTTATTGATTTAGGCGCTTGGGCAAACGATGAATATAGACTGCCTACCCAAGATGCTCCTCAGCAAGACAAGGGTAGTCAGCATGAAGATGATTATGAGGATTAACCCGCCTTACCTGCGACAAACGGGTTAAATTGTTTTTCATAGCCAATGGTACTCATTGGCCCATGTCCAGAAATAAACTGGGTTTCATCTGGTAAGCTAAAACACTCACGCTGAATTGATTCAATCAGTTGCTCATGATTACCACGTGGAAAATCTGTTCTTCCAATTGAGCCTTTAAACAGGACATCGCCAGTCCAGAGTAAACCATGATTCTTGTTATAGAACATGACGTGACCTGGTGTATGTCCTGGTGCAAAACGTACCTCAAACTCATCTTCACCCAGTTTTAGCACTTCACCGCCTTCAAGCCATTGATCGACTTTTACAGGCTGTGGGATTGGAAAACCATAACGTGCCGAAACTTCCTGAATCATATCTAGCCAGAACTGATCTTCTTTATGCGGACCAACAACAGGAACACTCCACTCTTTTGCGAGTTCACCTACAGCCCCAGCGTGATCTAAATGCCCATGAGTAAGCCATAACGCTTTTACTTTTAAACCTAAGGCTTCTACTTCTTTTTTCAAAACAGCAGCATCGCCGCCTGCATCAATCAAAACTGCTTCTTTTGTTTCACTGTCCCAAACTAAAGAACAATTTTGAGCAAAAGCAGTAACTGGAACAATTTTGACTTGCAGCATAAAAACCTCTGGCTAAAACGCAATTAACGGTGGGCTAAGGTATGGGTAAGGGCATCAAGATTAGCCTGAACTAAACCTGCAAGCAAATCAATATGCGCTTGATCACTGTTTAAAGCAGGGATGTAAGCATAGCTACCACCACCAGCTTGCTGAAATAACTCAGCATTTTGAATAGCGAGCTCTTCAAGCGTTTCTAAACAGTCAGCAGAAAAAGCTGGGCTTAAGACCTGAACAGACTTAACGCCCTGCTTCGCCCAATCTTGTAAAAGTTGATCAGTATAAGGTTTCACCCATTCTTGTTTGCCAAAACGTGATTGGAAACTAATTGCCCATTCATCATCTTTTAAATGCAAAGCTTCAGCGACTAACTTTGCTGTAATACGGCAACGGTCTGCATAAGGGTCGCCTTTGTCTGCATAAGGCTGTGGAATACCGTGAAATGACATCAACAGTTTTTCAGGTTTTCCATGTTGCTCTTGGTAAGCTAGAACACTTTCTGCCAACGCCTGAATAAACATTGGATGTTGATAATAATCTTTAATAATGGTCAGACCCGGCAAATTTCGCTGAGTAGGAATCCACTTAGCAAAAGCATCATATAATGGGGCAGTCGATGTCGCAGAATATTGAGGAAATAAAGGCAGTAAAATGACATGCTCTTGTGGATGAGCCGACAATTTTTCTAAAACTGCATCAATACCCGGATTACCATAAGTCATAGCGGGCAACACAGTTAAATCAAACTGTTTATTTTCACGCTCTAAATAAGCCTGCACACGTTGAGTTTGCTCAAATACAATTTCACGCATTGGTGAATCGGTAGACCATACCGAAGCATAGGCATGCGCTACTCTTTTTGGGCGAAAAGGCAAAACAAACAGATTTAAAATAATCCACCAAATGAATTTTGGAATTTCAATTACACGTGGATCAGATAAAAACTGTTTTAAAAAACGGCGCACCGCTGGGACAGTTGCCTCATCCGGTGTACCTAAATTCGCTAAAATGACAGTAACTTTCGGTTTTTGTTCAAACGACATGTGTAAATGCCTTTCAATTCATCTTATGACACTAATGTAACAGCTTTCATGGTCATATCTAAATTGAATCGCTCTAAGCTTTTAATCGAGTACTCCGATGATTCCATTTATAACTGAGCAAGAGCTTTTGGGCTTTGGTCGTTACTTTCCATAAACTATGTTGTTGATCAATCTTGGTTGGAACAATCCATCCTTGTGATTGCATTTGCTTTTTAATACGAAACAGGGCTTTATGATTAATTTGTGCACCTGCCACTGCATGGGCTCTAGGCAACTCTTGGCGAGCGTCTTCTAACCCGTCCTGATTTAAATACTCATTGAGGCAAGTCCCAAAGTTCTCTTCTGGCATGGCTGTCTCAAAATGTTTAGCCAAAATACTTAACAGTTGAGACCAAGTCATTTGTCTCTGGCGCTTAAGCTCTTTAAAGTTGCCATCTTGAAAAGCCTGAATTTGATATTCAAAAGCAAAAACATCTTGCGGTGCCACTTCATTTGCTTGAATTGATGATTCTGCTAGCTGTTGTTCTAGTTGTAAAACTTTACTTTTTAATCGATTAATTTCATCTTCCAAATGATGCGCTTGGCGTGCAGGCACCCAACCTTGTCCCATATATTGTTCAACCATTAAAGGCATATTTAAACGAACAGCAAGTTCTAAATCACGTGGGCTTTTAAAATAAAAAATATGATTCGCTTCATGTAATAACTTTTTTCGAAATGCCAGAAATTTCTCTTTAAGCTGCGGATGAGTCTCTTGTAAATGCTTATCACGACTTTCAGGTTGTTCATGCATAAAGACGACAATGGGCTTCGCGCGACTTAAGGCATATTCGTACTCTAAAGAAAAATAACTCGCCCCTGAAATTGATTGCTCCCCATACTGACTACCCAGCAGCAAAACAACATAATCCGACTCATCAATTTGCCGACGGGCAAGCGTCGTTGTTAGAGGATTTCTATATTCTAACCCCCAAGCAAAAAATCCCATATTGACTAAAGTTTGGGAAAGAACCATAAATTCAGGTTGCATCTCGCGACCTGAGGTTGAAATAAAAATCTGATAGCGTGTATCGAGCATAGCAATACCCTTATCGTCCCATAATCTTGATATGGCCTGAATCAGCCAAGATTATGAACCGCCCCAAATAAGAAAAATAAATATAAAAAAACGCTTTCTTCTGAATGCTTACAGTAGAGCTCAACTCAGATTGTGCAGCGTCCATGTCAATTCTTGTGGAATCATATTTTGTAAAACAGGTTGTAATGCATCTGCATTATTACCACTTACATAACATTCAATACGTGCAACATTCTGACGCGTTTGGTCACATAATAACTCATTTTTTATTAAAATACGGGCTGTTTGTCGGGCAACTGCCAAACCCGAATCAACCAGTGTGAATTGGTTATCAAAAAGATGATGAATAGCTTCATTTAAAAACGGATAGTGCGTACAACCAAGTACCAAATAGTCCGCGCCTTGCTCAACTGCAGGTTGTAAAACTTCTCTTAATGCATTTAAACAAACAGGGCTCATTTGCTGCCCTGCTTCTACACATGGGACAAGCTCTAAACTCGTTAGAGTCATCACTTTAACACCCGCCGGAACAGCAAACTTTTCGACAACATCTTTAATGAGTTGTCCACGAAAAGTAGCTGGTGTTGCCAGTACTGCAACTACTTTAGAACGAGTTTGTAATACGGCAGGTTTTAGTGCCGGTACCAAGCCAACAATCGGGAAATGTTCGCCATAATGTTCTCGTAAATGATCAAGGCTAAATGCGGAAGCAGTATTACAAGCTACGACCGCAATTTTACAGCCCTGACGATATAACCAGTCGACGGCACGAGCGGTCAGTTCCCTGATTTCTTCATCAGAGCGAGGACCATACGGAACATAGGCTGTATCTGCATAATATACAATACGTTCGTTTGGCAAATATTTGGCAATTTCTGCTGCAACCGACATACCTCCAATACCTGAATCAAAAATACCAATTGGGGCATCTGCTAATGCTTTAGGCATAGGTTCTAATTCAGTAAATAAAGGCTGTATGGCTGTCATGGCAGTACTAGAGAGTGTCGGAAAATTTCACTCTATAAAGCTTAAACCTCAAGTGCCTAATTGCAAGTGCAAATTACCACTTTTTAACTGCAAAATGGTTTCGCCTTTATCATTTTCGACCAGTGTTCCATAGTTCACGAGATGATAGAAAGCCTGACGTTGAATAAGCGCATTAATACCAAATCGAACATGGACATAAGGACGCAACTCCCCTGCATATTCCCGCATAAAAATCGGGTGTTCTGCATCAACTAAAATCACATCCTGATTGGTCGTCGTCAGTTGTAGAAAATCATCACCTGAAATTTCAATCTGATCTACCTGATTGACTAATAAAGGTTCATCTTCAACTTCGATTTCAATTTGTTCTACAGGGGTTTTCAGGTAGAATTTACCCTCTTCTTTCCATAGGACTTTGGTAAACAAATCCAATAGGGCTTGGCGCTTGATTAATTGACCTTCGTGCCACCATTCTCCATTGGCTTTCACCGTTAAATCCATTTTACCGCAATGCTTTGGATGCCATTGCTCTAAAGGTGGGATTGACCTTTTGTGACTTTGCTGTACACCTTTTAAGTATTGTGCAATGTTCATTAAGTTTTTATCATCAGATAACGGTATTTTTCCCATATCCGATGGGGAATTATTTTGATTTACCATAGTTTATGCCTTGCTGACGAAAAAATATGACGACTCAGCCAATTGGCTAGATCATGGTTTAAAACTATACTAGCCCAAACGATAAAAGGCACAATAGCATATTTGCGCCTATGGATTAAAACACTCACGGCAGCACCGGATGATCTGACATTACGGTTGCCACCTTTAAGTATTGAGGAGTCCTACATGGAACACATCGAACGTGAATCGATGGAGTTTGACGTTGTCATCGTAGGTGCAGGACCTGCAGGTCTATCTGCTGCGATTAAGATCCGTCAATTAGCGATTGAAAATAACTTACCCGATCTTTCAGTTTGTGTAGTTGAAAAAGGCTCTGAAGTAGGTGCGCATATCTTATCTGGTGCTGTACTTGAACCGCGTGCTATTAATGAACTTTTCCCGAACTGGAAAGAAGAAGGCGCGCCTCTTAACGTACCTGTAACTGAAGACAAAACATTCTTCTTGCTTTCAGAAACTACCTCTAAAGAAGCACCTCACTGGATGGTTCCTAAAACCATGCACAATGATGGTAACTATGTTATCTCGCTAGGTAACGTTGTTCGCTGGTTAGGTCAAAAAGCTGAAGAATTAGAAGTTTCTATCTTCCCTGGCTTTGCTGCATCTGAAGTGCTTTACCATGAAGATGGTACTGTAAAAGGTATTCAAACTGGTGACATGGGTATTGGTAAAGATGGCGAGCCTACACATAACTTTACTCCGGGTTATGAACTTCACGCCAAATACACTCTCTTTGCTGAAGGCTGCCGTGGCCACTTAGGTAAACGCCTAATTGCAAAATATAATCTTGATAAAGATGCAGATCCACAACATTACGGGATCGGGATTAAAGAACTTTGGGAAATTGACCCAGCAAAACATAAACCGGGTCTAGTGATGCACGGTGCTGGTTGGCCATTGTCTGAAACTGGTTCTTCTGGTGGTTGGTGGTTATACCACGCTGAAAACAATCAAGTGACTTTGGGTATGATTGTGGACTTGTCTTATGAAAATCCACACATGTACCCATTCATGGAAATGCAGCGCTGGAAAACTCACCCACTCATCAAACAGTATTTAGAAGGTGGTAAACGTATTTCTTACGGCGCACGTGCTGTAGTGAAAGGCGGTTTCAACTCTTTACCTAAATTGACTTTCCCAGGTGGTTGCTTAATTGGTGATGATGCAGGTTTCTTAAACTTTGCGAAAATCAAAGGTTCACACACTGCCATGAAATCAGGCATGTTATGTGGTGAAGCGGTATTTGAAGCAATTGCTGCCGGAGTTGAAAAAGGTGGTGATCTTGCGGTTGCCCGTGTAACCGAAGGCGAAGATTTATTCGTTAAAGAATTAACTTCTTACACAGACAAATTTAACAACAGCTGGTTAAAAGAAGAGCTTTATAACGCTCGTAACTTTGGCCCTGCAATGCATAAATTTGGTCAATGGATTGGTGGTGCATTTAACTTTATTGACCAAAACGTCTTTAAAGTACCATTCACTTTACATGACTTGAAACAAGACTTCGCTGTATTGAAAACTGTTGATGCAACGAGCTTCAAGCCAACTTATCCAAAACCAGATGGCAAACTGACATTTGACCGTTTATCTTCTGTGTTTATCTCAAACACTGTACACGAAGAAAACCAGCCAGCTCACTTGAAGCTTACTGATCCTTCAATTCCAGTGAACGTAAACTTACCGAAATGGGATGAGCCTGCACAGCGCTACTGCCCTGCTGGTGTTTACGAAATCATGGAAAATGATGACGGCTCTAAACGCTTCCAGATTAACGCAGCGAACTGTGTTCACTGTAAGACCTGTGATATTAAAGACCCATCTCAAAATATTACTTGGGTAACACCTGAGGGCGGCGGTGGTCCGAATTACCCTAACATGTAATTCCTTGCGCCGCTTTAGCTGCGGCTCATATCCTAAGATATAACAAAAAGCCCCGATTATTCGGGGCTTTTTATTCATTTACATATCGAACAACCTTACCCTTTCTGTACCAGATAACGGTATTCTTTATGGTTCTGCTCATCTAGAACTTCTTCTTTTAATAGGAGTTCATGTCCCAAATGCATACAAAACTTAGGGATATCCCAAGAAGTCGAAGGGTCAGTCGCCAACACTTCAACAACATCTCCTGATTTTGCTTTGCGAATCGCCTGATGCAACATCATGACAGGTTCCGGACAACGTAAACCACGCGTATTAAGTTGTACAGTAGGTGAAATAGGTTGTTCTGACATAACAAACTCGAACAAATAGAATTTTCACATTTTAGCATAAACCCATCACTGTCTTATGAACTGTAACTGGTGTTTACATAACAATATGTGTTTTGTCTTTTACTTTGTTTTATAGATGCATAAGGGCTTTTTCTTCGGTATGATCAGTGTATTCATTTGATACATTGAGTCTTTAGGAAAGATCATGCAAGAGGAACCGAGTCCGTCGTGGGGAATGCGAGGCTTACGAAAGTGGTTAGGTACAGCGCCAGAAACCCGAGATGAATTATTAAAACTAGTCCAAAATTCACGTCGTTTTTTAGAACCTGATACTGTTGCCATGCTTGAAGGTGTTCTTGACCTTCCTGCTACAAAAATTCGTGAAGTTATGACGCCACGAACAGCAATGATCAGTATGCAAGAAGATGATCAGTTACTTGATATTCTTCACGTATTGGTTGAGTCTGCTCACTCACGTTTTCCAGTTTTCTCAGCTGACCAGCCTGATAATGTTGTTGGTATTTTACTGGCAAAAGATTTACTACCATTTTTGACTGAACCAAATACTAAATTAGATATTGGCTCGCTTATGCGCCAGCCATTATTTGTGCCTGAAAGCGCACGTTCAGATCAAGTTCTTCGTATGCTCAAACATACCCAGACCCATATCGCGATTGTGATTGATGAATATGGATCAACAGCGGGACTGGTTACGCTTGAAGATATTCTTGAAGAGATCGTTGGTGAAATTGAAGACGAACATGATACTGCGGATGAAGATGCACAGTACATTGTTCCAGATAACGACCATACAATAGCGAATGCATGGATGGTGCAGGCACTTACACCAATTGAACACTTCAACACTGTTTTAGATGCTGATTTTTCTGACGATGAAGTAGAAACTGTCGGCGGTTTATTGCTTCAAGAAATTGGTCTAGTTAGTGATTTACAAGGTCAGACTGTTGAGCTTGGAAATTGGTTATTTACGATTGTTGAAGCAGATGCCCGCACTATTCATCTGATTCGAGCTGTACGTCAATGAGAGCATACTTTGAAAAGCTGTTAGATTCTTCGCAACAACAAAAACAGCTTCCTTTAATTTTTCCATTGCTCATTGCTTTATTTTCAGGTGCCATGTTCAGTTTTGCACTGGCACCTTATTATTGGTGGTGGCTGGCAATTTTGTCTCCTGCCCTACTCTATGCGACATTGCATAACCGCTCAGCCAAACAAGCATTTGCAATTGGCTGGAGTTATGGTTTTGGTTTATGGTTTGTAGGGGCTTTCTGGCTCTATACGTCGATCCATGTATATGGCGATACCAATGCTTTTCTAAGCGTATGTATGATTGCTGTTATGGCCCTTGTAATGGGCTTATTTACAGCATTTCAGACATGGGTTTATCGACGCTTCTTCCCTGAAACACCGCTAACTTTCGCCCCTCTCTGGATTGTTTTCGAATGGGCTAAAACTTGGGTATTTACTGGTTTCCCTTGGTTGTTTGTAGGTTATGCTTTTACTGAACGTTTACTCGATGGTTATGCGCCGCTATTTGGTATTTATGCAATTTCCTTTGTAGTCATTGTATTAGCATGTGCTTTAGTTGAAGTTCTACGTAAGCGTATTTTCTGGGTTATCCCTGCTGCCCTATTGGTTTTGGGTGCATGGGGAGCAACATATATTCAGTTTGTACAACCTAAAGCTACCAAACCGCTTAGCGTTTCGCTCATTCAAGGTAACATTCCACAAGATTTAAAATGGCTAACCGAATATCAAGTTAGAACATTAGAAATTTATGCTGGTTTGACTCAATCTGAATGGGGCCGTGACCTCATTGTATGGCCTGAATCATCAATTCCGCTCTTCCAAACCGACATTGAACCGTTTTTGGATGCAATGGATGCACAAGCGAAAAAGAACCATACTGCTTGGGTAACGGGCATTCCTTATTGGGATGTTGCGAAATCACATCAAGTTGGTAGCCCGCTGTATTACAACAGTATTATGGCTTCTGGCAGTGATTCAAGCGGACTCTATAAAAAGCAACGTCTTGTTCCATTTGGTGAATACATCCCTCTTTCAGGTTTACTCTCTTGGGTGTTACCAGCCATGCAAAATGATATCAGCATGAGCGGTTTTACACGTGGTGAGAGTGACCAGAAACCCCTCTTAATTAAAGGGCATGCACTTGCTGCTGCAATTTGTTATGAAGTGGCTTATCCGAACCTGACAAGACGTAATGCAGAAGACAGCGACTTCTTGGTTACTGTATCGAATGATGCTTGGTTTACGGGTACTGCTGGGCCTTGGCAACATTTACAAATGGTGCAGATGCGTGCGAAAGAAAATGGTCGCTGGTTTATTCGTGCAACTAACACAGGTGTAACAGCATTTATTGATCAAAATGGTCATATCACCGAACAAGCACCGATTGATAAAGAGTTTGTCTTGAGAGGCGATTTACCAGCCATGCAAGGTCAAACTCTCTATAACCGTCTAGGTGATTATCCAATTTTAGGATTTGCAGTATTACTGCTGGTTTTAGGTTGGATCTATCGTCCACGTAAAGTAGACGTGTCTTACAAATCACGTCGCTAAATTATAATAACTTTGTACCCAGAGGTACTTCAAACTCTGGGATACAAAGTGCTACGTCCCCATCTGCATTATGAAACCCCGTCACCAAACATTCCGATTGGATAGGACCAATTTGTTTCTTAGGGAAATTCACTACCGCAACAACTAATTTACCAATCAAATCCTGCGGTTGATAAAGTTTAGTAATCTGTGCACTCGATTTACGTACACCCAATTCTTCACCAAAATCTACATGCAAAATATAGGCAGGTTTTCGCGCCTTTTCAAAAACCTCAGCTTGAATAATTTTACCAACGCGCAGTTCTACTTTTAAAAAGTCATTCCACTCGATTTGTTCCATTTCATATTTCTCATCTTCTTAAATTGCTGATTTGAAGCATATAATATGTACAAATGAAGAAACACCCTGTTTTAAGTCCAGTTAAAAAAATAAAACGTAGATGTTGAGTCTACGTTTTATTTAAAAATTCGGTTTTAAAATAAGATTAAAAAGCAATCGATAATTGCAAAGATAAATAAGCAACTAAACTCGATAAAAAAACCATCGGCACATAACGATAAGCTTTAAAAAGCAATTGTTCGTATTTAGAAGCCATCTGTTTAGTTTGCCATACACTCGTTTTTAATGCGGTAAAGAAGCTCACCATTAACCAAGCGCTTACAATACTTAAGGCAAAGAAACCAATCATGATTTGGCTACTTCCCTCAGTACTCAACCATAGCTTTAATGAAACTTCAGCAATGGGTAATAATGCTAAAATCAATAGGACAGATTTAAGCATCGCCCAATGAAACTGATTCAGCTCATCAAGTACGAGAAATGCTTTCATTTAATCTCTCCCATTCATTGAATAAAGTGCTTTTTATTTATTATGCAAAGCTTTTATTTAAATATATAGCTTATTTTCTCTTATATTTTAACTTTCTTGTAACTATTAAATATGGGAATAATTCTTATTTTAAATCTCAAATTTAGATATTAACTTTTTTAATTTATTTTCAATGCATTATTATATTTTTTATGATTAAGAAAGATTATCAATTCGGATTATCGTTTTATCTTATTAACCGAATCGATAATCTCTCTTACATTTTAATTAAGGCTGATAATAAATATCGGCATCGTTACCTTCACCACCTTCTTTACCATCTGCGCCAAATGAATATAGATCAAAAGGATGGCCGTCTTTTCCAGGTACGACATATTGGATATCATTTTTCCAGCTATCTTTAGGATAACCACCTTTCACATAACCACCCGGCATCCAGTTTTTTGCTGTAGCAGGTTGATTAATAAGCGCATCTAAACCACCTTCTTGCATGGTTGGGAAATGCCCATTATCGAGCTTGTATTGATCTAAGGCACCCGCAACCCCTTTCAAGGTAATTTGAGTCGTATCAATTTTAGCTTTTTCACTACGGCCCATGACGTTCGGTACGATTAAAGCAGCCAACACGCCTAAGATTACAATCACGACCATAACTTCAATAAGGGTAAAGCCTGAGGCACGTTTCATTCGAGCACGGTTCGAACGTGTCGCAAGTCCGAAAGCACTTGAAGAGCAAACATCTGATATAGAGCTATGCTCGGAATGGCACGTTGGTTCAAACTGATTTGAAACCACAGATTCACTATGTTGTTTCATCGCTGTTTCGCTTTGAATATTTTTTACTTTCATCATTATCTCTAATATCAAAGTTATTAAATCATATTGTTCATATTTACGATTGGCAGCATAACCGCAATTACAATAACCAGTACGATGCTTGCCATTAAAACTAGCATTAGCGGTTCAAGTAATGCTAATAAGGTTGAAATAAATGTCGTCACCTCGCGGTCTTGCATGGTCGACGCACGTTCAAGCATACGGTCAAGCTCACCTGATGCCTCACCACTTCGAATCATTTGTACCATCATTGGTGGGAAATAACCACTGCGCTCCAGTTGCGTACCGAGGTTACCGCCTTCGGTAACACGTTCAGCCGCTTGGGAAATTGAATCACGGATGACCCAGTTATTGGTCACAGCAGCACCAATCTTTAAGGCATCTACCAATGGCACGCCTGAACGAGTCAAAATAGATAAAGTACTGGCAAAGCGCGCAGCATTAATACCACGTGATAGTTTACCGAATAATGGCAATTTGAGTGTTAATCGATCAAAAGCATAATGTCCCGCAGTAGTTTTTAAAAAACGGACAAAAGCTACCACCCCTACAATTGCAAAAAGAATAATAAATACCCATGCATGACGGATAAAATCACTCGCTTTCATTAAAGCAACTGTAATCCATGGTAAGGCATCTTTGCTTTGATCGAAGGTTTTTACAATCTCTGGGACCACATAAGTCATTAATCCCATCACAATACCGAAAGACATCAGCATTAAAATGATTGGGTAAATCATGGCACCTTGAACTTTCTTTTGCATGGCAAAACGGTTCTCGGTGTAGTCTGATAGCTGATCTAAAATGAGATCTAAATGCCCCGAACGCTCACCTGCAGCAACCGTTGCAATATAAAGATCAGGAAAACGCCCGGACTGTTGCATACCTTGTGCGAGTGAATGCCCTTCTAATACTTTTGAACGAACTGAGAGTAAAAGATTTTGCACATGCGCTTTTTCACTTTGTCTGCTCACGGCGCGGAGAGCTTCTTCTAAAGGAATTGCAGCAGCAACCAAAACCGAAAGCTGTCTGGTCATGAGCGCCAAATCGTAAGCACTAAACTTTTTTTGGAATAATCCGTGGCTTTGATGCTTATCTTTTTGTTCAACCGGGTCAACGCTAATCGGAGTCCATGCTTTATCGCGTAATTGTTGGCGAATCTGACGTGCCGAGTCTCCTTCAAGCACCCCCTTTTGCTGCTTCCCTGAAGCATCAATAGCAGTAAATTGATATGCAGGCATGGTAATGTTCTAATTTTCCAAAAATAATAGTCGCTGCTGTTGCATCTATGCTACGCAATCATTCATATTCATTCTATAGCCTGTGTAGAATACCCAAGTCCTCTTCACGACGCTATGCCGTTTTTTAAAATTGACGAAATGAGCCTCTATGACCATAACGCCAAAGCCTGATTCAGTTGTTTATCGTGTGCGTGTTGCCGTACCTGTGCATCTGTACGACACTTTTGACTATACACTCACCAAAGCACAATATGAACGGGCTCAAGTAGGTTCACGCGTCGCAATTTCATTTGGACGGCAAAACCTGATTGGTATCATTACTGAAAAAGTTGACCCACAAGAAACATTTACAGGTAACTTTCAGCTTAAGGCCATTTCTGAACTTTTAGATGATGAGCCTATTTTAGATGAACAAGTTTTAAATTTATTGACATGGTCAGCACAATATTACCAATTTCCGATTGGCGAGGTGATGCAGACTGCTTTACCTGCGTTATTGCGTCAGGGCAAACCCATGGATGTTTTATTTCATCTATGGAAAATCATTCCATGTGACAATGCCGAAGCTTTATTAAAACGCTCAATCAAACAGCAAGATGCTTATCAAATTTTAAAATTACATCCTGCCGGAACCACTGAAAATATTCTCAATTTAAGTGGTGTAGAAACTGCAACACTTAAAGCACTACAAAAGAAAGGTCTCGTAGACTGTACGCTTGAGCCTCATGACTTTAGTCCATCCCCTGTGCAATTGGCGCAAATGCCACTCACGCTCAATGAAGACCAAAAGAAGGCCACTCAGCACGTCCTTAATGCACAGCATCAATATCAAGCGTTTTTGTTGGATGGTTTAACCGGAAGTGGTAAAACTGAAGTTTATTTGCACATCATGCATGAAGTGCTAAAGCAAGGTAAGCAAGTACTGGTATTAGTTCCTGAAATTGGTTTAACCCCTCAAACTATTTCGCGCTTTAAGTCTCGTTTTAACTGCGACATTGCTTTATTACATTCGGGGTTAAATGACTCTAAACGCCTACAAGCCTGGCAACAAGCACAGACTGGAAAGGCCTCTATTATTTTAGGAACACGTTCAGCCATTTATACCCCGCTGCCACGTTTGGGCCTGATCATTTTAGATGAAGAACACGACCTGTCTTATAAACAACAAGAAGGTTTCCGTTACCATGCTCGTGATGTCGCGCTTTATCGAGGACATTTACAAGGCTGTCCTGTTCTTTTAGGTTCGGCAACCCCAAGCATTGACAGTTATCACTTAGTCGAAACTGGCAAGTTAACTGCGCTTCAGCTGAACCAACGTGCAGGCCATGCGCTTTTACCAAAAATGCATTTGATTGATCTTAAAATTGTCAAAAAACAGCATGGTATTAGTCAGCCTTTAATCGAACAGATTAAAAATACCCTGGCAAGAAAAGAACAGGTTTTAATTTTCTTAAACCGACGTGGTTATGCACCTGTTCTGGTCTGTGAAAGTTGTGGTTGGCAAGCGAATTGTCCTCATTGTGATGCACATTTTACGTTGCACACTCAGCCTTATTCTTACTTACATTGCCACCACTGTGGCACCGTTCATCGCCTGCCAGACCACTGCCCTGAATGTCAGCAAAAGAGCCTCAAAACTTTAGGTGCTGGCACAGCCAAGGTTGAAGAGCATTTACAAGAATTATTCCCAGATCATGATGTGATTCGGGTCGATCGTGACAGCACCAGCCGAGTCGGTAGCTGGCAAAAAATTTATGATCGCATTCAACAAAATAAACCTTCGATTTTGCTCGGTACGCAAATGTTGGCAAAAGGTCACCATTTTCCGCATGTGACTCTGGTTGCTATTTTAGACATCGATGCAGGTTTATTGAGTGTCGATATTCGGGCGCCAGAACGTACTGCTCAATTGATTGTACAAGTGGCTGGTCGTGCAGGTCGTGGAGAACACAAAGGTCATGTTTATTTACAAACATTAAGGCCAGATCATCCTTTACTCACCACACTCATCGAAAAAGATTATCGGGCAGTCGCGAAACAAACATTGGCTGAGCGTAAAGTTGCATTACTGCCGCCTTATCGCTATGCCGTACTTATACGCGCTGAATCGAAAGATCGCGACTATACCTTGCATTTTTTAAATGAAGCTGCCGAGCAACTTCGCCAAATAGCAGGTGATATTGTTGATATCTGGGGACCAATTCCAGCGCCAATGGAACGTAAAGCAGGACGTTACCGCGCACATATGGTGATTTTGTCTGCTGACCGCGCTCGTCTGCATTTTTACTTAAGACAATGGTGGGCTCAGTTGGTCCATGCACCAAGACAGCATCAACTCAGACTCTCAATTGATGTTGACCCGCAAGAATTTAGTTAGACGATTTGAATATCATGGTGTGAAGAACACTTTTTCCCTTTACACTTAAAAAAGATCAATACATTCGGGGCAATGAATGTCATTCCTACTGCAAGCAACTATTTTTCTTGGAGCATCTCTGATTTTAGTCCCTTTGGGCAAACGCCTAGGGATTGCAACAGTTTTAGGTTATTTATTTACGGGCATACTTCTTGGCCCGAGTGTGTTAAATATTGCCCATGACCCTGAGGCCATTATGGAGTTGGCTGAATTTGGGGTCATTTTACTTATGTTCCTGATTGGTCTAGAGCTCCGCCCGCAACGTTTGTGGGAAATGCGTGACTCCATATTTGTGATGGGAAGTTTACAAGTCGTGATTACGGGCATAATTCTCATGCTCACCGTATTACTGCTATTTCAACAACACCTCGCTGCCAGCTTTGTGATTGGTTTTGCGCTTGCGCTGTCTTCTACGGCCTTTGTATTACAGCTTCTGACTGAGAAACAACAACTCAATACCACCTATGGTCAGCAATCTTTTTCAATCTTGCTTTTCCAAGACATTGCAGCAATTCCATTACTTGCGGTGATTCCTCTTCTGGCAGGAACCGAATCTACCCATCATGGTATTGCTTATTTTGCAGCCATTATCGCGACGTTTACTGGTTTGTTCCTATTTAGCCGTTATGTCATGCGCCCATTTTTCCGTTTTGTCGCCAAGAGTGGTGCGACTGAACTGATTACGGCTGTAGGGTTATTTATTATTCTTGCCGTTGTGTTACTGATGGACACTTTAGGCATTAGTACAACATTAGGTGCTTTCCTCACTGGCGTACTTTTGGCCGACTCAGAATTCCGTCATGAGCTTGAAGCGAGTATTGCCCCGTTTAAAGGGCTATTACTTGGCTTATTCTTTATGACCGTAGGCATGACGACACAATTGTCGTTACTGATTGAAATGCCTTGGCTCATTATTGGTGGAGCAATCGGCCTACTCGTCATCAAAACCCTCGTTTTAACTGCCATTGCCCGCTATAAAAAGTATAGTTGGAACAATAGTTTGTTACTCGGGACTTGCTTGGCTCAAGGCGGTGAATTCGCTTTTGTAATTTTGAGCCTAGCAAAAAGTGAAAAGATTTTAACGGATGCCTTATTAGAGCCTGTCACGTTGATTGTGACCTTATCAATGGTCCTTACCCCAGTGATTTACTGGATCATGGCCTGTAAGATCATTCCCCTTTTTCATAAAGAATTGCCACCTGAATATGATGAGATTCCTCAGCAAGATAATCCAATTATCATTGCCGGTTTTGGGCGCTTTGGACAAATTATTGCGCGTATTGCCCGCTTACAGCATTTAGGCTTTACTGCCATCGATAACAATCTTCATCAAGTGGACTTTGTTCGACGTTACGGCGGTAAGCTCTATTATGGTGATGTCACTCAGCCTGACTTACTCCGCTCAGCAGGGATTGAAAAAGCGAAAGTATTTATTTTGGCAATTGATGATGTCGAAGATTCTATGAATGTCGCACGTCATCTTAGATTGAACTATCCAAACCTAAAATTACTGGCTCGTGCTCGTGACCGCCACCATGTGCACCTGTTAAGAGACTTAGGTGTTGAACATATTTGGCGTGAAACCTATTTATCATCATTAGGTATGGCTTATCGTGCTTTACGCGAACTCGGTATTTCCGATGAACAAGCTTATAACAATATCGAAATCTTTCGGGATTATGATGAGAAATTACTCATACAGCAGCAAAGCATTTATACCGATGAACAAAAGGTTTTTGAAACCCATCGTAATGCTCTGGCAGAACTTGAACACCTATTTGAAAGCGATGCTCAACAAGCCACATCGAAGCACGACGTTAACTTAAAGCGTCATTTACAACCAAATCGTATCGACATTACACGAGATCACGAAGAATAACTTGAGATTTCGCAAAATGGCTATATTAAGGACTTATTCACATTGCCTAAATGATTGCGACAATCGGTACAAGAGTTGCCGTTGTCCTGCTTGCAGCTTCGCTGCATTCCCTAAGCCTGATTAAACCGAAATTGTTATAATCTGCTTAGGGCCCTGGAGAATATTATGTCTGATTTACGCCAACGCTTTTATATAGAGGACTTTCCTGTTCGCGGTGAAGTGGTTCATCTAGAAGAAGCATTAAAAACTATTTTAGCTCAACGCGACTACATGCCTGCGGTTCAAATTCTATTAGGCGAGATGTTGAGCGCTACAGCATTACTTGCGAGTACTTTAAAAATCAAAGGTCGTATCAGCTTGCAAATCCAGGCTAACGGCTCTTTCAAATGGGCTATGGCAGAATGTAACCATTTAGGTGAAGTTCGTGCTTTAGCAGACTACGAAACAGATCCACGTTTTGGTGAAGCAACAGATAGCAGCACTGTTTTAGCGGCTTTGGTTAACCCTGTTTTATTTATTAATATCGAACCTGAGCATGGTGAGCGTTATCAAGGGATTGTACCTCTTGATCAAGCAAATTTAGCAGGCTGTTTAATGCAGTACTATGACTTGTCTGCACAAATTCCAACCCGAATTGTACTGGCAAGCACCGCACAGCGCTCAGGTGGTTTGCTCATTCAGTTATTACCTCGTCATGATGAGGAAGAGCAAAAACTGGTTGATGAAGATTTATGGCCACGTTTAACCATGCTAACTGAAACGCTTAAGTCAGAAGAACTGACAGAGCTTTCAGCAAATGAGATTTTGTATCGTCTTTATAACGAAGAAGAAGTACGTTTACCAGAAGTTGAACACTTAAAATTTGGTTGTACTTGTTCTAAAGAACGCTGTGCCAAAGCCCTCATTCAAATTGGTGTTGATGCTGTTCATGAAACATTGGAAGCACAAAACCCGATTCAAATGGATTGCCAGTTCTGTAACACCCGTTATGAGTTCACTGCTGAAGAGGCACTGGGTCTGTTTGGTGAACATTTGAGTTAATTACTTACTTTATAAAAAGGCGGGCAATCCGCCTTTTTATTTATCTATAATTTTTTGATGATAATTTTCAGCATGTTATTTTAAATCAGTTAATATGAGCTTACTTGATAACCCAATAAATAAGATGCTTATATCTCATGAATTATTTTGATTATTTTCTCTTTATTTTTAGTGTCATTATTATGATTGCGACCCCTGGCCCTGTCATGATTTTAGTGGCAAGTGCCGGACTTAAAGGTGGTTATAAAAAAGCACTGGAAACCATTTTTGGTACAAACCTTGCCTCTCTCGTTTTAATTTTTATTTCAGTACTCGTACTTAAAGGCGTATTGGGTATTAATGAAAACTATTTAAATATTATTCGTGTTTTAGGCTGCCTATATATTGGTTATTTGGGTTTTAGTATTCTCAAAGAAGTCATTCAAGCTCCTCATCCTGAAGCAATTCAAACCGTTTCTGCTCAAAATGGTGGTTTTAAAAAAGGCTTTTTAGTGGGTATTTCAAACCCTAAAGATATTATTTTCTTTTCAGCTTTCTTTCCGCAATTTGTTTCTATTTCACCTCATCTAGATTTAAGTTTAACTATTCTTACGCTGACATGGATAGTTTTAGACTTTTTAACGCTATCTTTAGTCTATATATTTTTCCGCCGCCTCTCGAACAGCCATTTATACCCGAAGATCCTCGGTTTATGCGGTCTATTACTGTTAGTTATTGCCGTTTACGGTTTATATCAGACATTCACTTAAACAATGAGAGGCATAGCTCTCACCTCTCTATGTCTCTTTTATTTTGCTCACCCTATTTCGCACGAGAACAACTCTTATACAATCTAGCTCATTGAAAGCTTTAAAAATCGTTTCATAATGAAATAAACAACACCATCGTGATAAAACATTATGGCCAAAAATTATTATGAAGAATTAGGGGTTAAACGAGAAGCCTCAGCTGATGAAATTAAAAAAGCGTATCGGAAATTAGCTCGTAAATATCATCCCGACATCAGCAAAGAAAAAGATGCAGAAGAAAAGATGCAGGCAATTAATGTTGCCTACGATACCCTAAGCAACCCTGAGAAAAAAGCTGAATACGACCAAATGTTAGACCATCCACAAGGTTTTAATGGTTTTGGTCAAGGGGCAGCTCAAGGTGGTTTCGATGGTGCCAGATTTTATCGTCAAGGTTTTACAGGCGGTGAGCAAGCAGACTTTAGTGGCTTTGAAGACTTATTTGGACGCTTTGGTACAGGCTTTGGCGGTGGACAACAGCAATATCAAAGACAACAACGTAGTTATCGAGGTGAAGACCAGCATGCCAGCATAGAGGTCGATCTTGATATTGCTTACCATGGATCAACACAACATATCACACTGCAAATTCCAACCATCAATGCTTATGGTGAACCAGAGGTACAACGAAAAACCTTACAGGTAAAAATACCTAAAGGCATGAAAGAAGGTCAGCAAATTCGCCTAAGTGGACAAGGACAAAGTGGTATTAATGGTGGTGCCAATGGCGATCTTTATATCGAGATTCAATATAAAGATACAGATCGTGTGCATGTCGAAGGCAGTGATGTATATTTGACTGTAGATGTAGCACCATGGGAAGCCGCATTAGGGCAAGGCATTGAAGTAAAAACACCTGCGGGACCTTTACACGTCAATTTACCTAAAAATGCAAAACAAGGACAACAGCTACGTTTAAAAGACAAAGGGATACCAAATAAAACGCCAGGCCATCTTTATTTAATTTTAAATATTGTATTCCCACCGGCGCATTCTGAAAAAGAAAAAGAAGCCTATCAGCAATTGGCAGAAGCCTTTGCTTCATTCGAACCTCGTTCATCTCATTAGGGAGCAAGATCATGACAACCATCCATTATCGAGAAATTGTATGTGACGGCCACACCTTTAGTGCTGAAGTCGTTGATGAACAATGTACATTTGACTTGCAACAGTTTGCTCAAGCCTGTGGTCAAAGCCCTGACTGGATTCTCCAGCTCATTGAGTACGATATTTTAGCGATTGATACACCACCTGAAAAACATCAGTTTATGGGTGAAGATGTTATCCGCGCTCGTAAAGCATATCGTTTGCAACGTGACTTTGACGCAAGCCTTGCAGCTGTTGCGGTGATGTTAGATTTGATTGATGAAGTGCAACAACTTAGAAAACAGTTGAAGCATTTTCATTGAGGAATAGCATTAATACAGCATAAAACCCTAGTTGAAATCTGATAGTCGAGAAAGCCATCTGCAACCTGCGTGGTATCAATCAGATAATGGTTTTGTAATACTGTTATTTAAAAATAGGTATTGAACAGGTTTTGCAGATGGTAATGGTTTTGCCTACTTTTGCCGAAACAAAAGTAGGTCGAACCGAAGGTTAATGACTATATTAAATAACAAGTTAGCGAGACCCAGTCGTGCAGAAATAAAAATTTACTTCAACCGAGTAATCTTTTCCACTTCCTTTAAAGTCTGCTTAATCGGTTCATATTCCAAAAACCAAAACAAGTTCATACGATCTTGGCGATGCTGCTGCGCCAGTAAATCAATCACACTTTTTTCACCACGCCCCACCAAATGCTGTCTATAAAAATAGTAGAGCAATAAAATGGTACTGAGCAGCATAACCCCAAGCATAATCCAAAAACCTACTGGTGATTTAAGCCCGGGAATAAACTCAAAGTTCATTCCATAAATACCCGTTAAAAGCGTAAGAGGCGCAAACACAGCAGTAATAATGGCAAGAATACGCATGTTCTCATTGGTCTGGTTAGCAATTGCCGAGAAATGCAAATCTATTGCCGATTGAATCGCACTACGTAAACGCAAGGTATGTTTTTGAATACGTTCGACATGACTCATTAAATCATTTAGACGCACTAATAAAAGGTCTTGAGAACTATGCGTCTTCTCACCAATAACATGATGATAGTTTTCTACAATTTCATCACGAAACTCTTGTAAGGTTTCAATTTGTTCTTCACATAAATTTTCGACCTGCTGAAAGGCCATATTTTCATGAAACAATTGATGCCACTGTTTAAACCGCCGATTCCCTTGTAATAGCTGTTGTTGCCAATGCTCGACCCTTCTGGTCAAAGGTGAACGAATATCAAGATAACCATCCACCATACTATTGAGCAGACGTAAACACAGATCTACAGGTGAATTAGGCAGCTTACGGGTTTTATTTTGCTCTTCGAGAGTTTTACATAAAATATTTTCAAGACGCTGAATATAGTTTTCAATCGACTTGTTGCCCTGCTCACGTACGCTAATAAGTACTTTAGGCGTAAAAATAAAACTGATTGGTGTGGTGGCTAAACCAAATACACTCTCATGTGATTCGCCATTTTTAATTTCATCATCCGGCGTTACGAGTTTTCTAAAAATAAGCAGGTCGTATTCTTCAAGCGTATCAAATGCACAAGGATGTTCGATATTCGCAATATCTCGCATATGAAACTCATTAATGGATACATCTGCAAGTTGCTGAATTTTTTGTTGCCATTCTTCATTCTGGCTCACAACATCCGATCTCACACTATCAATCCAGAAAAACTCCAGAATATGTTCAGTGTGCTTTTCACGGCTTAAAAAAACATAGCCGTCGTTTTGATGACGATAAAAATAATAAACCTGCATACTATGTCGATCTATTGGTGTATTACTTGCATCATGCCATAAAAAAAGCCCGCATCAAGCGGACTTTTTTAGTGAGTTAAGCAATTATGCTTGCTCAATATCTTTCATAGTCAATTTGATACGACCACGGTTATCAACGTCTTGAACCTGTACTTTTACTTCCTGACCTTCTTTAAGAACATCAGTTACGTTCGCAATACGCTCATTAGAGATTTGCGAAATATGAAGAAGACCATCAGTACCCGGCATGATGTTTACAAACGCACCGAATTCTACAATACGAATTACTTTACCGTCGTAGATCTTACCTGGTTCAACTTCAGCAGTAATTGCTTGAATTTTCGCAATTGCAGCTTTAGCAGCAGCTTTAGTTTCACCAAATACGCGAACTGTACCGTTATCTTCAATATCAATAGCAGCTTTAGTTTCTTCAGTGATTTGACGGATTGTTGCACCACCTTTACCAATTACATCACGGATTTTATCCGGATTAATTGTAATCACTTCGAATGTTGGAGCATGCATTGAAATTTCAGGACGAGCACGTGAAATTACTTTGTTCATTTCATTAAGGATATGCATACGACCAGCAAATGCTTGGTTTAATGCAACTTCCATAATTTCTTCAGTAATACCTTCGATCTTGATGTCCATTTGAAGTGCAGTAATACCGTTTGCAGAACCTGCTACTTTAAAGTCCATGTCACCAAGGTGGTCTTCGTCACCTAAAATGTCAGAAAGTACTGCGAAACGCTCGCCTTCTTTCACTAAGCCCATTGCGATACCAGCTACTGGTGCTTTAAGCGGAACACCTGCATCCATAAGTGATAATGACGCACCACATACAGAAGCCATTGAAGATGAACCGTTAGATTCAGTAATGTCAGATACAATACGAATAACGTACGGGAAGCGGTCAGCTGCAGGAAGAACTGCTTGAACACCACGACGCGCTAAACGACCATGACCAATTTCACGACGCTTAGGACCAGATTCACGACCTGTTTCACCTACTGAGTAAGCAGGGAAGTTGTAGTGCAACATGAAGTTGTCAGTTTTAGTACCAGCAAGAGTATCAACCATTAATGCATCACGAGTATTACCCAAAGTCGTTGTTACTAACGCCTGAGTTTCACCACGTGTAAATAATGCAGAACCGTGTGCACGCTCAAGTACGCCCACTTGTACATCTAACGCACGAACAGTTTTGGTGTCACGGCCATCAATACGTGGTTTACCAGATAAAATGTTGTCACGTACGGTACGGTATTTAAGATCTTCAAATAAGTAGTCTACTTCGTCAGCAATACCGTCTACATCTTCTTCAGGAACGAATTGAGCAACAGCTTCAGCATGAAGTGCATCTAATGCTGCATAACGATCTTGTTTTACTGCAATGGTATAAGCTTCTGAAATTTTTGCTTCAAATGCTTCTTTTAATTTTGCACGTAATTCTTCGTTGTGTGCAGGAGCAACCCAGTCAGATGGTTTCGCACCAGCAGCAGCTGCAAATTCATTGATCGCTTGAATTGCAATTTGCATTTCGTCATGACCAAAAAGAACCGCACCTAACATTTGGTCTTCTGAAAGTTCTTTCGCTTCAGATTCAACCATCAATACAGCAGACTCTGTACCAGCAACCACAAGGTCAAGGTCAGACTGAGCCATTTGCTCAAAATTCGGGTTTAAAACATATTCGCCGTTGATTAAACCAACACGTGCAGCACCGATTGGACCACGGAATGGAGTACCTGCAATTGCCAACGCAGCAGAAGTACCTAACATTGCTGCAATATCAGCTTCCATCGTTTTGTCAGAAGAAACCACAGTTGCAGTTACCTGAATTTCGTTGTAGTAACCTTCTGGGAACAATGGACGAATTGGACGGTCAATAAGACGTGAAATTAAAGTTTCAGCTTCTGAAGCACGACCTTCACGCTTACCATATCCACCAGGGATACGACCTGCTGCATATTGTTTTTCTTGATAGTTAACTGTTAAAGGGAAGAAATCCTGACCAGCTTTTGCTGTTGGAGCAGCAACTACTGCTACCAATACAGTTACACCACCCATTGTGATTAAAACTGTATTTGCTTGACGTGCAACGCGACCCGTTTCTAAAACGACTTGATGCTGACCGAATTGGAATTCTTTACGAACGATGTTAAACATTGACATGTATTGTATTTTCCTAATTTTATTCTAGTGAGACCCCTAAGGTTTGGCATTCAGGCTACAACTATCGGTAGGTAAATGACAAAGCTTAGAAGCCATCACACTAGACCAAAAATTTTAAATAATATTAAACGCAAAGAAGGAGCGCACAAGCGCCCCTTCTATAAATCGCCTAATGTTTTATTAGACGAAACTTTCTTTTCAGAAACAAAGCATAGCAACATGCGATAAACCGAAAACAAAGCAAAATCGAATTAACGACGTAGACCTAAAGCACCGATCAAAGCAGTGTAACGCTCGTGGTCTTTACCATTTAAGTAGTCAAGCAATTTACGACGCTGGTTAACCATACGGATCAAACCGCGACGGCTGTGGTGGTCGTGTTTGTGAGCTTTGAAGTGACCTTGTAAATCATTGATTTGAGCAGTCAATAAAGCTACTTGTACTTCTGGTGAACCAGTGTCGTTTTCAGCGCGAGCAAATTTAGCAATGATCTCTGCGCGGTCTGCATTAGTTAAAGCCATTCGATTTCTCCGAGATGCTTAAAAAATAAAATGATATGAATCAGTTGAGCGCAACTGACTGCCGTGCATCACTACAGCAAGTTGCCTATTTTAAGGTATCTATATATGGATTGCAAAATAGTTTTCTGTTACCTGTCATTTTAGACACTGACATCAGCCCCTTAACCCTGCACACTTGGCCTTGAATAAAAAGAAAGAAACGCGAGGGACGTGTGAAAATATTTTCGACCAATACCTGTCCGGTACCGAATGACCTTGAATCGGTCATTCATCACAAAGATGAAGTACCTGCCGAACTAGGTGGAATGAGTGAACAGCAAGTTCAAAAAATCTGGAAAAGTATTGAGTCACTCTATAAAACCGGAAACTATCCGCTCATTACTTTTTGCTTACGTCGACAGGGGAAAATTTTATTAAATCGAAGCATTGGCTATGCTCAAGGAAACTCGCCGGCTGGTCTGCAAGAGAATGCACTCATCGCAACGCCAGACACTCCCGTTTGTCTATTTTCAGCATCCAAGATGATTACTGCCATGTTAATTCATCTTTTAGATGAAAAAGGCGAAATCAACTTACTTGACCCGGTGAGCTATTATATTCCCGAGTATGGGGTGAACGGAAAGCGCCGCGCGACAATCTTTCATTTATTATCTCATCGTGGAGGCATTCCTTATGTTGATGGAGATGTCACACCTGAACTGCTTTTTGATAAAGATGAAATTTTAAGGCGCTTATACGCAGCAAGACCTGTTTCTCCAGCAGGAAATCACCTCGCCTATCATGCAGTAACGGCAGGTTATATCTTGGGAGAAATTATTGAACGGGTTACAGGGCAAGACCTTCGCAAATTCGTGCATGAGACCATCGAGAAACCGATGGACATGCCCTATTTTAACTATGGCTTAAAACCAGAATATCGTGCTGAAGTTGCTCTTAATTGTGCAACAGGTTTACATCCTCGCTTAGGAACAGATCATTATCTCAATCATGTACTAGGTGGAGGCTTACAACTCGCTGTAGATGTCACTAATGATAGCCGCTTTATGGATACCATCTGTCCCGCTGGTAATATTTATACCAGTGCAGAACAAGCTGGACGCTTCTTTGAAATGCTTTTAAGTGGGGGAAGCTACCAAGGCAAACAAATTTTAAGCGAGAAAACAATTTTTAGAGCAACACTCCCTACCACAGGAGTTAACATTGACCGAACTTTATTAATACCGATGCGCTACGCCTTAGGACCAATGCTAGGCAGTAATCCGGTAGGCTTATTTGGTCCAATGACTGGACAAGCTTTTGGTCACCTCGGTTTTTCCAATATTTTGTGTTGGGCCGACCCAGAACGTGATATCAGCGTTTCTTTGTTAACCACTGGCAAATCTGTGGTCGGTACCCACCTTCCTGCCCTAGCTAATCTGCTTTATCAAATTTCGACTCAATGTCCACGAATTCCTAGAGATCAACGCCGTTCACTATTTGGTAGTGATTCACATGAAACCGATCTGGTATAGCTAAAATCAACCTAGCGACAAAATAAAAAACCCAAGCATTTCTGCTTGGGTTTTTGGCGCTGTAGTTGTTGTTTATCGTGTTTATCGCTGTTCTTATTGTTATGTGTGAGATGCTTTCCACATCCTTCTTCTCGTTTTACTCACTTCCGTTGTTTTAGTTCTATTTCCTTATGGGATGTATTTTGTCATATCCAATTATGAAGAAAAGTAGTATTTTTCTTATCATCATGTAAGCGAAAACGTACAGGTCTGTCTAATATTTATCGTTTATCTGTAAATGCTAAATAACATACGGTTCTGTATAACATTTAACTTAACAATTCACGCGAAAAATGCTTATTTAAGAATCATATTACAAATAAATATATTAAAAATTATTGAGTTAAATAATTGATAACATAAGCAAGAAATAGGGAGAGTCATCTAAAGATTTATTCTGATATTTTGGTGGGGTTAAGACTTAAATATAAAAAAGCCCTGTAGTCTCTCCCAAAACTACAAGGCTTAGCGGCTGTAAGTTTCCTCTTTATTCACCTACATCATTGTAAGTTCGCAGTCTCTCGACTTAAGTTATTATTATTGTGCGATTTTGCCCGACATTCCTTGCCAAGCTCGTTGTGCGTTTATAATCTCAAAAACAGGGTGGGTTCTCTAGCAGCAAATATCTCGAATCCATGTAAGCTTTTTCTTACAAGGGTAAAAATATTAAGTTTGGCTTAACGAACTAACCGATTAACTTTTTCAACTAAACCGCTTTTTCTTGTCGTGCGAACTGTAAAAGATTGAAGTAACGCCTCTGGATCGACCAATAAACTCACTACTTTTTTGGCTCGTGTAATCGCAGTGTAGATCAACTCTTGGCTTAACAAATTCTTGGCAGCCTGATCAAGAACAACAGCTGTATGGGTAAATTCAGAACCTTGTGATTTGTGAATTGTTAAGGCAAATGCACTTTGAATACTTTTAGGTAGCCGATTTGCAGCAACCCACTTATTTAAACTTGGGAAATACACTTCAAACTGTTGCGGCTGGGCTCTATGTTCAAAACATAAACCAATGTCACCATTTGAAATGCCGAGTTGGTAATCGTTATAAGTCATCATAACCGGACGGCCAACATACCATCCTCCTAAAGTCACAATACCTAGCTGTTGTTGTAACCAGCGTTCGGCATATTGATTGAGTTGCTGCAAGCCAAATGGCCCATGACGTACGGCAGTTAAAATACGGTAGTCATCGAATGACTTAACGATATTTTCAATATGTTCAGTTGAACGATCATCTTGTAAATAAGCTTTTAAGCTTTGCACATAGCCTTGAAAACCCACCATCAATTTTTGGTAGTAAGTTTCTAGCGCTATAGGTGACTCTTCGGGTAAGTATTCAAGCTGAACCACATCGGGCATATCAGCTTCTAAAGGTATTGAACGTAACTCTGAAACTTGAACAATATCGATTTCAAATTGTTGTAAAACTTGCTCATGGTCAATTTGACTGGTTTGCATTTGAATAAATTGGGCAACCTGACCAATCAAAGCCCCTTCCGCAAAACGACGGCTGGTTTGAAGGTGAACACGGTTTTCAGACAAAGCCTCGATTTGCTGTAAATCTGCAAGTACCGCTCCGACGTCTACAGAAGCAAGCTGGTTGGCATCGCCTAATAAAATAATTCGGCAAGACTCAGGGACCGCTTCAAATAATACCGTTGCCAGATTTAAATCCAGCATAGAGGCTTCATCCACCACAATAACGTCATAAGGCAAAGGCTGTTTTTGATTAAACCGTGGAGTTTGACTATGCCCCATACCTAATAATCGATGGATAGTTTGGGTACTTTGGTTTCTTAGCTCGTCACTCATTAACCCCGACTCAAGCAGTTTTGGATCATTAAAGGAGTTTTGTAAGGCTTCTTGCATACGCTGTGCAGCTTTACCCGTTGGAGCAGCCATCGCTACACGAATATGTGGAATTGCCTGACTAAGCACAGCAATAATACGAGCGAGCGTATAGGTCTTACCTGTACCCGGCCCACCTGTAATAATACTTAAGCTCTGCCGAGTCACCATTTGCAAAGCAGCTTGCTGATGAGGATCTGTTAATAAGTCTAAATGCTCTTCACATGAAACAGGTTGAATTGGTTGTTGCTTTAATCGGCGAATTTGCTCAGCTAGACGTTGCTCTAGGTTCCAATATCGGTATAATGCCAACCCCTGCCCGTCGTGGACACAAGGGGCAACTTGAGACTTTGCTTGTTCAGCAGATATCACCAGTTGGCCAAGTGTTTCTATTTGCTCTGGGCTAATCTCAATACAACTGTCACCCTGCAAGCTCGCTTCAATCAGCTGCTGCAAAAAATAAGCTGCCTCTGGAGCTTGTGTCTGTGCAGTAAACGGGGCTTGATTTAGAAAGGTACTCCAAGTCGTTAACCAGCTTAAATCGCTTTGTTCAGGGCTATTTAGATTGTCCACACACTTATCCACCTAGTTTTCCACACGCTTGTCCACATGGTTATAGACAGGCTTATCCACACCCCAAGTATTTGTTAATTTTAAAATTAGATCATTTATCAGCATTTTTTATGCAATTTTATCCTCAGCAAAGTACCCTAAAATAGCATCGAGTCGTAGAACAAATTCTGTACTTGGCTGCCAATAATAATAACCCTGCTCAGCTTCGCCATTCATACCGCGCAAGTAAAGATAAGTCGCCCCACCTAAGTGTTGTTCAATATCATAATTCTGCATTTTGACTTTTAAATAACGATGTAATGCAACCAAATACAGGCCTGCTTGTAGCCAATAGCTGGCTAAAGACATACTTTGTGCAATACTTTCTACACTGTAATCAGCAAGGTTTTCACCCAAGTAGTTACTCTTATAGTCAGCAATGTGATAACGCTGTCCATCAAAATAAACCAAGTCTATCGAACCATTTAAATAGCGTGCAGAACGAGCCTCTAATAACTCTGGCATTTCCATACCATATTCAGCAAACAACTGCTGAATACGTTTCATGGCTAGTACACGATCTGACAGGGCCAAATAAAAAGGACACTCTGATAAATAGTGTTCTGGTTGTAACTGATTTAAACGAAAACCTTGATATAACGGCGTGCTTAAAATCTCTTGCAACCATTCGGCCACAGCGTGATAAAGCGAATATTCTGCTTCTTGTTCTTCGGGAAAGCTTTCTTGGTATTTGATTAATAAATCTTGCCACAAACTACTGTAGTCATTTTTAAAACGACGGCGTATTTCACTTACCCACTCATCTGAACATTGAAAATCAATATGCTCAAAAATTTCATGTAAGAAATTACCTGCGAGCGTCCCTCTTGGAAAATTGCTTTTGATCCAGCTAATTGGCTGTGCTGCGGGCGCCTCAACAGAAATAACCTGATCGAGCTCATCTTCGGCTAAAACAGCTTCATGGCTCTGACTCGCGAGTAAATCTGTACCTACTTTATGTCTTAAATGCTGTGCTAGATAACTAAAACTGGTTTTGCCTCTTGAATAAAAGCGCTGATCAGGAAAATGCTGCGCCTGTATCTCAATAATATTGATGTGTTGATTTAAATGTCTTGCAGCAGGTGGTTGCTCCAAAATTATTTCATCGGTACAACAACGGTGCTGGAATGGTTCAGCTCTGTTTTTCCAAAATGCCAAACCTGAAACAGACTTGCCATCCGTATCTTGTAAGAGCGCATAAACACGATGACTTGCCCGGGTTAAAGCAACGTACCATAGACGGTTTTGTTCCGCCAAAGCCCGTTCTTCATGCTGCTTCAGCTCGGTTTCGTTTAAATATGTTTTATCGGCAATCGCAACAACACGTTGTGTTAGAGTTTGAGCCGACTCCGAAACCGTTATATCTTGGGTCGAGAAGTTAAGTGTTTTGTTATTTTCCCGAAATGGCTTGTCGGCCCCGAGCAAAAAGACAATTTTAAACTCAAGACCTTTTGACTGGTGAATGGTCATGAGCTGTACGCCAGCTTCACTCGACAATCTACGCTCTAACTCCCATTCACGATCAAGCGGTGATTGTAATTGCTTGAGATACCAGTGATAGAGATTTTGCGCGCCCTGATATTTCTCGCTATGTTGGCTCAAAATTTCGGTCAAATGACGCAAGTTCACCACAACCCGCTCATTATCTTTACTCTGGACAGCAACCAGATTTTTCCAAATGCCAAATTGGTTTAAACATTGCTGCCATGCTACTAAAAAGCCCTGAGCTGACCACAATTCCCGAATAGTATCAAAACCCGTCATAAACTGGCTTAAACCTTCGGCCGTTTGTTCGAGTTGCAACAGCTGTTTAAGGTCCATAGCAAATAAACGGCTAATCAAAGCTCGTTTCACTTTGGCCTCATCGTAAGGATGAAGAATCGCAGTGAGTAAGGCCCCAACATCCTGAGCAATTGTGCAATCAAAAACACTTCGTTTTGATGGCCGATTAACTCGTATTCCTAAACGTTCTAATTCAAATTGAACTTTATCAAGACCATCATGATTACGCGACAAGACCGCAATATCATCTTCATTTAAGGTTTGAGTCTGAGCATCTTTTTGAAAATAAAGTTGTCCTGCATGTGACTGATTGAGTAAATCACGTATTTTCCACGCGACTTGCTGTGCTTCCGTTTCCTTGTCTTTTAGCATGAGCCAACGTAAAGGATGCGGATTAGGCTGGTTTTGATCAATTAAAACCGGATGAGGTCGAGTCCCTGCCCGAATCGGGTCATATTGAACCTGTTCACCAAAGTCGATTTGCCTTTGAAATAAGGCATCAACCACTTCAACCAAGTCAGCGACTGAACGGTGGTTATGAATTAACTTATATTCGCGACCATGCTTTGCCTGAATATCTTTATAGGCATTCAAGAAGGTGAGCATATCCCCACCACGGAAACCGTAAATTGCCTGCTTACGGTCACCCACCATAATCATGCAACCTTTTTGGTAACGTTCTGGATGACGCCAAATGCTGGCGAGCATGTCATCTTGGTCTTGGTTGGTGTCTTGAAACTCATCAACCAAAATTAAGGGGTATCGAGCCTGCACAAATACGGCGAAACGTTGCCCCTGCTCACCCTTTAAAGCTTCTGACAAAGTGCGAATTTGCTGAGAAAAAGTCGTCTCGCCCTTGTTTTGTAAAACCTGTGGTAAACGTTTTTTAACCTCTACACACAAATAGGCTTTTAAATAAATATGAAGCTGATCGAACTGTTCAGCATAGTTTTTCAGCACACCAAACAACTGCTGAATCTGCTGAATACAAGGATGCTGATAAAATCCATCCGAAATTTCGGCAGGACATTTCTTGAAAACTTTCTGATCGGCAAGCTGGCCTAAAAACTTAAAAACGAGTTCCCGTTGTATTGCCAAAGACCCATCAAAAACTAAAATACTGTCGCTTTGCTTTAAAACTTGTAATAACTGTGGCAAACATTCACTAAATAACTTATTAAATGCCCCATTACGAAATATTGTGCCGCTTACATGTTTATAGTGGTCGCCATCAAGCGAGTAATACGGTTCTAGAAGACTGATATCAATTTCTGCTGCCAACTGCTTGAGCTGAGCAAGCTGTTCAAACTGAATGGTAGGCTTTTCGGGAAGCTTAAAGTGAGCCGAACTAAAATTCAGTGAGTCTTCGACCAGTTTGACAAAACTGTCGACACTTTTTAACTCACCTGCCAGATACAATGCATCAATCACGGTTTGAGGCTGAGACTGTATCCATTCACGTAAAACATCATGAATCAGTTGTCGGCTATAGGTTTTAGCATCATCGGTAATTTGAGCACGTTCAATTTTGCCACTTTCAAAGGCAAACTCACGTAATAGCTTTTGGCTAAAGCTATCAAGTGTTCCGACAAACAGCTCATCTAACTGATCGATAACGAGCTTTAAACGCTCACAGGCATAGGCAATACGTGTCGCAAAATGCTTGAGAACATGTTGGAGTAATAAGTCAGATTCTTGCTCGGCCTGCAAAAGAATCTCTTTTTCAGTCAAGCTCCGCTTGGCATCTAAGTAACGGTAGGTTTCGACCAAACGTGCACGAATTCGGCTTTTTAACTCAGCCGCAGCCGCACGGGTAAAGGTGGTCGCAATGACTTGGCCCGGTAAATATTTCTCAAGAAAAATACGGACCATTAAACTCGACAGTGTATAGGTTTTCCCGGTACCCGCCGAAGCTTCAATTAAATGCAGTCCACTAAATTCAATATCAATAATAGGTTGATAAGACACCTGTACTCTTGAGTTCATGTCTTACTCCGAATGTTGAAATTGAAAAACCGGATGATACAGGTCATAGGCAAACTCATCACAAGCATGTTGAAGTAATGCTTGTGCATCTTGTTCTTGCAAAATGAAACGCCAGTCTTGATGTAACTTACACGCTTCATTTTGTGTCATATCAATAGAGGTAAATGTCCCCGTTTCATTCCAGTATTTTAACAGCTCCGCATAGCTCTTCTCATCCAGTTTTATTTTTTCTGTCAGATTTGTTGTTTCCCACTGATATGCTTTGGCTTTTTCAAGTGGCTTTAATAATAAAGCTGCTGGTAACACGAGTGGCTGCTGTTGAGCATAACGCCAGATTTTAAACCACGGTTGTAAATACTGCCGAGCTTGCTCTGAACTAATACCCTTACAGATGACGGTTTGGTCACTAAAAACCACAATACGGCGTCTTTCAGTTCCTGCACTTCCTTCATTTAAATAGGCCAACCAAAGCAGGTACTCTAACCAGACTTTTGCACGTCTTTTTGCCCGAGCACTTGATGCTTCCATACTGACCCAATCCTGAGTTTCAGATTTTGGTACCGTAATATTCATATGTAGCTGTTTGGCAATTCGCCACACACGCTGAGTCGTTTGTGTCATGGCTGGCGCGTAATGATGAAGGCGCTCAAGCAAACATTCCTGTTCAAAAATGCCCTGTTGCCATGCGCTGTATTGAACTTTGCCTACAGGCAACTGATCAAGTAGAACTTCAGGCTGTGCCTGCTGTTCGTTTTGCTGTAAAAAATGTCGAATGGTATAACGGCCCAAACCATCTAAAAGCAAAGGTTCATTCTGATCTAATACGCTTACATTTCCTAAGTTTTCTACGCCTAAAGTTTTTAAATATAAACGTGCGGGGAAAGTCACATCCTGTATCCACTGATGGCTGTCTAAAACCAACATGTCAGGTATTTCTAAAGGATAAGATATATTTGCCCAAGGCTTAAGAACACCGGAAGCTTGCTGAATTTGCATCGCAACGTTAAACCAGTGATCTTGATAACGAATATAGCGGTTCTCGGCCATAAAACCTTTCGGGTCAAACGGCTGTAAATAATGTAAGTGATAGAGCTGTTTTAATTGAGAGGGAATTTCAATACCTTCAATCACTTCTCGATCGGGTGCATTTGGTTCTGGCTTTACAATAAGTGCAAGATGCTCACGGAACTCTTGAAGAATACTAGAAGGATCTCTCACCTCACCGTCATTGACATCAAAGCCGTTATAAAACAGCCATAAGTTTTCTTGAGCTAAAAGTAAGGCGTCTAAGAAAGCGCCTTGGTCATCCTCAAGACGGGAACGGTCACCTAATTGTTGACGTAAGGCATCCATCAAATCAAATGGCACATGGGTGTCTCGATTTGGAAACTGCCCTGCATCAAGGTTCAACATCACAATTAAACGATAAGGCAAAGGACGAATTTGTCCAATCTGGGCAAAGGTAATCTGTCCAGTCGGTTCAGCTTGAGCTGTTTGATTTTCTAAAGTTCGCTGAACCTCATCTAGAATATAAGGCAAAGGCAAGGTGATTTTACGTAAGGTGCCTGTTTCTGTCTCGGCATAGTAGCTTGCGAGCGTTAACATACGCTCTTGTTTTTTTACAATTTCCCGCGCAGTTTTTAAAGCAGCAACACCAGCCTGCTCAAACTCGATAATATCTTGCGAGAGTATTTGCAGCCAGTATTCCACCGTATGACTTTTTTTCTGCTCATGCATAATGAGCCAGTCACGGCGTTCATTTAAATCTTGATAAATTTGAATGAGTGTACCAATAAGCTCAAAATCGCCCGGTTGAACCTTAGCGTAACTCAGCACCTGATTAAATGTAGCATGTTCGGGAATTGCTATGCCGAGCGCTAACCGCTCTAAAGCAAATTTAAAGCTATATCGATAATCATCATCGCCGTCACATAAACTACGTTTCAGATGTTCTGCATCAAGCCCACGTTTAAACCCTGCATCGGCAAGTAAATTTAAAATTCGCTCTACTTGAGCATATTCAAGTGCATAACGCTGTTGAGTCGCGTGTAAACCAAGCCAGTCAGCAAACTCATCAAAGCTAAATCGCCCTTGCATAAGGTGAATACGCCCAATCACGGCACGCCATGCATTAAGTGCATCGAGTGAGGCAATTCCTGCTATTTTGACAGGCAAATGCACGCCTTGCTCAGTCGCTGTAGCAGGAAAAACACTTCGTATTAAAGGCTCTACTTCTACCAAATTAGGAACTAAAACCAAAATATCATTTGGACGACGCGGCTGTTCGTGCGGTTTTGCCAACCAGCCAATCAATTGTTCTTTCAATACTTCAAGTTGCCGTAATGTCGAGTGGCAGACATGAATCTGAATTGAGTCATCGTTAGGGGCAAGCTCATACTGCTTTGCTTGGGGTTCCACCAAGTGCAAAATATCTGACTGAACTTTGCCAAGTAAACTTTCAGGAAAATCATCGACAAAAGCATCCACCCACTTACCTTCTTCACCTGTAGACAAGTTTGAGAGTAATGAGAAGTGGTCGCGGGCTTGTTTGCCCAATCTGGTTAACAGTGGATGTCTTGACTCACGCGCCTCAGCATTAAAATTAAGCGTAAATTTATTAAAGAAATCGGCAATTTCCGCATCGGTCGCTTGGGGGTTCTTCGCTATAAAACGCTCTTTTACCCCTAAGTCATAGCGCTGTTTCCAGAGTGGGTCGACACTATCGGCCCAATATTCTTGCGAAGGGTTATAGTGCAAAATCAAAACATCAATGTATTGCCCTAAACGACGTAAAAACTGAAGCTGGCTGGGCGGTAAATCCAGTAAAGTAAAAATGACAATTTGCTGTGGCAAACGAGACAGTGCTTTCTTCTGGCGCTCAGGATGCTCTAACTGTTGCCAAAACAACTCATCAATTTGCTGCATTTGCATAAAATCATCATGAAAATGCTGCTGCCATAACCAGCGCTGCCAACGTTCTAACTCTTGGGTTTGCTGCAAAGTAAATGCCGAAACTTCTTTATCTTTATGGGCAATATACTTTTCGATATCGAGTGATCGTCCTTGTCCCCATGCTGCTAACCAGTTATTTGGACAAGTACACATATTTTCACAACCACGCTGGCACTGTCCTCGATAGACCATGTAGTTACTAAATAAATCGGCAACCTGCTCGGCAACCCAATACAACATTTTTTGCTTTTTTAGCTGCTTCTCAATACCTTGTTCAAGCCGATCTGCGCTGTCATAAATACGTTGAACAATAGAATGCAGTGGATGAGAGCTATCTATGCTCATGACATCAGGCTGAATAAATTCCTGTAAGGCTTGATGTACACGCCATTTAAAAATCAAGCGTGGAATATTGGCTTTACGAACCTGCTCCTTATGTGCCGTGAGGACCTGTTGATAGGCATACCACTGAAACCCGCGCACACGTTGGTGAAACTGGTAATTGGCACTCATTCCTTGCTGTTCTGCAAGTTTTTGTATCAGCCACTGCTCGATGGCAGGACTTGGCACAATGAAATGCTGGGCTTTCAAAACCTGTAATGGATGCGTTGACGGCTGGGACGTAGATGCCAGTACGCCCTGCAACAACACATCAATACGTTGACTTTGAATAACATGGATACCCATTTATTTCATATCCTACTCGCATAATTTATGCACAAAATCATAAACATTCATTACTATACAACTGAATCTGACTATGTCACGTTGGTTTAAACACAGCATAATCTCATTTTAGGTGTCACTTACCTTGTGTTGGCAAGGCACCTTCAAGGAACACATTACAGGTAAAACATTATGAAAATTGATAACATTCCTGACTATATTGATCCTAGCCTAAATCTGGAACAAATTCGCGATGAGTGCCAAGAACTCATTCAGAAGAGAGCTTACGTCTCTGCTGGTGCAGCAATTGTACCCATTCCTTTTTTTGACGTGGTAGTAGATTTGGGAATTTTGTCACAGCTTATTCCCGATATTAATTCCCGTTTTGGTTTAGCGCCTGAACATGTCAGTGTCTATGATCCAAAAACAAAAACAATTCACTGGGATGAATTACGAAAACGCGGCTTTCAATTTTCAGGCTTTGTGGTCGCTCGCACTACCGTTAAAAAAACCTTTAACGGTTTCTTTGGAAAGATTGTTACCAAACAAGTGACAAAATTCGTTCCACTAGGTGGGCAACTTGTCGCAGCAAGTTTAGGCTATTTTATGATGAAAAAAATAGCCCAAACTCATCTAAATGACAGCTACAACCTTGCTAAACGTATTCAACAAAAAAGTCGTGGCGCGGTTGTAAACTAAAATCCAACTTACGGCTGAGAGTTTAATCTGCTCTCAGCTGTTTTAAAATAGCTCTTAACACTTCCAAGCGTGCAGTATATTTATCGTCTGTTGCGACAATATACCAAGGCGCATATTCGGTACTGGTCCGCTCAAACATATCTGCGGCCGCCTTTAAATAATCATCCCACTTATCACGGTTACGCCAATCTTCGGCAGTAATTTTAAAGCGTTTGTGCGGTGTCTCTTCTCTGGCTTTAAAACGTTGCTCTTGCTCATCTTTACTAATTGCCAGCCAAATTTTTACCACAATCGTTTGACTATCAAATAAGTCTTTTTCAAAGCGATTGATTTCATCATATGCCCTTTGCCATTCGATAGGTGAAGCAAATCCTTCAACACGCTCTACCAGCACACGGCCATACCAGGTACGGTCAAAAATGGTAATTTTTTCAGCTTCATTAATACGATTCCAAAAACGCCACAAATACGGGTGTCTTGCTTCGAAACGTTCAGGCGCCCCGATACAGTGAATATCATATTCACGCGGGTCTAAGTTTTTAACAATTCGCTTGATGGCACCTCCTTTACCCGCAGCATCCATCCCTTCAAATGCAATCACCACATTGCGTTTATCAAAGCGCATGGTATCGGCAATTTTTTTACTGAGTTTATCGAGCTCTTTTTTATATTCGGCTTTATCCATTTTTTCCTGAGCAGGTTTTAATAAACTCTCGGGAATTTTTGCCTGCTGCCATTTACCTTTGACTTCAGTTTCATGTTCAGGCAGCTGACGCATGTGTTGTAAAAGATACTGAGCAAAAAATTGATCGCGCTGTTTTTCATCTTCCCCATCAATAATGTACCAATCGTCGGTAAAGCGACGGCGTAGCTTTTGCAAAGTGTCATATTGTTTTTTATTACGCCAGTCTAGGCCGTGAAGCTTATGCCAATGCTGTTCAGATGGGTCTATTTTATCTAACCGTTTTTGGAGTGATTTCCACGAAAGATCAAACCAAACCTTAATGACATCGACATAGTTATTTTTTAGGTCCTGTTCAAACGCCCGCATATTTTCAACATAAGCATCAAAACGCGCATCATCCAAAGGTTCTGACACATGAGTTGCCGTAACCAACAAATCGCTATACCAGTTGCCAAACATCACCACAATTTGGCCTTCAGTCGGAATAAATGCTGAATAAGACTGCCAGAATGCTTCAGAGTCTGTCAGCACACGTGGTGCATCTGCTTTCACCCGCAGATATCTTGGATCTAGCCACTCACGAAGCTGTTTAACCGCCTCCCCTTTTCCAGCTAACTCGATACCACTCATTAAAATGAGTGTGCTTTTGGCATTGGGTTTTCCTCGGCTTTCTTTTAAAGCATATTGTGCTTCAATTAAATCAACTGAAAGCTGTTCTTCGTCTCGTATTTCAAATTTTGGTTGTTGTTCACTCATGGTCCACTGCTCTAATCTTTTTATTTAATTTCGCCATTATTTAACTTATGCGCTTGGGTGATGAATTGCTATACAAATTATGTCATTGCAACATGATTTAACCTGAAAATTGACGCATAAATCATTTTTTTTACATCTACTCGCCATAGTAGAAGGTTACAATGCCTCTTATGATTTTTTGTAAATAGCCCAATATTAGAGCCTTACATGTCTAAACTCGCTGCTTTTGATGAACTTTTACAACAATATAAAACATTTAATTATCACGACAATCCAGTGCTTGCCCAACGTTTGCAAGATGTACAAACATGGCTAAAAGAACGGATGAAAGAGACGCATCACGACTTTTTTAATTTGCCAGAACACAAACTGATGGCTCAGTACTTTTTAAACCGTTTATATGGTGGACCAGAGTTCGATGCGCTTGCAGCACAAATTGAACGTTTATTGAAATATGCACATAAAGCAGAAAAGGTTTTACCTGAAAACGCAATTAAGACAGGTACAAAGTCGGTAAGTTTGGCTGTACTTGCCACTCAACTTGATGAACAAGTAGCAATGCAGCTTCTTGAAGACTATCCGGCAGATACCGTACTTACCGACGAGATCATGCGCTTAACCTTAATCAAGCTTGATCAGGCTGAAGCCCGTTACCAACAGCTTGCCCTTCTTGACGATTTAGGAGTAGCACTCGATAAATACATGCGTTCATTTATGATCTTTACTGCTTTTAAAATGTGTAAAGGTATTGCACAAAAATATCACTTCGAATTGATGTATGATTTTATTCAAGATGGTTTTAGCGCAATGAAACCTTTAAAATCGGCTGAGGCCTTTATTAAAACTTTTACGGAAAAAGAACGCCAGATTGTTGAAAAAGTACATTCAGGACATCCGAATCCGTTTAGAGTGTGATAAGGTCGGCACATAGAAAAAACTCAACCTCACGAAGTTGAGATTTTATTCATTATATTTGCATGATGATGCCTGTAAAAATAGACAAAATCTGTCATTATGCAGAACTTATTCCGTTTCACTTGAGTTTGAGTCTAGGAGAGACAATATGTCTAACGAAAACCAAAAGCCAACATCTCCAACTGAGCAGGCACAAAGTTCAGACAAAGTTAGCCCATTCCTAAGCTCACCGTTACCGCAAGGTACCCCTCAAGGGCAACAACAATCTTTACAGCAAACCTTAACAGATACACCTGTTAGCGGTTCTGTACCGAAATACAATTTACCACGTGGTGCAGGCAACACTGGCAACGTTGGTGAAACAACACACTTTGGTTATTCAACAGTTCGAACTGAAGACAAAGCACAAAAAGTTGCTGAAGTTTTCCACTCGGTTGCAAGCAAATATGACTTGATGAATGACTTGATGTCATTTGGTATTCACCGCTTATGGAAACGCTTTGCAATTAACATGTCTGGTGTTCGCCGTGGTCAACATGTGTTAGACATTGCGGGTGGTACAGGCGACTTAGCAAAAGTATTTAGCCGTGAAGTGGGCCCGCAGGGTCATGTTGTACTTTCAGACATTAACGAATCTATGCTCAATGTTGGCCGTGATCGTCTAATTGATGCAGGCTGTACCAATGTCGATTTTGTACTTGCCAATGCTGAAACTTTAGAACCTTTTGCAGATAACAGCTTTGACCTTGTTACCATTAGCTTTGGCTTACGCAACGTGACAGACAAAGATGCTGCACTTGCTTCTATGTTCCGTGTGCTTAAGCCAGGTGGTCGTTTACTTGTTCTTGAGTTCTCTAAACCAGTATTTGAGCCATTCTCAAAACTTTATGACCTCTACTCATTCACTGCTTTACCGATTATGGGTAAATTGGTTGCCAATGACTCAGAAAGTTATAAGTACTTGGCTGAATCAATTCGTATGCACCCAGACCAACGTACCTTAAAAGGTATGATGGAAAATGCTGGCTTCCAGAACTGTGACTATCACAACCTGACTGGCGGTATTGTTGCTGTTCACCGCGGTTTTAAACTGTAAGGGATAACGATATGTGGTCGATTCTGGCACTCGGTGCAGTCGAACGTATCATTCATCATCTGATCGATTTGGATGCATTAACCCGCATTCAGCTCAATCAGCTACAGGGCAAAATGTTGCGTGTTATCATCGATAGCCCGCAACTTTCTGTTGATGTATTCTTTGACCAAGAAAAAGTACGTCTTGAACCTACCGTTACAGGGCACAGTGAAAAGCCATCTATTTTTGAGCAGCGCCCTTTTGATCCACAATTTAAAATTTCTGAAGCCACTGCAACTTTGCATGTCAAAGATGTCGTTGAACTGATCAAATTATTATTAAGCGATCCAGACCAAATTGGTAATATCCCGCTTCAAGGTGATTATCACCTCTTGCAGGATATTCAAAAAATTATGCAGCAAGCTGAACCTGATTTAGCTGCGCATCTATCAAAATGGGTTGGTCCTCAACTCGCTCACGAAATCGGTAAGATTCAACTTGCACCAAAACATTTAAAGCGCTCTCTTCAAAGTCATCTATTTTTTGCTGAAGATGCCTTAAAAGAAGACAGCGGTTTATTTGCCCCACGTTGGGAAATGGACGATTTAAATCAGGCTACGCGTAAGCTTAATCAAGACATTGATCGTCTAGAAGCTAAATTGCAGCAGCTCAATGCACAACTACAACCCACTCAAGACTAGGTAAGACTTTATATGATTCCGCACGTTTCACGTTTACTCGAACTTTGGCGTATTGCAGCGCACTATAGACTCGATACGTTGTTCCCTGCGGATGAATTACCTGTTAAAGCTAAGCATGCATTGAACATTATAAAAATGCATCCGGCAGCATGGTCTAGTCGTGAACGCAAAAATCCTTTAAAGCTTAAAGAAGCTTTAGAAGATATGGGGCCGCTTGCAATTAAGCTTGGACAACTCCTGTCAACCCGTCGTGATTTGATTCCACCTGAAATACTCGCCCAACTGGTTTTACTTCAAGATCAAGTCAAACCTTTTGATGGAGAAGTTGCCAAACAACGTATTCAAGATTCTTTAAAAGCAGATGTAAATACACTGTTTGCCCGCTTTGATGATCAACCACTTGCAGCAGCCTCAATTGCACAAGTCCATACAGCGGCGCTACATGATGGACGTGAAGTTGTTGTTAAAGTTACTCGTCCAGACATTCGTAGCCAGATTTTACAAGACTTTGAAATTCTGGCTTGGCTAGGCAACACCTTAGAAAGTCGTCTTGAAGCTGCCCGTGCATTACATTTATCTGAAATTATTCAAGACTACCGCCAAATCATTTTAAATGAGCTGGACTTAAGTATTGAAGCAGATAACACCCGTCGTATGCGTCATTACTTCACTGGTTCAACCATGATGTATGTGCCAGAAGTCTACATGGACACCAAAGATGTCATGGTGGCTGAGCGTATTACTGGTGTCCCTATTTCAGATACGGCAACCTTTGACCGTTTAGGTATGGACCGCGCACAACTTGCAGAAAAAGGGTTAACCATTTTCTTTACGCAAGTATTCCGCGATAACTTTTTCCATGCCGACATGCACCCCGGCAATGTCTTTGTAGAAACCATCAACCCAAGCAATCCACGCTTTATTGCACTGGACTGTGCAATTATGGGTGAGCTTTCTAAGCACGACCAAATGACGGTTGCCCGCATGTTGCTTGCTGTCATGAACAGCAACTTTATGCAGCTCATTCAAATTGTGCATCAAGCTGGCTGGATTCCACCGGGTACAGACCAAGACGCGTTAGCACGTGAAATGCGCCGTACTGTTGGACCAATGGTGTCTAAGCCAATGGACCAGCTTGATTTTGCGGGTATCTTAATTCAAGTGATGGATATTGCCCGTCGCTTCCATTTAGAAATCCCGCCACAACTCATGCTGCTACTCAAAACTTTGGTGCATGTAGAAGGCCTAGGTACGGACCTTTATCCGCAGCTCGACATCTGGAAATTGGCAAAACCAATTTTGACAGAATGGGTCAAATCTAATATGAACCCAGTCAAAAATGTAAAAGAGCTTGGTCAGCAATTACCAGACCTGCTTTTAGGCGCTCAAGATTTCCCAAGTTTAATTATTGATAGCTTAAATGGTTTAAAAAATCAGTCTGCTTGGCAAGATCGTCAGTTACGTGAAATTCAACAGCTTCGTTTACAAATGGAACACCAACAACGTCGTAGCTGGATGTTTGGCAGTACTATGCTGATTTTGCTAACCATTGCGATTATTAGCCCTTGGTTTGTATCTATTATTTTGATTGTGTTGAGCAGCTTATTGGCGCTGTGGCGTGTATTGAAATAACTTCCAAGTCCTTTGCTCATGCAAGGGATTTTTTATGGGTAAAACTTATAATTTAAAAAAATATAGATCGATTATCCGTTCATTGCTAAATTTAGCTTTATGAATGCTTGAAAAGAACAAACAATGAAAACACCTCATTTTGCCATTATTGGTGCAGGCACGGCAGGTTTAGCCACTGCGATTTTGCTCGCCCGTGAAGGCAACCACGTTACTATTTTTGAACAAATTGATGAGTTATCTCCAGTAGGTGCAGGTTTACTGCTACAACCTGCGGGCTTAGCCGTATTTGAGCACTTAGGTGTGCTCGACAAAGCCCTAACCTTAGGTGCGAAAGTCACAGGCTTAGAAGGACAACTTCCAGACAAGCGTCTTTTAGTTAACAGTCACTATCGCGAAGCATCAACAAATCTTTATGGTCTAGGTATACACCGAGCCACTTTATGTCACGTTCTCACTCAAAAACTTAGCGAATATTCAAGCCAGATTACTTGGTGCATGAATCATTCCGTTGAAAGTTTTGTAGAACATAACGATGAAGTTCGGCTATTCGGCAGTCATCAAAATCAAAAGTTTAATGCTTGCTTTGATGGCCTACTCATTGCCAATGGTGCTCGTAGTCAATTACGCCCTAAAGCGTGGGTAAAGGTTGACAAAGCTTATCCTTGGGGGGCTGCGTGGAGTATCGTGCCCGAGTGCCAAGTGCTCGATTCTGAAATTCTGCATCAATTTTATGATCGCTCGAAAATTATGATGGGAATTCTTCCTACGGGAGCGATTCCAACCGAACCTCAACAGCGCCTTTCAAGTGTTTTTTGGAGCTTACCTACGCCACAATTACAAAGCTTTTTGCAAGATGAGCAGGCTAAACAAGCTTGGTTAAAGCAAGTCTCAGAACGTTGGCCCAAAGTTGCAGAGTGGCTCAAAGAAATTTTGTATAACAGTCAAACTCAGCCCAAATGGCTATCTGCAAACTATCGTGATGTCGTCATGACTCAATTTGGTCAAGGTCGAATTGGAGTAATTGGAGATGCAGCTCATGCGATGAGCCCACAGTTGGGTCAAGGGGCCAATATGGCATTATTAGATGCTTGGGCTTTTTCTCAATCATTGCAACATGCTCAAAAAAACCAGAATATTGATTGGTCCCTGCTCTGGCAGCATTATCACCAGCTTCGCGGTTCATCTACCCAGTTTTATCAATTCCTTAGTCGCTTACTAACACCACTTTATCAATCTGACCATTGGTGGGCGGGAGGTTTAAGAGATTTAGTTTTCCCTTGGATGTATCAAATTCCTTATTTTCGAAAAGAAATGGCCATCACAATTTCAGGCTTAAAAACAGGGCCATTCCGCCATCTTGAATATGATCAAGTAGCTCAATTACCTAAAGAAAGCAGTGCGTTTCATTTAAAAAGTGAATCTCTGACTGATTTTTAAAAGTAGCCGAGCACAAGCTGCTCATTACGCTGGGAGAGACAAAAAGGACAAAGAATTTTTCCGCAAAGTGGCGTTGATGCCGTACACTATACAAGCTATTTTTAGCATCTGACTGAAATCAATTTATAGTTCATATTTCTTTGGTGATTCCTCATGAATAACACGCAATGGCTCGATGAAGTAAAATTTAACGAACAAGGTCTTATCCCTGCCATTGCTCAACATCATCAAACCGGACGTATTTTGATGGTGGCGTGGATGAACCGTGAATCACTTGCACTCACAGCAGAAAAAAATCAGGCTGTGTACTTCTCTCGCTCTCGCCAAAAACTTTGGCACAAGGGTGAAGAATCAGGCCATTTCCAAACGGTTTATGAAATTCGTTTAGACTGCGATGGTGATGTAATCGTATTACAAGTTGAGCAACACGGCGGTATCGCATGTCATACAGGTCGTGAATCTTGTTTCTACCGTAAACTCACCCCACAGGGCTGGGAAATTGTCGATGCACAGTTAAAAGACCCTACTGCAATTTATGGCGACAAAGCCAAAGCTGAAAGTCACGATCATGCTCATACTACTGAACAAGTGGATGTACTTGCTCACTTAGGGCAATTGATGCAAGAACGTAAGCAAGCAGAAGCAGACACATCATATGTTGCAAGCCTCTACAAAAAAGGCATCAATAAAATTTTAGAAAAAGTCGGCGAAGAAGGTGTAGAAACCATTATTGCTGCGAAAGACTACGCTGCTCAAAATACAGAAAGCAATTTAAATGACTTGATTTATGAAACTGCCGATTTGTGGTTCCATAGTATTGTCATGTTGGGTTATTTCGATCTTAATCCACAACTTATTATTGACGAGTTAGGTCGTCGTCAGGGTTTATCTGGTTTAGTTGAAAAAGCTAACCGCAATAAGGTTTAGAATCACTCAGTGTCGAATATCGAAAAACCTAAAGCCACCTATGAGCAAGCAATTGCCATAGATAACGCACGTCTTGGGCAATCATTTAAAGTGATTGCCTATGCGGGCACAGGTAAAACTACTACGTTGCAAATGATTAGTGATGCCATGCCTGAACGGCGTGGTATGTATTTGGCTTTTAACAAAGCCATTGCTGGTGAAGCTCAAAACAAATTTCATCGCAATGTAGACTGCCGTACTTTTCACTCACTCGCCTTTCGCAGTGTGCCACGTGGCGTAACTGATAAATTACGTTTACCTCGCTTAAGCCCAAGCTTTATTGCAAAAGAATATCGACTAGAACCGATTACCTTACGTCGAATGATGGGTGGACGTTATGAAAAATACGTCTTAATGCCAAGTCGCCTCGCAAGCCTTGTCGCCAATGCGGTGAGCTATTTCTGTTCGACCAGTTCTCAATATCCAGCTCCTCGACATATTCAGGCGCCAAACTGGTTACATCCAGACGATATTACTGCACTTCAAACTCACCTTTACCCGGCAGTAGAACGCCGCTGGTTAGAGTCCATTGACCCAAATCATCAAGCTGGAATTGGTCACGATATTTACCTCAAACTTTGGGCATTGTCTGAGCCTAATATTCCGGCCGATTATGTCTTATTTGATGAAGCACAAGATGCTGACCCTTTAATGCTGGGTATTTTGCTTCGTCAAAAAAGTACTCAGGTTATTTATGTAGGCGATGCACATCAGCAAATCTACGCGTGGCGCGGTGCAGTAAATGCCATGCAACAGCTGCCTTTGCCAGAGTCTCGCTTAACGACCTCTTTTCGTTTTGGGGAGGCAATTGCCGATGTCGCCAATGCGTTATTAGGTGGCTTAAATGAGACAGTTCCTTTGCTTGGTAATCCGAACCAGAAATCAAGTGTAGTCAATAAACCGCATACAAAAATGCGTGATGCGATTTTGTGTCGTACCAATGCTCGCGCAATGGAGCTGTTATTGGCAGGCTTAGTTCACGGCGATAAAGTGAGTTTGCAAGCTGACCATCAAAAACTAAACCGTTTTGTAGATGCTGCAAGCCTCTTAAAGCAAGGAAAACGAGTTACTGACGTTCCTGAGTTGGCATGGTTTAACTCATGGCATGATGTTCATGAGTACTGCGAAACCAATGAAGGAAGCGATATTAAACCATTGGTTAAGCTGGTAGATGATCACGGCACTGACCCATTAAAAAAAGCACTTGCAAAGATTACTCCCCTTGAGCAAGCTGACTATGTCATCTCGACTGCCCATAAAGCGAAAGGGCTGGAATGGAACCGTGTCCATATTGAAGACGACTATCAATTTAAAATTAATGGATTAGAGCATAAGATTACAGATGAAGAGTTAAGATTACTGTACGTGGCCTGTACTCGTGCTAAAGTAAGTCTAAATATCCATCATCTTTATGATCTGATACAACAATTAAAACTAAGGGCGCCTTTAAGTCTTCGTCAGTCGGTTGGTTGAAGCGCTCATAATTAGGTGAGCCTATGAAACTTGAATCTATCCAATTTAAACATATTGCTCTGTTTCATGACCTAAAAATACAGTTCCAATATGACAAACAACCGATTACTTTAATTTTAGGCGAGCAGGCGACTGGCAAAAGTATGCTACTCAAGCATATTTATCATGCTTTAACGTGGTTTCCTGCGCGCCTTAAAGATGCACGCACCCCAGGCATTTTCATGCCAGATCAGGACATTAGCCATTCTCGTTTGCAGTCTAAAATAGAAGTCAGCATCCAGATTCCACCGGAATTTGGACAGCTCCCTGAAACCACTTCAACCCAGCAAACCGACACATCTCTGTGTAGCTGGAAACTGTTCAAGACCTTAAATTCAAGTGGCGTAGGGATTAGTCAAGTTGAAACTCAGCAGCTCGATCAAACCATTACCCTTTATCATCAAGTCACAAGAAAAGACCCACTTCAAGGTCTTCCCTTACTCGCTTATTATCCGTCAGAGCGATTTGTTAACGATATAAATTTACTGAATAAAAATTTACCGGGTATTACTCAGTCTATTTCTGCTTATGACATTAGCTTCATTCCGTTTACTACCTTCGCCCGCTTTTTTGAGTGGTTACGTGAAATTAGCGATATTGAAAATGCACAAGCGGCTCATGTTGTGCAGCGAATTATTTCAAAACAATCCAATTCACAAGATCAAGAAGAAATTTTACGTCAGCTACAACTTGAATTGGCAGGACATCCTAAACAGCTTCCTTCACCTAATTTGTACGCATTAAAATCGGCATTAAAGATTATTTTTCCTGAGCTTGAAGACTTTTATTTGCAATATCACCCAAAACTTCAACTTATGGCACATTACAAGGGTGAAGTCTTGGCCTTTCAACAACTTTCTAACACCACTAAAACATGGATTGCACTCGTAGGCGATGTGGTTCGCAGGCTTTGTTTGCTCAATCCGTTGAGCTTAGACCCTTGTCTTGAAGGTGAAGGCGTTTTGTTAATTGACCAGATCGATTCACAACTAGATGCAGCACATTGCTCAGAAATTTTAAATCGTCTTCATCGCGCATTCCCACGCTTACAAATTATTGTGACCGGAAGCCGTGAAGAATTGCTTGAACATGCAGCCGCATATCAATGTTTTAAATTAGAGCATGGAAAAATCAGTCCACTTGATTTAAATACGACTCAGCAGCAACTCGAACATCTTTATACGTTATTACAACGAGATGAAGCGTTAACGCCACATATGGACCCCTTACCGCTTGATACCGAGCCGGCAACAGCTCAAATCGATAGTTTGTACCAACAAATCCAAAATCTAAATGAACAACAAAAAAATGAATTATTACGTATGATTCATGCAGGAGACACCTCGGAAGAAACCTCCTCTCTTTAAAATTTATTATCCATTTCGCTCAATTTTTATAATAAAACCGAATTCGCTAAATATATGATGAAATCTGGTTTTTTGAGCTGGAAAATCACTAGATGTTGTTACCACATGTAATAACATCAGATTTTTAATGATTTTTTAGTGTACAATAAATTTCATTTTGCGTTTTTATTATTCAAGTTGCGCAATACAACTTGTTTCTCGCTTTATTTTTCTAATTTGATCGGGTTTTCAGAATATAAGCTTTGGAAATCTCTTTGAATTCCTATCTATTCTGAAATGAAAATTTCACCTTTAGGCTTCGGTCTAAATTATATATGGATACGAGTGTGCTACCGATAATTATCTTATTACCGTTAATATTAGGCACCACCCTTGTTTCATTGCTTCAACGGTTTTCACGTGGAGTAACGGCTTTAGGGGCGATCGGAGTCAGTTTAACCAGTTTTGGTTTATTACTGACTCAGGCTAAAACTGTGCTTGGTGGTGCAAGCATTCAACAAAGTTGGGATTGGTTACCACAATTAGGAATTAATCTGAGCTTTAGACTTGATGCCCTTGGTTTATTATTTTCTCTTCTTATTACCGGTATCGGTACACTCATTTATATTTATGCCTATTATTATTTAGGCCCTAAAAATTCATTAAGTAAATTATATTTATTACTCATGCTGTTTATGGCAGCAATGCTCGGTATTTCTCTTTCTAACAATTTAATTATTTTATTAGTCTTTTGGGAACTTACCAGTATTTCATCCTTCCTATTAGTCGGTTACTGGAGTCATTACGAAGCTGCTCAACGTGGCTCGCGTATGGCACTTACCATTACAGGTATGGGGGGACTCGCCATGCTAGGTGGATTTGTCTTATTAGGACAAATCACAGGAACCTACGAAATTAATGATATTGTCGGAATGAAAGACCTCATTCAAAGTCACTATCTGTTTGTTCCGACGCTTTTGCTTATTTTACTGGGTGCATTTACTAAAAGTGCTCAGTTCCCGTTCCATTTTTGGTTACCCAATGCAATGGCAGCGCCCACTCCCGTGTCGGCCTATTTGCACTCTGCCACCATGGTAAAAGCTGGGATTTTCTTATTAGCTCGTCTTGCACCTATTTTTATTGGCGCTGCGCTTTATCACAACATTGTCACGTTTGTCGGCCTATTTACACTTTGTATGGCCGCATGCTTCGCAATTTTTAAAGAAGATCTAAAAGGACTGCTAGCCTATTCTACAATTAGTCATTTAGGTCTTATCGTTTGCCTGCTTGGTATTGGTTCACCTTTGGCTGTTGCTGCGGCAATTTTCCATATTATTAACCACGCAACCTTTAAAGCTGCCCTGTTTATGATTGCCGGGATCATTGACCATGAAACAGGTACACGTGACCTTAGAAAGTTAAGTGGGATTTGGCAACTATTACCGTTTACCGCAACACTGACTATGATTACAGCGGCATCCATGGCAGGTGTTCCTCTCACTAATGGCTTTATTTCTAAAGAAATGTTCTTTACCGAGCTATTAGCGAGCCTTTCAGGATCAACTGTTATCTTTGCCAGTATTATTGCAACGCTTGCTGGTATTTTTGCAGTCAGTTATTCAATTCGCTTAGTACATGGCGTATTTTTTGATGGCCCCGTAGGTAAACAAGTTCCAAATAAAAATGCCCACGAACCACCTATCGGCATGCGAGCACCAGCTATGTTGCTTGCGACATTATGTATTTTGGTCGGTATTTTCCCTGCCCTACTGGTCGAGCCTCTAGTTAACAGTGTGACACGTGCAAGTCTTATGCAACCTGATTTTGCAGGTACTCATCTTGCAATTTGGCATGGATTTAATGCGCCATTAATCATGAGTATTATTGCTCTGGTTGGCGGTACGCTTTTCTATTTTGCCCTAGCAAAAGATGGCATGATTCGTAAGATCGACCTTGACCCACGTTTAGGGCGCTTACAAGGCCGTATTTTATTTGACTTATTCTTAAAGCATTTATTATTAACAAGCCGAAAAATTAAACAAAAAACCGAAAATGGTTCTTTGCAAAGTTACCTGTTCTTAATCATTGCTTTTAGCATCGTCATGGTTACTCTGCCTTTGTTCAATCAGGGCCTTACCACAGGTACACGTGAGCTGACTCACGCACCATGGATTGCAGTAGTTCTTTGGCTGACCTTATTCTCAGGTTGCTGGATGATGCTTTGGTTCCACCATGAACGTATCAAGGCTGTACTCATTAGCGGTGCAATTGGTCTTGTGGTTACCATGGTATTTGTCACCATGTCGGCACCTGACTTAGCACTCACTCAAATTACAGTAGATGTAGTTACGACTGTTCTGTTGTTGATGAGCTTATCGTTACTCCCTCAACTTACGCCATATGAATCTCGTCGCTCAAGACGTTGGAGAGATGCTGCGTTAGCAATTATTGGCGGTTTAGGAATTGGTTGGATTACATGGCTTATTTTAACGCGTGATCATAATTCGATTTCATGGTTCTTTGCTCAGCAATCCTTACCACTTGGCGGCGGTTCAAACATTGTAAATGTTATTTTGGTGGACTTCCGTGGCTTTGATACCTTTGGTGAAATTACAGTACTAGGCATTGCTGCGATTGGTGCGCTATGCCTGATGGATGGCATGCGTGTACATGGCACCACCATGACACAAGGCCTCACCTACCGCTTTAACCCATCTCCGCTCATGTTCCGTATTACGGCCTCTTGGGTGTTACCTTTAGCATTGGTCGTAAGTGTCTATATCTTTATGCGTGGGCACAACTACCCGGGTGGTGGCTTTATTGCAGGTCTAATTACCTCAATGGCACTGATTATTCAGTACATTGCTTTAGGTCAAGATCAAGCAGAACAAATGTTAAAAGCCCAATCCGGTCGTCTTTACGAAATCTGGATTGGCTCTGGATTAACAATTGCAGGCCTTACTGGCATTGCCGCATGGTTCTGGGCACGTCCATTCTTAGCCAGTGCGCACGTCTATGTTGAATTACCAGTTTTAGGTAAGTTACATCTGGCTTCAGCAGCGAGCTTTGATCTGGGTGTGTATATCACCGTAGTAGGCGCTACCATGCTACTCATTTCTGTATTAGGGGACTCTCGCCACTCGAGTATGTCTGGTCCTGTACCTCATGGGGAGAAATCATCATGATCAGTTTAGAATTCTTACTGGCCTCTGCCATTGGGCTACTTGTTGCGACAGGCATTTATCTAATTTTACGTGCGCGTACCTTCCCTGTTGTGTTGGGCTTAGCAGTGCTGGGCTATGCGGTTAACTTATTTTTGTTTGCGATGGGTCGTTTGCAAGTCAGCTCACCAGCCATCCTAACCGAAACCACCAATATTACAGATCCACTTCCACAAGCACTTGTTTTAACAGCAATCGTGATCGGTTTTGCCACTACCGCTTTTATTGTGCAGCTCGCATTACGTAGCCGTTATGAATCCGGTAGTGACCATGTTGATGCCAAAGAAGATATTTCTCCAACATACGACCCACGTGAGGATGAGCCGTGATGTTTGATTTTTTATCTTTTTGGCAAGCTAATACACCAATTTTCAGTATCCTCATCCCGGCATTTACTGGTTTTATCCTATTGCTTCTAGGTAACCCTGGCGCTGGTGCATTAAAAGAAGATTGGCGACAACCTTGGCGCCGTGGCATTAGTTTGATCTCAGCAATAGCTGGGTTAATCACTGCTGTTAGTTATCTGCTTGTTGCAAACACTGGCCAAATTACGGTTTATCAGTTGAGCGAGTGGTCAGCTCCCTTTGGTATTGTGCTGGTACTCGACCGCCTTTCAGCTTTTATGCTGGTTTTAACTTATGCCTTAGCAGTTCCAGTTTTATGGTATGCCAGTGAAAACTGGGATACGAGAGGTCGCTATTTCCACGCCATATTCCATTTTCTTTTAATGGGGCTATGTGGCGCATTTCTCACAGGCGACTTATTTAACCTGTTCGTTTTCTTTGAAATCTTGCTCATGGCATCCTACGTCCTCTTATTACATGGACAAGGAAAACCGAGATTTCAGCTTGGTGTACACTACGTCATTATCAACCTTTTAGCCTCTGCCCTGTTCTTAATTGGTCTTGGCATGATCTATGGCAGTGTAGGTAGCCTCAATATGGCTGACGTTTCACGTTTGCTACCGACTTTAGATGCAGATCAACATAAATTAGCAGTTGCAGGTGCCTTACTCTTATTTGTCGTGTTTGGTATTAAAGCGGCCATGCTACCAGTTGGTTTTTGGCTACCAAAAACTTATGCCGTTGCAAGTACACCTGTCGCAGCAATTTTTACCATCATGACCAAAGTGGGGATCTATGCCATTTTGCGTGTCAATGGAACTGTATTTAATGATGCACTCAGCCAAGAAATCTTTAAAAGCTGGTTGCTTCCAATTGGTTTAGTGACTTCTTTATATGGCGTGATTGGCGCAATTGGTGCAGATCGCCTCAGACGTTTTGTTGGCTTTATGGTGCTGTCTTCAATTGGTACTTTATTGATTGCAATTGCCATGTCAAATACACAAGCGTGGTCTGGAGCATTATTCTATTTAGTCCACAGTACATTGATTGGTGCAGCATTTTACCTGTTCTGTGGCTGGATGACTTCACAGCGCGGTGATTTTAAAGATCATTTAAAGATTGCACCGAGAATTAAACAAGAAAAAGCAGCCATGCTGACTTATTTCCTGATTGCCATGATGCTCGCAGGCTTACCACCTTTTAGTGGCTTCTTTGGAAAAGTATTTATTTTGCAGGCTACTGTTGAAACTGCATATCAAGGCTGGGTTATTGGTATTGTTCTTTTGGTGAGCCTATTAAGTATTATTGCATTAACACGTGTCGGCTTTATTTTATTCTGGCGTGCATCACCACCAGAAGAAGACCCGATCAATCCTGCTTATATTATTTATCGTGCTTTACCTGAAAAAGCACCGCCACGTAACGATACAGTCATCTATATCTTGCTTGCCGGTTTAGTGGCTTATGTAGTATTTGCTTCACCTGTATTGCACTACACCACAAATACCGCACAGCAAATTCAAGATCATGCCCTGTATCAGCAATCTATTCTTAAAACTGATCAAAATGGCGAAGTTATTAGCGTTCAGCCATATGACTCAACTTATTTACCAGAAACAAAATATGGTGGTGAAGTTGAAGATCATAATGCCTATCTTATTCCTAACATTATTTCGAAAGATACTTTCAACGGTGAGCATATTTCTGAATATAAACACCGCCAAATTCAGCAGCAAGAAAAATTGCAAACCCCAACCATTGCTGATGAAAGTCAACTGAAACCTATGGAGCCATAACAATGCAGCTATCTAAATTGCTTGACCGCTGGTTTCCGCATCCATTTGTTTCTTTTTTGATTATCATCTTCTGGTTAATGCTCGCGCATAGTCTTGATGCGAGCGACCTGCTTATGGCTGTAATTTTGGGGCTTGTTATTCCTCGTCTAGTTCGTCCTTTTATTACCAGAACTCCGCATATCCATTGGAAACCTGCCATAAAACTGTGTTTTGTTGTCTTGTGGGATATTATTGTTTCCAATTTTCGGGTTGCTAAACTGGTATTAGGGTCACCGAAAAAATTACATCCTAAATGGTACCGTGTTCCATTAGAAACAGAACATGAACAAGTAAACTCTTTACTGGCAATGATTATTACCACAACGCCTGGCACGGTCTCTGCCGGTATTGATCAAGAGCGTGGTGATATTTTGGTCCACTCTCTTAGCACAGAAAATACTGAAAGTGATGTGCAAGACATCAAACAACGCTATGAGGCTCCACTCATGGAAATTTTTGATGTGAAAAGCAAATCGGAGGACAACGCATGACCATCCTACCTTATGCTCTTGGCATTAGCTTGATTGCTATCACAATCTCTATGTTGCTTTGCTTATTTCGAATGGTGATGGGACCATCTATTGTTGACCGCCTACTAGCGCTTGATACCCTATTTTTAAATGCGACCTGTCTCATTATTGTGTTAGGCATTTATTGGACAACCACCTCTTTATTCGAAGGGGCGTTGTTAGTCGCTATGCTAGGGTTTGTTTCAACGGCTGCTTTAGCTCGTTATTTTACAACCGGTCATGTAATCGATTAGGGGAAGGTCAAAATGCAAATTACAATGGAAATTATTGTTTCGATCTTTCTGGTTTTCGGTGCTTTTTTTATGTTAGTCGGATCTATCGGTATGGTACGTCTACCCGATTTATTCATGCGACTACATGCACCTACCAAGTCGAGTACATTAGGCTTAGGTAGCTTTTTAATTGCTTCAATGATCTTTTTTGCTTTTCAAGGCCGATTTGGCTTTGCCGAGTTACTTATTACACTGTTGGCTTTTATTACTGCACCTGTATCAGCCAACTTAATTGCTCAAGCCGCGCTACATTTACGTTTACGCTCATTGAGTGGTGAAGTTCCTGAAGCTATTGAACGTCCTCTACCGTGGGATCGGTATAAAATTGGGCAACGTTTTTCACAAAACAAACCACCCATGGAACCTCCTCAAGAATAAAAACTTGAACACATAAAAAAGCCACCCCAAGGTGGCTTTTTTATTTTGAGTATTCATTACTCTTCGTCATCTGACTCACGTTTCGGTAAATCTTGTACCGCTTTTTCGATAAGACCAAACATATAGTTACCATATGCATTGGTTTTATCGTAATGGAAACGCAAGCGAGGCGTGATGCGCGTTTTAATACGACGACTCAACTCCTGACGTAAAAAACCAGATGCTTTATTCAAAATATCTAGTGTTTCACGGTGAGCCACTTCGTTTTGGTCATCGCTTAATTCACGACCCATCACGGTCACATAGACATCGGCATAACCTAAGTCCGGACTGACTTTAACGCCTGAGATGGTCACAAGACCACCCAGACGCGGATCTTTCAACTCCTGACGGATAAGTTCAGAAAGCTCGCGCTGTACTGAATCCGCCATTCGCTTTAAGCGTTGTCCACCCGCCATTAAAGACTCCGTTTAACCATTTGAACATCATAAACCTCAATCTTATCAAGAGGTTTGATGTCGTTATAACCTTTCACGGCAAGACCACATTCCATACCGGCACGAACTTCATCAACGACATCTTTATAACGACGTAATGATTCAAGTTCACCTTGGAAAATCACAACATCATCACGTAAGACACGGATTGGTTTGTTACGGTGAATCACGCCTTCCATAACCATACAGCCCGCAGCAGCACCAAACTTACTAGAACGGAACACTTCACGTACTTGAGCAACACCCAAGATAGTTTCACGGTGTTCAGGAGCAAGTTTACCGCTCATGGCATCTTTTACATCATCAATCAATTCATAGATGATGCTGTAGTAACGAATATCGATACCGTCTTGGTCACTCTTCTGACGAGCAGCTGTATCAGCACGAACGTTGAAGCCTAACAATACAGCTTCTGAAGACTCGGCAAGAATTACGTCAGACTCAGTGATCGCACCAACACCAGAACTAATTACGCGAACTTTTACTTCATCAGTAGAGAGTTCATGTAATGCAGCATTCAATGCTTCTAAAGTACCACGAACATCTGTTCTTAAAACAACATTCACTGTAGGAACGTCTTTTTTGCCCATAGATGCCATGATGTTTTCAAGACGCATTGCGCTTTGACGTTCGATACGTTTTTCACGTTCACGGTCTGCACGAGCATCAGCAACTTCACGTGCCTTCTTCTCGTCATTTACTACAAGAACTTCATCACCCGCCATTGGAGCTTCTGGTAGACCCAAAATTTCCACTGGAATAGATGGTCCTGCTGACTTAATCGGCTTACCGTTTTCATCAGACATCGCACGAACACGGCCGTATGATGAGCCAGCAAGAACAAGGTCACCAATATTTAATGTACCGTTTTGAACAAGAATCGAAGTTACTGCACCACGGCCTTTATCAACACGTGCTTCAATAACAACACCTTGTGCAGCACCTTCAGCAGATGCTTTTAATTCCATCAATTCAGATTGAATCAGAATTAAATCAAGGAGTTCATCAATACCTTGGCCAGTATGTGCTGAAACCTTAGCAACCGGAACATCACCGCCCCATTCTTCTGGAACGATTTCTTTGGTTGTTAATTCATTTAACACACGGTCTGGATCAGCAGATTCTTTATCCATTTTGTTGATAGCAACAATAATTGGAGTTCCTGCTGCACGTGCATGGTCAATCGCTTCTGCAGTTTGCGGCATTACACCGTCATCTGCTGCAACAACCAATACCACGATATCCGTTGCTTTAGCACCACGTGCACGCATTGAGGTAAATGCTGCGTGTCCCGGTGTATCAAGGAATGTAATAATCCCTTTGTCTGTTTCAACGTGATATGCACCAATGTGCTGGGTAATGCCACCTGCTTCACCTGCCGCCACTTTAGAACGACGGATACGGTCAAGCAATGATGTTTTACCATGGTCAACGTGACCCATGATTGTAACAACTGGAGGACGGGTAGTTTGTTCACCACGTGCTTCTTCAGCTGCTTCAAGTAAGTTATCTTCTGCTTGTGTATCAGAAACTAGAACAGGGTTATGGCCCATTTCTTCTACAACAAGTGCAGCTGTATCTTGGTCAATTGTCTGGTTCTGGTTAACCAATTCACCCATTTTCATAAGTGTCTTGATAACTTCACGTACTTTAATCGCCATCTTCTGAGCAAGATCGGCAACAACAATGCTTGAACCGATTTCTACATCATAGACTTGCTTTTTAACTGGCTTTTCAAAACCATGCTTGTTCGCTTGGCTTGATTTTAAACCACGTTTGTTATGGTTAACGAAGCTTTGCTCTTCTTGACCACGACGACCGCCTTTCTTACCAGCGCGAGGGTTAGTTGTAGCACCACCACGTTTAATTTCACGGTCTTCTTGATTAAATGAATCTTCATAAGCTTGGCCAACAAGACCTGAAGCAAGAGGAGAATCATCAATCACACGAATAGTTGCAGTAGCATCATCATTTGAATATTTAGATGCCATCTTACGCATTTGTTCAAGCGTACGCTGCTGAGCTTCCTCAGCCGCTTTACGACGTGCAGCTTCTTCAGTTGCTTTCAACTGAGCTGTTTGTGCTTCACGCGCTTTCTTTTGCTCTAATGTTTCTGCTGGTTTTGGTGCAGGTTTTACTGTACCACCACCACGTTTTTTCACTACAACAGCAGCTTTAGGAGCTGACTGTGCAGCGCTATCTTGTTGATGAGCAGCACGCATTGCATCTAAAGTTGCTTTTGCTTTTTGCTCTGTTTGAAGACGCGCTTTTTGCTCTGCAGCTTCACGCGCTTGTTGTTCTGCACGCGCTTTAGCTTCTGCTTCTGCGCGCGCTTTAGCTTCTGCTGCAATTTGTTCTGGGTTTGGTTTAGCAAAAACCTGTTTTTTACGTACTTCTACGTTAATAGTTTTTGCTTTACCCGAAGTACTTGCAACTTTAGCGGTACTGGTTGTTTTACGTTTCAACGCAATTTTTCCTGTGTTACCACTTTCCTGACCATGCACCTTTTTCAAATAATTGACTAAAGTGTCCTGTTGTTCAGTGGTAATAATGTCGTCTGCTGTACGTTGAGGCAAACCTGCTTCACGAGCCTGTTCTAGGAGCTTCTCAACAGGACGTCCTACGCTGAGAGCTAACTCTTTAATCGACTTGTCCGTCATATTTCATCTCCTAGTTAAACCATGATTCGCGAGCTTTCATGATCAATTGACCTGCTTTTTCATGACCAAGACCTTCAATATCAGAAATATCGTCAGTTGCTTGATCTGCCAAATCATCAACAGTAATAATACCGCGAGCGGCTAGCGAGTAAGCGATCTCAGAGGTCATGCCTTCCATATTGAGAAGGTCTGCACTCGGTTCTTGAATATTTTCTTGCTGTTTCAATGCATCAGTTAATGCAGCTTCTTTTGCACGACTTTGCAATAACTCAACTAACTCAGCGTCAAGTTCAATTTCGTCAAAAGTTTCAGCTGGCACATAAGCAATCTCTTCTAAAGAAGTGAAGCCCATCTCTACCAACGCCATTGCCAAGTCTTCTTCAATATCTAAACGTGATACGAACATGTCGAGATATTGCTGAGCTTCATTCTGCTGACGAGCACGATACTCTTCTTCAAGCATCATGTCGAGTTTGTAGCCAGTTAAATCAGAAGCTAAACGAACATTTTGACCTTGCGAACCAATCGCACGTGCCAATTGATCATTGGTAGCAAAAATGATGTCTGCACTTTTTGCATCTTCATCAAGCACAATGCCTGATACATCAGCTGGTTCTAATGCACTTGCGATGTATTGAGCTGGATCATCAGACCAAACTACAACATCAATACGCTCACCATTTAACTCTTGCTGTACCGCTTGGATACGTGTTCCACGCATACCAATACATGCACCAACAGGGTCAATACGGTGGTCGTTCGTTTTTACTGCGATTTTTGCACGAACACCTGGTTGACGCGCCGCAGCTTTAATTTCAATAATTTCTTCAGAAATTTCAGGAATTTCTTTCTTCATCAAAGCAATAAGCATTTCAGGCTTAGCGCGTGATAATAGAAGCTGAGCACCACGGCCTTCACGGTTTACACTATATAAAATAGCATTTACACGTTGTTTTGGACGAAGAATCTCTTTAGGAATCATTTCTTCACGAGCTAAATAAGCTTCAGCATTGTCACCTAAGTCAATGATGAAACCATCTTTAGTTTGCTTTTTCACTTCACCGTAAATTAGCTCGCCAACTTTTGATTCATAAGCATCAGCAACTAATGCACGCTCTGCTTCACGAATTTTTTGTACGATAACCTGTTTCGCAATCTGCGCAGCGATACGACCGAACTCAATCGATTCTACTTCAAGCTCACGAACGTCGCCAATTGACCATTTTGCAGGATCAACATCAGAAATTGCGTCTTGGCATGCTGGCATTTCATGATCTTCATCTGCCACAACAGTCCATTGACGGAAAGTACGGTAATCACCAGTTCTACGATCAATTTCTACACGAAGCTGAGCTTCTTCAGAATTGGTACCCTCGTAAAATTTTTTCTTCGTTGCAGCAACTAGAGCTTGTTCTAAAGCTTCGAAGATCGCTTCACGACTAACACCTTTTTCATTACTAACCGTTTCAACAACGGTAAGAATTTCGCGGCCCATAAGTCACCTACCGATTTCTTATATAATTTAAATAAATTTAATCTTGATAGATCAAGTTTGCTTTATCGATATTGTTGCTGTCGATATCAAGCACATGCTTTCCTTCAACTTCAACCTGAATCTCTTCATTTTCAAGGTCTACAGCAAGGAGTTTTGCTTGAAATTTACGACGATTTTCTACTGCAGCAATCAAACGCAAAGCAACCTGTTGTCCAATGTAGCCTTGCAACTGTTCGAGTTGAAAAAATGGGCGATCCCAACCTGGTGAAGAAACTTCTAATGCATATTCACCTGAAATCGGATCATGGACATCCAGCATTGCGCCGACCTGTTGTGTAACACGAACACAATCTTCTACACCAATACCGCGGCCTTGCTCTACTTCACCATCTTCATTAATCACTGGTTCAGCATTTTCATCAACCGGTCTATCGATATAAATACGCAATAATGAACGCTTACCTTGTGGAAGGAATTCAATTCCCCAAAGGTCGACACCACATGCCTCCACTGCTGGAGCAATCATGTCATACAATGCTTGGGATTTATTTGATAATTTCATTTACTCTCGTCATTCTCGTGCGATTCAATCGGTTGTTTTAACCGACACAGACTTACTATAGTGAAGCATGACTATTTGACCAATTGATGTCGACACTACACGATAGCGATACGATAACCAATAAAAAAGGGCGTTAATCGCCCCTATATAGCACAGAAAACAATAGTCCACTGTGCAAAAAGGCCCACCTTGTCTGTGAGCCTCTTTAAGAAACTTGGTAGCGGGAGCTGGATTTGAACCAACGACCTTCGGGTTATGAGCCCGACGAGCTACCAGACTGCTCCATCCCGCATCAAAAACAAAACTGCTTGCACTCAACTTTCTGGTTCAAAGTTGGTGCGGAAGGGGGGACTTGAACCCCCACGCCCGAAAGCACTACCACCTCAAGGTAGCGTGTCTACCAATTCCACCACCACCGCAGCTTGTGGGACGCATTCTAGTCCTTTCAATTCCAAAAGGAAAGTCTTATTTCCAATTATTGGCCAGTTTTTGGTGCATTTGGTGAAGTTTCAGGCGATGTAGTCTGCGCTGGCGCAGTCGTTTGTACAGTTTTCAAACTATATGCTTCAGTCGTTTGCTTCTTGGCAAAAATAGCCAGAGTCAAACTGGTCACAAAGAATAAAGCTGTCAAAATTGCAGTCACGCGAGTCAAGAAGTTACCTGAACCAGACGCACCAAATACTGTTGCTGCGCCACCTCCACCAAAAGAGGCACCTGCATCTGCGCCTTTACCATGTTGCACTAAAATTAATGCAATCATTAGTACTGCTAAAATAATATGTACAACAAGTACAAAAGAGTGCATACCCTATCCTCGTTATTTGCTTTGCGCGAAGGCTTGTACAATTTGATAAAAAGATGCTGCATTTAATGAAGCACCACCCACCAACGCACCATTGATATCTGGACATGCAGCTAACTCAACAGCATTTTCAGCTTTTACACTACCGCCATATAAAATAGCAATATTTGAGCCTGCCGGTGTAAGTTGGCATAAGCCTTCACGAATTTTAGCGTGCATCGCTTGCGCATCTTGCGGAGAAGCTGTTTTACCTGTACCAATTGCCCAAATAGGTTCATAGGCAATAACCACTTGGTTTTGCCATTGTTCAGCAGTTACTACAGGTGCAATATCACAAATTTGCTGTAGAACAACTTGCTCGGCCTGACCTTGCTCACGTTGTTCAAGGCTTTCGCCCACACAATAAATGACAGTCATACCCGCATTTAATGCATTTTGGAGTTTTGCCTTCAAAATTTCAACGTTGTCACCAAAAATATCACGACGTTCAGAGTGTCCAACCAGTACGAAATTAATTTGGCTATCTTTTAATAGTTCTGCACTGACTTCACCAGTATAAGCACCTGTACCAGCAACACGTGATACATCCTGTGCAACCGTATGTACCGTTCTTGCAGCATCCTGTAATTGCGCTTGTACCGTTGTAAGGGCAATAGAAACAGGGGCAACGCCCACATGGCAGTTTTCATCTGCAATTTGGTTTTGTTGCAATAATTGTTTAAATTCTTCTATAAGTTGGTTGGCGTTGGCACGCATTGGATTCATTTTCCAGTTACCAACTACCCAAGGCGTAATCGTCGAACCCGACATACTGCTCACCTTTCATCAAAAATGCAGCACATTCTACACGCATTTATACAAATTTCAGATACTTTTCTTTAACGCGATTACTCATATCTTTTCTAGTGTTTGAAATTAAGAAAAAACTTTACTTTATTAAAAGTCCGACATTCTAAAAATTAATAAAGAAAAACTACGACTGGTTCAAGCTTTAATAGGCTGAGTAGGACCCGAGCAACACTTTCTAAGGTAGTAATTTTACATAACAAAAGTATAATTTTTCATATACCAATTATAAACACATTAACATAGGCAGGCAGATGTCAGCATTACATACATCTCCAAAATTTACGGGGTTTTTTCGACGTTTAGTCGAAGAAAAGCATGTGTCGGCAGCGACCATGCAAACTGCATTAGATGCAGCGAAAAGAGCTAAGCAGGACACAGTCGCATATTTAATTGAAGAGGTTCATCTCTCCCCTTCATTATTGGCTGAAACAATTTCTGCTGAGTTTGCTGAACCATATTTCGATCTGGATGTTTATGACACTTCTCAGATTCCTAAAGATCTGGTCGATCAGAAACTGATTTTAAAACATCGAATTTTGCCGCTCATTCAAAGAGGGCAAATTTTATATGTCGCGACCAGTAATCCAAGCAATATCGAAGCGATTGATGCAATTCGTTTTAATAGTAAATTGCTGGTTGAGCCCGTAATTGTGGAGCACCATAAACTCGAAAAAGTTTTAGGCCAGCATTTTGCAGAAGAAAGCAGCTTTGACTTCAATGATGAAGAGTTTGATCTCGATGTTAATCTTGATGGCCCTACCGCTCAAGAAGATGAAGATGAAGCTCCTCAAGGCGATGAAGCCCCAATTGTTAAATATATTAATAAGTTATTAATTGATGCCATTCGTATGGGTGCTTCAGACTTACATTTTGAACCGTACGAAAAATCCTATCGGGTGCGCTATCGTGTCGATGGCGTGTTACGTCAAATTGCTAATCCCCCTCTACAGCTTGCAAACCGCTTGGCATCACGCTTAAAAGTAATGTCTCAAATGGACATTTCTGAAAAACGTGTCCCACAAGATGGTCGTATCAAGCTCAAGCTGTCAAAAAGCAAAGCGATTGATTTTCGTGTGAACTCCCTCCCGACTTTGTTTGGTGAAAAGTTAGTTCTACGTATTCTTGACCCATCAAGCGCAATGCTAGGAATTGATGCACTAGGATATGAAGAAGATCAAAAAGCTTTGTTTATGGAGGCATTAGATAAACCTCAAGGCATGCTTTTAATTACCGGACCAACAGGTTCTGGTAAAACCGTATCGTTATATACAGGTTTAAATATTTTAAATACTGAAAGCTCCAATATTTCTACTGCCGAAGACCCGGTAGAAATTAACCTTGAAGGAATTAATCAGGTTAACGTAAACCCCAAGGTAGGGCTTACTTTTGCGGCCGCACTTAAATCATTTTTACGACAAGACCCTGACATTATTATGGTGGGTGAGATTCGTGACTTGGAAACAGCAGAAATTGCGATTAAGGCGGCTCAAACTGGCCACATGGTGATGTCAACACTACATACCAATAGTGCTCCGGAAACATTGACCCGTCTACGCAATATGGGGGTTCCTTCTTTTAATATTGCAACATCAGTAAACCTAGTTATTGCACAGCGTTTAGCACGTCGTCTTTGTTCTCAATGCAAAATACCTGCTGATATTCCTAAACAAAGCTTATTAGAAATGGGCTTTACCGAACAAGATTTAGCGCACCCAGATTTTCGGGTTTTTCAGCCCGTAGGTTGCCCTGAATGTCGTGAAGGCTATAAAGGCCGTGTCGGTATTTATGAGGTAATGAAAGTTACACCTGAAATTTCCAAGATTATTATGGAAGATGGCAACGCTTTAGAAATCGCAGCTGCTTCTGAGAAATTGGGGTTTAATAATCTACGTCGTTCAGGTTTAAAAAAGGTGATGCAAGGGGTGACCTCTTTACAAGAAGTCAACCGTGTCACCAGTGAATAAGACACTATTTAAAAAATAAGGATAATCTAATGGCTGTCAAAAAGGCACAAATGATGCCGACTTTTGCTTATGAAGGGGTTGACCGTAAGGGCGTAAAAATCAAGGGAGAACTTCCGGCTAAAAACATGGCTTTAGCCAAAGTAACCTTACGCAAACAAGGGGTGACTGTTCGAAATATACGTGAAAAACGTAAAAATATTCTTGAAGGTTTATTCAAGAAAAAAGTCACCACACTCGATATTACGATTTTTACTCGACAACTGGCGACCATGATGAAAGCTGGTGTACCACTCGTACAAGGCTTTGAAATTGTAGCTGAAGGTTTAGAAAACCCGGCCATGCGTGAGGTTGTACTCGGTATTAAAGGTGAAGTCGAAGGTGGTAGTACTTTTGCCTCAGCTTTAAGAAAATATCCTCAACATTTTGATAACTTGTTTTGTTCACTTGTTGAGTCTGGTGAACAATCAGGCGCACTCGAAACGATGCTGGACCGCGTTGCAATTTACAAAGAAAAAAGTGAGTTGCTCAAGCAAAAAATCAAGAAAGCAATGAAATACCCAGCAACAGTTATTGTAGTAGCCATTGTGGTGACCATTATTTTGATGGTTAAAGTAGTTCCCGTTTTCCAAGATTTATTTGCGTCTTTTGGAGCAGATTTACCTGCATTTACGCAAATGGTTGTGAATATGTCGAAATGGATGCAGGAATACTGGTTCATTATGATTATTGCGATTGGCGCAGTCATTGCTGCCTTTCTGGAAGCAAAAAAACGCAGTAAAAAGTTTCGTGATGGCTTAGATAAACTGGCGCTTAAGTTACCTATTTTTGGGGACTTGGTTTATAAAGCAATTATTGCCCGCTATAGCCGCACGCTTGCTACAACATTTGCCGCAGGTGTTCCACTTATTGATGCATTAGAATCGACTGCTGGCGCAACCAATAACGTGATTTATGAAAAAGCTGTGATGAAAATTCGTGAAGATGTCGCAACGGGTCAACAGCTTCAGTTTGCTATGCGGGTCTCTAATCGTTTTCCATCTATGGCTATACAAATGGTTGCAATTGGTGAAGAATCGGGTGCACTAGACAGCATGCTCGATAAAGTTGCCACTTATTATGAAAATGAAGTGGATAATGCCGTTGATGGTTTAACCTCTATGATGGAACCTTTAATTATGGCAATTTTAGGGGTGCTCGTAGGCGGTCTGGTAATTGCTATGTATCTTCCAATTTTCCAAATGGGCTCAGTTGTATAATGCAAGACATCATTGCGTATTTTATTCAAAACTTAACTGCACTTTATATTGCTGTTGCACTCGTGAGCCTATGTATCGGTAGCTTTCTTAATGTAGTAATTTACCGCACGCCAAGAATGATGGAGCAAGATTGGCAGCAAGAATGCCAAATGTTACTCAATCCTGAGCAACCGATTATTGATCATGAGAAGTTAACTTTAAGTAAGCCTGCTTCATCGTGCCCTGCATGTCAGCAACCGATCCGTTGGTATCAAAATATTCCTGTTATAAGCTGGCTTGTGTTAAGAGGAAAATGTGGTCATTGCCAGCACCCAATCAGTATTCGCTATCCAGTCATCGAACTACTCACCATGCTATGTTCATTAGTAGTCGTCATGATGTTTGGCCCAACCATACAAATGCTTTTTGGACTCGTCCTCACATGGGTACTGATAGCCCTTACTTTTATTGATTTCGATACACAATTATTGCCTGATCGCTTTACCTTACCTTTAGCTGCGCTCGGCTTAGGTATTAATACCTTTAATATTTATACCTCACCCAACTCAGCCATTTGGGGTTATCTCATTGGTTTCCTATGTCTTTGGATTGTCTATTACTTATTTAAAGTGATCACTGGCAAAGAAGGTATGGGCTACGGCGACTTTAAATTGCTTGCAGCATTAGGTGCATGGATGGGGCCATTGATGCTGCCGTTAATTGTGTTATTGTCATCGTTACTTGGCGCAATCATTGGCATCATTTTATTAAAATTAAGAAATGACAATCAGCCTTTTGCTTTTGGGCCATATATTGCCATTGCTGGTTGGGTTGCCTTTTTATGGGGTGATCAGATTATGAAAATTTATTTGGGAGGTTAAGATGGCTTTTATTCTGGGAATCACAGGTGGTATAGGCAGTGGTAAATCAGCTGCAACACAATGGTTTGAATCCCAAGGAATCCAAGTCGTCGATGCCGATATTGTTGCTCGCGAAGTAGTTGAAAAAGGGCAACCTGCCCTTCAAAAAATTCAACAAACCTTTGGAGATTGGGTGCTTCAACCCGATGGCAGTTTGGACCGCCGTGCCTTACGTGAATATATTTTTCAAAATCCACAAGCGCGTCATACACTCGAGCAAATTACCCATCCCGCAATCCGTCAATCTATTATTCAACAGCTACAAAATCCTAAAAGTCCGTATGTGATTTTAGTTTCGCCATTATTGTTTGAAACAAATCAACATGAACTAGTCAATCACACGCTACTGATTGATGCGAGTGAACAAACTCAAATTCAGCGTGCGAGCCAGCGCGATGGACAAAACCAAGAACAAATCCAGAAAATTATTGCTGCACAAATGCCACGCGAACGAAAACGTGAGCTTGCAAATGACATCGTGTTTAACGACGGATTACTCGAACATTTATATCAGCAATTAGAGCCTTTACATCAAAGCTATTTGAAGCGTGCAAACTAATTTTGTGTATTTTGCTGCTTAATCTTTTGTGTCAGGCTATCTTGTCTAAACCAACGCCAAGGCTGTAAAGCACCTATTCCCATACCTACTAAGCCCACTACAATTGATGGGCTTAATGATTCACCAAGTAAAGGTACAGCTAAAATAGCAGCAATAAACGGCGCCAAAGTTACAATACTTCCCGTTTTAAATGCGCCAAGACGCTGAATAGCAGCAACATAGGTTAATGTCGCAATAATAACGACAAACACGCCATGGAAAATACTTTGTACAGCTAAGTGCAAAGGATCTACATCCATAAAGTGCTTAGGTAAGAACAACAAATAAATCGGCAAATAAATAATTGCGGACCAGATTGCGACGCTTGCCATAGAATGCCAAGCAGAGAGCTTCCACTGTTTAAGTAGTACAGTAAAAATCCCCCACCAAATCGCACTGATAAACAGAAGTAAATCTCCAATTCCAAAAGCAGAGGTACTACTTTTCAACATCAATGCGCTCATGAGAGCCAAGGCAGTAATCATAATTGCCAGACTCACCCATGTATGTTTATCAAATGGCTGTCTAAATAAAATATAAGCAGCTATAGCAGTACAGATAGGAATACAGCCATTTAAAAATATTGCAGCATGGGCAGCTGGTGCATAAAGAAAAGCTGTATAAACCGTAAGGCAGTAAATGACTCCACCAATCAATGCCAAAATAACCGCATGCTTACTCCATAAAAAAGCGAGATCTTTTTTATAAATTAAGATAGGCATCAAAATTAGGAAGGCTATAGCAAAGCGTAGTGCGGCAATATCCCAAGCACTGATGTGCCATTGTGCATTTAAGCGGGCAAAAAGCGTAAACCCGCCCCAAATACACATGGTCACCAATACAAAAAAATAACCTTGCGTACGGGGAGACATATCAAGACTGCATAAAAACTAGGAAGGCAGCTAAATTATACCTCAGAACGCTGACGACAAGCTTCATAAAGTGCCATACCCGTTGCCACACTTACATTTAAACTTTGTAAGTTACCTGACATTGGAATATAGGCTTTTTGGTCACACTGTGCTTGAGTAATTGGACGTAAACCTGTGTCTTCTGCACCCATTACAATCACAACAGCACCCGAGAAATCACACTTCTGAATAGGTAATGCATTTTCATCAAGCATCGTACCGATCACACGGACATGAGTTGTCTCTTTAAGATGCGCTAAAGTACGAGCCAAATTAGTCACTTGAATAAATTTAACTTTTTCGGCCCCACCCGCTGCGACTTTACGAGCAGTTGGAGTTAAGCTTGCTGAGCGATCGCGAGGCACAATCACTGCCTGAACACCCATTGCAGCGGCAGTACGGATACATGCCCCTAAGTTATGTGGATCTGTCACCTGATCTAATGCCAGCAATAAGGCATCTGGAGTTTCAGCCAAGAGCTGGTCTAGATCTTTTTCATTTAAAGTCGGGTGCGGACGTACTGCTGCAACTACGCCTTGGTGAAATGGCAAACCCGCAAGCTTTTCGAGGCTATCACGGCTTGCTTTTTGTACACTAATCCCAAAAGGCTCGGCCAATTGCAGAATCTTCTGCAAACGCTGATCGTCGCGCCCTTTCAATGTAAACAGGGTCAGCACGCGCTCCGGCTCAAGTTCTAACAATGACTCCACTGAGTGAACGCCATAATAATATTCCGGTTTTGCCATGCATGACCTCTAACAACGTTTGAGCAAAAAATAAAAATCCTGTAAAGCCAACTTCACAGGATTTCTTTGGGCATAGTGTACCCGATTTAAACAGTAATTTCTTAGCCTTCTAAGTGGCAAACATAATCAAGCACTTCATCAGTCTCGATTTTGAAAACACTATTGCCTGGTACATAAAAAGATTGCCCAGCGCGGAACAATTCACTTTCATTGCTGTCTGCAATTTTAACGCGACATTCACCTGAAATAATTTCCATACGCTCAGGAACATGGGTTTCAAATGTTAAAGGCTGTTCAGTCGGCAAAATAACACCTAATGTTTTTTTCGTTCCATCTTCAAATTGCACGGTATGGCTGATACATGCTCCACCAAAATAAACATTTGATTTTTTGATGACCGTTACATGATCAAATTGGGTTGAACTCATGCACACTCTCCAGATAATGCCGCATTTATATAAATTATGATGAATGTAGTTTAATTGTGCCTAAATAACTAATCAATCAGTTTTCATACGGATAGACTTGTAATTTCCACTGCTGTAACTGAATTTTTTTAGCAAAAGCGTGGGGTAAATTCACTTCAATATTTCGACTCTTCGACACAATTGCATCATATCTGCAAACTTCATCGTGATTTTCATCGAATAAAATCCAGTAAACTTTTTCTGCCGTTGGATGATTAACCGCAGTTGTAACGACTGGTGAACCATTATCCATCCCTACATGAAAATTGTCTTGGTCATTTTGCATTGAAGTTAGATCATAAACCGGAAAATCGGCACTATTTTCATCAAATTGCTGGCTATCATGTACAAGCACACTTTGTTTTAAAGTCGGCCAAATACAATAACGCAGGTAATGTTGATCTATGACTCGATTGTCCGGATACCTTCCAGTGGCAACATAATCCCTGATATGTGCTTCAATATTATGAAAAATACCTGTACAACCGCCCCACATACCCGCCAAAATTAATTCAGTATGAGAATAGCTATCTCTCATTAAATGGAACCATTGATCACTCTTAAGCCAAGCATCAACAGCGGCTTTTTCACGATAAGACACGATAGAGTCGGCATCACGTACTAAAAACCGTTTAACCACCGGATCATCCATAACTAAAAAGCGCCAAAATAAACCTGATAACTGTTTTTGAGTGGGGCTGACATGTACGACTTGTGCACCATTTGCTTGTAACCGCTGTTGTACAAGTTCGGGAACGCTCTCATCCACATAGAATCGACACGTCCATTCAGGATAGATTTCTTGAGCTAACTTAGTATTTAAAATGGAAGTTTCACAGTACCGCGGATTTGCTCCAAATAGAGAAAAAGCAATAATATTTTCTTGTGGATTTGGGCTAAAGGGCACGGGTTTATGAGTGGGTATATTTAAAGTAGGCTCATTCTTTGTAAGTTCTTTTTTGGTTGAAATGGCTAAACGCCCAAATTTAATCTTCTCTTCTTTTTTATTTAAATGATGACAAACTTCGGTCAATCCATCGTATAAATTTGTATTAACGTTAGAACCACTTGCTTTAATGGCTTGCATATAATGTTGATATGCATCGTCATAACGGCGTAACCGTAGCTCAGTATAAGCTAAATCAGACAATGCTCCGGGATGCCCGGGAACCAGACTTACTGCTTTTTTTACATGTTGATATGCTTTGACGTAATCACCTTGTGCAGCAGCCTGTTTAAATGCATTAAAATGCTGATTTAAAATTTTATTCATTTCAGCAGGATTAATTTTTTTATGGCGGTTGATCATCCCTATTGGTGCTTTCGGTAAGCTTAATGTTTTTTTCATTGTAAAGATCCGCAATCTTGCTGTTCTATAATTTCAGTTAGAATAATAGATCACTTGTAGCAAATTCAAAACTTCTCTATCTTTAACCCATAATTTGGCGCGTTGGATGCGTTTATGCTCACACATTTAACTTTAATTAATTTTGCATTAGCTGATCATTTAGCTATTGATATAGAACAAGGATTTAATGTTCTAACAGGTGAGACAGGTGCAGGAAAATCATTATTACTGGATGCACTATCTGCCTGCTTAGGGGAACGTACAGATACAAATTATGTCCGCTATGGTTCGGACAAAGCGGATGTAACCGCAGTTTTTACTTATCAGGACAATAGCCCTGAAGCAAAATGGTTAAAAGAACATGAACTAGATGATGATTCAGGGGAAATTCATTTACGTCGGGTTATTTTCGCAACTGGCCGTAGCAAAGCATGGGTAAATGGCCGCCCAAGTAGTCTCTCTGAGCTTAAAGAATTAGGCCGCTTATTGGTTCAGTTGTATAGCCAGCACAGCCAACAACAACTACTTGAACCGCCTTATCCAAAGCATTGGCTAGACCGTTATAGTAATTTTTACGCCGAAGCAAATGATGTTCGTGAAGCATATAGTACATGGCAGCGTAATATCCGCCAGCATCAGGCTGCGCTCGACGCTCAAGCGACCCGTCTACAACGTATTGCGACCTTAGAGTTACAAATTGAAGAGCTTGAGGAAGTCATTCAAACCGATTACAAAGAAATCGAGCAAGAGTTCGATCGCCTTAGTCATCATGAACATATCATGCAAGACTGTAGCTATAGTCTAAATGCACTTGATGAAGCTGAACAAAACATTACTCAAGAAATGTCGTCGATCATTCGCCGTCTAGAGTCTCATGCGGGGCGTAGTGAGCAGCTTTCCGAAATTTATAATTCGTTATTAAATGCGCAAAGTGAAATTGATGATGCCACATCAAATTTACGTCAATTTATTGACCGTCAGAGTTTCGATCCTGAACGGATGGAAGAACTGAACTCCAAGCTAGAGGTTTTCCATCGACTTGCTCGTAAATACCGTACTCAGCCAGAGACGCTGAAAGAAGAGTACGAAACTTGGCAAAGTGAGCTTGAGCAATTACATCAGTTAGAAGACCCTGAAACTCGGGCTGAACAAGTAGAAAAGTCACATCAAGAATTTTTAGAAAAAGCCCAGTATTTAGACAATATTCGTCGTGAAGCTGCTGCCCCACTTGCAAAACAATTAACTGAACAGGTTAAACCTTTAGCGCTGCCTGAGGCACATTTTGAGTTTAAGTTTGAACCATTAGAACAACCAAATGCAGAAGGTTTAAGTTTTATTCAACTTTTATTTACTGCCAATAAAGGCATACCTCCTCAACCATTGGCACGTGTAGCATCTGGTGGTGAGCTTTCTCGTATTGCACTCGTTATGCAAGTCATGAATGCTGAAAAGACCGAAGCAGAAGTTTTGGTATTTGACGAGATTGATGTCGGAATTAGTGGTGGTACAGCTGAAGTGGTTGGACGTTTATTGGCCGACTTGGCTCAGCATGTCCAACTTCTATGTATTACCCACCAAGCACAGGTGGCTGCACAATCCGATCAACATTTGTTAGTCAAAAAACAACAAACTGATCCGGCAAGTAGTACTATTGTACAACTTGATGAAAATCAAATTATTTCCGAGCTAGCACGCATGTCAGGAGGTGTTGAAATTAATGAAACAACCTTGCAGCATGCTAAACAATTACGTCAACTTAAATTTCAGGCTTCTTCAACTTAATAAAGAAAATGAGAGAAAAAGATTGGCGAAATCCGATTAACTCTTGTATGTTGATAAAAAGAACCTATATAGATAAAAAGGGTCGAGAGACCCTATAGCGACATTTTTTGAGGGAGAACCGCTTAGGTGACCAAACAATATATGACTCACCGTTGTCTGATTGCCCCGCCAGAAATGGCAGATGACTTTTTTGCAAATACAGTAATTTATCTTGCCCGTCATGACGAAGAAGGTGCCCAAGGTATTATTATCAATCGCCCTGCTGGTATTCAAATTAAAGAGCTACTCAATGATTTAGACATTGATGCAGACAATGTAAATCCGCATGAGGTTTTACAAGGTGGTCCTTTACGCCCTGAGGCGGGCTTTGTTCTTCATACAGGCCAACCAACATGGCACTCTTCTATTGCTGTGGGTGAGAATGTCTGTATTACTACCAGTAAAGATATTCTCGATGCGATTGCGCATAACGAAGGTGTTGGTCGCTACCAAATCGCCCTTGGTTATGCGAGTTGGGGTAAAAACCAGCTAGAAGATGAAATCGCTCGTGGTGACTGGCTTATCTGTGATGCCGACATGGATCTGATTTTTAACTTGCCGTACGATGATCGTTGGGATGCAGCCTATAAAAAAATTGGTGTAGATCGTACATGGCTGGCTTCTGAAATCGGGCACGCCTAATGACCGCAACGCAATCAAAATCAATTATGGCTTTTGACTTTGGCACTCAAAAGATGGGAATGGCGATTGGTCAGTCTGCAATTGAAAGTGCTAACCCATTACCACTTTTTGTGATGAAAGATGGTATTCCCAACTGGGACCAACTTTTAAAAATTGTGAAAGAGTGGCAGCCTGATTTATTTATTGTTGGTCTTCCATTGAATATGGATGATAGCGAGTCAGAACTTTCAACACGGGCACGTAAGTTTGCACGTCGCCTACGCCATCAAACCAATATTGAAACGTGGATGGTCGATGAACGGCTCACCACTCGTGAGGCAAGAGAAGAACTTGGTTTTTATCAAGAACAAGGTCGTGCCAAGAAGTTATCAGCCGATAGTTTTGCCGCGGCTTTGCTAATTCAGAGCTGGTATCGCAATCCTGTTGGTTTAACGCCATAAAATAAAAAAGCATGTTTCAAACATGCTTTTTTATTGAGTTTAAAAATTTAAACTTTTTATTTTTCAATAATATGTACTGTAGCAGTACGGCCAGACACAAAAGCCAACTCATTTTTTGGTGCTTCGTCTAATACAATTTTTACAGGTACACGCTGCGCTAAACGAACCCAGCTAAATGTCGGGTTTACATTTGCAAGCAGTTTCGAACTACTTGAACGCTCACGGTCTTCAATACCCGATGCAATACCCTGCACATGGCCTTTAATTTTCTGTCTATCACCCATTAATTGCACAGTTGCTTCATCGCCAATATGAATACGGTCTAATTTTGTTTCTTCAAAATATCCCACAACATAAAGCTGCTTACGATCTAGCAATGCTGCAACCGCTTGTCCAACTTGAACATAATTACCCGGACGCAAATCAAAGTTAGATAATGTTCCATCTGCCGGTGCAACAACAGCCGCACGGTGCATATTGAGTTCTGCTAAATGTAAATTACTTGTTGCTGCTTCAACCAGTGCCTGTTGCTGTTTAATAGTCGCTTCAGCTTGTTGAATAGCAGCTTGGAGTTGCTCATGTTCCGCGTGTGATTGATCGCGAGTTGCAAAGACCTGATCTTGTTCCTGCTTAGAAATCGCACCATCCATTAAGTTTGAATAACGGTTTGCGTTTTTCTCGGCTAACTTAATGTTAGTACTCGACTTAATCAAGTTTGCTTTAGCTTGGGCTAGACCTGCTTGTGCTTGAGCATAGGCCGCTTTTGCTTTTGCCAAATCAGATTTTGCTTGCTCTACATCTAAAGCTCGGCGAGAGACATCAATTTTAAAAAGCACCTGACCTTTTTTTACAGTCTGGTTATCTTGAACCAATACTTCCGTTACAAGTCCTGCTACATCTGAAGAGACCTGAATAACGTCACCACGAACTCGACCATCACGTGTCCACGGCGCTGCATTATAGTAGTTCCATAAATGCACAATGGTATAGACAGCAATCATTAATGCGACAACCAAAATCACTGGACGGATGACTTTTTTCAACTCCAATTGATTCATTTTACTCACCTAACTCAATCTTTAATCTGGCAATCATCTTTAAGCACCTAACCCAACAAAAATTTGGTGTATCACCAAAAGTAGTAAAAGGTAAAAACACAAATTGAAAATACTGGGTAATGCAATCCAGCCTTGTGCAATCCATTTGTTGGTTAAGGGACTTAACCAGCGAAAACATATATATGCAAAAATGGCTTGGACGAGCAAAGCAGGCACGTAAATACCGTAGACATTAAACTCACCCATGCGCTGTGGCTCCTGTAAGCGTACGATCTGCATTCATTTGGTTTGATGAAACATGACACATGCTATAAGCAATATTATTTAGTGAAATAAATAATCTTTGACGCAGAGTCATATCTTCAATATTTGAAGCAAGTTGTTTAAGTTCAAATAAGGTTTGGTGAATGTGCTGTACCAATACATCACTTTCACCTTTTTCATTTTCTTTAGCTCTAAATAGCTCATCTAAATCTTGTTGCAAACGGCCAATGTGATGGGCCAATTCTGAAGATGTCGGAACTTGATTTGCTAGCTCTTGTAGTCGGCTTAAATCAATGATCGCACTTGATTCAACCAAAGCCTGTTGAATAGATTTTTTGATCTCTTCTGACTGAACCATTTTAGTATTTAAGACACCAACACGGTCTAACATCCCCCGTAAGTGAACTTTAAATTCAATACCATAAGGAATATATATGGCTTGGCGCATCGCACGGTAATGTAAAGCCAAAATACGGTTTGCACTGGTATCGGGTGACATGGCACGCACAACATCAATAACGACTAATGACACCAATACGCCCATGACCATACCAAATGAGCTATCTAAATAAGACACTGCGTCCATGCTGTAAGCATTGTGCAAGTTCAGCCCCATCATAGTATTAATACCTAGCACCATCCCGACCGGCATGAGTGCCTGATTCGCCATCATGGAAACCGCAAACAAGAACATTGGTAATAAAACGAGTCCAAGTTCCCAAAATGTTGTGACATGAGGAAAAATACCAAACGCGTAAATAAAAACTAAAACCGCCGAGGCCACACTGCCCCATATAAAAATACGCAAGACAGGAACTGGGTTATCTAGGGCCGTTAAGATACAGGCAGTTACTGCACCGATCTGTGCCATCATGAACCCAGCTTTCCAGCCAGAAAGAATCCACACACCAGTCACAATAAATGTAATCAGCACTGCACTAATACCACCTCTGACGGCTACGCCATGATCTCGGTGTAAACTTGGATAGGTCGTAGTCATTGGGGTAATGTTATCTGGAATCTCTTTATTACCTTGCTTGATGCGTTGCCATAAAACTTTTACAGCTAAAACATTACTAATGAAATGACGCACATCCATTTTCATGGCAGCCAATAACACTTGCTGATGTTCAGAAGCCGAATCATTTAAGTTCAAGAAATCATTTTCAAACTCGTCAGGTAACTGCAGAATATTTTCATCAGTCATCTGATCTTTTTGTTCCAGAAAATGAATCACATGCCCTGAAAGCTGCTTTAATTTATCTGAATGACTTTCAATAAAATTGAGTTCTTGCAGTTGTTTAATTCGTTCAGATAAGGCAACCAAGTTTGCAACCACCATCGACATTTGATGGAGCATTTCTTGCAAAGGTTTGGTCATACCATGCAACTCACCTTTTTCATAGCTCAAGTGAACTGCCAGAGCATGAATATCGGTTGTATCACGAGTAATAGCAGCTAAAAGCTGTGTATTGTTTTGCTGTTGATCTGCATTTAACAAATTAGCAAACAGGTTTTCTGTATCTTTGAGGGTTTTCGTTACACGCTGTTTGATTGCCGAACCAATATGCATGGGCAAAATAGTCGCAGACACAACCGCACTCGAAATCACACCAATTGAAATCTCAAGTACACGTGCCAAAGCAATATCAAAAATATTGTACTGATCAATATAAGTAATCGCGTTATACACAATCATTGCGGTTGAATAACCTGCCAACATAAATGCATAACTGCGAGGAGTCCGATCTAATAAAGACACATAAAGCGCAAAGCCCACCCATAGTGATAACACAACCGTAAAAATCCACGGCGTATTAATCAGATGCGGAGTAATGGTTAAGGCAATAATGGCCCCGCCTACCGTTCCCAATAAACGATAAACACACTTAGACGACACCATACCCGAATAAGGATTGGCGATAATCAGGACGGTACCGATCGACCACATTGGATTAATCAGGTCTAATTCGAACGAAACAAATAATGCCAACATACCGGCAATAAATGTCTTTATTGCAAAAATTAGATCAAGCTTACTCGGGCGGAAAGCCAGTATTTGCTTTAATAACATGAACTCATCTCAAATATAGATTTGAACTGATGAGCATGCTCATCAGTGTCCGTTTGCTTTTAAAAAAAGACAATACGACTTTGTCATTTGCCTATAAGACAAATGAGTTAATGAGAGCATCCTTCAATACAATGATTTTTCCTACATCTCTGCATGATGTACCGAGATGATTTCAGTTTGACCGCTATTTATACGACCAAGCTTAGGAAAGAAGAGACATCAAGAAAGCCGATAGAACAAACCACTTTCTCGATTAGATATTTTGTTGCACAATTTTTTCAAATTAAAGTGATTTAGTCAACTAAAATATCTTTATTTGATAATTTGATATGTTTTTAGTTAATCATATATGATGTGTGAATCAAGAGAACTTTTCTGATTCTGAGCGTAAAATATTTAAATCAGGCAGTTATCTTGGAATTGAGACAAAGCTTCAATTTTTCTGTTATAAGAACTCAAGTGTGACCCGTTTATTAAGGATACGAATAAGACATCATGGCAATTTCAAGTTTTGGCAAAATTTTAACCGTACTGGATTTATTTTCCGTTTCACGACCAGTGATTAATGTCGATATTATTTGCGAAGAACTTGGCTTGTCTAAACCGACCAGCTACCGTTATCTGAAAGAACTCGTATCAGCCGACTTATTAAAACGTATTAATGGTACTTCTGGCGATTACACTTTAGGCTCAAAAATAGCAGTTCTTGACTATGTATCTAGAACAACCGATCCATTGGTCCAAATCAGCACGCCATTTATGCGAAATATTGTAGAGCGTACTGAACTTTGCTGTTTACTCACCTATTTAAATGATGACTACTGCATTGATATTCATCATGAGATTTTTAAAGATACTGAATTACTTTCATATGGTCGAGGCTGCCCACGCCCAATTTATGTTGGGGCCTCACCAAAAACGATGGTTTCACATTTAAGCAAACAACGCATGCATGACTACTATGAACGTTTTCAACATGAGCTGTCTGAATCAGGTTTTGCTGTAGACGAACCTAGCTTTATTCAACGTATGCGTAAAATAAAAAAACAAGGCTTCTATTTCTCGCAAGGTGAGATTGATCCGAATGTTTCCGGGCTTGCTGTACCCGTTCGTTTTTCGAGTAAAGAAGTTCCTTTGGCTTTAACGTTAGTCGCATCAAAGAACCGCTTTGATTTTTTAAATATTGAAAAGTTGATTGAAATTTTGCAAGAAAACGCGGCATTGATTGAGCAGCGCTTTATGGAACTTTCAGAAAAGGGCGAGATCTAAAATAATATTTTTGATAATTTAAAGTTTTCTTACACTTTGAAGCATTGAAAATATCCAAATATTCTCATATTATGATTTTAGCACCTATTGATGATTCTTTTCATCAGCAGCTCATCAATAGTAGGCTCTCCCTCAGAGGAATAAGCTCATGTTGCCATCATGGGCTTTTTTCTTGCCCAATTTTTAGAAAAAACTTATGAAAATTTGAACTGACGAAAAGTCAGGTTAATCCGTGGTTGTAAAATTTTGGTTGAACGATTTAAACGGTGTTGCCAATATTGTTGAGTCTCACCACGCATCACAATAAGTTGACCCGGTTGTAACCACATCTCAACTTTTTCTTTGGTTTGAATATGCCTAAAAGAGAATTTCCGCGTTGCTCCAAAACTTAAAGAGGCAATTGTAGTGGTTCTAGCTAAAGACACATCCGAATCACTATGCCAAGCCATTCCTTGAGTTCCGTCTTCATAAAGATTTGCCAAGCAAGAATTAAATTTTTCTGAAAGGATCTGCTCTACTTGCTGTTTTAGCTGAGCAAGTGCTTTGTCCCACGGTAAAGAATCACGAAAGACACCAGAATATTTATATCGATAATGCTCATCTCCATACCAAGCAACTTTACGAGGTGTTATAAAGTGCTTGCCATATAGCTTCGCTTCATCATGTCGCCACGCCAAATGGTGGTACAAATAATGAAAATATTGTTCAGCTTCTTCGGCAGTTAAAATACATCCATAATCCTGAACCTCACCATCATAAGGCAATAAGTTTGAACAAGGTTCTGGAGAAAATAAATCTAGTGTCATGCAATCTTCCCTTGCTGCTTAGCCATCTCCCAAGCTAACAATGCCAGTTTACGCCCTTTTTGCCAATGGTACTCACCGACCATTCCTGTTGCGCGAATGACCCGATGACATGGAATTAAATACGCAATCGGATTTTGGCCAATTGCTGTAGCCACTGCTCTGACTGCCTTAGGTTTTCCAATTTGCTCAGCAATATCTTGATAGGTTCGTAACTGTCCTTCGGGAATAGTAAGCAGTGCCTCCCATACTTGTAGCTGAAATGGTGTTCCTGCAAGATTAAGCGGTAATTTCTGCTGTAAATGTTCTGAGAAATCTTGTCTAAACCACTGTGCAATCTGTTGATGCCAAATCGGAGAGTGATTTTTTAATTGAGCTTTCGGAAAATACTGTTTAACGATTTCTTGTATGTTCTTACTATTATCAACAAAGCGAACAGAACAAATCCCTTTATCACTACTTACTACCAATAAGTCACCAAATGGACTCGTTTCAACTGAATAATTCAGTTCAACGCCATCACCTTGCTGCTTGTATTCACCAGGGGTCATCCCTTCAAGCTGAATAAACAAATCATGTAAACGACCCGTACCCGACAGTCCAGTATTTAAAGCAGTATCTAATAAGCTACGTTGCTGCATTAAATAATATTTTGCTTGCTGCAAACTCATATATTGCACAAACTTCTTAGGGCTAATGCCTACCCATTCTTGGAACTGCCGCTGGATATAACTCGGGCTTAAATTCATATATGTAGCGACATCTTCTAAGCTTGGTTGCTGGTCTAGATGTTCATATAAATATTCAATAATTGTGGCAATCGCAGCAAATTGCCGAGAAGAAAGCATTTGCATCTGTCACCTCCTTAGTACTCAATCTTACTTTAAAGTAGCCAAGACACCATGACGACCCGATTCTTGCACTTTCCAATAAAAAAGCCTTTCGCAAGGAAAGGCTTTTGAAAATCTTTTTAATTTTATGGCTGCTTTAGGTATGGCCATGCAGCTTTTAAATAAATAAACATTGACCATAAAGTCAAAATAACGGCGGTATATAACAAAGCATAGGCCAATACTTCTAAAGGCTGCCAATTCAACAGGAATACACTAATCGCAATCATTTGAAATGCAGTTTTATATTTACCGACTGTTGATACGGCTACACTGGTCCGCGCGCCAAGTTCTGCCATCCACTCACGTAAAGCAGACACAGTAATTTCCCGTGAAATAATAACAATTGCAGCGAAAGCCATCGCAATTGTCGGTTTCCACTGCACTAAAACAATAAGTGCAGCTGCAACCATAAGTTTATCTGCAACCGGGTCTAGGAAACGGCCAAATGCTGAAGTCTGGTTTAAAGTTCGTGCTAAATAGCCATCAAACCAGTCGGTTACGGCAGCCAGCACGAAAATAGCCGTCAAGATAATATGACGTGTCATACTTCCTACGTGCTCACCAATACCTATTGCAGGCGGCCAATATGCAATCACCAAAAATACAGGAATAAGCGCAATACGCGCCAAAGTTAGGATATTTGGGATATTCAGGATTCGCCCTGTGGTCATAAACACCGCCAATTTAGTCTTCACGCATCTTTTAACAGACAAAGACACATACTTCAATATTGTATCTATCTGTAACAGCCACTTTATACGAAATATGTGAATCGAGAAAGTAGATTACTTAGGTAAATACCGTAACAGTTTGCCGCAAGATTGCAATTAAATGATCATTTTGATCCCAAAGATATGCATATTCTGTGGAGTACCCCTCAGCTGCATATTCAGTAGTTACTTTATATTTAAACCAGTCACACAACTGGTGCCGAACTGGATGAACATAAGTAATATGCCATGATAAAGAACTTGCAGGTGCAACTTGCTTAAACATAGGCAAAACACTCGGTGGCCAAATATCCATAAGAACAATCAAATCAGATAATGTCATTTGACGATTCGCATGCTGCTCTGGTGAGAACCTTGACCAGCCACCAAAGTCGGGTTGTTTACTTCCCGTTACCGGATAATTCCCCTCAGCCCAACAGACTTCAAAATGCTGAAAGCATTCAGGCATATGTTTCGCAAAAGGAATGACAGATAAATTTTCAGGTGATACATAAGCAGGGACGACTGGCTCTTGCTTTACCTCAATACTCGATGCACGAGAAGCCCCAAAACTTGCAACCAAAATCGTTTGTACCGCATCATCTTGCCATAAACGTGCTTCAAGCGTAGTGACTGACTTTCCTTCTCTTAAAACTTCAATAGTCAATCGGGCAGCGCCTTGTTGTACAGGGCCTACAAAAGTAACACTACAAGTTAATAATCTTTTATTTGAATCTTGAATATAGGAGCATGCTTTTTGCATTAATAACCCAGCAACAAGGCCACCAAAAACGGTACGGCCCTGTAACCATCCTGCGGGTATATCAATCCATTCATTTTGTTTTACATCTTCCCATAGTTGCAGTAATGACATTCATATCCCTAAATCATGCGCATGATTAAGAAATATCTTTCATCATTTTGACCAATATGTGAATGATCATTCAGCTATTAATTTACGAGCGCTTTTGTCACTCATCTTCTCAAGACATGACTACTCATGCAAAATTTTATAAATCGTTCTTGCCATCACTTCACCTAAGCCCGGCACGACTGTCAGTTCTTTTTCAGATGCTTTTAACACACCTTGGATACCACCAAAATGTGTTAATAAATCTCGGCGGCGTTTAGGTCCTAAGCCCGGAATTGCTTCTAAAACTGAAGTACTGCGGCGTTTATCACGTTTAGCTCGGTGTTTAGTAATGGCAAAACGGTGAGCTTCATCACGCACCTGTTGAATCAAATGTAGCGCCTTACTATCTTCAGGTAACTGGATTTTTGTGCCATCGGTAAAATGAAGCGTTTCAAGCCCCGGTTTACGGCCTTCACCTTTCGATACACCTACCATAAAAGCTTCTAACCCAAGCTCTTGCATTACTTCCATGGCCATATGGAGCTGGCCTTTACCACCATCAATTAAAAGCAGATCTGGTAACATTGCCTTTTTATAGCGACGCGTTAAAGCTTGGCGCATTGCTGCATAATCGTCACCCGCAGTAATATCTTGAATGGCAAATTGGCGATAGTCCCGTTTACGTGCTCCACCTTGGTCAAACACTACGCATGATGCGATCGGTGCTTCGCCCATGGTATGACTAATATCAAAACATTCAATCCGATCAATTGGACGGCCAACTACCTGCTCAAGCTGGTGGAAACGCTCATTGAGTTCTAAGTGGTTACTCAACTGCCCTTTAATTGCATGTTGAACATTCATTTCGGCAAGTTCTAACCATTCAGCACGTGTTTCTCGTACACTGCTCTTAATCTGGACTTTCTTTCCAAACTGCTGTGCTAAGGCTTCTTCCAGCTCTTTACGGTCAGGTAAGGCAGTATTCACAATCAGTTCGCTTGGTACTTCATCGGCAACCTGAAAGTAAAAGTTTGCCATGAAGTCACTTAGCATTTGACCAAGGTCATCGCCTAACATATCAGGGAAATAGCTTTTACCTCCCAACATACGTCCGTTACGTACATGCATAATCTGCACACATGTCACGCCAGCCTGATAGGCAATTGCCAAAATATCAGCTTCACCTTTCACTTTGAAAACAGCTTGCTGTGCTTGTACTTCGCGAAGTAAAGACAACCGATCTCGATAAAAAACCGCTTTTTCAAATTCAAGATCTGCCGCTGCCTGCTCCATTTTCGCAATCAGTTCCTGGTTTAACTCTTTGGTATCACCTTGTAAGAAACGAATACTGTTATTCACATCTTCTTTGTAATCTTCTGGTGAGACCAAGCCTACACACGGAGCCGAACAACGTTTGATTTGATATTGCAAACATGGACGTTTGCGCTGTGAAAAGTAACTATTTTCACACTGACGGACATTAAAAAGCTTTTGTAAAACCAGTAAGGTATCTCGGGCACTATAAGCACTTGGATAAGGCCCAAAGAATTTACCAATTTGGTGCTTACCTTTGCCACGTCCACTGGCAATTCGCGGATAAGGTTTATCTGCCGATACAAAGATATAAACATATGACTTATCGTCACGCAGCATAATGTTATAAGGCGGACGATGTTGTTTAATTAAGTTTTGTTCTAAAAGCAGCGCTTCGGTTTCTGAACGCGTAACTAGCGTTTCAATATCATAAATTCGAGCGACTAAAGCTTGAGTTTTCGGATGCTCAATGGTTTTAACAAAATAACTCGACACCCGATTTTTTAAATTTTTAGCTTTGCCAACATATAACAACTCCCCCTCTTTCCCTAGCATCTTATAAACGCCTGGAAGTTGGGTCAGATTAGCTAAAATTTTTTCAATATGGGGACGAGCGTTTTGATTCACTATTGGCATACATGGCTTAATATTGAATACCTAATGTGATGTTTTCACCTTTACTTTTCAAGTGCTTTACTGTGCCAGAAACTAAATTTGAAAAGGGATAGGAAACTAGCCCGACAAAGTGTGTCGTACTTCCTTAAGAATCGAGGCGATAGTAACTATATTTCACATCTTTTTCTTTATAAACCGCATAGGTTTTTTGACGGAAATCAGAGAACCAGCCATTGCCTGTGTAACCTGCAATATGACCATATGTGTGTCCACTTGTTCGCTCAATAATATAAATATCGCCTTCTTGTGGACGGTTAAAAGCAGGTTTAATTTTCTTATAACCGTTCTTCTCAAGTGTATGCCCCCAGTCTGAAGCTGCTACCGGATGCTTAGACACATCGGCACCTGCTGCTTGTAAAGCAATACGAATATTTTTGGCGCATTTCTCTTTACTATGGTTGGCAGATATACTTTCAAGCTTACTAGAGAACTTATGCAAATTAATATTTTGGTCTTCAGTTTTATGATTTTTAGTTCTAGATCGTTTAGATTTTTCAGTCGTCGAAGCTGCTTGTCTTAACATCACTTTTGTTTTTAAATCGCCTTGAGAACGGTCTTCTTTTCTCTCTTCGATATGATGAACATGTGCATGAGCTGCGTGATGAGCATGAGCCATTTTAAAACCTACTTCCGCTAACCAGTCTTCGAAAAAACCGCGCCATTGTAGAATCAAAATTGCCTATTGGCTTTTAATAGTTGTAACAAATTACCAGCACTGCGAAATGAGTCACAAAATTTAATAAAGGTTAATTTCTATGAATACTAAAGAATTTGTCAAAGAACTTATAAATACTATTTCAGACGAATATATCGATACTTATAAACAGATTTACTCCTCTACTTTAATCGATAATAAAATTAAAGAAGATCCCTACTGGTTTGATGCTCTCACTTTTTATCAATCTTTATCTCAAAAAGATAAGGAAACCTTATTTAAAATCATTAAACAGACGACTATTGATACTACAAGTATAATTCTAGGTATTATTGATGGTCCGGTGAGCTTAAATCAGATCCCTGGTGACTTTACGCTGACATATACAGAAAATGAGAAGACAGTAATTTTAAATGGAGATCTACAGGATAAATTCCTTACCAAAATAAAAGAAAGAGACAGATCACAATGATATATATGGAATTATAACGAGAGAAACATAATTATGAGATTAAAACAAAAGCTTATTTATAAAAACTCGAAAAAACGAAAAAATCAAATTAATACTCGAACCTTGGGCAGAAAAATATAATATTGAATCAAATTCTGAAGTAGAGATTATTGTTGAAGGCGATATAGAAAAAGGATATTTAATGATTGAATCAGAGATAGATCGTGTTGTCATCTATGGTTGGCAAGGAAGTCTTATTCAAGTCTTCAAAAATGATAAACTTATTGACTAATGATTTTATTAATAATCTATTCCTTATAACAGGTTATTTTAGCTTAAAACAAAAAACGCCCTTTCGGGCGCTTTCATTAAAACACGTATGGTCGAACAAAAATCAGGAAGAAAATTCCAAGCATGAGGAACCACTTCAAGAAGTAATACAATTTACGGTTTTTAGCTTTTAAAGCTTTAGCTTTAATACGAATTTGGTAAACATAACCAAAGGCTTTATTTAAGCCCCCTGTTTGGTCACCAGTTTCATTCGGTGAACTTGCCGCAGTCATCACATTACGACCAAACCAATGGTTGAAACGTTCCATCCATTTTACTTTCATTGGACGTTCAACATCGGCAAAGAAGATGATACGGTTTTGATCGGTCTTATTTTCAGCATAGTGAATATAAGTTTCGTCAAACACGACACTTTGTCCATCACGCCAAGAGTATCTTTCACCATCTACATCAATGAAACAACGGTCATCATTTGGAGTAATCAGGCCCAAATGATAACGGAGTGACCCCGCATATGGATCACGGTGTCTGACCAAACGGCTGTCAGGAGCAAGCTCTGTAAACATTGCCGCTTTAATGGTTGGTAATGTTTTGAGTAAAGCCGTTGTTTTTGGGCAAAGCTCAGCAGCAGAAGGATGGCTTGATTCATACCACTTGAGGTAAAAACGTTTCCATCCTGTTTTAAAGAACGAGTTAAAACCTAAGTCGTTATAGGTACTTGATGCTTTAATCCCACCTTGATCATATAAAGCTTTCGCTTCATCTCGAATCATTTCCCAATTTTCATCTAACACTTTTAAATCTTTAAAGTGTTGAGTGTCGATATAGGGTTGATTCGGTACCTTTGAAAAGATGTACATTAAAAAGTTAATCGGTGCGAGCAAGGTTGAATGGTCAAAAAATTGACGATAAAACGAGTGACGCACTTTGCCGCGATGTTGGATATACAATGCAGATATCACAAAAATCGCTAATATGATCCACTTAATCATATTGCTACTCTTTCAAAGTTTAGGGCAACCTTACCTTAATTTTCTAAGGTAATAGCAACCGGAAGTTTATTTAATTGCCGCAAATTTTAACAAAATTGACTTATAAAAAGCGAATGTAAAAAATTAAACATTGTATTTCGGAAAATTAAGAGGCCTTAATATAAAAAAGCGCTTAATTTGTGGTGGTGATCATTCATTAGAAAATTGTGACTTTGTAGTCGATTTTTTTAGACATTACACCAGAACAATTGACCTTTTTGACAAGAAGTGAATAGGATAAAATTCTCATTTTTTATATAAAAAATTAAAGATTTATACTTTTTATAAATAAAAACTTAAATTAAAACAAAAGCCTTTACTCAGCAGCTATCTCTATGATTTTCTTTATGCATTTAATTGGTATGAATTCAATTAAAAATAAGATGACCCTTGCGTCACGGCTTGATACAACTTGTCGGGTTCTTTTTAGATATAGTTATCGTAAGATTAGCGAAGCATAAATGTGTACCGGAGCTGTACACACGCTTCATAACATCAACTTAGAAATCCTCCAAAACTAAGGAGATCAGGCATGATCCACGCTGGCAATGCCATTACCGTCCAAATGCTTGCGGACGGAATTGCAGAATTCCGCTTTGACTTACAAGGTGAGTCGGTCAATAAATTCAACCGTGCAACAATTGAAGATTTCAAAGCTGCTATCGCGGCTGTAAAAGCTAATAACGATATTAAAGGCTTAGTTGTTACCTCGGGCAAATCTACATTCATTGTTGGTGCAGATATTACCGAATTTGGTCAAAACTTTGCACAAGGCGAAAAAGCGATTGTTGACTGGCTTATGCCTGTTCACGAAATCTTCAATAGCTTTGAAGATTTAGACCTTCCAAAAGTTGCTGCTATTAACGGCATGGCTTTGGGTGGTGGTTTTGAAATGTGTTTAGTTTGTGACTATCGCGTGATGTCAGAAGCTGCACAAGTCGGTTTACCAGAAATCAAACTCGGTATTTACCCTGGTTTCGGTGGTAGTGTTCGTTTAAGCCGTCTCATTGGTATTGATAATGCAGTTGAATGGATGGCAATGGCTACTCCAAAGAAACCGGCTGCTGCACTTAAAGATGGCGCTGTAGATGCTGTGGTTGCTGCGGACAAATTACTTGACGCTGCTACTGATCTGGTTAAGCAAGCGATTTCTGGTCGTTTAAACTGGAAAGCAAAACGCCAAGAAAAACTTGAAGCTGTAAAATTGAACCCACTTGAACAAATGATGGCGTTCAACACAGCAAAAGGTGCGGTACTTGCTAAAGCAAATCCTGCTCAATACCCTGCTCCAAAATTATTACTTGATTCATTACAAGCTGGTGCAAGCCTTGCACGTGATGAAGCGTTAAAAGCTGAGGCTGAAGGCTTTGCCAAAGCAGCCGTAACTCCTCAAGCTGAAGCATTAATTGGTTTATTCATTAATGACCAAGTTGTTAAAAAAGCATCTAAGCAACATGAAAAGGGTGCTCATCCTGTAAACCAAGCTGCTGTACTTGGCGCGGGTATCATGGGTGGTGGTATTGCTTACCAAGCGGCAAGCAAAGGCACTCCAATCATCATGAAAGATATTGGTAACCCACAACTTGCATTAGGTATGAAAGAAGCAAACAACTTGTTAACCAAGCAAGTTGAACGCAAGAAAATGAAACCTGCGCAAATGGGTGAAACACTTGCTCGCATCCGTCCTACTTTAAGCTACGAAGAGTTTAAAGAAGTTGACATCGTGATCGAAGCGGTAACTGAAAATCCAAAAGTAAAAGAAATCGTACTTGCTGAAACTGAGAAAAATGTTCGTGAAAACACGATCATTGCTTCTAACACCTCTACTATTTCAATTACACGGTTAGCAAAAGCATTACAACGTCCTGAAAACTTCGTTGGTATGCACTTCTTCAACCCAGTTCACATGATGCCACTTGTTGAAGTTATTCGTGGTGAGAAAACTTCTGAAGAAGCAATTGCAACTACGGTCGTGCTTGCTCAAAAAATGGGTAAAACACCAATCGTTGTAAATGACTGCCCAGGATTCTTGGTTAACCGTGTATTGTTCCCTTATTTCGGAGCATTTGACCTTCTTGTAAAAGACGGCGCAGATTTCCAGCAAATCGACAATGTAATGTCTAAGTTCGGTTGGCCAATGGGTCCTGCTTATCTGATCGATGTTGTAGGTATCGATACAGGTGTACATGGTGCTGAAGTGATGGCTGAAGGTTTCCCTGACCGTATGAAGCCAGACTACAAAGGCGCGATCGAAGCAATGTACGAAGCGAAACGTCTTGGTCAAAAGAATGATGTAGGTTTCTACAAATACGAACTCGACAAGAAAGGCAAGAAAGCAAAAACTGTTGATCCAACAGCGTATGAAGTAATTGCTCCATTCGTAACTGGCGAAAAACGCGAATTTGATAACCAAGAAATTATTGACCGTATGATGCTTGCTCTTTGCAATGAAACTGTTCGTTGCTTAGAAGACAACATTGTAGCGACTGCATCTGAGGCAGACATGGCAATGATTATGGGTATTGGTTTCCCTCCATTCCGTGGTGGTCCATGCCGTTACATCGACCAAACAGGTGTTGCTGAATACGTTGCACTTTGCGACAAATATGCGCACTTAGGTAAGGCTTATGAAGCGCCACAAATGTTGCGCGACATGGCTGCTAACAACAAAAAATTCTACGGTTAAGGAGCGACGTGAATGGCTACTTTAAATCCACGTGACGTTGTGATTGTTGATGGCGTTCGTTCTGCCATGGGCAAATCTAAAAACGGTATGTTCCGTAATGTACGTGCCGACAGTCTATCTGCTGAACTTGTACGTGCGCTCGTTGCCCGTAACCAGTTTGATGTAAATGAAGTTGAAGACCTGATTTGGGGCTGTGTAAACCAGACCCTAGAACAAGGTATGAACATTGGCCGTAACATCGGTTTATTGGCTGGCTTGCCTAAAACTGTGGCTGGTCAAACAGTTAACCGTCTTTGTGGCTCTTCTATGCAAGCGATCCACACTGCGGCTGCACAAATTGCAACAAACCAAGGTGATATCTTCATTATTGGTGGTGTAGAGCACATGGGTCACGTAGGCATGATGCACGGCATCGACCTTAACCCTGAAGCATCTAAACACTACGCTAAAGCATCTAATATGATGGGCTTAACTGCTGAAATGTTAGGTCGCATGAACGGCATTACCCGTGAAGAACAAGATGCGTTCGGTGTTGAATCTCACCGTCGTGCTTGGGCTGCAACTCAAGAAGGCCGTTTCAAAAATGAAATCATTGGTGTTGAAGGCCACGATGCAAATGGCTTTAAAATCCTTTGCGACATCGATGAAGTGATTCGTCCAGATGCAAACCTTGAAGCGTTCAAAGCATTAAAACCTGTATTTGACCCTAAAGGTGGTTCAGTAACAGCAGCAACATCTTCTGCTCTTTCTGATGGTGCTTCTGCAATGTTGCTTATGTCTGCTGAACGTGCACAAGCATTAGGTTTAAAACCACGTGCCGTAATCCGCTCTATGGCGGTTGCTGGTTGTGATGCAGCAATCATGGGTTATGGTCCAGTTCCAGCAACTCAAAAAGCACTTAAACGTGCTGGCTTATCAATTGCTGATATCCAGACTGTTGAGTTAAATGAAGCATTTGCTGCACAAGGCTTGTCTGTTCTTAAAGGCTTAGGTCTGTATGACAAACAAGACATCGTGAACTTAAATGGTGGTGCGATTGCTCTTGGTCACCCACTAGGTTGTTCAGGTGCTCGTATCACCACTACGTTGTTAAATGTAATGGAACAACAAGATACTCAAATCGGTCTTGCAACGATGTGTATCGGCCTTGGTCAAGGTATCGCAACAGTAATCGAACGTGTTTAATTAACACCAAGATAAAAAAATCCCCGCTCAATGCGGGGATTTTTTATCGGCCTTTTAAACCATCTTGAATTTGCTGCTGTAATTTCAAAATATCATCTAAATTTACTTTCATCGTACCTTCACGATAAGCATCGACATTACTTCGGTTAATTTGCAGAGGCTTTAACATTTCAAAAAGACCATTGGTTGGGTCAGAAGATTGGATTCCACCCGCTACAGCTAGAATATATTCTCGTAAAAATGGAGAAAGCTGAGACAAGTCTGGCTGTGCCATGACAGGTTGATAGTCTACTGTCGTCATACCTTCAGGGACTAAAGCATTCTGTATATCGTTATGAGTTTTATACTCACGATGTTGTAGAGCCTGACGCACTTTTTTATCTTCTTGAAATGGGACAAAGCCTACTTCTTCACGTAGCTCAGATTCGGCCATAACGCGAATTGTAGGTAAAGTAGCCACTTCTTCTGCTTGAACAGTTGGTAAACCCATAAAAGCAAATACAGCAATGAAGGCTGATTGTTTTAGAAAGTTCATAACTTGCTCCCAAAATCAGTCACCCTACGCGAACTCAAAATGATGACTAAATAAAATGTTCTATAAATAGGCTACAACAAAGTCATTTTTGATTCAGTAATGCTCAGATAAACGGTAAATATAATTAAAATTTTTAATGTAATAGTCAGGGATTTTTATCCATAGAAAACTGAATATATAGAATCACCCTATAAATTAAATATAACCATTTATAGGGTGGGGTTTATCTTATAAGTTTTATTCACTCTCTAACATTTCTTTTAAAGAATCGACTAATTGCGGAAATTCCGTATAACCTTCCCGACCTAAAAAGTGCCCACCATTAGGAACGGTAATATAAGGCGCATCAATATCCTTAGCCAATTGAATCGTTAGTTGTGGTGGAACCAAATCATCATTATCAGACAAATAAACCAGCTTTTTCTCTATGTCACGGAAATAATTAGTATCGACTTTACTCTTTGTTATATAAGGGCTAAGAGGTGAAGAATCTGAAATTGGACCAGAGAATCCAGATACTAAAATCATTCCTCCAATATTTTGATAATTATGTCTTTGTAAAAAGTGTAGTAAGGTAATTACCCCTAAACTGTGGGCAACAAAATAAGTATTTTCATTAACTGCAGGAATCTGCTCATCTAATACTTTCTGCCAAGCATCGACGTCCGGATGCTCAGAATCTGGAAATGGTATTAAAGTAACAGTTGTATTTTCATCTTCTATTTGATGTTTTAAGTCCAAAAACCAATGATCGTTAATAGAAGCTGAGTAACCGTGAAGCACAAATATTTGACGCATGTTCTTCTCCTGAAATTCAAGGGTTTTGGCATTTGTAACAAATGACATTAATCCGAATATCACCAATAAAATGAGTTTTCTAATCATGGAACAAGTACCATTTTGAAATATAAAAACATGCTAAACTATGACACCACTGTTAAGGTCAACCCCATTTTATGAACTTAGCTAAAGTTTCCGAGCTCACAAAAGTAAGCCCACGTATGCTGCGGTATTATGAAAATTTAGGGCTTATACAGCCTCATCGAGCGAGTAATAATTATCGAAGTTATACGCAAAAAGATATTGAAAATATTAAGAAAATTAAAATATTAAATGACGCAGGTATGAACCTGAAAGACATTCATGTTTTATTGCCATGTTTTGATTTAGATGAACGGGTATTTACGCTGTGTTCAGTGGTTCAAGAAAAACTACAAACAGAACTTAAGCATGTGTCCGATCAGTTAAACAAACTGCAAACTTCTCAAAGTTTATTACAATCTTTCTTGGCGAAAGGAAAAGCTGAGAGCACCAATATTTAAAAAGTGATGCTCCTCCTGTCGCTATTCTTTTAACTCCCCTTCCAAGGCAGCTACATTCTTTTTCTTAATTTTTTCAATTTTTGCATTAAGTTTTAAAACGTCTTGATACAGTGCATTAAACTTTTTGACCTGAGCATTTTCATGGAAAAGTATCATCTGATCTTTCTTTTGCCATGGATAAGTTTTTAAAAGCTTAAACATTTCTTCTGCTTTATCTAAAATTTGTAGCTCAATCATAAAAATTGCATGGTCCTGATCGGCTTTTTGCTGAGCTCCTAATTTTATTTCGAGGATTTGTCTCATCTCTTTATCAACAGACAGTTCCTGAATTTTTGCCAAGAAGGTTTTATGAATTTTTTCATATTCGGATTGATACTTATCTGAAGCTCTGCGAACATCGGCTAGCATTTTTTCGGTTTCAGCATATTTTTGTTTTTTATCATGATCTAAACGGTCAACATTTAAAAACGTATCCCATTTCGCAGCTTTTAATTCTCTTAAATATTCATTACGTGCATTTACATTTTGGACCCAATAACTCAAAAGAAACTCTGAGACTTGTTTGTAGTGTCCTGCCAGCCGTTTATCGTGAATATCAAGTTGTACAGGTTTAGTCCAGTCTTGGGCCTGATCATAAAGCTGATTCATTTTTTCAGTCATTACCACATCAAACATTTGACTGCTATCTTTGGCTTGCTGCTGTTTTATATGTTGATAGGTAAAAAAAACAATACTCGTAATAACAACCAGACTTGCAATTGCAATCAAAACTCGGCGCATAAACACCTCCTATTTCCATTCTTATAGTTTTGCTCTTTATAGTTATAAAATAGAGCTTATAGTTCTTTATATGCCATTTATTTCACAATACGCAACACTCTATTCTCCATTCAATGCTTTAAATCCGTGTACATCATCCCTATTATGATGGGTAAATTATATTTATGAGATTCTCCCATGCGTGTTGATGTCTGGTCTGATGTAGTATGCCCTTTCTGCTATATCGGCAAAAAACGCCTTGAACATGTCGCTGCCGAGGCAGGTATCGAGCTTGATATTCACTGGCATAGTTTCGAACTAGATCCTGATGCTCCCGCAAAACATGACACTTCAAATACTGAGCGTTTGGCTAAAAAATATGGCCGTACCTATGAAGAGATGGAAGAAATGGAACGCAACATTGCGGCCATGGCTGCTTCTGAAGGTATTGACTTCCAATGGCAAAAAGCCAATTCAGGCAATAGCTTTAATGCACACCGTATTATCCACCTTGCACAAAGTAAAGGTTTAGGAAACGAAGCAAAAGAAGCTTTTTTCCATGCTTATATGACTGAAGGTCTAGCTATTGGCGAACGCGAAGTTGTAGAAGAAATTGCTTCTCGTATTGGCCTTGATAATGCCGAAGTTGAATATGTACTCGATACAAATGAGTTGGCTGACTTTGTTCGTCATGATGAAAAAATTGCACATGAGCAACTCAATGTAACTGGCGTACCTTTTTTTGTATTTGACCAAAGAATCGCACTTGCAGGAGCACAACCTCGTGAAGTGTTTTTACAAGTACTAGAACAAGCACAACTCAAGGCAAATGCTGAAAATATCGAGCAAGATGACGCAGCTGTTTGTAATGATGAAACATGCGATATTCCACAAAATAAATAGGCTTAACGATAAAGTGTGAACGAGTCGTATGTTTTATCACCATTTTAGCAATAGAGCGTTCTAAAAAAAGAACTATTCAATTGTTTAAAATCGGTTTATGATTGCGGCTTAGAATATTCGCGCTGTAATGTTCTGTTTTTTATGTGTTTAATGATCGGAATTTGAAGTTTCCTTGATCAAAAACTCCCCCTAGTTTGGGGGATTTTTTTTGCTTAAAAATTATCGCTAATAGCTTAAACTTTTTAATTAATTTCAAATATGTAAGAAAAGTTAAATTTACTTAAGTTTTGTGTCGTCCTCTTGATTTTATTAGAAAAATCTACAAAAGTGACAATAACAACAAAACATAAAGATAGATATGAAAACATTTCACATCATTACATATCGGCAGCTTTTTGCCCTTTTGACCTTAGGATTTGGTTCAGTATGTATGGCTCATGCAGAAGTAAATTCTTCCTCAACCCAACAAATAAACGGTTTGTCATCTGGAGCACAAACTGAAGAAAATAAAGATGAAAATCTTTTAGACCAAATTCCAAGATGGATTGATGCAACCCCAACGATTTTCCCCGAGCAGTCCAACGAACCGATTGTTCCACCAACCGAGCAAACCGAAGATCAGACTTGGTTTGACCGTAAACAAAAGAAAATCCGTAATTGGGCCGATCGTACATCTGGAAAAATTGATAATTGGTTTGGTGAAGTTGACCCACAAAAACCTGCATCAGCCACCATTCGGGTCATGATCGATAACTATTGGAATGAATATGATAATTATGAAATCAAGCCCAGAATTCGCGGTAAGATTAAATTACCTACTCTAGAGAAGCGTTTAAGTGTGGTATTTGGTGATGACTCTTTAGATGACGAATTTAATAATAGCCCAGCCAATATCAATCAAAACCCAAATCAAGATCCAAATAAAAAGTTAGATGGTAAACGAACTCGAGATGACAACAGCTCAATCGCATTACGTTGGTCAAATTTCTCGAAAAAGCTACCTTTTGAAACAGACGCTGACTTAGGTATCCGTTCTGGCGATGATATTTATGTCCGTTTAAAAGCATCGAGAGACTGGCAGCTCCGTAATGATTTTAAATTTTATGCAGAACAAATTTATCGTTATGGCATAGATAGTGAAAATTACTTACGAACTAATCTTGAACTTACCCATGCTCGTCCAAATCAGCCGATCTTATCAAACCAGTTCAGCTTAACTTATGCCGATGATCAAGATGACGATTTAACATGGGAAAACCGTCTTTTCCGAGAACATAGCTTCTTTGCAAATAACCGTTTTAACTATGGCATTTATACAGGTGGCTACTACAATGACAACGATTTACGTTTAAACAGTTGGGGACCATTTGTATCATGGCGTCAGCCTGTTTTACGTGAATGGTTCTTTGTACAAGGCGACCTCAATTACTTTAATGACCATCGTGAAGATCGCAACCATTATGTGAGCACATTCTTACGATTAGAAGCCCTTTTCTAAGCTTAAAAATCACCTTGGATTCCCCATCCAAGGTGATGAATAATAAAATACTTTTAAATAAAAATTTAAGCTTTTCTTCTTACAATAACGAGCTAATTTTTGATTCCTGATCTTCAGAAAAATGAATCAATTCTCTTCTTTTTCATTTGAATACAGATCTACTGCCTTACTTTGCATTTATAGCTTAGGTATGCTGGTTTTAATTCCTCATATACAGCTTTTTCCTACCTCTTTGAAACACTCACGCTCTACAAGGCGAATCCTGTATTCGTCTGTGGTTACTCTCAAAACAAAAAGTCAGTCTGTATCTTTTTTACATTCACCATGCGAAGTAGAACCAAGTCATAGTTCAGATACCGCACTTATTCAGGACCTGATGGCTGTATTTGGAAATGATACGTTGTGGAGTCGCGCAGCCCAACGCAAACATCCTTATAAAACCTTTGGCAAGGTCAAGAAGAAAGCTTCAACTCTTCATGTTTCAGAAAATAATCCGCTCACAGCAAGTTGGAATACCATTTCAACCTGGATGCCGTTTGAAAATGATCTTGATCTAGGCTCAAACTCGGAAAGTGATGTTTATGTACAATTTCTTGCCAAGAAAAAATGGAATTTACGACATAACATTAGTCTAGATACTGAGCAAATTTTCCGATATGGTTCGACCAGCCGGAATTACACTGAAACGACGCTGAACTTAACGCAGAAAATGCAAGATAACACATTATTTTCCAATACATTTAATGTGAATAAGAGTGGAAAGGAAGATTACAACTGGGGGAATTGGACTTTCCAACAATTTGAATTTGTAAAAGATAATCGTCTGACTTACGGTATTTATAGCGGTGGTGTATATGTCAATAACGATATCCGCCTAAATAGTTGGGGACCTTATATTTCATGGCGTCAACCGATATGGAGAGATTGGATTTTTATGCAAAATGATCTTAATTTCTTTAACCATCTTGATGATGACCCCAAGCATCAGCTCAGTGTCCAAATGAATCTGGAAGCTAATTTTTAGACAAAAACCATCAAATTGTGGATAACTCTTTCTTTATCCACAAAAAAGCCCCTGATAATTCAGAGGCTTTTTCTATTGCAAAATTATTTTAGCAATAAGTTATTAATACGCTTCACATAAGCTGCCGGATCTTCCGGTAATCCACCTTCTGCAATCACCGCCTGATCAAAAATCACATTCGCCAAATCATCAAATTGTTCTGAACCTTCAAGTTTTTTCACTAAAGGATGCTCAGGGTTAATTTCTAAAATTGGCTTGATTTCAGGTACGGCTTGCCCTGCTTGTTTGAGCATACGAATAAGTTGAGGAGACAATTCCCCTTCGCTAGTCACTAAACATGCCGGAGAATCTACCAAACGAGTCGTTACACGGACTTCTTTGGTTTTAGCCTTCAATGAGTCACTTAATTTCTCAACAACAGGTTTAAACTGTTCAGCCGCTTGCTCAAGTGCCTTTTTCTCTTCAGCATCTTGCAAGTCACCTAAATCAACTGCGCCTTTAGATACATTCTTCAATGGTGTACCGTCAAACTCGTGAACAAAGTTCATTGCCCACTCGTCAACACGCTCTGCCATTAATAATACTTCAATGCCTTTTTTCTTAAACAACTCCAACTGTGGAGAGTTCTTAGCAGCAGCTAAACTTTCAGCAGTCACATAATAGATAGCTTTTTGGCCTTCTTTCATGCGTGCCTTATAGTCCGCAAAAGAAGTTGTTACTTCATCATTTGTTGAAGTTGCATAACGTAATAATTTTAAAATACGTTCGCGGTTACCGAAGTCTTCACCCAAACCTTCTTTAAGAACTGAGCCAAACTCAGTGTAGAACGTTTTGAATTTTTCTTGGTCTTTTTCATCTTCAGATTTAGCTAAGCCATCAAGCAAAGTGAGTACACGGCGTGCGTTACCTTCACGGATTGTCTTAACATCACGGCTTTCTTGCAACAACTCACGGCTGACATTAAGCGGTAAATCAGCGCTGTCCACGACACCTTGTACAAAGCGTAAATAGTTTGGAATTAGATTGTCCGCATCATCCATAATAAATACGCGTTTTACATACAGCTTAATTCCTGCTTTTGCTTCACGTGTAAAAATGTCATGAGGTGCTTTACTTGGAATATAAAGTAACTGGGTATATTCCGTACTACCTTCTACACGGTTATGTGCCCATGCAAGCGGAGCTTCAAAATCGTGAGTTAAGTTTTTATAGAACTCAACATATTGCTCTTCAGTCACTTCACTCTTGTTACGTGTCCATAGTGCACTTGCCGAGTTAATTGCTTCCCACTCATCTGTTTTGACCATTTGGCCGCCTTTAGGCTCCTCACCTTCAGCAACCTCTTCTTCTTGCCAAACTTCTTTTTGCATTTCAATTGGCAAGCTAATGTGGTCAGAATATTTATTAACGATTTGCTTAACTTTATAAGACTCTAAATAATCAAGCGCGTCATCACGCAAGTGAAGAATAATGTCAGTACCGCGTGAAGCTTTATCAATTTGCTGAACTTCAAACTCACCTGTACCGCCACTGATCCAACGCACCCCTTCAGAAGCATCTAGACCTGCGCGACGTGATTCAACTGTAATTTTATCGGCAACAATAAAACCTGAGTAGAAACCAACACCAAACTGACCAATTAACTGAGCATCCGCTTTCTGGTCACCCGTCAATTTTGACATGAAATCTTTAGTACCTGATTTTGCAATTGTACCCAAGTTATCAATAGCTTCTTGTTGGCTTAAACCAATACCGTTATCAGAAATCGTTAAAGTTTTATCTTCTTTATTTAAGCTGATTCGTACATGTAAATTAGGGTCATTTTCATAATATTCAGGATGATTAATTCCTTCGAAACGCAATTTATCACATGCATCTGATGCATTAGAGATAAGTTCACGTAAGAAAATTTCAGGGTTTGAATAGAGAGAATGCGTCACTAAATGTAAAAGCTGTGCTACTTCCGCTTGGAAACTATAATTTTGTGATGCTTGTTCACTCATAAATCACTCCTTAAATTTTGAAGTCTGTTTGTTCTCGAATGCTTTATGAATGGAGTACTTCTAGAATTTTTCAATCCTGAATATTAAAAAATTTTACTCTAATTAAAATGGTCCATGGCTTAAGACCCTATCTTGTAAAATAGTGTCTAGTTGTTTTTGTCTTTGCTGATATGCCTTAGAAATACAACTCACATTAGCTGCACAAGCATTTCTTTTTTTCAGCCATTGCTGCTGTGTATCTTTTTGATTATCACGTCCACCCATTGGTAGTGCATGTAAAACAATTTGATATGTCGTTGCCATTTTGACATCGGCATCATTTAAAGACCGGTTCTTACAAATACTGAGTTCAGTCTTTGTTTTTGCAGCATTGCAAGAGAAACTAGCAGCTTGCAAACTATGCGTAAAAGCTAAACCACTAAAAAGTGCTAGCCCCATGGCAAATTTTCTATTCATCATGTTATTCCTTTAAAAATGTATAAAAAATAGTTTAGAAATAAAGAGCGGTAAAATATGTATAAAACTGTCTATTTTATGCGTTTTTTAGTGAGAACCATGAAATAAAAAACCTCACATAAAAAGCTATGTGAGGTGCCTGAATCTAGGTTTATTATTATATTCTTTCTATTTATTATTATGCTTAGAATTTATAGCTATAACCTAAAGTGTAAACAAACGGGTTGATATCTAAATCAAACTTATAATTAGCTACTGAAGGATCAATTGTTACCTCTGGACTAATATCTGCATAACGCACATCTACAAATACTCCCCAATTTTTAGCATCAGCAGGTTGGAAATTAAAACCAACTTGGCCAGCGACACCAAAATCTTCTTTTACTTTTACAGCAACACCTTGTTCATCCCAAGGAATAAATGCTGTTGCCCCGATACCAATATACGGTGTAAAACGAGTCGAGTTTTTAAAATGATATTTTGCTGTAATTGTTGGTGGTAATTGTTTAATACGCGCTTTTTTTTCGCCATTGAGCAATACATCGTGATTAATAGGTGTTGCTAATAATAATTCTGCCGAAAATGGAGATTGGCCAAAAAAGTATTCTACTGATGGAGTAAATGCATATTCATGATCCGCCTTTACCACACCTAAAGGTGTTGTTGTATCTTCCGATGGAGCAATAACGCTGCCCCCAAATTTTACTTGCCAATTACCAGCAAAAGTAAATGAAGATACCCCCATTAATGCAACAACTAATACTTTTTTGAACACTTTAATATCTCCAACCCTATTTATATTTATAATAAACATTTATTTTAAATTGATGCAACACCCATTATAAAATTATTTTTATATTTATTTTTAAATAACTGTTTTAAATAAAATTATATATTAACCAACTATTTTAATTGGTTTTTATTCCAACCTAATTAATCAGAATTATTTTATATAACCAACCTTTTTAATAAACTTTAAATCCGAGTATTTTAATATAGTTTATTCTAAATACATGTTTTGTTTATACCACAAAAAAACCTCCTTAATCATTATCTCTAGATAAAAACTAAGGAGGTCTTTATTTAATATTTTATAAAAATTATAAAACCATGGCTGCAATCCAACCAAAAATTAATAGCGGAATATTAAAGTGAATAAATGTTGGTATCACAGTATCCCAAATATGGTCATGTTGCCCATCTACACCTAAACCTGCTGTTGGTCCTAAGGTAGAATCAGAAGCCGGAGATCCAGCATCACCTAAAGCAGCAGCTGTCCCGATAAGTGCAATTGTCGCTAACGGTGAGAAACCGAACTGGACACATAAAGGTACATAAATAACAGCTAATACAGGAACACTTGAGAAAGATGAACCTATACCAATCGTGACAAATAGGCCAATACAAAGCATTAAAAATGCAGCAAGCGCACGGTTATCACCAATGATTTCTACCACACCTTTAACCAACTGGTTAATATCTCCGGTATGAGTCATAACCGAAGCAAAACCGGCAGCAGAGATCATAATAAAGCCGACTAGAGCCATCATTCTCATGCCTTGTACAAAGACATCATCTGCATCTTGCCATTTAAAAATGCCTGCCGTAGAAAGCACTGCAAAGCCCACTAAACCACCCAAGATCATTGAGCCGGAATAAAGCTGCGCAACTAAAGTGAGTCCAATAGCCAGTAAAGCCATAAAAATTGTTTTTTTAGCAATAACAGGGCCTTGCTCTGCCTCATGTTTAAGTTCTTCTGCGTCTGCTTTTAAGTCTGCTGTTTCATCTTGTGCAGTTGCACGAAGAGGTTTATCTAAATCAATTGTAGTTACAGGGCTTATCGAACGGTCAGCATAAATTCGTGGCTTACGGTAACTGATAAATACCGCAACCAAGGTGCCTAGAACCATTCCCAAAACTGGAATTGCCATACCAATAGGCATCATGCCACGTTCTACATGTAAACCATAAGCAGCACCAATTTTGTTGATATTTCCCATCAAAATCTGTTCAAGGAAAATCGCACCAAAGCCAACAGGTAAGAAAATATATGTCCCAACCAAGCCTAAAGTAAGAACACAAGCTGCGGCGCGGCGGTCTAATTTTAAATGGTTCATTACCCGTAATAGAGGCGGAACCAATACTGGAATAAAAGCAATATGAACTGGAATAAGGTTCTGAGAGAAAATAGCTGCGATCAGTAAAATACCTAAGAGTAAATATTTCACCTTAGTTTCTCGGCTTTTCCCTGCTTCCATTCCCAATAAACCAATCAGTTTATGGGCAAGTAAATCAGGTAATCCAGATTTTGAAAGTGCCAGAGCAAATGCCCCTAACACTGCATAGGCAAGTGCAACCTCAGCACCATCACCAAGACCAGCGTTAAAGGCTTCAACAGTTTGAGAAAGGCTTAAACCCGCTACGAGGCCGCCCACAATGGCAGAAACCACTAAAGTCAGTACGACAGAAACGCGCGCCAGTGATAATAAGAACATCACTGCAATCGCAATAACGACAGCATTCATGAATAAGTTCAGAGCAAAACAAAAGGCGATATTCTACCAGATTCACCTCTATGAAGCCGAAAATATCGCCGAATTAACAGTTTTGTATATTAAACAGTCACTTATTAGCTCTGCGAGTCAATAAACTGGCGAATATGAACTGCCACTTTTTCAGCCTGACTCAAAATCGCCCAATGATTTGCTTCAAGCTCAACATATTCGAAGTTTTCAACCCATTTTGGCATCGCTTCTGTAATATATTCTGGGCTGACAAAAGTGTCATACTTTAAAATAATTGCTTTAACTGGACATTGCGCATAACGCTGACGAGGACGAGTTAAACGTGGAATAAAATTCGCACGATATAAGTTAATACCGTATTTCCCATCTGAAGAAATATTACTATTTAAAGGCAAATTATCTTTTCGCTCTAAGTCATTTAAGATCTTACCCCACTTCTCTGGACTAAACAGCGACCATACAGTTGGAGCAATTAGCGGTAAATGGAATGCTCCGATATACCATGATTTTGTGAGTATTTTTAGGATCTGTGCAGGTGATGTTTTGAACTTCTCTCTTAAGAAAAGTGCCGCATGATCCAAACATGGACCGGAAATTGTTGTATAAGAGAGTAAACGGCCTTTAAATTTAGGTTCTGTTGCAGATTCCCAAGACTGAATTGAACCCCAATCATGCGCAGCCATATGGAACTGTCGATTTGGGATTACCTCATCTACGACTTCCTGCAAATCTAAAGATAAACGTTCTAAACGGTAATCCCGTATCCGTTTAGGAATAGATGATAAGCCTGCCCCACGGACATCATAAGTCACAATATAAAAATCATTGATTAAATGCTCAATGACCGATTCCCATACTTCCTGATTATCTGGATAACCATGCACTAACACTAATGGAATATTTTTCTCATCACCCCAAGCCTTGGCACACAGGGTTTGTTGATCACTTGTCGTTACGGCATAAATCTTTGGCTGCATAATCATTTCCTATTTTGTTTTTCAATCGATCATGTCGTTAATCGGATAAAGCATTGCCATCAATATAAAAAAGATGATACTTATCTAGTATGACCAGTGTTGCAATAAAAAAAATTGACTATTATGGCTATTTTAAAAAAACTTCAGAACATTCCTTCAATTTCCAAATTCTTATTTAACCATTACCCACCTTACCGTGGAGCTGGTATTCATATTGAAGTCATGAATTTAGAGCTCTGTCATGTTCGGGTAAAAATGCCACTTACTTGGAAAAATCAAAATCTGGTAGGCACTCACTTTGGCGGAAGCCTTTATTCAATGGTTGACCCCTTTTATATGTTGATTCTTATGCATCATCTCGGATCAAAATATATTGTTTGGGATAAAGCAGCTGAAATTAATTTTTTATCACCTGGCCGAAGTACCGTTTATGCTGACATTCGCGTTGATTTAGCAGAAATTGAACAAATTCGTGAACTTGCCGAAAACTATGCTCCTGTTCTTAGAACATATCATTTAAATATTTTCGATGAATCAGGTGTGAGAATTGCTGAAGTCCAAAAGACACTTTATATCCGACGTAAAAAAGCAAAACCTTCTACTAATAAAATAAGCGCCTGAAGGCGCTTATTTTTCATTTCACTTATTTTTATTTCTTTTCTTCAATCGCAGCACCAGCACCGCCGCCGATTGCGCCACCAATTGCAGCACCTGTATCACCACCTATGATAGCTTTACCAACGACCGAACCAATACCTGCACCAATCGCACTCTTGGTTGTGGTTTGTTTACTGCCGCCTTGAGTATTAGAACCCACACCTGCACCTACCGCAGCACCTAAACCTGCACCGATACCGCCACCAACATGGTTACCCAGACCGCCACCCAATGCACCACCTGCTGCTGCTGCACCAATACGCTGGTCAGACGGACTCATATTTTGACAGCCGGTGAACATAACTGTTGATAATATGACAGTAGATATTAAACCAATTTTTTTATTCATGACCGTACTCACTCCTTTGGGCTTTAATCAAAGCATAGTCTTCTTTTATGGGGAATTTGATCAGTTTGTGTTATTGCACTGTCGTAATTAATAGATATTTTGTAAAGCCAATTTATGTGCAGTGATGAGTTAAATTTACATCTTTTAAAAGCAGATAAAAAAGAAGCTCTTAATGAAATAAGAGCTTCTTTTTTAATATAGTTAGAGGTAGTTTTAGTACTTACCTTTTTTCTCTTCATAGGCTGCACCAGCACTACCACCGAGTGCTCCACCTGCAGCAGCACCAGCGTCACCACCAATCACTGCACCACCTAAGATTGCCCCAACACCTGCACCAATGGCACTATTACGTACTGTTTTACTGCTAGAGCCTTTAGCATTAGCGGCAACACCAGCACCAAGCGCTGCTCCTAAACCTGCACCAATATTACCGCCTATATGTTTACCTACGGCACCACCTGCACCACCACCGATAGCTGCCGAACCAATACGTTTGCTTTCTGGGCTAGCATTTTGGCAACCTACAAATAGAGTAGTTGACATTAAACCAACACCTGCAATCATCATCATTTTTTTCATTAAAGCTACTCCTCTACTCAGTTGCGCCTAGAATAGTATGCTTTCATGGAGGGTTTTCCCCCATTAAGTAATAAATTAAGAGTGCTTTAATAGACTTTTTGTAAAAATGGCTTATTTTTTCCACAAAAAAGGCGCCCTAAGGCGCCTTTTTAATGCAAGTTTAAGCTTAGAATTGTTCTGAGTTTAAAGCTTGGCTAAATGCTTGGTCTACTTCGCTGAAGTCATTGTGAAGAGCATGTTCTGCTGCTTCCGCTTCTTGACGACGACGCTCTAAGTGGTATGCAAGACCAGTACCAGCTGGAATCAAGCGACCCACTACAACGTTTTCTTTCAAGCCACGTAAATCATCTTCTTTACCTGTTACAGCCGCTTCAGTTAACACACGAGTTGTTTCCTGGAACGATGCAGCAGAGATGAATGAGTCAGTAGAAAGCGATGCTTTCGTAATACCCATCAATTGACGTTCAAACTTCGCAGGGAACTTGTTCTGAGCCAAGACAGCTTGGTTCTCTTGAACAACACGGATGTAATCCACTTGTTCACCTTTGATGAAGCTTGTATCACCACCATCGATGATATCAACTTTACGCAACATTTGACGTACGATAACTTCAATGTGCTTATCGTTGATTTTTACACCTTGGAGACGGTAAACGTCTTGAACTTCGTTCACGATGTAGTTAGTTAAAGCAACTTCACCTTTCAAGCGTAAGATGTCATGTGGATTTTGTGGACCATCAGAAATGGTTTCACCACGGTTCACATGTTCACCTTCAAACACGTTGATTTGACGCCATTTTGGAATCAACTCTTCGTAAATTTCAGAACCGTCATCTGGAGTAATCACTAAACGATTCTTACCTTTGGTCTCTTTACCGAAGCTTACGATACCAGACACTTCTGCCAAGATCGCATGTTCTTTCGGCTTACGTGCTTCGAACAAGTCAGCAACACGCGGAAGACCACCGGTAATATCACGAGTACGTGAAGATTCTTGTGGTACACGACCGATAACGTCACCCACACCAATTGTTTCGCCGTCGCGAACAGTCACAATTGTGTTTTGTGGTAAGAAGTAGAACTGTTCACCGCCATCAGTTGTATCTAATACGATTGCTGGACGTAAATCTTTACCAGAAGCAGGACGTGCTGTTACAGGCAAGATTTCAACAGTTGTCATACCAGTTGCATCATCAGTTTTCGATGTTGCAGTTACACCATCAGCAATTTGGCTGAAACGTGCTTTACCAGCAACTTCTGTTACCAATGGATGCGTATGCGGATCCCATGTCGCAACGATACCACCAGCCTCAACAAGCTCACCATCTTTCAACAAGATGCTCGCACCGTAAGGAAGTTTGTAGCGTTCACGCTCACGGCCTAACTCATCGGCAATACCAATTTCACCTGAACGTGAAACTGAAACCAAGTGGCCTTTCGCATGTTGTACAGTTTTTACGTTATGGAAACGTACAGTACCTTTGTTACGTACTTGAACACTGTTTGCAGCAGAAGTTCGGCTTGCAGCACCACCCACGTGGAACGTACGCATTGTTAACTGTGTACCTGGTTCACCGATTGACTGTGCAGCCATTACGCCTACTGACTCACCTGGGTTTACCAAGTGACCACGAGCGAGGTCACGACCATAACATTTCGCACATACACCGAATGTTGATTCACATGCGATTACAGAACGTACTTTAACTTCATCGACACCAGCCTCTTCAAGCTGAGCTGCGATTTTCTCGTCAATTAACGTACCGCGAGGTAATACAACTTCATCATCAGATGCACGACGTACATCTTCAGCAGTTACACGACCTAATACGCGGTCACGTAATGGCTCGATGACATCACCACCCTGAATGAATGGAGTCATCACTAGACCACCACTTGTACCACAATCTGGCTCAGTAATTACTAAGTCTTGTGCTACGTCTACAAGACGACGAGTCAAGTAACCAGAGTTCGCAGTTTTCAATGCAGTATCGGCCAAACCTTTACGCGCACCGTGTGTTGAAATGAAGTACTGGAGTACTGTCAAACCTTCACGGAAGTTCGCTTTAATTGGAGTCTCAATAATCGAGCCATCCGGTTTTGCCATCAAACCACGCATACCTGCAAGCTGACGAATCTGAGCCGCACTACCACGGGCACCAGAGTCAGACATCATATAGATACTGTTGAATGATTTTTGCTTCTCGTCTTCACCTTGTTTGTTTTTCACAAGTGTATAAGACAAGTTATCCATCATTGCTTTAGCAACTTGGTCGTTTGTACGCGCCCAAATATCGACAACTTTGTTATAACGTTCACCAGCAGTTACGAAACCTTGTTCAAACTGTTGTTCGATTTCACGAACTTCTGTTTCCGCTTTGTCAATAATTGTGTGTTTCGTAGGTGGAATTAACATGTCTTCCATACCTACAGATACACCTGAACGAGTCGCTTGACGGAAGCCCAAGTACATTAATTGGTCAGCGAAGATAACTGTATCTTTCAAACCAAGTTTACGGTAGCAAGAGTTGATTAACTTAGAGATGTTCTTTTTAGTCATCTCAAGGTTGATCATGTCAAAGCTTAAACCTTCTGGAACAACTTCCCAAAGTAAGCAACGACCTGGTGTTGTATCAACAATGATAGTTTGCTGTTCACGCTCACCATTTTCATTGATAACCGTTTGATGCACACGTACTTTAACACGAGCATGGATCGCAACTTGACCAGTTGCAAGTGCACGGTTTACTTCGTGAGTATCCGCAAACACCATGCCTTCACCTTTCGCGTTTACTGCATCACGAGTGATGTAGTAAAGACCCAAGACAACGTCCTGAGAAGGAACGATGATTGGCTCACCGTTTGCTGGTGACAAGATGTTGTTTGTTGACATCATCAATGCACGAGCTTCTAACTGTGCTTCAAGTGTCAATGGAACGTGTACCGCCATTTGGTCACCGTCGAAGTCGGCGTTGAACGCAGCACAGACGAGCGGGTGAAGACGGATTGCCTTACCTTCAATAAGAATAGGCTCAAATGCTTGAAGACCTAAACGGTGAAGTGTTGGCGCACGGTTCAACATTACTGGATGTTGACGAATTACAGATGCAAGAACGTCCCAAACTTCCGGAGTCTCACGCTCAACCATTTTCTTCGCAGCTTTAATGGTGGTTGCCTGACCTGAAGCTTGTAATTTTGCGAAAATGAATGGCTTGAATAATTCAAGTGCCATTTTCTTCGGAAGACCACATTGGTGAAGACGTAAAGTAGGACCTACAGTAATTACCGAACGACCAGAGTAGTCAACACGCTTACCTAACAAGTTCTGACGGAAACGACCTTGTTTACCTTTGATCATGTCTGCCAAAGATTTTAATGGGCGTTTGTTAGAACCAGTAATTGCACGACCACGACGACCGTTATCAAGCAACGCATCTACAGACTCTTGTAACATACGTTTTTCATTACGTACGATGATGTCCGGCGCTGCAAGGTCAAGAAGACGCTTCAAACGGTTGTTACGGTTAATTACACGACGATATAAGTCGTTCAAGTCAGAAGTCGCGAAACGACCACCTTCAAGTGGAACTAATGGACGTAAATCTGGTGGAAGTACCGGAAGTACGTTCATTACCATCCATTCTGGCTTGTTGTTTGAGTCTTTGAATGCTTCCATCAATTTCAAGCGCTTAGACGCTTTTTTCAACTTCGTTTCAGAAGTTGTTTGAGGAATTTCTTCACGTAAACGTGAAATTTCAGCTTCAAGGTCGATGTCTTTCAACAAGTCTTGAACTGCTTCTGCACCCATTTTTGCAACAAATTCGTCGCCGTGCTCTTCTAGAGCAGTAAAGTATTCTTCATCATTAAGAAGTTGATACTTTTCAAATGGTGTCATACCAGGATCAGTAACAACGTATGATTCGAAATACAATACACGTTCGATATCACGAAGTGTCATATCAAGTAATAAACCGATACGGGATGGTAACGATTTTAAGAACCAGATATGTGCAACTGGAGAAGCAAGCTCAATGTGACCCATACGTTCACGACGAACTTTTGCTGTAGTTACTTCAACGCCACATTTTTCACAAATGACGCCTTTGTATTTCATACGCTTGTATTTACCACACAAGCATTCGTAATCTTTTACTGGACCAAAGATTTTGGCACAGAACAAACCATCACGTTCTGGTTTGAACGTACGATAGTTGATTGTCTCAGGTTTTTTAACTTCACCATGAGACCATGACTTAATCATTTCTGGTGACGCAAGACCAATACGGATACGGTCGAACTCAACTGGCGCATGACCATCTGAGTCCGTTTTCTTACGCATGATATCGAGCAAGTCTTTCAATTTTTTTCTCCGTGTGTCGGGAAGCCTCGCTTACCCGACTGGGTCACAAATATTGTTTTTACCTAAAAAATCGTGAGTCTTACGACTTAGTCACCATTTTTTAGTTCAATGTTGATACCTAAAGAACGGATCTCTTTGGTCAATACGTTGAACGATTCAGGCATACCCGGATCCATATAATGGTTACCATCTACAATATTCTTATAGATGCGAGTACGGCCTTCAACATCATCCGACTTCACTGTAAGCATTTCTTGGAGTGTATATGCTGCACCGTATGCTTCAAGTGCCCACACTTCCATCTCACCGAAACGCTGACCACCGAATTGTGCTTTACCACCAAGCGGTTGTTGTGTAACAAGTGAGTAAGAACCAGTTGAACGCGCATGCATCTTGTCATCAACCAAGTGGTTCAATTTAAGCATGTACATGTAACCAACAGTTACTGGACGGTCAAACTGTTCACCTGTACGTCCGTCAAACAATACTGTTTGACCCGTACGTGAAATGTCAGCCAATTCAAGTAAGTCTTTAATTTGACTTTCTTCAGCACCATCAAATACAGGAGTAGCTAAAGGCACACCCGCACGCAAGTTACCTGCAAGCGCTAGAATTTCTTCATCAGTCAAGCTATCAAGATCTTCTTGCTCACCGCCGACTTTGTTATAAATCTTGTCTAAGAATTCGCGCAGTTCTAAAACTGTACGTTGTTCTTTCAACATTTTTTCGATTTTGTCACCAAGCCCTTTAGCCGCCATACCCAAGTGAGTCTCTAGAATCTGACCCACGTTCATACGAGATGGTACACCCAGCGGGTTCAATACGATATCTACCGGCACACCGTTAGCATCATGTGGCATGTCTTCAACAGGTAAGATGTTAGATACAACACCCTTGTTACCGTGACGACCAGCCATCTTATCACCAGGCTGAATACGACGTTTAACAGCTAAGTAAACCTTAACAACTTTTAATACGCCAGTCGTTAATTCATCACCTGTGGCAAGCTTACGTTTCTTCTCAGCGAATTTCTCATCGATTTCTGCGCTCTTCTCTTTCAAGAACACTTGAATTTGAGTTAAACGCTCAGCGATTGCTTCATCTGCTGGTTGAATTTCAAGTAAATCAACAAGCTCTAAACCAGATAATAAATCTTCAGAAAGTTTATCACCACGTTTAGTTGAACCACCGCCATTAGACTCTTGGCCTTTAAGCAAACGAATTACACGCTCACGAGCCGCTTCTTCGAAGATCTTGTATTCTTCTTTCAAGTCTTTACGGTAAGAATCAAGCTGTGCTTTTTCAATTGCTAAAGCACGGTCATCTTTCTCTAAGCCATCACGAGTGAAGACTTGAACGTCAATAACTGTACCTTTAGTACCAGATGGAACACGTAAAGATGAGTCTTTAACGTCAGCTGCTTTCTCACCAAAAATTGCACGAAGCAGTTTTTCTTCAGGAGTTAACTGAGTTTCACCTTTAGGCGTTACTTTACCAACTAAGATGTCACCAGCAGTAACTTCAGCACCGATATAAACGATACCTGATTCATCAAGTTTAGAAAGCGCAGCTTCACCTACGTTAGGAATATCGGCAGTAATTTCTTCTGCACCTAACTTAGTATCACGTGCTACACATGACAATTCTTGAATGTGAATAGAGGTTAAACGGTCTTCTTGAAGTACACGCTCAGATAACAAGATCGAGTCTTCGTAGTTGTAACCATTCCATGTCATGAACGCTACACGCATGTTTTGACCAAGCGCAAGTTCACCCATGTCTGTTGACGGACCGTCTGCCAAGATGTCACCACGAGCAACTTTGTCGCCCAAGTTCACGATAACATTTTGGTTAATACAAGTATTTTGGTTTGAACGCGTATATTTGATGAGGTTATAGATATCTACACCCGCCTCACCTGCAACCATTTCATCTTCGTTTACACGAATAACGATACGAGAAGCATCTACATATTCAATTACACCGCCACGGTTTGCGATTACACACACACCAGAGTCACGTGCAACGTTCGCTTCCATACCTGTACCTACAAGCGGTTTATCCGCACGTAAAGTAGGAACTGCCTGACGTTGCATGTTTGAACCCATGAGCGCACGGTTTGCGTCATCGTGTTCAAGGAATGGAATAAGTGATGCAGCAACAGATACTACCTGCTGTGCAGAAACGTCCATATGCGTTACTTTTTCAGGCGGCATACGTACGAATTCACCTTGATGACGAACAGAAACGAATTCTTCTGTTAAGTTGCCATCTTTATCTACTGCAGAGTCGGCCTGTGCAATAACAGTACCTACTTCTTCAATTGCAGATAAATATTCAACATCATCAGTTACACGACCATCTACAACTTTGCGGTATGGTGTTTCCAAGAAACCGAAGTCATTCGCTTTTGCGTATACAGAAAGCGAGTTGATCAAACCAATGTTTGGACCTTCAGGAGTTTCAATTGGACAAACACGACCATAGTGAGTTTGGTGTACGTCACGTACTTCGAAGCCTGCACGTTCACGTGTTAAACCACCAGGACCAAGCGCAGATACACGACGTTTATGTGTAATCTCAGATAATGGGTTGTTTTGGTCCATAAACTGAGATAACTGGCTTGAACCAAAGAATTCTTTGATTGCAGCAGCAACTGGTTTTGCATTAATCAAATCTTGTGGAGACAAGTTATCTGTTTCTGCTTGGCTTAAACGCTCTTTAACAGCACGCTCAACACGAACTAAACCTACACGGAATTGGTTCTCTGTCATTTCACCAACAGAACGTACACGACGGTTACCTAAGTGGTCGATATCGTCGACTTCACCTTTACCGTTACGGATTTCAACCAATGTACGTAATACATCGATAATATCTTCGTGCGATAAAATACCTTCAACTTCGCGTGACTTCTGATCAGTACCAACTTCGTAAGGACGACCTAAACGACGGTTGAACTTCATACGACCTACTGGAGATAAGTCATAGCGTTCAGAAGAGAAGAACAAGTTATTGAATAAGTTTTCAGCAGCTTCTTTTGTTGGTGGCTCGCCTGGACGCATTACTTTGTAGATTTCTACTAATGCTTCTTCACGATCACGCGTCAAGTCAGCACGTAATGTATCAGCTACGAATGAACCACGGTCAATATCGTTAGTGAACAAGATATTAAATTGCTTAACACCGCCTTCTGCCAACTTCACCATTACTTCATGGCTTAACAGAGTATTTGCAGCAATTACTTCACCATCACGTAAAGTAATATCTTCAGCAGTGATACGCTCATATAAGTATTCATCAGGAACTGAAAGCTTAGTTAAACCTGCAGCTTCCATTTGACGTACGTGACGAGCATTAATACGTTTACCTTGCTCAACAATGACTTTACCTTCATTGTCAGTAATATCAAATTGAGCCATTTCACCACGTAAACGCTCAGGTACAAGGTCAATTTGATAGCTACCCATGTCAAGATACACAGGTACTTTTTCATAGAACAAATTCAAGATCTGTTCATTGTTATAACCTAGTGCACGTAACACAACTGTAGCAAGTAATTTACGACGACGGTCGATACGTACGTAAACTAAGTCTTTTGCATCAAATTCGAAGTCTAACCATGAACCACGGTAAGGAATGATACGTGCTGAATACAACACTTTACCACTTGAGTGGGTCTTACCTTTATCATGGTCAAAGAATACGCCTGGCGAACGGTGTAATTGAGATACGATTACACGCTCAGTACCGTTGATAACAAAGGTACCATTTTCAGTCATGAGCGGAATTTCACCCATATAGACTTCTTGTTCGCGTACGTCTTTAATTGATTTAGTTTCGCGATCTTTAATAATCAAACGAATTTTAACGCGCATTGGTGCCGCATAAGTCGAGCCACGAAGAATACATTCGCGTACATCGAACTCAGGTTTACCAAGGCTATACTCAACAAATTCTAAAGCAGCATTGCCAGAATAACTTTCGATAGGAAAAACTGAACGAAATGCGGCTTGGAGACCGATATCTTCGCGGTTTTTTGGTGATTTGCCATCTTGCAAGAATGTTCTGTACGAATCGACCTGAATCGATAATAAGTACGGTGCATCCATTACTTGGGGCAATTTACCAAAATTCTTACGGATCCGTTTCTTTTCGGTATATGAGTATGCCATCTGGAGTCCTCGGAAAGTAAACCAAGCCCGCCTGCAGAACGGGCTCAGAAGGAATTACGCAGGCCGATATGGCCACCACTGTTTACAAATGCTGCAATTTTTAGTGGTATAAAAACGCTTAACAATATTTTTAAAAATGAAAAATATTGGTAAGCATTTGAATTTATTTATTTTATTTAGGCTTTCTCTAAAAACCAAACAAAACTAACAAAAATCGAGCCGATTATTGTAACGCAAAAAGGCTGATGACCCAAGAGCCATCAGCCATTTTATGGAGCCGATTTAAAAACCGACTCCTTTTACAATTACTTAAGTGTAACTGTAGCACCAGCTTCTTCAAGTTTCTTCTTAAGTTCTTCGCCTTCTTCTTTAGAAACGCCTTCTTTAAGAACTTGAGGAGCGCCTTCAACTAAGTCTTTAGCTTCTTTAAGACCAAGACCAGTTGCTTCACGAACAGCTTTAATTACAGCTACTTTGTTAGCACCGAAAGAAGTCAACTCAACGTTGAATTCAGATTGTTCTTCAGCAGCAGCAGCAGCGCCACCAGCTGGAGCAGCAACAGCTACAGCAGCTGCAGATACGTTGAATTTCTCTTCGAAAGCAGAAATTAATTCAACAAGTTCAAGAACAGTTTTTTCAGCAACTGCATTTAAGATTTCTTCGTTAGTTAAAGCCATGAGAATAACTCCAAATGGATATTGAATGGTGTGTAAAATTGATTAAGCAGCTTCTGACTCGTTTTTCTCTTTGAGTGCTGTAATGAGGCGACCCAATTTCGAAATAGGAGCTTGAAGGACAGAGGCAAGCATAGTAAGCGCTTTCTCTTGGTTCGGAAGATTAGCAATAACGCTAACATCAGCACCTTGATAAACTTTGCCGTCAAATGCAGCAGCTTTTAATTCAAATGCTTTGTTAGTTTTAGCAAATTCTTCGAACAAGCGTGCAGCTGCACCCATGTCATCTTCAGAAGTTGAAAAACCTAGAATTGTTGGACCAACAAGGTTGTCGTTCAAGATATCAAACTGAGTACCTTGAAATGCGCGTTTAGCCAAAGTGTTACGTACAATACGTGTAGTTACACCTAACTTACGAGCTTCAACACGAAGTGTTGTTAATTGCTCTACGCTTAAACCTTGATAGTCAGCAACAACGGCTGCAAACGCTTTAGAAGCAACTTCACTTACTTCTGCAACGATCTGTTTTTTGTCTTCAATAAGAAGAGCCATTGTAAAACCTCCTAAGGTGATTTATGTACCCAATGGGCACACTCCCAGTTCGTAAGTCTTTCGACTTACACGCGGAGGAGGAACAAATCACACCACCGCGTCTACGCAGGCTGGTTTATTAAGAAAATCGCTATTCGAAAATAACGTCTTTTCGCCTGAGGTCTTTGACGCTGATAAATTCTCATTTATCAATTCAAAGTCCGCCTGATAAGTAATAGATAAAGCTTTACTCTACCGAAGCAAAAGCAGAAATAACTTTTCTGTTTTATGCTTAATCCTCATCAGGACTTTAAAATTCTTTACTTAACCAAGTTAAAACTTAGTTAGAAACGTTGTTTACATCAACAGTAAGACCAGGACCCATAGTTGAGCTCAAAGTGATCTTCTTGATGTATACACCTTTAGAAGTTGCAGGTTTTAACTTTTTCAAGTCAGCAACTAAAGTTTCAACGTTTTGACGGATTGCAGCAGCATCAAAGCCAACTTGACCAATCGCAGCGTGAATAATACCCGCTTTGTCTACACGGTAACGTGCCTGACCAGATTTAGCGTTTTTAACAGCGCCAGCAACATCAGGAGTTACAGTACCAACTTTAGGGTTTGGCATTAAACCACGTGGACCAAGAATTGTACCGAGCTTACCAACAACACGCATAGCATCAGGAGCAGCGATTACAACATCAAAGTCAAGGTTTCCACCTTGGATGCTTTCAGCAAGGTCATCAAAACCTACAACATCAGCACCAGCTTCTTTCGCAGCTTCTGCTTGCGCGCCTTGAGCAAATACAGCTACACGTACAGTTTTACCAGTACCTGCAGGTAATGTAGTCGCACCACGAACAACCTGATCAGATTTACGTGGATCTACGCCAAGGTTTACAGAGATGTCTAAAGATTCTTTGAACTTTGCAGCAGGCAAGCTGTTAAGAACCTGTACTGCTTCTTCCAAAGTGTAAACTTTGTTCGCTTCAACAGCAGCAGCAATGGCTTTTTGACGTTTAGTTAACTTTGCCATGTCTTATAGCTCCACTTCCAAGCCCATAGAACGTGCAGAACCAGCGATGGTACGAACACGCGCGTCTAAGTCAGCACCAGTTAAGTCTGGTTCTTTAGTAGTCGCGATTTCTTCTAATTGAGCACGAGTCAACTTACCAACTTTAGTTTTGTTAGGTACAGATGAACCCTTTTGGATACCAGCAGCTTTCTTAAGAAGAATAGAAGCTGGAGGAGTTTTCATGATGAATGTGAACGACTTGTCGTTGTACACAGTAATCACTACAGGGATTGGAAGACCTGGTTCAACTTTTTGTGTAGCAGCATTGAATTCTTTACAGAACGCCATGATGTTTACACCACGTTGACCTAGTGCAGGACCAATCGGTGGAGATGGATTTGCTTTACCAGCTGGAACTTGCAGCTTGATATAGCCGTCAATCTTCTTAGCCATTTTAAATACCTCTGGGTACAAACGCCGTTAGGCTCCCCAATTTCTACGTAACAATACTGTTACAACAACAATGCCCGATAAAATCGGGCGCTTTTCAACCAATTAAGATTAAATCGTTTTTTCGACTTGGCGAAATTCGAGTTCAACCTGAGTTGGTCGATTAAACACGTTAATCGTCAACGTTAAACGTGACTTATCGTATTGAACCTCTTCCACCACACCTTTAAAGTCTGTGAATGGACCGTCAATAACAAGTAATTCTTCACCTGGCTCAAACATCGTCTTAGGACGTGGGGCTTCACCAGTATTACGTACACGCGCAAGAATCGCATCTGCTTCACGTTGAGTGATTGGCGCAGGTTTTTCAGGTGTACCACCAATAAAACCTAATACTTTTGGACACTCTTTAACAATGTGCCAAGTATCGTCATTCATTTCCATTTCAACTAACACATAGCCAGGAAAGAATTTACGCTCAGATTTACGCTTCTTACCATCCTTCATTTCTACCACTTCTTCGGTAGGAACAAGGACATCACCAAAGCTATCGGCAACAGCGCTACGCTGGATTCGTTCTTTAAGTGAACGCATCACTTGTTTTTCATAACCAGAATAGGCATGAATAATGTACCAACGTTTCATAGCTCTTTTACCCGATAATCAACTTAATTAACCAACCCAAACCATAGTCAAAACACCATAAAACTAATGATGCAACAACTACAACCAATAGAACCTGCCACGATGTTGTGACTGTTTCTTGTTTTGTTGGCCAAGTTACTCGACGCAATTCGACTCGTGCATCTTTCAGCAAACGAACGAAGCCTTTACCTTGATGGGTGGCGTATAATAAACCTAAAGCCACAACGATACAAGCAAAAATTACCCCAACGCGCACCCAAACATCATTTGCAGGGGCCCAATACGCTGGTAAATGCTGATTCACCATGGTAGCCGAGAGCAATAATGCAATTGCTATCACCCATAGAACGATATCTAAAGGCGAACCAGAACGAACAACTTCAGCAGAATTATTTCTTTGAGGAATTGGCGCGTCGCTCAATGCGTCACGCGATTTATCATTCGACATTTTTGTACTCGTCGTAGAACTCGCGACTTATTATATGAACAACTAAGCCAGCATCAAGCTTTTTATTTCAAAATATGGCAGGTCAGGAGGGACTCGAACCCCCAACATTCGGTTTTGGAGACCGACGCTCTACCAATTGAACTACTGACCTATAAAGCAAGTTGAGAGCCAAAGCTCTCAACTTGAGACGTAATTCGTCACTATATTATGCTTATGCAGTTACTTTAGCAACAACACCAGCACCTACAGTACGACCACCTTCACGGATTGCAAAACGTAGACCTGGGTCCATTGCGATTGGGTGGATTAATTCTACTGACATTTCAACGTTGTCACCTGGCATTACCATTTCAACGCCTTCTTTCAACTGGATTGCACCAGTTACGTCAGTTGTACGGAAGTAGAACTGTGGACGGTAACCATTTAAGAATGGAGTGTGACGACCACCTTCTTCTTTAGAAAGTACGTATACTTCTGCGTCGAATTTAGTGTGCGGCTTGATTGTACCTGGTTTAGCAAGTACTTGACCACGTTGTACTTCTTCACGCTTAGTACCACGAAGTAAGATACCACAGTTCTCACCTGCACGGCCTTCGTCAAGAAGTTTACGGAACATTTCTACGCCAGTTACAGTTGTTTTAACTGTATCTTTAATACCAACGATCTCTACTTCTTCACCAACTTTGATGATACCAGCTTCAACACGGCCTGTTACTACTGTACCACGACCAGAAATTGAGAATACGTCTTCGATTGGCATCAAGAATGCTTTGTCGATTGCACGCTCTGGCTCTGGGATGTAAGAGTCAAGTGCTGCTACAAGAGCAAGAACTGATTCTTCACCGTAAGGACCAGCTTCACCGTTAAGCGCTGCAAGAGCTGAACCACGGATTACTGGAGTGTCATCACCTGGGAAGTCATAAGTAGAAAGAAGTTCACGTACTTCCATTTCTACTAATTCAAGTAATTCTTCGTCATCAACAAGGTCGCATTTGTTTAAGAATACGATGATGTAAGGTACACCTACCTGACGAGAAAGAAGGATGTGCTCACGAGTTTGTGGCATTGGACCGTCAGTTGCAGCACATACAAGGATCGCGCCGTCCATCTGAGCAGCACCAGTGATCATGTTTTTAACGTAGTCGGCGTGGCCTGGGCAGTCAACGTGTGCGTAGTGACGAGTTGGAGAATCGTATTCTACGTGTGATGTATTAATTGTAATACCACGTGCTTTTTCTTCAGGTGCTGAGTCGATTTGTGAGTAATCTTTCGCTTCACCGCCGTAAGTTTTTGCACAAATTGTTGCAATCGCAGCAGTTAAAGTTGTTTTACCATGGTCAACGTGACCGATTGTACCCACGTTTACGTGTGGTTTATTACGTTCAAACTTGGCTTTAGCCATGATGATCTTCCTCGTTTACGTCGAACCACCTACAAATGGCGCTGAGCTAACTCAGTTTATCGACATATCGCCTAAAAAAAACTAGACACCTAATACTTGAAAAGCAGACTATATAGCCTGCTTTTTGAAAACTTTGTGGAAATCCACATTAAACTTTAATATCTGGAGCTCTTATCGAGATTTGAACTCGAGACCTCTCCCTTACCAAGGGAGTGCTCTACCACTGAGCTATAAGAGCGACTATCCTTCGATGGAGCGGGAGACGAGGATCGAACTCGCGACATGCAGCTTGGAAGGCTGCCGCTCTACCAACTGAGCTACTCCCGCAACGTTGGTAATAACCACTTCACTCGAAGTTTAGAGATGGTGGTGAGAGAAGGATTCGAACCTTCGAAGCTTTCGCAACAGAGTTACAGTCTGCCCCCTTTGGCCGCTCGGGAATCTCACCAATATCGCACTTATCTACAGTGCCGTTCTTTACTCAATTAACTTAACACTTTAAAATGGTGCCGGCACACGGATTCGAACTGTGGACCTACTGATTACAAGTCAGTTGCTCTACCAACTGAGCTATGCCGGCGTTTCTTAGTGTTTCGTACGTTTCGTATCGGAACGGTGTGCAGTTTAGCAAAACTTCCAAACGATGCAAGCGGTTTTTTTAAAAAAACCGCTAAAAACTCATAAAATCAATCCGTTTGATGATAATTCAACCGCTTTGATCACTGCGCGAGCTTTTATTTGGGTTTCATTCCACTCAGATTCTGGATTTGAGTCAGCAACTAGCCCTGCACCAGCCTGTACATACACCTTTTTGTCACGGATAACACAAGTACGGATTGCAATCGACATATCCATTTCACCATGCCATCCCAAATAACCAACAGCCCCGCCAAAAACTCCTCTTTTCACAGGCTCTACTTCATCAATAATTTCCATTGCACGAATTTTTGGGGCACCTGATAACGTTCCTGCCGGAAAGGTGGCTTTAAATACATCAAGTGCATCGATATCATCACGCACTTCACCTTGTACATTTGAAACAATATGCATGACATGTGAATAGCGCTCGATCACCATTTGATCCGTAACTTGGACCTTACCTATTTTTGATACGCGCCCTACATCGTTTCGCCCAAGATCAATCAGCATTAAATGTTCAGCAATCTCTTTTTCATCAGAAAGCAAATCTTTTTCTAATGCTATATCTTCTTCTTTAGTTTTACCGCGCGGTCTAGTTCCTGCCAAAGGTCGAACTGTAGCAATACCATTTTCTAAACGAGATAAAATTTCCGGTGATGAACCAACAATATGAAATGGTTTTTTATCAGTAATCGTTTGTCCTTGAACCAAGAATAGATAAGGTGATGGATTTAAATGACGTAATGCACGGTAAACCTGTAAAGCTTCTCCATCAAAATCAGAAACCATACGCTGCCCAGGTACAACCTGCATCACATCGCCTGCACGAATATATTCTTTAACCTTCTCTACCGTCTCTAAGAATTTTGCTTTACCAGTAATTGATTCAAAATGCGGAGGCGTATGTGGTCGCGCTTGCAAACTAACTGGAGTCGCCAACAACTGTTCTAATTGATCTAATTTTTGTTGAGCGTCTTCATAAGCATTACTCTGCTCTGTATCCGCATGCACAATTAAAAATAGCGTATCTTTAAGATTGTCAAAAACAATGACTGTCTTTGAGAGCATCAACCATAAATCTGGCAGCGTAATCGGATCAGCCGCAGGTACATTCTTTAAACGTGGCTCGATGTAGCGGACAGCATCGTAGCCCAAATAACCCACCAAGCCGCCCGTAAAACTTGGTAAGTCTGGTAAGAGTTTAGCCGTAGGAACTTTAAATTGTTTTTGGAATTCGCGGATATATTGGAATGGGTCTAGACAATTTTGCTGTGTTACTGATCCGTTAGCATGTTGTATAGATAAAACGCCAGCGTTACAGGAAAAAACTGTTGTTTCCCCTAAACCAATCATAGAGTAGCGCGCCCAGTTTTCACCCCCTTCAACAGACTCAAATAAGTAAGCCTGTGTTTGATCCTTAAAACGAGCAAAAACAGATAATGGGGTTTCTGTATCCGCTAAACGTTGACGATAAACAGGAATAGTATTGTAACCAGCAGCCTTAAGTTGCTCGAATTGCGCTAATGTAGTCATGAATCTTCTCTAATATGGTTTCGATTTAAAAGTGTGTTTTTCTAGATTCGGTTTAGACACGCCATCGAAAAACCATACGCTTATTCATTCTTATCTCCATTTTCTTCATTAGACAATTAACTCAGCAAGACTATCAACAACTTGCTGAGGTTGGCAATCATAGATATTCTCTCCATGATTATAGCCATAGCTAACCACAATACAATCAATTCCAGCACGGCGTGCAGCTTCAATATCATTACTTGAGTCGCCAATCATTAATGATTGTGAAGCAGATATTTTTAGGCTTTCCATGCAATGCAATAATGGTAGTGGGTGCGGCTTTCTTTCAGGTAAGCTATCTCCTCCAAGTACAACTTGAAAATAAGAAGAAAGCTCTAGCGCATCCAGTAACCCTTGAGCAAGTTTGACAGGCTTATTAGTCACACATGCCATTTTAATATTCAAAGTTTGGCAATGTTTTAAAAACTCAGGTACGCCTGGGTAAATTTGAGTATTCACACACAGCTCCGCACCATATACCTCTACAAATTTCTGTAATAAAACTTCATGTTGTTCAACATCTAATTTTCCAAATATATGAAGCAGAACACTTTCACAAAGTTTTGAAGCCCCTTTACCTACCCATTCCCGTATTTGTGCTTCTGTTACCAATGGCCAACTGAGTGATTGCAGACTTAAGTTCATAGACCGATATAAATCGGCAGCGGAGTCAACCAACGTTCCATCTAGATCAAATAAAATTAAATCGCGCTTACTTAGTTGTGCAACAGACATTTTCTTCTACTCAAAATTAAAAAGGCATGCGTTTAGCATGCCTTGATTGTAAAAGCACCAACGAATTATTTAAAGAATAACCACGCCAATACAGCTAAAATCACTAAAATAATAATGGTCACTAGACCAATAGATGCATTCTTTTGCTGCTCTTTCTCTTCAGTAACCCGAGAAACTGGCTCCTCAATAGCAACAGGAGTTTGTTCTGGCTGAGCATGAATATCCACCCCTTCAGGAATCGGTGCGGGTTTTGGCACAGAAACTCGCTGAGGCATTCCATCACGACTCACTTCAGTTTCTGCTGCACGCTCCGCAATACTTGGCATACCTTGATCGCTTAAATCTTGTATCGGTGCAGTTTGTACTGGCTCCACCTCAATTTCAGGTAAATCAGTATTTTCTTGTGCAGGGGCGAAAACTGAAAATTTTAAACTTGCGAATTGAACAATATCACCATCATGCAACTGTTTTTCTTGCTCAATACGAATATCGTTTACAAACGTACCATTCGATGAATTAAGGTCTTGCACCCATAGCGCTTGATCTTTTAACAGCAATGCTGCATGGCGACGTGAAATTTCAGCAGCCTGTAGTAATAAATCAGCATCTTGATGACGTCCCACCAACATATCACGATCAACATTAATTTCTTGGCCAGTAAATTCACCAGTAATTGCTTGTAATTTCCAAGTCATGCCTATGTCCTATTCATTTTTTATTAATCATAACATGCTACTACGGCGCTGTGCTTGGACGCAGTGTCGTTGTTGTTACTGTATTTTTAGTACGATTAATTTCAGGATCAGGCAACTGTAGTGTTTGCTTTTGGACGGTAGGTTCTACAGCTACCGGCGTAGTTATGGTCGAACTTTTACCACCTGATGGAACCTGTTGGTAATTTTTTGGCTTAGAGGCAATACTCGGTGGGGTCATTTTTTGATTATAAATATCATCAACTTGCTCAGGTAATTTTGCAAAGTTGCCATTTTTATCCATAGCCAATTGCAAGCTATAAAGTTGATTATAGCGCTGCTGAGATAAACGGCGTACATCATTTGCATCGCCCACAATTGTTGGGTGAATAAAAACGAGAAGGTTACGTTTAGTATTGCTTCGAGTATCTGAGCGGAATAAACGTCCTAAATAAGGAATACTACTTAAACCAGGAATGCCCTGACGGTTAAACTCAACATCATCTGAAACTAAACCACCTAAAACTACTGTTTGGCCATGTTCGGCTAATACAGCCGTTTTAATAGCACGTTTATTGGTAATTAAGTCCGCTGCTTGTCCTTTACTTGCTTGAACATTTGAAACTTCCTGTTCAATTTCAAGGCGAACTGTACCATTCTCACCAATATGAGGAATGACTTTTAATGTTACACCGACATCTTTACGCTCCACAGTTGTATAGGGATTAATACCTGTACTATTGGTAGTAACCGAACCTGTTACAAATGGAACGTTTTGACCTACAACAATATAAGCCTCCTCATTATCCATAGTCACAATAGAAGGAGTAGACAATAAATTAGAAGCTGTATTCTCTTTTAAAGCTTGGATTAGAGCTCCATAAAGTTGACGAGAACCATCTGCACCTTCTTTATATTTTCCTAGTGCGATTGAGCTACCAGCACCAATTGCGCTTCCCAAACCAGCAGCTCCTCCTGTTAAATAGCCAGCTGCCAGCGAAGCTAAACTTGAACCCGCATTTGTAAAATTAATCAAGCCTATACCACTATTAATATCACCAAGAGCCCATTGCACCCCCAACTGATCCGCATCTTTACCAGAGACTTCAATAATTGCAGCTTCGATGAGTACTTGTTGACGGCGAACGTCAAGTTGCTGAATTGCAGACTCAATTTCACGCATTAATTGGGGATCAGCTTTAACTACCAATGAGTTCTGAGCATTATCTGCAATAATACTCACACCGTTTTGATTAAAGCTGGTGATATTGTTCTGATTACTACTGTTCGAATTACCGTTTAGGTTAATTGCAGGAGTTGAAATTGAGGTACCACTTGAACCGGATGTATTTGAACCAGAATTCTGGTTATTACCAATTAAACTATTAATCGGATTCGATGAGTTAGATGAATTATTACTATTATTCGATGAAGATACTGCCTGTCCTGTGACTAAGCCTTGCAAAATTTCAGACAAGTTTTTAGCACTGGCATATTTCAAACGGAAAACTTTTAAGCCACCTAAACGGTCTGCCGAAGGTACATCCAGCATCTCAATCATATGACGAATACGTTTACGTGTTTGCGGATCACCTTTTATTAAAATACGGTTTGTCCGATTATCAGCAATAATACGAATACGGGCACCACTAAAATCTTTAGATGCACCTGTTGCGCTCATCGCTTCAAGCTGGGTAATAATTTCTTCTGCTTGGCTCGACTGAAGCGTGATCGCTTCAATATCATTTTGCCCAGTTCCATCCAAGTTACGAATAATATTTTCAAGTTGATAAATATTCGCAGCTCTATCAGAAACAATAAGTGCATTGGTTCCTGCAATTGCCGCCATATGTGCAAATTGCGGCATTAAGGGACGGAGTGCTGGAATTAAGTCATTTGGATTAGTATTTTCCAGCCAAATCACACGTGTAACGATTTGATCACCACGGACCCTATTTCTAGAATCATAAGGAATTCCCGAGTTTTTAACATTGCTATCCGGTACAAGCTTAATGGTATTACCAGAAGGAATTGCAACCACCCCGTTTACATTTAAGACCCCAAGAAATAGGTCATAAACTTCATCTTTATTTAATGGCTTATTAGAAATAACCGTGACATTACCACGTACTCTCGGATCTACAGCGAAGTTCTTTCCTGTAATGTCTGCAACTTCATTAATAAAGGCAGTTAAGTCAGCATCACGTAAATTGATCTTCCATGTTTGGGCATAGGCACTGCTACTTACTGTCGCAATCAATGGGGCTGCTGCAAGTAATGCCCAAAGTGGACGTTGATGATTCAATAAAGCCATAACTCGCGATATTTCCTAACTCTTATGGTGACGTGTTATCACTAAAAATTTTGTTGTATGGTCATCACTTGATCACCACGTTTTATTTCTATTTTTACTTGCCCTGCTCGACGAGCCTGCTCAAGTAATTGCACATCCGTTTGCCCTTGCCCAACCGTTTGACCATTCAAAGAGACAATTCGATCGCCAGGTCTTAAACCTAACTTATTTCTAAGTGCAGTCGGTGTACGTTCTGTAACTTCATAGCCTTCACCTGAGTTACCACTTACCCCCATATCTCGGAGGTATTGCTCTCGGTTACCTTGCATCTGCTGGATCGCTTGTCCCAATGCCTGTTGGGCCGTATTCATAGGCTCTGTAGGTTGAGACGGTGTAGCACTTTGTTGTGAAGCATCCGGAGTCATCGGTTGATATAAACCATTTGGCAAACCTTTGAACTGAAGTTCACGGGTACTGCCATTTCCTTGACTCAACACAACATGATCCCAATACACCTCTGCCAATTGGTAAGAAGTTGAACCAATGGTTTCACCAACTCGATAACGCTCAGCAGTATTATCAATTTTAATAACAGCAGAGGAAAACCGGTTTGGATAGCCGACCATTACACCCTGCAATTCTAAATTCACGCTTTCTTGAGCCGCATTGGCAGAAGGTTCGTTAAAAAGTGAAAAAGTACTAATATTTGGTATTTGTGGTTGTTGAGAACCGAGTTCTACCCGATCAAATTGCATCAGTTGAGGAGGCGCAATCACCAACCAAAAAAATGAAGCGAGTTTCCAGCATAACCATAAAATTAAAATGGCAAGGACCACTACACTCAGTCGATCTAATTTTTGCCATTGCAATTGCTGTAATTTATCAATCCATACTTTCATTAGTTACCACCTTGTAATAATGGTTGGCGAGAACTAATGACAAAAGTATCCAAACCAGCTTTACCGTCATATGATGGAACATTGAGTAATAAACGCTGTGTGAGCTGAACATCCAGCATCATATTGGCATCTAGTAAAAGATTGGCCATTTTTTGATTACGCTGATCACGGATGTCCACTTGTAGCTGTCCGTTCTGGTCAGTTAATTGCCCACTTAAAGAAGGCATATTCATACGATCTTGACGATCACCAATATTATAAATGAGCGCCCCACCACCCCAATGCAATTGCCCATCAACTGCCGCAAAGCCTTGCTCTTTTTTATAATTAAATTGGATATCTTTAAGTTGAATACTGTTTACAGGCCATTGCCAATTTACAATTTGCTTCAGTGTTTCTGGAGCAATCTGGCCATTCATATCCCTTACAATAACTTTTTTTCCAAAACCATACGCCATAATCCCCGTTAATTGCGTATTACCACTATGAATATCAACATCTGCAGCAAAGCGTAATAAAAGTAAGTCTAGCGGTCTCGTTTTCCAGTGGATAGTGCCTCGTAACGCTCCACGGTGCCAGTCTGCCTGCCCCTGCCAGATGTTGCCACTTACATTATGGACAGTTTGATTATTCTTTGAAAATTTAGAGATAAGCCAAGTCGCCGGAATCTGTAAAATAATAAAAATTAAAAATGCAATGAGGGCAAAAAACCACCACTTCCATTGCTTAGACTTTTTCTTCATTCAGCCTTACCAACATGCAAATTATCATCCTTATATGAGAGTTCCTCTCTAGTCTGACATTATGCATACTTTTTCAACATCGCCAATTCACTTCATATAAAAAAACCAAGCAATCGGGCTTGGCGTCTCGCTAAAGACTATAAGTTGAACGTATGACAAAATCATGAAATTTACGATTGATCTTGCTAAATGAAAATTTAGTCTCAACAATGCTCTTAATTAGGAATTCAAGCACCTTATTGAATATTCATATTTAAAATAAAATTTTTTTAATTCTTTTTAAAAATAAAAAAGCCAAGCAGAATCGCTTGGCTTTTTAAGAGGCAATACAATTAGATTAAGAAATCTTCAAGTTTTGCACCTTTTTCAATTTCAGCAACTAACCAACGTGGTTGTTTACCGCGACCAGTCCAAGTCTCTTCAGCATTGTTTTTGTTACGGTAACGTGGTTCTACAGATTTACGTGTTGTTTTCTTACGTTTTTGAGCGCCAAATTCTAGAAGCTGTTCAACACTAAAACCTACATTTTCAGCAATTTCGATAATTTGATTATAAGCATCTTCGATTGCTTGATCTTTTTTGCTTGCAATTAAAGCTTCTGCTTCTTCTTGTAAGCGTTTTAACTCTTCAACAGATAATTCACTAATATCCGGTTTCATTAATAAATACTCCAGTCTTACTGACAATTCAAATAATACAGACAAAATTTAAAAACATTAAATCATAACCAATAGTATTTATAATCTATTCAATAAGCAATAGTTTGAAAGTCAAGTTCATCAGAATAACGCTATAAATTTACTTTTTAATTACATTAGTAATTATAATTGTAATATATTTTCTTAATATTTATTTAAGCTAAATGTATTAAATCATGCCCAACTGATTTTTCTAATTCAATAATTTTACTTTTTACTTCACTTGGTATTTCACATTTTAATCCTGTCATTTTATTCACACAAACCATAACTGCTTCACCTGTAGCAACGATTTGCTGCTGAGATTCACTCCATAATATATAAGCCATACGGAACGCGCTCTTACGTAGCTCTTCTACACGAACCCCTACTTTCAATACATCTGGATAAAACACAGGTTTTAAATATTTGCACTGACTTGAAGCAACAACAGTATATATATTTGGAGTCAATATATTTACATTTTCCATATATAAAATACGTGAGCTTTCAATATATCTATAATATTGCACATTATTGACATGACCAAAAGCATCCCATATCTCCCCATGCTACTTTCTGGTCGTATATTACAGGGTAGACAGACAGTTCTTTCATTTTTACCTCAGATTTTAAATTTTAAAAAATTCGCATCATTTTCAAAGATTAGGTTTAACTGTTTGATTAACTCATCATCTTCTTTTAAGGTTGATTTAATACGTAAATAGCTCATTAAAATATTATCTGGATATAAACTTAATAATATTTCTGCTTCAGCTTGACGACCTGTTGCCATGTAAACATGCCATTTTGCAAATGTTAAAACTGGCAAATTCATATATTGAGATTCAAATTGATTAATCTTTTCTTCGACATCGGCATAGTCAGGAACCTGCTTAAGCAATTGTTGCTGAAACCATAAGTAAAATACGTCCGGATCGAATTGCTCTTTGAGTAAATGCAAGGTTAATGCTTCATGCTGAATACTCATTTCTGGCATACGGGCCAAAAGTTTTAACCATAACAATTTACTGCTATAAGGTCTGGTTTGAATTTCTGACTCTAAATCCAGATAGCGCTGTTGCAGTGCTTGTAAATCATCAATTGAAGCTTGATCAAACTGTTGAAGTAATTGTTGTAACCATAAATCACGATGTTCAGCGTCCAACAAACCATATTTCATAGAACGCAAGTATACCCATGGTTGTTGTAAAGCAAGCTGGCCCCAAAGCGCCGTTAAACGTTGTTGATATGCTGTCTCAATCTCTTCAAGCCATGGCGATAACTGATGCTGATATAAAAACTCAAGATGGGTTAAGGCACGTTCAGCTTCGTTTTGTGCCAAGAATATTTCAATACGCTGTAATTCTGCTAACTCAAAAGCCATTGGTGGGGATTGATCCAAGGCCTCTAAAGCTTTTTGGTAATCTCCACTTAAAACTAGAAATTTGGCATCAATAATATTTTTTAGAAGGCCTGATTGAGTAAAAACACGTTCGATAAATACCCGTTGATCTTCAGCAGCCTCTAATAACCAGACAATACCTAATTGTTCATATGGATGAAGATTTTTAAACTGAAAAATATTCTCTCTCTTTCTTTGTTCCCGAGAAGAATAACGCTTAATCCAAAGCCATATCACCTGAGCAATAAAGCTCATCACAACAAACGTAAGGACTAATCCCCATACATTTGTTTGCAATTGCAATTGCCGCCAGTAAATATAGACATAACCCATACCATAGCCATAACTGAATAAGGCCAAGGCTGCAAACAGGACTAAGCTAATTAAAAAGTAAACCCACAGGAGATGCTTCATGTGTCCTCCTTATGAGCCGATTAGACCAAGTATCGATAATTTAGGAACAGGCACTACAGATAAATGTGCCACTTTAGCAATACGGTTTTTGAGTTGTTGGCTAGTTGCATCGGGTAATTCATTTAGTTTTTGCATTACTGTCTGCAACTCATTTTGATATTCAGCCATTTTTCCTTGGTTTAAAGCTTGCTCAGCAATTAATAGCCTTAATTGCACTTCTTTAAGCACTACACTTCGGTTCATTAAATTAATAGACGGCGTTTCTACTTTCTCAATACGGAACCATTTTTTCCACCATGACACAGCCTCGGATTGGTCCATCTCAAATTTAGGCTGCTTTAAGGCTTGCTGAATATTTTTATCAATATTCTGAAGTAAATCATCAATGAGTTGATGTCGCTGATTTTGAGCAAGTACAAATTGTTGAATGGCCTGCTTATCTTGCTCAAGAGCCTGATTTAAGCTGTGTTGTAATGCGGGAGCAATTCCATATTGTGGTAGGGTTTGCTGTAGTTGGGTTAGATGATCTACAGCATAAATAAATTGCTGTTGGTCAATTGCAAACTGGATTAACTCTAATTTTTGTTTAATTAATACGGTCGGTGCAATTCCGGTTTGAACAACTTCTGTCGTTGCTAAAGGCGTTGTTTTAGAATTATGACTTGGTTGATTTTGAATTTGTCTTTGTAAAGCAACCAATTGATCATTCAAATTGGCATATTGCTGTTCAGATTGCAGCAAGCTTTGCTGAAGTTCAGGAACGGTACGAGAAATTTGCCACATATCGTAGCTGAGCTTAGCCACCCAAGCAATGCCCAGCAAAATGATGATAGAAACAAGTTTTCTCATACGAATCCTTATAATGCCTGAATGTGATGAATCATCCCCGAAGGCGATAAATTTTCAAGTTGAATAATGTGAAAATGAGCTTGTTGCTGATCGCGATAGTCTTTAACAAGTTGAAAAAGGCGTGGTCCTAAAACTAAATATACGCAATCAGGTTGTGCCTTATTTTTTAAACAAAGCTCTAACCAGTATTTCCAGCTCGCCTCACTAGTAATTAAGACGAGCCATTTATCTAAATTATAATTTGAATTCTGTGTCAGATGTTTGAATGTCGAATATGAAGCTTGCGGACACTGCCGGCGATATAGAACAAAATTTAAAATCTGAATTCCTTGCTGTTGCAAAGTTTCCATCATAAATTGACGGCCGCCTTCACCTCTCCAAAAAGCCACGCTACCTGATTTTTGCATACGATGAAGGAGAGGTAAGTTAAGCATTCCCTCGGAAGTTTCAACCTCAGGAACATGCGCTTCAATCCCATAGTCGTGAAGACGATTAGCCGTCGCCTGTCCCACCGCAATCCATTGAATATGTTTTAGCTCATCTATTTTTAAACCACTTTGTGTTAAATACTGCATCCCCACATCAACAGCAGTAGGACTAACCACTACAATCGCTTGTGCACCAGTTAACTGCTGATAGAGTTGAGAGAGTGATTCTGAAAAAGGTTGAGCAACCAGTTCTAAAAGAGGTAAAGACTCGACCTGAAACCCCTTCTTCTGCAAAGCATGAGTTAATTCAGCCGCACGCGAATCAGGTCGGGTATTAATAAACAACATAGCGTTAGTAAAGGGCCTTTAATAAATCACCAGCGCCTTGATCAAGTAAGTTCCGAGCAAGGTTTTCACCTAATTGCTGAGCATTATTCGCTTCATCTGTAAGCTCAGCCCGTAATAATGTTTGCCCATCAACACTACCTACACGGCCTTCAATATGAATTTTACCATCTTGGAGTGTTGCATAACCTGCAATCGGCACCTGACAACCACCTTCAAGATAAGCATTGAATGCTCGCTCAGCACGTACACATACATCTGTCTCTGGGTGTAGAAGTGGCTGAATTAAAGCCAACACTTCTTGATCATCTGCACGGCATTCCAAACCAAGAGCGCCCTGACCAACCGCAGGCAAACTTACACTTGGCTCAATACAGTGGCGAATGCGTTCTGCCAATCCTAAACGTTTTAAACCAGCACTCGCCAAGATAATGGCATCATATTGACCATCGTCTAGCTTCGCTAAGCGGGTACCGACATTACCACGTAAATCAATAATTTGTAGATCTGGACGTTGTTTTAAAATTTGTGATTTACGACGTAAACTTGAGGTGCCAACTTTTGCTCCTTGCGGCAAATCAGCAAATTTTTCAAATTGATTCGAAACAAAAGCATCTAACGGATCTTCACGTTCGCAAATTACGGCCAAAGTTAAACCTTCTGGTAATGCCATCGGAACATCTTTCATTGAATGTACAGCAAGATCCGCACGACCATCTAAAAGTGCTGCTTCCAATTCTTTAACGAACAAACCTTTGCCACCAATTTTTGCTAAAGGTGTATCTAAAATTTTATCGCCCTGCGTGACAAACTTGACCAACTCCACCGTTAAATCTGGGTGAAGCTCCTGTAAACGGGCACGAATATGTTCTGCCTGCCAAAGAGCAAGTGGGCTTTGTCGTGTAGCAATTTTCAAGGTTTTCATAAATTCAAGCATGGGCTGGTCAAACAATACACCCTAAACTTAACTTGATCCCTTAAAATTGCAAGTAAAATCTCACAAGCAAAAATAAGATGAATACAGGTTAAAGTTGGTGTATCCGCTCTCTAAGGGTAGATAAATGACGGCGGCTTACGGAAAGTCTTTCATCTAAGCCACGTAAGCGAACCTGATATTGGCCCGAACTTACTAGCTCCAAACCATCTAAATAAGTAATCGAGACCAATGCATTACGGTGAATACGGATGAACTGATCTGCGAACTCAGTTTCAAGTTCTTTAAGTGTTTCGTCAATCAATACGCTGCCATTTTTATGACGTACCGTGACATATTTCTGATCTGCTAAAAAGTAATAGATATTTTCAACAGGAATTAGCTCAACCCCACGATAGGTTTTAGCAGCAATTTGATGACGTTGTGTTTTTAAATCCTGTAAAAGCTCAGGTTTAGGCAAAGCGCTGAGCTGCGCTTGCGTTAGCTGGGTTAATTGCTTAAATGTCTGCTCCAGCTCTTGAGGATCAATGGGCTTAAGAAGATAAGCTTGTGCTTGTGACTTAAATGCCTCCAATGCATGCTGATCATAAGCTGTGCAAAACACTATGGCAGGTCGAGGATTAAGTTGGCTTAATTGCTCAGCACAGACGAGACCATTCATACCCGGCATCTGGATATCAAGTAAAATCACATCTGGGTGATGAAGCCGTGCCTGTTCCAAGGCATCTTGGCCATGATGAGCTGCTGCAACAACCTCATGTCCCATCTTTGAAACTAAACGTGACAATCGTTCCACTGCAAGTGGTTCGTCATCACAAATTAGCACCTTCATTCATCCTCCTTGTCACCGTTAACTTGGTCCATTTTTTTATGGTTAACTCTGACTGACTTATTATTTTGATTGGTATTGATAGCTCATAATAGTGGTATATAAAGCCTCACCCTTATATACCTGGAATCTCACTGAATTCCCATAATACGCTTTTAAGCGCTGTTTAACATTTTCAAGAGCGATTCCATGCCCTTTCCGTGAATTTATTGTATCGTGTGTATAAGGGTTGGTAATGACTATACTGACCTGATTTTGCAATATTTCAACCAATACCCCAATGGTTGCTTTACCCATCATTGGCTCTACCCCATGAAAAATACTATTCTCTAATAAAGGTTGTAATGTCAATAAAGGAATAGTGACCTGTTTTAATTGCAAAGGTTCAATTTCCACTTTCCATTCGACTTTTAAACGCTCGCCCAAACGTATTTGCTCAATCATTAAATATTGCTTACTAAGCCCAATTTCTTCATGCAAGCTCACTAATTTTAATTCTTGAAAACTCGCCCGAAACAGTCGTGACAGGCTAATTAACATACTTTCTGCTTTATCTGGATCTATCGTTATTAAACTCACCACATTATTTAGACTATTAAATAAAAAATGAGGATGAATGCGAGCCTGCATTGCCTGAATACGGGCATTTAATTCTGCATATTGTTGGTGTAACCATTGTTCTCGAACATATAAATAACGCAGACAAAAGGCCCCTAATAATATTCCATAACTTAAATATAAAGGGACATTGGTAAAATAAATGCTCCAGTCCTGCGCTATAACAGATGTTTTTTTCAAAACTCCAAACTGAAAAAAATTGCTTATTATGGTGGTTACCACAACTATCGCTTGCAGCATAACAAAGCCAATTATCAAAGCATATTTTTGCTGTAGCTGACTAAAAAAATCCTGAAAATGTTCAACCAAGGCAAAAAAAGACAAAATCACCCAGTTAATAAAAACGATGTATTGTAAAAGACGTGAGCCGTTTAATGCATGCCAAGACTGTGCTTCAGCCAAAGCTAAAACCAGAGCTAAAACATTACTTGCGATAATTAATTCTAATAAATGTTGCCAACGATCAATTTTCGTAAAAAAATAGGAGGAATTTTGATTTCGATATGCTGTAGAAAACAACTTTGTTTGTTGAGCTTCGGCAAGTGATATACTCTTTTTTATTTTACTGAGCCACCATGACCACATCTTCAAATCCCCCTAATTCAGCAGCCCCAAACCAAACCTCAGGTATGTGGGGTGGCCGTTTTTCTGAAGCGACGGATGCTTTTGTAGCCGAATTTACCGCCTCTGTTCAATTTGACCAGCGTTTTTATAAGCAAGACATCGCTGGTTCTATTGCGCATGCTACCATGCTTGCGAAAGTTGGCGTACTGACAGAAGCAGAACGAGACGACATTATTGAAGGTTTAAGCACCATTCGTGCAGAAATTGAAGCTGGAACTTTTGAATGGCGTATCGATCTTGAAGATGTTCACATGAACATTGAATCACGTTTGACTCAACGTATCGGTATTACAGGTAAAAAACTTCACACTGGTCGTAGCCGTAACGACCAAGTTGCAACTGATATCCGTCTTTATCTCCGCGACGAAATTGACGACATTTTAGGCTTATTAGAGCGTTTACAAAAAGGTTTGTTGGGCTTGGCTGCCAAAAATGTAAATACTATTATGCCTGGCTTTACACACTTACAAACAGCTCAACCGGTAACTTTCGGCCATCACTTGTTGGCATGGTTTGAAATGTTAGTTCGTGATACTGAACGTCTTCAAGACTGCCGTAAGCGTGTTAACCGTATGCCACTTGGTTCTGCGGCTCTCGCTGGAACAACTTACCCGATTGATCGTGCTTATACAGCAGAGTTACTAGGCTTTGAAGCTGTATCTGAAAACTCTCTTGATGCTGTATCTGATCGTGATTTTGCTATCGAATTTAATGCAGCAGCATCTTTAATCATGATGCATTTATCGCGTATGTCTGAAGAACTTATTCTTTGGACTTCTGCACAGTTTAAATTCGTAAATATTCCTGATCGCTTCTGTACTGGTTCTTCAATCATGCCGCAGAAGAAAAACCCAGATGTTCCAGAACTCATCCGTGGTAAATCTGGCCGCGTATTTGGTGACTTAATTAGCTTACTTACGCTTATGAAAGGTCAACCACTGGCGTACAACAAAGACAACCAAGAAGATAAAGAACCTTTATTTGATGCCATTGATACCGTTCGTGGTTCACTCATGGCGTTTGCCGACATGATCCCTGCATTGGTTCCAAATGTTGAAATCATGCGTGAAGCTGCTCTTCGCGGATTCTCTACAGCAACTGATCTTGCTGACTACTTAGTGAAAAAAGGCGTTGCGTTCCGTGATGCGCATGAAATTGTAGGTAAAGCTGTTGCATTAGGTGTTGCTGAAGAAAAAGATTTATCTGAGTTAACACTTGAGCAATTACAACAATTCTCTGACCTAATTACAGCAGATGTATTTGATAAAGCTTTGACACTAGAAGCTTCGGTAAATGCACGTGATCATATTGGCGGAACTTCACCAAAACAGGTTGAAGCTGCGATTGCACGTGCCCATAAACGTCTAGAACAGTTATACGCTTAAGGATACAAAATGAGTCGACAAGTATTTTGCCGTAAATACCAAAAGGAAATGGAAGGATTGGACTTTGCTCCATTTCCAGGTGCCAAAGGCCAAGAATTTTTTGAAAATGTTTCTAAGCAAGCATGGCAAGAATGGTTACAGCACCAAACTACGCTAATTAATGAAAAGCGTTTAAACGTGTTTGAACCAGAAGCGAAAAAATTCCTTGAAGAGCAACGTGAGAAGTTCTTCAATAATGATGAGAGCGTTGAAAAAGCGGAAGGCTGGAAACCAGAATAACAGGTTTATTCCAAGCCCATCATTTTTTAAAAAGGCAGATTTATATACATAGACCTGCCTTTTTTTACGTGAAACTTACACAAACATATAAAGCCTTACATAGAGCGCACAGGACTCTACATGACATGAAATGGCTGAAACTTTAATATCAATTCATAGCAAGTAAGACACGATCCCTGTCGTGTTTTCTCTTAATGCACTTGATTTTCTGTCCTGAACTTCCCCCCAAAGTTCGGGACATTTTTTTATCTATTATTTAAAAAAATAAAAAAGCCTTGTCTGAAACAAGGCCTTTAAATATCTCAGCTCACATATTACTTTTCGTGTACTTTTGCTTCAATTTCTTCAATTTTGGTATGACGTGCATCAAAGCCTTTTGCCATGTAAATGACTTGTTCAGCAATATTACGAGCGTGATCACCGATACGCTCTAAAGAACGTAAAACCCACATGACATTAATCACACGAGCAATATGACGTGGGTCTTCAATCATATAAGTCATTAAAGTACGCGTTGCCGACTGATATTCACGGTCAATGTCAGCATCGGCTAAAAGTACACGTAATGCCTGATCTGCATCTAAACGTGCAAAAGCATCAAGTGCGTCATGAATCATGACGCGTACTTGGTTACCAATATGACGTGTTTCCATATAGCCACGAGGAGAACCGCCCTCTTCACATAGATTTTGCGCAATACGGGCAATTTTTGCAGCTTCATCCCCAATACGCTCTAGGTCAGTATTGGCTTTACTCATAGCAATTACCATACGCAAGTCAATTGCTGCCGGATGACGACGTGCCAAAATCAGCGTCAGCCCTTCATCAATATCACGTTCGTATTGATTGACCGCATTATCTTTAAATTGAACATCAATTGCTAAGTTCGCATCTGTATCAAGCAAAGAATGAATTGCATTGGCAACCTGTTGTTCGACCAAGCCACCCATGGTCATAAACTTTGTGTTCACATCTTGCAAATCTTCATTAAATTGAGAAGAAATATGATGGCTTAACACCGGATTACTCGGACTCAAGGGAAGCCTCCAACATGATGGCGCAGGGATAAAATGATTGAGCATTAAAACACATCAATCATTAAATTTTTATGACAAAATTAAATTTCAGATAAAAGCATTTTTTATTACTGATACGTTAACCAGCTGTTTAATTCAACTAGATCTTTTTCCCCTAGCTGACCTACAGCCGCTTTTAAACGTAATACATTTAATAAATAGTCATACTGAGCATTAAGATAATCCTGTTTTGCTGAAAAAGCATTACGCTGCGCCAATAAAACATCGACCATACTTTTTAAGCCTTCGTTATAACTTGCTTTTGAAGCTTGAGAAACAAGTGCTGAAGAGTCCATTGCTGCCTTTCTTGCTTCAAGTTTTGCTCGGTCAGTATCTACCTGCATAAAAGCACTTTTCACATCGACATTGGCACGGCGAATGGCCGCATCAAGTTGGGCTTGCGCTTTATTTAACTCCACACTGGCTTTTTTAATAGAAGTTCGAGTCCGGCCTCCATTAAATAAGTTCCAGTTCATCTCTACCCCGACCTGATCAAACTTCCCATCAGTCGAAATCAGCGTTTCGGGCGTTTGTTTGGTATAACCATAACTCGCCACTGCATCTATCTGTGGATAAAGTGCAGCTTTTTCCACACGACGTTGATCTTCAGCATATCGCTTTTGTAAACGTGCTTGCTGAATCTTTAAATTTTGCTGTTGGGCTAATCCTAACCACTCATCGAGCTGTGCCGGATAAGGTTTTTGAAAGATAAAATCACTTCTCAATACAGCAAGCCTATCTTGATAAGGACCAATATATTCAGATAGTTGCTCTTGAGCCAATAGAAGCTGCACATTGGTAGCAATACGGTTGGCTCGGGCATTTTGATACTGGGCATTTGCTTCACTCACATCACTACGTGCTACCAACCCTTCTTTAAGCTTGGCGTTCATCATATTGAGCTGTTCAAGCAAAGCTTTTTCTTCTTGTAAATATGCAGCGGTAAGTGCCTGTTGACGCAGTACATTAAAATAGGCTTCAGCTACATTTAAAACATGATCTTGTTTTTGCAGTTTTAAAGTAATTTCACTAAGAGCAACCGAAGTTTTAACCTGTTTATAACCTTCCCATGCATCCATACGAAAAAGAGGCTGACGGGCAGATAAAGTTGCTTGTTTGGTAGTCGATGTATTACTTACCAAAGCATCGGAAAGTCCTTCCTGATCAACACCGGGAAAATTTGAACGCTTTACCGTTTGTCGATTACGGGTAATATTTCCAGACAATGTAACTGTTGGTAGTAAAGCGCCTGTTGCTAAGCCTAAATTAAGCTGATCTGCTTCAAACTGTTGTTGATTCGCTTGCCACGTCGGATCATTTAGTTTTGCGCGCTCATAAGTTTCAACTAAATCTAGAGCAAAACTCGACGATGTAAAACTCCATAAACCCGCAACAAGCATTAATTTTATTTTCATTGTTTAAATCAACGATAAAACTTGGCTTTAAGACTAAGAAAAATTTAATTTAAACTCAAGCCAGTAAAAGTTTTCATTTTTTATGTATTTTCAGGCTTTGATAACATCAAAATACAAATGAAAATCAAAAACATGCCTGCCCACCCAATCCATGAGACACTCTCGCCAACCAAAACAATGGCAAAAATCGCTGCAACAAGAGGTTCAAATAAAGTTAAAGTGGTGGCTTTACTCGCATTTACAGTTTTTAACCCGAAACCAAAAAGTAAATAACCTAAAAACATAGGGATAAGCATCATATAGCCAGCAACAAGTAAATTTGTTGAACTTTGCAGTAACCCACCACCTGTAATTAATAAAGTTGGAAGCAAGATGACTGCACCACCTCCCATAATCATGCCCATTGCAGCTTTAGCTGCAATACCTCGGTCTATTAATCTTTTTGCAGCCCATGAATAAAGTGAATAGGTTGCACCCGCTACCAGCCCAAGAAAAATACCAAAAATTTTATTCCATTCATTTGTACTCTCTTGTGCTGCGTGGCTTTCGCCCATAGATAACAAACTTACCCCTACAACACCCAACACAAAACTTAGGAACCATGTTTTAGATAAAACTTTACGGTCAAAGAATCGCTCTAAAACTGCTGCAATGAGTGGAGCCGAACCAATTGAAACCACCGTACCAATCGTAATTCCGGCATAATGCATGGAAGAATAAAAAGCTAAGGGATATATCCCAACTGCCACAACACCTAAAAGAATAATAGAAATATTTCGCCCAATAAATTGTCTGTGTTCCCGAATGGCCTGAGATGCAATCAATGCCTGTAAAAGCCCACCTCCCCCCATAGCAACCGCGCCAATTGCAAGTGGTCCGAGTGTTGGGGCAAATGCTGCGGCTGTCCCCGTGGTTCCCCATAAGAAAGAGGCCACTAAAATTGCAATAGTGCCACCATAACTACTATTTTTAATAAGGCTAATCATGTTGGCATTCTCGATCTAAAATATCTTCTGCCATTTGTCTCGCTAATTGAAGTTGACGACTGTTACCTTCTAGCCCTGCTCTTGCCATAGAGCCTTCTAATAAAAAAGAAAGTTGTGAGGCGATATAGCTAACACGCTGTGAATCTTTTAATAAGCGATTTAAATGCTCGGCAACAATAGCCTCAACTTCTTCTTTATGTTGTTTTACCGAACTTCGCTCTGAACTATTCGCGGGAAACTCTGCGGCAGCATTTAAAAGCCCACATCCTCGAAAGCCCTTCTCATAGGCAAATTCCGCATGGTCTTGATAGGCATCAAATACGGCCAAAATAGCTTCTTTAGCTGTTTTTGTTTTTTCTAAACGCTTTTGATAAAGGTCTAACCACTCTTGATGTCGTGCAGCAATATAGGCATCAACAAGTTCACCTTTTGAAGAAAAATTATTGTAAAGCGACATCTTGGCTACATCTGCTTTAGCCGTAACCGTATTAATTCCTGTTGCAGTAATGCCATCGTTATAAAACAGTGTTGCCGCTGCATCGAGAATTTTCTGTCTTGCTGTTCTATCATTCATAGCTTTTACCTAAGTAGACCGACCTACCTAATAATAAAGATTTCTAACAGTGATGCAATCTTTTTAAGCGTTATAATTTGAGCCATATCAATTTCGATAAAAATATAAAGATGAAAAAAATTCTAATGATGAGTATGTGCGGCGCACTACTTTTAACTGGCTGTAATAAAACATCACAGCAAGATCAAACTGTATCTAAAGAGCAAAAATCAACTGCGCAAAAGGCCACCGAACAGCGAGACAGTAGCTGCTTACAAATTATGGTAGCCATGCACACGATTAATCAGAACAGTAAAATAGAAGACTTAAATCAAATTAATGAAAAGATTAAAACCTGTGTTCCTTCGTTAAAAAATGAGGAACAGCTTAAGCTAATTGAAGCTTCAACAGCCATGTATCAACGTTTTCTAAAACAAGACTACACTGAAAAAACAGGGAGAGCTTTTGAAGCATTTGGCTATGCTGTTTTAGAACAGAAACAAGACCTTAAAAAGGCCATGCAAAGTCAGAAAAAGCTCTTCGCCCAACTGAGCCCGCGTGATCAATATTTACTTCAACATGAAGACCAAGCCTATATTGACCTGCTCTATCAAGGTGAAGGTATGTTTACTTATCGCCGCCAGCCAAACTACTTAGTTGATGTTTTTTCTAAGGCTTTACCCGCTGACCAGAAAGAATTTTTATCTCGTATGGCAAAAGACAATCAAGACATTTTCTATAACGATGGTGCTTTGGCTGTTTCATGGAAAGAGCTTACTGAACGTGCTTTATTTTGGGAAAAGTTTATTCAAAAATATCCAAAGAGTTATTTTATTAATGATGCCAAATTACTCTTTAATGAATATCGATACTTCATTTTCTTTGGTCTAGATAACACACCTGTGTCAAATGAATATGCCCCGAACACATGGTTTGACCCTGATGCACTTCAGCAAATCCGCTTTTTATCAACTCAGAGCCAATCAAGTTTAGCGAAACCTGCCCAACAATTTCTTAAATTTATTGCCACCCCTGTCGATGAGCGCAATAAGCAATTTAAAATAGATTTAACTGATGAAAATGGGCAAAAGAAATCTACCTATCAGATTGTGCATGAACAACTTGAACAGTTATTAAAATTTGATTCGCCATGGAACACAGAAGTCTATCGTGACTGCCATATAGATGCGGTTTGTATAGATACAAATTGACAATGCCAGCCAACCTAAAACATGTTAGTCTTTAAATCGCTTGACGGAGCGCGAGTAATAGCTCGCTGAGATTGTGTAAATTTCGTGTTATCGCAACACCAGTTTGATCACAAGTACCGTTGAACCTGATCAGGTTAAGACCTGCGTAGGAATCAAGCCATCTGAAAACCTAAGCCCTCAATTTATCTAGTTCAAGATAAATCCGCCATCGTTTTTGGTCGTGCTTGATTCGTTGATGTTATTCATAAGGATCATGTGATGAACCAATTAACGAATCTCTCTTCTGCTGAAATTTCAGCACAACATGAACAAGATGCAAAAGACTTAACCCGCATCTTACCCGCTTCTAAAAAAGTTTATATTGAAGGCTCTCGCCCTGATATTCAGGTTCCAATGCGAGAAATTTCTTTAACCGATACCCCAACTGGCCTTGGTGGTGAGCACAACCCACCTATTATGGTATATGACACTTCAGGTGTTTATACTGACCCGAATGTTCAAATTGATTTAAACAAAGGTTTACCTTCAGTTCGTCAAAAATGGATTGAAGAGCGTAATGATACTGACGTTCTTTCTGGCCTAACTTCAAAGTTTGGACAGGAGCGTTTAAAAGATATTCGTACTGCTGATATTCGCTTTGCACATATTCAAAACCCACGCCGCGCTAAAGCAGGTAAAAATGTCACTCAAATGCACTATGCCAAGCAAGGTATTATCACGCCTGAAATGGAATATATTGCAATTCGTGAAAATCAGCGTCAACGTGAAGCTGTAGATATGCGCCAGCACCCAGGTCAAAACTTTGGTGCAAAAAACTTAAAAGAAATTACACCTGAGTTTGTTCGCCAAGAAGTTGCCGAAGGCCGCGCTATTATTCCTGCCAACATTAACCACCCAGAACTTGAACCAATGATTATTGGCCGTAATTTCTTGGTTAAGATTAATGCCAATATTGGTAACTCGGCGCTTGGTTCTTCAATTGATGAAGAAGTTGCGAAAATGACATGGGCAACCCGTTGGGGCGCTGACACCATTATGGACTTGTCTACAGGTAAGAACATTCATGAAACACGTGAATGGATTATTCGTAACTCACCAGTTCCAATTGGTACCGTACCAATTTATCAAGCACTTGAAAAAGTTGATGGTGTTGCCGAGAACCTGACTTGGGAAATCTTTAAAGACACGCTTATTGAACAAGCTGAACAAGGTGTTGACTACTTCACCATTCACGCAGGTGTTCTACTTCGTTATGTGCCACTTACAGCAAACCGTTTAACAGGTATTGTGTCTCGTGGTGGTTCAATCATGGCGCAGTGGTGTCTCGCTCATCATGAAGAGAACTTCTTATACACACACTTCGATGAAATCTGTGAAATCATGAAAGCCTATGATGTGTCATTTAGCTTAGGCGATGGCTTACGTCCAGGTTGTATTCAAGATGCAAATGACGAAGCGCAGTTCAGCGAACTTAAAACACTGGGTGAGCTGACTCACCGTGCATGGGAACATGATGTGCAGGTCATGATCGAAGGTCCGGGCCACGTACCAATGCACATGATTAAAGAGAACATGGACTTACAGTTGGAAGTGTGTAAAGAAGCTCCATTCTATACGCTTGGGCCTTTAACCACAGATATCGCTCCGGGTTATGACCACATTACTTCTGCTATTGGTGCAGCTATGATTGGCTGGTATGGTACAGCAATGCTTTGCTATGTGACACCTAAAGAACATTTAGGTTTACCAAACAAGAAAGATGTGAAAGACGGAATTATTACCTACAAGATTGCAGCACACGCAGCCGATCTTGCCAAAGGTCATCCGGGTGCACAGGTTCGTGATAATGCCTTGTCTAAAGCACGTTTCGAATTCCGTTGGGACGACCAGTTCAACCTAAGTCTAGACCCAGATACAGCACGCAGCATGCATGACGAGACTTTACCAAAAGAAGCGCATAAATCTGCTCACTTTTGCTCAATGTGTGGTCCAAAATTCTGTTCGATGAAAATCACCCAGAATGTACGTGACTATGCCAACAATCTCACCAATAGCGATTCAGAGGTTGAAGAAGGCCTCAAAGCGATGAAAGAGGTTTATCAAGAGCAAGGACAAAAACTGTATCATAAAGTGTAAATATTCAAAAAAAACACTTGCCTAGCCATGATTCTCGGTTAGGATGAAATAAATAGATTTCGTCCTGATCGAATCATGAGTATTGTCGAGCGTCCAAGTTATACATCTAAAGATGTCGAAGTAACATCACGTGAACCTCTGTTCAGTGGTTTTATTCAAGTTGAAAAAGTCAGCCTTCGACATCGTCTATTTAATCAATCTGAATATACTCCTGTATTGCAGCGCGAACTTGTGCATCGGCCTGAAGCGGCTGGCGTTCTACTCTACAATGATCAAAAACAACAGTTCGCCCTGATTGAACAGTTTCGTGTTGGTGCTTTAGATGACTCCCATTCGCCATGGCAACTCGAAATTATCGCAGGTGTATTAGATGGCAATGAATCACCAGAAAGTTGCATTCGACGCGAGAGTCTTGAAGAATCAGGCTGCGAAGTTCAGGATTTAGAACATCTATTTAGTTTTTACCCATCAGCTGGCGCCTGTTCAGAGTTATTTCATCTGTATGTTGCTGAAACCAATTTACCTGCTGTAGGCGGTGTTTTTGGGGTAGATAATGAGGGTGAAAATATTCAGCTGCATTTGTTTAGTTATAGTGAAATTCAAACACTACTCGACAGCGGACGTTTAAGAAATGCCCCTGTTATTATGGCATTACAATGGCTGGCTCAACACAGCAAAACGATAATAAATCCGAAGAGGTAGGACGGTGACTTTCCAAGTCTCAACACTTTCACAAAAAAATCATGTCATCATACAAATTACCGATACACATTTATTGGAGTATCCACAGCTAGAATTTGTGGGGATGAATCCTGAAGAAAGTTTCCACGCCATTATTCAACAGATACTAAAACAACATCCCGAAGCTGATGCGATTATTCATACCGGTGACCTCGCACAAGCGCCAACACCTATTACCTACAAACGTTATATCAATTTTATGCAAACCTTGGGCCTGCCTTTTTTCCAGACCCTCGGCAATCATGACAATGTCGACCACTTTCCTCTACATAACGAAAACCATCAACAACCTGTAGTTGTCGGTTTAGGAAACTGGCGTGTGATTATGCTAAATAGCGCGGTAAAGGGAAAAGTAGATGGTCATCTGTCTTCGGAACAATTAGAAAATTTAGCGAATTTACTTGAACAATTTGCAGATCATCCTGTTTTGCTGGCTTGTCATCACCATCCATTTGCCATGAAATCAAAATGGATTGACCACCATAAGCTTCAAAACTCAAATGCACTTTTAGATACTTTAAGTCCATTTCAAAACGTGAAGGCCCTAGTCTGCGGACATGTTCATCAAGATTCCCTTAATATCTGGCAAGGTATCGAGTTTTTTTCTACGCCTTCCACAAGTGTACAGTTTAAGCCGTTTAGTAATGATTTTGCACTCGACCAAAATGCACCGGGTTATCGTTACATTCGTCTGAATAACGATGGTAGTTTTGAAACAAAAGTGTTTCGCCTTGAAAATTTCAAAACCCGTATAAATACTGATATTTCAGGTTATTAGCCCTAAAGTTTATATAACCCAAAAGAATTATGACTAGGGTAAACACGTTTTGAAAATATTTACGGGACAGAATGACTATCATCTTGCAGGAAAAATCTATATGATGACGACCCGATGGAAAAATCCATCGATGGTTTTCTATAAAAACACTTGCATATCACCATATTTTTTGCGTATAGATAATACGTGTATGATGAGGAATGCCCTATTATGGCGAATGACAACCACAACCAAGTTTTGGATGAACATACAGAAGTTGTAGTAGAAGGTGATAAAGCTTCTGCAAAACGTGCACGTAAAGTGAAACCTAAAACTTCTGACGTAGGCTCAACTGCAAGTTTATTTGGTATTGCACCTTATCAACCTAAGAAAAATGAAGAGTACATGTCTGAAGGACAGCTCGAGCATTTCCGACAAATTCTGCAAGCATGGAAAGCTGAATTAATGTCTGAAGTTGATCGTACTTTAAATACGATGCAAGATGAATCAACTGCATTGCCAGACGTAAATGACCGTGCTACCCAAGAAGAAGAATTTGCAATTGAATTACGTACACGTGACCGTGAACGTAAATTAATTCGTAAAATCGAACAATCTCTTGAAGCGATTAAAAACGAAGACTACGGTTTCTGTGAAACTTGTGGTATCGAAATCGGCTTACGTCGTTTAGAAGCACGTCCAACTGCAACGTTATGTATTGACTGCAAAACTTTGGCAGAAATTAAAGAGAAGCAAAATAACGGTTAATTGTGACGGTTAAGAATTCTCCAGCCGAGCTTAGTTCGGCTCTTGCGAATCAGCGAAACGATGTTCCACTGATTCGCTACTCAGGTCGGTTTGCGCCCTCGCCAACCGGCCCTTTACATTTCGGATCACTCATTACTGCTGTTGCCAGTTACTGCGATGCCAGAGCCCATCAAGGCCGATGGTTCGTTCGTGTCGAAGATACAGATATCCCCCGCATCTACCCCGGTAGTGAAGACCATATACTCGCATCACTTGAAGCTTTTCAGTTCGATCCGGATGCCGAGATCATTTTTCAAAAAGACCGCCTAGATATTTACGAAAGTGTATTAGACCAACTTAAAAAAGAGGGTCTGGTTTACGCCTGTCAATGTACCCGTAAAATGCTCGGTTCAAACGCTATCTATGCAGGCACATGTCGAGATTTGCATCTCGACTTCCAACATCAAGCCATTCGGGTAAAAGTTCAAGATCAGCCAATCTGTTTCGATGACCGCCTACAAGGGATTCATTGTTCTAATCTAGAGCATGACCTTGGTGATTTTGTCCTTAAACGCCGTGATGGAATTATTAACTACCAGCTTGCTGTCGTCGTAGATGATTACCTACAAGGCATTACTCATGTTGTGCGAGGCGCAGACCTGTTAGATAACACTGAGCGTCAAATCTGGCTTGGTCAACTCCTCGGCTACCCTAAGCTGAGTTACATGCATCTTCCGCTCGCCATGAACGACCAAGGGCAAAAACTTTCAAAGCAAAACCTTGCCCATGCACTTGATTTAACTAAAGCTCCTGAGTTACTACAACAAGCCATACAAGCCTTAGGTCAACCAAATGTTGATTTAGATCGCCCCGAAGTGATGCTCAAGCAGGCGGTAACCCAGTGGAATGTAGATTTGATTCCTCATGGACAACAACTTTGCGGAACATATCTATAAATAATAAAAAGCCCGATTTGATATCGGGCTTTTTATAACGCTTCATGGTTTAGAAGTTTGATTCTTCCCTCTCAGGGTTCACTTCTTGAGTTGAAGCATCAATCTTTAAGATCAAGCTAATCATAGCTGCACACATCATTAAAGACGTACCACCATAACTAATAAATGGCAGAGTTAAACCTTTGGTTGGCATTAAGCCCATGTTCATACCCGCATTTACCAAAATCTGGAGTAAGAAAATAATACTAATACCGTAAGCCAAATAGCCTGCGCGAAGATAATGATGTTTCAAGGCACGGTGGCCGATTTTGATACAACATGCCAGCATCAAGAAAGATAAGCCAATGACAATCGAAATACCAAAGAAACCAAATTCTTCACCTAACACAGCCAACATAAAGTCAGTATGCGCTTCTGGTAAATAGGAAAGCTTTTGAACACTATGCCCCAAGCCTGTACCAAACCACTCACCACGACCAAAAGCCATTAACGCATTTGATAACTGATAACCCACACCTAATGGGTCTGCCCAAGGGTCAGTAAACGAAATCAAACGTTGGAAACGGTAAGGTTCAAATAAAATCAAAAACACAATACCCGTGACAATTGCACCAAGCATGATTAAGAATTGTGTTGGAGGCGCACCCGCTAGAAAGAACACACCGACCATCATCATGACAATAACCACCGTCGCACCCAAGTCAGGCTCGGCAATAATTAAACCTACCGTAATTGCCATAACGCCACTTAAACGAAGTAAGCCTTTCCAGTGGGTACGGACTTCTTTGGCACGGCGTACTACGTAATCTGCGGTAAAGATGGCCATCATAACCTTGGCAACCTCTGTTGGCTGCAAGGTAAAACCACCAATTTTAATCCAACGTGTGGAACCGTTAACTTCCGAACCTACAGCCAAAGCCGCAAGTAACAAAACCATGGTTAATAACCACAGTGGAAAGGTATTTTTAAACCATGTATTGAGTGATATTCGATAGGTTAAATAAGCCACCACGCCAGCAGCAACGATTGAGATCCCATGACGAATCACATAGTGAAATGGGTTTTCATGCATATATTCAGCATAAGGCATGGAAGCAGATGCGACCATCACCGAACCGATACATAACAATGCAACCACACAGAAAATCAAGACATTACGTGGCGTCACTTCCGCTGGCCATTTCGGCAATATCCGTTCATACCAATGATTGATTTTCTGGATTGTGGTCTGAGCTAAGCCTGCCATACTACATTCCTAATCATATTTTCTTTAAACCAACGAATTGACGCAGGCAACAAACTGCTGACCACGGTCATTATAACTTTTAAACATATCAAAACTTGCACATGCTGGTGATAGCAATACCACATCTTCAGCCTGTGTTTCACGTTGACACAGCTCGACAGCTTCTTTAAGCGTTGCTGCATGTAAAATTTTAGTTGCGCCTTGAATGGCTTGTTCGATGACAGGCGCATCTTCACCAATCAATACCACAACTTTGGCATATTTTTCGATAGAAGAACGTAAAGGAGAAAAATCTTGCCCTTTACCTTGGCCACCTAAAATAAGTGCAACCTTACCTTTTTTCACTTCAATGGCAGCACCTAAGCCATCAATTGCTGCAAGTGTAGCACCAACATTGGTACCTTTAGAGTCATTATAATAACGGACATCATGCACGGTTTTAACGTACTCACAGCGGTGCTCTAATCCTTTAAATTGTTTTAAAGTTTCAAGCATTGACTCCATAGGTAAACCAATTGCCTCCCCCAATGCTAAACACGCTAAAGCATTGGCTACGTTGTGCATACCTTGAATATATAAATCTGAACTTTTAATTAAACGCTGTAAACCACGAGCAAGCCAAAGCGTACCGTCGGCATCTCTTAAAACGCCATATTGATTTAAATCCGGTGCGTTTAAACCAAAGCTTTGCATTGGTGTCGTATCTGGAACAAGTGGACGGCTTAAAGCATCGTCTCGGTTAAATACAACTTTTTTAGCGCCTTGGAAAATACGATGTTTTGCTTGGTGATACCCCAGCATATTTCCATGACGGTCTAAATGGTCTTCACTCATATTGAGAACCACTGCTACCTCAGCGTTTAAGTGAGAGGTGGTTTCTAACTGAAAGCTTGATAACTCAAGCACCAGTAACTCTGGTTGATCTTTAAGTAAATCTAACGCTGGTCGACCAAGATTGCCACCTACTGCAACTTTCTTACCTGCATCCTTAGCCATTAAGCCAATTAAAGTGGTTACAGTACTTTTTGCATTGGAACCTGTAATCGCTACAATCGGCACATCAGTGGCACGGCGCAATAACTGGATATCGCCCACCACAGAAATACCTTTAGCAATAGCTGCCTGAATTTCCGGTAATTGTGGTGCAAGGCCTGGGCTTAAAATAATCTCTTCTGCTTGTAATAATAATTCTTGATCAAGCTGACCAAAACTGGTTTTAACGCCAGCCGGAATCTGATCGTGTCCGGGAGGTGTGGGGCGGGAATCCGTTACAGCAACTTGGTAGCCTTGTTCATGCAGGAAATTTACAGCAGAAACGCCTGATATTCCCAAGCCTGCTACAACTTTTAATCCACCACGTTGTATTAACATTTTTGCCCCACAATTTATCAATCGACAGAATGGCAAAAATGTTAGCACTTTGCTGTTTTGAATGCTTTTTCAGTTTGAACTTTATTCATCTTTTTTTGTGTCAGTGCGTAAAAAAGCCATCAATATGATGGCTTTTTATACGAAACAGGAATGGCTGAATTTACTGCCATTTAACTGGTTTAATTTCTTGAACTGTATTAGTGGGTTTATCTTCACTTGAGCAGCCACAGCCACCTGCACAACCAAAAGTCATTTTTGGTTTCAGCCATTTTGCTAAAGTTGCCCAACCCTGCTTTTCACAAAAAACGGATAGTGCTGAAAAGGCCGAGTTTGCTGTTTTTGGAAATACTTTCTTAAAAACAACAACAGCACTCCAAATCACTAAAACCGCAATAATCAGATATTGAAGCATATACAACCTCCTTTATTGCTTTAACCCCAATAGTGGGAAGCAATTTGATAGGTAACAAACGATGCAAAATAAGCTAAACCAAACAGATATGTAGTCATAGCTGCAACATGTTTCCATGAACCTGTTTCACGACGTACTGTTGCCAATGTTGCCAAACAATGCGGCGCATAAATGAACCACACTAAAAGCGATAAACCTGTTGCCAACGACCAACCTGTACCATCTGCACTAATTAAATGAGATAAACCTTGTGCTACCGCATCTTCATCGGTTGCCGACAAGGCATATACAGTACCTAATGCAGCGACCACAACTTCACGAGCTGCCATAGCCGGGATTAAGGCAATACAAATTTGCCAGTTAAAACCAACTGGAGCGAATAAAGGCTGGATAAGGTGTCCAAGCATACCTGCGAAACTATAATCTATAGCAGGCAATGTCGCCCCTTCTGGTGGCTGCGGGAAAGTACACAAGAACCAGAGCAAAATAGAAAGCGCAAAAATGATTCCACCGACGCGTTTCAAGAAGATCTTTGCACGATCTAACAAACCGATTCCCACACTTTTTAAATCAGGGAAACGATAACTCGACAGCTCTAGCAGTAAAGCGTGTTGAGACTTATCTTTTTGGAAAAATTTCATTAAGAATGAAACACACAGTGCACTCACAATCCCAGCCATATACAGACCGAAAAGCACCAGTCCTTGTAGGTTGAAAATACCCCAGACCATTTTCTCTGGAATAAATGCAGCAATCAGCAAGGCATATACGGGTAAACGTGCCGAACAAGTCATTAGTGGCGCAACCATAATCGTTGTAAAACGGTCACGAGGGTCACTAATACTACGCGTTGCCATAATTCCCGGTACTGCACAAGCAAAGCTTGAAAGTAACGGAATGAAAGCACGTCCACTTAAACCAGCTTGAAACATTAATTTATCAAGTAAAAATGCTGCACGCGGTAAATAGCCCGATTCTTCTAGTACTAAAATGAAGAAGAACAAAATTAGAATTTGTGGCAAGAAAACAACTACGCCACCTGCACCCGCGATAATTCCGTCAACCACCAGACTATGCAGTAGTGGCTGTGTAATCACAGAACCTACTACTTCACCCAGCCAGCCGAAGAAGCCTTCAATACCATCCATAAAAGGCGCTGCCCATGCAAAAACTGCTTGGAACACAATAAACATCATGATGGCAAGACTAAGTAGACCTAAGACTGGATGTAAGAAAATTCGATCGAGAAAATCAGTACGCTTGTCTTCCTGATCAACATAATGAACAACATCTTTAAAAATCATATCGATTTTTTGATGATGAGTCCCAGTTAAGCCACTCAGTTCAGTTTGTGGCACACTGTATTTTTCTTGATCAAGGGCATGTAATAAATTTTCAATACCCGCATTACGGACAGCTACTGTTTCAACGACTGGTACACCCAAACGTTGAGATAACTTTTGAGTATTAATCTGGATGCCACGACGACGCGCTTCATCCATCATATTCAGTACTAGTAAAATCGGACGACCTAATTCGATCATTTCGAGTACAAGGCCTAAATGCAATTTTAAGTTAGTCGCATCAACCACACATAAAAAAGCGTCTTGTTGCCCCTCTTCCGCTATTTTTCCTAAACAGACATCACGAGTAATTGCTTCATCCGGACTGGTCGCATTAAGACTGTATGTACCCGGCAAATCGAGCACTCGAACCGAACGGCCCGAAGGTAACTGAAAATGACCAACTTTACGCTCGACCGTTACACCGGCATAGTTGGCGACTTTTTGTCGAGTTCCAGTTAAATGGTTAAAAAGAGAGGTTTTACCACAGTTAGGGTTTCCCACAAGGGCAATACGTAACGCATCACTCATGCGGGTACTCCTTCTTCTATCTGAATTTCGATTTTTTCCGCTTCTGCTTTACGTAAAGCGAAACGAGTAAAGCCAATTTGGATTAAGATCGGATCACCACCAAAAACACCCTTGGTAATCACTTCCACTCGTGTGCCTGGTACAAAACCCAGACTTTCCAAACGAATTGCGACCAAATCTTGCTGCTCGGACTCTACTTCTATCCGATTCACTTTGGTGATGGTCGCCGCTTGCTTCACTTTCAACGCTGATAAACGCACCGCATCCGATCCTAAACCTTTTTTACTAGTATACATATAAATGAGAATAATTACCAAATAAGGTTAGATTTCAATTCTTATGGAGTTTAATCGACAAACCTTAAAGTTTCTTTTACAGTACAGTGGTTTAGAGGAAGTTGTTTATGATAAATAAAAAACCGCGTATTCCAAGCCCTGTTCAAATTCCTGAACATTTAAGCTTTTTACAAGGTTTTCGCGACTATCTGGTTGCACAGACAGTCAGTCCGCATACGCGCAATGCCTATTTATCCGACCTGATTCAATGTAGTGAACTTCATAAAAAAAATAGATTGCCAGATTGGACGAGCGATGACATTTCTGACGTCCTCATTGAACTTACCAAAGTAGGGAAAAGTCCACGTTCAATTGCTCGTTGCTTATCTGCACTACGTCAGTTTTATAAATTTCTACGTGAACAGAAATTACGAAGTGATAATCCTGTAGCTACTCACCATTCACCAAAAATTGGCCGAGCTTTACCTAAAGACTTGTCTGAAGAAGATGTAGAAGCGCTCATTCAGGCGCCAGACATTACAACGGCGTTGGGCTTACGTGACCGAGCAATGTTTGAAGTCCTTTACGCTTGTGGTTTACGTGTCTCTGAATTACTAAATTTACGCCTCGAACTTATTAATTTAAAACAAGGTTACTTGCGTATTACGGGTAAAGGTAACAAAGAACGTTTAGTGCCTTTAGGCCAATATGCCTGCGATTGGGTAGAACGCTACTTAAACGAGGCACGTCCACAACTTTATAAAAGTTCAACTGACTATTTATTTTTAACCCAGCACGGTGGAATTATGAGCCGTCAGAACTTTTGGTATGCCATTAAGCGTTATGCGCTACAGGCCAATATTCAGGCTGAACTTTCACCTCATACCTTACGTCATGCTTTTGCCACGCATCTACTTAATCACGGGGCGGACTTACGCGTAGTACAAATGTTACTGGGCCATAGTGATTTATCAACCACGCAAATCTATACGCATGTAGCACAAGTCAGAATGCAACAATTGCATGAAAAACATCACCCTAGGGGTTAAAATTTTTTAAAAGAATATTTTGGAATGCACCGAACAATCACTTGATTTCGTTCACAAAGGTTAAGAAAGTTTTAACAATACACACTAGATTTTTTGTTATGCTTAGCAGCTTCTGACTATAAATACTGATGAAATAAGGGTTATCTATGTCCTTTACCCGATCTCAAATTTTTCTTGCCTGTGCTTTGGCTTCTAGCCTGTTGTTCAGTGCTTGTTCTAAAGAAAACAAACCACAAAAAGAAGATGCGCTCACAGCGACCGCACCTGCTACAGGGGAAGCTTCAACCATTATTGAACGCAATGCTAAACAGCGTTTAATTGAAACTTTGCAAAAACAATTTAAGAATGCAAATATCAACGTCAAGATTTTAGATATTAAGCCTACCGAAGTTCCTAATTTATATTGGGTTAACCTTGAAGGAATGACGTCGGTTTATACAACAAGTGATGGTAAATACCTGATTCAAGGCGATGTCATCCGTTTAGGCGGTAAAGAACTTCATAATATCGGCGATAGCCTTCAAGCCTCAGAAAACAAAAAGCATCTTGCTGCTTTAAAAAATGAAGACTTAATTGTTTATCCAGCTAAAGGCGGTAAAGCTAAACATGTGATTTATGTGTTTACCGATGCAAGCTGTCCTTACTGCCATAAATTACATGAGCATTTAGCTGAGATTAATGAGAAAGGTATTGAAGTTCGTTACATTGCATGGCCACGCGGCGAACAGTTTATGCCAACTATGGAAGCGGTTTGGTGTAGTGCAGACCGTAAAGCTGCATTTGACCAAGCTGTACAGGGCATTAGTATTCCACCTGCTCAATGTAAAAACCCTGTTCGCGAACAATACCAACTTGGTCTAAACATGGGCGTAAATGGTACACCAGCTATTTATAATGTTGATGGTGAGTACTTGGGTGGCTACTTAACACCAGATGAATTGATTAAACGATTGGATAAATAACCCTCTCCAAGTTGATGAACACTTCATCATCCATCTTACAAATAAAGCGCTGATCTTATTGCAGCGCTTTGTTTTTTCAATAAATACTTCTTCTCATACCAGTGTTTAAAGAGTGATCTACTCTTCTTTTCCAAACATCGCACTCTAAATCACTGAACAGGCGCTAAAAGCGCTAGAGTCTGGCGTTTTTTTTAGCTATGATCTAGCTTCAATTAAATGATTCAATGATGATATGGAGTGTGACGTGAAACCAGTTCGCCTGGCAATACTCGGTCTAGGTACCGTAGGTGGAGGAGCCCTTAAACTACTACAAGAAAATGCCGCTGAAATTAAACGTCGCACCGGTCGAGAAATTCAAATTACCCACGTTGGAACACGTCGTCCTCGTCCAGATCTCGAATTGGAAGGGATTAAACAAAGCGCAGACTTACTTGATATCGTTCGTCAACCCGATGTGGATGTGGTTGTAGAAGTTATGGGTGGTATTCATCCTGCTTACGAAATCATTATGGAAGCGATCAAGCACGGCAAACAAGTCGTGACTGCAAACAAAGCATTACTCGCTGAACATGGTAATGAACTATTTAAAGCAGCAGAAGATAATGCTGTACAAATTGCTTATGAAGCAGCTGTTGCTGGTGGCATCCCGATTATTAAAGTAATCCGTGAAGGCCTTGCGGCAAACCATATCGAATGGCTTGCAGGCATCATTAATGGCACAGGTAACTTTATTTTGACTGAAATGCGTGAAAAAGGCCGCGCATTTGATGATGTATTAAAAGAAGCTCAAGAACTCGGTTATGCAGAAGCTGACCCAACTTTTGACGTTGAAGGTATTGACGCTGCACACAAGCTTACAATTTTAGCTTCTTGTGCGTTTGGTATTCCTTTGCAATTCGATAAAGTCTATACCGAAGGTATCAGCAAAATTACTGCACAAGATGTGAAGTATGCTGAGGAGCTTGGTTTCCGTATTAAACATCTAGGCATTGCCCGCCGTGCTGAAAAGGGTATTGAGCTACGTGTTCACCCAACACTTATTCCAGATGAGCAGCTTATTGCGAACGTAAACGGCGTTAAAAATGCTGTTTTAGTTCAAGCCAATGCAGTAGGTCCAACACTTTATTACGGTGCTGGTGCTGGTGCTGGCCCAACAGCTTCTGCAGTTGTTGCCGATGTAATTGATATCGTTCGTGATATTTCTTATACAGAAGATGGTGCAGGCACAATTCCTCAACTGGCTTTTGAAGCATTAACAAATATGCCAATTTTAAGCCGTGAAGAAATGACCACAGGTTATTACATCCGCTTAAATGCTGAAGATCAGACTGGTGTACTTGCAGATGTGACGACCATCTTAAGCCGTGCCGGAATCAGTATTGATGCCATCATGCAACAATCTCGCTTAAAAGACCTCATTCCAATTGTGATTTTGACTGATCCAATCGTTGAATCCAAAATGGATGACGCTCTTGCGCAAATTCAAGCATTACCTGCAATTCGTGGCGAAATCGTAAGAATTCGTTTAGAATCGCTCGATAGTTAATCAGGTTGAGGGAAAGATTCCCTCTCCCGCTTCACCTCATAATTGGAACACCATCATGTCTAATGCCAATCGTTATACTGGTCTTGTAGATCGTTATCGTGACCGTTTGCCAGTTTCGGCAACTACTCGTGCTATCTCTTTGGGTGAAGGCAACACCCCTCTCATTAAACTTGAGAATATTCCACGTATTATTGGCAAAGACGTTGAAATTTATGTGAAATACGAGGGCTTAAACCCGACTGGTTCATTTAAAGACCGTGGTATGACCATGGCTGTAACCAAAGCGGTTGAAGAAGGCTCTAAAGCAATTATCTGTGCATCTACAGGTAACACTTCTGCTGCTGCTGCTGCCTATGCTGCACGCGCCGGTATCAAAGCGTTTGTTTTGATTCCGGAAGGCAAAATTGCGATGGGTAAAATGGCGCAAGCCATGATGTATGGTGCGATCACTATGCAAATTCGTGGTAACTTCGATGATGGTATGCGTCTTGTAAAAGAAGTGGCTGATCAAGCACCTGTAACGATTGTAAACTCAATCAACCCTTACCGTTTGCAAGGTCAAAAAACTATTGCTTATGAAATCGTTGAAGCTTTAGGCCGTGCACCTGATTACCACTGCTTACCAGTTGGTAACGCAGGTAACATTACAGCTCACTGGATGGGTTATACCGAAGCAGTAGCTAACCAGCCTGCTGACCAATTTGAACAAGTTGTTTATGACGCTGCGACTGATCAATTCACTGGTCCAAAACCAGAAGGCTTACCAACAATGGTAGGTTATCAAGCTTCTGGCGCAGCTCCTTTCTTACGTGGTGCTCCAGTAGAAAAACCGGAAACAGTTGCAACTGCGATTCGTATTGGTAATCCACAAAGCTGGAACCATGCAAAAGCTGTAGTACGCGACTCTAAAGGTTGGTTCGATGAACTTCAAGACAGCGAAATTTTAGAAGCTCAACGCTTACTTTCTATGTATGAAGGTGTATTTGTTGAGCCAGCATCTGCTGCTTCTATTGGCGGTGCAATCCGTGACATTAAAGCCGGTAAGATTACTGAAGGTTCTGTCATTGTATGTACAGTAACGGGTAATGGCTTGAAAGACCCTGATACAGCAATTAAACAATGTGCTGATGCAGTGATGTTGTCAATTGATGCAACAATGGACCAAGTAAAAGATTCGATTTTATCTAATATGTAAAATCTGAGTTTTTATAAAAAGCGGCTGTTTAATACAGCCGTTTTTTTATGCTTTTTAAATGGCATAAAAAAACGCTTCTTAAAAGAAGCGTTTTTAAAAATAATTAAATTAAATACGTTTTGGCAAATTACTTAACCAACCAAGCAAGTTAGTTGCATCATTATTACGTGCCTGTGTACTTGGTTCACCCAATAATACAATCACTGCTGGACGTGAGTTCACAGTAGTATGCATAACCACACAACGGCCTGCTTCATTAATATAACCTGTCTTAGATAAGTTGATATTCCAACCACCATTACGGACTAAAGCATTTGTATTATTTGATTTAAGAACACGATAACCTAAATTAAAGTCATAGGTCGGTGTGGTTGAGAACTGACGAATCAAACCATATTGAGATGCTGTACTCGCCAAAATTCCCAAGTCACGTGCAGAAGATACATTACGCGGATCTAAACCAGTTGACTCATAATAATGAGTTGCATTCATACCTAAAGCACGCGCTTTAGCATTCATTGCCGCCACGAATGCAGCACGGCCACCCGGATAAGTACGCGCTAGAGCTGCTGCTGCCGGATTTTCTGACTTCATAAGAGCAAACAGAAGAACTTCTGCGCGGTTCATTTTATCGCCAACACGAAGTGTTGAGCTTGAGTTTTTCCCACCAGCCCCAGCAAAATCAATTTGCTCAAGTGTAATTTCTTCAGACATGTTTAAACGGGCATCTGCCGTTACAACTGCCGTCATCAATTTGGTAATAGAAGCGATCGGCACTGATGCGTTGGTATTTTTACTATAAAGTACCTCACCTGTTTGTGCATCCATTACAAGTGCAGCACGTGCACTGACACTTGGCTGGGCGTTATAACCCACAGTATCACGGATTGGAGCAACTTTAGGGGCAGAAGTAATAACTCTTGGCGCATTACTGCCACGCAAAGTTGTGGTTACAGAAGTTGAACCTTGCGGAGTCGGTTCATCATCTTCATCATTTAAAAGTTGACTAGCATCCGCTGCAGACCAATTTAAACTTGCAGTACCAGTACTCCCTGAAGACGGGTTATTGACGAGTTCTGCAAAGCTTGTTGAACTCAAACTAAGCAAAATAGACATGCTTAGCACATGCATTAAAGACTTTTTAGAATTTTTCACGGCACAATACTCGACTCAGGGTGACACACATTTGCGCTTACTATCATTATGCCTTACATTTGAGATATAAGGTATAAAGCTTTTACCGACACAATTGTGCACAACTATTCGCTCACTATAGAAGAATAGGATTGCTAATTTTGTCATTCCATTGCAAGCTTATTTTGCTTTATGTAACAAAAAACTTGTTTTTTGAAAGAAAGGAGGTCTTCTTGATTACAGTTTTAGTTGTCGATGACCATGAACTGGTACGTACGGGTATTTGCCGTATGTTAGAAGATCATGCCGATGTTGAGGTAATTGGACAAGCCGAATCGGGCGAAGAAGCAATTGCTATCGTTCGCCAACAACATCCGCAAGTCGTACTGCTGGATGTCAACATGCCGGGCATCGGTGGTGTAGAAACAACCCGTCGTTTATTACAGACGGCTCCAGAGACGAAAGTCATTGCTGTAAGCGGCCTTGCCGAAGAGCCTTACCCATCTTTATTATTAAAAGCCGGTGCAAAAGGCTATATCACTAAAGGCGCGCCAATTGCCGAAATGGTTCGTGCAATTAATAAGGTCATGCAAGGCGGTAAATATTTTAGTGCAGATATTGCCGAACAACTCGCGAGCTCATATTTATCCGACACTCAACAATCCCCTTTTGATTCATTATCGGAACGGGAAATGCAAGTTGCAATGATGGTCGTCAACTGTATTAGCGCCCAAGAAATTGCCGATAAACTTTTTGTAAGTGTGAAAACTGTAAATACTTACCGTTATCGTATTTTTGAAAAGTTAGGAATTGATAGCGATGTAAAACTAACACATCTTGCGATTCGTTACGGTTTGATCAAGCCATAACCAAACTTACATGCAATTTCCCTTAAATTCATCCTTGTCCCATACGATTTTTCGTTTGGGCACTTGGTATGGCTTATACCGTCTTATTATTGCGGTTAGCCTGAATATTATTTTAGTTTTAACCGATGCGCAAACTGATAACAGTTTGCAGCAACCTGCCTTATATTCCTACACACTACTCGGGTATTCCCTCTTAAGTCTTGTTCAGCTGTTATGCTTTAAATTTATTGCCACTCAAGCCACGCGACAGCTTATTTTATTTTTTATTGTTGATATTATTTGTTTGAGTTTACTGACTTTTTCTGTGGGTGAACCAAATTTACAACTCAGTTTACTCTATGTAATTGCCATCTTTACTTCGGCGATTTTACTCAGCGCAAGAATGTCTTTGCTGATTACATTGCTTGCGGTTATCGCTGTTATTTACCAACGATTTGTAGGTAGTCTATTTGACTATAACAATCTAAATACTATTGGTAATAGCGCTCTCTTAGCTTTTTTATTTTTTGTGGTTCACGGTATTGGCCAAATTGCTGTGCAGCGCTTTAAATTACTTGAAGCACTCACCTTTCACCAGTCAATTGAACTCTATCAACTCCAAAATATTAACCGTTATATCTTAGAACAAATTGAAGAAGGCTATTTAGTTTTAGATGAGAATTACGACATCGTTGTCAGTAATCCTGCAGCCTGTTCACTCTTGGGTATTCCCCCTCAATTTGCCAATGAAAAATATCCTTTAGCGAAGTGGCATGCCGATTTATTTGAAATTTTAAAGTTTGGCGACTTAAAAGAAGGTGACCGATTCATTTTTGAGTCTCGGCTATCGGCGTACTCCATCAACATTAAAGTGCAACACCTTTTGGTCCCACAACAAACGTTAACCCTGCTCATTTTACAAGATGCCCAACAAATTAATCAGCAAGCTCAGCAGCTTAAGCTTGCTGCGCTAGGGCAACTCTCAGCAAGTATTGCACATGAGATCCGCAATCCTCTCGCTGCAATCGTACAAGCAAATGAGTTACTGAAAGATAGCGATCCAGAACAACAAAATACTTTGCGTCATATGATTGGCAAACAAACCAAACGCATTGATAGTATTGTTCAAGATACTTTAGGGCTTGCTCGTAGCGAAAGAACACATCCTATCCAGATCGATGTAAAACACTTCATAGATACATTGCTCGAAGAAGATTTATTTGACGTTAAACATTCAATTCAACTTAAAATTTCGGATAGTTCTCTAAAATTTTTATTTGATGAAAAACAATTAAGACAAGTCATGATTAATCTGGTGAGAAATGCTTTACGGCATAACGCCCCCGACTCGCCGTACATTACGGTCAACATCCATTCACAGACAAATAAAATTTATATTGATGTGATCGATTACGGTGAAGGTGTTTCAAAACGTGATATATCTCAATTATTTAAACCATTTTTTAGTACCGAAATTAATGGAACTGGTTTAGGATTATATTTGTCTCATAGTTTTTGTGAGGCGAACCATGCAAAGCTCACCTATGTAGAGCAAAAACAAGGGGCATGCTTCAGAATAGAATGCCCAATAATATATTGATTTTTTATTAGGTTTTTGGGGAAATGGCAGAACAGCAACCACTGGTTTTGCTTGTAGACGATGAAGAAGATTTGTGCCTTTTAATGCAAATGACACTTGCACGAATGGGGATTAAAACACATCTTGCTTATCGGGTTGAACAGGCCAAACAACTCTTCACACAGTTTCATTACGATGCATGTTTAACCGATCTAAACTTACCCGATGGGAGTGGGTTAGACTTAGTCAAACATGTCTCTCAAAATTATCCCAACACTCCGATTGCGGTTTTAACTGCTTACGGCAATATGGATATTGCAATTGCAGCATTAAAAGCAGGCGCTTTTGATTTTGTAAGCAAACCGGTCAACCAAGTACATCTAGATCAATTATTACAAAAAGCCTTGAATCGGCAAAAAGTAGAGCATGATGCTACCGAGAATGCGTTAGAAAATAAATTATTAATCGGCCGTTCTCTACCCATCCAGCAGCTACGTATTGCAATTAAAAAAATTGCTCGCTCTCAAGCACCGGTATTTGTTACCGGTGAGTCTGGAACAGGTAAAGAAGTAGTTGCTAACTTAGTTCATCGGCTGAGTAACCGTAGTGAAGGCCCTTTTATTGCAATTAACTGCGGTGCCATTCCCACCGAACTCATGGAAAGTGAGCTTTTTGGGCATAAAAAAGGGAGCTTTACCGGAGCAACTCAAGATAAACAAGGCCTCATTTTATCGGCACACGGTGGCAGTCTATTTTTAGATGAAATTGCCGAATTACCTTTAAGTATGCAGGTCAAACTGCTCCGCGCAGTACAGGAAAAAAAGATCCGACCTGTCGGTTCAGATCAGGAAATCGATGTTGATTTCCGTGTGATTAGTGCAAGTCATCAAGACTTAGATTTATTAGTTCGACAGGGCAAATTCCGTCAAGATTTATTCTTCCGTATTCATGTTATGGACCTCATATTGCCACCTCTACGTGAACGTGACGAAGATGTCCTTTTGCTTGCCAATCACTTTATTCAGAAAATTTGTATGGAGTGGGAAACGCCACCTAAACAATTAACAGAAGCAGCCGAAACTTATCTGCTACAGCAACACTTTCCGGGTAATGTTCGCGAATTAAGAAATATGATTGAGCGCGCAATTACCTTAAGTGAAGACGCCACCATAGATATATCTCATTTACATCCTGCTCCTCTAAGAGCGAATATTTCTAATCCTTTTACTTCGGCTACTCAAAGCATACAAACCACTGTGGCGGCTCCTCAAGTCGTAAAAAAATTACCAAGTGAAGGCCTAGAACGTTATTTAGAAAATATTGAAAAAGATATTTTACTCAATGCACTCAATATGACTCATTGGAATCGTACTTTAGCAGCTAAAAAATTAGGAATGACTTTCCGCTCTTTACGCTATCGTCTGAAAAAATTTGGCTTAGATACGGAGACAGAACAGGAAGTATAAAATTTACTTTCTTTTTAGAAGGAGATCGGCAACACGATCTAGATAAACTTCTTCTTTCATTTCTGGAGGTAAGGGATAAGTTTGGTTAGGCTGAATACCTTGCCCCTCAATCATATTACCATTTGGTGTGTAGTAATGTGAGACTGTCATTTGTAGCGCTGCCCCACTCGGTAAAGGGAAAAGCTTCTGTACAACACCCTTTCCATAACTTTTTTCACCCATAACCCAAGCACGTTGATGCTCTTTCATTGCAGCAGTAAAAACCTCTGCTGCCGAGGCAGATCGGTGATTAATTAAAATACCAACTTTTATATTTTGAAAATCGTTACCCGGTAAAGCCTGAAATTGCTGGTTGCCTTCTGAACGACTTTTTGTAGAGACAATAATGCCATGATTTAAAAATAAATCGGCTGACTCAACAGCAGCAGATAACAAGCCGCCTGGGTTATTTCTTAAATCAATTAACACCGCTTTTAAACGCGAAGAACTATTTTCTTCAATTAAACGCTTAATCTCATTGGCGGTATCTTGTTGAAATACTCTAATTTTTAATACCAACACCTGATTGTGCAACATCACAGGCTCAATATCGGTTTCAATCTTTTTATTACGGACTAAACTAATTGGACTATTTGACTCTTCTGTTTGTACTTGAAGCGTCGAGCCTATCGATCCATAAAGCAAACCTAGCACCTGATCATGTGTCAGATTTTTAAGTTCCTGATTATCAATCTTTAAAATAGTTTGGCCATTTCTTAAGCCTAGTTTATATGAATCAGAACCCGTCTTAAGGTCACGAATCATCCATTTATGAACATGTGATTCGGGGCTTAGTACAAAATCAACTGAAGCAAGATCCCCTTCAGTATATTGAATGAGTTGACGGTATTCTTCAGCTGACAAATAGCGGGAGTAACGGTCTAGACCACTGACTAAACCTTTAATTGCCTGTAAAAATAAAGCATCGTCCGATTTTTCATCGACATAGTTATCACGGACGATTCCATATATTTGTACAAACTGTTGAATAGACTCAATAGGCACTTCTGCATAACTTTCTTCTGATTCTGGGGAATCAGGATGCAGAGGCGATAATTTTTCTTTTACAACAGGAGCTGCAAAAGTGAGCTGGCTGCAACACATCAATACGCTAACAAAAAAAGCTTTATATATATTGTGTTGCAGCATTTAGTCACCTATCGCTTAAGCAGACAATGTAATGAGATTACGACCTTGCATTTCAGCAGGCACAGGAATCTGCATTAAGTTCAGAATGGTCGGTGCAACATCAGCAAGCACACCACCTTCTGCAATTGTTGCTTGGGTTGGACCCACATAAATAAAAGGCACAAGCTCTGTTGTATGCTGAGTATGAACCTGACCACTTTCATAATCTTGCATTTGTTCAACATTACCGTGGTCAGCCGTAATAAGCATATGGCCTTTTTTCGCCATTACAGCTTCGTATACACGACCTAAACATGTATCAACTGCTTCAACAGCCTTAACTGCAGCATCAAATACGCCTGTATGACCGACCATATCACCATTGGCATAGTTCACAACAAGTAAGTCGTACTCACCCGAGTTAATTGCTTTGACTAGCTCATCAGTTACTTCATAAGCACTCATTTCAGGCTTTAAGTCATATGTCGCAACGTTTGGCGATGGGATTAAAATACGCTTTTCACCTGGATATTCGTCTTCACGACCACCACTAAAGAAGAAAGTCACATGGGCATATTTCTCAGTTTCAGCAATACGTAGTTGCGTTTTACCTAAAGAAGATAAATATTCACCAAGCGAGTTCTTTAACTCTTCAGGCATATATGCCACAGGTGCATCAATACTTGCCTGATAACGCGTCAACATGACAAATTTAGAAAGGTTCGGTACAACTTTACGCTCAAAACCTGCGAAATCTTTTTCAACAAACGCACGCGTAATTTCACGGGCACGGTCAGCACGGAAATTCATAAATACAACGCTATCGCCATCTTGAACTTTAGCGATCTCACCAATACGGGTTGCTTTTACAAACTCATCATTTTCATTTGCAGCATATGCAAGCTCTAAGCCTTCAACCGCAGTAGTTGCAGTACGAACAGCTTCACCTTCCGTTAATAAACGGTAAGCCTGCTCAACACGATCCCAACGGTTATCACGATCCATTGCAAAATAGCGACCAATCATGGTTGCAATACGGCCCTTGCCTTCATATTGAGCGAATAAAGCATCTAATTTTTCTAATGAAGGTTGAGCACTACGTGGAGGAGTATCACGACCATCAAGGAATGCATGTAAGTAAACTTTCGCACCGCGTTTTAAGGCAAGTTCACACATCGCCACAATATGATCTTCATGTGAGTGAACACCGCCTTCAGAGAGTAGGCCCATAATATGAACTGCGCCACCCGCTGCTTTTGCTTTTTCTACGGCATCAACCAATACTTCGTGTTCAAAAAAAGCACCAGTACGAATATCTTTAGTAATACGTGTGAAGTCTTGGTATAACACTCGGCCAGCGCCAAGGTTCATGTGACCAACTTCAGAGTTACCCATTTGTCCATCAGGTAAACCAACATCTTCACCAGAACCAGAAATGAGACTATTTGGATGCTTTGCTTTCATTGCAGTTAAATTCGGGGTTTTTGCTGCAAGAAAAGCATTATCTTCAATCGCTTCACGGTGTCCAACACCATCCATAATGACCAGAACGTGAGGGATCTTGCCAGCAGTTGCATCCGTCATAATCAATTTCTCTTTTGTCTACAATTTCATCGCAATATCTTACCGAATTTTCGGTGAAGACTCTATTTTTTCCTATGGCTTTCCCCAATGCTCCTCATTGAGAAAGCCATTCATATACTTTCAATTTAACGGGCCCGATAAAGCAAATAACTTCCGGCACCAAACATTAAAATAATAGGCATGAGTACAAACCAAGCTGGCGAAGGCGCGTATACCAAACTTGCGTAGCCCAAGAAGTCTTGTAAATAATAAAAGCCTAAACCAATGAAGAGTGCGATCACCAAACGGAAACCCATCGACTGTTGACGTAGTGGACCAAAAATAAAAGAACAAGCCACTAATACAAGAGTAATGAGTGAAAATGGAGAAGCGACTTTTTGCCAAAAAGCTAATTGGTAAGTTTTCGGCACTTGGCTATATTCGTCCATATAGCGCATAAAACTAATCAGCTGACTTGGAGACAAGTCCTCAGGGTCTAAAGTCACCATGTGTACATATTTAGGCTGTAGAGCCAAACCTAAAGACTGCTGATCATGATTATTTAGTATCGAATTACCATCTGTAAGAATGTCCATCTGGCTGGCTTTTTGTAAAGTCCATTGACCATCCTGGATAAACTTTCCTTGCTCTGCATTAATTAAAGACTGTAAATGGTAGTCTTTGTTAAAGTCTACGACCTGTATATCTCTTAAATTTCCTTGTGAGTTCGCATAATCAATATAAATAAAGCGTTGCCCTTCTCGTGACCAATAGCCTTTCACTTCACCTAAAGCAGCAACTGATCGATGGCTTTTGACACTTTGCGCTTTCTCATTTGTATAGGGAACAACCCACTCACTTAGAGCAAAAGATAAAACAATAAGCAGCAAAGCTGAGCGCATAACCCAACCTACAATACGCCATAAGCTAATCCCGACCGAACGCATCACGATCAGCTCACTATTGGATGCTAAAGCGCCTAACCCAATCACAGCGCCAATTAAGGCCGAGATAGGTAAAATTTCATATAGATAGCGAGGGGCACCCCATAACACATAGATAAAAGCTTGCCATGCATTATAGTCAGGTTTTAGCTCACCTAATTCACCCAGATAAGTAAACAGGATTTGCAAAACAGACAAAACAATGGTGGTACCAAACATTGCGAGCGCAGTGGTTTTCGTCACATATTTGGCGACTATTCGACGTGCTAACATTATAATTTCACTCGCTTAATCTGTTTCTTGATTTTCGGCCCTAATTTCTGCTTACGTGAAAATAAGGCAGCTGCGATTGCATAAACCAATAAAGCCACTGGATAAGCCCAAATATCCAGTTCTCCTTTACTTATACGAGTTTTAATTGCAATCATGAGTACGATCAAACTCGCGAAAATAAAGATAGATGGAATAAGACGATAATAACGACCTTGTCGCGGGCTTACTTCCGACAATGCCACAGATAGCATCAAGGCAATAATAATGGTAAACGGACCAAATAAGCGCCAGCCCAACTCACTTCTTACGACCGGATCATTTGCTTTAGAAAATAGTTTTGATGTGGAAAGTGCTTCTACATCGCCACTCTCAAACTTAACATCTTTGTCATTTTCTAAACGTAGACGATAAGACTGGAACTCTGCTTGTGTATATTTTGGTTGTCCCGGGAATATTTCATAGCGACGACCTTGAACGAGATCAACCACATTAGCTGTATCATTCGCGACCTCAACACGTGTTGCCTCTTTTGCCAAAATCATGACATCTGGCTTGCCTTCTTTGGCTGCACGCTGATAAAAGAAAATATCTTTAAGGTTTTTTCGATCTTCCGACAATGAACCTGCATAAATCGTATAAGGTCCAGAAGAAATAAACTCTCTTGGTCGCACCAAGTCAAACCCCGTACGCACTGCTTGGGTTGTAGTTAATTTTTCGAATTCACGAAGTCCCCACGGCGTCATCCAAAGCATAAGTACGGACTGACACACCATGTAAACCAGTGTCATTGGAATAAGTAAGCGCGCTAACTGATGACGACTTACCCCACTACCATTCAATACGGCCATTTCATGATCAACATATAAACGACCAAACACCAACATTAAACCAATAAAAAACCCAAGTGGTAAAATGAGGGTTAGAAATTCAGGTAAACGATATCCAATGATGCTAAACAAGATACTGGCATCTAGTCGCCCCTGTGCCGCCACACCAAAGTATTTGATCAGACGACCACCCATCATGATTAAGGTCAATAATGCAATGACCACCAATGAGGTAGAGACAACTTGCTTGACGAGATAACGCCGAATAATCAAATTAATACTTCCAAAAGGCTAATCGGGACGAACGCTAGTTTACCCGAATGTTAAAAATATAAAACCGCACATTGCAACGCTATGCTTGAAAGTGTTTCAATGTTTTAATCCAACATAACTTTCTATAGGCAATCACGGCAGCCATGAAATTTACAACTTATACAACTTTTCCTGAACAAACATCTAATGAATCTTTGTGGATTTTAGTTGATTCAGAACAGCTACAAAGCAATCTCAATACATATCAAATCAATAATCTAGAAAGTATTCTTACAGCAACTCAATTTAAAGCCAACTTCAATGAAACGTTGCCATTATTTGGTCAACTTAGCACTCAGCCCCATAGCCAATTACTTGGTTTAGGAAAAGCAGCTGAACTTCAAGCAGCTAAGTTAGCAAAATTGGCGCAAACCATTATCAAGTCGGCACAAAATAAATTTAAGCATATCGCAATTGATATTGCTGCGTTACCTGTCGAATACCATTATTTATTTGCATTAAGCTTAACTCAAGCAGCTTATGGTTATGATGAGTTTAAATCGAAAAAAAATGAATTTGTGTTACAACAAGTTGATTTAATTAGCTCACAAACCAACCTTGATGAAAATCAACTCGCTTTAGTACATGCCGTACAATCTGGTCAGTCTTATGCTCGTGACTTAGGAAACCGACCAGGTAATATCTGTTTCCCTGAATATCTGGCAGAACAGGCGTTAGCTTTAGCTGCAGAATTCCCAGACTTACTTAAAGTCACTGTCTTAAATGAGCAACAAATGGCTGATTTAGGCATGTATGCATTTCTTGCAGTCAGCAAAGGGTCTGAGCGTCCGGGCCGTATTGTGACTCTTGAATACCAAGCACAGCTTGAACAAGCTCCTGTCGTACTTGTTGGTAAAGGCGTAACTTTTGATACAGGCGGTATTTCTTTAAAACCAGGGCTTGGCATGGATGAAATGAAGTTTGATATGTGTGGTGCAGCTTCTGTACTCGGCACAATCCGTGCTTTATGTGAGGCACGTCTTCCAATCCATGTTGTGGGTGCGATTGCAGCTGCGGAAAATATGCCTTCAGGTAAAGCAACTCGCCCAGGCGACATTGTAACAACCATGAGTGGGCAGACCGTTGAAATTTTAAACACTGACGCTGAAGGCCGTTTGGTCCTTTGCGACACCTTAACGTATATCAAACGTTTCAATCCGGCAGTTGTGATTGATATCGCAACATTAACTGGTGCTTGCGTAGTTGCGTTAGGTAAAGTACTGAGTGGTTTATTTTCTCCGGACGATACTTTGGCAGCTGAACTCCAACAAGCTGGTGAGCAATCATTTGACCGTGTATGGCGCATGCCAGTGATTGATGATTATCAAGAACTATTGGACTCTCCTTTTGCAGACATCGCTAACATTGGTGGACCACATGGCGGCGCAATTACAGCAGCCTGCTTCCTTGAGCGTTTTACTCGTGACTATCGCTGGGCTCATTTGGATGTTGCAGGAACAGCATGGTTATCAGGCTCAGCAAAAGGCGCAACTGGTCGTCCAGTACCGCTACTTATGCAATTCTTGGCTAACCGTGTAAGTACGAATGGCTAAAGTTAGCTTTTATCTGTTTGAAACCAGTGAAGAACGGCAAGTCGATAGTGCTTGCCGTTTATGTCGAAAAATTTTACTGAAGCATTCACAAATCTGGTGGTATTGCCCAGATGTGCAGTTACAACAAACACTTGATGAAAAATTGTGGAGCTTTGATCCGACCAGCTTTATTGCCCATGGCGTTGATCAGGTAGATGCAGCAGTATGTATTTCGGCTAAACAACCTTCTGAACAAGGTTGGCTGGTATTTAATTTTAACAATCATGCACTTGAACAAGTGAATCATTTTAGCCACATTATAGAAATTGTTGAAAATAATGAAGCAGCCAAGCAAATTGGCCGAGAAAAATTTAAAATGTATCGTCGTTTAGGTATAGAACCTCGAACCTTTAAATTATAACGCGCTAAAATGTAAATACTGTTGAGCAAAGGAGAACTGTGGTGGCATTAAATGTCGGGCAAGATTTTAAAAAAAGATGGTTAAATGCGCCTGAAGCTGTCCGTCATGCTTATCAACAGGATTTGGCTCGTATTTGTGATTTATTAGAGCCTCAGACCCCTATTCAACTGTGGGTTTTAAATGACGAAAAAGCGCAATTAGAATCACAACAAAATATTGAAAAGGCATATGCTGACTTAAAGGCAGAGTTAATCGAGCAAGCGCGAATACGTCGCCAACTTGCTTTAGAAAAAGCTCTTGCAGATAAGCGCGCAAAGGAAGCAGCTTATGCTGCTGAATTACAAGCTGACGAAGTTCGTAAATTTAGTGAACAAACGGAAGCTTTGCAGGCTTTACGCAGTCATTTAGAACAAGAAGTTGCTGAACATACTGCACGTTATCAAAAAAACCCTGAAACGCCAGCAATTGACTATTCTTCTGGTACAAAACTTAGCATTACTGACGATCAAATCTTATCTGAGCTTGAAAGTGTACGCGTTCGCCTAGAACTTGAAGCTGAAAGCTTAATTGAACAGGCGGTAACAGTTTTCCGTGCCAAACTGCATGCTGCGGCTCAAGAAGAAATTGAATATATTTTAAAGAATTCTAACTTTTCTGATGAAAAAATAGAAAAGTAAAGTTTTAATATTCTTCCTGTCATAAAAATGACATTTAATTGTCACAAAATGGTCATGCATAATATTCTTATGGTTCAAGCAATTATAAGAATAAGTCATGATTATTTATGAAAATTAATGAGGGTAAGAAATGGACATTCCGCATCAGATTTCAACGCAAATTGAGCAACTTAATCAAGGCGAGCAATGGACCTTCTCAGCACAAGAACTTTATATGAGTCATAACGACTTTAATTCGCTTTCAATCTTACTCACACGAGCATCGGAAAAAGGCGAATTTTCAATTACTCGCACTCAGCATAATAAACCTTGGGTCGGCACACACTCAGTTACTCTCACCAAGCATTAATTTTTAAAATAAAAAACCGGAACGTATGTCCGGTTTTTCATTTTGGTAATTTAAAAGTTTATTTTAAAAAACCATTTTCAGCTAAGAAAGCCATACTAATATTTGATTCGGTTTTCTGTTCAGCAGCTTTATCACCTAGTAATAAGCGTTCGATATAACGTGCTAAAACATCAACTTCAAGGTTGACCTTGCTACCCACTTGCCACGTTCCAATATTAGTACGCTCTGCTGTGTGTGGGATTAGGTTTAAACTTAAAATATTACCGCGTAAATGATTAATCGTTAAGCTAATACCATCTACAGTTACTGAACCCTTCTCTGCCAGATATTTAGCAAGTTCTACAGGCGCAGTCACTTCAAAATAAATTGAGCGGGCATCTTCACGTACTAGGGTAATTTCACCTACACCATCAACGTGACCACTTACAATGTGTCCACCAAAGCGGGTAGTCGGTAACATGGCTTTTTCCACATTGACACGTTGACCAACTTTCCAGTTACCCAAAGTCGTGCGGTTTAAACTTTCACGGGACACATCAGCCGCATACCAGTTATCACCCCACTCAATCACTGTGAGACAGATCCCGTTAGTTGCAATTGAGTCACCCAAATGTACATCAGACATATCCAAATCGGTTTGAATACGTAAACGCACATCGCCACCTACACTTTGTAGGCTTTCTACTTTACCTAAACTTTCAATAATGCCTGTAAACATGGCTCAATCTCCAAATCTTTTACACTGCTTAAATTGCAGCGCTTACCAAAGTGCGAGCTGTGTACTATTACCTGATGTATCTACACCACCTAGCTCGGCAAAGTGGTAAAGCTGGCCTAACAATTGACGTAACGGTGGCCCTGGTTTGGCATGAGTATCTGTAATCACAATAAACTCAAGCACACGTGCACGCTCTGACTGACGTTGTTTACTTACGCGATAACGTGGAACATCTTGAGTAAGTAAAGTCACTTTTCCACGTTCCAGATTGGCCATCAGTAAATCTTTCGGCTCAATGTTACCATCGGTTGAATAACTGGTCAGAATATAACGTGCATTGATCGTTGAGAGTAATTTCTCATACGCATCTTTTGCATGTTTAGAAGAGTTGTATGGGCTTGGACGCTCTTTACGCCATGCACGGTCAATACCACTCTTATAACCCTTAGTGTCGGGTGGAGGTAGGTCGACTTGATCCCATAACGTCAATGCATTTAAAACGTGATAGTTACTACTGTAAGCATGCTGATTATAAGGTGGGTCAAGATAGGCTACATCTACTTCAAAACCGCTCATTTGATTTGCTAAATGCTGAGCATCTACACACCACATTTCAGCAGCGGGGCGTTTACGGTCGCCAATCTCACAGAAACGGCTCGGTGTTAACCAAAGTAGTGATTCAATCCGCTCTAACGCTGTTTGTGTACGTCCGCCCCACCCTTGGTGGAAGCTTTTAAATACACCACTAGTATTACTCACAAAACTTGCCGAATAGAGTAATGGCGCAAGCAAAGCACTCATTTCTACATCATTAATTGCACCCTGCGCTTGCCATGTTGCAATCTGCTGGCGAATCGCATCGATGCGCATACCATTGCGACGTTTAAAGAATAAACGATCACGAGATGGATCATAGACATCATCATTACGAGGGCAAAGGTTATGCGTTACCCAGCCTTTAACCTCGGGTAAGCGGTTTAAATAATCAATCGCTTTCTGATAGCCACCCAACTCTTTAAAAGCAGGTGCATCGACACACGCTAAAATTGCATGATTTAAAGCATGACTATAAGGTTCCCAATCATTGGCAATGACACGGTATCCATTTTGACGTGCTAAACGAGAAACCACTCCACTGCCTGCAAAAAAGTCAGCAAAAATCGGGGGGTTCTTTTTCTTGCTATTCAGCGTCCCTGTGATTTCCAGAGCTTCTAAAATCAAGTGGAGCAATCGGCGCTTGTTGCCCAAATACGGGACAAGCTGATGGAAAAGATATTCGTCTGTCGTGCGGGCTGCATGACGACGTTTGTGGTATACCGAAGGCTCTGAATTCATACTTTCTCTTGCGTAGGGATTAACCTTAAGCGTATATCTTGATCAAGTTGTATTACATCAAGAAGTTTAAAACGAAGTTGCTGTGCCATATATTCAAAATCTGCATTGAACATGGCTCTAGCACTTTGCCCCAATAAAGTTGGAGCCACATAACTGATCATTTCATCAATCAACCCTTCTTGCAAAAAGGCACTTGATAATGTCGCGCCAGCCTCGATCAACACATCATAAATTTGGTATTGCTTAGATAAGGTCTGTAATAACGTTTTTAAAGGTTGAATTTCTAATTGTATCACGCCTAAGTCAGCGAGTTCCTGACGATATGGCCCCATCACCATGACAGTTTCAGGATTTTCTAATATTTTAGCGGTGAGTGGTAAACGTCCTCTCCGATCTAGAATTACTCGTTTTGGCTGAGCAACCGTCTCGATATCAATATTATGGAGTGAACGTACATTAAGCTGGCAATCATCAGCAATTACAGTATCAATGCCTGTAATCACGGCGCCTGAAATGGCACGCCAATGTTGGACATCTTGACGGGCAGCAGAACCCGTAATCCACTTCGACTCACCAGATGCCATTGCAGTACGTCCATCTAGACTAGAGGCTACTTTTAAACGTACATATGGCATGCCCGTAGACATCGCTTTTAAAAAGCCTTGATTAAGTTTAGCGGCTAAGTCTTCACAAATACCGATTTCTACTTCAATACCGGCATTTTTTAATATCTGAACACCTTTACCTGCAACAAGCGGGTTTGGATCAGGACATGCCACTACCACTTTTTTAACTTGCGCCTTAACCAGCGCCTCAGCACACGGAGGGGTTCGTCCATAATGAGCACACGGCTCAAGCGTCACATAAGCAGTTGCGCCTTGTGCCTGTTCGCCTGCCTGACGTAATGCAAAAACTTCCGCATGAGGCTGACCAGCTTTAGGGTGAAAACCTTCACCAATTAACTGATCATCTTTGACAATGACACAACCGACATTTGGATTTGGTTTTGTCGAATAGAGTCCTCGTTTGGCAAGTTCAATGGCTTGCTGCATCCAGTATTGATCTTGTTTTAACTCAGACATAAAAATCTCAAATGATTAGTGCTCACGTTGTTGCATTTGCTCAATTTGGCGGCGAAACGCTTCAACATCCTGAAAATCTTGATAAACCGAAGCAAAACGAACATAGGCAACGTGGTCAAGTGCAAATAAAGATTGCATGACAATCTCACCAATCGTTCTGGATTTCACATCACGCTCACCCAAACGACGAATTTGCAACTGAATATCGCTGAGAACCGTCTCGATCTGCTCTTGTGTCACTGGACGTTTTTGTAAGGCATGCATAAGCGAACGACGTAGCTTCGCCTCATCGAACGGTTCATTTTTTCCATTCGATTTGATCACACGGGGCATCACCACTTCATAGCTTTCAAAAGTGGTAAAACGTTCACCGCAACTTACACACTCACGACGTCGACGAATCTGACAACCTTCTGCGGCTAGACGCGAATCGATGACTTTACTATCTGCGGCGTTGCAAAATGGACAATGCATAGCGGACTTAATAGGGTCAATTACTTTGACCTAGTGTAGCAAAATTTCTACACTTACAGAACCAGCATTCTATGAGACAAAAAAACAGTCCTGTCCGAGATCAAAGCATCGCTTTGATCACAGCACAAGACTGTTTTTGATATAAGAATTATTAGTGATTATTCAATACGTTCGCCATGTTGGCTTAAGTCCAGACCCATACGTTCATCATCGGAATTAACACGAAGTCCAATAATAAGGTCAATCACTTTAAGAATAATGAAAGTTGCGATACCACTGTAAACCATTGTCGCAAGCACACCTTCGACTTGTACCCACAACTGACCAGCGAATGTTGGTGCTAATGCTACGTTGGCTGCCTTAATGATTTCATCACTATAAAATACGCCAGTTAAAATCGCACCGACAATACCACCTACAGCATGTAAACCAAACGCATCCAAAGCATCATCGGCTTTAAGTAAGCGTTTAAGTGCCGTAATACCCCAGAAGCAGACTACGCCACCAATAAGGCCCATTACTAAAGCTCCGCCTACACCAACAAAACCAGCTGCAGGCGTAATCACAACTAAACCAGCAACAGCTCCAGACGCACCGCCCAATACAGAAGCTTTACCACGGATCATACGTTCTACTACCAACCAAGAGAACGCAGCAGCAGCGGCAGCAACTTGAGTCACTAAAATTGCCATACTTGCACGGGCACCAGCACCTAAAGCACTACCACCGTTAAAGCCGAACCAACCCACCCAAAGTAAACTTGCACCGATTACAGTTAAAGTTAAGTTATGTGGCGCCATAGATTCACGGCCAAGACCAATACGTTTACCAAGCATATAAGCAGCAACTAGGCCTGCAACACCGGAGTTAATGTGCACAACCGTACCGCCAGCGAAATCTAATGCACCTGCTTTAAATAACCAGCCATCTGCTGCCCACACCCAGTGAGTAATTGGCGCATAAACCACAAGTACCCAAATTGCAATGAATGCCATGAAAGCTGAATATTTCATACGATCAGCAATCGAGCCACTCAAAATTGCGACAGTAATGATGGCGAAAGTCATTTGGAAAATAACAAAGAGGCTTTCAGGAATTGTCCCACTTAGTGCATCAAAAGCGACGCCATTGAGCATTACTTTAGACAAATCACCGAAGTATGCACCTGTGCCAGAGAACGCGATTGAATAACCTGCAATCACCCAGAGCAAACTTACTAAAATTGCAGCAGAAAGGCTAAACATCATAGTGCTTAAGACATTTTTCTTACGGACCATACCACCGTAAAATAACGCCAAGCCTGGAATTGTCATCAACAGAACCAAAGCTGTTGAAATTAAAATCCAAGATGTATCACCGGTATCGAGTTTTGCAGTCGGTGTCGGAGCGGCCGGAGTTTCCTCAGCTGCTGGTGCCGCTGCAATTGTTGCAGGAGCTTCAGACGTTGATGTTGCTGTAACCTCAGATGTTGGTGTTGTTACAGTCTCTTCTGCCCAAGCGGCAGTACCACCCAAAAGTGCGCCGGTTAAACTCAGCGCCATAAGCATTTTTTTCATTCGTGTCCCCCAACCTCATTTGCGAGCTATTTATTGCTCAGCAAGCTTTGTGCCAATTTAGACAGCATCTGGTCCTGTTTCACCTGTACGGATACGGATGACTTGTTCCAGATTAGTCACAAAAATCTTACCGTCGCCGATTTTTCCAGTGCTTGCCACACGTGTAATTGACTCAATTACCGCGTCGACCATTTCATCACTAATCGCAATTTCGATTTTTACTTTAGGTAAGAAATCAACCACATACTCAGCGCCGCGGTAAAGTTCTGTATGTCCTTTTTGACGACCAAAACCTTTAACTTCAGTTACGGTAATCCCTTGTACACCAATGTCAGAGAGTGCTTCACGCACATCATCCAATTTAAACGGTTTTACAATTGCAGTTACAAGCTTCATGTTTGTTTCCTTCGGCTTCTTTTCACCAGTAAGGTTTTATGTTCAATTTTCATGCCAATATTTCAAAGGTTGGAGGATATGAATCTTTTGCATGAGCTTTCTTTATAACCTATTTAGTTATCAAGATGTAGATGAGCAACTAAAAATAAAATGAATTTTCAGTCCTGTTTTTATTTCAATTTATCGTTATGACATGGCTAAAAGCCAAGAAGCCTATATCCTAGATTCAAGCAGTGTTAAACTGGCGAGCATAAGGTAATACAACAGTTTGGATATCTCATGCTAGAAACTCTATTACAGGCCATCTTGGAACAAATTGACGAGCCTAAAAAAGATTTAGAAAAAAACTTACGTGCATTATTAAATGAAACTGTCGAGAAATTAGATCTTGTCTCTAAACAAGAAATCGAAAGACAAAAAACAGCCCTTCATTTAGCCAATCAACGTTTAGAAGCGCTACAAAAACAAGTCAGTCTATTAGAAGAAGCTTTAAAGAATAAAAAATAAGCACCAACGTAGCGCACTTATACTTTACAACGATTAAAAATGAAGCACCATAATGGAACAATAAGATGTCTTTTTCTAAAATTTATACTCGGGGACTTTTAGGATTACATGCGCCTCTCATTGAGGTTGAGGTGCATGTGAGTCAAGGCTTACCCTCTCTGACTATTGTAGGCTTAGCTGAAGCAGCAGTTAGGGAAAGTAAGGATAGGGTTCGCTCAGCTATTATTAACAGTGGATTTCAATTCCCAACTAAGCGGCTGACCATTAACCTTGCTCCTGCAGATTTGCCCAAAGATGGTTCACGGCTAGATTTACCAATTGCTTTAGGCATCTTAATTGCCTCTGGTCAAGTTCCGGAAAACTGCACAGAAGACTTTGAATTTATTGGAGAGTTAGCTCTAGACGGTCATGTAAGACCTGTGTCAGGCGCCTTAACTTTAGCAATGGCATGCCAGCAAGCTCAGCATAAAATCGTTTTACCCGTCGATAATAGCCAAGATATTAGCCATTTACCTAATCTTGAGTGTTATCCAGTTAACCATTTAAAAGAGGTATGCGAGCACTTTTTAGGCACACAAAAGCTAGCTTATGCGCAGCCAAGTGCCCATTCAAATGAAATGCCCTATAAATTTGACCTTGCAGATGTTAAAGGTCAGCTACGGCCACGGCGTGCACTAGAAATTGCTGCCGCTGGGGGACACTCCCTGCTCTTTAAAGGACCACCAGGCACAGGTAAAACTTTATTGGCTTCACGCCTGCCTTCCATTTTACCGCCACTTTCTACTCAAGAAACTCTTGAAGTTGCAAGTATTTATTCTATTTCAAATACACCACATACCTTTGGGCAGCGTCCATTTCGCGCGCCCCACCATACAGCATCAGCAATTGCACTGGTTGGGGGCGGTTCACACCCTAAACCGGGTGAAATTACTTTATCTCATTTAGGTGTTCTATTTTTAGATGAACTTCCCGAGTTTGACAGAAAGGTTCTAGAAGTCTTACGCCAACCGCTTGAGTCAAAAGAAATCATTATTTCACGTGCGGCTCGGCAAATTACTTATCCTGCGAACTTTCAGCTCATTGCAGCAATGAATCCTTGTCCATGTGGGTATGCATTTAATCAAGATAGCCGTTGTCAGTGTTCTCCAGAAAGCATTAAGCGCTATCAAAACCGCATATCGGGACCGTTACTTGACCGCATCGATTTACATATTGATGTACCGCCATTAAAAGCTCAAGAATTGCAAGACCCAACGCCTGCAGAAGATTCTACAACTGTGCGACAACGTGTGATTTATGCTTATGAACAACAAATGCAAAGACAGGGTTGTTTGAATCAGGCGCTCTCACCAAAACAACTAGAACAACATGCCGTTCTCGATAGTACTTCACAGCGAATGATTGAAATGGCTCAGCAACGTTTAAATTTATCTGCTCGTGCTTATCATCGTGTTTTACGGGTTGCTCGTACTATTGCCGATTTGGCCCAAAGTGAGGTCATTCAAAGTCCTCATCTTACAGAAGCACTCTCTTATCGAGGTAATCACTCTTAAAATAAAACAGCGGATTATGAGTCCGCTGTTCTTTTATTAAAGAGCTTCATTTAAGGTCTCAATTAGAGAGGTGATTTCTTTCTCTGATAAAGCTGCAAAACCAAAGCGAATACAATGATTAGCACACTCTTTCTGTTTAAACTTCTGCTCTGTATCAATGTTGAGTTCTTTTAACTTTATGAGCTGATCTTGAGTAAATGATTTCTGAAATTTTACCCACAAAGCCATTCCACCCGCAGGCGGTTGTATCTCAATACTTTCAGCAAAAACTCTTTGAAACTCAGCTAACGCATGGTCTCGACGTAACTGATAAATCTTTTTCATTTTACGAATATGCCGCTTGATCTCCCCTCGTTGCATTAAATCTGCTAAAGCGAGTTCCGTAATATTATTGCCCTGCCGATCAATCAATAAAATATCTTCAGTAATAGTTTGAATGATGGTTGGAGCTGCCACGATGTAACCCAAGCGAATACCGGGTGCAAAAACTTTAGACAATGAACCTACATGAATAACCAACTCAGAATAGGGCAAACTTGCTAAGGGTGGCATAGGCCGGCTGTCATAGTGGAATTCGTGGTCATAGTCATCTTCAATAATGTAAAACCCCCATTTTTTTGAAAGTTCTAAGAGTTGAAGACGGCGGCTCATTGTCATGGTAACGGTTGTAGGGTACTGATGATGTGGCGTTGTATAAATTGCTGCAACCGAGTGTTCTTTTAAAATCCGTTCGAGATCTTCAATAACAATACCTTGATCATCTAATTTGACAGAAACCACTTGAAAGCCATTTGACTGGAATGCTTTAAAAGCAGATGGGTAATATAATTCCTCAACGACGATGACACCCTGCCGATTGGGTAATGCACGAGAGGCAAGAAAAATTCCCATCTGGCTACCACGTACAATACAAATCTCATCTTCCGCAATATTCATGAAACGTTCCATCGACAACATTTGTTTTAAAGCCTGCCTTAGTTCAGCCATACCGCGTGGGTCACCATATCCCATGTACTGGTTTTGAGTAATTTTAATGAGTGCGTGCCGATAGGCCCTCGAAAACAATTCATAGGGAATAAGCCTCGGATCTGGCACACCATCGTTATGGGGCCGCTGAGCAACTTGTTGAATTATTGGTTTATCACTAACTTTTCGATCAGCTCTTGGCTCTATATGAGGCTTTTTTTCCGGTAAAACATCTGCCACAAATGTGCCTTTTCGAGGCCGAGTCACAAGCCAACCTTGTGCCTCCAATTCTTCATAAACTGCTTGTACCGTTTTTCGATTAATTCCCAATTCTTTTGACAGGCTGCGAGACCCCGGCAGCATAGTGCCCTGTACTAAACGGCCACTCAAAATTTCCTGACTAATCAAGTTAGTCAGTTTTAGAAAAACCGTTTTTTCTTCTCTTTCATCAATGCGGAAATGTATTTGCCAAGGTCTTAGCATATTCGCCCCATCTGGACCATATAACTTATAAAAACTGGATGTATTGATCCATCCAGTTGTTTTTTATTCTGCCTTCACCTACTTAATTTGGTCAACTGGACTGGAGAAGAGATGAAGACTGCTTCTGTAAACAAACACGACTTGATGCAACACGCACAGCAAGACATGCAAAAGTGGATGAGCGACTTAGATTTAACAGACCGTCAAAAGCTTGCACTGACTTGCCGTATTTTATTTGATCATGGGCATGATGCTGGTTTAGCGGGTCAAATTACATGCCGTAGTAAAAATAAAGAAACCTTTATTACTCAACGTTTCGGTTTAGGTTTTGATGAAATTACTGCTTCAAACTTGCTTGAGGTGAATCAGGACTTAGAACCCATCAATCAAGAAGGCATGGCAAACCCAGCCAACCGTTTCCACACATGGATTTATAAAGAACACCCAGAAGTGAACTGTATTATCCATACGCATCCAACGTATGTAGCGGCCCTGGCGATGCTACAGATTCCACTTATGATTTCCCAAATGGACGTCTGCGCACTTTACGAAGACTGCTCATTTGTAGGCCACTGGCCGGGAGTTCCTGTAGGTAATGAAGAAGGTCTTTTGATTTCTTCCGCGCTGGGTAAAAACCGCGCTGTTTTGTTGTCTCATCATGGTCAATTGGTCACAGGAAAAACCATTGAAGAAGCCTGCAACTTGGCGCTTTTAATTGAACGCGCAGCTCAACTGCAACTTTTAGCCATGTCTGCCGGACAAATCCAGCCTATCCCCCACGCTTTGGCAGCGGAAGCCCATGATTGGGTGTCTACCGATAAACGCAACAAAGTGAACTTTGCTTACTACGCACGTAAAGCTTTGAAAAAACATTCTGACTGTATTTAAAAAGAGACCTCGACCATGAAACTAAACGGCATTATTGGCTACCCTGTTACTCCCTTTTCTGATGACAACACCATCAATCTTCCTGTACTAAAACAAATGCTGGATTTGCTTATTGAAAATGGCTGCGACGCGATTGCACCTTTAGGCAGTACAGGTGAAAGCGCTTATCTTGAATGGGATGAATGGTGCTTAGTCGCGAAAACTTCAATTGAAAGCATTAATAAGCGCGTACCTGTCATTATTGGGATTTCAGAACTCACCACTGATCAAGCCATCAAAAAAGCCCAAATCGCGCAAAGCTATGGTGCAGATGCACTTATGGTGATTTCTGTATCTTATTGGAAGCTAACAGACCAAGAGATTTTTGAATATTACCAAGCAATTGCTCAAGCAACGTCTTTACCTATTATGGTGTACAACAACCCTGCAACCAGTGGTGTTGATATGTCTCCTGAATTAATGGTGCGCATGTTTAACAACATTGCAAATATTATGATGGTAAAAGAAAGCAGCGGCGATATTCAGCGCATGCATAAAATTTATGAGCTATCAAAAGGTGAACTTCCGTTTTATAACGGCTGTAACCCTCTAGCTTTAGAAGCTTTATGCGCAGGAGCAAGCGGTTGGTGTACAGCAGCACCCAATCTGTTAGGTCAACGACCTCAACAGCTTATTGAATATGTAAAAAATGGTGAATTGGAACAAGCCCAGAAGTCATTTTATCAGCAGCTTCCTCTATTACGCTTTATTGTAAGTGGTGGTCTGCCTAAAACGATTAAAGCAGGTTTACAACTAAAAGGTGTCGCTGCAGGAGCACCACGCAAGCCGTTGACCAAAGCCACGGATATTGAGCTTAATCAGTTAAAACAACTACTTTCTGAAATAGAAAACTAATAAAAAAGCGGGTTTATTGACCCGCTTTTTTAAAACCCCAACTTAGAATGTTTTAGTTAAACTAAACACTAAACCTGTGTCATAAGGTTTTTTCTGGGCATCAGTCATGCCAGAAGTACTAATATCTGTACCGACAACATCTAGCTCAGCAACAATACCCAAGATGTTATAGTTTACGCCGACTTTATAATCAATATAGCTATCATCTTCACCTGGTCCACCTGCAACTACAAGTAAAGAATCTTTATTTTTAAGCTTGTTATAACCAACTGAAGCAAGTCCAGTAAATCCTGTGTCTGCAATTGGTGCCGAATAACCCACGTTAAAATACCAGAACTCGTCAGAGTGGCCCCAATAATCGTTAGAATAATTCACGCCGACACTAAGGGCATCACCTTTAAATAAAGAATCTGCAAACGTTAATTTTCCGTAAAACTCGGTAAAGTCAAAACCAGTGTCACCATTGTATGGATTAGTGAATTTTGAATCAGAGCCAATATAACCATAACGGATCACACCAACATCATAAGTCGGTGCAAGTGTGTCTGACAGTTTTAAGGTGTTGGTATAACCTAACGAGATATCAGTTTCAGTTGAAACACCAGGTGTATTAAAGTCTACGCTTGACCCCCAAAGCGCAACATAAGCACCTGACTTATGAGAGAAAGTGAAGCCACCTTGAATAGCTGGATTATTTGAAGACTGCGTAATACCGCGGAAGCGATAATCTGTAGTAGCAGCCACACTACCAGTTGCGGTGATGCCGTAAAAAGATGGAGCATCTTCAGCCATAACCATGGTTGAACCTGCCGTGAGTACGCCGAATGTTACTGCTTTAAGTGCAAACTTCATCATTTTGATCTCCCCCACAATGAACGCACGATTTATATGACTTAAACAAATTTTGTTACTTAAGCTTTAGCAATTGCTGTGCCAAGTTCATATTTGGTATCGCTACACTTCATTAATTTAGAGACTAAAAAACTTATACAACGCGAAAAATAAAAATCTTCTAAATAATTATTTATATATATAACAATAAAGTATGAACATTTTGTTTGCGTAAAATATAAAGAAAACATGAGAAAACACCTTATCGGAAATAAACAAGCCGAGATCGGTAGTATTGAATGGTAGGGCGTAAAGTCTCTATTTCATTTCTATATAAAGAGATAAAAACTCCATAAATTTATTAGTACAGAGCCTCTTTATTTAACCCTTATTTTTATTTATGAACCATTTTGGGCTTTTTCCGCACGAAAATATAAATGAAAAATAAATTGCACAAATTTCATGCAAATTATCGCACTAAATTTGATCGATAGAGTCTAGGAGTTTTTTGGCGTTGCTTTCGTCTCTGTTTTAATCAATTTTTTGATACAAAAATGTTATAAAGTAACAATATAGAGTGAGATTACTAAAAATTGCTCAAGAAAATTGCTTAAAAAGAGATTAAAAAGTAAACATATCAAATAAAAAAGAGTAAAAATTGAACACAAAAATCAAGTATTTTTAAAATTTTCACATAAGAAAAAATGGTAAAATTCAACTAAAAAATAAATTACTTTTTTTATTTTAAACAATAAATTAACTATAAAAATTTAAAAATAAATCTAGTTAAACTTATCTACCACATTAATCAAATCCTGCATAGCATATATAAAATAAAATGAACAAAAATATATCTTTTTTATAGATTACTTATACAATTGATGGAAATCCTAGGCCCTGAATAATAACAAGGCACAGGATTTATCGTTTTTATGAGGTTCTTTAAATATGCTAAAAGCACAAAAACTTACATTAGCAGTTCTCATTTCTGCGGCAATAATTTCCTCAGCTCAGGCAAGCGAGCAAAGTGAGGCAAAAGGATTTGTTGAAGATGCGAACGGTTCTATTCTCTTCCGTACAGGTTATCTAACTCGTGACAAAAAACAGGGCGCGAAAGATACCAGCTCAGTTGCTCAATCAGCAATTGTAAGTATCGAATCTGGCTTTACCCCTGGTATCGTTGGTTTCGGTGTAGGCGTTGTTGGTGATGGATCATTTAAAATTGGCGAAAACAAAAACGCTGGAAACCAAATGATTCCAAAACACAACGATGGTTCAGCTTACGACCACTGGGCTCGTGGTGGTGGCAGCGTTAAGGCACGTTTCTCGAATACAACAGTACGTTACGGTACTCAAGTACTCGACTTACCAGTCCTTGCAAGTAATACAGGACGTATGGTTCCTGAATACTTCACAGGTACTTTATTAACTAGCCATGAAATCAAGAACCTTGAGGTTGTTGCTGGTAAATTTACTAAAGACCAAATGTCTGACCAAATCAATACCGATGCGGATGCTTCTGGCAGAGGTCTTGACCGTGCAATTGTTTGGGGTGCTAAATATAAGTTTAATGATAACTTAAATGCATCTTATTATGGCTTAGACAGCAAAAATGCTCTTGAACGCCATTATGCTAATGTTAACTTTAAACAACCTTTAGCAAATGACAGTTCATTAACTTATGATTTTAGTGGATACCATACTAAGTTTGATGCAAATGCACACACTTATTCAGCAACTGGAACTGTAGCACCAAATTATGCTGCGGATGGTATAGCTGGCGAAGAAAAGACCAATAATATTTGGGCTATTTCAGGAACTTATGCGACTGGTCCACATAGTGTGATGTTAGCATATCAACAAAACACTGGTAATGTTGGTTACGACTATGGCCAAAATGCTGATGGTTTCCAAAGTATTTATTTGCCAAACTCTTATATGTCTGATTTCATCGGTAACCACGAGAAATCTGCTCAAATTCAATACAATGTTGATTTTGGCAAGTTAGGCGTATTACCTGGTTTAAATTGGACCACTGCATTTGTATATGGTTGGGACATCAAGGTTAGAAATGTAACTGATGATGCTCAAGAACGCGAATTCTTTAACCAAGTGAAATACACAGTTCAAAGTGGTTTTGCTAAAGATGCAAGCCTTCGTATTCGTAACTCTTACTACCGTGCAAGTGATGCTTACCAAGGCGCTTACATCGGTGATACCAATGAATGGCGTATTTTCTTAGATATTCCTGTGAAATTATTCTAATTCACAGATTTATCAAGCATAAAAAAACCTACCTCTGGTCACACAGGTAGGTTTTTTATTAAGCCCAGAATCAATTGTGACACTCTAGGCTTAAAAATTAGAGCTTATTTTTTAGCAGCTTCGATTGCTTTCAATACTTCCGCTTTAGCAACGTCAGCACCTTCCCAACCGCTGATTTTCACCCATTTGCCTGGTTCTAAATCTTTATAGTGGCTAAAGAAATGCTCAACTTGGCTAATCAATAACGGAGGAAGATCTGTATATTCCTGAACGTCTTTGTAAAGTGGAGATAATTTTTCGTGTGGAACAGCGATTAATTTCGCGTCGATACCACCGTCATCTTCCATGTTTAATTTGCCCACTGGACGGCAACGAATTACAGAACCGGCAGCAACAGGATGTGGAGTTACAACAAGTACGTCTAATGGGTCACCATCTTCAGACAAAGTGTTTGGTACATAGCCGTAGTTTGCTGGGTAGAACATTGCTGTACCCATAAAACGGTCTACAAACAATGCATCAGAATCTTTGTCAATTTCATATTTAATTGGCGCTGCATTTGCAGGAATTTCAATGATGACATAGATGTCATTTGGTGCATCTTTACCTGCTGGGATATTGCTGTAACTCATATCAATACTCTTTCGTTATGAAGTCAGATGTAAAATCCACTCGATTATAACGTGGATATCATCAAAATGATGCCGATTATACAATGCGCACACGCGAAAGTTGATATGAATGGTGACAGAATGACACTCAAGTCAACTTAATTGTCACGATCAACAAGAATATTGGGCATAACAATGATAAAAACCAGACAATAGAGCGTAAAGTTGCCCAATTGCTTAAGTAACAAATGCCATAAATCACGCGTAAAATAATATAGGCCCAGCCCAATCTTAAAATAAAGTATTCAGGGACCACCATATATTCAGCCATCAAAATAGCTGTTAAAAATAAAGGTAAACTTTCAAAACTGTTTTGTTGTACTGCATTTGCCCGAGCAGCGATACCCTTTGTATTAGCAAGAAAGTCTCTTGGGTTCTGATTATCGACGGGCTGAAAACCACCGGTAAATTTTGCAATTACGGTAAATGCGTATGGCAGCAAACATGCCACTAAAATAATATAGATAATGCTGCTGATGCCGTGCATAGTGCCATCCATCACTGAAAATACTGTTGATCATGCTATCATAACTCATCGTTTTTACCTGAAATTTTATGCAACCGCATGTCATCACTGATTTATAGGGCTATGTATGCAACAACCTGATCAAAAAGAATTGTTCGAGGTCTTAGAAAAGCAAAAGAAGAACCAGCTTCAGGTAGATCGTATATTCAAAATAGTATTACCGATCGTCGCTTTTTTACTGAGTGTAATTTGTGCGAATTTCAATTGGCAATCTACACTGGGTACCTTCGTGATCTTAACAGTGACCTTTATTGCTGTGGGTGTCAAAAGACTTCCTTTGTGGCACTGGCTCATTGTGATTACCATATATTGTCTTGTAGATAATTACCTCAGTTATGGTCAACTTGATATAACTCACTTACGTCTACAACTCGGTACCATGTTAGTTTTTGTTGGTATGGTCGGAATTGGTCGTCCTTATGTAGATCGTTGGTTTATGAAAAACCATTAAAATAAAAAAAGCGCCTTACGGCGCTTTTTTATTCATCATTACGCAGGCTTACGTAAATCTTTACGTAAAATTTTGCCTACATTTGATTTTGGTAATTCATCCATAAACTCAACATAACGAGGGCGTTTATAGCCTGTTAAGTTTTCTTTAGCAAAGTTCAAAACCTCTTCTGTGGTTAAGCTTGGATCTTTCTTCACAATAAAGAGTTTTGGCACTTCACCTGATTTTTCATCTGGAACACCAATTGCAGCAACTTCCAATACTTTTGGATGTTTAGCAATCACTTCTTCAATTTCACTTGGGTAAACGTTAAAGCCAGAAACCAAAATCATATCTTTTTTACGGTCTACAATTTTGACGTATCCACGGCTGTCCATTACACCAATATCACCGGTACGGAAGAAACCATCTGCTGTCATGACTTTAGCAGTCTCATCTGGACGGTTCCAATAGCCTTTCATGACTTGAGGACCACGAATTGAGATCTCCCCTTGTTCACCCAAAGGTACTTCTTTTCCGTCATCATCTAAAATTGCAACCTCAGTTAACGGTAATGGAATACCAATGGTGCCACTAAATTCAGTAGATGCAGGTGGATTTGCAGTTGCAACTGGTGAAGTTTCTGATAAGCCATAACCTTCAATAATGGTGGTACCAGTAATTTTCTTCCAAGCTTCTGCTGTAGATGGCAGAACTGCCATACCACCGCCCATTGCCATTTTTAAGTTGCTATGGTCAAGTTGCTTGAACTCTTCATTATTCACCAAGGCATTAAATAATGTATTTACTGCAGGGAAGAAAGAAGGTTGATATTTACGTAATTCCTTAATCACAGCCGGTAAGTCACGCGGGTTCGGAATTAAGATATTTGCCTGTCCTTTGTACATACCGTACATCGCACAAACCATGAACGCAAAAATATGGTAAAGCGGTAATGCGCAAACAATACGATCGCCTTTAGCACCATCGTTTGCACCGAATTTGCTTTGGAAAATACCGTCACACTGTAAAAGGTTGGCAACCAAATTGCGGTGAGTCAGCTCAGCACCTTTTGAAACACCCGTTGTACCACCGGTATATTGAAGCACGGCAGTATCACTTAAAGTTAAAGTCGGACGTTTATAATTGCTTGGATTTTCTTTATTTAATGCACTGTTAAATTTAACATGCCCAGGAATATTCCAAGCTGGAATTTGTTTACGGACTTTACGTAAAACAAAGTTCACCAAAGTACCTTTCAGTGTACCTAGCATATCTCCGACAGAAGCAACAACTACATGCTTCACTGGAGTTTTACCCAAAATGCTTTGGTAAACACTTGCAAAGTTCTCGATAATAACGAGCACTTCTGCACCTGAGTCATTCAACTGATGCTCAAGTTCACGCGCAGTATATAGTGGGTTAACATTCACTAAAACCAAGCCTGCACGTAAGACTGCCAATGCCACTACAGGATACTGCAGCACGTTTGGCATCATTACTGCCACACGCGTACCTTTTGCTAACCCCAAATTTTGCAAATAGGTCGCGAACTTACGGCTTGCAAGCTCCAACTCGTTAAATGACATGGCTTTATCCATAAAGATAAAGGCATCACGAGAACCAAATTTTTGGAAATTACGCTCAAAAATATCAACAAGTGAGGTATTTTCTGCAGGCAATGCTACTGTTTCTGGAATCCCTGTCTTTTGGTATTCTGCAAACCAAATCTTTTCCATAATGCCATTATCTCCGATTCGTAATCCTTAGTAATAACTGTTATTCAATGCCCCAGCTATTCTTTAGCTTCTTGGTGCCAGAACATATTTAAAACTTATTGGCACATTCATGACACTTTCGAACAAGATTATGAGACAGAAGTTTTGACAATTTAAGCCTGCCAAATTTTTTGCATGGAGTACAAATTACGTACTCCAAATTGCTGCCCTTTTAATCATTATTCAATACCAACAAGTTCAGTTCATTGCTTGAACATGTTGCCATATATAGCGTATTTATGTTGCCAGACGCTAGCTTTATCTCTGAATCAACAGTTTATTTGCTTTTTGATATCCACGTGGTAAGAGCTGACCTTTCGAAGCACGTTTACCCATGTATTTTTGTAGATCATCACCTTTTAATTTGAGATGTTGTTGACCTGCAACCACCTGAATTATTTCATCTAAGTTCAGGGTTGTCATGGATAAAATTTGCTCTTTTCCTTCAAGTTGTATCAACTTATTACCTTTACCTTTATTTAAATTTGGTAGCTCTGCCAAATCTAAAATTAACAAACGCCCTGCTGAGCTCAGTACAGCCAAATGCGTCATGTTTTGGGCAGAAATGAGTGGTAAAGCCTTTGCCTTATCCGGAACCGTTAAGAATGTCTTACCGGCTTTCGCATTGGTATCTAATTGCTTGGTTTGCGTTTTAAAACCATAACCTGCCGAACTTGCAGCAATCAACTCAGACTCATCATCATCTAAATAAACCTGAATAAACGATACGCCACTTGCTGGTGATAATTTAGAACTTAATGGATCCCCCAAGCCTCTTGCTGAAGGTAAGTTACTAATTGGCAAGGCATAGCTGCGCCCTGTTTCATCAAGGAAGTAAACTCGCTGATTGGTTTTCCCGACAGCATGACTTAAATATTGGTCCCCAGCACGGTAGTTCAGATTTTCAGCATCCACATCCGCACCTTTTGCCGCACGAACCCAGCCTGCTTCAGATAAAACGACTGTTACCGTTTCAGCTGGCATTAAATCCTGTTCTTTAATTTGAACCGCTTCAGCACGTGCAACAATTGGAGAACGGCGCTCATCACCGAACTTTTTCGCATCTTCTTTTAATTCACTGATAATCAGGTTTTTTAAAGATTCAGGATTTTCGAGTTGTTCACGAATAATGGCAGCTTTCGCGGAAAGCTCATCTTGTTCATGACGAATTTCCATCTCTTCAAGCTTTGCCAAATGACGTAATTTAAGCTCTAAAATCGCTTCGGCCTGTATCTCATCAATATTGAAGTGTTCCATCAAGACTGGCTTAGGCTGGTCTTCTTCACGAATAATACGAATGACTGTATCAATATCGAGATAAGCAATTAAAAGACCTGCCAAAATATGCAGGCGCTTTTCAATACGGTTTAAATGGTACTGCAAACGACGAGTTACCGTTTTTTTACGGATCTCGATCCATTCAAGCAAAATACGACGAATTGATTTCACCTGAGGACGGCCATCTTCACCAATCATGTTTAAATTCACACGATAGCTTGATTCTAAATCGGTGGTCGCAAATAAGTGACTCATTACTGCTTCCGCATCAATACGGTTAGAGCGCAGTACAATCACGAGTCGTGTCGGGTTTTCATGATCCGATTCATCACGCACATCAACGACTAATGGCAGCTTTTTAGCCTGCATCTGGTCAGCAATTTGGGTAATTACCTTAGAACCAGAGACTTGATATGGGAGCTCAGTAATTACAATTTCATTTTTCTCAATGGTATATACCGCTCGCATACGGTAACTACCACGACCAGTGGTCTGGATTTTGAGTAATTCTTCTGGCGGGGTAATAATTTCAGCTTTGGTTGGTAAATCCGGAGCCGGAATATATTCAGCTAATTTTTCGTCCGAGGTTTGCGGATTACGGATTAAAGCAATTGTGCCTTTTACAACTTCACGCAAATTATGTGGCGGGATATCAGTTGCCATCCCGACAGCAATACCTGTCGTACCATTAAGAAGAATATTAGGTACACGTGCAGGTAAAGTGATCGGTTCTTTTAAAGAACCATCAAAGTTATCTTGCCATTCGCTAGTACCCTGACCTAATTCGCTCAGCAATAATTCACTATAAGCCGAGAGTTTGGCTTCGGTATAACGCATCGCAGCAAAAGATTTAGGATCATCTGGTGAACCCCAGTTCCCCTGTCCTTCAATTAGCGGATAACGATAACTAAATGGCTGAGCCATGAGTACCATGGCTTCATAACATGCCGAGTCACCATGTGGGTGGTATTTACCAAGTACATCACCCACTGTACGCGCTGATTTTTTTGGCTTGCCACTGCTTTTTAAGCCTAGCTCGCTCATGGCATAGACAATACGGCGCTGTACGGGCTTTAAGCCATCACTGATATGCGGCAATGCACGGTCCATAATGACGTACATGGCATAATTCAAGTAAGCCTGTTCAGTAAATTCGGCTACAGAGCGGTTTTCTGTCGCATGATGCGCAAGGCTGGTCATAGTCAGCTTATCTTCCAAATCAGTCGTTATTTTAAGTGTGTATTATGCTAAGTGGGCTATGTTACAGACACAAGGGGGACTCTGTCACCTGAGCGTCAAATTGTGTCTTATCTCTCTATATTTTTAGTTACTTGCTATAAAGTTAGGCAAAAACTATAACCCAATCGACTCTAGTCTTTTACCTTGAGTCTCTTCACCTAATATCAAAATCACTAAAGCTACGGCAAGTAAAACCACAGTAAACATCATAAAAACGTGACTAAAGCCGTTTTTAGCAACCATCATATGTGTCACGACCATTGGCGCGACAATTCCACCGATACGCCCCATTGCCGATGCCCAGCCTGACCCGAAAGCTCGAATATTGGCTGGGTATTGTTCTGGTGTATAGGTATATAAGACTCCCCATGCACCCAAATTAAAGAATGACATGAGACAGCCCCAAAACATAATGCTATTTACACTGTCGGCTTGTCCAAAGAAATATGCCGACAACGCACAAAAACCGATAAATGCGGCAAGTGTAATTTTTCGACCTAAACGCTCAACGAACCAAGCGGCCGCCAAGTAGCCCGGTAACTGCGCCAAAATCATAAGCAATACATATTCAAATGATTTGACAATGTCATAGCCTTGTTTCACCAATAAACTCGGCAACCACGTAAAGATGCCGTAATAGGAATACACAATGCCAAACCAGATTAGCCAGAGCATTAAACTTCTACGAGCAAATTGACCACTCCAGAGCTGTTTAAATGAAACTTTTTGTCGCATCGCCACAGGCACGACTTCAATATGGTGAACAATTTGCACACATGCTTCGGCTTCTAGTTTTTGTACCAGTGCATGCGCTTCTTCAATACGACCACGGTTAATCAAATACGGTATCGACTCAGGAACTTTTTTCCAAATCACTAAAATATAAATAAGTGGAAGACCGCCTATAAGAAAGGCAATATGCCAACCAAATTTAGGAATAATAAAATAAGAAATGAGCGCAGCAACTAGCCAGCCTAATCCCCAAAAACTTTCAAGTAGAACGATAAATCTTCCACGAACATGAGCAGGCACATATTCACTGACCAGCGTGACTGCTACAGGTAATTGACCACCTAGCCCCAACCCAACAATAAACCGAAAAATTAATAGCCACTTTAGATCAGGGGCAAAAGCACATAACGCAGTCGCAATACTATAAATTGCCATTGTCATCGCAAAGACAGTTTTACGGCCAAAACGATCTGCCAAGGCACCAGAACAAACTGCGCCTATAGCCATACCTACAAAGCCAATACTGACAATCCAGCCACTTTCAACTGGTGTTAATGACCAGTCTTTAACAAGGGTGGTCATAATAAAAGCGATAATGCCGGTATCCATCGCATCAAACATCCAGCCTAAACCCACTACCCATAAAAGCGTGTAGTGAAATTTGCCAATTGGAAGATTTTGTATACGTGAAACCAGATCCATAGGATTAACTCTACTGGAAAGAATAAGTGGACAAGACCATATATAGAATTGTTATATCATGCCCACATAAAATTCTGCATGATTAATGTTCGTCGGTTGAAGAAGCCGACTCCGCATCATCATCTTTATAAATAAATTTAGGCATTTCTAAACCAAAATAAATGGCAATTAAACGAAGCGTAAAACCAAATACTAAGGTTGAAATAACGGTAAGTTCTAAACTTAAACCTAAATCCAGACAGACCCAATAACAAATAACTGCAACAAAAGAAATACTTGCATAAAGCTCACGGCGGAAAACAAACGGGACATCGTTACATAAAATGTCACGTAAAATACCACCCGAAACTCCTGTTAAAACGCCTGCTACCGCCGACACAACAAAGCCATGTCCCATCTGTAAGGCAATCTGACAACCAATAATGGTAAATCCGATTAAGCCTAACGCATCGAGCACCAAGAAAATGTTATGTAAATGACGCATCCATTTAGCAATAACGATGGTAACAAATGCAGCACAACACGTTAAAACTAAATATTCAGGATGTTTTACCCACGTTAAAGGATAGTGTCCAAGTAGTACATCACGTACAGAGCCACCACCCAAGGCCGTCACACAGGCAATTAGTACAACACCGAACCAGTCCATACTCCGTCGCCCAGCAGACAATGCACCAGTCATGGCTTCGGCAGTAATCGCAATAATATAAATAACGGTGAGTAACATTGCCCTTTCCCTCAGGCCAAACGGTGGGCGTATTTTAAGATAAAGTTATAGGAATTGTGCACAGCATTGCTTAAATTTTTTTCCTGAACCACATATACAAGGTTGTTTCATGGTGACCTGCATATCGACCGTCGGATCAAGGAAAAACCATTGTTGCTGATGAAATACAAAATGTGAAACTTCATGATGAATTTGAGCGCTTTTACCATCATGATAATGGGCCTTGAACTCTACCTGTGCATGGGTTTTATCTAATTTTTCGTTGGCGTTAACCACCTCTAAACCCAACCATTGATTTTGTTTGCTCCATTCCGCAATAGCCTCTTTATCAAGAGTAGTTTGCTGACCTAAAGCCGTCGTTTGCACAATATAATCAATTTGCTGCAATGCAAATGCACTATAACGTGAACGCATAAGCTGCTCTGCGGTGAGTGCTTTTGCTGTGCCTAAATGTAAAGGTTCACAACATTCTGCATAGCTGCCTTTTCCGCATGGACAAGTTTGTTGGGTCATTTGGTACTTCTCAAATAAAAAATAGCTCAAAGTTGAGCTATTTTATGATGTTTCTAAATCTGACACGCAATTTAATCTTTCGATTCACCCTGTTCGATAGAAACAATATGAACTTTCTCGATTTTATGGCCTTCCATGGTTACAACTTCAAAGCGATAACCATCCGCTTCAACAGTTTCACCATTTTCAGGTAAACGACCTAAATGGAATAACAAATAACCCGATAAAGTAGAATATTGTTCACTTTCATCAACTAAGTCACGACCAAGTAAAAGCGATACATGGCGAATATCGGTTGAACCCTCAAGTATTAACGAACCGTCTTCTAAACTTTCTGCTGCTGCATCTAGTTCGTCTTCATCAGGGAACTCACCCGCAATTGCTTCTAAAATATCAATTGGTGTGGCAATACCTTCAATTGAACCATATTCATTTAGAACAATCGCCATTTGTAAAGGAGCTTGACGTAATTGCTCCATCACCATAAGCACTTGAGCATTTTCATGCACAATAACTGGCTCACGTAAGTGCTTTTGAAAATCGATAACGCCTGTTTCAATAAAGCCATTTAAAACTTTATGTGTAAGCGCAATACCTTCAATATTATCAAGTTCACCACGAGCAACAATTAAACGTGAATGTGTCATCGACATTAAACGTTCTTTTAAAACTTCTGGTTCTTCGTCTAAATCAATCCATTCAAGCTCAGGTCTTGGTGTCATCACTGACTTTACTGGACGTTCAGATAAACCAAGTACACCTTGTACAAGCACACTATGGTAAGCGCCATTTTCTTCATCAAAGACTTCATCAGCAAAAGCTTGAGTTGCCAATACATCTTCTTTATCAGCCGTTTGAGCGTCTGAAGTAGAACCGCTATTTTTACTGCCTAACATACGTAAAACCGCAGAAGCTGTGCGATAACGTAAATCTGTAGTAGTCACTAGCTTCTCTTGGTTGCGACGCATGGTTTGGTTGATCATTTCGACTAAAATTGAGAAACCAATCGCAGCATATAAATAACCCTTCGGAATATGGAAACCAAAACCTTCCACCACCAAAGAGAAACCAATCATCATCAAGAAGCCAAGACATAGAATAACTACTGTTGGGTGTTTATTCACAAAGTCCATGAGTGGTCTTGAAGCCCACAGCATAATACCCACAGCAATCACAACAGCAACCATCATGACTGACAGTTCTTTCACCATACCTACAGCAGTAATTACGCTGTCTAATGAGAATACGGCATCAAGCACAACAATCTGAACGATGACCATCCAGAACGCAGCATGAACAGGATTATCTTCTTTATGAAGTTGTTTACCTTCCATTCGCTCATGCAATTCCATGGTGCCTTTAAAGAGCAAGAACACACCACCGAACAATAAAATCAAATCACGGCCAGAGAATGGATGGCTAAAAATATGGAAAAGTGGTTGGGTGAGTGTCACGACCCAAGCAATTGAAGCTAAGAGGATAAGACGCATTCCCAAAGCGAGTATTAAACCCACTATACGTGCCTTAGTACGTTGTTCTGGTGGCAGCTTTTCAGCCAAAATGGCAATAAAGACGAGGTTATCGATCCCTAGTACGATTTCAAGAACAATTAATGTCGCTAGGCCTACCCAAGCAGACGGATCAGACATCCATTCAAAGATCATTGATCCTGCTCCTGTGCTGGGTGGATTTTATCTTTATTGGGCAACGCAAAAGGCATGCCTAGACAAAGGGGGAATAATGTTTTTTTAGGACAAGAAATTAAAACGGAGCGACTACAACCACTACCCATATTTGTTCATATGTTGTTAAACGAATTTTCAGTATAGGCAAGATTTAACATAAATTCATCATTTTTATTTGATCATTATATGTATTCACCAAACCCATACAAAACATGAATCTTTCCTATAAAACTGCTTATAAAGTTGTCATATTTTTTGCTTAGTGTAGACAAGAAATATGAACGTGATAAGGTGAAAATAAAGCAATGAATAGCGTATTAACAATGGCAGTAAATGATTCACCAATAACATCTGTAAAAACAACACAACCTCTTATTGCATTATATTGTGGCTCACGAGCAGGAAATAACCCGATTTATCGCGAAAAGGCAATTGAATTAGCCAGTGGAATTGCTGAACAAGGTTTTGGTTTGGTCTACGGCGGTGCCAGTATTGGTTTAATGGGACAAGTCGCAGAAAGTGTACTTGCACATGGTGGAGAAGCTGTAGGGGTCATTCCCGAATTTATGCTTGATTATGAAGTGGCGCATGCAGGACTGACCGAGTTGCATGTAGTAGAAACCATGCATGAGCGTAAAGCCATGATGGCAGAGCGCGCGAGTGCTTTTATCGCGCTACCTGGCGGTTTAGGTACATTCGAAGAAATTTTGGAAATTGCGACTTGGGGTCAACTCAACCAGCACCAAAAACCCATGATTTTATATAACGTAAATGGTTTTTATAATGCGTTAATTGCTCAGTTAGACCATGCTGTACAAGAAGGCTTCCTTCCTCTTCAGCATCGAGCTAAATTAATTGTATGTGAAGAAATCGACCAAATTTATAACGTCATTAAAAACTTAAAAATGCCAAAGAGATTTGTTGTTTAAGCTCTCTACCTCAACAAAAAAGCGGATTCTTCCGCTTTTTTTATTTTTATCTATTTATACTCATTCACTTGAAAGTCCGGTTATATAGCTGCTCTAAATAATAGAAGTTAAACTTACAAAGCGTTTATTCAACATTGACTTACTTTTTTTAAATTCAATTTGTTTTACACTAGGCGAAAACGTTAATTTTCAAATGTTATGAATGCCACGCCAACCCATCAAGCCTTGCAACCCGAATATCGCCTATTGGTTCTTTTGGTTTCCATTGGCTTTTTTATGCAGGCATTAGATACAACAATTGTAAATACTGCCATTCCTGCAATGGCACACCATTTAAATGAAGATCCATTACGTATGCATAGCGTAGTGGTGGCTTATGTTTTGTCTGTAGCGGCCTGTATTCCTTTAAGTGGATGGTTGGCTGACCGTTTTGGTGTTAGAAATACGTTTTTATCAGCAATCATTATTTTCACGCTTGCTTCCTTAGGTTGTGGCCTTTCTCAAAGCCTAAATCAGCTTTTATTTTTCCGTGTCATTCAGGGGGTAGGAGGTGCGTTATTACTCCCTGTTGGTCGTTTATCACTTTTAAAAATTATTCCCCGAACTCAATTTTTGGCAGCCATGAGCCTCATGAGTCTGGCAGGTTTACTAGGCCCTTTAGCTGGTCCAACACTCGGTGGTTGGCTCGTTGAAGTTGCAACGTGGCATTGGATCTTTCTTATTAATATTCCAATGGGAGTATTAGGTATATTAATGACATTAAAGGTCATGCCAAATGTAAAAGAGCCTACCGTTAAAACATTTGACCTTATTGGGTTTGTGCTCTTAGTCGTCGCAATGATTGGCTGGTCTTTGGGTATTGAACATCTTGCCTCACCTGAATATTCCAAATGGTTTAGTATTTCTTTATTAGTGGTCGGGGTAGTCGCAACCCTTTGGTATGCCTACCATTCACATACCCATAAAAATGCATTGTTCCGCAGCCGACTCTTTAGAAACAAGATTTACGCGATTGGTATTTTAGGTAATTTCTTTGCCCGCTTTGGTGGTAATGCCTTACCTTTTGTTTTACCGCTCATGCTACAGGTCGCTTTTGGCTTTGAGCCATTCATTGCGGGATTAATGATGATTCCGCTAGTGTTAGGGTCGCTTTTCTCCAAACCGATTGTTAGACCGATTATTCAGAAAATGGGTTATCGCCGCTTTCTGTTAATTAACACAACTTTAGTTGGTCTATGTATTGCGTCTTTTGCCATTATGACTGTCGACACCCCAACTTGGTTTAGAGCCTTACACTTTTTCTTATTTGGTACATTAAACTCATTACAATTTGTGGGAATGAATACACTTACCTTAAAAGATTTGCCTCAACAAGATGCAAGTAGCGGTAATAGTTTCTTATCAATGATTATGATGCTTTCAATGAGTATTGGTGTTGCACTGGCAGGTACACTCATTAATATATTTACTGATTACTATGGTACAGCACATGTGACAACTGCCTTCCATGTCACCCTCATTTGTTTAGGTTGTATTAATATCATTACCGCACTGATCTTTTGGCAAATTCCCAAAAATACGCCTGTGTAAGCAGTTGCATTTTTAGCGTGGTTTCTCATTCACGAATCACACTATGATGTGAGCTTCATATTGATACTGAGTTTTGCATGACCAAGCTGGCAAAAACCTTTTCTACACCACGCTACAACACCCTAATCGGGATTGTTTTAGCTTGTGTTATGGGGGTTCTCACCTACTTCGGTCTGTTCTACCAGCAAAAAGCTATTGCTCAAGATTATCCAGTTCAAGGCTTTGATGTCTCTCACCATCAAGAAAATATCAACTGGAAAAAAATATCACCCCAAAAATTTCAGTTCGTCTATTTAAAAGCGACCGAAGGTGGTGATTATAAAGATCCAAAATTTCAAGAAAACTGGTTAAAAGCACGCGAACATGGCTTTCATGTCGGGGCTTATCATTTTTACCGTTTATGTCGTGATGGTAAAACACAAGCTGAAAATTTTATTGCAACTGTACCCAACAAAGTTGATGCCCTTCCTCCCGTTATTGATCTGGAATATGACAGCAGCTGTATTAATTCCCATACCAAAGAACAATTACTTAAAGAAATAGGCATCATGCATGACAGCTTAAAGCATCATTATGGTAAACAGCCTATCTTTTATATTTCCAAAACTTTTTACCACATTGTATTAATAGGGAGTTTCCCTAATACTCCTCTTTGGGTCAGAGATTACGAAGGGAAACCTGAGCTGAAAGACAAGCGAAAATGGCTCTTTTGGCAGCATAGTAATCAAGGTAAAATTGAAGGCATGACCAAGCCAGTAGACTTAAATGTTTATGAAGGTTCAGTCAAAGAATGGCACCAATTTTTACAGCAGCAAGGCATCGTGAAAGCACAATAATATGCGCAAAATCATTCATATCGATATGGATGCCTTTTATGCATCGGTCGAATTGCGAGAACGTCCTGATCTAAGGCATCTCCCGGTAGTTATTTCATCGCATCACCCGCGCGCCGTAATTGCAGCTGCTTCTTATCCTGCTCGTGAGTTTGGTTTACGCTCTGCCATGTCCATGAGCCAAGCAAGAAAACTATGCCCTCAAGTTGTTATTATTGAGCCGAATTTCGAAAAATATCGTGCCATCTCGGCTCAAATTCATAGTATTTTTCAACAATACACTACTCTTATTGAGCCTTTATCTTTAGATGAAGCCTATCTTGATGTCACTGAAAATTTAAAACAAATCGCGAGTGCGACCGAAGTAGCTATGCATATTCGGGAAGATATTTTCAGGCAAACCGGACTGACAGCCTCGGCTGGTGTAGCACCTAATAAATTCTTGGCAAAAGTTGCGTCCGACTGGAATAAACCGAATGGCCTGTTTGTTATAAAACCTTCTCAAGTAGCCAGTTTTATTCAGGACTTACCCTTAAAAAAAATTCCAGGAGTAGGCAAAGTTACCCAAGAAAAGCTCCAACAGCTTGAGTTACATACGCTAGGTGACTTACAAAAAATTGAAGAAGCTGTTTTAGTTCACCACTTCGGTAAATATGGCCAACAGCTTTATTTATACGCTCAAGGCATCGATAACCGGCCCGTTCAAGCTGAACGTGCCCGACAGCAAATTTCGAAAGAAACCACATTTGATAGTGACTTTACTTTAGCTCAGTGCCAACCCTACTGGCATGGTCTAGCCGAAAAAGTCTGGCAAAGTTTAGAGAAAAAGCAACTGAATGCCCGAGGCGTAAATATTAAGCTCAAACTTAAGAATTTCCAGACTTTGCAACACAGTAAAAGTTTTAAAAACCCAATTCATTCTCAACAAGACCTGATTCAAGTTTTATTCTTACTTTTAAATGAGATGCATATTCCCGAAAACTTCCAATTTCGGCTCATTGGTATTGGAGTTTATCAATTACAAACTAAAGCTGACGACTTTCAGTTGTCCTTATGGTAAGTGTTGTTTTTTTATACAAAAGAACAAGTTTTAAACAAAAACAGTTCCCTTTTGCTTAAAGTTTGAAGTAATCTAATCAGCGCATATTCATTACCCATGTATTTGCAACATGCCAAAGCAACCTTTACTTTCGGCATATCGTCCTGTGATTGGCGTGACGACCAAATCCGAATATTACAGGGCACTTAAAGTACATGGAGCTTGCCCGTTCTTATAAATCACAACAATAATCTACTGAAATTCTTTTGCACTTGCTTGCACCTGCCTACGAACTATTCATAAAATCGAACTATTCAATAAAGACACTTTAGAGCATTTTTATGACGGTAAAACGCTTACACGTAACTTCAAGATATTGTGAAGTGGCGATTTCGGGTAATTTAGTCCATTTAGCAGGGCAGCTCGCTGATGACACCAGTGTAGACATTACGGCGCAAACTCAACAAACTTTGGACAATATTGATCGCTTACTTGCTGAAGCTGGAACTGACAAAAGTCATATCCTGTCTGTCATGATTTTTCTAAAGGATATTGATAAGGACTATGCAGCTATGAATGCAGTGTGGGATGCATGGATTAGCAAAGAGCATCCACCTGCTCGTACCTGTGTTGAATCTAAACTTTATGCACCTGATGTACTTGTAGAAATGACCGTTGTTGCGGTACTCCCTTAATTCTTATTAATTTTAATTAATAAAAACTGAGCAATATTGATCATGATAGTGCTCAGTTTTTTATATTTTTAAAGTTGATAATATCAGCATTTTTTAAAATCTTATTTAATGAGGCTTAAAATTAAATTACTGTAAGACCTAATTTTTAAGACTTTACAAAAGCATTTGAAATTCTTTCTAGCTGAGGCGTTGCATGTAAAGTTGCCATCTCTGATTCAGGGGTTAATAAGTCTCTTCTTAACTCATGATAATCTGGCACAGTGCTGTAACTTAATACACGATAGCCCGCAAGCTGTAATAAACGGCGTTCATATTGTTGATGTGCTCGGCGTAAACCACTTTCCTCAAGCATAACCACTACAACAACCTGATAATTTTGATCAAGCACAACAAAGTCAGCTGTCATATTTTGATATTTGCGACGAGTGTGAGCATATTTCGTTGTTAATAATGCATCAAATGAAACATGAGCTAACACAGTAAATTTAGGCAATACTGTCTGTAAACGAGTTAATGTCATTTGTTCATGACTACTTAACACGGCACGGCGCTTTAAAGCACTGTCTTGTTGATGCTTTCTTGAGAGGCTTTTCGCCGCCATAACAACGGTCAAAAATAGTAATAAGATTGTAATTAAATAGTACATGGGTCCATCCTTTAAGTTTTTTATAATGATTTTGCTAGATCACGCTTTGTTTTAATTGATAACGACACAGCCGTTCTTTAAAAGGTTCACTTAGTAATTTCACTTGTAGTTATCAAGCTTGGCTTAAATTTAGCCACCCTCACATTATTTATAAACACAGACTCAGCAACAATCAAGTGCAGCTCGTCAGATTTTTAGGATTTATCATTTTTCATTACACTTTTTACATAAAAAATGCTCAGAAATCTCACCATATGATTTATCCACTCACTTTAAAAATAAAAAAGGCTCTTAAACAGAGCCTTTTTTATCGTTATCCACGAGCTTTTGATTTTGGTTTACTTTTACCACCAAATGGTCTCTTTTCACCTGTCTCACGAGGTGGTAGACCCGTATGTTGAGTCAGTACCTGCCCTTTTTGCGGTCGTTTATGCTGATTTTTATTTTGAACTGTTTGACCTGAACGCTTCACTGAATCGCCCGCAACAGTCGAGTTCTTCTTACGTGCAGATTTATATTCTCCTTCCGCCCCTTTCGGTTGATAAGTTGGAATTAAATGTTGCTTTGAATTACCAATTAAATCAGCACGGCCCATTTCTTTAAGTGCTTCACGAAGTAATGGCCAGTTATTTGGATCGTGGTAACGTAAGAATGCTTTGTGCAGACGACGGCGTTTTTCACCTTTTACAATGTCTACATTTTCAGTGTAACGCGCCACTTTTGCGAGTGGGTTTTTCCCTGAATAATACATGGTTGTCGCAGTTGCCATCGGTGATGGGTAGAACGTCTGTACCTGATCGGCACGGAAACCATTCTTCTTCAGCCAGATCGCAAGATGCATCATGTCATAATCAGAAGTACCTGGGTGTGCAGCAATAAAGTAAGGAATTAAATATTGCTCTTTTCCTGCTTCTTTACTAAAACGATCAAACATTTGTTTGAAACGGTCATACGTACCAATACCCGGTTTCATCATCTTAGATAACGGGCCTTGTTCAGTATGCTCTGGTGCAATTTTTAAATAACCGCCAACATGGTGTTGTACTAGCTCTTTGACATATTCAGGGTTCAATACTGCAAGGTCATAACGTAATCCCGACCCAATCAGAATCTTCTTCACCCCTTTAATCGCACGTGCTTTACGATAAAGCTGTACTAAAGGTGCATGATCGGTATGCAAGTTTTGACAAACACCCGGATATACACAAGAAGGTTTACGACAGTTCTTCTCAATTTCAGGGTCTTTACAATGCAAACGGTACATGTTTGCTGTTGGACCACCTAAGTCTGAAATAATACCGGTGAAGTTCGGCGCTGTATCACGAATTTTCTCGATCTCACGTAAGATCGAATCTTCCGAACGGTTTTGGATAATACGGCCTTCATGTTCTGTAATCGAACAGAATGTACAACCACCAAAACAGCCACGCATAATATTGACCGAGAATTTGATCATATCAAATGCAGGGAAACGCGCATCTCCATATGCAGGATGCGGCAAACGTGCATATGGCAAATCAAATACATAATCCATTTCCTCTGTGGTTAGAGGAATTGGAGGTGGATTGATCCAGACATCACGCTCACCATGACGTTGAACCAAAGCACGTGCATTACCCGGGTTGGTTTCAAGGTGCAAAATACGGTTTGCATGTGCATAAAGTACTTGATCATTCGCCACTTCTTCAAAAGAAGGTAAACGAATTACAGCCAATTCTCGCGGAGGTAACTTGTGTTTAATCGCTTTTGACTGAGCAGGCTTTAGCTGAACAATCTGAGTATTTTCATCAAGTTGGTCGCCTTCACGTACAATCGGATTTGCAACAATTTCTTTTTGAAAACCTTGATATTGAGCTAGTGTGTTGCCTTTATCTTTCTCAATTTCACAACCATCAATATCTTCAGTCATGACATATGGGTTAATAATTGGGTCAACACGCCCAATCGTATCTACATCATTACTGGCAATTTCAACAAATTTTGCTTTAGCCGCTTTGTTATGTTTATTAATAATAAATGCTGTACCACGAACATCTGTAATCTCGTGGATTTTTTCACCTTTAGCCAAACGGTGCATCACATCAATAATGGCACGTTCACCATTACCATACATAAGCATATCGGCTTTTGAATCCATCAAAATTGAACGACGGACTTTGTCTGACCAATAATCATAGTGCGCAATACGACGTAAACTACCCTCAATACCACCTAATAGTACAGGTACATCTGGGAATGCTTCACGACAACGTTGGCAATAAACCGTTGCCGCACGGTCAGGGCGTTTATTTGGTTCGTTATTAGGAGAATATGCATCATCCGAACGGATTTTACGATCTGCCGTATAGCGGTTGATCATCGAATCCATATTGCCCGCAGTCACTCCCCAAGCAATCGTTGGCTTACCCAATACACGGAAACTTTCAACATTGGTCCAGTCTGGCTGTGCAATAATACCGACACGGAAACCTTGCGCTTCCAATACCCGTCCAATCACACCCGATACAAATGATGGATGATCAATATAAGCATCGCCACAGACTAAAATAAAGTCACACGCATCCCAGCCGAGTTGGTCCATTTCTTCTCGTGACATCGGCAAAAATGGCGCTGGTTCAAAACACGACGCCCAATATTTGTCGTAATCAAACAACGCTTTTGGCGCAGTTTGCATAGTATAAGCGGTAGACATGGCTTGCGAATCTCGGCTAGCAGATGGAGGAGAGACATCTAAAGATGAAAGCCGATCATTTTAACATGAATTTCATTCATTTTCCTTGTTTATAAAACACGCGAAAACAACAATATAGAAATTAATTTGATTAAAGTTTACTCAATATTTTATTCTTAGATTAAATACGGCGGAATAAAATCCGCCGCAGATCGAACTCATTTATTTATATGACTTAGAAGAGAGCTTTTGGTAAACGAATCTGAATAATCTCGTTATCATCGGCCAACTTTGCATTACGTCCCGTCGACCCAGGGAAGTTATTATCATTGAAAACCGTCAGTGTTGTACCATTTTCAATAATTACATCTTCAATGGTTTCAAATGGGAAGGCAAAAACCTGTCCCGTACTAATATCCCCTGCTCTAGCTGTGCCATACAACATATTCGGGTTAGCAATTTTAATTAAATCGACTAAGTCTTCGCGGCTGACCAGCTGGCCTGACTCAATTAATTTAATACGAATTAATTTTTTATAGCCGCCTAAATTATTCTGCGTGGCATCACGTTCAATAATAATACCCTCATTATTATTAAAAAGTTGGAAATCACCAATATTGGTTGCTTTACTGTCTAACTGGAACCAATAATATTTTCCTGTATACGCTTTTTTCTTAATATCGAATTGGGAAATCAACAGTTGTCTTTCTGTTTCCCGAATTGATTTAATTGGCTTTTCTATAAGCGGATAGAGATATTGTCCATCTGGTGAAATCGCCATTCCTTCAAAACCGCCACTTTGTTGAACAAGAGGTTCCACAAAATTAATTTGTGCTTTATTAAATTGATTTTGTGGTGAACGTAATTCTTGAGTTGGATTTAATGGATTTGGTAAAGGAATCGGAGCGTCTAAAAGTACACCATCTGCTGAGAAATGGAGTAAGTATGGACCAAATTCATCTCCAATCCAGTAAGTCCCATCACTAGTACGCTGCATCGACTCTGGGTCAAAATCAGCACCCGTTAATAAACGCTCAGGCGTATTACCATTGATGATATTAAATGGAATTAATTTATTCGGATCACGCAGTTGGATAAAACTTTGTACAGTAACTTGACCGGTGCCTTTAGTTTTAGTTTTGAAATCAGGCTTTATTTTATAAATACGAAGTAAAAAGTCTGATGAATTATCTTGAGTCCCAAAACCGTTATCGGCCATTGCCATATAACTGCCATCTTCATTTTTTAATGCAGCAGAAAATCCCTGTACAGGTTGACCTTTAAACGGAGGATAAATTCCATTTGCACCTTTCACATATGCCCCTGAGTCTGGTCCAGCAGCATAAGTTTCTACAGGTAACTTAGCAAAAGAAATTAGAGTTGGTTCGGTAACGTTTTCAGTAGGCGAAGTTTGATCTTGATCGTTATCATCGTTACATGCCGTCAATCCTAAACTGGCACAGCATAATAATGCGATTAAAGTTTTTTTGCTCATGATTTTATACAATTGGTAAAAAATTAAGCAAATTTAATCAAGCTTGTATGAAGTTTTTGCTTCAAAAATATGAAATCTTTATGGCGAAAATATGACAAGCCTATTGTTTAGCACCCAATAGAAAACTGAACTTGTTAGTAAAGCTAATTAAAGTTTTGTTGGCTGATATTCTCCAGCAATTGCTGCTTTTAAAAATTTTTGGAAAGTGGGACATTCCATATGATTTTCAGCAGGACATACAGCAGCGTGTTCTAATCCCTGGCTGATAAAATGCAATCGCTTTGCCATTTGCTCTAATTGTTCAGCTTTATCTTTTAGTTTTTGACGGTCAAGATCAGGCTTACCATCTTGCCCAAACATTGTAGCAATTTCATTTAAAGAAAAACCTGCAGCACGTCCTAAAGCAATAAGTGCCAGTTGATCAAGCACCTGCTTACCATACTGCCGACGCAAACCTTGCCGCCCTATCGATTTAATTAGTCCTTTCTCTTCATAAAAACGTAGTGTAGCGGTTGTGACTTTTGCCTTTTTAGAAACTTCACCAATATCCATAACATCCTCTTGACTTCAAGTGAACTTGAACTTGCACAATAAATTTATCACGTTTCATACGTATAAAAGCAAGGTGTAAAAATGAATACCTCCACTCTGTTCTTTCAAGCTTTATGTCTTGGTATTGGTGCAACCATCGTTCTGGATATATGGCTATTAATACTAAAAATATTTAATGTCCCGACTTTAAACTTTGCCTTTCTTGGACGTTGGGTGGGCTGGATATTTCAAGGAAAACTTGTCCATCAATCTATTGCTAAAAGTCCTCCAATGAAGGGGGAATATTTATTAGGCTGGATTGCTCACTATAGTGTCGGAATTATCTTCGCATTGAGCTTTCTTTTAATTGTAGGTTCGACTTGGCTCGACCACCCTCAGTTTTACTCAGCACTACTGTTTGGTTTGGTCACCGTTCTTATTCCTTTTTTTATTATGCAACCAGCTATGGGTAGTGGTTTTGCCTCATCAAAAACACCTCATCCTTTTTTGAACTGTCTGAAAAGTTTGCTGAACCATAGTGTTTTTGGCTGTGGTTTATATCTCACTGCAAAACTATTTCAAATTTAAATAAAGGGAAACTTCCATGAAAACTGTTGCCATTATTTACCATAGCCGCCAAGGCCATACTCAATTTATTGCTCAGCAAATTCAAATTGGCGTCTTGAGCCATCACAATATTAAAGCAGATTTACTCAATGCCGAGGATCTTATCGAGCGCTCAGGAATTCTTATCCAATATGACGGATTAATTTGGGGATCTCCCACTTATTTAGGTGGTGTATCTTCCAAGTTAAAACAGCTCATGGATGCAACTGGTCCATTATGGAAAAAACAAAGTTTTAAAGGAAAATTAGCGGCTGGGTTTACCGTTTCATCTCTTCCTGCTGGTGATAAACAATCCACACTAATTTCAATTTTTACTTTTTGCATGCAACACGGCATGTTATGGGTAGGTAACCCAATTCTACCAGAACAGCATCAAGGTGTTGCCTATACACAAGCAGCTAACCGACTCGGTTCATGGTCAGGTTTAATGGCTCAGGCTGAACATGCTAGTAATGCAGATGGTTTTGATGAAGGAGATATTAAAACTGCTCAACAATTTGGTGAAAATTTTGCATTGACCTTAAATGCTTATCAAGGGACTTAACACCATAGTTGAAAAATACCTGTAAGTTAAAACGTACAAAATTTGGGGTCATTAACGGATATTCAACTTGAGTATTTTTTCATAACATATAAATCATAGAGAGACAGGAAGTCTCATTGAAGAAGAATAAGAACGCAGGAAGCGGTAGTTGACAGGAGTTAGCTACATAAAGCTGAATACGAAGAAACCTCGACAGGATGTCGGGGTTTTTTCATTTCAATAATACAAAAATCTTACTTTTTGCTTGGGCTGAGCAACAGAACTTATATTGATCCGATAAATACGGCTGAATACCATCATTTCATTTGAAATTTGATTATTGGTTTTGTATTTTGCTTACCTCATCTTTAGCTCAAGATCATTTTGCACCATCACAATTACAGCGCCTTAGTCTCAAATTTTTTATTATTGCGTTGATGACAATAATGACGGGATGTACAAGTTTAGGCCCTAATAGCGGTTCATTTTCTTGGCGCTCAAGTAAGCTTTCGTCTGGCTTACAAAAAGCTTATTCCGTTCCGCCAAGTACAGCAAATCGCCTATCTCCAATGATTATTCAAAGCGCTGATAGATATAATGTTCCACCGCTTTTATTGGCAGCCGTGATCAGGCAAGAGTCTAGCTATAATAGTAATGCTCGCTCTCCCACCGGGGCTATTGGGTTAACACAAATTATTCCCAGTTATTGGCAACAAACTTGTGCTGGTAACTTGTATGATGAATCTACCAACATCCAATGTGGTGCTTATATTTTAAATCATTACTATCAGACAGCAGATAGCTGGTTCAAAGCGACAGCATATTATAATGTTGGTCCAACAGGATATGAACGAAGTTTCTGGACACGCCACAAAGCAAAAAAATATGCTCGATCTGTGAAACGTCATCAGAAAACTTTAAAAAGTGCTTTATAAATTAAGATTAAATAAAAAAGCCCATTTATTCATGGGCTTTTTTATACGATTAATTTTATTCGTCAAATAAACCTTCAAATAAAACAGAAGATAAATAGCGTTCCCCACTATCTGGAAGAATAACAACAATTGTTTTACCTGCATTTTCAGGACGTTCTGCAATTTTAGCCGCTGCTGCCAATGCAGCACCACTTGAAATACCCACTAAAATACCTTCTTGGGTGGCACAATTTCTCGCCCATTGAATTGCTTCTTCACTACTCACTGGTAAGACTTCATCAACCAGATCTAAATCAAGATTCTTTGGAATAAAGTTTGCTCCAATTCCCTGAATTTTATGCGGTGCTGGTGTAATGTTCTCACCTTTTTTTGTTTGAGTAATAATTGGAGACTCAGCAGGTTCAACTGCTACTGAGTACAATGGCTTATTCTGAACTTGTTCAAAATAACGAGAAATACCCGTAATCGTACCTCCTGTACCTACACCAGCTACCAAGATATCAACTTGCCCACCTGTTGCTTGCCAGATTTCTGGTCCAGTTGTATCAACATGAATTTGTGGATTAGCTGGGTTTTCAAACTGTTGTGGCAAGAAATAAATTTCTGGCTGTTCAGTTGCTAATCGCACAGCTTCATCAACTGCACCTTTCATTCCCTTCGCTGGTTCGGTTAGGACTAAATTAGCACCGAGTGCTTTTAACACTTTTCTACGCTCAAGGCTCATGCTTGCAGGCATAGTTAAAGTAATGGAATAACCTTTTGCCGCCGCTACGAACGCCAAAGCAATACCAGTATTACCACTGGTTGGTTCAACAATATGCATGCCTTCTTTTAGCACACCACGTTTTTCCGCATCTGCAATAAGCGCCGCCCCGATACGACATTTCACAGAAAAAGCTGGGTTACGACTTTCTACTTTGGCTAAAACGGTTGCGCCCGTTTTAATCAAACGGTTAATACGTACTAAAGGTGTATTACCAATAGCTTCGGCATTATTTGAATAAACTGCGATACCTAAATTATTGGGTGTTGGGAATTGTGGATCAGTAGACATGTTATATCCTTATTAGATTTGGAATGATTCTGAATCATTATAGGCTTGTCAGTTAAACAGGAAAGTAGAAAAAGTGAAGTAAAATAAAAAATGGAATTTACATTAAAAATAAAAAGATATAAAAATAGTAAAATCAAATACTTAAAATATATAGTATCCAATCCAAAGTAAACTTTCGCTGCAGCATTAAAGCCCAAGTATAATTACTACCAAAGTTCACCTTCTCGCCAATCTGCACAAATAGTGTCCTCTTCTGAACTATTTGATAGCTGGTCTTTCATCTGAATATTTAAAGAATATAGCATAATTTCATACTCATCCGTTAGATAACTGAAAGTGTTTTGTTTGATAGATAAATTTCCTTTCCAAACAGTCCATCCTAATTTTTCATAAAATGCTTCATCTTCTGGTTGTAATGCAGCAAGCCCATATTCCAGATGAGTTAATGTGTCTACTAAATATTTTAATAATTGTGATGCAAGCCCCTTACCTCTCATCGTGTAATCAGTGGTCACATACTCTACATAAGCAGTTTTCACATCGGAACTACCATTTATGGTAAAAACTCTATCCGTCCATAAGGCATGTGAGACAATTTGATTGTTTAATATACCAGCGACATGAATAGCTTTTTGCATAAAAGCATATTGAGTCCAAGGATCTTCATCAAAAGCAGAAAAACATAACTCAGCAATCTGATGACGTTGATTTCTATCTAGATCTTGGGCTGCGATAATTTTGAACTGCATAGATGAAAACTCAATTTGAACTATTTATAGATTAAGCAAATATTGGAATATTATGAAATTATTCTTTATTCCATTATTTTAGTTTTAATAATTCTTTATTGATTGCTTTCCCATATAAAAAAACACCCCAACCTCTTTTGAGATTGGGGTGTTTAGAATAATGAGCTGGCGATGACTTACTCTCACATGGGTAATCCCACACTACCATCAGCGCTAAGAGGTTTCACTTCTGAGTTCGGGAAGGGATCAGGTGGTTCACTCTTGCTATGGTCGCCAGCACAACTGTTTATGGATACTTGCTTGGGTCTTATTTGATGCCGAAGCGTTTTCCAAATCTGTAACAGACTGGGCTGATTGAATCTTACTTTATCTGTTCATTTTAGCTAGAGGTATAACTAAATCAAGTTGTCTTGCATATTTAAGAATCGATTGATGCTTCATATACAACTGCTTGGGTGTTGTATAGTCAAGCCTCACGAGCAATTAGTATTGGTCAGCTTCACATATCACTATGCTTCCACATCCAACCTATCAACGTCCTAGTCTCGAACGGCTCTTTAGAGGACATAAAGTCCTAGGGAAATCTTATCTTGAGGTAGGCTTCCCGCTTAGATGCTTTCAGCGGTTATCCCTTCCGAACATAGCTACCCGGCGATGCGACTGGCGTCACAACCGGTACACCAGAGGTTCGTCCACTCTGGTCCTCTCGTACTAGGAGCAGATCCTCTCAAATTTCCAGCGCCCACGGTAGATAGGGACCGAACTGTCTCACGACGTTCTAAACCCAGCTCGCGTACCTCTTTAAATGGCGAACAGCCATACCCTTGGGACCTGCTTCAGCCCCAGGATGAGATGAGCCGACATCGAGGTGCCAAACACCGCCGTCGATATGAACTCTTGGGCGGTATCAGCCTGTTATCCCCAGAGTACCTTTTATCCGTTGAGCGATGGCCCTTCCATACAGAACCACCGGATCACTAAGACCTACTTTCGTACCTGCTCGACTTGTGGGTCTCGCAGTTAAGCGCGCTTTTGCCTTTATACTCTACGCGTGATTTCCGACCACGCTGAGCGCACCTTCGTACTCCTCCGTTACTCTTTAGGAGGAGACCGCCCCAGTCAAACTACCCACCAGACACGGTCCTCGTCCCGGATCACGGGACAGAGTTAGAACCTCAACATTACCAGGGTGGTATTTCAAGGACGGCTCCACTGGAACTAGCGTTCCAGCTTCAAAGCCTCCCACCTATCCTACACAAGTAAGGTCAAAGTTCAGTGTCAAGCTGCAGTAAAGGTTCACGGGGTCTTTCCGTCTAGCCGCGGGTACACTGCATCTTCACAGCGATTTCGATTTCACTGAGCCTCTGCTGGAGACAGCGCCGCCATCATTATGCCATTCGTGCAGGTCGGAACTTACCCGACAAGGAATTTCGCTACCTTAGGACCGTTATAGTTACGGCCGCCGTTTACTGGGGCTTCGATCAAGAGCTTCGCTTACGCTAACCCCATCAATTAACCTTCCAGCACCGGGCAGGCATCACACCCTATACGTCCACTTTCGTGTTTGCAGAGTGCTATGTTTTTAATAAACAGTTGCAGCGGCCTGGTTTCTGCGGCTGTCGTCAGCTCAGGAAGCGAGTTCCATCACCAACAACAGCGTACCTTCTCCCGAAGTTACGGTACCATTTTGCCTAGTTCCTTCAGCAGAGTTCTCTCAAGCGCCTTGGTCTACTCGACCTGACCACCTGTGTCGGTTTCGGGTACGATTCCTGTGTAACTGAAGCTTAGAGACTTTTCCTGGAAGCATGGCATCAACCACTTCGCTGTACAAGTACAGCTTGCTATCAGATCTCAGCATAGAGTACCCCGGATTTGCCTAAGATACATGCCTACATCCTTTCACCTGGACAACCAACGCCAGGCTGATTTAGCCTTCTCCGTCCTCTCATCGCATTACACAGAAGTAATGGAATATTAACCATTTTCCCATCGACTACGCCTTTCGGCCTCGCCTTAGGGGTCGACTCACCCAGCCCCGATTAACGTTGGACTGGAACCCTTGGTCTTTCGGCGAACGGGTTTTTCACCCGTTTTGTCGTTACTCACGTCAGCATTCGCACTTCTGATACCTCCAGCATGCTTCTCAACACACCTTCATCGGCTTACAGAACGCTCCCCTACCACGTATACAAAGTATACATCCGCAGCTTCGGCACATAGTTTTAGCCCCGTTACATCTTCCGCGCAGGCCGACTCGACTAGTGAGCTATTACGCTTTCTTTAAAGGGTGGCTGCTTCTAAGCCAACCTCCTAGCTGTCTATGCCTTCCCACATCGTTTCCCACTTAACTATGATTTTGGGGCCTTAGCTGGCGGTCTGGATTGTTTTCCTCTTGACTACGGACGTTAGCACCCGCAGTCTGTCTCCCGGATAGTACTCATAGGTATTCGGAGTTTGCATCGGTTTGGTAAGTCGGGATGACCCCCTAGCCGAAACAGTGCTCTACCCCCTATGGTATTCGTCCGAGGCGCTACCTAAATAGCTTTCGGGGAGAACCAGCTATCACCAGGCTTGATTAGCCTTTCACCCCTATCCACAAGTCATCCCCTGGCTTTTCAACGACAGTGGGTTCGGTCCTCCAGTTAGTGTTACCCAACCTTCAACCTGCTCATGGATAGATCGCCTGGTTTCGGGTCTATACCCAGCAACTAAACGCCCTATTAAGACTCGATTTCTCTACGGCTCCCCTATACGGTTAACCTCGCTACTGAATATAAGTCGCTGACCCATTATACAAAAGGTACGCAGTCACACCACAAAGGTGCTCCCACTGCTTGTATGCATGCGGTTTCAGGATCTATTTCACTCCCCTCACAGGGGTTCTTTTCGCCTTTCCCTCACGGTACTGGTTCACTATCGGTCAGTCAGGAGTATTTAGCCTTGGAGGATGGTCCCCCCATATTCAGACAAGGTTTCACGTGCCTCGCCCTACTCGTCATCATTATGTGTGCCCTTTCGTGTACGGGAATATCACCCTCTACGTTCGCACTTCCCAGAGCGTTCCACTAAAACACACATAACTTAATGGGCTGATCCCCGTTCGCTCGCCGCTACTGAGGGAATCTCAATTGATTTCTTTTCCTAAGGGTACTGAGATGTTTCACTTCCCCTCGTTCGCCTTGCAACACTATGTATTCATGTTGCAATACCTACCTTAAAGTAGGTGGGTTCCCCCATTCAGACATCTCCGGATCAAAGGATATTTGCCGCCTCCCCGGAGCTTTTCGCAGGCTATCACGTCTTTCATCGCCTCTGACTGCCAAGGCATCCACCACATGCACTTAATTACTTGACTATACAACCCCAAACAGTCGATGTTACCTACAAGTTAGTAACTTCAACATTTCAGTTTAGAGCACTGTGCACTTAAGCACTGTACAGCTTCAATCTAAATTCACATACCAAAACGCTTGATTCAGTTAATTTGCTAGTTCTCAATTCATCTAGATTAATTGCTTAACCTAAACTCTTGAGTGAACAATTTATTTCAGACTCAATTTTGCCAATCTGTTAATGAGTTAATGTGTCTTCGTCAGATCACACTAATTACCGTGATAATGAAATCACAGAAGTTAATAAACCAAGATCTCAATCTTTATTTACTAATTTCTGTAATCCGAACTTATCTTAAGTTCTGGTGGAGACTAGGAGAGTCGAACTCCTGACCTCCTGCGTGCAAAGCAGGCGCTCTACCAACTAAGCTAAGTCCCCAGCTTACATCATCAATCATGTATCTTTTATCTATAACTTCAACCAGTCAAAGTCATGGTGGGTCTGACAAGACTTGAACTTGTGACCCCACGCTTATCAAGCGTGTGCTCTAACCAACTGAGCTACAGACCCTCAGATACATCTATGAAGAACAACTTGTTGTGGATTCTTACCAATCGTCAATCTTTCGTTAAGGAGGTGATCCAGCCGCAGGTTCCCCTACGGCTACCTTGTTACGACTTCACCCCAGTCATCGGCCACACCGTGGTAACCGCCCTCTTTGCAGTTAGGCTAGCTACTTCTGGTGCAACAAACTCCCATGGTGTGACGGGCGGTGTGTACAAGGCCCGGGAACGTATTCACCGCGGCATTCTGATCCGCGATTACTAGCGATTCCGACTTCATGGAGTCGAGTTGCAGACTCCAATCCGGACTACGATCGGCTTTTTGAGATTAGCATCACATCGCTGTGTAGCAACCCTTTGTACCGACCATTGTAGCACGTGTGTAGCCCTGGCCGTAAGGGCCATGATGACTTGACGTCGTCCCCGCCTTCCTCCAGTTTGTCACTGGCAGTATCCTTAAAGTTCCCATCCGAAATGCTGGCAAGTAAGGAAAAGGGTTGCGCTCGTTGCGGGACTTAACCCAACATCTCACGACACGAGCTGACGACAGCCATGCAGCACCTGTATCTAGATTCCCGAAGGCACCAATCCATCTCTGGAAAGTTTCTAGTATGTCAAGGCCAGGTAAGGTTCTTCGCGTTGCATCGAATTAAACCACATGCTCCACCGCTTGTGCGGGCCCCCGTCAATTCATTTGAGTTTTAGTCTTGCGACCGTACTCCCCAGGCGGTCTACTTATCGCGTTAGCTGCGCCACTAAAGCCTCAAAGGCCCCAACGGCTAGTAGACATCGTTTACGGCATGGACTACCAGGGTATCTAATCCTGTTTGCTCCCCATGCTTTCGTACCTCAGCGTCAGTATTAGGCCAGATGGCTGCCTTCGCCATCGGTATTCCTCCAGATCTCTACGCATTTCACCGCTACACCTGGAATTCTACCATCCTCTCCCATACTCTAGCTCACCAGTATCGAATGCAATTCCCAAGTTAAGCTCGGGGATTTCACATCCGACTTAATAAGCCGCCTACGCACGCTTTACGCCCAGTAAATCCGATTAACGCTCGCACCCTCTGTATTACCGCGGCTGCTGGCACAGAGTTAGCCGGTGCTTATTCTGCGAGTAACGTCCACTATCTCTAGGTATTAACTAAAGTAGCCTCCTCCTCGCTTAAAGTGCTTTACAACCATAAGGCCTTCTTCACACACGCGGCATGGCTGGATCAGGGTTCCCCCCATTGTCCAATATTCCCCACTGCTGCCTCCCGTAGGAGTCTGGGCCGTGTCTCAGTCCCAGTGTGGCGGATCATCCTCTCAGACCCGCTACAGATCGTCGCCTTGGTAGGCCTTTACCCCACCAACTAGCTAATCCGACTTAGGCTCATCTATTAGCGCAAGGTCCGAAGATCCCCTGCTTTCTCCCGTAGGACGTATGCGGTATTAGCATCCCTTTCGAGATGTTGTCCCCCACTAATAGGCAGATTCCTAAGCATTACTCACCCGTCCGCCGCTAGGTCCGGTAGCAAGCTACCTTCCCCCGCTCGACTTGCATGTGTTAAGCCTGCCGCCAGCGTTCAATCTGAGCCATGATCAAACTCTTCAGTTAAAATCATTTTGCACCTTATTTATAGACAAGGTGCCAATTCTGGCTCATCAATTACTGACTTAAATTTCGCTCAAATAAACTTCGAGTAATTTAAACCAATCAATCAATGAAAATTATTTCGATTAATCAATCAGTAAAAATCCACACAAGTTGTTCTTCAATTCTCTTAATGATCTTCTTACTGGTTCGTCACCAGCAAGCTAGGTCGGCTATATTACTCTTAATCTCTTAAAAGTCAACAGGTAATTTCGATATTTTTAAAACTCATTCTCTAAACCAACTTACCATCAAATTCATCACTTAAAGCAACCAATCTAATCACAAGTAACTGTTTTTCAACAAGTTTCTATCTGCATCACCGCCGATGGATGTGCATTATAGACCATCTCTCTCCCTTTGCAAGCGAAAATTAAAATTTAATGACTCGAGCGTTTATTTTTAAATCAACACCAATGTTAAGCCTTTGTTTTATATAAATAATTATTTTAATTTTTTATTTTTGACTTAAATAAGCCAGTATCATGCTTGATAATTCTCGCTTAAGTTGTTGTTCTGAGATAAGAAAATTGTTTTGGCTTACATAACGCATCATCGTAAAAAGCGTACTATTAATAATTACAAAGGATTTATACTTTACCTGTTCGAAGTCCCACTGATGAGGATTTCTACTGAATGTATATAGCCCTACTTCAAAAAAATGCTTTTCTAAAATCTGAGCAGCTTGCGAATGACTATAGTCATGCCAGTGTTTCAGCACTTCTATAAAAAATCCATGATCGGCTTTTAATGCATTAAATCCCAACTCTATTGCTAAGGGAATGAGCAGCTCTAAAGGAATATTTCCTTGTCGCACAACTAATTCTTTAAGTTGTTGCCCCAGCAATTCGCTTTTACGGCGCAATAGTTCTTCTATGATTTGATCTTTATTCTCAAAGTATTGGTAAATCGACCCAACACTTACTCCAGATTTCTCTGCAATTTTAGGTGTCGTCGTATGTAGTAATCCATACTGGGCGATACACTGCTGTGTCGCCTCTAAAATATGGTCAACAATAATTTTTGAACGCTGTTGCTGTGGGACTTTTCTCATCGTTTTTTATTCGTTAAATGCGAATTGAATGCGAATAATTATTCATATTAGCCTATTTATTATTCAGTTCAATAAGTAAGTAACGATATGCAAATGATTAGCCCGACTCGACTTGCTTCTTTTAATGACATGCAAGACAGTAATTTCTTTACTCAGTTTTTAAATATCTGTTGTGAAAAACCAGTACAACCAAGCTATACGGAATATGTGTCTTTACAACATGCCCTTTATGAAGGGGATATTGAAATGGACAAGGTGATTGATTGGATTATGCAAAATCCCAAAGATCACCGAATAATTTTTGAGAAGATATTATTTCAAGGCCGTGATGAACTCTCTGAGCCTATACCTACTGAGTTAGAGAATTTCTTTAATTACATTGAACAAAAGCCTGAATGGTTAGATCAGCGCCAAATCGATGAGGCTGTTAAATTTACCCATCGTTTAGGAATAAATAATGGTTTTATTCTTAGAGATTTATCCTTAATGGCGGGATATTTATATCCAGGATTTAATCAACCCCTAATTTTAACGGGTGCATTAAAAAAAGAAGCGGGAACACGTTTAGCAGAAACCACAAAATGGTGGGTGGATATTACTGAACCCCAAGGGCTTTCTCGTTTGAGTGCAGGTTTTACGTCAACGATTTATGTTCGCTTTATTCATGCACTCGTTCGCCGGCAATTAAAAAAGTCTGACCGTTGGGATAGTGAGGTTTGGGGAATTCCTCTTAATCAATTTGATTTAGCAATGACTAATTTGGCTTTTAGCAGTGTCGTTTTACTCGGTATTAGAGCTTTAGGTATATGGCCAACAAAACAAGAGGCAAAGAGTTTTTTACATTTCTGGCGTTATGTTGGTTGGTTAATGGGTATTGATGAAAAATGGCTTATTCAGTCTGAACCTGAGGGTTGGAGGTTACTTTACTGGATGCAGTTTGCTCATCCCCGCTCCGATCACAGCAGTATTGAATTAGGATTGAGCTTGTCGAAAGAACCTTTTGAGAGAAAATATCTGCATTTACGCTCTTTACAGCAGAAACTTGCTTATCGACAACATTTAGAACTTACCCAATTTTTTATTGGTAAGAAAAGAATGAAACTACTCGGATTGCCTCAGCAATCTGCCTCATGGTTTGCTTATTATTTAATTGTGCGTAATTTACTACTTTATAATGGCGCAAAGCTTTCACCAAAAGTTGAAAAGTTTTTATCTAAATCAGGCCGTAATATACAAAAACTTGGCTTAACGCTTTATCAGAATCAAGGTAAGGCAAAAACCTTAGCAAGTATGCATCAATAATTCTGGAATCTAAAAAAGCAAAAAATGGAAGCCCGTTATCCAGACTTCCATTTTCAACTATTAAGAACCTTATTGAGCTGATGAACTATGCATTTCAGCGTGATTCATTTGCTCATGTGACTCCATCATCTGCTTCTTTTTTTGACTTGGCATGTAGTCAGGCTCATTGTTGATGGCCAAGTAAAAAATAATCATAAACAATACACTCAAGATAGAAGCCACAATAAGTAACTTCCATCCCCACCAAGACTGTTCAGGCGATAATTTATTAGTCATTTCATTTCTCTCATTAAATTAATAATTTCAGTTCTTTAATTCGCTAAAGCTTATTAAAACTTCATACTCATACGAACCCAGTAATTTCTTCCGATATTGTTAAACTGCTCTTCGCTCGCAAATCCAAAGCCTGCACTACCCGCTTTATTTAAGTGTTCGGTATAGGTCTTATCTAATACATTATCAATGCCAACAGAGACATCAATATCTTTACGAAGGTTATAACTTCCGTTTAAAGAAAGTGTTGAAAAACCTTTACTTGGTTTTAGGTCATATCCCACGATATTACCTTGATGTAGACTCACACGTTTTTGCTCAGCAACAGCTCGCCATAACAGACCTAAGTTATATTTGTCAGCCACATAGCGAATATTTAAACGACCTTCTAAAGGTGAAATTTGAGGTAGAGGTTTGTCATCTGTGGTGTTTTTGCCCCACGCATACATCGCACTCAAATCTGCCTGAATACGGTCAGTGAATTGGTACCCAATACCCGCTTCTGCACCAGCGATGGTTGCATCGACATTTTTGGCTCCCGCAGTAATATCATGGCTCATATCATGTCCATCCATTCCCATACTTGGGTGATGGTGGTAACTCATTAATATGTAGTCATCTACTAAACCTGCATAGGCAGAAGCCCATGTGTTTAAAGCACCATGTTGTTGCTGAAAACCCAGGTCCAACTGTAGTGTTTTCTCAGGATTCACACCGTTAAAAGTATTGGTTGAACCCGCATTACCATGTTTAGGCGAGAAAAGTTCCCAATAATCAGGCATACGCTCTACATAACCTAAACCAATATAACTTTTTAGGTCATGCTCAGGATGTTGATTTTCCCAGCGAACAAATGCGCTTGGCAAAGTCTTTTCAAGCTTCGTGTTAAAGCCTTTTGCTTGAGAATCAGTACGTTCATCTTCAACTGTGACTCGATCTAAACGTGCACCTGTAACCAGCTTATTTTGATCGTTCCATTGATAACCAAGTTCACCAAAAGCGCCGTATGATTGAAAACGCATATCTTGACGATATGGAACATTCATAGAAGGCATTGTTGGCGATGACATGCTGCCACCATGTTTATTAAATTGAGAGTCAACGCCTGTGGTCAAACTCCATTTGTTCCATTCAGAAGTCATTGCCAAACGTGAGTTTAATGTACGGCGTGTCACTTGCATGGCCATTGCATTTGGCATCAGCATGGTCATACCACCATGATTCATTTCAACTAATGGTGGTGTACGCAAGCTAAAGTTATCCATAATATGGTCGTTATAGCTATAGTTCACTTGCCCTTCAATTTTCTTGATCACATCAGTGATATTTTTCTTTTCAAAACGAAGCCCTAAACTTTCACGCGCAAACTGAGAACCATCCATTGAACGTCCAGCATAAAGCGATTCACCATCAGATTTCCCACCCGTGATTTCGACCCACGTGTTTTCATCTGGAGTAAAGCCAAGCGCTACATCAGCATTCCACTTTTTCCATGCTGATGGCACGGTATTGCCATCACCATCTTGATAACTATTCGATTCTGAACGGTTGGCATTTAAACGGATATATTTTTTCTCATCGCCAATGGCCGCTTCAACATTATGGTCAATACGCCCATATGAACCTAGCAAGACACTCGCTTGACCGCGATAAGGTTTTTCAGAAGTAAGCTTTTCAGGCTGACGTTCAAATAGAACTGTTGCAGCTGAACCAGTATTGGCATATTGAACCGTTTGTGGTCCCTTAATCACAGAAATCCGGTCATAACTTTCTGGTGAAATATAAGAAGTTGGAGCATCCATTCGGTTTGGGCAGGCGCCCAAGTTCTCTGTGCCATCCGTTAGAATTTTAATACGTGAACCAAACATACCTCGGAATGTCACATCACCATTTGTTCCACCGCTTTGAATTGAATTAAAACCCATAATACTTTGCAGATAGTCTGCGCCATCTGTGGCAGGGACTGGCTGAATCGGTTGCTTTGGATCTGCGTGTACGATCAAACCGTTTGCATCATTGCCTTGCTGTGCTGTAACAACAATAGGTGCTAATGAATGAAGTGTGTTGGTTTCGGCATCATTTTTTTCTGATTCGGCAAACACTAGACCCGAATGAGAGACAGCAAGCATCGCAACCCATAAAGGTTGTAGTAAAAATTTAGAATGTGGCATTTTTTATACGCTCTAAAACATAAATAAAGTGATATCGAAGTCAGTTAAGACCCCAACAAAAATTGCTTTTATTTATGCAAATAGAGGCGGCGCACGTCCTTGCGGGAGTAGGAAAAGTCGCTGTAGCGCAAAGTAAACATGCCGGAAAGCTTGTTGATACGCGACTAAGCGAACTTGTATACGAACAAGCACCTCTTTTACGCCAAATTCAGGTGGTAAAACCAGATTGGCATAAACGGTACAATATTGACACTGATGGTTCGCATCATGGTGATCATGATGGTCAGGTACTTGTGCCTGTTCGATATGATGCTGGTGATGTGAATGGTGCATGGCATGTGACATGGCTTCCGACTGTGCTTTAGGTTTAAGCAAAGCACGGGTAATAGTTTCACAGACCGGAGCAATTTGATATTGCTTCGGTAATAGCGGCTGTAGAAATACCGCAATCTGTAAAAATACTGCTGCACAGGCAAGCAGCAAACCACTACGAAAAACCAAAAATCACATCCACACTATATTGGTGTTTGAAAAATATTAACGTTTTACCGCAACTTTTTCACGTTCGCGTTGGCGAACAATTTTTTCGACTTTTTCACGCGCACGCTGACGCTTAAGTGGCGACAAATAATCCACAAACAATTTGCCATTTAAGTGATCCATTTCATGTTGGATACAAACAGCGAGAAGTCCGTCAGCTTCTATCTCAAATGCTTGACCTTCAAGGTTAATTGCCTCAATTTTCACGCGTGACGGGCGATCAACTTTGTCGTATATTTGTGGCACTGATAGACAGCCTTCTTCGTACGGCTGCGTCTCTTCAGTCAGCGGAGTTACTTTGGGGTTAATGAAAACCATAGGTTCATCTTTAGATTCAGACAAATCCATGACGATAAGCTGAATATGACGATCGACCTGAGAAGCTGCTAAACCGATACCTGGTGCCGCATACATGGTTTCAAACATATCTGCTGCAAGTTGACGAATTTCATCAGTAACTTCTTCAACGGGCTTAGCAATGGTACGAAGACGGGGATCAGGAAAACTTAAAATAGGTAATAAGGCCATACTGTCGTCCTCACTTATGCCATTGATTGAAAAACCAAATGAAGGAAATACTTCATCGAAAAATTGTGTGTAAGCCGCCCATTATAACGCAACTGCACACATAATTTTTAGGAATTATCATAATGAAAAAGGTTTTTGACGGCATGGTTAATTTTCATGCCTTGGGGATAAAGAAGCATTTACTTGCTTTGGCGCTCTGTACAGGTGTCACAATCGGTACGATAGCAGAGGTTCATGCAACCAGTCCGAACCATAATCCACCCTCACTTAAAAGTAATGCACCCAATGTATATGTTGTAAAACGTGGGGATACTTTATGGGATATTTCAGGACATTTTCTAAATAAACCATGGCGTTGGCCTGAAATCTGGGCGAGCAACCAACATGTTAAAAATCCACACTGGATCTATCCGGGTGACCGATTACTATTATGTAACCTAGATGGGCGTCCTTTAGTCGGTAAAGATGAGGGCGATGGTTGTGTCGGTATTATTCGCCGCTATACAGGTCAAACCACAAACCTACAACCACAAGTTCGCGTCGAAGCATTAAATAATAGCGTTCCGGTTATTCCACTTGAACATATTAAACAGTGGTTAGAGAACAGTACTATTTTACCAGCCGACTCAATTACCAACACACCTTATATTGTTGGTACAGCCGATCAACGTGTTCTTGCAGGAAAAGGCCAGACTATTTATGCACGAGGACAAGGCTTAATTAATGGGCAGCGTTATGCAGTCTACCGAGAAGGTGAACCTTACTATTTCACAGACAATAAAGGTAAAAAGCATAGTTTAGGGATTGAGTTACTACAGGTTGCTTCAGGTGTTGCGGTATCTTCTGAAAAAGATATTACTACATTAGAACTAACAGATAGTTATAACGCTGAAGTTCGTCGTGGTGATCGTGTTATGCCTGAAGAGCAAGCTACTTTGCCAACATTATTTTACCCAGTAGATGCGAAGCAAGTGACGGATAGTGGCAAGATTATTCGTGTCATGGGTTCAATTGGTAGAGCTGCAAAAAATAGTGTAGTGACTTTGGACCGCGGTACAACCCAAGGCGTTCAAGTAGGCCAAGTTTTTGATATTACCCAACAAGGTGAATCAATTCGCGACCCTAAAACCAAAGAAGTAATTCAACTTCCTGGCCAACAAATTGGCAGTCTAATGGTTTTTAGAACTTTTGATCAGCTAAGTTATGCTTATGTTTTAGAGAGCGATTTACCAATTAAGGTTGGTTCAAGCATTCAGCCACCTCAATTTAATGATTAATGCTGGATGTACCTTTTACAATGCTCACTCAACTTTCTTCACACCACTACCACACACTTAAAGTGTGGTATTTGGTGCAGCACTCTTTAGTCAGCTTTAAAAAAATTATTGATTATTTTGGAAATTGTGAAAAAGCCACTCAACCTGATGGTTTAGCAAAGTGGTCCTCTCTGGGGCTACATGCTAATCACTTAAAGCGTGTAAACGAATTTCAAACGCCCCAAGGTCAAGCGCAGTTTGAACAACTTGTACAACAAGTTCGTCAGCATACGGATTTTATTTTAACGCCGGATGACTCTGGCTATCCCACTCAATTACTTCCTTATACAGATCACCCACCTATTATTTTTGGGAAAGGTCAAGCGCAAGCTTTATTGCAACCTCAAATTGCGATTGTCGGTAGCCGAAAGCCAAGCCCACATGGACGACAGGTCGCTTATGATTTTGCTTACTACTTAAGTGAAAAGGGCTTTTTCATTAGTAGTGGTCTGGCTTATGGCATTGATGAAGCCGCTCATCAAGGTGCATCTACTCATCAACGTACCATTGCAGTGACGGGTACGGGCTTAGACACTACTTATCCAGCTCAAAATAAAAAACTTGCAGAACATATTTTGGCTCAAAACGGCGCCATTATTACTGAGTTTTTACCGGGTACACCGCCATTACAACAGCATTTTCCACGTAGAAACCGAATTGTCAGCGGTTTGAGTTTAGGCGTTTTGGTGGTAGAAGCGACATTAAAAAGTGGCTCACTCATCACGGCCAATAAAGCTGCTGAACAAGGTAAAACCGTATTCGCGATTCCGGGCCATATTTATAGCGAGTTTCATCAAGGATGCCATCAACTTATCCGTGAAGGTGCAATTTTAATCGACCATCCTGAACAGATTATTGAGGATCTTGCTTTACCAACCCAATGGCAAAGTCAGCAACAAAATCAAACTGAAGAAGCTAATACGAATACTCCAGAAATTCCTGAGCATTTGATTGACCTTTATCAGTCTTTAGACTGGGTGGGACAAAATATTGACCAACTTGTAGTTCACCATAATATTCCAGTTTCTGAACTGACCTCTTCACTAATGGAACTAGAACTACTCGGTTTATGTATGCAACAATCAGGGCTGTATTTACGTTGTCGTTCTTAGTATTAGAGCGCACAATAGCGATTCTGTTTGATTGAAAGGAAAGTATTACCATGATTACGACCTCAGTGACCGAAGCAGCCGAATGTTTACAACAAGGTCAAGTTTTGGCATATCCAACTGAGGCAGTCTGGGGACTAGGCTGTGATCCATTTAATGAACAAGCTTTTCAAAAAATTCTTGAATTGAAACAGCGTCCTATTGAAAAGGGCGTCATTTTATTGGCTGGCCATATTAGTCAAGTAGAACATCTACTAACTTCCTTACCGCAAACTACTCAGCAAGAAATTATTGATTGCTGGACAAACCATCAACCATCAGAAAGAGCCACAACTTGGCTATTACCTGCTGATCAACACATCCCCTCATGGATTAAAGGCGAGCATCCTCTTGTTGCAGTACGTGTAACGACACATCCTTTATGTGTCGCTTTATGCAATGCTTTTCATGGTTTTATTGTATCGACGAGTGCCAACCCTAGTGGACAAGAACCTGCACATTCTTTACAAGATGCCTGCCAATACTTTGGTTCACAATTAAACTATCTCAATGGTGATTTAGGCCAAAGCCAACAGCCAAGCCGCATCATTAACGCCTTAACTGGTGAAGTGATACGTCCTTAATTCCAGACAAAAAAAAGCTCAGTTATATAGGGATAACTGAGCATAAAAAAGGATGGGTATATACCACATCCAGAGGGTTTGGATATCTCTGGAACGAAAGAAAAATTGCTTAAAAGAGCATCTTTCGTAGTGGTCGCTATTATGTGGCAAGAGACTTAATGTGAGAAATATATTATTTCTCTAAAAAAAGCATGAAAAGTGTAGGGAATTTGGCGTTTTTAGCAGTTGAATTAAAATTATATTAATATTTTTATTGGCCTTTTTTAATATTTATGTTACACAATCTTTTCATAAATATATTTATAAATCATATAGAAAAGCTTAGATTGATAAAAAACTGGCATATTTTCATCACTTTTTTTAAAAATATGCCATAGTTTTTTTATGATTCTTAATTTTGCTCTGGCAAAAGATCTGATTTTTTAGAATTAACCTTCTTTTGTGCCATGATAATGCCCACCAGAATCATAATTCCGCCGAAGGTGTGATATATGGTCCATTGTTCAGATAACCAGATACTTGCAATAATGGCGGTGAACACTGGCACAAGATTCATAAAGATACTGGTTCTATTTGGCCCAAGTTGTTGTACGGCTAACATCCAAACTAGCGGCGCAATGAGTGAAGCAAATACACCGGCATAAATTGCACTTGGCGCATTTTGTGCATTTAAGGCATCCAGACCAAACCAGAAAATTAAAGGAAGATGGAACAGCACGGAAAACCCAATCTGAACGTATAAGCTTGTCATAATTGGAAGTGGGAGCTGCCATTTCTTTAAGAAAACTCCATAAAATGCATAGAAGAATACGGCAATAATCATCAATGCATCGCCAAGGTGCCCGCCACCACTTAAAAGCTTATTAATATTTCCTTGGGACATAACGTATAGCAGACCAGCAAAAGACAAAATACTGCCAAAAACTGCAAAGCGATTAGGCACATCTTTTAAAATGGCAAGCGAAACAAAGATCGTAAAGATGGGAATAAATGCATTCACAATCCCCATATTGGTTGCACTAGTATAATGGGCAGCCGTATAAGCCAAGCCTTGATAAAGCACCATCCCAAATGCACTTAACACAGCAAGCTTAGGTAAATAGGGTATTACTAGTCGTCTTTGTCTCCAAACAGACAAAAACATAAATGGAGTCAAAATAATAAAAGCGATTAACCACCGATAAAAGCTGATACTTACCGGAGAAATATAGTCCGAGACATAGCGGGTGACTACAATATTTAAAGACCAAATCAGTACTGCCAGAATGGGAAAAATAAATGCCCATTTGTGATATTTCATGACCTGACTCATAGTAATACACCAACTACAAAAGAGACTTTATTTTGAAGAATGTCTTAATAAATTGAAATATCGTATTTCCGACATTGATATTGAACTTAAGACATCATTTATTTTTTAAAATAATGTCCAAGCTTTCATGGCATGTTCTACCACTTTATGTAATTGTTCGGTACTTGCACCATCTCTGGCCTGAATGGTAAGCCCCTGAATAACAGTCGCATAAAAATCAGTCATTTCTTGTAGAGGGGCATTAGTAGGCAAATCGCCCTGCTCTACACCTTGTTCGAGACGTTTTAATAATTTTTCTTTGGTCTTTATTCGCTTATCTAAAAGATTTTGCTGTACCTCTTGTGTGGCATCAGAACAGTTCATAGCAGCAACTACCAACATACAACCTGCTGGCTTATTAGGTTGAACCAATCGTTTTACATTGTCATAAAGATATAACTCAAAAGCAATTTTTGCAGTTTTTGCTTCTAAAAATATCGTTTCAATAGGACATGCTTCATGAGCGAGATAGTAGTCAATACTTTTGTAAAACAAACCTGCCTTATCGCCAAAAGCACTGTATAGGCTCGGCGCTGTAATTTCTAAAGCATGTGTTAAGTCACTAATAGAGGTGGCTTCATAGCCATGTTCCCAAAAAAGTAACATAGCTTTCTCTAACACTTGCTGCTCATCAAAGCATTTAGGGCGTCCACGCTTCTTTTTTAACGTGTCCTCATTAACAAGATCTGTTTCATGCCTATTTGTCATAAAGATCACATCTATTTTTATAACAATCGTTATTAAATTAATTGACGTTCAATTTTTTATCAACTATTTTATTTTCATAATGATCGTTAGTTAATTATAAATTTGCCTTTCTTCACTTCGAATTTAGCAAAGTAAGGATTTCTTTATGGACCAATCTACTACCTCTAAAGCACGACCCATGACTTCCACACAAGGGAGCTGGTTTGCTATTTTGGCTGTTGCCATCGCAGCCTTTGCCTTGGTAACGAGTGAATTTTTACCTGTTGGTGTCTTAAATAGCGTTGCAGCCGATTTACACATTTCTGTAGGTACAGCAGGTCTTATTATTACAGTACCCAGCATTATGGCAGCGATTGCAGCCCCTCTATTACCCGTTTCAGTAAAGCAACTCGACCGTCGTTATGTGCTTATTTTACTGACTGCTATTATGGTGATTGCCAATACCATTACGGCTTTTGCAGAAAACTTTCATGTTTTATTATTGAGCCGTTTGATTTTAGGGATTTCAATTGGTGGCTTCTGGGCAACAGCAATTGCCTTAAGCGGTAAGCTCGCACCTGCAAATTTACCTATTGCCAAAGCAACTGCTGTAGTAATGGCTGGTGTAACTTTCGCCACTGTACTAGGTGTACCGATTGGAACATGGTTAAGTGAGTTTTATGGGTGGCGCAGTGCCTTTGGAATTACAGCTGCTATCGGTCTTGTTGTATTAGTGCTTCAGCTTATTTTCTTACCAAAACTTTTACCAGAGTCAGCAATACATATTCGCGATTTACCTGCATTATTACGCACACCTAAAGCACGTAGCGGCATGCTTATTGTTTTATTAATTGGGCTTGCTCACTTCTGTGCATATAGTTATTTAGCCCCTTTCTTTAAAAATGTAGCCGGGTTTAATGGCACAACTATTAGCTCATTATTATTGCTTTACGGAATAGCCGGTATTTTTGGCAATGCATTTGCAGGGTACAGTGGTAATTTAAATGTTCGGTATACCTTAGCTTTCGTTGGAACATGTTTTGCCATTGTATTCTTTGGCTTCCCAATCTTTGCTATCCATGAGTTTGGTGCCATTGTCCTTACAGCATTATGGGGCTTCGCATTTGGCGCATTCCCTACCTCTGCCAATATTTGGATGTTTGTACACGCACCTCATGCTGTAGAAAAAGGTATGCCGCTTTTTGTTGGTATGTTCCAAGTCATGATTGCTACAGGATCATTATTAGGTGGTTATGTAGTTGATCATTTCAATGAAAATACTCTAATTTATGGGGTATTAAGCTTCGTTGCCTTAGCTTTAATTAGTACATTTACCTTAGCCAAAGGTTTAAACAATCCCAAAGCAACATGTGAAAATTAGAATATTACTTAGAGTAGACCCATGAAAAATGAGGACCAACAATTTTCTTTATTAGAGAGTATAGAAGTTCATGAATTTCTATACGAGAAAGAAGATATTGTTCGTCCTCATGCTTCACTATGGGGCGATTTCAATTTTAGTTTAAATGGTATTTTAGAAATACAGGTAGAAGAGCAAATATACTTGTCTCCTCCAAGCTATGGGCTTTGGATTCCCCCTCAAACGGTTCATCAATCTACCCATATCGATCATGAAATTCATTATATCTGCATTCGTTTACATCCTCGGCTTTGCTCTATTTTAGGAGATATCTGCCGATGCTTTAGTATTCAGCCCTTCTTTCGAACCTTAGTTTTACAAATATTGGAACAGCAAAAACAAACGGAAAAGCCTGAATATTTAGAACATCTTTTACAGGTTTTATTCGATCAATTACAACAAGCACCCGCCTATTCTCATTATTTACCACAAACACGGCATCCTGTTTTACTGCCAATTTTAGAAAAGCTTTCAGACCCATTACTTTTTAATCTCTCTTTACAGCAGCTACTTCAGAACTTTTCTGTCAGTGATCGTCATTTATTACGCTTAAGCCAACAAGAACTACAACTTTCACTATCCGAATGGCGTAATCGAGCCAAAATTGTTTACGCCATTCATCAGATCCGTCAAGGAACACCGATTAAACGCCTAGCATACGATTTAGGATATCAACACAGCTCAAGTTTTATCGAATTTTTTAAAAGATATACAGGCCAAACACCTGTTCAAATCAGAAATAATTAGATAGTAAAACTGCTTTTGTATATCTTTTTATTTTTTGAACACGAATATTATTGCACTACTCAAGAATAGCAGTTAAAACAAATGCGTTACTTGATATCAATTACAATCTTCAGGAAAGACTCATGACTCAATCTGTATATCATATTCCAGTAAAAGCTATTTCAGGCGAAACGGTTGACCTTGACCAATATAAAGGGAAAGTTTTATTAATCGTAAACACAGCGTCTAAATGTGGTTTAACTCCACAATACGAAGGTTTAGAAAAGCTGTATCAAGCAAAGAAAGATCAAGGTCTTGAAATCTTAGGCTTCCCTGCAAACAACTTTAAAGAACAAGAGCCTGGTTCGGATGAAGAAATTCAACAGTTCTGCTCATTAAACTACGATGTTCATTTCCCACTTTTCTCTAAAATCTCTGTAGCTGGCGAAGATAAACATCCACTTTATCAAGTGCTAACAACAGCTCAACCAGAACGTATTGGAGAAGGTCCTTTCCGTGAGCGCTTAGAAGGTTTAGGTATTCCTACTAACCCTGCCCCTGAAGTGTTATGGAACTTCGAGAAATTCCTAATAAATAAAAACGGTGAAGTTGTTGCGCGTTTTGCTCCTAACTTAACGGCAGACGATGAACAAATTGTAAAAGCAGTTGAAGCGGAATTAGCTAAATAATTTTTGCATCAAACTAATAAAAGGAGTGCTATAGCACTCCTTTTTTATTGTCTACTCAAAATGTTGTTCATTTGCAACAATACCTTATTTCTACATATTTTATGCATATAGTACCTACTTGCTTCAGTTGGTATTGTTTGTAGTTATGAAAAAAGTTTTACAAGGTGCATTTTTCCCATTTGTGATTTTTGCTTCAGGTATGTTGTTACTTGGATGTGATCAGGCACAAGACCATGCAAAGGAACAAGAATCCGTTCAGACTAACGATCAAATATCAGAACAAGCTGATGACTCTCAACAAGAAATCACAGCTACACAAAATAAAACTGAATTAAAAAATGGTAATGTTTTTTATATCGTTCGTGATGCCGCTAACTTACAGTTAAAGGCTGGCGACTATATCGAAAAGCTCAAGGACACTCAACTTGACGTTGAACAAGCCATTCAAGATAAAGATCAGCATGAGCTAAAAACAACTGTGACGACTTTGAAAGCACAGTTAGAAGGTTTAAACCAAGCTTTACTTGGTTTAGATATCAGAAGTCAGGAAGTTGAAAATATCCGTCAAAGCCTACTACAGGCAAACCAGCAAGCTTTAAGCATGCCTTTATTAAATGGGAAATTAGAGCAAATTAATTTCGACCAAATTGAAAAGCAACTTAATACCATCCAAATGGATATGGTCAAGCTCGCTGCTATGATTATGGCAGGAGATGAAAAATCAGATTCAAAAGCTGATTCTTAATTTTCTTTTTAGCAATAAAAAAAGCCACCGAAAGGTGGCTTTTTCAATCTCGAACCGCGTCTTATTGAGCGCGGTTTTTGATTTTACGGATAGTTTCAAGCTGTGCAGCGGTTTCTGCCAAGGCAGCCAACGCAGCAGCTGAGTCCAAATCACTCTTTTGGTTTGCAAGCAATTGTTCAGCATTTTTACGTGCTTCTAAAATTGCAGCTTCATCCAAATTGTCAGCACGGATTGCAGTATCTGCAAGAACCGTCACAACATGAGGTTGAACTTCTAAAACACCGCCAGATACATAGACGATTTCTTCTGTACCATTTTCCAACAGAACACGAATCGGGCCCGGTTGAAGCAAGGTTACAAGTGGAGCGTGACCAGGCAAAATACCAAGTTCACCACCTGCACCTTTCGCGATTAACATCGTCACTGCGCCAGAGTAAATTGACTCTTTAACACTTACGACATCACATTGCATAGTCGCCATGAGATGATCTCCTTAAATTAGAGTTTCTCAGCTTTAGCAATCACTTCGTCAATACCACCAACCATATAGAACGCTTGTTCTGGGATGTGATCGTATTCACCAGCTAATAGACCTTTAAAGCCACGAATCGTTTCTTTAAGTGGTACTAATTTACCAGGAGCACCAGTAAATACTTCAGCTACGTGGAATGGTTGAGAGAAGAAACGTTGGATTTTACGCGCACGGTAAACAACCAATTTATCTTCTTCTGCCAATTCATCCATACCCAAGATTGCGATGATGTCTTTAAGCTCTTTATAGCGTTGCAATACGTTTTGTACTGCGCGCGCAATTTCATAGTGCTCTTGACCAACAACTAATGGGTCTAACTGACGTGAAGTTGAGTCAAGTGGATCGATCGCTGGATAGATACCAGAAGATGCGATGTCACGGCTCAATACTACTGTTGCGTCTAAGTGAGCAAATGTAGTTGCAGGCGATGGGTCTGTTAAGTCATCGGCAGGTACATATACTGCTTGGATCGAAGTGATCGAACCAGATTTAGTAGATGTAATACGCTCTTGAAGAACACCCATTTCTTCTGCAAGTGTAGGTTGGTAACCTACCGCAGATGGCATACGACCTAACAATGCTGATACTTCAGTACCTGCAAGTGTATAACGGTAGATGTTGTCGACGAATAATAATACGTCACGACCTTTACCGTTTTCGTCTTTTTCATCACGGAAGTATTCAGCCATAGTCAAACCAGTTAACGCTACGCGTAAACGGTTACCTGGTGGCTCGTTCATCTGACCGTAGACCATTGCTACTTTGTCAAGAACGTTAGAATCTTTCATTTCGTGATAGAAGTCATTACCTTCACGAGTACGCTCACCAACACCAGCAAACACAGATAAACCTGAGTGTGCTTTCGCGATGTTGTTGATCAATTCCATCATGTTAACGGTTTTACCAACACCAGCACCACCGAATAAACCAACTTTACCACCTTTCGCAAACGGGCAAAGTAAGTCGATGACTTTAATACCAGTTTCTAAAAGGTCAGTAGAAGCTGCTTGTTCAGCATAAGAAGGCGCTTGACGGTGAATCGGCAAACGTTCTTCAGTCGCAACAGGACCTGCTTCATCGATAGGACGACCTAAAACGTCCATGATACGGCCAAGAGTGGCTGTACCAACTGGAACAGAGATCGGTGCGTTTGTGCTAGTTACAGTAAGACCACGTTTAAGACCTTCTGTAGAACCCATTGCGATGGTACGAACAACACCATCACCAAGTTGTTGCTGAACTTCTAAAGTAGTTTCAGTACCGTCAACTTGGAGAGCGTCATAGATCTTTGGAACGCTTGTGCGCTCAAACTCGACGTCGATAACCGCGCCGATGATCTGAATGATACGACCGCTACTCATTGCTGTCTCCTCAATTCAAACTTAATAATGTTAAACGGCAGCGGCACCACCAACGATCTCAGAGATTTCCTGAGTAATCGCGGCTTGACGCAGCTTGTTATAGATGAGTTGTAAGTCTTTGATAAGCTGACCTGCGTTATCTGTCGCTGCTTTCATTGCGACCATACGTGCAGATTGCTCACATGCGACGTTTTCAATCACACCTTGATAAACCATAGACTCGATATAGCGAACTAATAAACCATTTAGCAATTCTTCTGCTTCTGGTTCATAGATGTAATCCCAACCATAAGTACGGTTGAGGTCATCGCCTTCTTCTGCTGGTGCTAAAGGAACAAGTTGCTCAACTTTAGGCTTTTGTGTCATTGCATTGACGAAACCATTTGATACGAGATAGATACGATCTAATTCGCCTTTATCAAATGCATCAAGCATAACTTGCACTGAGCCAGTTAACTGTTCCAAACTAGGGGCATCACCAATTTGAGTGGTTGCACCCAGCACTTTACCGCCGTAATTCTTAAAAAACGAAACCGCTTTTTGACCAATCAAAGCAAATTGAACTTCAATTGACTGCTCTTGTTGTGCTTTGACATGCTGCACAACTTTCTTGAACAAGTTAATGTTCAAACCACCTGCCAAACCGCGATCTGAAGATACAATGATGTAACCAACACGCTTAACTGGGCGGTCCACCATATAACGGTGTTTGTATTCAGGGTTTGCTTGTACCAAGTGAGCAATTACACGGCGCATATTATCGGCATACGGACGGCCCTGAGCCATGCGCTCTTGCGCACGACGCATTTTTGAAGCAGCTACCATTTGCATCGCGCGAGTAATCTTTTGCGTGCTCTTGATACTAGCTACTTTGGCGCGAATTTCTTTTAAATTTGCCATACGCTTAACCTAGTATTCGAAAGCCCTTTCGAGCTTCCGAAGGTTGATCCGTGAACCAAACTTAACTAAAACTGAACTTAGTAAGTTTGAGTCGCTTTAAAGCTTTCAATACCAGCTTTGATTGCTGCTTCGATGTCTTTGTTGTAGTCACCAGTTTCATCGATTTGTTTCATCAACGGAGCATATTCTGAACGGAAGTAAGCAATTAACGCAGCATCAAAGTCTACGATTTTCTTAACTTCTACGTCAGCCATATAGCCTTCGTTAGATGCATAAACAGAAACAGCTTGGTCAGCAATTGAGTAAGGAGCATATTGTTTTTGCTTCATTAACTCAGTTACACGTTGACCATGTTCAAGTTGTTTACGAGTTGCTTCATCAAGGTCAGAAGCAAACTGAGCAAACGCAGCCAATTCACGGTATTGCGCTAAAGCGGTACGGATACCACCAGACAATTTTTTGATGATCTTAGTTTGAGCAGAACCACCAACACGAGATACAGAGATACCCGCGTTCACAGCAGGACGGATACCTGCGTTGAATAATGATGTTTCTAAGAAGATCTGACCGTCAGTAATCGAAATTACGTTTGTTGGTACGAATGCAGATACGTCACCTGCTTGAGTTTCAATAATTGGCAATGCAGTTAAAGAACCAGTTTTACCAGTTACTGCGCCATTAGTGAATTTCTCAACGTATTCAGCAGATACACGTGAAGCACGTTCAAGAAGACGTGAGTGAAGATAGAATACGTCACCTGGATACGCTTCACGACCTGGTGGACGACGTAAAAGCAATGAAATTTGACGGTAAGCAACAGCTTGCTTAGACAAATCATCATAAATGATAAGAGCGTCTTCACCGCGGTCACGGAAGTATTCACCCATTGTACAGCCAGAGTACGGAGCTAAATACTGCATTGCAGCAGGATCAGCAGCCGCAGCAGCGACAACAGTTGTATACGCCATAGCGCCAGTTTCTTCTAGCTTACGTACAACGTTTGCAATTGTTGATTGTTTTTGACCAATCGCAACGTATACACATTTAATGCCAGAGTTTTTCTGAGCGATAATCGCATCGATCGCCATTGCTGTTTTACCAGTTTGACGGTCACCAATAATCAACTCACGCTGACCACGACCCACAGGAATCATGGTATCAACTGATTTATAACCAGTTTGAACAGGTTGGTCTACAGATTGACGCCAAATTACACCTGGTGCTACTTTTTCAACAGCATCAGTTAATTTTGCATCAATTGGGCCTTTACCATCAATTGGGTTACCCAAAGCATCTACGACACGGCCAAGAAGTTCAGGACCAACTGGAACTTCTAAAACACGACCTGTACAACGAGCTTTTTGACCTTCTTGAAGGCTTAGGTAGTTACCTAAAACAACGGCACCCACTGAATCCTGTTCTAGGTTCAGTGCCATACCAAATAAGCCGCCGTCGAATTCGATCATTTCACCGTACATTGCATCAGCAAGACCGTGAATACGCACGATACCGTCGGATACCATAACAATGGTACCTTCGTTTTTAGCGGTCGCGCTGGTGTCCAGATCTCCGATACGCTGTTTAATGAGCGCACTGATCTCGGATGGATTCAGTTGTTGCATTGCGCTATTCCTCAATCTTTTATTAGTTCAGTCTTCATCATTTGCATTATGCAAGAAGACGAGTACGCATTTTTTCAAGCTTGTTAAGCGCAGAATCATCTATCACTTGATCGCCTGCACGAATTACAACACCTGCAATAAGCTCAGGTTTAACTTCAACTGAAACAGTTACTGTGCTGTTAAAACGCTTTTCTAAAGCAGATTTCAACAGTTGCTCTTGTTCAGCAGTTAACGGGAAAGCCGATTCAATCACGACATCCACATTGTTGTTATTCTGTGATTTAAGCTGTTCATATTCTGCTGCAATTTCAGGTAACAACACTAATCGATCGTTATCTGCAAGAAGTGTCAAAAAGTTAGACACTGCTTGAGACTGATCTTCACCTAAAACTTTAGCAAAAAGCTTCACTTGCTCCGCAGGAGTAAGTTCAGGGCGATTTAAATAAGCGGAAAATGCTTCGTCTTGCACCGCAGCACTGAGCACTCGTAACGCATTCGACCAATTGTCTGTTGCACCTTGCTCAGAAGCATAAGCAAATGCTGCTTTGGCATACGGACGTGCCAACGTCAAGAGTTCAGCCATAATTCGCCTCGCTTAAAGTTTAGCAGCCAGCTGAGACAGCATGGCGTTATGAGCTTCTGCATCAACTTGTTGGTTCAGGATCTTTTCTGCACCAGTTACTGCCAAGGCAGCTACTTGTTGACGTAATTCTTCGCGAGCAGAATTGATTTCCTGATCAACAGCTTCTTTAGCCTGTTGACGAATACGCTCACCTTCAGCCGCAGCTTGAGTACGAGCTTCTTCGATCAATTGCGCTGCACGACGGTTCGCTTGTTCGATCAATTGAGCCGCTTGTGCTTTAGCCGCATCAAGCTCTTGCTTTACTTGCGCTTGTGCATCGGCAAGGTCAGCTTTCGCTTTTTCTGCTGCATTTAAGCCATCAGCGATTTTGCGCTGACGCTCACTAATCGCATTGATTAGTGGTGGCCAAACAAACTTCATGCAGAATGCGACAAAAAACGCAAACGCAATCGCTTGACCAATCAATGTGAGGTTGATATTCATTGCAATTCCTCAAATAGTGGATTTAGGAATTAAGCTGATTAACCTACAAATGGATTAGCGAAGATGAAGAACAAGCCAATACCAACACCGATCATAGGCACAGCATCAAGAAGACCCGCGATTAAGAACATACGAGTTTGAAGTTGTGGAGCTAATTCTGGTTGACGAGCAACAGCTTCTAAAAAGCGACCACCCAAAAGACCAAAACCAATCGCAGTACCCAAAGCACCGAAAGCGATCAAGATAGCAGATGCAATTGCAACTAGACCTAAAGTGAGTTCCATGAAAAATTCCTCAGAGGTTAGGTTATTACCAAATTAAATTAAAAAAATTCAGCCCAACCATCGTTTGACAGTTAGGCAATACCATTAATGTTTTTCGCTTGCCATGCTCAAGTAAACGATGGTAAGCATCATAAAGATGAATGCCTGCAACGTGATTACAAGAATGTGGAAGATCGCCCAAGGCACAGATAACGCCCATTGAATCCAGAACGGCAATAATGCGATCAGGATAAAGATCAACTCACCGGCATACATGTTACCGAATAGTCGGAGAGCCAATGAAATAGGACGAGCAAGGAATGTTACCAATTCCAAAATCAAGTTCACTGGAATAAGCAACGCTTTTGCAACTGGATTACTTGGGTTAAATGGGTTAAGTGCCAACTCGCCTACGAAACCGCCAACACCCTTTTCGCGGATGCTGTAGAACAAGATAAGTACAAACACAGATAAAGACATACCAAGGGTAATGTTTGGATCTGTAGATGGAACGATCTTGAAGTAAACGTGGTGAGGGTCCATACCAAATACGTTAGCACCCACAAATGCAGCAACTTGAGGAATCCAGTCAACTGGGATCAAGTCCATTAAGTTCATGAGGAAAATCCACACGAAAATAGTGAGTGCAAGTGGAGCGATTAAACGTGATTTGCCATGAAAAGTATCACGGACACTTGAGTCAACAAACTCAATGATCATTTCAATTGCAGATTGGAATTTTGTTGGAACGCCAGCATTTGCAGCTCTCGCAACTATCCAAAATAACAAACAGAAAATCACACCAAGGCCAATTGACCAACCCATTGAATCCAAGTGAATTGCAGTGAACCCCATCGAATGAGCTTCTTCAGCAGTCTCAGCCAATTTCCATGTACCATCTGGCATTTTGCCATAGGTCATATTGGTCAAGTGATGCTTGATATACTCTGTCGAAGTGAGGGCATGTTCTTCAGCAGCCATAAATCACACCTGGTCAATGTCAATTACTAAAAAGAAGGGAAACGAACATCGGCGTACTGTCGATATCTCGCCACCCTCCAAAAAATCTTCAATTCTTCTTGTTTCTATACCCGTTTTTGTAGACGTGACACCCAAAAAGGAGCAACCCACGACATCGCTTGAACGAGAATAAAACCAAACAGCAATGCTAACGGTGATAAAGGTTTAACATTGCTCAAAATCAAAATAAATCCAACGATCATGATTGCAAATTTGCCTAACATGCCCCTATACATGTTAGACAGCACTTGTTTAGATGCTCTCGCACCTGCAGTTCTGAAGGATTGCCACGCAAAATAGCTCGTAGCAAGCCAGCAGACCAATGCACCAAGTGCCGCACTTAATGCTGCTGTCATGTCTTTTATGCTCCACGCCACAAGTGCGGAAACAGGGATCATGCATGCTTGTAAGAAGACCAAAGCTTTTGCTAATCGTCGGTCAATCAAGCGACTAGTTTGGCTCATTTTTATCCACTCACAGCATAAATGCTTGACAAGTTTAGCTGATGATCGCTTTTAATCGCAGGCATTATAGAGTTACACCCCTGAACATGCAATCTTTTCCCGACTTTAGTCGGGGTTTTTCGTGACAGGTGGTGCTGACGCTACAGTCAGCCTTTGTTTACTTTTTATCTCACTTTTGCGTATTTAATACACATTTATCAGTTTTTATCGCCAGTTTCTTCCATGCTGTTACAAAATTATCTTCATTATTCATACTTTCATCAACGGGTTGGAAGGTAATACTACCCAGTTTTTGATATTGCCCTTTTGTTGTAAAACTTTCTGCAAGTAAACACATCTGAGCTTTTGGTCGACTATCATTAAGGTACTTTATTTGTGCCGCTGTAGGAGCTACATGCGGATCATCCGTTAAGGCACCCGCAAACTTTAAGTTTAGCGAACGCTCCAAATATTGATAAGCATCATGATAAGACCAATACGGTTTACCGTTGCTTGAGCTATCGTAAGCTTGAGCCGCCTGTAACATATTTCGTGCAAATGTATTCGCATTATTCCAATACTTCGCTTTGTTTTCAGGATGCTGTTGTGAACGTAAAGCTGCAATAAAAAAGCCAATACGTACTGCATTGTTTGGTTCTAGCCAGACATGCGTATCCACAGTATTTGGTAGCGCAGCCCCCCGTGTATTGCGCTGCGGCAAAATAGAAAGAATACCGCTATCTAACAAAGCAATTGCTTTCTTATTGTTACTTAGCAATTTGTTGAGCGGAGCTTCATGAGCTTTTCCTAACCAGATCACTAAAGAAGCATCGTTAATTGCTTTACGGTGTGCCGGTGTTAACTGTACATCATGCCCACTTTGCCCTTGAAGCAATAACTGGGGTTCTTCAACTCCTTTGGTAATTTCTTTTGCAATCAAATAGATTGGGTGCGTAGAGACAACCAAACCCTGACTCCAACCTAACGTACTCATAAGAGAGAACATACTGAAAACAAAAACGCGGAACATGACAGACCATCAATTAGTAATAGCTCGAAGCATGTTATAATATAACAAAGTTACAAAAATACCTAAGATTAATCGAATGAAGCACCGCTTCATGCTAATATTCCATTAAAAATTTGAGGTTATGTCTATGAGTTCTTGCATGCATGAACATCATGATTCTTTGCATGGTGTACATGATCACCATAATGTCGCAAGTCGTTTAGCTGAAGCAGAAACTTTATGTACTGCGGTCGGTGCACGCCTTACGCCTTTGCGTAAAGAAGTTCTTGAACTCATTTTAAATGCTTCAGGTCCTATGGGTGCCTATGACTTATTAGCACGTATTAAAAGTCAAACAGATCGCCCTGCCGCCCCTCCTACTGTTTATAGAACTTTAGACTTTTTATTAGAAAAGGGTCTTATTCATCGCTTAACATCTATTAATGCTTATATACCATGCTGTCACCCACGTGAAGGTCATCAGGCTGCATTCCTGATTTGTACCGAATGTCACACGGTTAAAGAAGCATCTTCACAAGGTCTAACCCAACAACTTGACCAACTTGCAGCTTTAGATGATTTCGCAGCACAACACAGCATTATAGAAATTTCGGGGAAATGCCAGCAGTGCCGCACAGCTCGCTAAATCCTGTATTGATTCAACTTGAACAGGTCTCTGTTCATCGTGATCAACGGGATATATTAAAAAAAGTTGATTTTGCCCTGCATGAAAATGAAATTGTGACCTTAATTGGTCCCAATGGCGCAGGTAAATCAACTTTAATTAAAGTTCTACTTGGTATTTTAAAGCCAAGTAGTGGACGCGTCATAAGCAATAAAAAACTAAAAATGGCTTATGTGCCTCAGAAATTTAATCCATCTCATAGTCTTCCTTTACGGGTACAAGATTTATTAGATCTTGAAAAGTGTAGCCCTGCCCTTCGTCAGGAAATTATTCAAGACACCGGTATTGCCAAACTACAACAATCAAAAGTTCAGCAACTTTCTGGTGGAGAGCGCCAACGTGTACTGCTAGCACGTGCTTTACTTAGAAAGCCAGATATCCTCGTTCTTGATGAGCCCATGCAAGGCTTAGATATTCAATCAGAAGCTGAGCTTTATGAATATGTACGTAGTCTGCCGGAGCGTTATGGTTGTGCTATTTTAATTGTTTCCCATGATTTACAGTGGGTCATGCAGGGAACTCAACGCGTTGTCTGTTTAAACAAGCATATATGCTGTAGCGGCTTACCAGAAAGTATTCAGCAGCATCCTGAATACCAAGCAATATTCGGTACTCAGCGAGTTTTCTATCAACATCATCATGATCACTGTGCGCATGGTGACGCTGCACACCCCTGCCCTCACAATAGCAGACCTCACATTCACCCGGAACCGGAAGCTTAAGCCATGATGGAATGGTTACAATTATTGTTACCCGCATGGATTATGGGAACCTTATTAGTCTTTTTGACTGCACCACTTGGTTGTCTCATGCTATGGAGACGTATGTCTTTTTTTGCAGACACCATGGCACATGGAACCTTACTTGGGGTAGCAATTGCTGGTGCTTTAAGCCTTCCCCTCTGGCTTGGCGTGGCAGGTACAGCAATTTTATTAGTCGCTATTTTGTGGGCCTTACATGACAATCGTTTACCAAACGATGCTTTGCTTGCCCTATGCTCAGCAACATTACTATGTAGTGGCCTCCTGTTTATTCAACATGTTCCAAGTTTAAGACCGGAGCTTTTAAGTTATTTGTTTGGTGACTTACTAAGTATTGATTGGCCAGACCTACCTGTTTTCACATTAATTATTGCGGTATCACTCGCCATTCTTTATCGCTTTTGGCAGCCTCAAATTCAAATTGCCATTGATCCAGACATTGCGATTAGTGAAGGGGTAAATGCGAAATGGCAGCGTCTCATTTTTATGTTACTGCTAGCCTTATTTACCGTATTAGCTTTACGTGCAGTAGGTTCACTTTTAATGGGGGCACTACTGGTTATTCCAGCATTGAGCGCTCGATTACTCGCTCACTCACCAAAGCAGATGGTTATTTGGGCCTTTGTTTTAGCTCAACTCGGTGTCAGTGTTGGCCTATGGTCAAGCGCAGCACTTAATATTTCGACTGGCCTCAGTATTGTTTTATGTATGGCGTTGAGTTTTGCACTTATCTTTATGGTTCAAAAAATCAAAAATCAAACTCAAGCGGCCTAAATCAGGCTGCTTGATGGACCGTACTTAGCAATAACGCTGCACAACTAAACATGACAGCAAAACCACGGTTCAAATATTTTTGTTGCTTAGGAGAACGTAGCAATCTTAAAACTTTAGAAGCTAGCCCTGTATAACCAGCCATTACAATCAAATCAATCGTAACCATAGTGGCTGCCATAATCAGGTATTGTATCCATTGGGGTTTGCTTAAATCTATGAACTGAGGCAAAACTGCCAATAAAAATACGATGGCTTTAGGGTTACTGATATTGACCACAAATCCATTGAATAGCAGAGCAGGAACAGATTTATCCTTTTTTTCGTGTTGAATTTTTATGTCTTTTACAGGTGCTGTCCACTGCAAATAGGCTAAATACAATAAATAGGCTACCCCAAACCACTTAACGGCTTGAAAAGCCAACGGTGTCGTTGCAAATAAAACACCTACACCTGCAGCCACAATCATGATTTGAATTAACAAGGCGATTTGCAAGCCAATTGCATTCCAGTAGCCATGTCTAAAGCCATAATTTAAGCCGCTCGACATAGAAGCAATAGCCCCTGCTCCCGGAGAAATACTAATGACCCAACAGGCCAACATATAAGCAAACCAAACTTGCAAAGACATAGCGAAAATAGACAATAAAAGTGGAATTATACCGTTTTATAAAACTATCGCGGCGATAATTCAAACAATAAAATCAATAAATAGACTACTAACAGCTCTTCGCATCAGGCACAATAATTAAAGCTCATACTAAATTATAATTGAGGAGAGATCTTCTAATGACTGCTCAATCTGTCATTTTGCCATTACCATCTGATCATGCCCGTTTTATTGTTCTTCGTTTAAAAGATCTAACAATTGCTGAATTAAAAGAACAACTCGAAGCTTTATTCGAAACACGTGACCGTCTCATTACTCAGCATTCAGACGCGCAAATTAAAACAGCAGTCGCTTTTGGTCCAGAACTTTGGAAACAGCTTTACAGTCAATCTCCTGCTGGCTTTAAACAACTTGAACCAGAAAATGGTGCATTCAACATGCCCGTCGTACCAGCTGATGTGCTTATCCACATTGCCAGTATGCGTTCTGATATTTGTTTTGCTTTAAGCCAAGCATTTTTTGAAGGTATTAAAGATAAAGTTGAAGTTTTGGATGAACGTGTTTGCTTCCGTTATTTCGATGGTCGCGATATTACTGGCTTTATAGATGGTACTGAAAATCCTCAATTTCCAGACGACCGCGCAGAAACCGCCCTCCTCCCAGAAAGTGCTGGAGTATTTACAGATGGTAGTTTCATCTTTGCGCAGCGCTATGCACACGACTTGGAAAAATGGAAAAAACTTAAAGTCGACGCACAAGAAAATGTCATGGGCCGTACCAAGCTTGAATCTATTGAATTAGATGATGATGTTAAACCGGAAAATGCCCATGTCGCTCGTACTGTCGTTGAAGATGATGAAGGCGAAGAAATGGAAATTTTACGTCACAGCTTACCTTACGGTGACGGTCGAGGTGATCAAGGCTTATTCTTCATTGCCTACACCAAAGACCTGAACATTATTGATGCCATGTTAAAGCGTATGTTTGGTACAAGTGGGGATGGCATCCATGACCGCTTACTGCACTTCGTGACACCACTAGACGGCGCATATTACTTTGCACCAAGTGAAGAATTGCTAGAAGAAATTTTAGAGGCTTAAAAGATAAAAAGAGGAGCTTAAGCTCCTCTTTTTATATTCTCATTCTTAGAAAGGAATACGCTTATATTTCCGGTATTCTGGCTTCCAGAATGATTGATCAATCTTCTGCTTAAGCAAATCATCACTAATGGTTACAGCCACGCCGTCTGCCATTGCAGCTTTTGCCACTTCAAATGCAATCACTTTAGACACTTGTTGAATTTCGCCTAAAGGTGGCAATAAGTCAGCTTGTGGATCTTTCAGCAACGGTGAACAGTCTGCTAATGCACTACTTGAAGCCATAAGCATGTTTTCTGTAACACGTTTAGCACCTGATGCTACTACACCTAAACCAATACCAGGGAAGATGTATGAGTTATTGCACTGCGAAATATTGTAAAGCTTGCCGTGATGATTTACAGGCGCAAATGGACTACCCGTTGCAATTAGTGCCTTTCCTTCAGTCCACTCCACAATATCAGCTGGTACAGCTTCCACACGTGAAGTCGGGTTAGATAACGGCATCACAATTGGTCGTTCACAATTGGCAGCCATGGTCTTAATAATTTCTTCGGTGAATAGGCCTGGCTGACCAGAAACACCGATTAACACTGTAGGCTTGGCATTTTTAACCACATCAAGTAACGAAATTACTTCTTCAATGTTGCCCCACTGATCTACTACTTCAGCTTTTTGAGCTAACTTACGCTGGAAGTCTAATAGGTTCGGCTGGTTTTCAGTGATTAAACCAAAACGATCTACCATGTAAACACGAGCACGTGCTTCAGCATCGGTTAGACCTTCTGAAACCATTTGTGCAACGATTTGCTCTGCAATACCACAACCCGCTGAACCCGCACCTAAGAAAGCAATTTTCTGATCTTTTAATTGTTTGCCTGCTGCACGGCTTGCAGCAATTAGACTACCAACAGAAACTGCCGCTGTTCCTTGAATATCATCATTGAAACAACAAATTTTATCGCGATATTTTTCTAATAGCGGCATCGCATTTTTTTGTGCGAAATCTTCAAACTGGATGAGTGCTTTTGGCCAACGACGTTTTACAGCTTCAATCACCATATCTACAAATTCATAATACTCATCACCACTAATACGTGGTTGACGCCATCCCATGTAGATCGGGTCATTTAATAATTGAGGGTTATTCGTCCCTACATCAATTGTGATTGGCAATGTGTACGCAGGGCTAATACCACCACATGCGGTATAAAGCGAAAGTTTCCCAATTGGAATACCCATGCCGCCAATGCCTTGATCACCAAGACCTAAAATACGTTCACCATCCGTAATCACGATGACTTTAACGTTATTTTTATTAACGTTCTGCAAAATATCATCAATCACATCGCGATCTGGATATGAAATAAAAACACCACGATGACGGCGATAGATATCAGAGAAACGTTGACATGCCTCACCTACGGTCGGCGTGTAAATAATTGGCATCATCTCTTCAAGATGATTTTCAATTAAATGGTAGAACAGAGTTTCGTTGGTATCTTGGATATTACGTAAATAGATGTGCTTATTAATATCATCATTGAAAGCGCAATATTGCTGATAAGAGCGTTGGCTTTGCTCTTCAATAGTTTCAATAATATGTGGAAGTAACCCGTGTAAGTTAAAGTTACTTCTTTCTTCTTGAGTGAAAGCGGACCCTTTATTTAAAAGGGGTAACTCTAAAAGTGTATAGCCTGCATAAGGGATATAAAGGGGATGTTTACTTGGGTGACCTGATATCATTGCCTATCTCATTTTCCAGCTTAGAACTCAGAAAAGTACAGTTTCAGCACTCTCTAAAGCTCGTTGTATGCGTAAGCTTAAGACTATTTAATACAAAATAGGTATTTTAAACTGTGATATTGAAATTAAATACTATTTAGAAAAAATATATAACAAAATTAATATTAAAAATTAATTACTTACATTTTTCATATTTTTTTAAATTATTCTTTCTCAACTCTATATCTGACTTAGAATCTTATATTTTTACCCTATCTTACATTTCCATAAAAAATACCAAGTGTTTTACTATCTTATAATTTCAAAAATATTACCTAAAAAGCCTGTATTTACGTATTTTTAGAATTTAATTATGTTCATTTTTTAATATTTACAAAAAAAATAGTTCCATGAAACTTCAAGAAAGAAATTAAATGAAAGCGTTAAATGCACTCCCCTAACTCATAGGAAATTTGCTATATTTGACGTTTTTCTGCGACATCTATTTTCGATTGATATGAATACGGCAATACAAGCAGCTCTCGACCATGCAGTGCAAACCCTTCAGCAAGAAGGTGTGCTTCCTTCGGATTGGAATAATTCAAGCAATTTAACACGCACCAAAGACCGAAGCCATGGCGATTTTGCTTCTAATATTGCCATGATCGGCTCTAAAGCTGCTGGTATGAAACCACGCGATTTAGCTGAGAAAATTCTAGCAGCGCTACCAGAAGTTGCAGACATCAGCAAAGCTGAAATTGCAGGCCCTGGTTTTATCAATTTCTTTTTAAATGCAGATCAACGTTTTGCAATTCTTGACCAGATTCAGGCTCAAAAAGAAAGCTTTGGTCGTAGCCAATCAAATGCAGCTAAAAAGATTCAAGTTGAATTCGTTTCTGCAAACCCGACGTCTAGCCTACACGTAGGTCATGGCCGCGGGGCTGCTTATGGTATGACTGTTGCAAACTTGCTTGAAGCGACAGGTGCTAAAGTTGATCGCGAATATTATGTAAATGATGCTGGCCGTCAAATGGATATTTTGGCGACTTCTACTTATTTACGTTATTTGGAATTACTTGGACAAAACCTTGTATTCCCTAAAAATGCATATCAAGGCGATTACGTTAAAGAAATCGCACAAGGCATCATTGATAAAGATGGCGATGCTTACGTTCGTGAAGTTGCGAATGTTTATAAAGATGTACCAGAAGACGTGCAATATGCTGAAGAGCTAGATAGCGAAGGCAACAAAGTCGTATTATCTGGCGACAAAGAAAAGCATATTGATGGCCTAATTGCCAATTCACAACAATTATTAGGTGAAGGCTACCGCGTATTCCATCAAGCAGCACTTCATGCCATTTTAGATGATATTAAAGATGATCTTGCTGACTTCGGCGTAACCTTTAACCAATGGTTTAGTGAAGCATCTCTTAGCGCAAAAATTGACGAAGCGTTAGAAACACTTGATCAACGCGGCTTCTTATATGAAAAAGATGGCAACATCTGGTTTAAATCGACTGAATTTGGTGATGAAAAAGACCGTGTTGTGAAGCGCCGTAATGGTCAAACGACTTACTTTGCATCTGACATTGCATATCACTTAAATAAACTACAACGTGGTTATACTGACCTTGTTGATATTTGGGGTTCTGACCACCACGGTTATATCTCTCGCGTAAAAGCTGCGATTGATGCAATGGGTTATGACTCGAAAAAATTAACTGTTCTTTTAGTTCAGTTCGTAAGCTTATGGCGCGGTGGTGAGATGGTTCAAATGTCATCTCGTTCAGGTCAGTTCGTGACTTTACGTGACTTGCGTAAAGAAGTCGGCAATGATGCAGCTCGTTTCTACTACGTGATGCGTAAAAGTGAACAACACATTGACTTTGACCTTGACCTTGCTGTTTCACAAAGTAAAGACAATGCGGTGTATTATATTCAATACGCTCATGCACGTATTTGCCGTATGCTAGAAAAAGCAGCAAGCACTGGCTTACAATTTGAAGTAAGTGCTGCTCGTTCACATGCTGCACGTTTATCACTTGATGCAGAAACTGAAATTCTTGCTAAACTGGCTGCATATCCAGACGTTGTGTTACGTGCTGCTAATGCATATGAACCACACCAAGTAGGTAACTACTTAAAAGAATTAGCTGCGCTATTCCACGGTTGGTACAATGAACACAAAGTTTTAAGTGATGATGCTGAACTTACACAAGCACGCTTATTACTTTCAATCAATGTACAGCAAGTATTGCGCAATGGCTTAGAATTACTCGGTGTTTCTGCACCTGAAGCCATGTAAGTTAGTGTTGGGGTGTTTGGTCAAAGCCATATACCCCTTCATGTTGTAAGAAATAACGCTTTGCAAGGAAATCTATCTATGCGAAGCGATGTTTTAAAGTAAACGAGAACTAAACTCGAAATAAAACAATCAAAATACAGAGGAATAATCCACGTGTTTGGCAAAACGCAACGCGGTGTATCTGAAAGACCTAACAAGCCTAAAAAGCCTTTAATTCCTAAATGGTTAGGGACACTTGTCGCTATTTTAGCGGTCTTATGTATCGCAGTAATGCTCATGCTTTGGAAACCGTGGCAACCTGTTTCCTCAAAAAACCAGATTACTTCTGAGCACTATAAAGAAGAAGAAACCAATAAAGATTACCGCTTTTATGATCTATTGCCTCAACAGCAGGTCACTCCTATTCCGGAACAGGCAATTCCAGAAAGTAAAAATCAGGGTACTGCCATGATTGTAGAAGCACCTAGTACAGCTCAACCTGCCGCTTCTGAACCTGCAAGTGTAAGCACTGACGACACTACTGACTCAACAGCTGCTATACCTCAACAACCAAATTATATTTTACAAGTTCGAAGCTATACTGACCCCGATCAAGCAGATGCTCGACGTGCAGAAATCATTTTAAATGGCTTATCGGCTGATGTAATTAAAAGCTCTGAGAATGGAAAAACTTGGTATCGTGTTATTTCTGGTCCATATGACACTCAAGAAGCTGCTCTCGCTGCTCAACAAACATTGCAGCATAGCGGTATTGACTCTATTGTGATTAAACGCAGATAAAGATTAAGCAATAAAAAAGGAACAAATATTTGTTCCTTTTCTTTTATATATCAGCACAATTTCTTTCGTTTGACCCTAAACCTTTCTGTCTCGCTTTTTGAAAAGCTGGTCTTTGCTGAATCCGATGTAAGAATGCTTGAATATGCGGATATTTACCTTGAAGACGTGACTGTAAAGCCTCTAGTGGAAAACTCATTTGAATATCTGCAAATGAAAAATCCCCTGCAAAATATTCATGCTCAGCCAAATAATTTTCTAAAAAACTAATATGATCTTTCATACGTGGACGAACAAAATTTGCTTTAACCCCTTCTGTAATTTTCTTTGCTACAGGCTGAATTAGCCAAGGTACATGTTTATTGACGTTGTTCATGACCAAAGTCATCACTAATAACGGCATAAGTGAGCCTTCGGCATAGTGCATCCAGTAAATATACTGCTGTAAATCCTGAGCTTGCTTAGGTTTAAACTGCTGTTTTTGATCATATCGCTGCTGCAAATACTCTAAAATAACAGCCGATTCTGCGATAACTTGCTCATCATCTGTCAAAATAGGTGCCTTGCCAAGCGGATGAATACATTTCAATGTTTCTGGTGCTGAATAGTTCGGAAGACGTTGATAAAAATGAATATCATAATCCAAGCCTAACTCTTCTAAAGCCCATAAAATCCGAAACGATCGCGAACATTCCAGGTGGTGTACACTAATCATGGTATTGCCTACTTTTATTTTTCTTTTTTACATAAAAAACAGCATGTGATCATGCTGTTTTATTCCATTTTTGGGATGGATATAAATCATCCACCGCAACAAAATAGCATTTTTATGCTGTAACAAGCACAGTATGAATGTCTAAACTACGTAACAAAGTTTTAGTGACTGGGGTTTTACTGCATATGGTTAAGATTTTTTGCTGAAGTTCTTCGTTTGGAAGTTCTTTAAAAACAATACGACGCTCGATATGTTCTTCATGCTCTCGATTGGTATGAAAATCAATTTCAACCGAGTACTCACCAAAATCATAACCCTTATGTTTTGCATACATTCTTAAAGTAATAAGTGTACATGCTGCCAGACTTCCGGTAAGCAAATCATAAGGTGCAGGCCCTTGATCATGCCCTTCTAGCTTTTCAGGCTCATCACAAAAGTATTGATGACGGCCGCTGGTAATTTCACCTTTCCATTGTTCTGCAAGAGGCTTTGCTTTACTGCTCGCAATTACTGCTGTCATTTTGATGCTCTCATTTGATCTGGAAGAACTGGTGCTTCTAAGCGGGCACCCACATAATCTGGAATTTCACCAAAACGCACGTCATGATTAACCCATTGCTCACGTGCTTCTTTTAAATCGTCCATCGTACGTGCAACGAAATTCCACCATAATAAGATCGGAGTTTCAAAAGGTTCACCACCGATTAATAGCACACGGTTCCCTTTCTTTACTTCAATCTCAATTTCGTTCAAACCTGTATCTAATACAACCATATTGTCAGCAGTAAGTTCATGGCCATTCACATGAGCTACGCCATCTAATGCCATAAAACCATATTCAAATTCAGGATTTAGTGGAATACGTGTTTTAGTATCTTGGGTAGCAATGAGATCAACCCCTACTAACGGTGTATGAACCACAACTGGAGAAGTCGTCTCTAAATATTCACCCACCAGTACAGTAAATTCCAGGCCGTCTTTTTCAACAACAGGAAGATCGGGATAATGTTCAAATTTCGGATCTATGTTGCGCTTATGGTCCGGCAATGCAATCCAGAGCTGTGCCGCATGCATTTGAGTTTCAGTATCAGGTGCAACCTCGGTATGAGAAATACCATGTCCTGCTGTCATCAAGTTTACCTGTTTAGGGCGAATTAATTGCTTTGACCCTAAACTATCGGTATGCATCATGGTCCCTTCAATCATCCAAGTGAAGGTTTGCAAACCAATATGTGGATGAGGTCCTACATCTAAACCATTGCCAGCAGGAAATGTTACTGGTCCTGCATGATCTAAAAAGCACCACGCCCCAATCATTCTTTTTTGTCGACTAGGTAAAGCCCGCTTAATCACCGTCCCCTGTCCAATTTCGGCAGAGCGAATTGGAAATTCCTGAATAAATTGATTGGCAAATTTTTCGCAATCCTTTGAATCCGAAATATCGTAATCGTTATTATTGCTCATGATATTACTCTCTTTTACCTATGCTTGTGCAATGAGTCGTTATACTGATCTTAACAATACACTCATTATTCAATATAGTCTTTTAGTAATACACAGGGTGCCATGAATGAGACAATCAATTTTTAACAATCGAAAATTTAAAGGTATATGGCCAACTTAAGGTGATTGAGTCTTAACTTGTTGTTTTAAATTCTTCATAAATTGCCCAAACTGTGGCAAGAATTCTTGAAACAATGGATGGTCTCGATTTTCTAACATGACTTCACTAAATAACTTTAGACCGACCGCAAAAGACTTTGTGGTTTGATCATCAAAAAATTCTGCGTTCTTTAACTTTTCAACAATCTCAAAAATATCGTCATGATTACCAGTATAGAACTCGAGCCTTTCCGTATAGGTAGAAACTTCCCCTTTGGCATCTTTTAAATGTTGTACCGTAACGTGATATTGATGCTGTTTCATACATAAACTCTCTATTAAAGTTGATAGTTTTTAAATAATTTCAACCTGTTTAAGGTCCACTTATAGGCGCCCAATCGCAACAGCAGCCTGATCAATTTTTTCAGCAATTTGATAGATCTGCTCTTGCTTCAACTCAGTGGTATTCAATTTCAAACGTAAAGCCGTCTTTAAGTTTTCCATGGCACGGTGAATTTCGATTAATTGATCATTACTGTGAATTTCACGTCTCAAACGCAATTTCTCTAACAACCCACTTAGCTTGTCTTGGTGTTCATTTAAATAAGCTTCCCCAAATTCCGTAATTTGATATTGTTTACGCTCTACATCTAGCAAGTTAATGAGGTTCATTTCTTCCAGGCTAGTTAAAGTCGGATAGATTGTTCCTGCACTTGGCGTATAGCCATCGCCTACCAAATCACTTATTTCTTTAATAATTTCATAACCATGCTTAGGGCTTTGCTGAATAAGATGAAGGACTAAAAGTTTCATACGTCCAGCTTCAAAAAGTCTCCCACGACGCCCCGAACGGTGATGGCCGTGATGATGGTCATTATATTCAGCATGATGATGTTCTGATTGTTGTCTCATCTTTGGAAGTTCTCTGATATACCCAACTTATAACCATTAAGATATATCTTAATGTATCTTATATCAAGAAAAAGTAATAAAAGCCAATCTATTACTTTGATAATTATTAAAATTAATATTATTTTCTTTAAATGTTAAGTAATAAAAAAAGAGTGCTTAAGCACTCTTATATAGCCGTATGTTTAGTAAAGTCGGTAAAAAAGCCAGAATCTAAAAAATTATTATGTGATCAAATTTCTTTTCTGCTCAAACTGCTCTTCAATTTTTGAACTCAGAAAATTAACAATAGGCTGCAAAGCATAATGTTCCTCTTGCCAATTTTGTTTGCCTATTTCCCCTCTATATTCCTGTATAAGCCGCTGCAATACGAATTTCTGCTCAGGAGGAAGCTGAGGCATAACCCATCGAGCTGCATTGTCTTTTGAAGCAATATCCTTCATGACTAAACTAAAATAGATCCGGCATAAAGCTAAAATCTGGTTTCTTTCATCTGCATCCTCATCCCAATGAGCTACAATTTCGGGATAAGTATCAGACATTGCTTGCCATAGTTCTTGATCAGAAATTTCAGGTGCCCATTGGTCCAAAGCTGGACCAAATAAAACTGTATGATGAAATCTCGCTTTTCTAAGCAATATACTAATATCTGGGTCTTTCTGCGAACTTAATGTTCCACCTTCTTTAAGTTCTTCACGTAGCCATTCACCAAACTGCATTTCATAACTTAAAGGATAATTTCCAGCCTGAATCTCATCTTTTAATAAAATAGTAACTTCTAATGGTCTTTGTAATTCCCCAACAGGCTGTGAAATTTTTAGTAATTCTTGTGCAAGCTGCTCGCGTAAAGCAGATGTTAATGGTTGAGTAACCACGACCAGAACATCAAGGTCACTTTCTGGCCCTAAGCCACCATCAACAGCTGAACCATAAAGATAGATTGCAAATAATGATTCCGCTAAAAGTTGCTGTAATTTTTCTTGTAGATATTCTAACTGAATGAAATCAGGCATCTCTCACCTCCTTCGGAAGAAACAGATATAAAAAAGGCAGGATTTAATCCTGCCTTTTCATTTGATTATTCCCACTCAATCGTTGCTGGTGGTTTAGATGACACGTCGTATACCACACGTGATACATCTTTAATTTCGTTCATAATGCGTGTTGAGATTTTATCAACCAATTCGTATGGTAAATGTGCAAAACGAGCTGTCATAAAGTCAACTGTTTCAACTGCACGAAGCGCAATCACCCATGCATAGCGACGGCCATCACCGACTACACCTACTGATTTAACAGGTTGGAATACAGCAAATGCTTGAGCTGTTTTGTCATACCAGCCGCTGTCACGAAGCTCTTGCATAAAGATATCATCAGCAAGACGAAGAATATCTGCATATTCTTTTTTCACTTCACCCAAAATACGAACGCCTAAACCTGGGCCCGGGAATGGATGACGGTAGATCATGCTATGTGGCAAGCCAAGTGTAGTACCTAATTTACGTACTTCATCTTTAAACAAGTCACGTAAAGGCTCAACCAATTCAAATGCTAAATCGTCTGGTAAACCACCCACATTGTGGTGAGATTTAATAACGTGTGCTTTACCTTGTTTGCTTGCAGCAGATTCAATTACGTCTGGGTAAATTGTACCTTGCGCCAAGAATTTCACGCCATCAAGTTTACGTGCTTCTTCAGCAAATACTTCAATAAACTCACGACCAATAATTTTACGCTTTGCTTCAGGATCGGTAACGCCAGCTAGGGCATTTAAGAAGCGCGCCTCTGCATCTGCACGAATAACACGAATACCCATGTTTTCAGCAAACATTTGCATCACTTGGTCACCTTCGTTTAAACGAAGTAAACCATTATCAACAAATACACATGTTAATTGGTCACCAATCGCTTTGTGTAAAAGCGCAGCAACAACAGATGAGTCAACACCACCAGAAAGACCTAAAAGTACTTTCTCGTTACCAATTTGCTCACGTAACTGCTCTACACGCAAATCGATGATGTGTTCAGGTGTCCAAAGGCCACCACATCCACAAATTTTGTGAACGAAATTAGAAAGTAGCTCTTCACCTTTTGCCGTGTGTGTTACTTCTGGGTGGAACTGAACACCGTAAAAACGGCGTGTTTCATCACTTACAGCAGCAACTGGACAGCTTGGTGTGCTTGCAGTAATCGTAAAACCTTCTGGAATCTGGCTCACTTTGTCGCCGTGGCTCATCCAAACGTGTAGTTGGTTTTCGCGGTCTTGTAAGTTGCCAATGAGTTGGTCACGTTTAACGATATCAACTTCGGCATAACCAAACTCATGTACAGTACCCGGCTCAACTTTACCGCCTAACTGTTCAGACATGGTTTGTAAACCATAGCAAATACCCAATACTGGAACGCCTAATTCAAACACCACTTGCGGTGCGCGAGGGCTGCCCTCTTCATGCACACTCTCAGGTCCACCTGATAAAATGATACCGTTTGGCTTAAAAGCACGGATGTCTTCTTCAGACATATCAAAGGCATACATTTCAGAGTAAACACCAGCTTCACGTACACGACGTGCAATGAGCTGACTATATTGAGAGCCGAAATCCAGGATCAGGATACGATCTTCAGTAATTTGAGTATTGGTAGTCATGACAAACCACTAAATGGCAAAAGAATTAAGCGCGCCATTTTAACATTTTTCACGCTTCAACGCACCGCAAATCATCATATATCTTATTTTTTTCATATTAGAATCATTTTAATAGTTAGAATAATCGATATAAAATATTATTTATTTATATTTATCAACACCCTAAAAGTTACTTTAGAACTTCATGCACATTGATAAATTCATCACATTCTATGCAACATCATAATGAATTTGATGTTAAGATGACCCGATAAAACAGGCATTACCATGGAAAGGTAAATACCATTAAGCGATATTTGTCTGACCTTAAACAGTTATCCGTTTTTTATGGCTTGTTGCCCCATATCAAAATCAATAGAAATCTAAGGAACAACAATGCTTCAAACTATGATTGCAGATTTCCAGCAACATTTTTGGTTGTATGTCTCTATTCCTTTCATGAGTGGTTTAATTGGCTATGTCACTAAAGTGATTGCCATTCAAATGATGTTTTCACCACTTGAATTTAAAGGTATTAAACCGTTTTTTGGCTGGCAAGGTATTGTGCCTCGTAAAGCCGAAAAAATGGCAACGACTGCTGTAGAGCTTATGACGGCTAAGCTCATTAAGCCCGAAGAAATTTTTGCTCGCCTTGACCCAAAGCGTATTGCTAAAGAAATTGAAAAACCATTAATGGCAGCAGCAGAAGATATTACCCGTGAGGTTGCTCAAGAATATCAACCAGGCTTATGGGAAGGCATGCCTGAGTTTGCCCGCCAAAGACTGATCCGCAGAGTGCAATCAAAAGCCCCGGAAATTGTCGAGCACATCATGAGTGAAGTGCAACGTGACGTAAATCGATATTTTGATATTAAACATTTAGTCATTAGTAATTTACTTAAAGACAAACGCCTACTGAACAATATTTTTAAACGTGTAGGCAAACAAGAGTTTAAGTTTTTCAGTAACGTTGGTTTTGTATTTGGTTTTGGTATTGGTGTGATCCAGATGCTCTGCTGGATTGTCACACAAGGAAAATATCCTTGGATGCTACCTCTGTTTGGCGGATTTGTAGGTTTTTTTAGTGACTGGATTGCCCTACAAATGATGTTTAGACCCCTCTATCCGAAAAAAATATTGGGCTATACATGGCAAGGTCTATTTATTAAACGTCAAAATGAAGTGGCAGCTGACTATGCAGCTTTAATTTCCAAACAACTTTTGACTTCACGTCATATGATGGAAGAGTTGTTTTCAGGTACACACTCTGCACGTGTTATTGAGCTGGTTAACCGTCATGTCAAACAGGAAATTGACATGCAAGCAGGTGTAATCCGCCCACTCGTTGTTTATGCAATTGGTGGAGAAAAATACCAGAATATGAAAACTCAGGTTGCGGAACGTATCATGCAGCAACTTCCAGAGACCATGAAATATGTTGAGTCTTATGCAGAAGATGCCATGAATATTCGCAATACCCTGATTGAGCGTATGCAGAAATTAACGCCTTCGGAATTTGAAGGTATGCTACGTCCAGCCTTTAAAGAAGATGAGTGGGCACTCATTGCAGTAGGCGCAGTACTTGGTTTTGTTGTTGGTGAGCTACAAATCCAGTTTATGCTTTAATTTTTAAATATAAAAAAACCGGATGAATGAATCATCCGGTTTTTATTTTGCTTTAGATATTATTTTTCAATTGCATGGTCGAGGCTAATACGTCCAGCACCGTGAAGCATCAAGAAGAATAAACCACCTGCCATTGCAAGATTTTTCATAAAGTGGATGCCATTGTTATATTGTGCTGCTGCATCAGCCCCACCTTGGTGAAATAAGAACGCAGTTAAGATGCTAAAGATCCCAAGACCAAAAGCTGCGAAACGTGCTTGGAAACCAAATAACAACGCTAAACCACCACCGAACTCAACCAGAATAACTAATGGTAGAAGTCCACCTGGAACACCCATTGCTTCCATATATCCTGCAGTTGCTGCATAACCGGTAATTTTCCCCCAACCAGCAGCAAGAAAGATATAAGCGATAAGAAGACGAGCAACAAGGCTAATAAAACTGTCTGCGCCTGGTTGCGTCACGATATTTTTGACCACCACATTTGGATTAAACATATTGCCACCTTTATTTAATGCTTATTTGTTGATGAACTTATTCTAGGTTTGGGACATTGATAATTAAATACTCAAAATCCATATATATCGTTGCACAAATAGGATGATCAATTTGTATATTTTTGATGTTTTATACTGACTTTCTATAGGCTCGCTGCTAGGATTTGAGCACGGTTTACCACTTAATCATCTCATGGAACTTCTTGATTTTATTCTACACGTTGATCAGCATCTCGCCGAATTTATCACAAATTACGGGACGTGGATTTATGGCATTTTATTTTTAATTATTTTTGTCGAAACCGGTTTAGTGGTTATGCCGTTCTTACCGGGTGACAGCTTACTGTTCGCAGCAGGTGCTTTAGCGGCTTCTACAGGCACAATGGACCCTTGGTTACTGGGCATTCTACTCTTCATTGCCGCGGTTTTAGGCGATACAGTGAACTATCATATTGGGCGTTTTATCGGTCCACGTGTATTTGAGATGAATTCACGCTTTATTAATAAGCAACATTTAATTAAGACTCATGAATTCTTCGCCCGTCATGGTGGCAAGACTATTATTTTTGCACGTTTCATTCCATTTGCTCGTACCTTTGCACCTTTCGTTGCTGGCGCTGGCAGCATGAATTATAAGTTTTTCTTAACTTATAACGTAATTGGCGCATTCTGTTGGGTAGCTTCTTTTGTCACTTTAGGCTATCTCTTCGGTGGACATCCACTTGTAAAAGATAACTTTACCCACCTTATTTTTGGCATCATTATTATTAGTATTTTACCGGGTGTGATCGGCTTCATACGTCAAAAGCTAAAAAATCGAAAAGCTAACGTTTAAAGAGCAATTAGAAAAAACGGAATACCACCGGAAGCATACATAAAATAAGTAACATGGCCGATCCTTTATATAGATGATCGGCCTTTATTTTTTTCATTGATCCCGTCAATAAAGCACGTCCGAAAAACATCCAGAAACTTGCTGCTGGAATAAGAATCAAAGTAAAAGCAGCCAGAACCATGAGAAAATTTTCAGGCGAATTCCATGTTTCAGCGGGGAAAATACCTGCGGCAAAAAGTAAAGACTTAGGATTTTTTAAAGTTGAGAAGAATAATTGACGTGGGCGAATATTACGATGATTTTGGCTAAATTGTTGTAAATGCGTGGTTTTCCATAAGCGGAATGCCATCCAGAATACATATAATACGCTAGTGATGTGCAAAATAAGCAGTAGTGCAGGCCAAACCGGATCTGCCAAATGAATGAACACCGCCCAAAAACTAATGCCATAAGCGTAGCCCAACCATTCCATTGGAATAAGCCAGAATGTTTTAGATAAACCTTGTGAGTGAGCGGCGGTTGCAAGTAATGCGTTTGTCGGGCCCGGAATAAGTAAAACAGCCAACATTGCTAATACAAAAAACCAGCTCTCAATCATATAATTTCCACATTAGTAAAGATGCGGCAACATTAAACGAAATGGGCAAAATATAGCAAGTTTAGAGCGTATTCTGATTAGAAAGAATACAAGTTATTCTAAGGCTTATCTTTAAAAAATTATTGATTTATAATAATTTTATTATGAAACATTTTGCTAAACTTTATTCATCACAATATGCAATTAGTTAGCATATTGTGATGCAAAACCGATGATTAATTCGTCTTTTTCCGAACAATAATTGGACAATTCTTGAACTGAGCAGCCTGAACAATGGCTTCTTGTTGACCTAATACACGTGAAAGTTCGGTGTTTTTGGTTGAAGAAGATTGTCCCATATTGACAGAGATGGATGGGCCGAATCCCCAACCGCCTCGTCCCCAGCCACCGCCAAGCCCGAGCCCAACGCCCATACCTGTACTTTTTGGTGTCTGTACACCATTGTCGATATATTGTTGAATACGGTTATATTCACTTTGTAGTTGCTGGCAACTCAAAGATTGATACTGCGTCGGAGACACATAAGTCGGTTTTACCGTTGTAGCACAAGCGCTCAATAGTAAAGTGGCCGCTGCCAAAGGCACAATATATAAGCCTTTCATCATTTTTCTCTTATCGTTTTGGTTCAATTTCGCTGAACAATGCCTCATAAGACTGAGTCAATTTGTGTTCTGGCGCTAAGTGAGCCAAAGGTAAATTTTTCTGATGTGATTCTTTCATCAAAATCGAAGGCGGTAACATGCTATTGAGCACGGGTAACCCTTCATCTTTTAACTGTTGAACCACTTCCCGAGGTAGCTTTGCTTGGGACTGGAACTGATTCACCACAATTCCTTCAATTTCCAAGCGATCATTATGATCATCTTGCGTTTCGAGAACATTTTCAATCAATGTTTGTAAAGCACGCTTTGAAAAGACATCACAGTCGAAAGGAATCAGGACCTTATCTGCTGCAATTAATGCAGACAATGTGAAAAAGTTAAAGGCTGGAGGTGTGTCAATATAAATGCGGTCATAGCGCCCAACCAAGCTTTGAATAGAGTCACGCAATTTATAAATTTTATGTTTGCTTTCAAGTGCATGTTCAAGAGCACCGAGCGTAGGGCTAGCCGGAAGCACATCTAATTTTGCAAAGGATGTAGAGTGTACAAAACTGTCGAGATCTTTGTTGCGTGGAGCTTTTAGAATTGAGCCCAGTGCGTTCCCAATTAAACCTTTTTGTTGATTATTTCCCAGCACATCTTCAAAGAAGTTTTCAATATTTGGTTCTAAAACTGCTTTATCAGCAGCGTATGTTGCTTCTTCGCCTAAAAGGTATTGGCTTGAATTGGCTTGAGGATCAAGATCGATAACCAAGGTCCTTAAGCCATGTTTGGCACTAATGGCAGCCAAATTTACAGTAATACTTGATTTCCCTACACCGCCTTTTTGGTTAAACACCACACGAGTTAACATGTTTCCCTCTACATATTTTTTTACTGTATGCAGTTTAACCTAGAGCTTACGCAAAAAGGCAAAGAATGTAGAACAATTAAGCAAAAACAGGTTTCACTATCACCAGAATAATAATGGCAACAAATGCGATTGCACTAATGACCAAACCCGCACGGCGCTGAGCTAGTAAAATAGTGTCATCCTTTTTAAAGGCTTTCATTAAAGATGATAAGAGCACTAAAAATAAGATAATTTTAGCGTAGAACCATGGCTGTACCTGAAAGTTCTTCATCACCAGTAAAATTGCTCCGGTAATGAAAACCACGGTAAATGACAAATGCTGTAAAGCAACTAAAGCTTTACGCCCTGCTGGGTTAGGTTGTTCACCTTGTACACCAATAAATAGTGTAGAAGCGCGTAATACAAAAACCATAAGTGCGGCTGCTACCGCAGTCATATGGATAATTTTAGTGAGTAAATGTGCATCCATAAACTAAGCCCTTAGCTTTTAGGTGCATGTGCACATTCTGGACTCGCTGGCGCTTGGCCTTGCCACTCACTTGGTAAATAAGCGTGGATTGCTAAAGCATGAATTTGTCCTGGATTCATTAAATCAGAAGCCAAGGCATAAACTTTTTGATGACGCTGAACCAAACGCAAGCCGTTAAATTCTTCACTCACCACAATCACTTTAAAGTGGGATTCTTTACCAGGAAAATAACCACCGTGGCCGGCAGACTCATTAATGACTTCTAAATGGCTAGGTGCAAGGGTCTGTAACCGTTCAATCAACTGTTGCTCAAGGCTCATAGCTTTTCCTTTTACGATTATTCGTATATTTAGACCTAGTATACCCTGTCTACACATAAACAAAAGTTGCTCTTGTACGCTTTGACTGCAAACAAAATGTCTATTTATTCGGCAACTTATCAATAAAAATAACTCTAAATACTCAATTCTGTTTTTATTTTATGCAATCAGCATAATTATTTGCATAAAGTTGTTGACCCTTGTTTTGCTTAATGTATTATAAGCGGCACGCGGGAATAGCTCAGTTGGTAGAGCATAACCTTGCCAAGGTTGGGGTCGCGAGTTCGAGTCTCGTTTCCCGCTCCAGATTGGTTTTTTTTGAGAAAGTTTTAGTAAAAACTGCTCATACATGCGGGAATAGCTCAGTTGGTAGAGCATAACCTTGCCAAGGTTGGGGTCGCGAGTTCGAGTCTCGTTTCCCGCTCCAAATTCAAAAGGCACTTATCGGAAGGTAAGTGCCTTTTTCTTTTGATCTGTTTATATATTTAGAATTTCAAAATCGCTCATTGCAGTGATTTAAGTTAGTTATTGTTCGCAAGGTTCTAGAGTTATTCGATGTGTAGATATATAAGGTAATAATTGAAAACAATCTATATTAAAGCTTTCTAGGCAATGACTCTGCTGTAAACATAGGGAAAAGATAAAACTATAATTGTAGATATAACTTTTAAAATGATACTGCTCGGTTCTTTGCACATCATTCTTGGTTAAATCGCAAAATTGTATATGTTCAGGTGATACATGAAAGTTGAGCTTCTTTAAATGACGGCTCATTCCTTCACCAGTACATTTAATATAGGATTCTTTTAAGGTCCATATTTGAAAAAAACGCTGATATACACTAGTTGGATTAGTCCATTCATTTTGCTGAATCCATTCAATTTCACTTGGCGCTAACACGCTATCGACACGCCTCCATTCGAACTCATGGTTCATTCTTTCAACATCGACTCCTATTTCTCCTTTTTCTGTCACAGCAAGGACAATAAGGTCCGCTGAGTGACTAAGATTAAAATAAATAGCCTTATTGCCTCGTACAAATGGTTTGCCGTTAGGTTGTAATTGAATGATGACCTCATGGGGTGAGATACCCAACTTATCTGATAAAACAGACTTCATTAACACACGAGAAATTAAGAAAAGTCGTGCAGCATGAGGATGATATTGATCATATCTCAGCTTTTCTGCCGCATTGAGAAAGCTGAGATAATGACTCAATATGAGATGGTTGTCTGGTACCCGTGAAATTGGGCAAACATAAACCTGTACGTTCGCTACATCAGACATCACTAAGCTGTGCTGTAGTGCTGATGTACTTTGTCAGAACTGGTGTAAGGTAATCATAAACCGCTTCTACATGGGTAACGTGTGGATTATGACCTGCACCAGCGATGATATGTACCGGGATATCTGGACTGATTGGGGTAACAATTGGATCTTTCTCTCCCACAATAATCTCGATTTTAGATCGAAGCTCAGAAAGCAAAGCTGTCTGTGCTGCGCGCTGCTGCGGTAAATTAATGTGGTGCATGTACTCACTAATATGCTTAGACACTGACATGCGGCGTAGTGAATCCATCGCATATCTCACTGACAGATTTTGTTGCCCCTCTGGATGTAAATCTTTAGCAATCACATCTTTCGGCACAAAACGGAAAATGAGTTTAGATATCGCTTGTATCTGAAACATTTTTGCAGCCTGTGCCTGAACAAAATAAGGTGATATAAGGATAAGGCGTGCAACTTTATCTGGATATTTCTTTGCAAGATTTAATGCAAAAAGACATCCTAATGAGTGGGCAATCACCACACTATTTGGTGCCAAAAGCTCTGCCGCAGTATCAATAAATTGATGGTTATTATCTTCCATCATTTCATAACTACCTGAACGCCCAAGTCCCGGTAAGTCCATCATAGCGACCTGATCATAAGTAATTTTATTGATGATTGGAGACCAACATGCACTATCAAATGGAATGCCGTGTAAAAATAATGCAGAAACTTTTTCTGAACCAACTGGCTGTTTAGTATAAATTTCTGTCCAATAGCGGTTCTGATAGCTAAAAGAATTAGGTGTTGGTACTTGCATACGACCAAAACGTGTAAACACCAAGCGATCAATCCAGCGAGAAAAATAAGGCATGATACTGATCAGGTCTGCGATGCCCATCTTCGCCGCCATCGCCTCTGCCCCAGCAACATGGTAGTGCTCGGTAGAAATGAAAGAAAGTTGCTCTTTAGAACCGTCAAGTAATACCTCTGGTAATTTCTCGAGCAAAACTTTAGGTATTTGTAAATGTGGTGAGCTAACTCCCAAATGCTCAGCAGCTAGGTGAACTAGGCGATGAAATTTGGGTGTCGCAGGATCAAGCAGCATATATTCCTGAGCAATAGTTTCAGGATAAGACATCGTTCGGATCAGAAAGCTCACGATATATTGCATATTGCATAGTGGCAGGAATGTGTCACGGCCACCAGGTAATGCCAGTAAACGTCCCTGATAGAGCTTATCAATCATGTCAGCAATACCGATATATTGCATATCGCCATAATTATAAAAACCATCAATGACTGTCGCCGGATTTATTGCAGTCCATGGCACATTTAAACGCTTACAGGCCTCGATGAAAGCTTGATGCCCTAGAATTTTAGAAGCCTCATAACCACCATGTTTGCAATACAATTCATCAGCCGATTCTTGCGGCGGCGCAGCCACACGATACCCGCCAATCCAGATAAATCGCTCAAGCTGCTTCAATGTTGCAGCCCACTCAATCAAAGCAAGCCCTGATTTAATATTGGTACGCTCAGCTTCAGCTTTGCTAATGCCCCAATTAAATGATGCTGCGAGATGATAAATTACATGGATTTTTGTCTGGGCGTCCGATAATAGAGAGTCCAGCTTAAAATCGCGGCTTAAATCATATTCAACAAAAGATATAGATGGATCAGCCAGCCCTTGGGTTGCAATGAAACCTAATAGCTTATCTTTCTTGGTTGCAGCATTACGCAGCGCAGCAATCACCTGATGACCTTCACGCAGAAGTTCAACGATCAATCTGCTGCCAATAAAACCTGCTGCACCTGTTACTAATATGGTCTTCCGTGAAAAATTATCTTTTTTTGCGTTATTTAAATTATCCATAAATCACCTTATTAGGTACTGGGCACTCCAGCATTGTTTTGAAGCGAGTTATCTTAAAAGTTATATCGAACCTGGGCATACACCAGACTGTTATCTCTAAATTGTCCTAGTACCGTATCATTTCTGCCCCAGAAGCGATCTCCACCTGCATTTAACTGCCAGTGATCATTGAGGTTGTAGTTAATACGTACTCTCAACAACTCATTAGGCTCTGGTGCAAAATAGAATCCTGTAAACTCTAACTTTAAATTTTCATTCAATAGGTTAAGCGCATAACGCAGCATAGCTCCATACTGATCTTGCTCATATTGGTCGCTGATTGTTTGCTGATAACGGTAAACTTCTCTCAATAATGGATTTGTTAGGCTATCGGCGGACTTCACATCCTCCGTATGTTTGTACACGCCTACTAAACTCAGCGTAGAATTTTTTAATGACCATTCCGGCCCCATAACCACAGTTAAATTATTTTTCTTATGGGTAAGATCTTCGCTGTCATTTGAGTCAGTCTTTGTATATGCAGCTTCACCGCGCCACACGAGATCGTTATGGTTATAACTGAAATCAAACCCATAGACGGACATAGGGTTATTTTTCAGTTGCAATGTGGCCTCCCCTGTTGGAGACGCTGAAAGAACTGACAGATCAGGCATATGATCTAAACCTGAGAAATACGATGCCCCTACATCTAGACCATCTACAGAATAATCCCAACGCATTGCAAATGCAGGACGGCTCTTACGGTCTATGTCATACTGAACACCAGCAATCTGACGCAATGGAATCACATCTGAACGACTACGCGGATACCACAATGCCGTCCATTTATTGGTTCCAGATTCAGGAATATAAGTCAATTTGATTGCATCATTTCCTAGACGTTGATCTGTCTCGTCTGGTACTAGACGCGTATAGTCACGGGGCGATAGGTTATCCGTTGGGTTAATTCCATCTGCTCTCCCCCAGACGACAATCTGACGACCAACATCGACATAGACGGTCTGGTCCCAATTATATGACGAATACAACTCACGTAAGTTACGATTTACCTTACTCACCTGATCTGGGTTTACAGTGTGGTCCGTTTCGTCTGAAACCACTATGTCGTAATGCAGCTTAAATGCAGGGTTAAATTTGAGTGTACCATTGGACCAGAAACTTGCTTGCCCAATGTTTTTTAACGAACTTAAATCACGATCTGATGACCACACATCGAGTCTAGCTGAGTTTTGGCTCACAAAACTCATTTCGCTGTCATCTGCATAAGTATGCTGCAGTAGCATAAAGCTACTGCAGCAGACAAATACCCAATAGGCACCTTGCGTCATTTCTCAAGACTCTGCGGTGAGAAAAGCTTATCGGACAAGGTTTTTTCTGCCGCAAAATCATTGACGATCACTTGTGTCATATGTTGAGTTTGCAGATTCTTCGCCATAGATTTCATGGCTTGCCATCTTGGTTTCACTTTGCCATAAGGACGGATATCGGTGAATTCAATATGTTTTAATGGTTTGCCTGCTGTATCCCAAATGTCGATGGTTGCTGTAACAAAGTTGTCTTTGAGTATGCACATACGACGTTTGCTATAACCAAAGTCACTTTTCACCGTATTATTAATTGGCGTTGCTTCAATCATGTAGCAATCTTTGCCATTAAATTTGCTATCTGCCAGTTTCGTGTATTTCCAGTCACTGAGCTTATAGCCAAGAACATCACCATAGCTAAAGTCCGTACCAATAAAAGCATCACCTTTATTCGCCGATGCAAGACGGCGTACTTTTTTCAATGCAGGCAAATAGACAAACATACTATCGCTGCCTTTTGCATTTTCAATTAACAGCGTCGTGGTTCCTTGGACATCTGCTGGCGAGATAAACTCAGTCAAACGCATGTTGTTCTGAGTATTTCCAGCAAGCTTGGTCATATTTTTAGTTAAACGTACACGTTGCTCGCCATTTTTAGAGGTCAAAATAAATTTGGCGCTAGCTGTTGAAGACAAGAACTTAGAGGCATCATCACTACGATTAACAATATCTTGAACTTCATCTGCATGAGATGTTTTAGGCATCGACATTGTAAGCGCCGTACCTAACAAAAGGCTTGTCACCACAGTTTGTGCAACAGGAATGCTCTTCTTCTTTGAAGAAAAGATAAAACGAGGTTTTAATATTAGAATCATTGTAGGTACCATAATTAAGGTTGTAAATACACTGAAAAGCATCGCAATCACAATAAACATCGCGAGCCATTGATGGACGTGGAAGCCTTGTGATAAGGACAATACGCCATACCCACCGGCAACCGCAGTCGCGACAAAAAGAGAAGCCTTACCAGCAGTACTTAAAGTTTTACGAATAGCGTCTTTGATATCGCCGCCTTCTTCGCGCAAGATTTCACGCAAGCGGTAGAGGAAGTAAATGGCATAATCCGCACCAATACCTACAGCCATGGCCGAGATGAGAGAGTTCGGAATATTGAGCGGAATGTCGAGCCAGCCCATCACGCCAAAGATGGCAAGAATTGAGAACAGAAGTGGAGTCAGAACAATCAGTCCAGCTGAAATCGAACGGAAAACCAGTGCTGAAATAAAGAATACGGCAAATGAAATTTGTAGAATGTTCATGAGCTTGCCGTGAACCATCGTTTCAGTCAAAGCAATGGTCTGCGTTACATCACCACCAAAACTTACTACAGCCTTATCACCCAATTGACCCGCCATATACGTTTTTAGCGATTCAAGAATTTCTTTAATACGATGATTACTGCCTGTTTTCAGAAGAATCGTGATCTTGGCATAGCGCTGAGTGGTATCAATGTATGAATCAAAATCAGTCGGCTCACCAGACATTGAATACAACAGCAGATACTGAGCAACAACGTCTTTGGTTGCAGGAACCTGAAATGCCTGTGGTTGATCGGCATTCATTGCCTGATTCATTCGTTTGATATAGTCCACGATAGAGATGGTTTTACCGACCTCTGGAATTGAGTTCGCGAACTTTTCTGTATTATCAATCGCTTTTAAGATTTCAGGGTTTTCAATACCATCACGAACTTTGGTATCAACCATAATGTAAAGGCTGTTTGTGCCACCAAGAGACTGATTCAAGAATCTGTCGTCTTGTTGCATTGGTAAGTCGCGAGAGAAGAAATTACGGCTATCGTTGTCTACCACAATACGGCTCGTGCCGATAGCAAGGAAGATGCCCATTGCCGCAATCGCAGTCATTAACATCATTCGTGGACGAACTGACAAAATGACATCACCAATACGGTTTGGAATCCAATCCCAAATTGGCAAGCCTTTGCGTTTGACCTTCACAACCGAAGGTGGTGGCAACATTGAGCGGAGTGCCGGAATAAAAGTCATCTCAATCACCAGCGTACTGATGATCCCGATCCCTGTAAAAATACCGAATGAACGAATCGTTGGAATGTTGAAGGTCAACAGAGAGAAGAATCCAGCCGCTGCAATACCACCAGCCAACACCATAACCGGACCAACACGAACCAAAGACTGCACTACAGCTTCGCTATTGGCAGCTTTAGGTTCCATCCCTTGAGCAATCAGACGATCAAAATCTTCATAGTAGCGCTTGAGCAACTGCACGGCGTGCCCTGCTGCAATCGCTAGAATCAGAATTGGTGTAGGCGAGTTAAAGATATCCATTGGCTGTTTGAACAAGCCCATCATGCCCATACCCCATGCCACAGCCAACAAAGCTGTAACGAGCGGCAGAATCAAACCTTGCTTGCTGCGGAATGCTTCAAAGTGCAATAAACCAATCACTAATACGGCAATCGGGAACAAGATATTGATACGCTTAGAGTAGTCTTCAGCTTTATCCAGATACACAGGATTGCCACCGACACTGATGGTCATATCTTTAGATTGTTCGCTTTCTACGATTTTATTAATCGGGCCCATCATTTTCTGGAAGCCCTCTGGACTTTCCTCAAGCTCAAGCAAAATCGCAGCAGTTTGTTGATCTTTAGATACCACTGAATTCATATAGGTTGGATTCAGTGCCAGCAGTTTTTTCAGGTGATCGATATCTTCTTGAGTGACTGAACTACTCGGCAATAGTTTCTTGGCATCGAACCCTTCTGCATTCGCCTCGATACCTTTTGCCTGACGTGCAGCCAGACTCATCATCGTGGAACGGACCACGCCCGGTGCATTATCAACTTCTTCGGTAATGCGTTTGACTTTCTCCAATACTTGCGGCTGATAAATATCACCCTGCTTCGGGGTAATACCAATCACGACCATATATTTGGAGCCGAATTTCTTTTCAATCAGCTTGGTCGAGGTGATGTAGGGATGCCCTTTAGGCGCAAGTGCATCTGGGTCAATAATAATTTTTACACCAGATGCCAGATATGCCAGAGCAAGTGTTAAGAGCATCACCACAGTCAAGACAATACGGCGGTGGCTAAGAATCCAACGCGCGTATTTCTCCATCATTTGTTGAGTCTTACGAGGTGGTTTATTGGCCTCGTGAGTTGGTTTATTTTCATTGCCAACCGACTCATAGGCTTCACCCTTCTGAGCCAATGCTTGAAGATTGTCGACATCTTTTTTGAACTGGGCGAGCACCATCTTTTTTAGCAGTGCTGGCGGCAATACACCAAAAAAACTACCTGGCTCTGCTTCAAACACCCATTCAATCCATGTACCTTCCGGATGTGGTTTGAAACGGTAAGTACCTGTGTAGTGAAAGGGCCCCTCCACTACTTTAAACGCATACAATTCGTTCGGTACCAGATGTGTAATTTCACCTTTAAAGGACATTTCACGACCAATAAAGTTAAAACCGATTTCGTACTTACTGCCCACACGCGGAGTACTGTCTAGCAATTCAGAATGCTTACACGACAATTGCCAACCTGCATCATTGGCCGGGTTTGCAAGGTAGTTGAAAACCTTGTCAATCTTGGCCGGTATGAGGAAAGCATGTTCTATGGTCACCATAGTGGTTCTACCTTCTTATATTTCTTATGCAGGAATTGGGTACATCTGATCAATGGTCTGGGCTACAGCCACGACATTCTCAGCGTACATAATTGATGAGTGGTCACCAGGCAAATCGACTTGTGTCAACGTGTCTTTGACCAGTTGATCCCAACCTAGACTTTCTCCAAAGTCTTCCTGCTCATCTTTGGCCTTGACCAAAAGTATTGGAAAATCTTCAGGTTCTGGGAAATAGGTCTGGAGTGCGATGCCATTCGCCAAATAGGTATCAAAGTAAAGTCGGAAATCTGATGGGTCTGCATCGAGAGGCAGAACATTAATGGCCTTAGCTTCTTTAAGTACATGATCAAACATTTGATCTGGACTCAACTCACGCAAATATTGCGCTGGAATCGTCAACTTTTTGCCATAAGGTGCAGCCAAATCACGGGCGAACCAAGACAAAAGCATGGCATCGTCGGCATCTTCAGGTACATTTTCTGGAATTGGAGCACGCGTATCGATCATGACTATTCCTGTGACCTGTTGTCCCATTTGACGCAACTGACGGCTAATCTCGTAGGCAATCGCACCACCGAAACACCAGCCACCGAGGAAATAAGGCCCTTGAGGCTGCATCTTTCGCATTTCAGCAATATAGAGCGTCGCCATTTCTTCAATCGCCACTTCCGCAGCATCGGCTTCAATCAGTCCAGGAGACTGAATGGCACGTAGGGTACGATTCGGATTAAGATGACGCGAAAGCTCCATATAACAGAAGGTACTGCCACCAATCGGATGGAACAGCCATAGCGGTTGTTCATAGGTTCCACGGCGCAGCTCAATTACGATGGATGGTTTAATTTCTTTATTTTCACGAATGATCTCACCCAGACGTTCCACAGTGGAGTACTGTGCCAACAAAGCAACTGACAGTTCGGTACCGAAAGCCTTTTTGAGATGATTGACAAGCTTCACAGCTAATAGTGAATGCCCACCTAATTCAAAGAAATCATCATGTATACCAACTCGCTTGACCGACAAGATCTGCTCAAAGGTAGTACACAGTTCGATTTCAATCGGATCACGCGGTGCAACATAATCATTGCTCTGCTCAAAGATCGGCTCAGGAAATGCCTTACGATCCAACTTATTGTTGGCCGTCATTGGAAACTCATCCAATCGGATAAACGCACTTGGCACCATATAAGCTGGAAGATGGATTTGTAGGGTCTTTTTCAAACCAGCAATATCAAGCTCTTGTCCAGTTACATACGCCACCAGTTTCTGGTCGTTGTCAGCTGTAGTTTTAACTAGCACTACTGCGTCTGTAATACCGTCGATTTGTTTGAGAACATTCTCAATTTCACCTAGTTCAATACGGAACCCACGAATCTTGACCTGAAAATCCAGACGTCCGTGATGAGTCAAGCGTCCATCTGTACGCAGGCAGACTTTATCCCCTGTACGGTAGAGTCGACCGGCATTTGGTAGAGATGGCAATGTTCTAAATTGGGCATCTGTCAGTTCAGGGCGATGCCAGTAATCAACTGCCAGACCATCACCGCCAATCCAAAGCTCACCCATAACGCCTGGTGGAACTAAACGCTGCTTTTCATCAAGGACATAAAGCTGGGTATTCGCCAGTGGTTCGCCTAAATCAATATACTTTGCATCGGTGATACGAGCTGCACTAGACCACACTGTAGTTTCGGTCGGTCCATAGACATTCCAGAGACAGCCAACTTTACCTAGCAGTTTTTCTGCCAGAATAGTATCTAACGCTTCGCCTCCACAGAGTGCTGTCAATCCCGCATTGCCGCTCCACTCGCTGTCTAAGAGCATTTTCCAAGAAGCCGGTGTTGCCTGCAGAATATTGATAGACTTAGCATTTAGATAATCCACCAATTGATTGCCATCTTGTGATACCTCACGTGGGCAAACATGCACCACACCGCCGTACATCAGCGGAATGAGTAATTCAAGAATTGAAATATCAAATGCATACGTGGTGATTGCTAACAACTGAGTTTCAGTCGTTACTTGCAATCTATCATTCATAGATAGCAAGAAATTGATAATTGAAGGATGCCCAATACGGACACCTTTAGGCTTACCTGTCGAGCCTGATGTGTACATCACATAAGCAATGTCGCCAAAGGCAAGCGTCTCGCGCACCTGTTCAAGTGCCACAACACCAGCTTGATTGATATCTAAGCGAGGCACAGTAACGTTAAGAGCATCCCTTAACTCGGTTTGAGTTAAGATGACTTTAGGTTCAGCATCCTCAATGATGTTCTGTAGACGTTCAGTTGGGAAATTAGGATCCAGTGGCACATAAGCTGCACCTGCCGCCCAGATCCCAAGGATTGCTGCTGGCAATAACGCCGTGCGATCTAACATCAGACCTACACGATCACCGCGTGTAATGCCGTGTGCACGCAAATATTCAGCAATACCAGCAATATATTGACCTAAGTCACGATAGCTAATCGTATGATCGTTTGAGGTTAAAGCATGATTTTCACCACGCTCTTCAATCTGCTTTAGAATCATTCCAAGTAGATCATGCTGAGCATAATCAGTCACCTTTCCACGGAGGGCCTCGAACTGGATACCATCTTTATAATCAGGAGCGATATCTAGCTCAACAATCTTGCGTTCAGGATGGGCCACCATCTCTGCGAGTACAGCTTGCAACAGTTGCACCATATTCTCGGCAGACTGCGCAGAAAATAGATCAGTGTTGTATTTCAATACGCCAACGAGTTCACCTTGATATTCACCGCCCATTTCCAGCGTAATATCCAACTGTCCTTCTTGCTGGCGAACCGGAAAACTTCCTAATGTCAAATCTTGTCCAACTAAAGTGGCCGGAGTCTGGATTGGTAGGAGTAGTTCTTTAAACTCATCCATACCACCTAGACGTTCCCAGAACATTCCTATCTGAGCCAATGGATTAATACTGCCATCACGTTTTGGTGAGACAGCTTCAACTACTCTAGAAAAGGCAACTTTTTGATGCTTAAGGCTCTGTCTTAATTGTTCCTGAACCTGTTGCGTAAATTGACGTAAAGTCTGATCAGCATCGATGTCCATGTAAATAGCAATCGTGTTGACAAACTGCCCCAATGCATTACGTAAAGAACGTTCAAGTCGACCTGCTACGGGTGTAGCAATCACTAGATTATTTTCATTAGAGAGTTTGTGCAGCAAAATATAAAAGCCAGATAGCACAAGCCCGAACAATGTGATCTCATAATTTTTTGCTAAGTTTACAAGACCAGATGACACTGACTCAGGCACACGGAAAACCAGTGAACTACCTTTATGATGCTGTACGGCTGGACGAGGATAATCAAGCGGAATGCTATGCACATGTGGTGCATGCTTCAGTGCATTTTTCCAGAAAATTAAGCTCTCATCAGTATCATCAATCACGCTGCTCTGCTGCTTATCGGCATACTGTGCAAACTCGATTCCGTTCACTGCATCCGACTCTGCAACGAGTCCAAAACGTTTACTGACATCTCGCAGCAACAAACCAATTGACCAAAAATCCATGAGCGCATGATGAATCACAAATGCGATCACATAATGATTTTGACCGCGTTCATAACAATGAATACGCCACAACGGTGGCTGAGTCAGGTCAAATGGCTGCTTGGTGTCCTGTTCAACCAATTGCGTCAAATCAGAAGCTTCAATATGACGAGCATCAGAAAAGATGATATTTGGATATACGCGATCCCAGATCAGTTGCTCAATTCCCTGATCATTGGCAGGCATACTTACACGTAGTAGCGGATAATCATGCATTACCGCTTCTAGTATCTCTATTGGCTTGTTACCCAATGACTGGTTGACCTTCACATCAAAGGCCACCACCATATTGTAGGCACTGCAAGTTGGCTCAAGACGCTGGATATACCAAATGCCAAGCTGCTCTGCAGAAATCGCATGACGAGACAGAACTTCCGGTTCTAGTCGTGCAAGGTTGTTCATGAAGCAACTCCCTGCTGCAGCTCAGAAACAAGATATTCAGCCAACGCATTGATTGTTGGGTAATCCCATAATAGTGTCGGCTCAAGTTCTAATTTCGTCAGATCTTCTAAATCCCCAGACACAGACAAAGCAACAATCGAATCAAGACCATAACTGGTAAATTTTTGATCTGGATCAATCGTCTCAGGCTCTACGCGCATTTCTTTAGCAACTAGCGTACGAATGATTGCGCTCCAGTAAGCTTTATCTTTATTCATGGGGTAATCTCCTTTTTAACCGGTTTGGCATCACGCGGTGCCAGTGCAAAATCGATGACAGATAACATGTGATTGGTTGAAATTCGGTCCAGCAGATCTGCCAATGTGCTTTCACGTAGTGACGTCATAGGAGGAGCTGTCTGCCCTTCAGCAGCATTTAAGAAAATGATCAGCCATGCACCATCCTGTAAAGCAGGCCTTAAACCATGGCGGTTAAAAACCCAGAAACCCAACACAGCAATACGAGCGAATAACTCGGCATAGTTACGGGCAAGACTGAAGCGCATCGTTTCAAACTCCTTGCTTTGCTCAGAATTTGAAAAGTAGTCCTGAATTTTTTGATCCAATGAACGCTGTTCAACAAGAAGCTTGTTTGCTCGCTCATGTAGCGTAGCTAGCGTCTCAGCAGACAACCCAACTGTGACATTAGAGTCGTTGAGCATTTCGATGATTGTTTCGAGTGACTCCATCACCAAGTCACCATCTCGGTTGAAAATCTCAAGCTCACGGAAATCAATAGCACCTGTCTCTACCTGTAAGTCATATAACTGGCGATAGCGTGCTTTCGCTTCAGCTTGATTGAGATGGTCGGCTTTTTTGCTGCGCCCTTTATTGGCAGATTTGAGCTGAAAACTCAGACTGTCTAGACAGACGGTGCTACTACCGTCAAACACACTGACAATCAGATGGTCCCTGAATGCTTTCTGAAACATTCCATCTGCATATGCATTTCTTAAGAAAAAACGTGACCCAAGCACTGAGGATGTGATTTTGGCAAGCGACTCTACATATTCAGGCACCAGTACCTTGACGATTGGTGACCATGTACTGAATTGATTGATACAAACGTGTAACCCTCGCGCACCAACAAGTGATAACACCTCAGCCGCTAAAAGGTAGGCATAAGCTGTAGCGAGTTGCTCACGTACCAACGGTATGCTTATTACTTTTTTGTTATATAACTCGCGTTCAATCGCGAACTCGGTTGCGATGCGTAGCATCGTATCGCCGGCACCTAGAGAGAAACTACTGCAATATGCACGCGTTACCTGTAGAGTTTTGAGTCCAAGTTCCAACCCCTGACCTTCTTCACCGATCAGGGCATCTTTATGAATTTCAGCGTTGTTAAAGCCAATACCGCTGATATCTAGACCACGCATACCTACTGTTGGAAGACGGTTCAGGCTATACGTTCCTTTAGAAGCCATATGACGCTTATCGAGCCAGAATGCACTCAGGCTACGGGGTCCACGATCATTTGACGTTTTAGCGATTAGACTTAAAGAGTCACCTAGAGTGGCGCGATTGATCGACCATTTCTCACCATTTAAGACGTACTTACTGTCGGAAGGTTGCGCAGTCACTTCACTAGATAACAGGTCAGCACCATGCGCTTTCTCACTATAAGCCAGCGCTGGAGCAGCCCCACTCAAAATTCGGTTAGCGATGTTTTGACATTGATTCGCATTACCACCGATCCATACGATCACAGACCAAGCATTCGTGCTATAGGTCGAATTGATGGTCAGATCGCGTCGTGCCAACACGCGATGCAGATATAACAACTCTTCACCAATTTCCATACGGCCTCCAAGCTCTGAAGGCACATAGAAACGGTTCATACCCACCGCATTCAGAAAATCAACAGCTCGCTGTGGATATTGCTCTTTCTCATCACGCTCGATAGCTGAGGACCAAGAAAAATCATTATTGGTATCATGTACGGAGCCTAAAATTTGCTCCAGACGAGCAGCAGATTGAAACTGCCGCAAATTGGACGTAAGTAACATGGATTTTCACTCAAAGATTTAAAAGATAAGGGTTAAAACAAAGCACTTTTCAGACGATTAAAAATCAGCGTGCGTACTTCACGTTCCTTGATCATTGAGTTGAGTAGATTGGAGCTATAACGAATCAGCTGCCCCCGCTGCTCACGATCACGGATGACGTCTAAGCCGTTCTTGACATAGTTTCGAGCAATCACCGTTCTACGGTTTGGATGGGTTAAACAGACCAGTTGACCGCGTTCGATCTGCTCTCTAATTTTTCTTCTTCTAATTTTGCCGCTAGTGGTCTTATTTATTCGGCCTTGGTGCAGTAAATAGACACCGTCTACAGGCAAGCCAATATCAGCCGCCACTTGTTCTTTAACTTGAGTTCTGATGGTTTCAAAATTAAGTGTTTTATCTAAGGACTTTTTCTTAATCTCAAGTACAACCGTAACCCCTTCAGAATCAGCAAAGTTCACTGCTGCAACACAACCTTTACGAACAGCAGGATGTGCCATTTCAACAGAGCATTCGATATCTTGCGGATAATAGTTTTTGCCACGAATGATAATCACATCCTTAAGGCGGCCGGTTATATAAAGGTCTCCGTTTTTGATAAAGCCCATATCACCCGTTCTTAAGTAGTGTACTTGGCTAGGTTGTCCCGCTTCATTAAGGATCGTTGCTTCAAAGGTTTCCTGATTAACTTCCGGCTTTTGCCAGTAACCCGCAGTGACACTCTCACCTGCTAGCCAGATTTCACCGACTTCATGAGCCGCTACCTCTTTACGGGTATGAGGATTAACGATACGACAATCAATATGTTTCGAGATCTTGCCACAACTCACTACTTGCACGGCTGTCTGATCTTGGCTGGTCTGTACCAAATGGGCATTTAACTTGTCACGATCAAGTGAAATTGTATTGAGAGGGCCTGTTACGCCACTGACTAAGAGCGTCACTTCTGCCAAGCCATAACATGGCAAGAAAGTATCAAGTCGGAGCTTCGATTGTGTATTGAACTTCTCCATGAAGCGTTGCATAACATGGGCCTTGATCGGCTCGGCACCATTAAACAGCACACGCACACGGCTTAGATCAAGCGCTGCAGCCTGCTCATCAGTGATGCGATGTAGGCACAATTCATAGGCAAAGTTTGGTCCACCACTAATCGTGACGCCTTTTTCACTAATAAATTGTAGCCATTTAAGAGGTTTTCGAATGAAGTCCAGCGGCGACATGACATAACAAGTCAGTCCCACATATACGGTTTGCAAAACCGAGCCGATCAACCCCATATCGTGGTAAACAGGCAGCCACGTCAGGCCAACATCTTCTGGTTGTGTACCAAAAGCTTCGGCAATCATGACTTCATTGGCCATAATATTTTTATGAGTGACAATTACGCCTTTAGGCCAGCCTGTTGAGCCTGAAGTATATTGAAGGAAGCAGATATCTTTTTCAGTAATAAGCGGAAAATCCTTTTCCACCAAGTCACGCTGCAATTCGGCATCAACAGCATGTAATATCAAATTTTCATTTTGAGCTTTTAGTGTGATAAGACCTGCTAGCTCAAGAATCTTTTTTGTTGTGAGTACAATCTTAGGCTCACAGTCATTCATAATATTCAAAATATTAGAAAAACCATTACGGTTAAACGGTAAGCTGACTGGTACTGCAATAATTTTAGCTTTCAGACAGGCAAAGAACGATACGATAAAGTCCAACCCAGGTTCGAACAGCAATACGGCACGGTCACCACTGTCTACAAGATTCATTAATATTTGGGCTTGATGTTGAACTCGCTCATTCAAATCTGAATATGTCAGAGATTGAATACCACCAGACTGGCGTCCCAAATACTCAAAAGCGATCTTATTTCCATTTAATTTTGCGTGGGATTCCAAAGTTGCAATGATATTATCCGTACACATTACAGCCATAACTTACTCCGATTAATTATAATTAACCTTTAAAATCTGCTAATTCAGAAACGACATTTCTTGCTAGGTTTCTTAATAAAAGAATAAATATACTTTTTATTTAAAATATAAATTCACATTATATTTTATGTGTGAGTGTTACTTATTACACCTGTAAGTGTTTACAGGTTAGTGGTCTCTTATTGAAAATTAAGAAGCTAAATCCTTTATATGAATCATTTTTGTTCAGTTATATATTTTTAATTTCTTATCATTATTTTAAATTAATGCCTCACCTATTCCTAATTTAGATACGCATAAGCCAAGTCTTTGAAGGTTTTTACTCTTAAACAGTTGCATCATTATTTTTTAACTCTAGAGTAAATATTTTTAAAAAATATATAAAAAATAATATAAATTAAAAATTAGATTATTATATTTATATAGATACTTATGAATATAATATAAAAGCAAATAAATGGATATTTTTATTTTAATATTAAAAATCAATTTATTATATTTCCTTAAATTTAAAACATTTGATTAACTTAAATCAAACATATAAATCTTAAAATTATTTATTCCATTTAATTTTAATATTAAATTCCTGTGTTATTTATACTCTCTACAAAAGCCCTAGCATTACAGCTCGAATAGCTGCTGAAATTTTATTATTTACATTTAACTTTTGCATGGAGTTACTGAGATGGAAATTTACGGTTCTTTCAGTTACTCCAAGAATCTGAGCTATTTCTGCTGACGTTTTGCCTTCGGCAGTCCAACGTAGCGCCTCTTTTTCCCTGTTCGTTAAATAAAGATTGAATTTAGCAAACTCTACATCATTTACTATTTTAGCAATGCTGGAATGCACTGTTTGAGTCAACCAGTACATATTCGTATATTGTGCTTTTTGCTCTTTTTCTGATAACTGGTCATTGGATCTTGCCAGTGTTAGCATTCCTCGGGTCCCAATAAAATCACGGCTTGACTGAGCCCAACCGACATTTAAACCATAAGAACGCGCTTCCTCCCAAAAATCTTTTTCTGCCTGTGTCTTTGCAGATTGACTCGACCAAACAAGAGGTTGAAGTGATGCCATACAATGCTGCACAGTTGGATCTATCTTCACATATTGCCGTTCCACATAACGTTTCTGCCATGCTTCTGGATAATTATTCAACATAATCGTTTTTGGTTCAGCAATAGATAAGGGTGATTGCATACCATAAGCGCAATAGTCAAATCCGAGCCTTGATGCGGTAGATTTAACGATCTCAAACAACTGGTATTCATTTTTTACCACCAAAAATGCTGATAATAAATCCTCTTGCCAACTTTCCATTTGCTCTCATTAGACTCCATTCACAGACTATTTTTTATTCGGTTGCATATTGTGAATCCAAGCAATCAAATTGAAGTGTAGGTCTAATCTTTTACCGTAATTTCCATAAAGTCCTTCAAAAATCTAAAAGATTCTGAAGTTGCTAAATATATTTTCGGTGCCTACTCTTCTATTAGAGCTCTCAATTAAAGATTTTGAATTCATCATCCAATTAACAACACTTTTAAGCCCAAAATGGTTGCAAATTATTCAGATAAACTAAATGTCTGAAAGCTTTCAAGGTTGTTATATTTCATGCGCAGATTATGCTTTAAAAATTAAAATTTACACGATGCATTTTATTCCAAAATATATATTTTTTTAATTTATAAAGAGGTCGACTACTTAATCTTTATAGTATGCTTTTATTAATTTAATTAAATAATATTGTCTATCAATTATTCGATATCTCCAATTTTTTTAGTTTTTATATATAAAAACTAAAAATAATTATAATACTTTAAAAACCAATCAATTAAAGTAAAAATCCTCATACTTATAATTAGTATTTAAGTAGTAGCAATATTGACTATCTAATAAGCTCCATCGAAGGTTTCTCTTTAAAAAAATAATTTTTATCTAAAAATCTCTCTAATAAGAAGAGCTTAAAGATGTGCTAACAAATTACAGTTAACATGTTAAATATAACAGTATTTTATTGGCAAAAATTTATGTTATTTATTCATTAAATCTTAATTTAGGGTACTTAAGCAGGTAGCATGGTTAGCATACCCCCTCATTTCTCTATCTCAACAGATGGTTTTATTCGAATGAACGAAAACCAACTCATGAGTTATCCTCTCCGACATATCATCTCTACCGTTGAATCTAGACATACTGAAGCGTCTCAAATTTTCTATTATGGTTTTACTGAATGGGCAACTTCACAAACTCCAGCTTTAAGTACCGGATGGGATTGGGAACTCATTGAGAATAATGGCATCACTACCGTAAAACGAGTGGGGTTACCTCGAAGCAATATCATGATTGTTGACGTATCTGGTATGGATATCGGATTTGATATTAATGAAACATTACTCGAGAAAAAAATAGATACTTTGTTCTGGGAACCGTTTATTTATGCCCAAATCAATACGTCATTAACCAAGTCTTCATTAAGTCAAACCTTCTCTTAGAAACCTGTAAATTCTTACAGTTACCGCCTTTCCAGCTGTTCAGTAAAGTCACTTGAAAAATAAGTGGAAGCACTTGTAATGAATATTATTGCTGGATTTCAAAACAATTTTTCAGAAGGCTTATATACCAAATTTAAAAGTTACCGCTACAGGGTATTTGTTGAATATTTGGGTTGGGAGTTGAACTGTCCAAACGATGAAGAACTAGATCAATTTGATAAAATCGATACAGCTTATGTCGTGGCTCAAGACAGAGAATCCAATATCATTGGTTGTGCCAGACTACTACCCACCACACAACCCTATTTACTCGGGGCAATATTTCCCCAACTTCTCAATGGAATGCCTATTCCCTGCTCACCAGAAATTTGGGAATTATCAAGGTTTTCAGCCGTAGATTTTTCAAATCCGCCTTCCTCTAGCAGTCAGGCTGTGTCATCACCGGTCTCAATTGCAATTCTGCAAGAAGCAATCAACTTTGCAAGAGAACAAGGCGCAAAACAACTCATTACGACTTCTCCTCTTGGAGTAGAACGTTTATTACGTGCTGCGGGTTTTCGTGCCCATCGTGCAGGTCCACCAATGACGATTGATGGATATTCGATGTTTGCATGCTTGATTGATATCTAATTTCTTATATAGGACTCATGCCTATCCGTGGGGTATGAGTCCTAATTTTTACATATCAATCAATCTTGGTTTTTAGATTTAGGTTTGCTTTCTTATAATAAGTCTCATCCTTTTTATAGCTCCAATCACGCGGCATAAATGATGTCGATATAATCGCAACTACAGCCATACTTCCGATATAAAACATAATTAAATATGGATTGCCTTGCCCAATACTGAGCAGTTTAGTGGCAATCATAGGGGCTAAACCACCACCCAAAACACCTGCCAACTGTACCGAAATCGAAATACCGCTATAACGAATTTCAGCAGGAAATTGACGCGCAAAAAGCTGAGCTTGTGGCGCATACATAATCGGAAACACCACACCAATTGCCAAAACAATTGCCGTCCAGACCAGTACCGGATCTTTGGTATTGAGCATGCTAAAAAATGGATAAGAATAAAGTGCCAATACGCATAGACCAAACATAAACATATTGCGTTGACCGACTTTATCGGACAAATGTCCGCATAACGGCGTCATAAATAAAATCACGGCTGCACCGCAAATGGTGGCAAACAAAATGTCTTGTCGTGGAATACCTAATTGTGTGGTGGTGTAAGCTAACGTAAAGGTTGAAGCAATATAGAACCATGCATTTTCAGCAGCTCTCGCCAAAATAATGGTGATGAGTTGCTTTGGATGATTTTTAAAAACCTGAAAAGCCGGAACTTTGACTTCTTCGGACTGTTGTTTTACTTTTTCAAAGTCTGGTGACTCAGGCACTTTTACACGAATATACCAACCCACTGCCAGTAAAATAATGCTGGCAAGAAATGGTAATCGCCAGCCCCAGCTAAACAATGCTTGCTCAGGTAATAACGACACCAGTCCTAGTGCGATTGAGGCGAGCATTAAGCCCCCACCGGTACTGGCTTGAGGCAAACTTCCCCAAAACCCTTTACCACCTTCGGGTGCATGTTCTACTGCCATAAGCACGGCACCGCCCCACTCACCGCCCATGGCCATACCTTGAATAAATCGCAAGATCACCAAGCCAATTGCAGCCCAATATCCAATTGATTCGTAAGTCGGTAAGAGGCCAATCAGTACGGTTGGAATCCCCATGAGCATCAGCGTTAGCAACAACATTGACTTACGGCCAATCTTGTCACCGAAATGGCCAAAGACTAACCCCCCTAAAGGCCGCCCAATAAACCCAACAGCATAGGTTGCAAATGCTGCAAGCACACCTGTAAGTGGGTCCAGATTTGGGAAAAATAACTTGTTAAAAATGAGGGCTGCTGCTGCACCATAAACAAAAAAGTCATACCACTCAATCGTGGTGCCGACCATGCTAGAGATGCCTGCTAATCGATGTGACGACTTTTTAGGATGTGAACCGTTTCCATGTATTGTTTGCATCGTAATGTCCTTTTTAGATTTTCTTGTTTTGTCTTTTTATGCTTATGATCTGTCCTGACCATAAGCATGTTCAGGTCTCGCTTGATCTCCTTAAGCTTTTTATGTGTTTAAAAAATGGTTTAGCTTAGTTTTTCTAAAATTTGTTCCAGCTCAGGATTACGTTCTTGCCACCGTGGTTGTTTATCTTTATCAACAATGAGCGCACGAACGCCCTCAATAAAGTCACCATGCTCAAACCAGATATCCTGTAAGTCACGCTCAAGCTGCATACACTGCTGTAGTGAAAGTCCACGGCCTAAATGTTGCAGTTTCAAGCTGGTTTGTTTGGCAATAAATGAACGCTGCTGCAAAATACTAAGCATCTTACTCGCCCAAGTCTTTAAGCTCTCATCCTTTTCATTTTCAAGGCTTTGTTCGATCTCATCTAAATGCTGATATCCGAAGTGTTTACGGATACCTTCTGCCAACTGTTTGAGCTCACTTTCGGCAGGACGAGTAATAAATCGGGTAATGATGTGTTCAATTCCCTCTTTACTTAAGCTTGGCGCTTCGACGAGAGCGTCTTGTAAAGCTTGTAACTGATCGCTTGGCACATGGTAGTCAATTAAGTCGAGATAGAGCGCATCGCTACTGCTGATCTGCTCACCCGTAATTGCCATATAAACGCCAATATCATCAAGGCGAGACAGGAAATGAGTTGCGCCAACGTCCGGGAAAAAACCAATCGCTGTTTCAGGCATGGCAAATCTGGACTTTTCACTGCTTACCACAATGTGACACGCCTGAGCCAAGCCAAAACCACCACCTAATACATAGCCATCAAGCACAACGATGATTGGCTTTTCATATTCGCGCAGTGTATTGAGCATTTTATATTCGGCACTAAAGTAACCTTTGTAATCGGCTGTGCCATTTTTATAACTGTCATAGAGATAGCGAATATCGCCACCTGCACAGAAGGCTTTTGGGCTATTTGATTTAATTAAGATCGCCTGAACAGCAGCATCATTTCGCCACAACTCCAATTGGGCGCCAATTCCTTCAATCATATCTAACGACAATGCATTGAGATGAGTCACACGATCTAAGGTGATCACGCCAAGCTTACCTTGTCGCTCAATCATTAAGTGATTTTCTGTATTCATTTTATTGATCTCTTACTGATTTTTAAAATTTGCCTGCCGTTTTTCAACAAATGCCTGCATGCCTTCTTTTTGGTCCGCAGTTGCAAAAATGGAGTGGAACATGCGACGTTCAAAACGTAAACCTTCGGTAAGGTTCACCTCAAAAGCTCGGTTAATGGTTTCTTTGAGCATCATATTTGCAGTTAAAGACCGTGCTGCGATTTTTTCAGCGGCTTGCAAGGTTTGTTCAAGTAATTCTTCTTTACTAAACACACGTGCAACCAAACCACTTTGTTCTGCCTCTACTGCACCCATTTGACGAGCGGTAAGGCACATTTCCATTGCTTTCGCTTTACCAATGGCATGGGTTAAACGCTGTGTCCCACCAATACCCGGAATTACCCCTAAAGTGACTTCGGGTAAACCAAACTTGGCGTTATCAGCACAATAAATAAAGTCACACATGAGTGCTAATTCACAGCCACCACCCAATGCATAACCACTCACCGCAGCAATTAAAGGTTTACGGCGCTGTGCAATACGGTCTGCAAGATGGAAAAAGTCATCTAAATAAATATCGGGGAAAACCAAATCGGCCATTTCTTTAATGTCAGCCCCTGCGGCAAAAGCTTTTTCTGAGCCTGCCAATACGATGCAGCCAATTTCGCGATCTTTCTCGAGTTGATCTAATGCCTGATTAATTTCACTAATTAATTCACTATTTAAGGCATTGAGCGCTTGAGGGCGATTTAAGGTAATCAATCCAACCCCATTACGCTTTTCTAATAAAATACTTTGCCACTGCATTATTTATTCCTTGTTCTGGTTTTATAGACTACGTGCGATGACTAAACGTTGAATATCACTTGTGCCTTCGTAAATTTGACAAATACGGGCATCACGATAAATACGTTCAATTGGGAAATCTCTGAGATAACCATAGCCACCAAACACTTGTAAGGCATTTGAGCACACACGTTCCGTCATTTCTGAAGCAAATAGTTTGGCCATTGAAGCTTCATTCAAACACGGTTGGCCTGCTTCTTTGAGACGTGCAGCGTAGTGAACCAGTTGTCTCGCTGCTTCAATTTCAGTTGCCATGCTAGCAAGGCGAAACGCGATGGTTTGATGCTCAAAAATTGGTTTTCCAAAAGTAATACGCTCTTTGGCATAACGAGTTGCTTCTTCGAGCGCCGCACGTGCTAGACCGACTGCTTGTGCAGCAATACCAATACGTCCACCTTCTAAATTGGCGAGAGCAATTTTCAGGCCTTCACCTTCTTTACCCAGCATGAGACTTTTATGGATGCGTACATCTGTCAGCGCAATTTGGCAGGTATCTGAAGCATGCAGACCTAACTTTTCTTCTACACGAATCACTTCATAACCCGGTGTCTCGCGTGGGACTAAAAATGCACTAATCCCCTTTTTACCTGCGCTCGGATCGGTCACAGCAAACACGATAATGACACCGGCATTATTACCCGAGGTAATAAACTGCTTGGCACCATTTAAAATGTAATCGTCGCCATCTTTTACCGCACGGGTCTTGATGGCTGCTGCATCTGAGCCAGTATGCGGTTCGGTTAAGGCAAAAGCTCCTATCATTTCACCTTGTGCCAAAGGTTTTAAAAAGCGCTCTTTTTGCTCGTCAGTCCCAAATTTTAAAATAGGCACACAACCAACCGAGTTATGTACACTCATAATGGTCGAGGTTGCCCCATCCGCTGCTGCAACTTCCTCGAGTGCCAGTACATAGGCTAAGTTACCCGTGTCTGAACCACCCCATTCCTCTGAAACAAGCATTCCCATAAAACCGAGTTGTCCCATTTGAGTCAGAGTTTCTTTTGGAAAAGTTCCATCTCGATCCCAATCACTGGCATTAGGCTTGATTTGTTCTTGGGCGAAACTTTTCGCCATATCACGAATGAGTAATTGTTCTTCGGTAAATTGCATTATTATTTCCTTTACCCTGCTTTAGCTTGTTGTTTAGCAATTTCTTGATTACGCAATAAAAAGCGCTGAATTTTGCCACTTGGAGTTTTAGGTAATTCACTCACAAATTCAACTAATCGTGGGTAAGCATGAGCAGAAAGTCGTCTTTTAACAAACTGGCTGAGTTCTTCAGCAAGCGCATCTGAAGGTTGTACGCCCGCAGCTAAAATTACAAAAGCCTTAACCACTTCAGTGCGATCCGGATCAGGCACGCCTATTACTGCGGCTTCAATCACAGCGTCGTGTTCAAGTAGTGCGCTTTCTACATCGAAAGGTCCAATACGATAACCCGATGTGGTGATCACATCATCGCTACGGCCGACAAAGCTCATACTGCCATCGGCATGTAGCTCGGCAGTATCACCCGTTAAATAGTAATGACCAATGAAAGGTGATTTACGACTTTCTTTATAGCCACCAAACCACATCATTGGAGACTGGCTAATGTCGACTGCTAAAATTCCCGGTGTGTCTGGCGGAAGTTCTTCACCTTGTTCATTAACAATTGCAACACGATAGCCCGGACTTGGAAAACCTGCTGAACCAGCATGAATTTCATGTTTTAAACCATGATGATTACACACCACCATGCCCACTTCAGTTTGCCCATAATGGTCATAAATTGGAGCATCAAGGACTTGTTTAAACCAACGAATTACTTCTGGGTTAAGCGGCTCGCCTGCACTACTCACCACACGGAATTGTCCTTTTAACGGCGCCATTTGTGCCGGATCAGCCGCCATCATCATGCGGTAAGCCGTTGGTGCACCTGCCAAGTTGTTAACTTTATAATCTTTCACAATTTGGCATAGGCTATCGGTACTAAAACCGCCTTCATAGAACAAAGTGGCATGGCCTAAAAATAACGGTCCAGTAATCGCATAGTACAGACCATAAGCCCAACCCGGATCGGCAATATTCCAGAATGAATCCTCTTCGGTTAAACCAATGGCATCTTGCATATATCGACCAAAAGCAATCAATGCTTTTAGTGGCACTTCCAATGGTTTCGCTGGTCCTGTAGTGCCTGAAGTAAACATAAGCAAGAAAGGATCTTGGATGCTACGCATCACCAGATCACATTGATCGGACTGCTGCTTCACTTCATTCCAGAAATTAAAATCACCTGCTTTAAGCGGAGTACCTTGTGCGTCGGCCACTGTCATAATTGCAGGGCACTTTTCAATTTCGTCGAGCTTGCTACGGTTGCCCATATCGGTCACCACCAGCTTACTTTGAGCAAGTTGAATACGGTGCTCAATCGCTTTGGGACCAAAGGCAGTAAATAGGGGTTGGTACACCGCACCAATTCGCCAAGCTGCCAAAATGGTCACAATCAGTTCAGGTGTTCTCGGTAATAAGCCTGAAATACGGTCTCCCGCTTTCACACCTTGTGATTTTAAAAAGTTAGCAAACTGACTCGACCATTCTTTTAGTTCACGGAAGGTATATTGTTCTTTGCGACCGTCTTTTCCTTGCCAGTACAGCGCGATCTTGTCGCCATCTGCATGTCTATCACAACATTCATAACATGCGTTCAGTGCATCGAGTGAACCTGACAACATCTGTTTAGCAGTGCTTTCCAAATCGAAAGCCTGTACAGCATTTTGATAATCCATCATATCTTTTCCCTCAGTCCGGATTTGTTGTTATTCACGACAGGGTTTGATTTATTCGTTTAAAGCCATCCTTTGGCTTTACCGTTATGCCTCTTGTGGCAGGTATTGTTGAATAATGCTCGAGAAATCGAGATGAGCATTACCACGCATACACATTTGCTGATAAAGCTGTTGCACCATACCACCTAACAAAACCGGCTGTTTGACTTGGCCTGCGGCTTCTACAGCGAGTCCTAAATCTTTGAGCATTAACTGAGTTGCAAACCCATCTTGATAGCCTCGAGATGCGGGCGCATTTTCATTAATATGTGGCCATGGGTTACACACATCCGAACTCCAGCAACGGCCACTTGAAGTATTAATTACACCTGCCAATGCTTGTGGGTCGATGCCTAGCTTCACACCGAGTGCCATGCCTTCGGCCACCGCAGCCATTGAAATTCCTAAAATCAGGTTATTGCAAATTTTGGCAATTTGGCCTGCACCGACATCACCACAATGAACAATATTTTTGCCCATGTGACTGAGCACAGGTTTCACCTCATTAAAGGTTTGCTCATCGGCACCGACCATGAAGGTTAAGGTTCCTGCTTGAGCACCAATGGTTCCACCAGAAACGGGTGCATCACAAATTTTAATATTTTTGCTATGTGCAACAGCAGCAATGTCTTTAATAGTTTGCGGGTCAATGGTGCTGCTATCAATGCATAAGCTACCTGCTTTTAGCACTTCCAAGACACCATTTTCGCCTAAGTAAACCTCTTTAACATGCTTCGCCGCAGGCAACATGGTAATGACTACATCTGCTTGTTTAGCTGCGTCCTGTGGGCTGTCGCAAACCACACCACCTGCCTCGGCGAAGTGCTGAATCGCGACTTCACTGAGGTCGTAACCATAAACTTTGAGTCCGGCTTTTAGTAGGTTTTGGGCCATTCTGCCGCCCATATTCCCTAGACCGATAAAGGCGATATTCATCCGTGATCCCCTTAACGTAAACTAATGGTTGTATTTACACCACCAACTTCATGGCTATCTTCAAACCAGCGACTGGTAATCGTTTTGGTTTGGGTATAGAACTGCACAGCCTGTTTGCCGTATGGCCCCAAGTCGCCAAGTTTTGAGCCTCTTGAACCGGTAAAACTAAAGAACGGCACTGGTACAGGAATTGGAATGTTGATACCGACTTGACCAATATCAATAACGTTTTGGAAAGTACGTGCAATGGCACCGCTTTGTGTGAATAGACCTACACCGTTACCAAATGGGTTGGCATTGATCAAAGCGATTGCTTCATCGAGTGTATCTACACAAATAATTGAAAGTACCGGGCCAAAGATTTCTTCTTTATAAATACGCATATCGGTATTTACACCACTAAAAATCGTGGCGCCCACAAAGTTACCTGACTCATAATCTTGTACTTGAACATTGCGACCATCGAGTAGTAACTCTGCGCCTTGCTCAACACCGCTATTAATCAAGTCAATTACACGCGCTTTGGCACGTTTTGAAATCACTGGACCAATGTCAGTATTTGGTTCATGGCCTGCATTTACTTTTAGAGTTTTGGCTTTTTCAACTAACTCTTGAATCCACTGTTTACTGTCACCAACCATCACTGCAACCGACAATGCCATACAGCGTTGTCCCGCTGCACCGAATGCTGCACCTACTAAAGCGTTTAAGGTTTGTTCCTTATTGGCATCCGGCATCACAACCACATGGTTTTTTGCACCCATCATGGCTTGCACACGTTTGCCATGCTGCCCTGCAAGGTTATAAACATGTGTTCCAACCGCTGTTGAACCTACAAATGAAATTGCTTTAATGTCTTTATGGGTACACAAACGGTCAACCACTTCTTTACCGCCATGCACAACGTTCAGCACACCTGCCGGAATACCTGCTTGAATCGCAAGCTCAACCAACATCATGGTCGATAATGGATCTTGTTCTGAAGGTTTTAAAACAAAAGTATTGCCGCACACGATTGCCATTGGGAACATCCAAAGCGGGATCATGGCTGGGAAATTAAACGGCGTAATACCTGCACAAACGCCCAAAGGTTGCTGCAAGGTATAGGTGTCGACACCACGTGCTACACCTTCAACATATTCACCCATTTGTAAAGTACCAACTGAGCAGGCATGTTCAACCACTTCTAGACCACGTTGAATATCACCTTCGGCATCTGCCAAAGTTTTACCTTGTTCAGCCGTCAATACTTGTGCAATGTCTTTCATGTTGGCACGGATCAAGTCTTGTAGCTTGAGCATGATGCGCATACGTGCCTGAATTGGGGTCTGGCGCCATGAAGCAAAAGCATCTTGTGCAGCCTGAATAGCAGCGTCGACTTCTTCAACCGTTGCAAAAGGCACGCGGCCAATCACTTCCTGAGTTGCAGGGTTAACAATGTCTTGCCATTCTTGTGTTTTAGATTCGATAAACTGTCCGTTAATAAGTAATTTAGCGGTGTCCAATTCGATTTTCTGGATTGTGTTCATAACCTCTCCGTAGGTCATATTTTTATTGTGTTCAGTTATTAGAAAATACTTTTCTATGTATTTTCTTTATTCAGGTTTTATTTGAGACTAACAAAGAAATCTTTGACCACCAACGCAAATTCATGCACGATTGTTGTGCAAATATGCACAGGGACAATAACAAAAATGAAAGTGGATTGGGATCATCTACAGTTTTTTCTGGTTTTAGCACGCACTAAAACTCTAACCAATGCTGCACGTATTATCGGTGTCGAGCACAGTACGGTGGCTAGACGGATTCAGGCTCTAGAACTTGCTTTAGGTACTACGCTATTTAAACGTGAAGCAACCGGTTATGAGTTAACTCTCGAAGGGATGGCACTTGTCCCTCGAGTTGAACAAATGGAACAAGCTTTCTTACAAATTGAAAAACCGCACCAACCTTTGCAAGGTCGTGTGCGAATTGGCACACCTGAGGGCTTTGGAACCGCATTTTTAGCCCGCTTACTGGCTGAGTTCTCCATCCAGTATCCTCTGCTTACCATCGACCTGATACCCGTACCAAAAATGATTAAGCTCTCGCACCGTGAAGCAGATATTGTGGTATCGATTGAACGCCCAACCTCAGGGCCTTATATCATTACGCGCTTGTCTGATTACTGTTTAAAAATTTACGGTAGCCAAAACTATCTAGCGCAAAACCCACCAATTCGCCGACTGGAAGATTTAACCCAGCACCGCTTTGTGAACTATATTGATGATCTGGTGTATAGCCCCGAACTGTATTGTCTAGAACGCTTACCTTTAAAGCTTAACGCGAACTTTCGCAGTAGCAGCATTTTGGCGCAACAAATTGCGGTCAGCGCAGGCGCAGGTCTTGCAATTTTGCCCAAGTTTTTGGCAGATGATAAGCCTGAGCTTGAAGAGGTGTTAGAACAACAGGTTCGTTTTACCCATACCTTCTGGATGCTGACCTTCGTTGATTTACAGCATGAGCCGCGCATTAAACTGGTCTGGGATTACTTGCGTAAACAGGCCGATAAATACCAACATTTACTGGTTGATTAAATAATAAATAAAAAGCCAATCATATGATTGGCTTTCTGGTAAATCGAGACAGGTTAATTAAAAGATTTCTTGACCTAATTTTCTCATACGCGGCTTATAGAACGCATAATAGGTCACGCTTAAAACCACTAACCATACTGGGCTAACGTATAACGCTTTTAAGGTATCTGGCTCTAATGCCAAAATCACCAAGGTAAACAAGAAGAATGCAATAACCGCATACGCCATCAACACACCGCCCGGCATTTTGAAGGTAGATGCTGCATGTAACTCTGGGCGAATTTTACGATAACGTAAATAACATGCCATGATTAAAATCCACACGCTAATGAATAAAATCACACAGAGCGAACTTGCCAAAGTAAATGCTTCCATTGTGTTTGGAACAAAGTACTGAAGCACTGCTCCGCCCATAATGAAAATACATGAGAAGATTAAGCCATTTGACGGTACAGCACGTTTTGATAAACGTCCCAAGATACTCGGTGCCTGACCATCTTTTGATAAACCAAACAACATACGGCTCGTTGAAAACACGCCACTGTTCATCGAAGACATGACCGACGACAGCACAACCAAGTTCATAATAATTGCAGAAATAGGAATACCTGCATTTAAGAACAACTCAACAAACGGGCTTTTATCGGCACGAATATGATCCCAAGGTGTTACAGACATCACCACAAAAAGTGCTAACACATAAAACAGAATAATACGTACCGGAATCGCGTTAATTGCTTTTGGTAAGTTAGTTTGCGGATCTTTCGTTTCAGCCGCTGTGGTACCAATCAACTCAACACCAATAAAGGCAAACACGGCAATCTGGAATCCGGCTAAAAAACCACTTACACCTTTTGGAAACAGACCACCATGCGACCAGACATTACTGATGCTGACAACGTCACCATGAGGAGCTTGGAAATGAGTGAGAATCATGTAGCCACCCACACCAATTAAGCCAATAATTGCCAAAATCTTAATGAGTGCGAACCAGAATTCTACTTCACCAAACAACTTGACCGTAAGCAAATTAAGTCCTAACACGAATAGTACACAGCCCGCACTAATCATGGCCTGTTGCATTGGTGAGAAACTGGCACCCTCGGGCAACCAGAAACTTAAATAATTAATAACTGCTGATAGATCGGCAATACCGACCAATACCCAGCCTAGCCAATAGGTCCAGCCAATATAATAGCCAGCCCATGGGCCGATTAAGTCATAGGCCATATCAACAAATGACTTGTAGTGTAAATTAGCAAGCAGTAATTCACCTAATGCACGCATAAGGAAAAAGAACATACCGCCAATTAACATGTAAATAACGAGAATCGAAGGACCTGCGAGGGAGATGGTTTTGCCCGAGCCCATAAATAGACCCGTACCAATTGCACCGCCAATTGCAATGAGCTGTAAATGGCGATTACTTAATTTCCGTTGTAAATGATCAGGGGAACTTGCCTCATCTGAATGATGAACCATTGTCATATTAGAAGTCCTTTTTATATTTGCTTAATTTCAATCAGCAACATATAGGGAGAAAACGAACCGTATATCGTGGGTTGCTGAGTCTATACATCGGGACAAGATGTTCAAGTATATTTTTTCCTTAATTGATCTATCTTTTATCCCTATTTTTTTAAATTGCATTATTTATGTACTGCCTTCACGGCAATTTTAATTATCCAATCTCAATTCACCAGATGAGCCGAAGTGTAGCATGCGATATTGTTCAATGTCGCTTTCCCACCCCCTTCAAAACTGCACTGATGACTCAAAAATAAACAATATTATTCCGATAAAAAACCTAAAGAAAATAAAAAAAGCCAATCATGTTAGATTGGCTTTTTAATAAAACTTAATGGTCGTTGACGAGTTCACGTCCTAGTCTTTTCATGCGCGGTTTATACAGCACATGATAAGTCACACCTAAAATGATCAACCATACTGGACTGACATATAGCGCTTTTAAGGTATCAGGCTCTAATGCCAAGATTACCAAAGTGAAAAGCATGAATGCCAAAACAACATAACTCATCCAAATGCCGCCCGGCATTTTGAATGTAGATTTTTCATGTAATTCAGGACGTAATTTACGATAGCGTAAATAGCACACCATAATGAGACTCCACACACTAATGAAGAGAATCACACAGAGTGAACTTGCTAATGTAAATGCCTCCATTGTGTTTGGAACAAAGTACTGAAGCACTGCCCCGCCCATAATGAAAGTACAAGAGAAAATCAAACCATTTGAAGGGACTGCGCGTTTTGATAAACGTCCAAATGCTCCCGGTGCCTGCCCGTCTTTTGATAAACCGAACAGCATACGACTGGTTGAAAAAACACCGCTGTTCATTGAAGACATGACCGAAGATAGCACCACCAAGTTCATAATGATCGCAGAAACCGGAATACCTGCATTTAAGAATAACTCAACAAACGGGCTTTTATCTGCACGAATGTGATCCCACGGTGTTACCGACATCACAATAAATAACGCCAATACATAGAACAAAATAATACGTACAGGAATCGCGTTAATTGCTTTCGGTAAGTTCTTTTGTGGGTCTTTCGTTTCAGCAGCTGTCGTACCAACCAATTCAACCCCGACAAATGCAAAAACGGCAATCTGGAATCCTGCCAAGAAGCCTTCTGTACCTTTCGGGAATAAACCGCCATGTGACCAAACATTACTAATGCTGGCAACAGCGCCTTGCGGAGCTTGGAAATGGCTGAAAATCATATAGCCACCCACGCCGATCAGGCCAATAATTGCCAGAATCTTAATAAGGGCAAACCAGAATTCAATTTCACCAAATAGACGTACTGTAAGGAGGTTAAGACCCATCACAAACAACACACAGCCTGCACTAATCATGGCCTGCTGTATTGGTGAGAAGCTTGCACCATCGGGTAGCCAGAAGCTCAAATAGTTAATGACTGCTGAAAGGTCCGCAATACCGACCAGCACCCAACCTAACCAATAGGTCCAACCCAAATAATAACCAGCCCAAGGACCAATCAGGTCATGGGCCATATCAACAAAAGATTTGTAATGCAGATTTGCAAGGAGTAACTCACCCATTGCACGCATTAAGAAAAAGAACATTCCTCCAATAATCATATAAATAAAGAGAATTGAAGGACCTGCGAGGGAGATGGTTTTACCTGAGCCCATAAATAGGCCAGTTCCAATTGCACCGCCAATTGCAATCAGTTGTAAATGACGGTTAGACAGTTTTCGTTGCAGATGATCGGGAGAATTTTCCGTATCTGAATGACGAGCCGTTGTCATATTAAAATTCCTTTTTGAATTCCTTTGTTAAGATCAGCAACCTATGGCGAAAATTGAACCGTATGCCATAGGTCACTGAATCTGTTCACCAAAAAACGACTGGTTAAACCGTATCTATCTTCCTTCTGTTAGATACATCATCATTTTTGGAGTAAAGCCGAATTACTTTTGTGCTGCCGTCACGGCAATTTCAATTAACCAATCTGGATTGACCAAATCGGCCTGAATTGTGGCACGCGATGGAGCAACACACCCTTTTAACCAGTCAACCCAAATTGCATTTACAGTTGAAAAGTCAGAAAGATTTTTCAAATAGAGCTGCGCAGAGAGCAAGCGAGATTTATCGGTATTGGCTAATGCCAAAAGTTCATCAATTGTTGCAAGAATTTCACGGGTTTGACCTGCCACGTCCTGCTCGGTATTTTTAGGCACCTGACCTGACAAATAAACCACTTTGTTAAAAACAGTCACGGCGCTCATGACTTCGTTAGTGTTAATCTTTTGTATATCTGAATTAGACATTCGGATTTCCTTATACCTGATTAATAAATTGAACACGGGCGGTGACGGCACACATCAGTTCATAACCCACCGTACCGGATGAAACTGCAACATCGTCAATAGATAGAACGACGCCTGTACTTGACTGACCCCAGAGCACCACTTCACTACCAACTTTGGCACTCTCAATACCCGTTAAATCGACTGCCAACATATCCATACTGACGCGGCCAACTGTACGTGTGCGTACTGAGTCCACTAAAACTGGAGTACCTGTTGGCGAAATACGTTGATAACCATCGGCATAGCCGCAAGCCACAATCCCAATCGTTATGGGTTGCTCTGCGACAAAGTTTGAGCCATAACCTACGCTTTCATTCGGCTCCAAATGCTGAACGGAAATAATTTCACTACGTAAGCTCATGGTCGGCTGCAAGCCCCAATCCGCAATACTATGGGTTGGGTAATCAGGCGAGCTGCCATAAAGCATGATGCCGCTACGGACATAATCTGATTTGAGCTGGTCTTGATAACGCAGAATTGCCGCACTATTACTTACCGATCTTTCACCCGGTAAATCCTTCACAATTTCTTCAAAGGCAGTAATTTGATAATCAATACCTTGCTGACCGAAACGATCACCATCTGCATCCGAAAAATGCATCATGTGGGTAATCTTGGCGACATTTGCCAAATTATTTAAACGTTCCCAAGCCTGCACATAATGCTGTGGTTTAAAACCAAGACGGTTCATACCACTGTTCATTTTCAAAAAAACATCAAATTGAGCAGGATAAGGATGCTGTTCTACCCACTCGATTTGCGCTTCACTATGAATGGTGAAACTAAGCTGATACTGCACACAATCAAATAAATCTTGAGGAGAAAAAATCCCTTCGAGCAACAAAATCGGACCCGTCCAACCTAGAGCACGAATTCGTTTTGCTTCTTCAAGATCCAGTAAGGCAAAGCCATCTGCTGCTTTAAATGCTTCATAGACACGTTCAATTCCATGTCCATAAGCATTGGCTTTGACAACGGCAAAGACCTTACTGTTTGGCATAGCCTTGCGCACCACCGCCAAGTTATTTTGTAAGGCTTGACGGTGGATCACTGCGGTAATAGGACGAGGCATGATTACTTTCCTAACGTCCGTTAAGCCGCATGTGCGTGTGAATAACGCTGAATTGAAAGGCCATCGGTACTGATATCAGTCTTATGATTCAATACGATGTCACTGATTAATTTTCCTGAACCGCACGCCATGGTCCAACCTAAAGTGCCATGACCTGTATTCAAGAACAGATTTTTAAAGCGAGTCGCACCAATAATTGGAGTACTGTCTGGTGTCATTGGACGTAAACCTGTCCAGAAAGATGCTTGTTCCATATCACCACCCGGGAACAAGTCTTGAGTCACCATTTGCAAGGTTGCACGGCGGTCTTCGTTCAGACCTAAGTTAAAGCCACTTAACTCAGCCATTCCACCTACGCGAATACGTTGGTCAAAACGAGTAATCGCGATTTTGTAAGTTTCATCCAGCACGGTAGATTGTGGAGCAAAAGCAGGGTCAACAATAGGAATCGTCAACGAGTAACCTTTTACAGGATATACAGGTAACTGTAGATCAAGCGGTTTCAAGAAATCACGTGAATAGCTACCAAAGGCTAGAACATAACGATCTGCGGTTAAAACCTTGCCATTTACCTGTACGCCTTTAATTTGATCGCCTTCGACAATCAATTTTTCTACGTTCTGATTAAACTGGAAGTTAACGCCTAGCTCTTTAGCAATTTGAGCTAAAGCATTGGTAAATAAATAGCAGTCGCCTGTTTCATCATTTGGTAAGTGTAAACCACCCACGAGTTTATCTTGTGCATTTGCTAAAGCTGGTTCTACACGACCAAGCTCGTTGCCATTTAATAATTCGTAGCTTACGCCGCATTCTTCAAGCACGCTAATGTCGCGTTGAACCGCTTCCATTTGTGCTTCTTTACGGAATAACTGCAACGTACCTTTAGCGCGGTTTTCGTAGTGAATACCCGTGTCTTTTCTAAGTTCGCGTAAGCAGTCACGGCTGTATTCAGCCACACGCATCATACGTTCTTTGTTCACAGCATAACTCTGCGGATTACAGTTTTTCAGCATTTGCGCCATCCACTGTAATTGCCACATGCTGCCATCTAAATTAATCGCAAGCGGTGCATGGTGTTGGAACATCCATTTCACAGCTTTAAAAGGAATTCCTGGTGCTGCCCAAGGGGTCGAATACCCAGGCGAAATTTGACCTGCGTTACCAAAACTTGTTTCTTCAGCAGGACCTGACTGGCGATCGAGAACAGTAACCTCGGCTCCTTGTCGAGCCAGATAATAGGCACTTGCCACTCCAATAACGCCGCTACCTAGTACAATTACGCGCATTTCCATTCCCTCACGCACACCAGTTTATTTCACTAGTATATTTCTGCTTCAATAGTTTATTTCACTGTTTTTCAGGCTATAATCTAGGTAAATTTATGTTTTTCTCGCGAGAATTTAAAAAAAAGAGGAAATATCTATGCGCCCCTTAGATCGTATAGATCGCATGATTCTGGATATTTTGCAGCGTGAAGGACGAATTGCGATTAGTGAATTGGCATCAAGAGTCAACCTCTCTACCACCCCTTGTTCAGAGCGTGTAAAGCGCCTTGAGCGCGATGGCATTATCATGGGTTATTACGCACGGCTAAACCCCGCCTACGTTGACCGTAACCTGCTTGTCTTTTTAGAAATTAAGTTATCTGCCAAATCTGGCGATGTATTTGATCAGGTGGCTAGAGACTTAGTTGAGATTCCTGAAGTGCTCGAATGTCACCTCATTTCAGGTGAATTTGACTACCTTGTAAAAGCGCGTTTAAAAGAAATGAGTGCATACCGTCGCTTGTTAGGAGATCTATTAAAGAAACTCCCAGCTTCGGCATCTTCACACAGTTATGTGGTCATGGAAGAAGTGAAAGAAACTCTGTATTTAGATGTAAGCAAGTAAAGCGAGCATTATTGAACTCGCTTTACTCGTGTTTTAAAAATTAGAAATATTTTAAAATCGAAATATGTTTGTTTTGATGTTTAAATTTCGAGAACCATTTCACCGCTGGATAGAGTACAAAAGACAATACAATCGTGGTTAACCATAACATCCACACATGATTGACCGACAAATAGTTTCCGTAGTTAGCTCCCCACACACTGAGTGCCAACACATACATCAGTTTCAACACATATAAGTGCAGTAAATAAAAGAACATCGGCACCGAACCAAACACGACCAATGGTTTTAGAAATGAATATTGCTGCATACGTTCAAAAGCAACGAGCACAAGCAAGCCAATTCCAACATTCAGCAAAATAAATAATAAAGACGGCGGATACTTGGTGAGGTTAAAAAAGCTCATGAGGCTCAGTTGTAATGACTCAAAATGTTGCCACGGCTGGTCACCATAGACATTGATAAAACGCAGTAAAACAAATAACCCGATACTTGCTAAACCAAGACTGAGTAAAGCGCGGATTCTTTGATTTGCTGAATATTTTGAACTAAAGAACTGACCTAATACGTAGCCTAATAAAATCACCCCAATCCAAGGTAAAACAGGGTAACTTGTACGAAGCTTGATGCCTGCAATCTCAAGCCAGCCACGTTCGTGTAAAACGAACCATATATTCTGTAGGATGCCTTGTGAGAAGTGCACAGAATCTAATAAGTTGTGTCCAAAAATAATCACCAACGCTACACTAGCAAGAACAGGCAAAGGCAAACTTACACAGCACGCTAGCACCACCATGCTAATACCAATCGCCCAGATCACTTGTAAATAAATGACTTCAGGTGGAAAAGTTGCTGTCCATGCAAAGTTCACCAGCGTGAGCTCTAGTGCAATCAAAAATAAGCCACGCTTTAATAAAAAAGCACGTGTTTGCTGTAAATCTTGTTTTTTTGACTGAAATAAAAAAGCAGAAATACCGGTTAAAAGTACAAAAACCGGAGCACAAATATGGGCCAATAATCGACTGCCAAATAAAGCCGGTTCTGTTACTGTTACGTCCATTGGGTCGGTAACCTGTTTATGTAAATAGAAAGTTTCTCTTACATGGTCGAGCAACATAATGATGATCACCAAACCACGCAATGCATCAATCGACTGTAAACGTTCAATATTCTTTTCTAAAGACATAGCAGTAATCAACAAAATAATGTAACGTTATACTATTACATTTAATTCCTTTTGTCTTTTTATGGCTGATTATTTATGCGACACAAATTAGGATTGTTGTCTTCGTTAGGTCTATCATTTATATCGACACTCACTTGGGGAGAGGAAACGTCAACGGTACTTGAGACCATACGTGTTCAGGCTGAAAGTACCCGAGAAGATGTGAGCCAAAATAGCTCGGCAACTAAATTTACTCACGATGTTTTAGATGTCCCTTTTAACCGTGCTTATCTTTCTAAACAAATAATGGAACAGCAAGACGTGCAACGGATTGATGACGCATTAACTTTAGTCAGTGGGGTTTTTCATCAAAATAGTTTTGGTGGTGGTTTTTGGGATAACTACTCATTTCGTGGCTTTAGTACCGACCCCAATTTAGGTGCGGCTATGATCCGTAACGGTTTGAGTGTTAACCGAGGAATTAATGCTCCAAAAGATGTAGTAAATATTGAATCTTTAGAATTTTTAAAAGGACCAATGGCGGCGCTATATGGTCGCGGCGAAACAGGAGGTTTGCTGAACCTCAACAGTAAAAAACCACAGTGGGAAAGCGAAAGTGAACTTAACCTACGTGCCAATACCCAAGAACAATATCGAATTAGTCTGGAGCATACCGCGCCTATTAACGATGAACTCGCCTATCGTTTAGCAGTGGCTCATGAAGATAATCAAAGCTTCCGTGATCATGTCAGCAGTGAACGCTGGTTCTTTTCACCACAGCTTACATGGAAAATTTCAGACCAAACGCAACTCGACTTTGACAGTGAATTTACTGAGCATAAAGGAACCTTTGACCGTGGGGTCAGCACAGTCAATCACCAGTTTGTGATGGACCCGAAAACCTTTACAGGTGAACCTGACGACGGCGATTTGAAAATAAAAGATTACTTTTACCAATTACGTCTTAGTCACGAATTTAACCCTGACTGGAAACTAAATAGTGCGGTCAGTTATAAAGATGCACAAATGGTCGGCTTTGCGACCGAACCTCGTCGTATGCAAAACGATGGACGTACTTTAGAGCGTCAACGTCGCTATCGTGATTATACGAGTGAAGATGTTCTGGCTCAGACAGAGTTACTTGGCAAGCTTGATACGTCTTGGGCTCGTCATGAAATTCTACTTTCAACCGAACTTGGTCAACTCGACTACAAACAAAACCAGCTTCGTCGCAACCACAGCACAGACTCACCAAACACAATTGATATCTACCAACCTGAATATGGCAAATATTTACCGAATCTCACTCCGTTTACCGACACCAAAGAGCGCCAGCGTTACTTCGCGCTTAATGTACAAGATCAGATCTTTTTCAATGACCAGTGGAGCGTGTTACTCGGTAACCGTTTTGATCAGGTCGAACAAGACTTTAAAAATCATATAAAACAGACCGAAGATAACCAGACACTTCACCAGAATAGTCCACGTTTCGGAGTAAATTTTAAAGCCTCTGAGCAATGGGCGTTTTATACAAACTATGGTCGCTCATTTGCCATGAATAGTGGTATGAACCGAAATGGACAAACCTTCGCTCCTGAAAAAGGCGAAAGCTATGAAGTCGGTACCAAATATAAAATAAACGACCAAAGTGTGCTGAGCCTCGCTTTGTTTAAAATGAAAAAACGAAATGTACTCACAACTGACCCAATCGACAGTAACTTTCAAACCGCAGCAGGCGAAGTGAGCAGTAAAGGGATTGAGTTTGACTTAAATAGCCAGATCAATGACCGCTGGTTCGTCAATGCCAACTATAGTTATACCGATGCTCAAATTGAAAAAGACCAAGACTTGGCAAAAGGCGCACGGCTGAGCAATGTTCCAAAACACCAAGGTGCTATAAGCACTAACTATGAGTTTCTACAAGACGGTGCAAGAAAAGCAGGCGTAGGTGCCAATCTCACTTATGTGGGTGAGCGTAGCGGGCATAACCTAGATAACGGTTTTAATTTACCAAGTTATACGCTGGTCAATTTAAATGGCTACTATGCACCATCTGACCGTTTACGCTATCAGCTGAATATAAATAACCTATTTGATAAGACCTACTATGTCTCAAGCTATAGCGATTTATGGGTTCAACCGGGTGAACCACTGAACGCCTCAATTTCGGCACAGTGGAAGTTTTAATTCTTCTATAAAATAAAAAAGCCCGAATAGTTTCGGGCTTTTCACTAGAACATACCATTTTCATTAACGAGTGGATCGGGCTGTATTTGCCCAATATCCCAAAACTCCGCAATTTTTCCATTTTCAAAACGGCATATATGAACCACAGCTAAAATTGTTAGCTTGTCATTCATTTGCATTTCCAGTTTCGAATGTACTGCAACTAAAGCACCATCCTCAATGACATGCTGAACTTCAAGAACTTTGTTTGGAGTTTCAATTGCACTTTCACGCATCCCTTCCTTTAAAGAAGTCTTATCACCAGCATAATAAGGATTGTGATGCTTAAAGTTTGGGGCGGTGTAATTGCCGTAGGCTTCATCGACCTCGCCAGCGGCAGCAAGCTCTAAAAAACGTACCGCAATTTCTTTTTGAGATAAGCTCATTGTAGAACCTCCCGGCTATATTTAGGCTTTACTGTAAAATGTCATCTTCTTCTTCGTCGAAGACATAAGCCATGCATCCCCACCCATCATATTCGCCGTTAAATTGCTCAGCGATTGTCGAAAACCACTGCTCCAGATCAACAATATCTGAATACTCTGGTTCCATCGTAACAAAGATGGTAATGATCCATTCATTCGGTTCAACGGAATCATCTTGGAAAAGAGAAATTTTTTGCTCTTGATAGAGTAAATGCATCGCGCATTGCTCTGCATTTTGCTGATCTTGAAATGCAATTGAAAATTCAATTTCATGAAGCTCGGTTAAATCATCCCCGTCTTCAACCATTTGCCAAAGTACATTGCCGTTATCATCATCTGGAAATTGTTCGTAATCGCGGTTCATTAGATTGTCCTTGTTGTTGCTCTATTTGTATTATTCGGCATTAAGAATAACCGACTTTTATTGCAGTTTGGATATGTATTCAGTTGCGAATTGCATCAAATTTTAATTTTTTAAAAAGGCACTTGTGACTCAATCACCACATCTGTTCCCTTCAAGGGGTGTTGAAAAGCAAGATATGCAGCGTGTAAAGCCATACGATTCAAATGAAACCGTTTAGGTTCAGGATGATATAACTTGTCCCCCATAATCGGATGCCCAATATGCATCATATGTACACGTAACTGATGCGAACGCCCTGTCACAGGTTCCAGCAACACACGACTTTGATCTGTTGTTGCATCATAAACCAATGGTTGAAACAAGGTTTTAGCATGTTTACCTAATTCAAAATGTACAATTTGTCTTGGGCGATTTTCCCAGTCAGTAATGAGTGGAACTTCAACACTGCCCTCTTGTTTTACTTGGCCTTGCACCAAAGCAATATAATGTTTTTTGACTGTTCTGGCCTGAAACATTTTACTTACCGCAACTTCTGCATCGCGATGTTTGGCAAACATAAGTAAACCTGAGGTTGCCATATCTAAACGGTGCGTAACCTTTGCTAAAGGGAACTTTTCCAATACCCTTAAATACGCACTGTCATGATGTTCAGGTAACCGACCCATGACCGACAACAAACCCGCAGGTTTATCAACCACAATTAAATCGTCATCTTCAAATAAAATTGAAAGCGGATCTTGTGGTGGAGCGTAAACAAAGTTGTCGTTTAAAGGCATGGTCGTAGAAGCAGCAATGGAGCATGGCGGCAAATCATAAAGAAATTTCAGACCTACCGCAAAATAATCTATAGCGCCCTACTTATGTTCCACGTGAAACTCGGAAAATCTTTATCGTTTTTTATTCATTTCAGCTAAAAGATCGAGCTGAATTTCTTGAATATGTGCAAGCCTTTCCCACTGATGCGATAAAAGATGGTCCATTTTTTCATGTAAATGGCGAATCTCAAGCTCGGCTTTTAAATTAATTTGATAGTCATGTTGCGAACGCAAACGGTCTTTTGCTTCTTGGCGGTTTTGACTCATCATAATAATAGGTGCTTGAATTGCAGCTAAACATGACAACACTAAATTCAGCAAAATAAAAGGATAAGGGTCGACGGGACGGACCACCATCACAACCGTATTTAAAACAATCCACCCCGTTAAAAATAAAGCAAAACAAATAAGAAAAGCCCAGCTACCACCAAATGATGCGATTTTATCTGCCAGTTTTTCTCCAAACGTCCAGTTTTGATCAAAATCTGACTCTGTATTTCGGCTAATCAGTTCATGCCGTTGCATACTGCCAATCACTTCATTTTCTAGGTTAGATAACTCGCCCTTTTCCGAGCGTAATAATGACTGCACATATTTAATTCGATAATCTGCCAGATCGGCCCGACAAATAAAGCTTGAGTAGCTCCAATCTGGATGGTCTTTTAAAATTTCATCACTAATCACGTTACGGATGACTTCACCCGATACTAAATCTTTTAAAGGAAAGCTCTTTCCACATACGGCGCATTGGCGACACTGATTTTTATTCTCCATATTATCCAGCTCGCAATTGATCTTAAAATTAGTATATAAACGATTTTGATTGATCGCATCGTAAATAAAAATAGCGCTCTAACCTAAAATCTGTAAAGTCGCTGAAACTATTTTTCGGTGGGCAGAAATCACAGGCTTCATATAATGAGATTTAAATGTCAGGAGTAGCGCAGAAAGATTAGGCTTATTCATAAATTATATTCTTGTAAAATATCATTTTTATTATTGAGAATTTTTTAGGGTGTCAAGGGAAAACATCTATGGTTTACTTCAACAATCATAACTTTGTAAGTTATAACTTTGTGCCTATAAACTTTTGATCTATAGCGTCCTAAGCCGAATCGAGACCTTTTGGGTGAGTACACACTAACGTTATACGTTTCGGTGCATGCTACTCTTTTCGATCCCTATCACACCCTTGAGATATAGTTTAGCCAGCACTCTGCGGGATTGTTTTTCTAAGAAAAGCGAATTTTTATTATTTTTGGGAATTTTTACGCCATTAGGAAAATTTAAAAGAATATATTCCCATTTACCTATAATTAGTTAAATTTAAATTCCACTTTATTTGTATTTTTCGGTTTATTTTACCAGTCAAAAAATTTGTAGACCAAATTGGAAGTTCTTTCAACAGCCTATATTTAGCCGAATAACTCATGTAAAGCTGACTCCCTAATCCCCGCTTTTAAGCATTTTTATTCTTTGGGCACTATTCTTAGAGATAACTTTTGCGCTTGAATACATTATAAAAACATATTATAAACTATTTCTAACCAAATGATTGGTTTTTTGGAACTTTATAATGAACAACAATATTATAATTTTTGGTTATGGAACGGGTATTTCCCAAGCTGTAGCACATAAATTTGGTAAAGAAGGCTATAAAATCGGGTTAGTGGCACGAAACGCCCAAAAACTTGAAAAGGCTATTCTAGAACTTAAGGCACAAGGTATTGAAGCTTACGCTTTTGCATGTGATTTAGCTGTTCTTGAAGATATACCAAATCTTATTAAACGCATTAAAGATCGATTAGGAGAGATTAAAAATATTCATTGGAATGCTTTCCATGATATTGAAGGCAATATCTTAGAAACCCCTCCACTAGAGCTTACCAAAAGCTTTCATATTCGCGTGTCGAGCTATATTGCGACGGTACAGGCTTGTCTAGGCGATTTAGAGAAGAACCACGGTAGCATTTTATCGACAAACGGAATTTTTGCTTTCGATGCAGTGGGCATCGACTTGGTTGCCAAAGAGTATTCATCGTTAGCAACTACTGCTGCCGCTCAATACAAAACCACCAACTTGCTTGTCCATAGTCTTGCTGACTCAAATGTTTATGTGAGCCAAGTGATTGTAAATGGTTTCGTAGATGGCAGACCTGAAGCCAAAGATAAAACCTACACGGTACACCCAGAAACAGTTGCGGAGCAGTTCTGGTACTTACACCAACATAAACAAGAAACAGTTTCTCTTTGTGGAGAAGCCATTCAAGCTGCTTAAACTATTTCTGATGTGAGAAGAAGCGTAATCAGTTACGCTTCTTACAACTTATTGTACATAAGGCCAAATATCTGGGTCTATATAGCTCTCATCTATATGGTAACCCTCTTTTTTCATATTATTTTCTTCAGTTTTACGGGCTTTTTTATTATTAGCAACTTCAGTTTCAAATGCTTGCTTTAACTGCTCTGAATTCATCTTATCTGAATCAGAGATAGCATTTCGCCCTGCATATTTAAAGTTTTCAAAGCTGTACCTCACCATATACTGTTCTTTTTTATCATCTTTATAGGTCCGTCGAAGACTAATACCCAACTCCACATCCCCATTATACAAATTAAATACCAACCTATTTGTTTTCGAAAGCACATCCTGCCATTCTTTAAAATTTAAGATATAAGTTGGATCTATAACCTCCCCCATAGTTTCAGTCATATGCTTTAGATTATCTTGTTTATCAATTCGAGCACTAAAAGGTAAAAAATACTGCTTCCATTGTTTGTCATTAATCTGATGTACTAATTTAGTATAAGCAGTATAAGCCTCTTGGCTCGTAGTATATTCATTTGGATGCAAGCTAGCATTAATGTCCATGATTTGAATACCATCATTGCTTCGTCGAGCTACTTGTGTACCTAGCACACTGATTACATTTTCAATTTCTAAATTACTCTTTTCACTAAATACACGCACTCGACCTAGTTTCGGTGGAGTCCAATCTAATGATAAAAAATTCATCCCTGCAGGCTGACGATCAACTGGTGTAGTACTATTTTTACTAAAATCTTGCATCCCTTGTTCACCAAAATGGAGGGCTATTACATCTTGATTTTGGTTCATTCGGTTATTACTTGCTGGTTTACTACATGCAACTAAAAAGAGACATGTAGTGATCATAAGAAAAATAAATTTCAAAACAATTTTCCATTTATTAGAAAGTGTAATTTGATAGCACTATTAAATGATTGGATTTAATTTATAAAAGAAAATGCCCCGAAGGGCACTTTAGTTATTCTGTTTTATTTGTAACTTCCAAATACCAAATCGTTTCGCCCCAAGGGTTATCTTTAATCTCAGGCATGATTTCACCTTCTGCAAAGTAGCGCTTCTTCATATTATTTGCAGGGCTATACCATTCACCTGTTTTCGGGCAAATTTCACCGCCTAGTACCTTAATTGCATTTTGCTCTAGCAATACCGCATGAATTTTATTGACTCGTTTTCCTTCAGGCCAATGGCTATCCTCATCGAAACGAGCAATCCATTGCGGAGAGTTGTCTATATCAAATCTTGGATTTGGATCATCATCCCATGCATCTAAAGTCGTTAATTTTAAATCATTACAACGAATTGGCTTAATAAGTTCATTTGCCATCACCAGTAAATCTGGAACACCCTCTTCAATTGGATAAAGTGATAATTCTCCAAGTCGAATCCATAGACTGTATTTTTCAGGGTCTGCTGGATCTGGTAATTTGGTAATCTCGATTCGTGGATCATTGAGTTTTAGGCGGATTTGCTCCTCGCTTAACCCTAGCTTTTCTATCCAATAAGGTGAAAGCAAAAAACACCATGTTGGGGTTCTTATTCCTGCAGCTAAAGAAGGGGTATAAATAAGACCACTAGGATCATCATGAGAGAAACTCATATTACTTGGATGATCAATATCCAAACCATAGAAGTAATCACTAAAAATTCGCTCTACTGTTTCAAATTCAGGTGATACACAATTAAAGCTTTGTGGACTACCAATCTCATACCCACTATAAGCCTGAATCGGATTAAGTTTTATTAGACAATTTTCAACAAATGCATACCATTTTTTCTTATTTTCTCTAAACCACTTATCGCCAAATGAAATTTTTAGGCTAGTATATCTTAAGCCATTATCTCGAATAATTGCCTGTAAAGCCCAACGTGCACTTTGCCCCCCCGAATCCCCCGTTGTAGCCCCAATAAAATAAACAAAATACTTTTTATAACTCTCATGCATTTCATCTAACATTACTTGTCTTGACGGTCGCCATTTATTCGCATTTTTCCATACTCCCGTATCTCTGTATCTTAACTTAAAGGGCTTATCAATTATTTCATTTTCAAATTCTTCATACAGATCGATAATTTTATTAGCTACCTCATCTACTTCATTATCTTGATGATAAATATAAAAGGTAATGTATGGACAAATACCAAACTCTTGATCTTCCTCACCATAAATAATTGAAGTATCAAGTGGAATATCCCGTACTAACTCAAAAATCTCTTCATCATTTAAATACGTTTCAGAAGTACTCATGTAATATTCCTTAATTGGTTTTACGCTTTTTATTCATTGTAGCTGGCTTAGAGTCTTTAGCTTCTGTAGTTGATGCATCTTCAGGATAGCGGAACAATGATAGTTTAAAACCCTCACTTCCCGTAATCTTACCCGCATGCTTGACATCAGCACACTGTTTTTTCAAGTCGTTATAATTATTAAATTGTTTTTCATCAATCCGGTCATTCTGAAATTTAATTTCAACCAATGCAAAAATATTAGTCAAAGTTAAAGGCTCACCACGATATTCAGGAATAATAATATCTGCACCAATTACACCTTTACCTTTATAAGGCATTGGCCAAAATGGATTTAATTCTGAACCTACTCTTTTAATACGTGTCTGACCATCTAATTGAGGCGCTAAATATTTCCTAGTTTTTATATCATAACCGAAACATACTTCTGATTTTAAAGGACTACGCCATTTTAAAAGCTCATCCATAAACTCAAACATGAAGTTTACGGCAAGCTGCTTTAATCTAATAATAATATATTCATCAACACTTGCACCTGCTAATTCTTGAGCAGTCATCTTCAATAGCTTTGCGACGATATCCACCTTACTCTTCGGTATAACATCTTTTAATTTTTTACCTTTTTGTTTTCTTAACTGGATCATCGGCAAATGATCTGCTTTTTCACATATTTGACTAATAATAGGCCTAAAGGGAATTTTCTGCTTTATGGCAGCAGTAATTACATTACTTTTTACTTGTGGTCTTCCAGAAGCAGACTTTGTACTGTTAGTTTGTTTATCACCTGTGGTCAAGGTCGTTAATAATACTTTCTCACGTTGCCGATCAATTTTGTCAGTGATCTCCTTATCAAGATTTTTCATTATTTTCTTGATTTCTTCTTTTGCCTTTTTAATATTATCTTGATAGTTTTTGACCTCATCATAAGCATTTGCTGCTGTACGATATAATTCATATGCCGTTATTGCATATCCAGCTAGTTCAATTATTCCAATCACTACAGGAAGCATAATTATTTTCCTACTGAACTCATTTTATTAGCTACCTGTTCTAACTTTGCTTCCCAATTCTCAGTAATACGCTCACTTTCTCTCATTACAGATTTATAACCTATGATTCTTTCTTTACTCTCTGTCACTACTTGTTCAGTAAAACCTTGATTATCAGTAATACCTTGCTTTATTAAATTATTTTTTGAATCATGGATAAAATATTTATATCCTTGGAAATTTCTACCATCTGCTTTAAATAATTGATATTGAGCAGAATACGGAGATTGAGCAAACTCCAATTTAGGCAATGCAGGAACATTAGCATTCGCACTCCCGCCTCCCATAAACACATGCTGTCCAGCCTTCACCTCAAACTTGCCGCTTGTAGTCATAAAAATACCTGAACCAGTAATTTTGACTTGAGAGCCGCCTGCGGTAAGAACAATTTCTTTGGCTGCGGTCGCTTCGATTTTGTCTTCAGTCGAAATCACCTGAACAGCTTTACGGGCAATTAAATCAGCTCCATCGCCTTGCGCCTGTATTTCGACTTTACCTTTGCCTGCATACAGTCTTGCCCCTTGTTGCGCTGCAAAAAGGCTAATCTTATTTTGGGCATGTGCAATCAAGTTCTTTTGAGTAGACAGATTAATGCTATCTCCGGCAGTTTGGTTGAGCTGACCATCTGCACTTAAGTGAATGTCTTCGTTACTGGCTAGAGCAATACTGTTAGGCGCAGTTAAAATCATCAAAGCTTGCTTAAAAGCAGCAGCTTTGTCTTGATCTTTCTCTTCAATTTGCTCTATGAACGTTTTTAAGTTCTCAAGCATTTCCAATGGATCAGTTTGCTGATTTTTAGCAACTTCACTGAGTGCCTTGGCATTATTGAGGCCGCCTTCGATTTGTTGCTTGGCCTCATTTGCATCAAGGTGTACACCTTGAGCCTGATCCTGTTTGTGGGTACTAATGAGTAAGCCGCTACCAGCTCGAACCGCGCCCCACTGGTCAGTTCTAAGTTCAAAACCTTCCCCACGACCATCGCTTTCCGCCTTGTCTTTTGGATAGCTTAAGTTACCCAAGTTTAGCTGGCTGGCGGCATGGCTACTTTGTAGCTGGGCACTGATTTGGCCTGTGGTGTCATCAAAACGGAGCTGGTTAAAGCCTTTGCCATCAACTTCTTCTGAACGGATACCGCTGAGTTTTTTAGTGTCAGGTAGCTGACCTTTCTGGTCAAACTGGGTCGGGTGGCGCTCGGCTTCATGAATACGCCCCACCACAAACGGGCGGTCAATATTACCGTCAAAGAAATCGATGACAACGATCTCGCCCACGCGAGGCAAGAAACGTGCGCCATAACCTGCCCCTGCCCATGGGGTTAGCACATCGACCCAAGCCGAGTCGGTGTCATTGTCGTTACTTCCAGCTCCACCATCATGACTGTGGTCATCAGCTCGGGTAAACAGGAAACGGACTTTAATGCGTCCCCACTGGTCGACATGAATGCTTTCACCCTCTAAACCCACCACTCTAGCGCGCTGTGGGTGAGCGGCTGGTCGGTGCTCTAGCGGGTTATATTCAGGCACAGCTTTGATGTTACGACGAACAATGTTCAGTTCAGCAAAGTGGCGCTGCTCAGGGTTTTGACTGTCGAGTTGGGCTGCCTTGAGTTTGCCTTGTGGTAATAGGCGCTCAAGTTGCTGTTGTAATTCTTTCGGTAAATTATTCTGGTTATAGTAGTGTTTGCTTAAGATTAAGAACTCTTTATCAGCACTGTCATGTTGGTCAAGTTCCGGATGGTCATTGAGTTCAAACCAGTAACCTACCTGTGCATCACGGACATTCCCTGCAACAGTAAACTGTTTAGAACTCAAGTGATGGTAAGCATTGATGTGCTGGTTAAGCTGTTCAATCTGGCTATTGCCTGAAGCGGTGGCTTGATCTTCCCCGTTTAAATCCTGCATCCACGCTGGGCTAACATGCCATGCATCTTCAAGGTTCAGGCTTGCATTGTCATAGTGTTCGCTGTGCTTTTGGGTGCCTTGTACGCTGCCGCTACCTTCTTCTTGTTGCAAAGCATCGGCTTGCCAGCGTTGCACATGAACCGAGGTTGGTTGTAAACGACGCTCAGCTTTGACTTGGGTAATGGTATCGAACTGCTCTGTCGCACTGCTGCGTTGATAGCGGATGCTACGGCGTTCAAGTGCCTGATAATTTTGGTTATCGTCAATTAAACGTAAGACTTGTGGCTGGATAGAAGCATTTGGGTCAGCGACAAAAAGCTGTGACTCATCGACCAGCCAGTTAATGCCTTCACTACGCCACAAACGGGTTAAAAAGTCATAATCGCTTTCGTTTGACTGCATCACAAATGGACGCACATCGTAGTCTTTAGTTAAGCCAGATGTATCGAGCGTTATGCTTGAGGCAAATAACGGGCTTTTTCCCTGCCATTCCTTAAACAGAATTTCACTAATATCGCGCACGCTTTTATTCATAAACACGCGACTATTACGGCGCTTATGCCAGAGTGCAGTTGGGTCTTTTAAAGTTAAATTATAAATAGTGAGTGAGCCGTCGCTTTGCCCTTGGCTGGCTTCGGTAATAATACCTGTCGTTCTAAAAAACTGGCCTGTATCGGTGACCTGATCGACGGCAACCTGACAGCCAATAAACTGTTTTAATGCAATATGGGCGTTCGTCGACAGACACAATAACTCAGCAACGCTGCCCTGATTAAGCGTATGTTCGCCTTCAATACGTTGTAAGAAGACTTGCTGATTTAAAGACTGATTTGAGAATTGGATATGAACAGCACGATTTTGTGAAACAAGGCCTAAACGTTCCAATATACTCGACACACTCATCTGCATTTTTATTATCAATCAAACTTATATTTAAGCCATATTTTAATTAAAAAAAGACTAATCTGTCTATCTATACTCATTTTCAAAATGTAACTAGTCTAAATATGCAGTTTTACGTTAATTTCTTATTAAATAGGTATTTAAACCGTAAAAGTCGAACATTTTAAAGTACTATAAATCATAGAGGTATTATTAAATTTTTTAAATAAAAATCAAACATATAGCAAGAAATTAAATTTTAAGATTAATAAAATTCAGGATGAGATATGAAAATAAAAAAGTCTGCTTTTTATATATTTACCATGATTTTTTCGCTTCATTCTTCAGCATTTGCTGAGCCGAGTGTTGCTGATGTTCAATATCGTGCACAGCAAGGACAACCGATTGCGCAATATCATCTTGGCATCATGCTTTTAACTGGTGAACAAGGTGTCGTTAAAAACTATGAACAAGCTTTTAAATGGTTAACTGCTGCTGACCAAAATGGAAGCGTGGGGGCAAAATATAGTTTAGGAATGATGTATTTCACGGGTACAGGCGTGGAAAAAGACATGAAACGCGCTTTTGAATATTTTGCTAAAGCTGCGGATAAGGGCCATGCCAAAGCGCAATATAACTTAGGGGTGTTATATGACAGAGGTGAAGGAACTGCGCAAAATTATGAGCAGGCTTTTGAATGGTATAGTCGTGCTGCAGAGCAAGGCTATCCGCCCGCAGAATATAATTTAGCTCATCTATATAAAAAAGGTCACGGCGTCGCTCAAAGCGATGAGCAAGCCCTTAAGTGGTACACCAAAGCGGCTGAGCATAATGAAAGCGATGCCCAGTACAACTTGGCCCAGATGTATTTAAATGGTGAAGGCACGCCGAAAAACCTACAACTGGCAAAGAAATGGTTCCAACAAGCTGCCGATGCAGGTGATTCGGATGCGAAAGAAATGCTTAAAAGTTTAGATTGAATAAGACAGTCATTCCCATTTTCTAAAAACCAGACAAGTATTTACGCCACCAAAACCAAAGCTATTACTCATAACTGTTTTTAGTTCGGTTTCTCGGCTTGTTTGAACAATATCGAACTTTTTAGCTTCTTCGCGCAGTTCGGCAATATTAATACTCGGCGCAATAAAGTTATTTTGCAGCATTAAAATAGAATAAATAGCTTCGTGTACCCCTGCGGCCCCCAAACTATGGCCAGTCATCGACTTGGTTGAACTCAGCGGCGGTACTTTTTCACTACCAAAAGCTCGCTCTATGGCCAATAGTTCAGGAATGTCGCCTGCTGGCGTTGAAGTACCATGCGTGTTGATATAGTCGATGGTGTCTGAACCATTTTGCTTAGCTTCTGCGAGTGCCAGTTTGATGCAGCGAGTCGCCCCTTCACCACTTGGGGCAACCATATCGACACCGTCACTATTGGCAGCGTACCCAACCACTTCTGCTAAAATTTTTGCTCCGCGTTTTTGGGCATGGCTTAAAGACTCCAAAACCACCATGCCACCGCCGCCAGCAATCACAAAGCCATCGTTATCGACTGAATATGGGCGTGAAGCGGTTTCAGGCGCATCGTTATATTTAGAACATAAGGCACCCATCGCATCGAATATTGCGGTTTGGGACCAATGGTCTTCTTCGCCACCGCCCGCCAGCATCAGGTCTTGTTTGCCAGCGGCAATAAGGTGATATGCATAACCGATTGCATCGGCTGAAGTCGCACAGGCACTCGCGACTGATTGAGATACGCCTTTTAGGTTGAAAGCACGTGATAAGTTAGAGCTAATGGTGCTGGTGAGGTAGCGTGGTGCTAAATCGGGTGATACTTCGCTTGCGCCTTTTTCTTTTAGGGTATGCAGCATGTCGATGATAGACGCTGTAGAGGTGCCGCCTGTTCCCCCAATCACGCCATATTTTGGGTTGTTGGCAATGTCAGTTACATCAAGCTTGGCATGTTGTAGCGCATCGAGTGCCGAGTTATAGGCATACATCGCGCAGACGCCCATGTGTTTTTTTAGCTCAGGATCAATATTTTCAAAATTCATTTCGGCAGTGGCGCTCACATGACTTCGAAAGTTCAGTTTTGCATAGACTTCGTTATAGCGAATGCCTGAGCGGCCTGCTTTTAAGGACTCGGTTACTTTCTCTAATGTATTTCCAATACAAGAATTAATTCCCATACCTGTGATGACAACACGTTCCATTCTTATCTCTATAAAAACGACAAAAATAGATCTTAACAATCAAGTTCTTTTTTGGAACTGGCAAAATATTTCTATATTTATTATTTTTTCTCATCAAATATAAATAAAAAGTTAATAATAAAATTTTTATTTTAAAATCTATTTAGTTTTATTATTAAATCAAAAATATTTTAAATATTAAATTGACGTATTTAAAATCACCGATTATTATTCCGTTGCTGGCCTACATTGCCAGACGGTTTTGACAGACCGTAACTCGTAGCGAATTGTAGTTCTACTATAATTCGTTAGACCCTTGCGTCCCCTTTCTTTGCGGTAGGACGGGAGGGGGACGCCCCGCGCGTGCTGGTTCTACGAGTCCAGTCTGTCAACCCCCTTTCGTTCTACCACCCTAATTAATTCGCGGTAATCTGGTGGTAGAACTCCATTTTTAAGGAGTTGACTATGCCATTTTTCAAACTCATTTTCTCTCTTATTTAACTATTTTATTGATTTAAAATTTGGTTTTTTACGCCCTATTTTTTAAATTTATAAATTATTTTTTATTTTAAAATTTTATTTTCCTGTATGCATAGGAGGATTAATTATTACCTAAAAAATTATTTTAATTTTTAAACAGATTATATTTTTATTCTACGCATAGATACAAATCATTATGAGAATAATATGACAATTTATAAACCTTTTTTGGCTTTAAGTTTTGTTCTAGTTAGCTTGGGTATTTCAGGCTGTAACCTCCACACTCAGCAAGAGTTTGAAAAAATTTGCCTGTCGAGTGGGCATAGCAAGACCAGTTGCGAATGTATTTACCAGCGACTCGAACAAACCTATTCCCCGAAGCTTATGCAGCACCTAGAACATGTCAGTTTGCAAAGTCCTGTTCTCCCACGGGACTTTGCCCCTACTTTTTTAAGCACCATGCAGCGGTGTGACAAAAGTAGTCTGGGCTAAGCGTTGGCTTAGCTCTTTATCTCTGTGTCGCAATGGTGTTGTACTTTAAATCAGCGCAAAAAATTAAAGTCTGTTGTGACACAGAGGCCTAAGTTTTTTGATTTGCCGATCTAGCATTTTGAAAAATCAGATCAATTTTATAACCAATCAAGTTATGCTGTGCTTACATTCAACTTTTGAACATTTATTAGAATGAATTACACATGGGATGAATTTGAGCAAAGACTTATCACATATAGAGATGCATGGATTGATCTGGCAAGAATTTTAGATGCGTATGAGCATCAAATAAAAGAACTTCTTCAACAAATTCAATTATTAACTTATGAAGATTCTTTGCCTGTATTTAATCAATTATATGAAATACAAGATCATTTAGCTACTGCCAAGTTTCGCTATGACCTCGACTTAAATGAAGCTTTAGATATATTCGTTTATCATTTCGATAGAGATGACAAAGCGCTGATAAGCCAATATTGGTACAAAAAATTCAAGCAAAACAAAGATATTCTTTGGCCTTTACCCCAAGATGAATAGTAGCTTGTACGTTTTAACCTACAAACTTTTAAGGTTTTTGCGGATTGGCGATACTCTGCTTTTTTCCTAATATGAAGTCATACAGGAACAGGATGTTCCGGAACACAAAACAACAATAATACGTTCAAGCACCAGGAGCGTGAGATACGACAGGAGTCATATCTAATCACCAAATACGAAAAAGCCCGACAGGATGTCGGGCTTTTTTTATGTTTATTATCCTAGCTTAAATAATTACTTAAACCATCTTTCATAAAGAAGATTATTACAGCGAAAAGCTATTGCACCAAAAAACCATACCTCTGCGGCCAAAGCTAATAAAATAGTTCCGACTGAGATACCCAATATATCTATATGTGCTTGCTTGTTCACAGCTCTAATAAAGTCTGGAGTCACTTCGGTTACAACGAATCCCCAATAACTCGAAATCAAAAAGGCTGAAGCACCGAAAATAACTAATAGATAGTCAGGCATTTCTTTAAATTCACGCTTTTTAAGTTTTTTAAACTTTAAAACTATATTTTTATAGGCCTTCTTCATAGGATAGTTCTCCCTAAATTTTAGAGTTATTCATTTTTATATTGAGCATATTTTTATCAAAAATCTACTGCTACTTTTTACAGGGTATTCAATATATATTTACAATAATTAAGATTCCACAAGCCACTTTCTAATGTACGTTTTATCCTACAAACTTTTAGGGTTTTTGCGGATTGGCGACATCCCTCTTTTTTCCTATTATGAAGTCATACAGGAACAGGATGTTCCGGAACATAAAACAACAATAATACGTTCAAGCACCAGGAGCGTGAGATACGACAGGAGTCATATCTAATCACCAAATACAAGAAAGCCCGACAGGATGTCGGGCTTTTTTTATGGTCATTTAAAAATGATATTTACACTCACCTATAGCGGGGTATGTGCCTGTTCTTGCTTTTTATGGCGAATCCAACGCACCACCCAAATAACCGCAATCAGCACCACTATTGCAACAAGCGCAGGCACCAGCATAGCTGAAACTGAAAGTAAGATTGCTCCAATCCACTCCCCTGTCGCAACGACAAAATTACCCAAGCCACCCGTGGTTGCAGTTGAAACACCACGTGCAGCAACGGTACTCATTTGCACTACGCCAGCCGTACCACCACCGACAATAATGGCTGCTGCCCAACTGGCAAACTGAGACATTTCTCCACTACTGACCGCCATTGTCGCTAACGTACCCGCGATCATGGCCGCAGGGGTTGCGACTGTGTCTAAAGCATTATCGACCCACGGGATATAGTAAGCCGCGACTTCACACACCGTTGCCACACCTAAAGCCAAACACACCGATGGCAGAGCTAACCATTCAAAGCCTTTTGATGGCTCGAACCATCCCATCATGGTGGCAATGCTCATAACCAGTAGCGGCACAAACACGCGAAAACCGCAGGCAGCGCTCAGGCCCACACCAATACATAAACCCAATATTGTTTCCATAACGGTTTCCTTTTAATGCCCATCACGGGTCTTGTTATGTAAGTCTTATTTTTAAATTAACAAAAAGCCCCATCGGGTGACAGGGCTTTTTGTTAAATGCGAACGCAAATATTATTTCATTCTTAACGTTTAAATTGCGTGCAGTAGCATTTTGTGCAAGGTGGTAAAGGGTCGGTATTAATTTCTAAAAACACTCTATGTCCGCACTGAGCACAGAAATAGAAGCCTGTTCCGGGTTTTTCGCCAGCTGTTACCATGATTACATTCCTATAATCGTATATATATTAAACAGGAATATAACCCAGTTAGAGTGATTGTCAATTGTCCATTTCGCCCGATGATGATGGCATAAATGCAAAAAATGTTATTTGTACGATTTATCTTACACAGATTTAGGGATTTAGCGGATTGGCCGTCCCCTGCTTTTTTTCTAATATGAACTCATACAGGAACAGGATGTTCCGGAACATAAAACAACAATAATAGGTTCATGCATCAGGATCGTGAGATACGACAGGAGTCATATCTAGCAACCAAATACGAAAAAGCCCGACAGGATGTCGGGCTTTTTTTATTGATCTAAGATAATTGCGGAACTTCGATTAAGTTAACCGTAAATAAATTTAGAATATCTTCTCTGTCCATAAAGATTATTTGACTTCTCTTATTAGCATCAAGTTTATTTCCCAACCAATTTCTTGCTGCTTTAGTAATTTCTCCACCTGCAATGATATAAGCATGATCAACTAAAACTCTTTTATTTGTTTCTGGATCAAAAATCTCATGTCCTAACATCATTGTAGTTTGGTTATAAATTTCAGCAATATTATGATTCCCTGCTTTAGTCATTCCAGAAGAATCTAATTTTCCTTTCTTAACTTGTATCCCAAAATAAATTATATGTTGGGTGGGCAGCGTAAATTTCATCCAAATATCTTTCCCATATTCTAAAGCTTTGTCTCTATGTCCAGCTACCGTAATTCTTTGAAAACCCAATATTCTAAATAAAGGTAATAAAATTTTTTCAATTAACTCATCTTCTGAACATCGCTCTAAAAAGTTTATAAGTAATTCTCTTTTCTTTAGCTCATCTTCTGTGAATGGTCTATGTGGATTTTCACTTGGTTTTATCAAATTATTGGTTCTTATATTTCTTACATATAAAATATTATCGTTTCCATAAAAAGCTTCGAATCCCTCCCGACTTAATGGTTTATTCAATTCAATTAATGCATTTATTCTTTCAGGATCATCTTCTGTTGCATCAGACTTATACATTAATATCCTAAGCAGATTGATAAATTTCTCAGGTAAAGAGTCTTTTGCACAAGGTTCTTCCAATAATTCCTTTAATCTTTCTGCTGTCCACCACCATCTAGTACTACCATCATGTACATAAGGTAAATCACACTCATCAAAAAACTGTGTAATATAAAAACTACTTCTATAAGGAAAATATTGCCTGTCACCCACAATACAGTCTGCAATATCTTTTAAATTTCTATCTCTAAACCTCATAAAAGCCTCTAAAAATAAAGAAACCTACTCTAAAGTAGGCCTTTTGTTAAATAGAATCAATTACTTTAACTTAGGTAGTATGACAATAAGCACACCCATTAATTCTAGCGCTATTGTATTCTAGCTTTGCATAAGCAACAGCTTCTCTACAGGATGGAAATTCTCCAAGTGGAATTTGATTATTTGCTAACGGTATAAATCTAATTATTGAAACATACCGCATAACAAACATCCCCCTAACTAAGAATTTTTGAATTAAAAAAGATTTCCTGCTTGAGAATTGTTTTGAATAGCAAAATAAGCATTATTTACTTTAAAATCACTATAAAACTTAAGAAATTCTTTAGGATTTCTAACTTTATCTAACAGATTTCTTTTTGATAAAGCTACAAACATTGCAATTGAATAAGCCTGACAATTTATTGATTTTTCAGGATTAAACTCAATATCAGTAAACGCTTCATATGCTAAGAGTTCTTGATGATACTCAGCATTAAAATTTAATGCGTTAATATATAACCAATCATAGAATGCTGTTAATGGATCTAAAGCCCAATCAATTCCATAAAAAGTAAACTTTTTTAACTGTCCTGAAGTTTTTAATCTTTCGTCCTTTTTCGCTTCTCTTGAAGTAACGTTTAAAAGATCCAAAAATGGGCCTCCATTTTGAAAAACTTTACTACTTTGAAAAGCACATTCAACACTAAATTTTTGATGTGTTTTTTTATCAAACATCATTAGATTAAAAGCACTAAGAGCCACCCCCAACTCTACCTCTGATTTACTAGATATTTCCAAAATGTTGAAAATATCTAATTTATCTCGAATACTGTCATGTAGCGAATTAATAGATTTTTGCTTTTGAACAACTGCAAAACCTGAATGATATTGAAAATCTATCATTTTTGTATCAACAAGTGTAGAACCACTAGAATTAGGAATAAAAACAGGTCGTTTTGCCATTTCACACCTCTAATAGCCCCAAAGGAAAGCTTTTCTTGTATTAAATACTTGTCTTCCTGAATGACAGTGGACGAATTTAATGTTTGGAAATCTTTTAGAAAAAAATTCTACTAAATCCTTTTCACTCAAAATACAACCTTTCAAATTTTCCATAGTAACTATTCCAGGAATCATTACTTCTGCCTGAACATCTGTAGGATCACATGCTCTAAGAACACTTTCACGACTCTCGGCAGAATAAGTAAACATTCTTTCCAATGCTTGCCCTCCACGGAACATATCTACTGGTGATCTACTAACATTAGATGACGCCGCATTCACAGGGTAAAATAAACAATTGTTTGTAGTTAATAAATCAGATTTGAAAACTAAAATAGCCCATTTGCTTTCAGGAACAGCACATCTCAATCGATAAAACATTAGATGATTTGGAAAACTTATACTGAAACTACTATAGTCTAATTTTCCATCAGCTCTTACAGTATCATTAAATATCGATGTTTTATTGGATAAATTATTTCTTGGAATTATTCCGTTTGTTAAAATATTATTAAGATTTTCAACCCTCGTAAAATGAAAAATAGATTTAATTTCTCTTTTATTGATGACTTCTTGAATACTTGTCAATGTATAAACCCCAAGCTAATTTAGCTTTTACTTGGGGTTTATACTATTAAATTTCAACAACTTTTTTATTAAGCCACTTGGCCTTCTAAAAAGTCTTGCGCAAAACGCTGTAATACACCGCCCGCTTCATATACAGAAACTTCTTCTTCTGTATCTAAACGGCAAGTCACAGGCACTTCAAGAATCTCTTCTTTACCATCCGCTGTGGCACGTTCAATAACCAAAGTTAAAGTCGAACGCGGCGCAATATTACCAATCACGCTATAAAGCTCTGTACCATCTAGTTTTAAAGTCTTGCGGTTTACACCCGGTTTAAACTCAAGTGGTAACACGCCCATACCCACCAAGTTGGTACGGTGAATACGCTCAAAACCTTCTGCTACAATCGCTTCAACACCTGCAAGGCGGACACCTTTTGCAGCCCAGTCACGGCTTGAACCCTGACCGTAGTCAGCACCCGCGATAATAATTAACGGTTGCTTACGGTTCATGTAGGTTTCAATTGCTTCCCACATGCGCATCACTTCGCCTTCTGGCTCTACACGCGCTTTTGAACCTTGCTTAATGGTACCGTCTGAACGGCGAACCATTTCGTTATACAGTTTCGGGTTTGCAAATGTTGCACGTTGTGCAGTCAAGTGGTCACCACGGTGCGTTGCGTATGAGTTGAAGTCTTCTTCTGGTACGCCCATTTTGTGAAGATATTCACCCGCAGCCGAGTCCATCAAAATCGCATTTGAAGGTGACAAGTGATCGGTGGTGATGTTGTCACCCAAAATCGCAAGCGGACGCATGTTCGCCAAAGTACGTGGTGCAGCCAACGCCCCTTCCCAATATGGTGGACGGCGGATGTAAGTACTTTGCGGACGCCAGTCGTAAAGTGGGCTTTTCGCTTGCTCCACTTCGCCCAAGTCAAACATTGGAATGTAGACTTTACGGAACTGTTCAGGCTTCACGGCTTCTTTAACTAAGGCATCAATTTCAGCGTCGGATGGCCAGATGTCTTTGAGGTAAATCGGGTTACCTTCTTTGTCATAACCTAACGCATCTTTTTCGATGTCAAAACGAATCGTACCTGCAATTGCATATGCCACAACAAGCGGTGGAGATGCCAAGAATGCTTGTTTTGCATAAGGATGGATACGGCCATCGAAGTTACGGTTACCAGAGAGTACTGCGGTTGCGTACAAGTCACGGTCAATAATTTCTTGCTGGATAGCTGGATCTAACGCACCAGACATACCGTTACACGTCGTACAAGCGTAAGCCACAATACCAAAACCAAGTTTCTCTAAGTCTTTTAGAACACCTGCTTCTTCAAGGTAAAGTGCGGCCGCTTTTGAACCCGGTGCAAATGATGATTTCACCCAAGGTTTACGAACCAAACCTAGCTCATTTGCCTTACGTGCCAACAAACCTGCCGCCACAGTGTTACGTGGGTTAGAAGTGTTGGTACATGAAGTAATTGCAGCAATAATGATTGCGCCATCTGGCATTAAGCCATCAGAACGGTTTTCAACTACACCTGCAATGCCTTTTTCTTTTAAGTCCGCAGTTGAAACACGTGCATGTGGGTTTGAGGGGCCAGCAATGTTACGTGTGACTGTTGACAGATCAAAACGTAGTACACGTGGGTACTCTGCTTTGGTCATTTCAGATGCCCAAAGGCCAATTTCTTTTGCGTACTGTTCAACCAATGCCACTTGAGCATCTTCACGGCCTGTTAGGCGTAAGTAGTCGATTGTGTTTTGGTCGATGTAGAACATCGCAGCCGTAGCGCCATATTCTGGTGTCATGTTCGAAATGGTTGCACGGTCACCCACAGACATACTGTCAGCGCCTTCACCAAAGAACTCAAGGTAAGCACCAACCACGCGTTCTTTACGTAAGAATTCAGTTAGAGCAAGTACGATATCTGTTGCAGTAATGCCTGCCTGACGCTGACCTACAAACTCAACACCAATAATGTCTGGCAGACGCATCCAAGATGCACGGCCTAACATTACGTTTTCAGCTTCTAAGCCACCCACGCCCACAGAAATTACGCCCAAAGCGTCTGTATGTGGTGTGTGTGAGTCTGTACCGACACATGTGTCTGGGAATGCTACGCCATCACGCGCCTGAATCACCGGAGACATTTTCTCTAGGTTAATCTGGTGCATAATGCCGTTCCCCGCAGGGATCACATCAACATTTTTAAATGCAGTTTTGGTCCACTCAATAAAGTGGAAACGGTCTTCATTACGGCGGTCTTCAACAGCACGGTTTTTTGCAAAAGCGTCTGGGTCAGCACCACCATATTCCACTGCTAAAGAGTGGTCGACAATGAGCTGTGTTGGTACAACTGGGTTAACCTTAGATGGGTCACCGCCCTTCTCAGCAATCGCGTCACGCAAACCTGCAAGGTCAACCAATGCAGTTTGACCCAAAATGTCATGACACACCACGCGCGCTGGATACCAAGGAAAGTCCAAGTCCTGACGGCGTTCAATCAACTGCGTTAAATAAGCAGTTAAGTTCTCGGCATCGGCACGGCGTACCAATTGCTCAGCGAGTACTTTAGAGGTGTAAGGCAGTTTTTCGTATGCGCCTGGCTGAATATCTTCAACGGCTTGACGCACGTCGTAGTATTCAAGCTGGGTACCTGCCAGCGGTTTACGGTATTTTGTGTTCATTAACCACGCTCCGCCAATGGTTTAAATTCGAGGTTTTCAGGGCCTGTGTAGTTCGCGCTTGGACGAATGATTTTGCCGTCTTGACGTTGTTCAATCACGTGCGCTGACCAACCTGCTGTACGTGCAATTACGAATAACGGTGTAAACATTGCAGTTGGAACACCCATTAAGTGATAACTCACCGCACTGAACCAGTCGAGGTTCGGGAACATGTTTTTCACTTCTTTCATCACTGCTTCCAAACGCTCAGCGATGAGGTACATTTTGGTGTTCTCTTGCGCTTCTGCTAAGTCATGCGCCACTTTCTTGATCACTTCGTTACGTGGGTCAGAAACTGTATATACAGGGTGACCAAATCCGATTACGACTTCTTTATTTTCAACACGTTTACGGATGTCAGCTTCTGCTTCGTCTGGATTGTCGTAACGTTGTTGAATCACGAATGCAACTTCGTTTGCACCACCGTGCTTAGGTCCGCGAAGTGCACCAATACCGCCTGTAATTGCCGAGTACATGTCAGAACCTGTACCTGCAACCACGCGTGAGGTAAATGTAGATGCGTTGAACTCATGCTCAGCATACAAAATAAGTGATGTATGCATCGCTTGAATCCACTCTTCACATGGTTTTTCGCCATGAAGTAAGTGCAAGAAATGCGCTGCAATTGAGTCATCATCTGTTTCAACTTCAATACGACGACCGTTGTTGCTGAAGTGATACCAATAGAGCAGCATTGAACCTAAGCTTGCCATTAATTTATCAGCAATGTCTTTTGCGCCCGCTTCATTGTGGTCTTCGTGTTCTGGAGTTAAACAACCTAGTACTGAAACACCAGTACGCATCACATCCATTGGGTGTGCAGATGGTGGTAATTGCTCAAGTGCAGTTTTAAGTGCTGCCGGTAAGCCACGAAGTGCTTTTAATTTTGCTTTATATGCTTTGAGTTCAGCTTTGTTTGGTAATTTGCCATGTACGAGCAAGTGAGCAACTTCTTCAAACTCGCTACCTGCCGCAAGGTCAAGAATGTCATAGCCACGATAGTGCAAGTCGTTACCGCTACGTCCTACGGTACAAAGTGCTGTGTTGCCTGCAACTTGTCCGCTAAGTGCAACTGATTTTTTTGGTTTGAAGCCTGTTGTTGTTTCATTTGAGCTCATAAGATTGTCCTTTCCTATCTATTTAAATTATTTGGGGAACACGGCATATGTACCGTGTTTTACTTCTTATTTCTTTTTAGCAAATGCGTTGTCTAAGTAGTCTTCAAACGCGTAGTAGTTAATGCGTTCATATAACTCTTTACGCGTTTGCATAATATCAACCACATTCTTTTGCGTGCCTTCTTTACGCAAGGTTTCATACACAGTTTCGGCTGCCTTGTTCATGGCACGGAAAGCAGAAAGCGGATAAAGCGCAAGGCTTACATCGGCAGATGCTAACTCTTCAGTGGTAAACAGTGGTGTCGAGCCAAACTCGGTAATGTTTGCCAAAATTGGTACGCCTGTCTTCTGAGCAAATTGCTTGTACATATCAAGCTCGGTAATTGCTTCAGGGAACAACATGTCTGCGCCTGCCTCAATATAGGCACCCGCACGGTCAATGGCAGCTTGTAAGCCTTCAACCGCTAACGCATCGGTACGCGCCATAATCACGAAGCTGTCATCACCACGCGCATCGACCGCAGCTTTAATACGGTCAACCATTTCTTCTTGAGTCACAATGGCTTTGTTCGGACGGTGACCACAACGTTTTGCACCCACTTGGTCTTCAATGTGCATTGCCGCAGCACCAAACTTGATAAGTGATTTCGTAGTACGGGCAATGTTAAATGCAGAAGCACCAAAACCTGTGTCAGCATCGACCAATAATGGAAGATCACATACATCAGTAATTCGGCGTACATCAGTCAACACATCATCAAGGTTACTGATTCCCAAATCAGGTAAGCCTAAAGAACCAGCTGCTACACCACCACCTGATAAGTAAATCGCTTTATAACCTGCACGTTTTGCCAAAAGTGCATGATTGGCATTGATGGTTCCCACCACTTGTAATGGCTTTTCTTGGGCTACGGCATCGCGAAATAGCTGACCTGCGGATTGTTTAGCCATTGTTATGTTCTCCTTGTGCTTGTAGCAGTGTTTGCTCAATAATTTTGTAAGAAGCATTGATATGTCGATGCATGAGCAGCTCGGCAAGTTCACCATCGCCTTCTGCAATTGCATCTAAAATACGGATATGTTCGTCCCAAGCTTTGCTTGGACGATCGGGTGTGTTTGAAAACTGAATTCGGTACATACGGATGAGATGATAAAGCTCATCACATAGCATTTTTTCTAGGGTTTTATTGCCACTACTTTTGATAATGCAGTAGTGAAAATCGTCCTGCCCTTCTTGCAAGTAATATCCTTTACCTGCTTTAAAGTTTTCATCTTCGGCATGCATACGTAAGACATCACGTAGCGCCAAAATTTGCTTTTTATCAATATGCTGTGCCGCAAGTTTGCAAGCTAAACCTTCTAATGACGCACGAATCTGGTAAAGCTCTTTAAACTGTTGCAGTGAGAGCGAAACCACACGCGCGCCCACATGTGCAGTACGCTCAACCAAACGTTGCCCTTCAAGGCGATGAATTGCTTCACGCAAAGGCCCACGGCTAATGCCGTAAGTGCGCGCCAGTTCAGGCTCGGAAATTTTGCTACCTGCCGGAATTTGACCTAAAACAATCGCCGTCTGTATTTGTTTAAATACATTCTCGGTCAGTGTTCTTCCCTGACTTTGTAGTGGCTCTGGTGCGAAGGTCAAATCTTGCATATTGTCGACAATTTTTAATCAATTATGAGTTTTATAGCGGTATGAATGAAAAAAATCAAGGTGATTGTTGACACTTTACAGAACGTATCAGGTCAATTTTTATCGTTTGGCCTGTTCTCTCACCTTATATTTAGAGCATTACACCACTTGCCAGTTAATATTTATAAAACAATAATTTAGTGTCAATTTATCTATAGTTTTATGACTCTTTCTTAGTTACTTTTTAGTCATTAAACTTTTGTTTCAAACTTTAGTCTACAACCAATGTATTACAGCAAGATTGTAGACAATCTGCTTGAATGAAAGCATGAGTTAGAAATTAGTTTCTATTTACCGTAATTTCTTTTAAATCTTTTTATCATTTTCATCCAGAAAATATCGATATTAGTGAAATTATCAGGTGCTTCACGGTAGCTTTATTGATACATTATTGAGCATCGACATAGTTGTAGCGTATTTTTCGAGACAGAAAAAACCCAGCACTATGCATATTGTTGAATGAAAGGACTTTTTTGATGTTTCAACATATCCCCCCATACGCAGGCGATCCAATTCTCTCTTTAATGGAACAGTTCAATGCTGATACTCGTTCTGAAAAAGTAAACTTGAGTATTGGTCTTTATTATAACGAAGACAGCATTGTTCCTCAGTTAGAGACCATTATCGAGGCACAAAAGCGTATTGAGCCTAAGAACGGTAAAACCAAACTTTATTTGCCAATGGAAGGCTTCAAACCTTACCGTGAAGCAATTCAAGCACTTTTATTTGGTGCAAACAGCCCAGCAGTTAAAGCTGGCCGTGCTGTAACCATCCAAACGCTTGGTGGTTCAGGTGCATTGAAAGTTGGTGCGGATTTCTTAAAAACTTATTTCCCAAATTCAGACGTTTGGGTGAGCCAACCAACTTGGGATAACCACGTTGCGATTTTCAATGGCGCTGGCATTAAGACTCATTTCTACCCATATTTCGATGCAGAAACGCGTGGTGTAGATTTTGACGGTATGCTTTCTACACTTAAAACTTTGCCTGAGCAAAGCATTGTGTTGTTGCACCCATGCTGCCATAACCCAACGGGTGCTGATTTAAACCCAGCGCAATGGGACCAAGTAATTGCAGTATTAAAAGACCGTAACCTTATTCCATTCCTAGACATCGCTTACCAAGGTTTTGGTGACGGTATGGAAGAAGATGCGTATGCAATCCGTGCTTTAGACCAAGCGGGTCTAAACTTCATTGTGAGCAACTCGTTCTCTAAAATCTTCTCTTTATATGGCGAGCGTGTTGGCGGCTTAACTTTCGTATGTGACGATGCAGAAGCTGCTCAGTGCACATTCGGTCAGTTAAAAGCGACTGTACGCCGTATTTACTCTAGCCCTCCTACAACAGGTGCTTGGCTAGTTGATGAAGTGTTAAATGACGCTGAACTTAACCAACAATGGCAAGGTGAAGTGAAAGAGATGCGTGAGCGTATTATCAAAATGCGTAGCATCTTGAAAGACGAACTCACTAAAGCATTACCAGACCGTGACTTTAGCTACCTTGTAAACCAGAAAGGTATGTTCAGCTACACAGGTCTAACTGCTGAGCAAGTTGATATCTTGCGTGAAGAATATGCAATCTACTTAGTACGTAGTGGCCGTATTTGTGTAGCAGGTTTAAACATGAACAATGTTTACACTGTTGCTAAAGCGATGGCTGAAGTGCTTGCTAAATCTGTAGAAGCTGCATAAATCATCTATAAAAAAAGGCGCTTCGGCGCCTTTTTTTATGTCTCGATATTACGATTTAGCCTTGCCCCAATATTTCAGTTTTGAGGTATGTCCAATCCCCACATTAAAGCTATTGGTTGGGTCGAGTTTTTGATAAAAGTTGGCTAAGGCAGGCTTGGCAATATAAAGATGCCCGACATTATGCTCTGCCGGATATTCAGCACGGCGCGCATCGAGTAATTTCCACATTTGATGTTCCATTTCTAAAGGGTCATTGCCCTTTTTAAGAATATAGTCTTGATGGAACACATGACAAAAGAAATGCCCATAATAGAGTTTATAGAGAATTTTGTTTTCCATCTCGGCTGGTAGTTGCTCTACCCATTCGCGGTCATTACGACGTAACGCAATATCAAGCGCCACAATATCTTCAACTTCACTACGGTGTGTATCGCGATAACGAATTGCAGCTCCTGCAATCGCAAAACGGTGTAAGAACGCCTTTCGACCTTCCTCTTCACTACATACGAAATAGTTGCCTGACTGATGCACTGCAAAATATTCTTTTAAAAACTGCTCGGTCTGAGCTTTTGAATTATTTTCAACACGTAACACTAAATGGTGCTCATAACGATCTCGATATTCGGTCATACGCTTAGGCAAATGACTCGGTAAAAAGAAGGTAATTGCCTGTAAAATCTGGTCTGTTAAACCTTTAATTTTAAATTTTTCTAAAAAGCCATCGACTTTGTCTTTCATCGCGAAAGCTTTTGGAACATTGGCTGTACCAAACTTTTCAATAAATAAGAAGGTGTCTTTTCCGTACTTTTCACCAATCAAATAAGCATCACGGTGAATATATTCGCCCGCAATTGGCAAGCTTGGCAGTGAGGTCAGTAAGTAGCGACGAATAGCCGTTAAATCATCGGCATCATTACTACCAATATAAAAAACACTGCTCTCTACTTTTTCATAGGTATCAAGGCGTACAGCAAACACACAGACTTTACCTGCCGAACCTGATGCTTCAAATAATCGTGACGGGTCTGCATTAAAACGAGCAGGCGTATCCTCATCCACTTGCGTCACATCGTGCGCATAACGATGGTCAGACGCCTGCTTTTCGCTATCATCTAAAATATCTACGGCTTTGTATTGCTGCTTCTCTAAACGAGTCAAAATTTCTTCGGGTGTCGAGCCCAAATTTACGCCTAAATGATTCACCAGCTCTAATTGACCAGCAGAGTTCACCTGAGCATATAACGCCAGTTCCGTATACGCAGGACCACGGCGTACCAGTGCACCACCAGAGTTATTACACACACCGCCGAGTACCGATGCACCAATACAAGATGAACCAATCACCGAATGTGGTTCACGATTATAGCCTTTTAAAATTTGCTCTAAATTATCTAAGGTCGCACCCGGTAAACAAATGACTTGCTTGCCGTCATGGATGACTTGAATACCCTTTAAACGGCGGGTACTCATCACCAAAACAGGACGATCATAGTCATCGCCATACGGAGTTGAACCACCGGTCAATCCCGTATTGGCCGCCTGCATAATCACAATACAGTCTGCCTCAATTGCAGCTTGGAGCACCTGCCATTGCTCTAGCAAGGTCCCTGGTACAACCACTGCAAGCACTTTCCCCTCACCAAAACGACGACCTTGACGGTACTGACGCGTACTTTGATCATCGGTCAAAACATAAGAACGCCCTACAATATTCTGTAAACGTTCGATCACTGCTTTAGGAGAAAATGTTTGCATGATGGTTTCCTTTTGGTCATCCATACCACATAGTTTTTTTAAATTTAGAGCAACACGACGTAGTCTTACAGGGAAAACTTCGATGTAAGCAGCTCATTGACGCTTAGCACCAGCAGCTAATCTCTAGGTATTAGATTTAATGCAAATTGGCGACGCATTGGCGGCAGGGATGCCGCCTGTTGAGCAACCGTACAAGGAAGTACGGTTTGCTCAACAAAAGGTTTTTGGTTACTTTTGACCTTTCAAAAGTGACAAATGCCTATACGTAAAACATCAGCAAATCACCAAATTTTGAGGCTGTGCTTACTGCTTCACTTACTATGTTTTAAAGTCCTTGTTTAATCGCCTGTACTAAACAATCCGCATTAATATCCGAAATCGACTTAGCACCCGTGAGCGTCATCGCAACACGCATTTCTTTATCAATCAAATCAAGCAAGTTCGAAACCCCTTGCCCACCTGCTGCTGCCAAGGCATACACAAACGCACGACCAAGTAAAACCGTATCGGCACCGAGCGCCAACATACGCACCACGTCTAAACCATTACGAATGCCTGAGTCAGCCAAAATGGCCAAATCACCTTTCACGGCATCGGCAATTGCAGGCAATGCACGAGCAGATGACATCACGCCATCTAACTGACGACCGCCGTGATTCGATACCACAATACCATCTGCACCAAAACGCACAGCATCTTTGGCATCTTCAGGGTCTAAAATGCCTTTAATCACCATTGGGCCATCCCAAAACTCACGAATCCACTCAAGGTCTTTCCATGAAATCGATGGGTCAAAGTTCGAGCCTAACCAGCCGATATAGTCTTCAAGCCCAGTCGGTTTACCTAAATATTTAGAGATATTACCCAAGTCGTGCGGACGACCCATTAAGCCAACATTCCATGACCAATGCGGATGAAATACTGATTGCATATAACGACGCATCGCAGCATTTGGCCCACTCATACCCGAATGGGCATCACGGTAACGTGCACCCGGCACAGGCATATCTACGGTAAACACCAGTGTTGAACAACCCGCTGCTTTTGCACGTTCCAAAGCATTACGCATAAAACCTCGATCGCGTAATACATAAAGCTGGAACCACATCGGACGGTTAATTGCAGGTGCAACTTCCTCAATCGGGCAAACAGAAACCGTTGAAAGCGTAAATGGAATACCTTTTTTATCGGCTGCCATTGCGGCTTGTACTTCACCACGGCGTGCATACATACCTGTTAAACCCACAGGCGCCAAGGCAACTGGCATCGACAGCGTTTCATTAAACAGTTTTGTCTCTAAACTCAACGCGGACATGTCATTCAGCACACGCTGACGCAATGCAATTTCTGACAAATCTTGTACGTTACGCTTTAAGGTATATTCCGCATACGCACCACCATCAATGTAGTGAAATAAAAATGGGGGTAAGCGACGTTGTGCCGCAGCACGATAATCATTGCCAGAAGAAATAATCATTTTGAATCAACTCTATTTAAACGATTTGCACGTTTCTGGCGAGCTTCATCTTCATCCAGAGAACGCACATGATTAATCACAAATTCAATATGACCGCAGACAGCTTGGCGTGCGGCCTCGGGATCTTTACGATCAATAGCATCCATCACCTGAAAATGCTGCTCGCTCAGCAAGTCACCATTTACGGGGTCGTTATAAACTTTCTTACGCCCTAACAAGACGTTGTATTGCAGCAAATCAAATAGACTTCGCATCATTTGAATCAGCACCACATTGTGAGATGCTTCAGCAATCGCTAAGTGGAATTCAGCATCCGCGACCGCAGCCTGTGCTGAGTCACCCGCATTTTGATGGCGACTAATTTCATTAAAATAATGATGAATTTTGGCGCGATCCTCAGGCGTTGAACGTAATGCGGCATACCATGCAGTCCCCCTTCGAGTACCAAACGCGCCTCTTGCACATCAAAACGGTATAACGGATCTTCTTCAATCAGGTTGCTGATTGGGTTCACAATCAGTTGCTGGGGCCATTGTTCAGGTAATTGCTGAATATAAGTTCCATCGCCACGGCGACTAATCAGTACACCTTGACTATTGAGCTGTTGAATTGCTTCACGTAAGGATGGACGAGAAACTCCTAAGCTAGTTGCAAGCTGGCGCTCGGCAGGCAAACGATCACCTTTTTTCATATGACGCTCTTCAATTAATGCCTGCAATTTCATGACCACTTGATCGGAGATTCTCATCGCGTTTCCTTCACTGGAGTTATGGAATCATCCACGGAACCAGATAAGCCTGAACCGTGATAATGATGCCAACAAAGACAGTGAATATGATGCTATGTTTTACCGTGAAACGGAACAAGTCAGACTCTTTTCCAACTAAGCCTACTGCGGCACAAGCAATCGCAATCGACTGTGGCGAAATCATTTTACCTGTCACACCACCACTGGTATTCGCAGCGACCAATAACACTTCCGGAATACCAATTTGCTGAGCGGTGGTTGCCTGTAATGCCGAGAACAAAGCATTTGAAGAAGTGTCTGAACCAGTAAGGAACACACCAAGCCAACCCAAAAATGGCGAGAAGAAAGTAAACGCATGACCCGTATGCGATAGAGCCAAAGCCAAAGTTGCAGATAAACCTGAATAGTTCGCAATAAAAGCAAATGCCAACACCATACCAATCGAGTAAATCGGTGTTTTTAACTCATTGAGCGTTTCACCGAAGGTTGTTACTGCCTCACTTGCTTTCCTTTTTAAGAAAATAACTGTGATGATCGCAGCAATAAAAATTGCAGTACCTGTTGCAGAGAACCAGTCAAACTTATAAATTGCTTCGTATGGTTTTATCTCGGACACAATCGGCGGCATTTTCTCGACCAATTTATGTAAATACGGCACTTCAAGTTTAAAAATCCAGTGTTCAAGAGCACCATCTTTTGCAAATAATGCTTTAAATGGCTTAACGCTCCAGATCGTGACCATTACCGTTAAAATAGCAAATGGAGACCATGCCTTTGCAATTTTGCCAATGCTATAACGTTGAACTGTTGTAGGTTGCTGAGTCAAAGTCTGACCTGCTTCAGGTTCAAAACGGAAAATATGTTTTGGTTTCCAAACACGGAATAACAACGTCAGGCTGACCAATGAAGCAATTGCTGCGGTAATGTCTGGTAACTCAGGGCCAATAAAGTTAGAGGTGAGATACTGAGCAATCGCAAAAGCACCACCACCGACCAATACCGCAGGCCAAGTTTCCTTAACACCACGCCAGCCATCCATAATCGCCATAATCCAGAACAGCACAATAATGGTTAAAAATGGCAACTGACGACCCACCATCTGGCTAATTTCCATAGTGTCTACACCGGAAACCTGCCCCGCCACAATAATTGGAATACCCATCGCACCAAATGCCACTGGCGCTGTATTTACAATTAAACATAAACCAGCAGCGTAAAGTGGCTTAAACCCTAAACCGACAAGTAGTGCAGCGGTAATTGCGACAGGAGCACCAAAGCCCGCAGCTCCTTCAAGGAAAGTACCAAATGCAAAACCAACGAGTAACATTTGCAGACGTTGGTCTTCGGTAATAGATAGAATGCTTGAGCGAATAACCTCAAACTGGCCTGTTTTTACCGAAATCTTGTATAGAAAAACTGCCCCGATAATGATCCATGAAATTGGCCATAGACCGTAGAAGAAACCGTAAATGATTGACGCAAAGGCCATTTGACCAGGCATTTGATAGAAAAATAGCGCAATCAGTAATGCAATAATAACTGTGCCCGTACCCGCGATACTGCCTTTTAAACGAAAAACAGCCAAGGCCAAAAAGAAGAAAATAATCGGGATTAATGCAACCGCACTAGACAGCCAAATATTATTTAAAGGGTCATAAAGTTGTTGCCACATATTGAGCATTGTCATCTCCTTGAAATGCCGGGGCGAATTTTTGTACCTTAAAATTTCAACATTCAACACAAATTGGTATGACCAATTAAAATTTAAGTGCAAATGTTTTTCCTTAAACCACAATGCGCATCATAAACACAGTTATTGGTAAGATCAATGATTAAATAATTACCATAATTGGTATGACCAATATAACTAAGAAAAATCAAGCTATTTCTAATTTATTTATTCGACTAAAGTCGTAAAAAAGCTTCCTTATAAACTTAAATATGACCTACAGAAATGAAGTGCAAAATTTGAATATAAAAACTATAAACGTACCAATTTGATGATCTATGTATAATGTGCACACAACTCAAACCACATGTATTGAATTGAATAATGACTACTTTAACGTGTTTTAAAGCTTATGATATCCGAGGCAAACTCGGCACCGAATTGAATGAAGAAATCGCCTATAAAATTGGCCGCGCTTACGGACAAATCTATAAACCAAAAACTGTGGTTGTAGGTTGTGATATTCGTCTAAGCAGTGAGGCTTTAAAACAAGCGACCATCCGCGGTTTAAATGATGCGGGTGTGAATGTGCTTGATTTAGGCATGACGGGTACTGAAGAAGTGTACTTTGCCGCTTTTCATTTAGACGTACAAGGTGGTATAGAAGTAACTGCGAGTCATAACCCAATGGACTATAACGGTATGAAATTGGTTCGAGAAAATGCTCGTCCAATTAGTGCCGATACTGGTTTAAAAGAAATTCAGGCTTTAGCAGAGACCAATAACTTTGAAGAAGTTAGCCAAAAAGGTACAACGCAAAGCTATAACATTTTGCCTGAGTTCGTTGACCATCTACTGACTTATATTGAACCTGCAAAAATCCGTCCATTAAAGTTAGTGGTAAACGCGGGTAATGGTGCAGCTGGTCATGTGATTGATGCCATTGAAGAAAAATTTAAAGCGCTTAATGTACCGGTTGAATTTATTAAAATTCATCATGAAGCAGATGGTACTTTCCCAAATGGCATCCCTAACCCAATTTTAATTGAAAACCGTGACAGTACCCGAAATGCTGTTCTTGAGCATAAAGCAGATATGGGTATTGCATGGGACGGCGACTTTGACCGCTGTTTCTTGTTCGATGAAAAAGGACAATTCATTGAGGGCTACTATATTGTTGGCCTATTGGCTCAAGCTTTCTTAATCAAACAGTCAGGCGAAAAAATTGTGCATGACCCACGTTTAGTGTGGAACACATTTGATATCGTCGACGAATACAAAGGTGTTGCTGTACAGTCAAAATCGGGGCATGCATTTATTAAAGATGTTATGCGTGAACACAATGCCGTATATGGCGGTGAAATGAGTGCTCACCACTATTTCCGTGATTTTGCTTACTGTGACAGTGGTATGATTCCCTGGTTACTCACCATTGCTCTACTCTCTGAAACAGGACAATCTCTCTCAACACTCGTTGAAAATATGATTGCCAAGTTCCCTTGTAGTGGTGAAATCAACTTTAAAGTAGTCGATACGCAAACTACGATTCAAAAGATTTTCGACTTCTATGCGAATCAAAATCCACAAATTGACCGTACCGATGGGGTAAGCCTCGACTTTGGCACATGGCGCTTTAACGTCCGTGCTTCAAATACTGAGCCTTTGTTACGTCTTAATATTGAAAGCCGTACAGATAGTCAAGCTCAGCCAATGCAATATTATGTAGATGAGTTGACTGGATTAATTCAGAACTAATTAAAAATAAAAAAGGAGCAAATCGCTCCTTTTTTATCCGAATTTAATTGTAGCCATTAGGATTCTGCTTTTGCCAATTCCAGCTATCCTTAAGCATATCTTCTAAGCCATATTGAGGTTTCCAACCCAACTCAGCAACTGCGCGAGCATTGTCCGCAAAAGAAGTCGCAACATCCCCTGCTCTACGTGGAGCGAACTCAAAAGCAACAGGTACACCATTCACTTGTTCAAAGGTATTTTTGACTTGTAAAACAGATGAACCATTACCTGTACCAATATTCCATGCACGGCAACCTTGCGCCTGTAAGCGGTTATTTAAAGCACATAAATGTGCATTCGCCAAGTCAACAACATGGATATAATCTCGCACACCTGTACCATCTATTGTATCGTAATCATTACCATAAATAGATAGTTTCTCACGGCGACCCACAGCAACTTGAGTCACATAAGGCATTAAATTATTTGGAATACCTTGAGGGTCTTCACCAATACGCCCACTCTTATGTGCACCTACAGGGTTAAAATAACGTAGTAAAGCAATAGACCATTTAGAGTCAGCTACTGAAAGTTTTTGTAATAATTGCTCAACAATTAGTTTTGTATATCCATAATTATTACTTGGCATACCTGTTGGCATTTCTTCATTCAGCGGAGAGGTATTTGCCTCATCATATACGGTCGCAGAGGAGCTAAATACTAATGTATAAACACCAGCTTTCTCCATTGACTTCACCAGTTGAATACTGCCTGCAATATTATTATCAAAATAAATAAGCGGTTTTTCCTGGCTTTCACCTACTGCTTTTAAACCTGCAAAATGAATAACCGCATCAATTGCATGCTCTTGAAACACTCGGTCAAGCTCACCAGAATTCCGAATATCACCCTCTACAAAAGTTAAACCTTTTTGAGTGATCTCTTGAACTCTATTTAAAGATTCTTTTGAACTATTTGAAAGATTATCAAATACAATAACTTCATGACCTGCTTCTAAGAGCTCTACACAAGTGTGCGAACCAATATAACCTGCACCACCTGTAACTAAAATTTTAGCCATCGACTTTTCCTAATAAAATTTTAATCAAACCACGTGTTGAAGCATCAAGTGTTGAAAGATCATTTTGAGCACCGTTTAAAATTGGAAGTAACTGATCAGCAATCTGCTTACCTTTTTCAACCCCCCATTGATCAAACGGATTAATATTCCAAATTACCGACTGAACAAATACCTTATGTTCATATAAGGCAATCAACATTCCTAAACTATATGGATTAAGTTCTTTTAAAAGTAATGTCGAGCTTGGCTGATTACCTTCATATTGTTTATAAATTGGTAAATTCTTTAATTCAGCTGAATCCAAAGCTTCATTGCCAAAAGCCAATAAACGTGATTGCGCCAAACAATTTGATAATGCGAGGTGATGTTGTTCAAACAATGCCTCAGCATTCTCTACATACGTAAAGTGATCTGCATTATAGCGTTGAATCGGTGCTATGAAATCACAGCTTACTGCCTGTGTTCCTTGGTGGAGTAACTGGTAAAATGCATGTTGTGCATTTGGGCCAACCTCACCCCATACAATCGGACAAGTATCTAATTCAACTTTTTGGCCATCACGTTGTACTGACTTACCATTAGACTCCATTTCAAGCTGCTGCAAATAGGCAGCAAAATACTTTAATCTTCCGTCATAAGGTAATACCGCATGGGTTTGAATATTTAAAAAATTATTATTCCAGATACCGAGTAATGCCATGAGAACCGGTATATTTTGCTCAAAGCTTGTATTTTGAAAGTGTTCATCGACAGCATGTGCGCCAGCTAAAAGCTGTTGAAAGCCATCTATACCAATCGTCAGAGCTATAGGGAAACCAATACAAGACCAAAGAGAATAACGACCACCTACCCAGTCCCAAAGCAACAACTGATTTTCAGGAGCAATACCCCAATCAGTCATTTTTTCAGCTTTTGTAGATACACCAATGAAGTGACTTTTTACAACGCGGTCATGCTTTCCTAAAGCTTTTTCAAGCCACTGACGAACTGTTTGTGCATTTGATAAGGTATCAATAGTACCAAATGACTTTGAAGAAATAATAAATAAAGTTGTTTCCGGACGCAGTTGATGGAGTAAGTCTGATAACTGGCTACCATCCATAGTCGAAACAAAGTGTACATTAAGTGGTTTGGCAGTTTTTACTTTAAAATCGCATAGTGCATGGGTCACCATTTGAGGCCCTAAATCGGAACCACCTACACCAATATTAACGACATCCTGAATCACTTCACCCGTAGCACCGCGGTATTGCCCAGCATGGATTTTTTCAACCAAAGCGTACATACGCTGTAATTGAGTATGAACCTGTTTTGTGAGTTCAGGAAATTTAGAATATTCCGATGGTAAACGCAAAGCCCAGTGCATAGCTGCACGCTGCTCAGTACAGTTGACTTTGTCTTGGGAAAATAAGCGCTCAATCCAGTGAGTTAATTGTTTCGTCTTTGCTAAAGCAAACAATTGTTCTAAAACACTTTTTGTTATACGGTGTTTACTATAATCAAAAACCAATTGATCGAACTTTACCGAATAGTTTTGAAAGCGGTCTTGCTCGGCTGCAAATAATTCTTTGATATGTAATTTTGAATTCTTCTCAACTAATGAATGAAGCTGTGCTATAGGCGAGACTAACTCTTTAGGAAACTTCTCGATAGATTTACTCATAATCGACCTACTCCTTCATAAGCGAAACCTTTTGCTTTCACATATGCCGGATCGTAAATATTACGCCCATCCAAAATAAGAGGATGCTGCATTACTTGTTGTAACTGTTTAAAATCAGGGCTCCAATATTGTTTCCATGCTGTCACTAAGCATAAAGCATGAGCTCCCTGTGCAGCTTCATATTGGTCAGCACATAAAACCAGATCTTCACGGTCTCCATAAGTTGTTGCGATCTCATCTAAGGCTTGTGGGTCATGCAAACGCACTTTTACCCCTTGTGCCCATAATGCAGCTAACAAAATATGAATAGGTGAGTTATGAGTGCTAGAGGTGTTTTCCTTAAATGAAGCCCCCCAGATCGCAACAGTTTTACCGCTCAAATCACAGTGATAATAATTCCATAATTTACGGAATAAAATTTCTTTTTGTTGCTCATTAATCGCCCACACTTGCTCTAGCAACCGACTTTTAGCCCCTGTTCCAGATACAGTACTCGAAAGCGTTAAAATATCATGTGAAAAGTTTTCACCACCAAATCCAACACCTGCCGACAAATAGGCTGCACCAATACGTGTATCTGCAGCAATACCATGTTTTACATTAGCAATATCAATACCGAGTTTTTCGGCCACCATTGCCAAATCATTCATGTAGCTAATACGGGTTGCCAACATTCCCGAAATGCTGAGCTTTGTAAATTCAGCATCTAAAATTGGCATAAATAAATATTGATAGCTAAAACGGAAAAAAGGACGTAACAGCTCTTGCATAGTGTCTTGAGCATAGCTCGATTCAACACCAACAATCACATGCTTTACATTCAGCACACTATTAATTGCATTTCCTTCTTGAATCACATCAGGAAAATAAACCCACTCATCTTTTGGCAAATGTTGTTTTAATTGATCCGTACCATGTAGACCAAAAGTAGAGCCATTGATCATTAAACGTGGATGAACTATCGGACGCTCGCTCAACTTTTCAACTGTTTTTAAAGCAAGCTCGATTTGTGTTGGGCTAAAACAAAATAAATAAACTTCAATATCTAAAGGAATTTCAGAAAAAGGACTTTCTTTTAAAAAACCTGCTTTTCTCTGTTTATTTAAATAATGATTAACTTCTTGATCTTGATAAGAAAGTATAGAAATGTTTTCTTCACAGGTGACACTTGTACACCAATAGATCTGATTGCCATATTCAGCTAATAATGCTGCCATTACACCAGCATGTAAGGTGGTTCCAAATACCGCGATTTTCATTGTACACCTGATTTTAATATTCTATAAAATTCTCTTCCCTTTACAGGAAGAGAATATATTGCTCTGCTCATATATTCATTCGTTTTTACAAATAGTTAAGCAGAGCTACAAAATTTTATAATTTAAGTTCCTGAATTAACTGTTTAAAATCATTTCCTAACTTAGGGTGTTCAACTCCATAGTGTAGTACAGCTTTTAAATAGCCAATCTTACTACCACAATCAAACGTTTGACCTTGCATACGATAAGCTTCAACAGTATCTGTTTCTTGAAGCATTGCAATTGCATCAGTTAACTGAATTTCATTACCCGCACCTTTCGGCGTGTTCTCAAGTAATTGCATAATCTTGGCAGGTAACACATAGCGGCCAACCACAGATAAGTTTGATGGTGCAGAGCCTACTGCAGGCTTTTCAACAATACCCTGCATAGCAATACTTTCGCCTTCATTTGGACTATGTTTTACATCCACAATCCCATATTGATCCACTAAATGGTCTGGCACTGCTTCAACCATGATTTGAGCAGCTTGGCTTGAGTTATAGCGAGCAATCATACGAGATAGATCATTTTTTCCAGAGCTATCTTTCACTAGTACATCTGGTAATAGCACTGCAAAATCAACTTGACCAACAACACTCTTTGCACATAAAACAGCATGCCCTAGGCCTAAAGGCTGAGGTTGTCTAACACTTACTACACTCACATGCTCAGGCACAATTTGAGTAATCTCTGCAAGTAAATCGAATTTTTTCTTTTGCTCTAGAGTGGTTTCCAACTCAAAGTTACGATCAAAATAATTTTCAATTGATGCTTTCGATGAATGAGTAACCAAAATAATTTGCTCAATTCCAGCTTCTACCGCTTCTCGTACTACATATTCAATTGCAGGACGATCAACAACGGTAACCATTTCCTTTGGAATAGACTTACTTGCGGGTAGAAAACGTGTACCTAAACCGGCTACTGGTAAAACTGCTTTTTTAATCATAAGAAAGATTTCAAGATATAAAATTTACTTAACAGAAGAATCAATATTTTCTTGGGTATCATTACCTTTAAATAAAGATGGCCCAACATGCCCTGGAGCATTGATTCCTTCACGTTTTAACATCACTTTGACTGTTTTAAACATGATTTTGAAATCAACCCAAATGTTGTGGTTATCTACATACCATACATCACACTTAAATCGTTCTTCATAATCAAGTTCATTACGACCACTTACCTGAGCTAAACCCGTCATTCCTGGGCGAACTTCTAAACGACGAGCTTGTTCGGGTGAATATAAAGCAACAAAGTCTTTTAACATTGGACGCGGACCCACTACGCTCATGTCACCTTTCAGTACATTAATGAGCTGCGGCATTTCATCCAGACTAGTTGAACGCAATTTTTGACCAAATGGTGTAATACGAGCTTCATCTGGCAATGGATTTCCTTGAGCATCAAATGCATCTTTCATAGAACGGAACTTAATCATTTTAAATAATTTTCCGTCCTTACCAGGTCTTTCTTGGTAAAAGAATATTGGTGAACCTAAATTTTTACGGACTTTATAAGCAACTATCAGAAATATTGGCGACAGAACAGTTAAAGCTATTAAAGAAATGACTATGTCTACTAAACGCTTCATATTTTCATTCACTCATTTTTTAATATCTTTACGAAGAAAGGTATTATAAATTGTACCTAATAAATTCGCTGGTAACAGTCTAAACGCAGACCGTACCAGAAACAGCATGTTAGCATATAGAGGATTTTGTAACTTTAGTTGTTTTTTTAAATCTAGTAACTGTTTTTCACTTTTAATATATTGTAAACCTTTGCGGCGACCATGCATACCATTATCAATACGTGCATAGACCAATACATCTGGTAAGTTCTCAATTTTATACCCTTTAGCAATCACCCGTAAAAAAAGGTTATAGTCTTCCATCCATAAATGATGTTGATAACCACCAACCTCAAGGATATGTGACTTTCGATACGTAATAGTCATATTATTAAACGGACTTTGCTTTTTTGCATAATTTCTTAACTCCTCATTTGATAGAGGAACTTTACGCATTCCTACCGGATTTCCAATATCCTCAATAAATTCAAAAATTTGTCCTCCAACAATAGAAATTTCAGGATTTTGTTGTAAAAATTTAATCTGTTTTTCAAAACGTTCAGGGACATAAATATCATCTGTATCAACAATAGATACAATGTCATAATTACATTCTTGTAATCCAATATTTTTTGCCTTTCCTGTACCTACATTTTTCTCAAGTTTAGTAACTCGTAAAACATTCCCAAGTTTTTTTTGCCACTGAGCAATTACTTGATCTAATTCAGGAGTTAAAGGGCCATCTTCGATTAAAACAATTTCTGTAGGTTTTAAAGTTTGATTATCCCAAATGCTTTCCATACAAGTATTGAAATGTTCCGGTTGTTCTTTATGATAAATAGAACTTAATACAGAAAACATAAAAATTTATCCTTCTAAAACCTTTTCAATCCAGATATTTAAAATCTGTTCAGGCTGATATTTTTTGGAATTTAACAATGAACTTTGAGAAAACTGTTCTAATAGCTGAGGAGATAAAGCAAGTTTTAAAATCGCTGCAGCTAACTCTTCCACATTTTGATCTTCAACTAAAAAACCGTTTTTACTATCGCGAATGACATCACTTGGACCATAAGGACAATTATATGACACAATAGGTAAACCGAAGCTCTGAGCCTCAATTAGCACCATTGGTAAACCTTCATATTTGGATGACATTACAAAAAAGCTAGATTGTTCATAAACTTCTTTTACATTTGAGGTACTACCCTTCAAACTCACATTTTTAAGAGAATGTTGTTTAATATAATCTTGCAACATCTCCTCATGCTCACCTTCACCATAAATATTAAGCTTCCAATCCGGAATAGATTGATATATTTTCTTCCAAGCTTGAAGTAAATGAATATAGTTTTTCTGATCAGTTAAACGGCCAATCGTTACAATTTGTTTATTATTATTTTGTGGTTGCGAAGCGATAGAAAAGGGAGAAAAATTAGGAATGACAATTACATTTGAATGAAACTTATCAAATTGTTCTTTATCATTTTGGGTTAGTGTTACCACTTGATCAATATTACGATATAAGAACTTACTTAGAATTTGTATTTTTTTAGGGCGACTAATAAAAGAAACATGTTCCAAAACTACTAATTTCTTTATATTTGGAACAAAAGCACATAGTAGGGATAATTTACCCATATTATGTACAACTACAACATCATAATTATTAGAAGAAATCTGTTTTTTAAGCTTTTTATAAAACTCAAATAAACTGCCAGATAAAGCAATTACTTCTACATTATCTGCAATTGGGTAAGCTGCATTTTCTTTTATAGATTCCCTATTCAAAAGAGTAATATTATAGCTTCCTATTGCTGCCATTTTATTAGCCAGCTCAACTGCAACTCGTTCAGAACCAGATTTACTCTTCAAAGAATTAATTAAAAAAAGAATTTTCATATCTTAACTCAATGGTAGGAAATAGTTATTTTTTATAAACTCTGAAGCTTGGAATGTCCATGTAACATAAAAAATCACTAAAAAGTATAATAAAAAATATATATACAAATAAATTTTATTTAATCTACTACTTAGTAACATAGGCATTAGAAAAACTTCAATTAGTAAAAATGTATTTGATAGTCTACCACTTAATATACCAAAATCATAAAAAGCCACGCGTAATGACAAACCAACTGTAAAAATAAATACAAAAAAAACTATAAATTTATTTAATAACAACCTATTATTCAATAATAAAAAAATTAAAAAGAATTCTATATAAAATTTTATATTCGAAAGTGAAAAAAAGCCAACACTTTCAGCATAATCAGTAGTAGAATAGGCCTCTAATCTTTGAAAATAATCCATAGCAGCGTCTAAAAGTATAAATCTTGCCACAATAAATCCGAAAACTAAAATCAAAATATTAATTATAAAAAATTTAAAAACTGAAGTATTTATTTTCAAAAAATTATTAAAGAAAAGATAAGAAATAAAAATAAGAATAAATGCTAAAGAACTTTGATGAAACAATATAGCCAAAATAAAAAAAACCAATGAAATATATTTTTTACCAGATAAATATAAAACACTACCGTAAATAACCAATGGAATAGCAAAACCTTGCCTAATTTGCATAAACTGTTGCATCATAAAGAAACCAGTGGGCAAATAATACAACATTACATATAGAAATTTGATTTCTACTAATCTAGATATTCTATAAAAAGTAAAAAAAGTAAAAAAAGAAAAAATGGTAAAAAGAACTACAGGAGAATCTGAAAACAAGGAAATAATTTTACTATATAACCCCCAACCAATCTCTACTCCTGTTTCATTATAAAAAAGAGAAAAATTTGTAAGATCATAGGATCCTATATTCTTAAAAATCATATAATATGTAATTGTATCATTAGTATTCCCCCTAAATCCTACAAGTAATGATAAAAATGAGGAAAGAATTAAAAAAATGAGCAACTCTTTTCTTATTTTTAAACTCACATTATCACCTTAAGAAATAGACTTCAAATACAACTTACATTTTATACTAGACGAAATAAAGAATGTATTAATTTTACATGGTTTAACTCTTTTCTTCCAGAAGTTGTTCATACAATTCTTTTAGAAGAATTTTCTTATCAATAAATTTTATTGCGGCTTGCTTTACTTCAGATTTACTGACTTTTCTCATTAAATGGGCAAAAGACAAGATATCAACAAATTTTGGTTCTCCAAATTTATAGTATTCAAATTCCTCTGGAAATATATCCTTATGACCAGAATAAATAGGCAAACCATAATTTAAGTATTCCCTTACTTTTAATGTACAGGCTTCTTTCATTCCTTTTCTAAATAAACCAAATGATGCTAGCCCAATCCACATTTTTGACATCAATTGTGAAATTTCGATATTATTCAAATGTCCATGTAAGATGACACGACTATCCTTCTTTGCTAAAAGTTCATCCTCCACACTAACATCGCCAACTATATGCAATATAAAATCATCATTTATCGAACTTAGATTGTGAAGCAATAAATCTAAACCATGCCAACCATTAAAATAGCTAGCAATAAAAACAATTTCTGGAATATTATCATTACGGTCATCTAAAATAATATCATGTTGACTTATAATTCCATTAGGATAAACTATTTCTTTTTTAAACTTCCCATTAACTCTTGAATTTTCATATAGAAAAATTTCTTTAGTTACTGCAACAATCCCTTTTGAATAAGAAATAGATTTTTTACCAAAATAAATTTCCATCAAACTTTTGATTTTAGTTTTAACTCCATAATTATATGAATAAAGTTCATCTATTTCAAAAGTATGATGCATAATATATACAGGTTTGATCATTTTTCTTATAAAGAATGGCTCAAATGGATCACATAAACTATGCCTAATTATAAGCACATCATACTCTTGCATAATCCCTTCTAGCCAAGAATAATAAGACTTTTTCGCTTTAAACCATTTTTTTAACTCTCCCCCCATAATATCATTACATACTGTAACAATTTCATTATTATGAAATCCATTAGGATTTTGTACAAATAAAATGGATTTCCAAGAAATCCCAAGCTCTTTAGCAGCCTCTTGTTCCCAATACATTTGATTAACAATACCTGAGGAAGCATCTTTCATATAAGCAGCATGTAAAATTTTCATATAAAGACCGGAAAAGTTAAACTTATATATTATAACTAAATATTAGCACCTACGACATCATTATTAGGTACATTAATAACAAGATAACATATTAAATACCAATAGTATAAACACTCTTAATTTTATCATTATAATAATCAATAGAATGTTCTTTTTTAATACGATTCAATGATTCAACACCTTTATTAATAACAACATTAGGATTTTCATATGCACTGAGAATATGCTTCTTCAACTGATCAATAATAGTTCTTCTGCATAAGTCTTTCTTTGAATAAGAATCAACTACAATCTCACCATATTTATTTTTATCAACATTAATTAACCAACCAATATCGTTATTATTAATTTCCGACAATGCTCTAACATCCGTTGAAATTACAGGGCAACCACAAGCTTGGAACTCTAAAACAGAATATCCAAATGTATCTGCCCATGTCGGTAAAAGGCCTATATGATGCTCTCTAATCATTTCAATTACTTTATTATTGTCCACATTAGAATATATTTTAATATTTTTTCTGTTCATAATTATGGTATTAATATTTTTTGAAAAATCAGAATCATCTTGATAAATACCAAAGGAATAATTATGGGTCCGATTTAAAATTCCTACAACTGTCAACATAATTTCATTTTCAGAAATTATCCCCTCTTCAAGTAACTCATTAATCGCTAATATACATTCTGCACCACCCTTTAAATAAAAATCATTTCCAACGAAAATTAATTTTAATGGTTTTAAGACTTTTTCTTCAATCTCATGTTGAGTAGTATATATTTTTTGAGGAGGGTACAAAACGAACATTTTTTTTTCAATCTTATCTCTTACTTTTGGATAAGCTTTTAGAATATCTGATTGAATTTTTTTTGCGCTTTTTGACAATGCAATAACACCTAAACAATTATCCCTTGCAACAACTTCCAAATATTTATTTATTTCATCATTATAAATATATTCAGGATTCAAATTCTTATGATTACTCAAAATATCCAAAAACCGTGGTAACATTGTCTCGAAAGTAACCACCCATTTATTATTTGTTAAACAAATATCATTAAAAGAATGTATTACATCTACATTTTTTACAGAAATAGGTTTAAACAAAAAACGATGAAAATAATTCTTAATGACTGGTATATTATTAAAATAATAATAAATATTATATTTTTTTAAATTTATATAGTCATTTTCCTGCGAAGTTGTAACACATCTAATTTCCGGATAATTAAATTTTGTCAATCCAATTTTCATATAGTAACCTTAAAAAATAGTTAAATTCACTATCTAAAAAAACATATAAAAATTTTTAGATAGTTCAGCTTTAAATAAACATTTAAAATCAACTTGAGAAACTCAATCCAACCATTCATCTAAATAAAGCCATAATAAATTGATATCTTATACCTAATATTATTATAACTTTACTATTACTTAATCTCCTTAATAATTTTTGCAGGCACTCCAGCAATTACGATATTACCCTGTTTAAAACTTTTTGTTACGACTGCTCCAGCAGCAACTATTGTTCCATTACCTAAAACAACACCTGGCAAAATTACACTATTCATGCCTATCCAACATTTGTCACCAATAACTACATCTTTGCCTTCTGTATGGCTTTCCAAATCAGCAAGATCATGATTTGAAGTAATTATTCCAACATTTGGAGCAATATAAGAACCTTTACCAATATATATGTGAGCACTAAAATTTTGAAAATACGTTCCAGGTGATTGAAAATTATTTAAATCATCTGGATGAAAGTGAATGTTATAAGGATTTGAAATCGAACAAGTTAAAGCCGTAGGAAAAGGGGTAGGCTTGCTTAATCTCAGTATATTTTTCACCCAAATAGATCTTACAGCCCAAACATAACCACTTAAACTTTTAGAAAAAAAGCGTCCTTCTAAGTATTTTCTTTTAAAAAACAAATTTAAAAATAGACGAATACAAGGCAATATAAAATAGATTAGTTTCCGAAGTTTTTTTTTCATAGACCCAACACTCTTAAAGTTATATTCACCATTACGCCCAATGAAGTTATAAATATTAATAAGAAACCAACTTTCTTAACCAATAGAATATGATCTTTAACTTCAAGGCCAGCAGAATTAGAAAAAACGATATAACAAATTCCATAAAATATCCCTCCTGAGATTGCATATGCCTCTAATAAATAGGTAGGATTTAAATAGAACTGTCCATATAATATACCTATACGTAATATAAAACCTGTTAGAGTCAATAAAAGCATTTGTTTCTGACGACCAACAATATGCATAATCATTGATATAGGTGAAGCTATTAGTTGGAAAGCAAACCACGGTATCATCCAGCTTATAATTAAACCGACCTTTTCCCATTCGTAGCCAAATATATATTTAGCCAAGATGGGGCTAACTAGACCTATAAAAATTAAACTACTTACACCATATTTAAATAAATTTTCCAATATATTTGTAGTGTAATGAGCAATAGTTTTTTCTTGCACAGCCGCAGGGGCATGAGCTAAATATACTTGCGAAACTGCCCCGCCAATTAACTGAATAGGCACCGCCAATACTTGCATTGCTATCATTAAATAACCAGCTTCAGAACCTAAAGCAAGTGTAGCAATAATAATTATAGGAAGTTGAGCTCCTGCAGAGTTAGCTAAAGAATCAAGAGTTGAATATTTAGGGAATTGATCATTTTTTTTAAAAACATTATACAATTTTATAATTGTTATATTTCTTATAAAAACTTCTGATTCCTTCCAAAAGTTCTTAGCTAACTTTCCGATCCCGAAGGAAACCTTAATAATTTGACCGAGAGCTAGCCCCAAAGCTGCTGTACCCCAAAACCCCAATATTATTTGTGTAGCTACCCCACTTATCGACTGTACAACTCTTGTTCTAGCAATTACAGTAAAATTTTTCTTTCGGGTAGCCCAATATTGAAGCGCTGTATATATTCCTGAAAAAAAAACGCCCAAAGGGATTAACCAAATTATATGATTAAAATTAGGTTTTTTTAATAAAGAAATAATTTCTACATGAAATACCCAAATTAAAAGTCCAGTTAATATACTGATAGCAAGATTACTAATTAATGCCAATATAACTAATATTGCTGCTTCCTCATCTTCAGAAGGAATTGGTATAGCAATTTCAAAACGCAAACAGCTAGCTACTGTCACAATACCTAATATAGATGCATAAACAGCAAATATAGAAAAATCACTAGGACTATATAATCGTGTTATAAAAGGCAAAGCTATTATAGCCAAACCTTGAGCAAAAGCTGTACCTCCGACTAGGACTGACACGGCTTTTAAAAAGCCTCCCTGAGCATTTAACCTCATATTAATCTTTTCAAAAAGGCTTTTCACAGCTTAATCAACCAAAAGCCTTAACAATTTTTAATTGATCATCAATAACTAAGTAGGGATGCATAGGTAAGCTCATTACTTTCTCCGCAATCGCATCTCCAATAGGGAGATGAATGTCACTATCCGCTACAGCAGGTTGCTTATTAAGTGGTATTGGATAATGCACTGCTGTTGGAATACCTTGAGCTTTTAATTTCTCTTGTACTTCTGCACGGTTATCAACCTGAATCGTATATTGAGCCCATGCACTGGTATTATACGATTCAATATACGGCGTAGTATGAATCCCTACATCGTTAAATAGTCGGTTATAAACTTCCGCTACTCTTTGACGTGCTTGCATTTCATCATCCAAAATTTCTAATTTTGGTAATAAAATTGCTGCCTGCAAGGTATCTAAGCGGCTGTTCACACCAACACGGATATGGTGATAACGCTTATCTTGTCCATGACGTGCAATCTGACGAATCACTTTAGCTAGTTCATCATCATTGGTAAAAATAGCGCCACCATCACCATAACAACCTAATGGTTTACTTGGGAAGAAACTCGTACAAGCAACTGTACTTAGGTTACAGCTTTTACGACCTTTATATGTGGCCCCAAAGCTTTGGGCAGCATCTTCAATTACAGGGATACTATACTTTTTAGCAATTGCATTGATTGCATCAAAGTCTGCACATTGGCCATATAAACTCACAGGAATAATAGCCTTAGTTCGAGGTGTAATTGCAGCTTCTAATTTTTCAATATCTAAATTATAAGTCTTCGGATTTACATCAACATATACAGGTTTTGCACCTAAGAGTGCAACTGTTTCAGCAGTAGCAATATAAGTAAAACCTGGTGTAATCACTTCATCACCAGGCCCAATACCGAAAGCCATTTGTGCAATTTGCAGGGCATCTGTGCCATTTGCACAAGTAATACAGTGCTTAGCACCCACATACGAAGCTAGCTTTTCTTCTAACTCAATTACTTCCGGCCCTAAAATGTATTGACCATGTGTCAATACATTTTGAATACCAGCATTAATTTTATCTTTAATTCGATTTTGTTGTGCTTTTAAATCAATAAAGTCAATCATATTAACCTTGCTTTGTTAGTGTTGTTCCATCGAGTTGATAAACCGCTCCTGTATGAGAACAGATAGCCTGAGCTTGTCCCTGCAAAGGTAAATCAAGCTGTTCACCAAATTCACTCATCCAACCGATTTGTTTAGCAGGTACACCCACCATCAGCGCATAAGCAGGAACATCTTTATTAACAACTGCACCCGCCCCAACGAAAGCATAAGCACCTATAGTAATGCCACAAACAATGGTACAGTTTGCACCAAGCGTAGCGCCCTTTTTCACCAAGGTGTCTCGGTATTGATCTTTACGCTCAATGAGGGAACGCGGGTTATAAACATTCGTAAATACCATGCTTGGGCCACAAAAAACCCCTTCTTCCAAAGTAACATTATCGTAAACCGATACATTATTTTGGACTTTACAATGGTCACCAATTACAACTCGGTTACCAACAAATACGTTTTGACCTAAAGAAACACCCTTGCCAATTTTGGCCCCACCACAGACATGAACAAAATGCCAAATACGCGAACCGTCACCAATTTGTGCACCATTATCGACTATCGCAGTTTCATGTTGATAAAAGCTCATGCTTTTTTCACCTTTGCTAATAGTGGATGTGGATTTTCAGGATTTTCAATAATTGGAGAAACTCGGATCACCTCGACCGTTTCAATTGCCGCGCGGTTCTCCTCAACACCGTAGCCTTTACCTTCTAATACACGTTGATAGCTCTGAGTATGTAAATCGGTAAAACCACCAGAGAATTCAAGTTCTTCATTTTCAATAGTAATGCTACGGTAAGTTAATTTTTCACCTTGCACCGCATTTTCTGGTAGATTATTAGCATCAATTGATAAGAACCAACGTACACGTGCACGCTCATATTCTAAATAACCAGATGCAGTTTTCTCATCGCGATAATGCACTTCATTTTTTACAATTTTTCCAAAAATAAAATGCAACATATCGTAGAAGTGCACACCAATATTTGTCGCTACACCACCAGATTTGTTATCAACGCCTTTCCATGACTTTAAATACCATTTACCACGAGAAGTTAAATAGGTAAGGTCAACATCAAATACTTTATGGGCTGGGGCAGCTTGAACTTTATCACGCAGTGCAATAATAGACGGGTGTAAGCGTAGTTGTAGAATCGAGTTTACTTTCGCACCATATTGCTTTTCATATTCAGCTAGCATATTTAAGTCTTCTGAATTCAAAACTAATGGCTTTTCACAAATAACGTCTATACCATTTTTTAAAGCATATTTCATATGTGGCGCATGTAAATAATTAGGTGAGCAAATTGCTACATAGTCTAGCTTTTCACCTTTTAACTTTTGATCTTCTACATATGCTTCAAATTCTTCAAATTCTGTAAAAAACTCAGCCTCAGGAAAATGACTATCCATAATCCCAACAGAGTCATTTACGTCCATCGCAACCGCTAAAGTATTACCAGTTTCTTTAATTGCTTTTAAGTGACGCGGTGCGATATAACCAGCAGCACCAATTAATGCAAATTTTTTCATGTTTAAAACTTCAATTTAATATAAATAAAATTAGAGACGGAATACAGTAAAACCAACATCTGACATTTGTGTACGGTCAAAAAGACTCTTCACATCAGCTAAAACTGGTTTTTCAGCTTTTACGTAGCTACGTAATTCACTGGCAGAAAGAGAACGGAACTCACTATGGCCTACTGCGACAATCAAACTATCAACTGGATTTTGAGCATTCACGGTACCAAGCTCAACACCATATTCATGCTTAACTTCTTCTGCATCAGCCCAAGGGTCTGCAACCACAACCTGTGCACCCCAAAATTCGAGCTCTTTAATTAAATCGGCTACTTTACTATTACGAATATCAGGACAGTTTTCTTTAAATGTGACACCTAATACCCCTACTTTTGAGCGCGGTACATCAATACCATTTTGAAGCATTAGTTTAATCGTATTACGAGCAACATAGCGCGCCATATTGTCATTAATACGACGACCAGCAAGAATTACCTGCGGATGATAACCTACCTCTTCTGCTTTATGGGTCAAGTAGTAAGGGTCAACACCGATACAGTGTCCACCTACCAGACCAGGACGGAAAGGTAAGAAGTTCCACTTACTACCCGCTGCTTCCAACACATCTAAGGTATCAATACCAATACGGTCAAAAATTACCGATAGCTCATTAACCAAAGCAATATTTAAATCACGCTGAGTATTCTCAATAACTTTTGCTGCTTCTGCGACTTTAATACTAGAAGCTTTATGAGTACCTGCAGTAATAATGCTGGCATACACTGCATCCACCGTATTAGCTACTTCTGGTGTGCTACCACTCGTAATTTTTTTAATTTTGGTTAGTGTATTAACCTTATCTCCCGGGTTAATACGCTCAGGACTATATCCTGCAAAAAAGTCCTGATTAAATTTAAGTCCCGATACTTTTTCCAATATTGGAATACATACTTCTTCAGTAGCACCTGGATATACCGTTGATTCATAAACAACAATATCGCCCTTTTTTAGAGCTTGACCAACTGTCTCACTTGCCTTTTTTAAAGGGGTTAAATCTGGTCGGTTAACTTGGTCCACAGGTGTAGGAACTGTTACAATAAAAAAATTACTCGTTTTTAAATCATCTAAGTTTGCACTAAAACTTAATTGTTCTGCTTTTTGAAGCTCTTCTGGAGAAACTTCTAAAGTATGGTCTTTTCCACTCTTTAATTCATCAATACGATTTTGATTAATATCGAATCCAATTACTGGCCCTTTTTTGCCAAACTCAACTGCCAATGGCAAGCCTACATATCCTAAACCTATAATCGCTATTCTTAAATCGGCAAGTTGCATAAAAGTTAGCCTTTTTCCTTACAAGATTGTATCTATTAAATATATGTTGCATGTTAACTGGATATAGTCGAGCGTAACTATAGCAGTTTTTTTTTATTCTCCGTAATGCAATTGTATAAAAGTGTTTACAGCATTTACTAATAAGACGGTTTAATTTTTTTGAAATGTTTTTCATATTTAGTGTTAAACTTTTTCAACGGAAAAATAGCCGTTCGGATAAACTAAACATACAAAGCACTACGATTTTTCGATGTTTTTTGATTTCTTTTCAGCTAGAATCTGTGCATCCTGCGTTTAATAGACACTTGTTAATACGCAGTAGAAAATATCAATTAAAGATAAATACACAAAGGGTCGCGTGTGAAGTATTGCCAGTTTTTCTCTGTTCTTGCTTTAAGCTTAAGTGCTGCCAGCTGTGCGGTTACTTCCGGTTTACAAACTTATGATATTCCTAGTGAGGGTGTTTATAAAACGGACCTCGGAACTACAGTTAATGTAGTTAAAATTTCTCAAGAAACATTACCGGCAATTCAGCCTGCTCAAATTGACTATCAACGCGACTACGCATCATTATTTAAAACGCAGCAGTCTATTTATCGTTTAAGCCCTGGCGATATTCTTTCTATTCAGCTTTGGGCATATCCAGAAATTACTCCTCCAGTTAATGGTATTAGCAGCGAACAATCTATTCAAGCCAATGGCTACCCAATCGATCAGAGTGGTTATATTCAGTTTCCGTTGGTTGGACGCTACAAAGCTGCTGGTAAAACACTTGCTCAAGTCAACCGTGAGTTACACAACCAACTCGCCCGCTTTTTAAAAAATCCTGATGTTATTGTTCGCGTGCTTTCATATGAAGGGCAGCGCTTCTCTGTTCAAGGTAGTGTTACCAAAGGTGGCCAATTTTACCTAAGCGATCAACCGGTGAGTATTTATACTGCATTAGGTATGGCAGGTGGCGTCACTACGACAGGTGATAACACTTATATTCAACTGATTCGGAATGGCCGAACTTATAACCTAAATACGATTGATTTAGAGAAAGCAGGCTATTCACTTCATAAACTTCTGGTTCAGCCAAACGATACTATTTATGTAAGCACACGTGAGAACCAAAAAATTTATGTGATGGGTGAGTCAGGTAAAAATCAAGCTTTACCAATGCGTGATCAAGGCATGACTTTAACTGATGCTTTGGGTGAAAGTTTGGGCATTAATCCAAACTCTGCAAGTGCAAGCCGTATATATGTTGTACGGACTAATCCAAATGATCATGTTACTGAAATTTATCATTTAAATTTAATGAGTCTCGGTGATTTCGGCTTAGCCAATCAATTTAGACTACGTAGTAATGATATTGTTTATATTGATGCGACTGGCTTGACACGTTGGCAACGTGTGGTTAATCAGATTATCCCGTTCTCAAATGCTTTATATAACATAGACCGTTTGGGACAATAATTTTATGCAAATTAAAAATATTTTGGTGGTTTGTATTGGGAATATTTGCCGTAGCCCTATGGCAGAATATTTATTAAAACAGCAATATCCTCAACTCAATATTGAATCTGCGGGTATTTCGGGGTTGATTGGGCATCAAGCCGATGAAAAGGCGCAGCTCTGTATGCAGCGTTTAGGCATTGATATGCAGCCTCATATTGCGAGAAAGCTCAATGCCGAGCTCATCAAAAAAGCTGATCTTATTCTAGTGATGAGCAGTAACCAACAAAAGCATATTGAACAAACTTGGCCCTTTGCAAAAGGAAAAACTTTCCGTTTAGGTCATTGGCAAAATAAAAATGTGCCCGATCCCTACCAGCATGAGCAAGCTGTATTTGATGAAACTTGCCAGCTCATTCAGCAATGCGTGGCTGACTGGAAACCTTATATTTAACGTATAGATTTTTAAGCATATGAACCAACAGAATACTAATACCGAAGATACAATTGACTTAAAAGAATTGTTTTTTTCACTGATTGCTCAGTGGAAACTCATTGCTCTATGCGTTATTTTAAGCGTTGTATGTGCCCTACTCTATTTACGTGTAACGCCAGATACCTATTCGGTAGATGCTTTAGTTCAGGTTGAGGACAGTAAAGGGGCTTCTGCTGCACTTTTAGGTGATCTCTCACAAATGATTGAGCAAAAATCACCAGCTCAAGCAGAAATAGAAATTTTAAAATCTCGTTTGGTTTTAGGCACGGTCATTAAGGACTTACATCTAAATATACAGGTCTCTAGCACTGAAAATACACTTACCCATCGCTTATTAAGTGATACTGACTATAAAACTGAATACACTAAGAAATCAGTTTTATTTAAAGATGACTTAAAAAGTTTTGAAGTACGTGAATTTGAAGTTCCAGCTTACTATCTTGACAGAAACTTACTTCTTAATTTTGATAAACAGTCTTTACGTTTAACAGATCCAGATACTGAAGAAGTCATCTTAACTGTTCCATTAAACCAAGCTAATCACGTTGCTGGTCCTCATGGTTTATGGAAAGTTGCTATCTTTACGAAAGATCAATTTGACGCGACCTATAATATTAAAAGTCAATCAATACCAGCTGCTGTAAATGCACTTAGCACAAATTATTCAGTAGCAGAACGCGGCAAGCTTACAGGAGTGTTAGGTCTTAACTATCAAGGTCAAGACAAAGAGCATATTACCAAAGTTCTCAATGCGATTTTAGCGACCTATAGTGCACAAAATATTGAGCGCCGTTCAGCAGAGTCTGCTCAAACCTTAAAATTTTTAGATGAACAACTACCTGATCTGAAAAAACAGCTAGATGATGCAGAACGTCAATTTAATAAATTCCGTCAACAGTATAATACCGTTGATGTGACTAAAGAGTCTGAGCTTTATTTAACCCAAAGTATTACTTTGGAAACTAAAAAAGCAGAGCTTGAGCAGAAACAAGCTGAAATGGCAGCTAAATATACAGCTGAACATCCAGCAATGCGTGAAATTAATGGCCAGCTCGCTGCGATTAATAAGCAAATTGGTGAGCTCAATAGTACTTTAAAACAATTACCGGATGTTCAACGCCAATATTTACAGCTTTATCGTGAAGTTGAAGTTAAGACACAACTCTATACAGCCCTTTTAAACTCATACCAACAACTTCGTATTGCCAAAGCTGGTGAAATTGGTAATGTACGTATTGTTGACACTGCAGTTGAGCCAGTTGAACCAATTAAACCGAAAAAGTTGTTAGTCCTTATTTTATCGGTATTTGTGGGTGGCTTTATTGGAGCTCTAATAGCCTTATTACGTAATATGTTACGTACAGGTATTAAAGACTCTGGTCAAATTGAAAATGAAATGGATTTACCGGTTTATGCAACCGTTCCTCGTTCTCCAATTCAAGAAAGCCGTATCAAGATTTTAAAGAAGAAGAAGAGCATTCCTATTCTTGCGGTTAAAAACAGTGATGATATTGCCATTGAAAGCTTACGCAGTATCCGTACAGCTATTCACTTTGCATTAGCAAATGCAAAAAATAATATCATTATGATTGCTGGTCCTTCTCCTGAAGTGGGTAAATCGTTTATTTCAACTAACTTGGCAACTATTTTCGCGCAAGGTAATAAACGAGTACTATTGATCGATGCCGATATGCGCCGTGGTTATATGCACAAATATTTCGATGTTGATGTGAAACCAGGTCTATCAGAACTTTTAAGTGGACAAGCTGATTTACAAAAAGTATTGCACAAAACTCAGGTAGCCAATCTTGATGTGATCACTCGTGGTAAGAGCCCAACAAACCCTTCAGAGATCTTAAGCTCAAACCAATTTAAGGAATTACTTGAGCAGCTACAAAGCCAATACGACCACATCATTATTGATACTCCACCAGTGCTTGCAGTAACCGATGGTATTATTATTTCGCAATATACTGGTGTGAACTTAATTGTTGCACGCTACGCCAAGTCACAAATGAAAGAGCTTGAACTAACTGTTAATCGTTTTGAACAGGCGGGTGTTAAAGTCAACGGCTTTATTCTCAATGATATTCAACGTGCTAGCGCTGGCTATGGTTATGGCTATAACTATGCTTATGCCTATAAGGCACAAAAAGAAGACTAATTAAAACTCTTCATAAAAAACCGGATCAAATGATCCGGTTTTTTATTTGCTTTTTAAGTTTTGCCACATTAAAACTAACTAAAATATATAAAAAACCACTCGTTTTTTTTGTTAAACATTCTATGCTTAAGTCGAAGCATGCTAAGATCGAAGCAGCCTTTTAGACTCAAATGATTATTTTTGGAACCCTTTATGAGTAAAGCCTTACCCATTGCTGTCGCTGTAGTTTTAGGCGGTGCTGCACTTGTACCTGTATATTATGCAACTCAACATCCGACCACAGAAGTCGGACGTAAAGCAGACAAAAATGCTTCTCCAATTCAAAAAATCAGTTATGTTCTTGGGTATGAAGTTGCTCAACAAACCCCTCCTGAGCTGGATACCAAAGCATTTGTTCAAGGGATCCATGATGCGCGTAATAAGCAGCCTAGCGCTTATACTCAAGAAGATTTAAAAGCTGCCGTTGCTGCTTATGAAAAAGAGTTACAACAAAAAATGCAGCATCAAGACAAACCTGAGCAAGCAGGTACAGCTACTGACTCTGCAGATGCACAGTTCCTTGCAGAAAATAAAACGAAAGCTGGTGTAAAAACTACTGTATCAGGTTTGCAATATATCATTACTAAAGAAGGTACTGGTAAACAGCCAACTGCTCAGTCTATTGTTAAAGTACATTATGAAGGCCGCTTAATTAATGGACAGGTTTTCGATAGTTCTTATAAGCGTGGTCAACCAGTAGAATTCCCGCTTAATCAGGTCATTCCGGGTTGGACTGAAGGTCTTCAACTCATGAAAGAAGGTGGAAAAGCGACTTTCTTTATACCATCAAATCTTGCATATGGCCCACAAGAGCTTCCTGGAATTCCAGCAAACAGTACACTGATTTTTGATGTAGAACTCATTTCAGTGAAATAATAACAATCCAGGAGAGTCGTTATACTCTCCTGTTTTTTTGGAAAATGACATGAAAAAAATCAGTTTGGTTATTGCAGCGTCAACGATGAGTTTATCTGTTTTTGCTGCTGCACCGATAACAAATAAAAGTCCGGCAAAAGATCAGTTTAGTTATAGTTATGGTTATTTAATGGGCCGTAATAATACTGATGCGTTAACAGATTTAAATCTTGATATTTTTTACCAAGGTTTACAAGAAGGTGCTCAAAATAAGACAGCACGCCTAACTGATGAAGAAATGGCGAAAGCAATTAATGATTATAAAAAAACATTAGAAGCTAAACAGCTAGTCGAATTTCAAAAACAAGGTCAACAAAACGCTCAGGCTGGTGCAGCTTTTCTGGCAGAAAATGCTAAAAAATCTGGTGTGATTGCGACTAAATCAGGTCTGCAATATCAGGTATTAAAAGAAGGCACTGGTAAAACACCTAAAGCCACCTCTCGTGTAAAAGTAAACTATGAAGGACGTTTACTCGACGGAACTGTATTTGATAGCTCAATTGCACGTAATCACCCTGTTGATTTCCAGTTAAATCAAGTGATCGCTGGATGGACCGAAGGCTTACAAACTATGAAAGAAGGCGGTAAAACCCGTTTCTTCATTCCAGCAAAACTTGCTTATGGTGAAGTTGGCGCTGGGGATAGTATCGGTCCAAATAGTACTTTAATTTTTGATATTGAGTTGCTACAAGTTTTGCCAAAATAATTTTCGAAGATAAAAAAAGCGATCTAAATTGATCGCTTTTTTATTTTAGTGTTTTAAATCTCTCGGTCTAAAGCCTGTCAGTAATAAGCCAATTAAGTAAGCGATCACACCTACAACGCATAAACCTACCACCTCTGCAACACGAACCCATTGAGAGAGTTCTCCGTTATACCAATTTAACCCGAACCAAAGCGCTGCAATCATCGCAAGGTTGGCCAAGCCATATTGAAGTGCCAGTTTTTTCCAATGTGCACCAAATCGGAAAATATTACGCTTATGTAGGTAGAAATAGAGCAAACCTGCATTTACTAAAGCTGAACCAGAAGAGGCTAATGCAAGCGCCATATGCTCTGCATGCCAATTGATTAATTTAAAGAAACCAATGAATACAACGTTTAAAATCGCATTGGCAGCAACCGACATTAAACCCACACGGACCGGTGTTTTTGTATCTTGCTGCGCATAGAAACCTGGTGCAAATACTTTAATTAACATAAAGGAAATTACGCCTGCACTCATACATTGCAATGCAAGTGCTGTCATTTGTGTATCGCGTAAATCAAACTCACCACGCTGGAACAATGCCTGAATAATCGGTGTAGAAAGCATAAATAAAGCAATACTTGCTGGCAAACCAACCAACACAATCACTTTTGCTGCCCAATCGATCATACTGCGAAACTTCGCTTGGTCTTGTTCAGCATGACGTGCTGACAGTGAGGGTAAAATCACTGTACCAATCGCAACACCGATTAATCCTAAAGGTAACTCAGTCATACGTTCGGCACTGTAGAGCCAAGATACTGAACCATCTTGCATGAAAGATGCCCAAATCGTATTTAGCAATAGGTTAATCTGAGTCACAGATACACCAAATAATGCTGGAAGCATTAATTTTAAAATACGTTCTACACCTTCATGTTTAAAATCAACTTTCGGTGGGATCAGTAAGTTTTTACGCCATAACTCAGGAATTTGTATCGCTAACTGTAAAATACCAGCCGCAACAACCGACCAACCTAAAGCTTTGATTGGCTCAGCCATATACGGTGTAAGCCACCAAGCCCCTGCAATCATTGCTACGTTCAGTAAAACAGGTGAAAAAGCTGGCGAGGCAAACGAGCCATAACTGTTTAAGATGCTGCTGGCAAAAGCCGTAAGCGACATAAACATTAAATAGGGAATGGTCAGACGGAACATACTGACCGCTAAATCAAACTTTTCAGGGTCATTATGGAAACCCGGCGCATACATATAGATAATTGCTGGAGCTAAGACCATAGCCACGAAAGTCAGTAAAGTCATGACTGTCAGCAAACAGCCAAATACTCGACTAATTAAGATCTGTACTTCTGCATGCGCACGACCTGTTTTATATTCGGTCAATACCGGAATAAAAGCCTGTGAAAAAGCCCCTTCGGCAAACAACCGTCGAAAGAAGTTGGGAATACGAAAAGCCACAACGAAGGTATCGAAATCTTTACCCGCACCAAACACGTTGAGCAATACGACATCTCGTACTAAGCCCAATACCCGTGACAACATCGTCATCGCACTGACAATAAAAGTCGATCGCCATAATGCCATCGTACTCACCTACAGCTATATTCGAAAGTCGCTATTGTAATGAAACTAGAAAATCTTTTCGTTGTGAAATGATGAATGAACTCAAGTTTTTTTCTGTGCTAACAACTGCCTAAAGTGCTGCCATTTAAAATAAGGTCCTGGATCGGTTTTTCGGCCCGGTGCAATGTCTGAATGCCCTGCAATATGGTTTTTAATTTCAGGATAGGCCTGACGAATAGCATTAACAACGTCAGTTAGCACTTCATATTGTACGTCTTCAAAAGGTAAATCATCACTTCCTTCAAGCTCAATACCAATTGAATAATCATTACATTCAACTTTGGCTAAGTAGCTTGAACGCCCTGCATGCCATGCACGATCATTAAAGTTAACAAACTGTAGGACTTCACCTGTTCGTAAAATTAACAGGTGTGTAGAGACTTGCATACCTTCAATAGTCTGAAAATAGGGATGAACGGACCAATCTAATTTATTTTGGAAAAACTGTTCAATATAGCCTCCCCCAAACTGAGAAGGCGGCAAGCTAATATTATGAACCACAATCATTTGTATTTCGGTACCAGCGGGACGCTGGTTAAAATTTGGAGAAGGTACTTGTCTCGCCCCTTTTAATTGTCCATCTATAACTTCATACGGTGTGATTTGCTTCATTGAGATGCCAATAAATTGCTTGCCAATTGTTTTAGTTTAAAACAGTTAATTGCTTTTCAGAGTAGTCAGCATGATTGTTTATCGCGATTAATCTGATAAAACAGCTTATTTTTAAAGTCGACGGTGCTAATATATCGCAAGTTTTAGGGTCATCGACAAAATGGAAACCGTATGAGCATACCTCAGTCTTTGCTTGAACAGTCAATTCAAATCAATATTCAACAAGCATTACAAGAAGATATTGGGGACGGTGACATTACCGCCATGCTCACACCTGAAGATGAACAAGCTACCGCAACTATCATCAGCCGTGAAGATATGGTTTTAGCTGGACAGCCGTGGGTGAATGCGCTCATCTCAGCGTATGACAACACTGTACAGGTGACTTGGTTAAAACAAGAAGGTGACCGTGTTGCTGCAAATGAAGCCTTTTTAAAGCTTGCTGGTTCTGCACGTAGCTTACTGACTGTAGAGCGCCCTGCTTTAAACTTTATTCAAACATTATCGGCTGTTGCAACAAAAACTGCTGAATATGTTCAGCATCTTGAAGGTTTAAACACAAAGCTTCTCGATACACGTAAAACTTTACCGGGCTTACGTATTGCACAAAAATATGCCGTAACCGTCGGTGGCGGACAAAATCACCGCCTCGGTTTATTTGATGCATTCTTAATTAAAGAAAATCATATTATGGCAGCGGGCGGTATTGCCCAAGCGATAGCAAAAGCACATCAAATTGCGCCGGGTAAACCTGTTGAAGTCGAAGTTGAAACTTGGGATGAGCTAAACCAAGCGCTTGAAGCAGGTGCAGACATTGTCATGCTCGACAATTTTAGCCAACAACAAATGATTGATGCTGTAAAACACGTGGCGGGACGCTGTAAACTCGAAGCTTCGGGCAATATCACTATTGAAAACTTACGCGAAGTAGCGACTACTGGTGTCGACTATATTTCTATGGGCGTGTTGACTAAAGATGTCAAAGCCGTTGATTTATCAATGCGTTTTAATGCCTAAATAAAATCAGCATCATTATTGGTATTTTTTTGCGACTTGGTCATGTCTGCCGCTTGTGTTTTTTGCCATGCTGACTGAGTCGCTTGTGCCCCACTATCCCGTGGATCGGCAGCCATTAAAACAAAAGTAACTACTGCTAATAATACAATAAAACCTTGTAGCATAAATTTTCCCCATCACTTTAAAAAATTAGGGTTTCAAGGTAAAAGATAAATATGACCAGGCTTAGGAGATTCTGTTACAAAAGGTAAGTCTTTATTTTTATTATTCATCTATACGAAAAGTTATTACCTGTCTTCATTTATATTTCCCAACATTAGATTGTGCGAGATGTCATCTACAACCTGAGCAAGACAAAGCGATTATAGCTTTGTCGAAGCGCACGAATGTTATTAAGCCAACTGTTGTCTTTCGATACGTAATAAAGATTAATTAATCTTTATTACGTACTTTACTTTGGGCGAAACCAAAGTAACGAATTAGCTACTTCCACTGGATGAATAAACGATAAGACTCCGTCGTGCTAACTAATTTAAAATAACTATTAACTAAGACTTCAGCTTAATATTCATGCATTACAGCAACTTAAGACTCTAAATATCCCATATATGGATCAGAAATTGAATCTTCTTGAGTTTCTATACGTCCTGCAAAACGGCGACTAAACGTCGCATCGTCCGCTAATGTCACCGTAAAATCATACCAACCACCAAATTCAGACATATCCCAAACCAGTTCTTTTTCAACACTATTGGTTTCTATCACCCATGTCTTGTTTGGTAGATAAGCATTAGCTTTGACGTTGAGCTTGACTGTCTTATTACCATCATGACGCACTTTTAAATATAAATTCGCATCACATTCTTCTACACATACTCTAATTTCCGGTAATGCTTGAGTCTGATTAGCTTGACTTAAATTACCTTTAAACGCACGGTGAAAACCATTTGGTCCAAGGACCCATAAATCATACTGTCCATTGATAGTATTCCACACGTCATCAAGCTGTTTGCCCGCCTCAACCATATAGCGGCGTGGAATTGCCGTAAGATCTAATCGATTATAGACATGGAAAACGGCTGCCTGTTTACCCGTATTGGAGAACATCAGCTTAACCGTTTTTTGAGTGGCATCGACTTTGGCACTAGTGTGCAAAATATAAGGTAAAGCACGCGAAGGTCGAATTCCTATTTCCTGCTGAGGAAATTGTTGCTGGCTCGGAACAGAAACTTGCGGCAATAGTTCTTGAGCGACACGAATCGCATCGGCTTCGGCTTTTGTTTTCTTCCCATCTAGTTCAGCAACAGGCAAAAGATTCGGTGTTTTAAAATTAAATGCCGTTGTTAAATCACCACATACAGCACGGCGGTATGGGCTAATGTTAGGTTCTTGCACATCAAAACGTTTTTCTAAGAATTGTAAAATAGAAGTATGATCAAAGACTTGAGAATTTACCCATCCTCCACGGCTCCACGGCGAAATCACATACATTGGAACGCGTACACCTGGGCCATACACCCGTCCGTCTGTTTCGGGTTGAGATTTTGAAGTCGCTACTGCTGGATGGTTAAAGTATTCAAAAGATACTTGTTGGTCCGTTAAAGTAGTTTTTCCATATACAACACCGTTTATATCTTTAGAAGGTGCGCTTGGTGAAGGAACATGGTCAAAGAAACCGTCATTTTCATCGAAGTTCACCAATAAAACGGTTTGACTCCACACTTGAGGGTTTTCAGTTAATACATTTAATACTTCCTGAATATACCAAGCGCCTTGTACAGGACTAGATGGCCCCGGATGTTCACTGTAAGTTGCAGGAGCAACTAACCAACTCACTTGCGGTAATTTACCCTGCGCAATATCAGCTTTAAAAGTTCCTAGAAAACCACCGTCTGGCATGGTATTGGCAATACCTTTGTAAAGTGGTTGAGTCACATCAATCTTTTCATCATATGCTGGACACGTTAGTGTGTCGTTACTGACAGGTTGACCAGATTGCTCATTTGCACGGCGATATTGCTTGAAACCAGCTAAAGGGTTATCAGTAAAGTTATCCGGCATGTTTTGATAAACTTTCCATGTCACGCCAGCCTGCTGTAAACGCTCAGGATACGTCGTCCATTCATAACCTTCTGTTGATGGTCCAATCCCATCAAATTCATTGACCACACTCGCAACACCTGCACCTGTAGGTCCATTGGTTCCCGTCCAGATAAATTTACGGTTCGGGTTAGTTCCCGCGTGCATGGCACAGTGGTAGGCATCACAAATCGTAAAAGCATTCGCTAAGGCAAATTGATATTCAACTTCTTGTTTTTTGTAGTAGCCCATCGACTGCGGTTGTTTATGCGTTACCCAATCACTCATACGCCCATTATCCCAAGCACCTTGACCATCTGACCATGAATGATTTGTACCAGTAACACGCTGAGCATTTCCTAAATGACTATCTAAGTGGTATGGCAATACTTTCTTTTTGTTGGCGTCATATTGTTCCCAAACCTTTCGGCCTTCTGTCATAGGAATGGTAAAACGGTCGCCGAAACCACGTACACCTTTTAGTGTTCCAAAATAATTATCAAATGAACGGTTTTCCTGAGTCAAAATCACAATGTGTTTAACATCTTGAATTGTTCCACTTTCAACTTTGGCGTCAATTGCTAACGCTTTTTGAATACTCAGCGGGAAACTCGCTAGAGCAGCTGTCCCAAACATTGTTTTTGTAGAATTTAAAAGAAATTCGCGACGATTCATTAGTTCTATCCTGAGTTCTTATTATGGTGCACAGTGCATTTTGCAATTACTGGTAGGCGGTGTTGTTGGCGATGAATTATCTGAGTCGTTATCATCGTTACAAGCACTGAGCATGAGTGCTAAAGATGTAATTAATAAAATAGGACTTACGCACTATTATTTATAGATTCTCTGTGGTAGCAGATGATTTTTATCGAGAATAAAGTCATCAATGAAGTTTTTGATAACTGGTCTAAATAATTTCTTCTGCCAACGATATACATTTTCAAAGATCCGCTCAAACTGGTTCTTTTGTATCTCAACGTAGGCCATCAAGGCTGAAAAAATATGATTCAAAATCAGTTTAGATCGTCTTACTTGAAACTTTTCAATATGACAAACCTGTTTAATCACCCGGTGATATTGCTCTATTTTCCAATGACTTGAATGTAATTCATGAAAACCCTCAAAGGACAATAAATCATCTTCATCTTGATGCACAATATAAAACCTCTGCTGTTCTTTTAACTGAGTCTTAAATAATTGTACAAAGCCAAAATCTTTGAGCCAGACCACTTGACCCTGATGGAAATCTGGCAATAAACGCAGTTGAAACCATTGTCCTTTTTCTGGGGAAACCTTACGGTTACAGTCGATACCAAACATAAATCGAATACCATATTTTCTTATGGTTTTTAGATTTCCAGTCGATGAATACCAACTATCACCTGTAATAAATTGAATCTTTGCACCCCAACTGAGTACTTCACTTAACATATCCATAAAGTAATCATTCTTGGTTTTACTTTCAGATTTGTCATAAATTCGGAAATTAATTGGAATATTTTGACCATTTTGATCTGTCGCATACAAGGTAATGAGATTAATACCCTTGACGGATCGGTGGTGTTTGCCTGACCAAAAATAGCTAACCAAGTCCATATGTTGACTATATGGTTTATCTAAAACAGTATCATCAATACTGACTATAAGTTTATTATTATCAATATGTTGAATTGATTCTTGATATAGGTCGTGCGGTGTGTAGTCTTCACGCTCTAGAAAGCGATTTACACTATCATGCGAGATATTATAAGTCTCGGCAAGTTGTGTGCAGCTAATAGAGTTCGGTTCTGTCATGAGAAAGCCCATATAAATGGGTAATGTACAAGTTGCTGTAGAAGCATGTTTAATTCGTCTGATCACAGATACTTTATAAAGTATTTTAATACTTTTTTGAATCCGTCAATGCGTAAGTCCTATTATAGTGGAAAAGTTAGCTTATAAATTTTTTAAAAAAAATTTATAACCGTGGTTTTTATTAAAATATCTATATAGACAATTAAGCTAATTAAGTGGGTAATTATGAATATGTTGGTAAATATAAAAAGAGAAGTGCAAGCATCTGAATTAGACTTTGTTGAAGTCAAAAAGCTAATTTTGCAATGCGAAAAAGCAAAATCGTCAATAAAGGTCATTTATGAATCCATCAAAGATATTGAACTTGATGCTTATCAGATTGTGAGTGCAATCACCCGAAAATCATATTCATCATCATTCAACACTGAAGAATCTGCTTTAAAACAAATATCATCATGCTTCTGGAGGAAGTTAACTGAGATCATCAATCTTAGAAACTTCATATCTGAAAAAGAATATGATGCGTTGCAAGATAAAATTGCTCGTCATGCAATTGAAGATTTCACGATGGATAACGTGAATGTATTTTTAGAATCTATCTGGTCTACACGCCACATGGCATATGCACGTAAAGTTGATTCATTGTTTAGTCAATTATCAAGCAAATACAAAACCAATCTTGGTGCTGGTATTAACCCGTGCGTGATCATTCATCACAATAGCTACCATTCTTATTGCAGACGAGATAATTTAGTGGAAGAAGTACGCTTTATAGCAAGGCAGTTATTTGGCAAGCCTTTAGACCACACCAGATTAGATAAACTCAGGTTACACCGTGGTATCTGGCATAGCATTGATGATAATTTATTACGCATTAAGATCTACGAAAACGGTAACTGTCATATCTTGTTTAATCAATGCGTAGTTGATCGCATTAACCAGGTATTAAACCTGTTATATCCAAATCAAATTGGCATAGATCCAAATGTAAAACACAAACGCCGTGCGTATGATGAACCTATTTTGTAAAGCACATTAAAAAACCCTCAATTGTTATTGAGGGTTTTTTTTAGCGATATACGGTACTAGTTTTGCGATCGTGCCACTGGTGAACATACACTGACCATCAAGCAAAACCCACGGCGTTTATAACTGGCTCAAGAGCTTGCTCCGTTCCGCAGCTGCTTTGTCTTCAGGTGAAAGTTCTTTAGGTCTTAAATCTACAATCATGCGTTGAATAGCTATGTATTCAGCATTGGTGATTATGCCATCCTCTTTTGCTTTGACAATAAAGGTCTTTAACGGTTCAAGTTTTTTGAGTTTTTGAAACTCAGGATCTTCAATCATTAATTTCAGATCTGCATTGTCCATAGGTAAAGTGAGCCGGAGTGTTTCTTGTCTAACTAGTGCTTGTTGTTTATCAGTGCTTTCTTTAAACGTTAATGGGCATTCCCAACCCCACTTTTGTTCAAAAGCTTTCGTATACATGCCAGCACTATTACGGTCATCTGGCAAACGTTGGTATATACAGGCAACACCATCGGCATTTCTTTTGCTGAAAATGGTACCTGAACGAAGTACATCAACTTGAGAGCAACCAGCCCCAAAACTAGTGATCAGAGCGATTGTGATTGGTTTAATAAAACGCATAGGACTACGCCCCCTTTTGGTTTGTTGCTGTAAGCCACATTTCAATAAGATCTTGTTCAGGTGTATCAGCAAGCACCGTCACGTTATAGCCACCGCTAAACTGGTGTAATTCAGCACAGTGCTCAACATCAGACGCCGTGAGTACCAATTCAACATCAAAATATTGAATCACTTTAAGCACCTGGTACTTAGCTTTAAAGAATCCATTGTTTTCAGCTAATTTCATCGCTTCAGCAATGGTGATGTTTTCAAGTACAAGACGGTCTTGAGCTGGTTTATCTTCATATGTTTTAAAACTTAAAAATGATGCGTTTTCATCAACGATATAAAGGTTGGCACATAACGCACGTTGCTTGATATGTTCGATTTTATATTCATGGTGATTCATATTTAGGATACTAGGATCTAATAACAACAAGGCTATTTTAACTATGTTTTTAGGTTGTGAATTTTTTTCACAAAAATACAATTCGACAGGATTAATCACTCAATCTATAAAAATTTTAATGTCAGGAATACCACTTTTAAGCAGTTGTACAAATCATTTTTATATAGCGCCATACAACACCAAAATAAAATGCTGTATCCCCTGAAGCTGGATAAGGTACAGGTGAATAATTTTTTTTGTATGGCAGGGGCAAACAATGAGTAAAAATTGGTATATACCACCAATTCTAGAAGACGGCTTAATGTTCTTCTTATTCTAAGTAAACATGAAAGTAATTAAGCATAATTAAACGAACTAATTAACCCTTTAAGTATTATTAATGAATTACGATGATTCATCTAATAGAAAAGCTTATTAAGACGCATACGATATTTTTTAATTGATTAAAAAAATATTGGAAATCTTATTTTTCGAGGAAAGTTAGCCAGGTTGTTTTTGCTCATAAAATAGAACTATCAAAAGCAGAAAGCTTAAAACTTGGAGTGAACAGCATGTCAAATTTAAACGCTCAATCAGTACAGTTACAAGGCACTTTATATATCGGTTTCCCTAAAACTTTTAGCGGTGCTCACATGGAAAAATTGTTTGATGAAATATCAGATTACATCGACAACAACTGTGATTTAACCCTTGCTGATCTTCAAGCTGATAGTGACTATGCTCAACTTCAATTTCAACAGCACAAGCCGACATTGGCAGATAAAACAAATTTCTTCTTCATGGACGTTGAAATCTACGTTGCAACATTAAAAGAAAACTTTGGTCATACATCAGTACTCGACCAAGTTACCTCAGTAAATATCTTTGGCAAAAACCTTGAAGACATTTGCACGTTAATGGCTCAAAACGGCTACGCATACGACCGTATAGAAGATTGTTGGTCACGCGAACTTTCTTAATTCAATTCACCCATACGCACGGATAACGTGCGTATGCCACTGAATCACATTTGAGGATATAAACAATGCAAAACCTAATTACAGCGCATTGCGAGCTAACCATCAAACATGATGAAAAACAGCAAAAAAATGTCGGGCCTGTTGTTGTGACGTTTGGGGCGATCTTTACTGCTGAGTCGGTTAATGAACTGTTTTGCGCTATATGCCAAGACGGAATCAGATTTAAAGCAATCTATAACCCCGACAATATGTATTTTTTACGCCATGAACTAAGCCCAATTGCTGATTTGTCAGTTAAGACAGACCAAGACGGCAACATTATTGTCAGTGTGATTGCATCCACTAGCCCATATTTTGAGATCAAAGTACTAAAAAATGGTTTTACCAACTCAGACACCTTAAACAGTTCTGCAATTCGCACGTTGGTTCGCAACCATCAAAGCCCATTCCAAGAGCAAATTTCTAACTACTTTGAAACAGACCCAATTTTTAAAACCATGCAATCAATTTTTGCACACACGTATTTAAGTCGATAAGGAACTTCACCATGACGACCGCTACTGCTACCGCTGAAAAGACCGTGTTCAAACGTGAAACGTTGGAGCTGAAGAACATCCATGTTTACACCCAAAACGACCGCATTAACCAAGACAGTCGCGTTGGCGACCGTGCATACGACAAAGGATTAGTGAAAGACATCCTGTTCAGCCCTATGCTTTGGGCTACCCCTGAATTTTCATCTAGCTATGTCACTCAGATTCAAATTAAAGGCACACGCATTTATGATTCACTTTGCAGTTATACGGGCGTTCGCACCTATTTTTATAAGTTGGCAAACAGTGAGTTTGGGTGCATGTATCAAAAACGTCCGTATCCACAAAACGACTTTCTCTTAATTTTTGCAAACTTAACGCAAATGTTTAACGATGCAGTTTGTTACTTTGGAAACAACAGTAATAAAAACGCTTTTCAAGGTCTAAATTTTGACATCGAAAGTGGTGTTTCACGGTTCAATTTACAGCAACGCTTATTAGAGTTTTATAAGAAGTCTAAACGCCAATTGACCATCAGTGAAACAACAAGAGGGATGCTTGGTGACTCGAATCTTCGCTATAACATCTTTGTTCGCAACCAACCAAAATTGGACAAACACGGCAAGCCGTTAAAGTGCGCCAAAAAACTCATTAAGCTTTACAAAGAGCGTGGCACAGTTGCGATCTATGGCGGTGACTGCATTTCACCACTGAAGCTCGTTAAACACCAACAAATCAAGGTAGAGAGCGAAAATGGCAAGGTTTCATATACGACTGACTTCATTACGTTGTACTCAGTAGAACAAGACATGTACACCTTATATATTCCCTATTCAGTACTTGATGAAAGCTACGGAACAACTAATAAATTTTATGGTTTGCATCTCACCCAAGAAGAAGCAGAAAAAATCATCCCGAAATTATTAGAACGTACTCAAAAGTATTTAAACCATAAAAAAGGTTAATACCCTTGCGTTGATCAGCTAATTGATCAACTGCTAGTTTTATAAACGCAAACGATGTTTTTTTAATTGATTAAAATAATCTAAAACTTAATTTTGCTAATTCAGCACCCATAATTCTACTAATGCATTTCCATCAAGCCTTAATTCAAACCATATTCAATTAACAATGAATTAACACCACTACGGCGTTATTTCTTAAATGTGGTATATGGCTTTACCAATACCCTACTCGTCTATGGCTAATTGTTCCAATGTCAGTCAAAAATGAAATATATTTTATTCGCAAAGAATGAGAATCCTGTTCACAAATGGGAACGCTAAGCAGCCTTATTTTTAAAATACCGGTTCATCTAGACTAAAGTTGAGTAAGTCTGATTAATATTGAATAAAAACCTAAGTTTTTCGCCGTATGTATTAATCTTCAAGGGTTTAACTTTAATCAAGTTTTTTTTAAATAAACTAATTTAGTTGGTTTTGATCGTTATAATGGTTTTATCTCGAGGCATATTGCCTTAAACTTGGAGCCGTGTGATGTTAAAACTATCTAGTATCTTTTCTCATGAAGCTAGTATTGAATCCCTTGTTATTCAATTTGAAGCCGATTATCAAACTGCACTAAAGCAGGGATTAGATATTTACTTTGGCGTTGGCTATACAACTACTGAGGATAGTCAATCTATACAGGCGTATCTTGTGAAAGATAAGGAGATTTATAAAAAGCATTACTGGAGTTGGGAATACCCAAGAACACCACACAAAATTGAAAAAACTAAAGCTGAGCACCGCCATTGGTTAAACCTAGCTGATGTACGAAACGCTGCGCTCGAGGCGAATATTACAAATGAAGCAGATCTACAATCTGTTTTACAACGTTCATTCGCTACAATATAAAAAGGTAAACTAAATGATTAAAAAAAATGTGGATTTTGAACGTGCTTCTGATGTTCAAGCCATCGTTTACTCAGTAAAAGATGGATCTGCAGTTTTTGTCGTACCAAATGGCTTTGTGTTGCTGGAGGTTCCATTGTCACAAACTCAAGCCGAGTACTTCAAGATGTATGAGAAGTCACCTAATGTTTTTGTGTTGCACGGTAAGGCAAAATTCCATTACGTGTGTGATTGTGAAGTTGAACTGGTTGGCTTTAGTATGGAAAGATCTAAGCTAACAAATCAATTGGTCAATCCAAGCTTATTTAGCCACATTGATAAACCTGCAGTCAGTATAGATTGCATCTATGATGATATGTCTGCACCAACTATAAGCCCTGGCTTTTATTGTTAATTAGCTGGTGAAAAAAAAGCCCGAAATTCGGGCTTTTAATTTGTCTGAAGACAAGTTATTTCAACTCGCACGGCGCTTTAATTCTGATGTTATTTGCCCAAGAATAAACATCCGAACCTTTTTGTGGGAAAGGCTGACTCTTAGAATACTGCAACCAACACACCGAATTATGGGTTGGATCTAGTGCTTTACGTTTTTCACGTAATTTAATCAGGCTTTCTCTTAACGCTGCAGTATCGTATTTTGGATCAAGTGACATAAAACCTACCGCAAACAGATCCGCATAAGATTCTCGCCATAGTTGAGTTTTACCGCTACTTTCAGCCGTTACAAAGGTAGATACATCATCCATCTTTACTTTGGACCGATCAGACGGCGCAATTGAATTTAATGCTTTAAGTGGCTGGCCAAGTTCACCAGGCACATCGGTCGCACGATCTAAACAGTGAGATAACTCGTGCGCTAATATCAGCATTTCCCAATCGTTGTAGCTTACATCGGTTTTTGCTGCTTTATACATGGTGTTCATGCTGGTTTTAGACATATTCACCAGGCAATATCCTGTACTAGATCTTAATGAAGCTGGAGAAGCTTGCGGTATATCCAAGGAAGTTAAAGCCCAACTTTCGTTAAAGTCACCTAACACAAGTGGCGCGTTGTAGTTTTCCTTGGCAAACTTTTGTAGTTGATTGAAGTTGCTACCCGGTAGCATCGCAGCAATATGGTCATGGTTGAACTGTTTCTTTTCTAGCGTTTTGAAACACCATATAAAACCATATGACAGTAGAAACATTAGGAATGGAACAACAGCAACAGAGAGCATAAGTAGCATAAAGTTTTCGTCTAGTCGCTTGGTTCGGTCTTTGGTCTTAATATAAGGTGTTGCCAAGCACCAGCTGAGCACTACTGTCATCAAGATTAAAATAACAAGAAAAGTCATGGTGTAGCCAACTGGTTGAATAAACGTAAAGGCAATCCACGCAAAACAAGTTAGGACGGTTAAGGTCCACAAAATGATGTTTGTTTTCACGCCGTTGGCATCCCTAATCTATAAAAATAAATGTGGCCCATTAAACGGGCCATATTGAGTCTGTTCTCTTCATCATCGCCAATGTGGTCGATATAAATATATTAATAAACCATCAAAGCTAAAAACTTTTCTTAAAAATTTAAGATGCCTGCACACCAGGATAATCGTTGTAGTTGCCATCTATTAATTGATTGGTAGACTTACTAACAACATCATACCAAATCGGCATGCATTTCGACTTGTCACTTTGATCGATGGCCATGTATGGAAGTCCTAATTCGTTTTGAATCAATTCAGCATCCATAAATGGCTCAAGAACCTTCATAGGAATGGAAAACAAACACTCAACATACCCATTATCATGAATGACCTTCCGACTGGCTTTAGAAGCACTGTCAAAGCGCAATGCATTCCACAAGTGAGAAGCTTCATTGATGGTATGTGGTTGTTTTAGGTAATTAGGATTTTCAGACGCATAGATCGACAGTGTATTCACATCAATCATCAGCTTAAGTACACCTGAACCGACCATATGTTCAATCGGTATATACAGCATGATAGCGCCGTATCCTAAGCTTCGTTTTTTAGCATCTGGATGTTCACCAATACCACCAATAACGCTATGAATAAGAATAGGTAGAGTTGTGTTCATTTTATAAACCTTTCAATAGTTTTGCTTAATTTGGTTTTGCTGACTCATATTACTCACCATTAGATTACAGCCATTAATATTGATTAATGACTTCATCCATCACATAAATTGAGTAGTTGTACTGGTCTAAGCGATATTTGCTTTCTTCAGTATGTTCACTGGCCAATGCTTGTAGTTGAGTTTCGTTCATGGAGGAAGCATAGCGGTTACGGATTGATTTAAGCTGGCTCAATTCTAAACGTCCAGTACTCTTGGTCAGATTGCTGACAGTTGTGAATAGATCCTGATCATATTCTTGCAATTCACCATACAGCCAAGCAAGGTGTTCTGCATTGATGTATGGGTTATTTTTTTCATAGTAGTTTTTCAGTTTCAATAAACTCAAACCACATATGAACAAAGCAACCATAAGGCTAATGACAAGCCCCTCACCGAGTTTAAGTAGGTACAGGAATATAAAGATACTAATCACGCCAATGGCAATAGAGATATATCGCATGGTTTGATTTTGGAACATTTCTAACATGGCAATTACTCACTTTTTGTAATGTTGTTTTGATAAAGATGGTCTATTTGAGCGATGGCAAGTTTCATGCGTTCCGTGGTGCAAGTCAGGTCGTCATCAAAACGATGGTTGAATTCAACAATCCCCTGTTCTTCCATGTCTTGCATTTCACGCTTAGCATTACTTAAGCCTTTTTCTATACCAACCAGATTCAAGTTAAAGAAGTCTTCTAGTAACTTTTCACTCTCAATGATTTGTTTGAGCTCAGTGACATAGACTTCAGTTTTCTTTTTGCTGATTTCCGCAGCCATCGCATAACGAAAGTTGCCGTTTACAACAACAGTTTTGAGATCTGGTGAATATTCGTTGTATTCACTTGGAATTCGACTAACGGACTGGACGGCGTGACTCCAGCCATACTTCTGAAAATATTCAATTCCCGTCATGGTATATACCTACGATTGTTCTTTTTTAAGTTCAATAACAGCCAATAACGCTTTGTTTTGGCGTTCCAATTCATATTGTTTTTGGCGGTCTATATTTTGGCGATCGAAAAGTTCTCTAATCTGCTGTTTGTAGTGGTTGTCATAGTACGAATAGGCTTTACGTTCTGCTTTTCTACGTGCAAGGCGAACTTTGGGATGCCAGTTGAATTCTTTGTCGTCTGCATAACCCCTCATGAACTCAACCAGTTTGCTATCACCACGCATTTTACAAACCTTAATGAAGCCCATTTCTAAAACTGTAATTGGCGCACGGCGCGGATCTCCAAACTCCCAACGCCGTTTAATCCCAAAGCCACACATCTCTATTTGAACAGTAATCATGGTTTAACCTTTATCAAATGTTTGAGCTTCTGGATCTTCGACATTAAATCTGGACCATCACTTTCATGGTAAACAAGGTGTTCATTAACGTATGTGATAAAAGCATCCAATTCAGTTTGAATCGTTGCCAATTGATTACGTAACCACTGGCATGTGGCTTCATCTTGTTTTATCGCCGTTTCTATATGAAAGCAATAAAGTGTCATACTATGTTGTGTATAAGTGTTTTATTTTATTGATATTAAATTTAAATGATATTTATTGAAGTATCATACTATACGCAAAAACTAATCTAAGTATAATTCTATTGAAATAAAAAAAGTTTCATACCAAAATTCCAATATGCTGAAAATAATAAATATATTTTCTTTTTTTTGAAAATTGGTATGAAACTTTTTTACTAAGTATTACTGTTTATTATTTAGTATTGAACTTTATTACTCAAAAACACCAGGTACATTCGGCCTAATTTTCTTTTTTGGTGTCTGTTATCTCATTTCTCAAATTTGGAATGCTATTGAGAACTGGCAGCTATACGAAGCCCCAGCTAAATATGTACTTTTCATTTATCACTATATGGTTTATGAGCCTTTAGCATTTGGAAAAACTATAAATGACTTTTTAATTGTAAATACCCTCACCCCTTTTGATAATTTAAATTTTGTTATTAAGTGGGCCTTTGTAATTCTTTATTATTTTGGATTATTTTGTGTTTATCTGAAATATGTAAGTTTTCTTAAAAATGTGGGTTATAAAAAGTATAGATTTTTAATTCTGCTTTCCCCAGCTATTCTTTTAATGGTTTATTATTCTATTGAATGGCTATTTAGTTAAATTATTTTTTCTAAATCAGACCATTCAACTATATTTTTATTTGCCATTCTCATTTTTTAACTCCAAATTAATTAACATTATTAACTTCCCAACCATCCCATTTTCCACCACTTTCCATGATGCCTAACAAAGATTTTTCTTGGTTATTCCAATCCCATTTACCCCAATATTTTTTTATCTCACTAGGACAGCCTTTATCAATAAAAACCCCAAAACCGAAAAGCATTCCTTGAGATTGTTTTACAAAAACTTTACAGCGATCATCATTTTCGTCATAAAGTAAATGACCATTATCTATAACCAGTGCCATTAAAATTCTCCTATTACCTGTCAATCAGTAGAGCTAAAATTTTTAACTGTCTTAGCCCATTGTTCAAACAATGCGCCACCATTCACCAACCCCTTATATTCAGGCCCATCTAAATACTCATGCACTTCTCTTGTTGGAGAGCGATCCATAGCTAGGATAGCCATGCAGTCTTGAAACAGGTTCAAGTCAAGTTGACGAAAATCTGTTAAGTCAAATGGAAATCTTTGACCGTCATAGCAGCCAAGCAGAAATTTACGAACTACAAGGCTTTGCCCTGTATCAGATTTTGCCACTTCAACTAATCGTTTTAGGATCGGTACACCCTTTGCTTGGGCATCTTGTTTAAACGATTCTTCCTGGTTCAATCGCTGGAACAATTTGCCTTTCATTGCGTCTAGGTCTTGCTGTGTTGGTTGAAATAGTTTAGGGCCAGTCATATAAATTATCCTTTTGGAGTTATTAATTTTACGATATTGATAAGACTAAAAAACCCTCTTTATTGAACAATGCGACAGGGCATGTCGCATAATTTAATTTTAGTTATATCGTGCTATATAATTATACTTTTAAAAACTCTATCAATAAACTATACCTAAATGAAAATCCTATTTAATGATAGATTTCTCTATCATTTAAGTATTTATAATAGCTAAATGATTCATTTATCATAGAACTTATGTTATTAATGCTTAATGATAGAGTTTGACGCAAATAAAAACGGATCTTTTCAGATCCGTTGATTCTATACGGAAAGATACAGAGACGTGAGAATCCTCAGTATTCTCCACACAAAGCCAAAAGTCAAGTTTTGCGTATTTTTTTACGCAATAAATATACACATAGAGGAACACTGTTAAATGGTAACTAGAATTTATGTTAGAGCTAGTACAAAAGATCAAGATGCAGAACGTGCTTTACAAATGCTAAAAGACTTTACCACTGGCGAATTTTCAACCTACATCGAGAATTATACTGGAACAAAATTAAATCGGCCCATCCTGAATAAATTACTAGAAGAATCTAATCAGGGGGATATTCTGCTTGTTGAATCTGTAGATCGGCTTTCAAGATTAAGCCAGGACGATTTTTCCATACTCAAGGAAAAGATTAAATCAAAAGGTCTCAAGTTAATTATTCATGATCTACCAACCACACATATCAATAATGAGACCAGCGATAAAATGACAAGCGAAATATTAAATGTCATTAATTCAATGCTTATCGACTTACTAGCAACAATGGCCCGACTAGACAATGAAAAAAGGAAAGAGCGAATTAAGCAAGGCTTAGAACGAGCTGGCCATAAACCAACAGGGAAAAAACCTAATCTCAAAAAACATGAACGGATTAAAGTGCTACTGGCTCAAGGAGCTATGACCAAAGAAGAAATTGCATTAGCTGTAGGCGTAGGAGAAGCAACCGTATATCGAGTACAAAAACAATTAAACCCAAGTGTGCAAGAGCAATAAAGTACACTCATACACCAAAATTAACGTTTAATTTCTTTAGATTTAGATAACTCTTTATTTTGCATATTTTCTACCTTTGCAGTATTAGTATCAGCCTTATGCGTAATTGAAACCACTTCATTAACTTTAGGTGTTTGATCAAAACTTTTCTTTTCATGGACTACAAAGTGTTTACTGTAATCCCCTAACCTTTGGGCAACAAGATTTTCTGTTTCAGCAACTATACGCCCCTCATATCTTCCAGGACTTGCTTTGTGTACCTGGGCGTTAGGCGCTAAATCAAGTGCTGTTTTTTTTAATGTTTTTTTCTCATCAATAACATTATCTTGTTTTATTTGTAAGGAATGCACAATTTTAGTCATTACATCCTTTAGCAACTGAATATCCTTTAGCATTCTAATCTGATCCGAGCCATGAAAAAGTGTTTGATCACTCAAAGCTCGTTTACACGCATAGTTCCACTCACGCTTTTCCACCTGGTCAAAATTGACCTGATACCCAGCTTCATTCGCCAACTGCTTCATCATCAACTTAGTTGCCCGACCATTCCCCTCCTCAAAAGGGTGAATCTCATTTATGTTGGCGTATAAGTTTGTAAATTTATCAATGAATTGTTCTTTATTCAGCCCTTTTAATGAATTGCTATCTTTAATTTCTTTTGTGAAGTCTTCAAAAGAAAAATGAATATCTTTAGCCTTTAAGAAGTACCCGACTTCCTTTTTCCCCTCTGGTGAGGGTATTGCTTTATAAATATCAAAGTGTCTTTGTTTCCCAGCAAAATCTTGAATCCCATCAAATAACTTATGATGTATTTGCGACAAATGATTAAAATCGTAATTTCCCTTGATTGGGTTAATTTCAAGGGCCTCAGTACGGTTTTTGGTAATTAGATATTCTAGTTGAGTATTGCTATCAGCCTGTTCTCTCGATGTAACAGGTTCATTTAATATTTCTTTTACTTTTGCGTAAAATTCTTGTCGTTCTTGATCTGAATACTCGCTCACTTTCCTCTCCTAATAAAAAAATCAGCATAATCGCTGACTTTTTTAATCATTCTTTCTACTTGGAAGCATTAAGTCTTTTCCATTCCGCCATTAATGCAGCATCTTCCTGTTCAAAGGTTGTTTCGCCATTCAAAATACGTTGCTGTCTTGCCTGATCCGCAGCCTGGCAAGCATCAATAACTTCCTGGGAAAATTCGTGATCTACGATACCTTTAGCACTTCGGAAAGCTTCTTCTAACTTAACTGCACTATTCATAGACAAACATCCTCTTGGTTATACCGATATTATACTTGATTTTTCATTTTTCGTATCCGAAAATTTGTATGTAATTGTAAAGTGTTATTGTAAATAATTTAACTCATTTAATATACTTACAAACACACTGGAATTATGGAAATATCCATAAATAAGGCATAATTAACGCAATTTCAAAGCAGTAGTTTAATATGAACAGCATTAGAGAAGAATTTGCAGTCACGTCCCTGGCAATGGACTTGACCAAAGATTTAATAGCCACTGGTTGCTACTCCGAAAACAAGATCCACTTTTGGAATGTAAGCAACCAAACAAAAATCAAAACAATTCGCTTCGATAAAGCATTTAACCCTATTAATTCAATACTTTTCTTTAAGAACAATATTGCTTTCATTGCCAATTCAGCTGCAAATGCGGTAATCCTGCACGGTGAAAATTTCAACGAAATACAAAAGCTAAATCGTAAAGAAAACCCACTCTATTGTAAACAAGACATTTTTATCTTTTATATTCAATGGCTTATTTTCCTGCTAATTGGTAATACCATGAAAAATACCATGCTCAGAAAAGGCTTAACAATATTTTGAAAAATTGCCTACTGAGCGCTGCCGCACAGCTCCATAGGCCGCTTTCCTGGCTTTGCTTCCAGATGTATGCTCTTCTGCTCCTGCAGCTAATGGATCACCGCAAACAGGTTACTCGCCTGGGGATTCCCTTTCGACCCGAGCATCCGTATGAGACTCATGCTCGATTATTATTATTATAGAAGCCCCCATGAATAAATCGCTCATCATTTTCGGCATCGTCAACATAACCTCGGACAGTTTCTCCGATGGAGGCCGGTATCTGGCGCCAGACGCAGCCATTGCGCAGGCGCGTAAGCTGATGGCCGAGGGGGCAGATGTGATCGACCTCGGTCCGGCATCCAGCAATCCCGACGCCGCGCCTGTTTCGTCCGACACAGAAATCGCGCGTATCGCGCCGGTGCTGGACGCGCTCAAGGCAGATGGCATTCCCGTCTCGCTCGACAGTTATCAACCCGCGACGCAAGCCTATGCCTTGTCGCGTGGTGTGGCCTATCTCAATGATATTCGCGGTTTTCCAGACGCTGCGTTCTATCCGCAATTGGCGAAATCATCTGCCAAACTCGTCGTTATGCATTCGGTGCAAGACGGGCAGGCAGATCGGCGCGAGGCACCCGCTGGCGACATCATGGATCACATTGCGGCGTTCTTTGACGCGCGCATCGCGGCGCTGACGGGTGCCGGTATCAAACGCAACCGCCTTGTCCTTGATCCCGGCATGGGGTTTTTTCTGGGGGCTGCTCCCGAAACCTCGCTCTCGGTGCTGGCGCGGTTCGATGAATTGCGGCTGCGCTTCGATTTGCCGGTGCTTCTGTCTGTTTCGCGCAAATCCTTTCTGCGCGCGCTCACAGGCCGTGGTCCGGGGGATGTCGGGGCCGCGACACTCGCTGCAGAGCTTGCCGCCGCCGCAGGTGGAGCTGACTTCATCCGCACACACGAGCCGCGCCCCTTGCGCGACGGGCTGGCGGTATTGGCGGCGCTGAAAGAAACCGCAAGAATTCGTTAACTGCACATTCGGGATATTTCTCTATATTCGCGGTTCAGCAGGCATGTCCCCTTTGAGGGCGACCCGACGACAGGATAATCGACCTTATGGTGCGCAAATATTTCGGCACAGACGGTATTCGTGGCAAAGCCAACGAAGGCGCGATGACGGCGGAAACCGCCTTGCGCGTCGGCATGGCGGCTGGCCGTGTCTTTCGTCGCGGTGACCACCGCCATCGTGTCGTGATCGGCAAGGATACGCGCCTGTCGGGCTATATGCTTGAACCCGCGCTCACAGCCGGTTTCACCTCGATGGGCATGGACGTATTCCTTTTTGGCCCGCTGCCGACAACGTATAGGAAGAATAAACGCCCTTTTCACCCAAGTCCAACAGCTTTGGACCGCAGTTGACTCTTTCGACACCCCTGCGATGCAACCCAATCCGGCTGACGGGGAGCCAGCAACGCTGAAAATTTACCCTCCTCTTTCCCACTAGCGGCTCCTTTTCCGACAACCAGCACGGCGGATCCCTGCCGCGGCGCTGTGAACGCAGCATTTTGATTGGTATCGTTGGCCTTCAGGCTCGTCAGTCAAACAGACCCAGGAGCAGCTCAGCCGGTGGCGCCCGGCTTTCGGGTAACGCCCTGGTCCCGCTGGTTTCGGCTTTGTGCTTCAGGTGATCAAGGATCTGCTTGATCACTATAGGGTCTTCAATGCAGGCGATGACTTTCATGGCGCCGCCGCAGCCGCTGCAGGTCTCGATGTCGATATTGAAAACACGCTTGAGCCGTTGCGCCCATGTCATCGACGCTCGCCGTTGTGCTGGTGTTGCCGGTTCATCAGCCACCCTGACCTTGTTGCCCCTGCCCCGTTTTGCCGGCGTGACCAACGCCCGGTGCCGACTGTTGGGTGCGAACACCCCGTGGAAGCGGGTTAGGTTGACTCTGGGCTTCGGTACCAGGGCGGCCAGCCTTGCAATGAAATCCAATGGTTCGAAAATGACGTGCGTGGTGCCGTCCCGGTACGGCGTCTTGAGCTGGTAGCGCACGTTGCCGCCTCGTGTTAACGACAGCCGCTTCTCGGATACCGCCGGGCGGCTGATGTACCGGCACAGCCGTTCGAGCTTCTTGCGTTCATCGGCCCTGGCCGCCACGCCGGCGTGCAGGCTGGACCCGGCTACCTTGCCAATCCCGTCACCGAACGGATCACCACTGGTCGGCAGAGTTTGCAAAGTGAACACCTTTCGCCCCGCCTGTGAACCGACAGCGATACGGTAAGTGATCGAGTGCCCCAGCAGGGGTGTCATCGGGTCGTCATCCACCGCATCCGAGGCCAGATAGCTGTTTTCGACATCCCGTTCCAGCAGGCCTTGCCGTTCCAGATAGCGACCCACCCGGTGGGCGATGGTGTGCGTCAGCTGGGTGAGCTCTGGGCTGGTCGGCGCCTTGACCCAGCGGAAACGCGCTGAGCCGTGGGATTGCTCGACATACACACCGTCGAGAAACAGCATGTGGAAGTGAACATTCAGATTGAGCGCCGATCCAAAACGCTGGATCAGGGTGACCGCGCCCGTCTTGGCCACTTGGTGGGTATGGCCCGCTTTCTTGACCAGGTGCGTGGCAATGACGCGGTAAACGATGCCCAGCACCCACCCCATGATCTCGGGCCGGCTGGCAAACAGGAAACGCAGCTGAAACGGGAAGCTCAACACCCACTGACGCATGGGTTGTTCAGGCAGTACTTCATCAACCAGCAAGGCGGCACTTTCGGCCATCCGCCGCGCCCCACAGCTCGGGCAGAAACCGCGACGCTTACAGCTGAAAGCGACCAGGTGCTCGGCGTGGCAAGACTCGCAGCGAACCCGTAGAAAGCCATGCTCCAGCCGCCCGCATTGGAGAAATTCTTCAAATTCCCGTTGCACATAGCCCGGCAATTCCTTTCCCTGCTCTGCCATAAGCGCAGCGAATGCCGGGTAATACTCGTCAACGATCTGATAGAGAAGGGTTTGCTCGGGTCGGTGGCTCTGGTAACGACCAGTATCCCGATCCCGGCTGGCCGTCCTGGCCGCCACATGAGGCATGTTCCGCGTCCTTGCAATACTGTGTTTACATACAGTCTATCGCTTAGCGGAAAGTTCTTTTACCCTCAGCCGAAATGCCTGCCGTTGCTAGACATTGCCAGCCAGTGCCCGTCACTCCCACTCGATTGTAAACAAGCACACAAAACCCTTTAGTGACAACAATTTGCAAGAACTATCAGGCTCAGTGCCATGAAAAATACCATGACCAGATCATGAGGTTGAACACGGCTTGCGCCGGCAGCGTTCACGCTCCTGGTCGGCGATCTCGCCCGGCTGCAATGCTAGCTCAGCATCGGTCATGCGCTCCAGCACGTCGCGTAGGCGGATGGTGCAAGGAATGGGCGGCAGCTCGAACTCATAGCCGCCGGCGATCATTTCGGCCGCAATCTCCTCGGTGATGAAAAACGGCTCGTCGTCTTGGTTCGGCTTCTTCATGCCCTTTCCTCCTGGCGCTCATCCTGGCCGACAGCGGCCAGGGCATCGGCTTCCGTCAATGCGTCCTCCACGAACGCGCCGTGCTGCTTCGCTTCGGCCTGGCTGACCTCGGCCCATATCCGTTTCACCTGGGCCGCACTGTACCCGGCCAGCTCGGCGGTCTTGTTGATGCTGTAGCCGGACTTGCGCAGCGCGACAACTTGGGCGCGGCGCTTCGGATCAGCACGGCGGCCCTTGTACCGCCCGGCCTGGCGGGCCAACTCAATGCCTTGGCGCTGGCGTTCGCGCCTGTCCTCGTAGTCGTCGCGGGCCATCTGCAAGGCCAGGCGAAAAAGCATGATCTGCACGGCTTCCAGCACGATCTTGGCGACGCCCTGGGCCTCGGCCGCCAGGTCGGATAGATCGACCACGCCAGGGACGGCCAGGCGTGCGCCTTTGGCCTGTATCGAGGCCACCAGGCGCTCGGCCTCGGGCAAAGGTAGGCGGCTGATGCGGTCGATCTTCTCGGCAATGACCACCTCGCCGGGCTGTAGGTCGCCGATCATGCGCAGCAGCTCAGGCCGGTCGGCGCGTGCGCCGGATGCCTTCTCACGGTAGATGCCGGCGACGTAGTAGCCGGCGGCCTTCGCGGCCGTAGTGATCGCCTCTTGGCGTTCCAAGTCCTGCGCGTCGGTGCTGACGCGCAGATAGACCCGCGCCACCATCGGCGCGGCTACTGGCTTCGTCCTGCGCATACTTGCGGGCTCCTTTGGGCATACTCAAATGCACCCATCTTAAACTGGCAGGCCAATTTATCACATATCGATCTAAATGCGCCTAGCTCATTTTTACAGCTTAAATGAGCTATTGAGCACACTCCATATTTCGACTATTATTGAAACATGGAAACGATAAATGCTGTAGCCGCCCTGGCGGCCATCGCTCAAGAATCGCGCCTCGCGGTGTTCCGGCTTCTCGTCCAGGCCGGCCCCGCCGGCATGGCCGCCGGAAAAATCAGCGAAGCGGCCGGCATCCCGCCGTCTTCGCTATCCTTCCACCTGAAAGAGCTGGCACACGCCGGCATGGTCACGTCGCGGCAAGAAGGCCGATTTGTGATCTACGAGGCGAACTTTTCGACGGCCACTAACCTGGTGGCCTTTCTCACGGAAAACTGCTGCGGCGGCCAGGTGTGCAACCTGTCTTGCACCACGGAAGCCGGGAAGGTGTTGGCATGAGACTTCGCCATCTTTCCGACCCCGATTCTTTGCCCGCTTTGGACAAATCCTTTGCCATCGAGCGCCCGGCGCTCGGGCTGGCACCCGACGCCCCGCCGGTGCGTATCCTGCTGCTGTATGGCTCGCTGCGCGCCCGCTCGTTCTCACGGCTGGCCGTCGAGGAAGCGGCCCGGCTGCTGCAATTCTTTGGCGCAGAAACACGCATCTTCGACCCGTCCGATTTGCCGTTGCCCGATCAAGTGCAAAGCGACGATCACCCGGCCGTCAAGGAGCTGCGCGCCCTGTCCGAGTGGTCAGAGGGACAAGTCTGGTGCAGCCCGGAACGCCACGGTCAGATTACCAGTGTCATGAAGGCGCAGATTGACCATCTGCCGCTTGAAATGGCCGGCATCCGGCCGACCCAAGGCCGCACCCTGGCCGTGATGCAGGTATCCGGCGGCTCGCAGAGCTTCAACGCCGTGAACACCTTGCGTCTGCTCGGCCGCTGGATGCGAATGTTCACCATTCCGAACCAGTCGAGTATCGCCAAAGCGTTCCAAGAGTTCGACGCGGCGGGCCGCATGAAGCCCTCGCCGTACTACGACCGAATAGCCGATGTGATGGAAGAACTGGTGCGCTTCACGGCGCTGGTACGGCCGCACCGTGAAGCACTGACAGACCGCTATTCCGAACGGAAAGCGGCCGGCCACGTCATCGACGAGGCCACCGATCTTTCATCCATCGCCATTGCTCCCCAGCCACTACCAGAAAGCGAAACATCATGACCGAAAGAATCTATAACGTCCTCATCCTCTGCACCGGCAATTCGGCGCGCAGCATCATGGCCGAAGCTCTCATCAACACGATGGGGCAAGGGCGCTTCCGCGCCTACAGCGCCGGCAGTCACCCAACCGGCAAGGTCAATCCCTTCGCCGTCGAAAAGGTGGAGTCGGTGAATTACCCGACCGAGAATCTGCGCAGCAAGAGCTGGGACGAGTACGCCACGCCCGACGCACCGAAGATGGACTTCATCATCACCGTCTGCGACAACGCCGCCGGCGAAATGTGTCCGGTGTGGCCTGGTCAGCCGATCTCGGCGCATTGGGGATTTGAAGACCCGGCCGCCGTCGAAGGCACTGACGCCGAGAAGCGCCGGGCCTTCGAACAAACCTTCCGGCACATGATGAACCGCGTCCGCCTGTTCGTGAATCTGCCTCTCAAAATGCTTGACCAGACGGCCATCAAGCGCGAGCTGGCGAACATCGGCAAGACCGAGCAGGAAGCATGAGCGCCGGCGCACAGGCCATCGCCGCGAAGCCGCGCCAGGCCCCGATGAGCGGCTTCGAGCGTTACCTGACGCTGTGGGTGGCCCTGTGCATCGTCGCCGGTGTTGCGCTCGGCCAGGGCCTTCCTGACGTGTTCCAGGCCATAGGCCGCATGGAAGTGGCCCAGGTCAATTTGCCGGTGGGCCTGCTGATTTGGGTAATGATCGTCCCGATGCTGGTCAAGATCGACTTCGGGGCGCTGCACCAGGTCAAAGAGCATTGGCGCGGCATCGGCGTCACGCTGTTCGTGAATTGGGCCGTCAAGCCATTCTCGATGGCCCTGCTGGGGTGGCTGTTCATCCGACAAGTGTTCGCTCCGTTCCTGCCGGCCGATCAACTGGACAGCTACATCGCGGGCTTGATCTTGCTGGCCGCCGCGCCCTGCACGGCAATGGTGTTCGTGTGGAGCCGCCTTACCAACGGCGACCCGCTTTTCACGCTCTCGCAAGTGGCTCTGAACGACGCCATCATGATCGTGGCCTTCGCGCCCATCGTCGGCCTGCTGCTGGGCATGTCCTCGATCTCGGTGCCTTGGGACACGCTGCTGATTTCGGTCGTGCTCTACATCATCGTGCCGGTGATCCTGGCGCAGCTCTTGCGGCGGCATCTGCTCAAGCAAGGACAGGCCGCCTTTGAACGGGCCATGCAGAAGATCGGGCCGTGGTCGATGGCCGCGCTGCTGCTGACGTTGGTTCTACTGTTCGCCTTCCAGGGCGAGGCCATCATCCGGCAGCCGTTAGTGATCGCCATGCTAGCCGTGCCGATCTTGATTCAAGTGTTCTTCAATTCCGGGTTAGCCTACTGGCTGAACAAGCGGGCGGGGGAAAAGCACTCTGTCGCCTGTCCTTCGGCCCTGATCGGTGCCAGCAACTTCTTCGAGCTGGCCGTGGCGGCCGCCATCAGCTTGTTCGGTCTGCACTCCGGCGCTGCATTGGCAACCGTGGTCGGCGTCCTGGTCGAAGTGCCGGTGATGCTGCTGGTCGTGCGCGTGGTGAATCGCTCGAAGAGCTGGTACGAACGAGGTTGAACATGAGTAGGAAAAAACTGAGGAAATGATTGCAGATTGCCGCGCCGGCCGCTTCCTGGCGCATTCGATCACTGACCTGGAACACCTAGTATCCATGCTTGCTGAGGTCGCCCGATGACAGACCCAAAGAACCTAGAGAACAGGCTGCATGAGAAGGCCGACCCGGCCCGCGCCGTTTCCACTGGTCGGGTGCGCTACACACTGGCCGAACTACTGGCCGACGCGGAAGCATCCGGGGCTTACCCGCTGCCGCCGGAGGAACGCGAATGGATGGATGCGCCGTCTGTGGGTCGGGAATGGCCAAACAGTGAAGATTGAAAAAGGCGGCCAGTTCGAGTGGCCGCCCTTTCGTCATTAGCTGCACGCTTGGCGCAAGGCGTTCATTGCTTCTTGAAAATCAGCCTGTGTCGCCCGGCCCGTTTCAGCTTGGTAGTACACCACCATAAAAGCATTAGCGACGGCTTCGGCCAATGGCCCAAGGCTCCGCGCTTCCGCTTGGTTGATGTACTCCAAAGAAGAAAGAATAGCCGCTGCTTGATGCACTGCTTGCCCTGGTTCGATAATATGTTGTGTTGTCATAATTCACCTCTCCAGTAGGTGTTGATTGAAAGTGCCGGGCTGGTTGTGGCCAGCCCGGTGCGCCTACAGGTACAGCCCCGCCGCCTCCGCGAATGCTGACCGCTCATTCCTGCCGCCATTAACCTCAATACTTATCGGCTTAGTTTCGCTCTCTCTCATAGGGTCTGGCCGTGATACAAAAGCGGCTGTTTCTGTCTCTGCATCGACCTCGGTCGATTGATCACCCAGCGGCGAAATAAATACCTGGCTGACTTCTTCCCTTGGCGCTTCATCCAGGGCCGCCAATGCGGCCATGTATGTTGATGTCGTCATCGTGCTAACTCCTGACTTCGTTACTATCTGGGCCAGAATCGGCGCCCAAGCTATTGCCCTCGAACTGGCCAGATTGGCTTGCTTCTTTCGGCTCCATGCTTTCGCGTATCGAAGCAGCCAGTTTTCCGCCTGTGGTTTCGCTCACTCGCTCCTGGAATCCCTGCTTCACTTGAGAGCCGACACCCTTGGCTAACTCGGAGGCCGTGCCTGTGGCCAGCTTCGCGGCCTTGGCAAAGCCGCCACCGCTTGAGCTACTGCCGCTGTCACCAAAGCCAGCCGCTTGGGCGAATGGGCTACTGCCAGCAGTACCCGCTTCACCACCACCGTTTCCGCCACTGCTGACAACTGACCCCATGCTGGACATGTCACCGCCGGTTTCCATACTCGCTGATGCTTTCTGAAAAGCCGCTTGGAGTGCACTTGCACCTCCGGCTGCACCGGCTGCGGCACCCATAACCGCTTTACCTGCCAGGGCAGCGCCGCCAGTTGCCATACTGGCCGCCGTCACCGCCGCCCCAACTGCCGCACCCGCACCGAAGTTTCCAATTCCACCGGCTGCGCCAATACCACCACCAGACACAAGACCAGAAATCATCGGCGGAACTTTGTTGACCAAGAAAAGCAAGATGACCGATATAACCAACATCACGGCCAGTTCCTGGGATGCCATGTTCTCGCTGATTTGCGTGTAGTAGTGATTGATGAACTCTTTGCCAATCGCAACCAGAAGCACCATTGCCATAAGCTGTGCGGCCAGGCCCAGCACGGTCTTGTAGTAATTGATCGCCATGTCGGAAGTCCAACGACTTCCACCAAAGCCAAGGAAGAACACACCGGCATACAACAGAATCCAGGCTGATGCGAGCAACAGCAACAGGTTGACCGCAATCAACGCCAGGACAAACAAAACAGCCAGGGCCATTAGCTCCATGACCAGAGCAGTTGCCATCTGCCGCCATCCCAGCTCCGAGGTGGCCTGTACTGTGCGGTTGTATAACTCGAAACCAAGATCAAGGATGCTGGAGGGCCCAAGATTGCTATTGGAAAGTCCCCCCGCCTGCGCGCCCAGAGTTTGCAATGACTGAACAATCGTACCGGCGATATTCATGCCCTGGTTCGCATTCGTCAGCAACCACCAGAAAAAGCCGGTGAAGATCGTGAAGCGAACGAACTCCGCGAAGAACTCGCCAATGTCGGCCTTGCGCAAAGCCATCATGCCGAATGTCCAGACCATCGAAATCACAACCAGCGTCCAGAACAAACGCGATGCAGCGGACTCAATAGCTGGCCCCCATGTTGCGGCAGCATCATGAAAACGCTTGAGCACATCATTCATAACACCGCTGCTACTTAGCTCCTGCGCCATTGCAGGTTCAGCCAGCACCATTGTGGCGACCATCATCAAGCCACCTAGAGCAATTTTCTTTCTCATGGCGACCACCTCAATAATCATCTTTAGGGCTGGGCTTGAACTCCCACTGACGCATCTGCTTGGCCTTCTGGAATGCTCTGCATTCCTCGGTAAAGGCCTCTCGGTTCGCTTCGCTGCGCATTTCATTCAGTGCTGCCTGGAACGCATCGGGGGCACACGTCGCCGCATTTGGTTCGGGCATCCTTTCCTGTTCACATCCAGCCAACAACAGCAACGTAGCCGCGGTAGTAAAAAAGATTTTTTTCATCTCACCGCCTCCCTAGTAGTTGTCTGCCGGACTCGGGCGAAACGTCCAGGTACGCATTTGCTCGGCCCTGGCATCACCTCGCGCCTCGGCATCGAGTTCTGCTGCAATCCGGGCTGCCTCCGCGTTGTGTTGGGCGGTCAACATGGTGCGAATCTGCAAGAGCTGATTGGCCTGCTGGCTGGCGAGCTGGTTGGCGTAGCCGATGGCCTGTAGCTGGCCAGTTGCACCCTGGGCCGCGCCTTGCAGCCGCTCCAGGGTACGGGCGTCATCCTTCAAAGCCTTTTGCTGGTCGGCAACGGTCTGGAACAGGGCATCGTTGGCCTTCTTTTGCGACTCTGACGCCAGGCGGCGGTTCTCTTCCATCGCTGCCTTTTCGGCCGGCGTGCATCCGCCGCTGCCGTTGAAGCATGGCGAGCTGCGGTAATAGGCCACGTCCTGAAACTTGGCCAGGTAACGATCCAGGCTGCCTAGCTGGTTCTCGTAATAGGCCAGCGTGTTTTGCGCGGCAATCAGCCGGTTGATCGTAGTCTGCGCCTGATCCCAGATATACGCGGCTGGGGCCATCGTGTTCTGGAGCTGATTTTCGTACTGCTGCAACTGGGTCTGGTACTGCTCAATCTGCTTGAGCGTCTGCGCCACCGACTCGATGGCCGTCATGATGTTCTGGGCCAGGTTGCCGCCGTCGATGACGGGGATACCAGCTTGCACAGGGGCGGTGGTAGTGGTGATAAAGCCGGTTGCGAGTGCAACGGCTAGAGCGGTTTTTTTAGCCGCTAAAATTTTGGACTTCATGGTCGTACTCCGTCGATGAAAAGAAGGCATTGCCTTGACCAAGCGTTGTGCTTGTTCTCGGCAACGTTTCATCGAAGAGCTACGCCACTAGCTGATCGGTATTGCCCTTGGCGCTGAGGCCCGGACTTACAAACGTAAAACTACTCTGTTTTTTTATCGCTTTCGGACAAGCCAACTTCCCGGCCAATCTCTTCAAGCTCTAGCGGCTGTACTGCCGCCGTCAGTATTTCGCGTATTTCCGCGTCGGTGCTCCTATCGTTGAGCGCTGCTCGAACTTTCAACGCACGGTGCACCTCGGCGGGTAAATTCCTGATAAGCACATTTGCCATATCAATACCCTTTTGGTGTACCCGACAACCATGCTATCAAAGATATTAAAAATAGCAAGACCTATACTCTTGCAACCGGCGGTAGCCGATCAGCCCCGCAGGGCAGGATTCCCGTTGAGTGCCCCCGGCGCGAATAAGGGACAGTGAAGATAGATAACCGGCTTGCCGGTTAGCTAACTTCACCCATCCTGCCCGCATTTCACCCACTATTGAAAATCTAGCGCATATCGAACGTAAAGCGTTTTATCGTCAAACAAACACCGATTCTTGGCAACATAACCGTAATCGTCACCAAATCGGCCTGCAATCGACATAGTCGCTTCAAAATCGCTGCTCAATCGGCTTTAAATCGGAACCTAAAATGCCAACAATCGACACAAACCATTCGCCCCGATGGGGCGAGTTGGACGCCAAAAAAGAAGGGCATAACCCGCCCCTCAAGTGTCAATGAACACAAGAAATTTGCCTCCCCTCCCGTCATACCACTAAGGCGACGTATTGATACTTGAGGGGCAACCTTTCCTGATGTTGACACCTTCACGCAGGTTACTGGTTATGGGCGTCCAACACACACGGCTCATTCCTGCTTGGTAATAATAAGAATAATAATCTTCTTATTATTCTTACCGAACGAATGGGCACTGCTTAGCCATTTCACGTTTCGAGCCAAGGTTTCAGTACAGATAACTACAAGTGCACACAGCGGCCCTCCAGCACCGTTAGACGCAGATTCTGCTTCAGCTCATGGAATAAGGGACTCCGGGTTGTTTTCCCCTCTCACAAGGCGTTTCAGCGGCCACTGAAGCCGCCTTCTCTTCTTGGCGTTAAACCATCGGCCTATGGCCGATTGATAAAGCCCGCCAGGGCTTTATTGGCAAGGTCAGAACGCGCCCTCAAGGCGCGAGCTGCACCGCGCATGATGGATTATCTTTAGATAATCTTGGATGGATTTCCCAAACTGCCCGCAAAGCAGCGCACCGTCTGGGTTTTCCAAATTGGGACGGGGAACGTTACGACGGCAGAAGGGGAGCGTTACGACGGTAACAAGGGAACGTTACGACGGTAAACGGGTGCAGTTGCCGTGGGGCCAGGCCTCTTGATCTCCCATTTTCCCTTGGCGTATTCGTTCACTACCCAACCCACGGCGGCAAGTTCGGCCAGTGCCTTCCGGGCAGTCTGACGGCGTTTTTTCATAGCTTCGGCATTGGCTTCATCTGGCCAGACATAGCCGCAAAGCGTGTCCAGTTCCACGCGCCCGGATTTGCCGGGGTCGATCCAGCCGCATAGCCGTTGGTGCATCAGCCGTGCCGGATCAGTCTGTAGCACCCGCACTTCCGCCATGTCGATACGGGCATATGGACGATGCCCCAGGATCGCTTCGGCAATACGCGGATTCAGGGCAACCCATAGCCTGCCGTCCGTCTCGTCAAAAGCATGACTCATCAGGTGGAACGCGGCTTGCCGCCGTCCCTTCGTCACAAGGATGGTGACGTTCGACATGCGCAGCAGGCTGGCTTTGAGCGCCTTGATGTTGTCGCCGCTATCCGTCATGCCCGTTTCTGAGAGCAGTTTGGTCAGGCTCTCACGAACCACCAAGCCGTCTTGCTCAATGGCTTCGAAACGGGGTTCAAGGAATAGCCGTAGCTGTCGCCCCGTCTCACTGGTCGGTTCCGGGGTTAGCAAGATGCCGTTCGGGCCGCCAAGGGCCACGATGCCTTGCAAAAGACGCATATCATCGGCCCCGAGAGGTTCGAATCCGACGAAACGCATGGATTCGTCCTCGCCAAAGGTGTAGGTCACGTCCAGCTTGCAGCGTTTGCGATCGCCACGCTTGAGGCTGCGGAACAGGCCAGGTGCCAAACAGTGCGCGGGATCATGTCGGACGTGGGTCAGGTCATGCTTAGGCTTCTTCACGCTGTCTCCTTTTCACCTTGCACTGCCGCTCCAGTACAGCAGGCTTCAACACGCCGCCGTCGTGCCGTCTAAACCAGAGTTCTTGAAAAGGTGCGCCATAGTTGGCCTTGCTGACGCCAAAGCGGACAAAATACCCACGCTGACAATCATCGACCCCCAGTATCTCGGCCTCGCCTTGCGTCATGCCGGATAGGTACGATTGCCAACGGATGTTATCAACCAGTACGGACGATCCACGACTGGCCTGCTGTTGATCGCCCGACCCCATCATGGCTGCGCTTTTACTCGCGTGGTGCAGAAACACAATGGAGCAGCCTGTATCAGCGGCTATGGCCTCCATGTGCCCAACAACCTGCGCCATCGGCCCGCTAGCGTTCTCCTCCTCAATGTGGAAGCGCCGCAAAGTGTCCAAGATCATCAAGCGACGACCTTCAGCGGCTCGTTTGAGAGCATCGAACCAGCTAGCAGCCATGATGTTTGGGCATTTACCGATCAAGGGTTCAATGAGCAAACCATCAGCCACGGCTTGCCGTTCCGCTGCGCTGAGGTGTGCCCCAAGGGCGTGCAGACGATGGTGAATAGCGGCCGGTGGATCTTCAGCAGGCAGATAGACCACTTGCCCGGTGGGAAACTCGCCTATTTCAAGTAAATCAGGCCCGCCTGCAATCTGTGCAGCCAATTGAAGGGCCAACATGGATTTACCAGCCCCACCAGGCGACACAAGAGCACCAACAGTGCCAGCAACCATATTAGGCAGAACATAATCAATGGGTGGCGGCAATTCCGTGAAAGCCGCCATAAGATCAAGAGCCATATAACTAGCCCTCTATAGGGCCAGGTCGCGCAGCTTGATCACCCGATGATTTACGTGCCTCAATCCACTCTTCGACCTCTGACAAATCCCAGGCGACATTTCTACTGGTTAACGCGATACGGCGTGGAAAATCCCCTCGCTGCTCCAGGTTATAAATTGTTCGTGTCGAAAGCGGGATCATCTCCAGGAGCTTCTTCCTGTTGATGAGGGTCTTTATATTTTGCATGGGTCAATACCTCTCAAATGAATAGTTGCTATTCATCGAGTAGCTGCGCGAAGCAGCTAATCGGTAATTGACCTGCCCGATGCCAATGGCGGCCTTATTTATAAATTCACGGCATCAACTTCAATGCTATCAAAGATAGCAAAAACATCAACCCTTACTGCCTCCCGAAGTCCACTCATCAATCATATCGGCCCAATCCTGCAACATCGCCGCCCGCTGCTCGCGGTACTCAGCCTTGTTGTAGACAGCCCTCACGCCCTTCTGCTCGTGCGCCAGGCACTTCTCGATCCAGTCGGTGTTGTAGCCGGCCTCATGCAACAGCGTGCTGGCTGTGCGCCGCAAATCATGCGGTCCGAACTTGGTAAGTGACTTCCCATCTTTCTGCGCCGCCTTGTAAGTCAGCGTCAGCACCTGGTTAAGTGTGGCAGCGCTCATCGGCGCATCCGAGTCGTACCGTGATGGCAAAACGAAGTCGGAACCACCGGCAAAGGTTTTCATGGCAATGAAAATATCCAGAGCCTGCTGGGACAGAAATACCAGGTGCGGGTTACGGCGTTTCATCCGCTCCTTTGGAATCGTCCACAACGCTTCGCTGAAATTGATCTCGCTCCAGGTCGCATTGGTCAGCTCGCTCTTGCGCACCATCGTCAGCAATAACAGCTTGGCCGCCGCACGGTTTGTTGGGCTTGTGCCCACTCGCTCCATGTACTGGTACATCAGCCCAATTTCTTCTGGCGTCAACGCTCGGTCACGTGGCTCGAATCGAGCGATGCTTGTTGGGCGCACCAGTTCTGCCGGGTTTTCGACCTTCTGCCCACGCTCGATGGCCCAGCGAAATACCTGCAACACGATTTCACGCACATGAACGGCGGTGGCCGGTGCGCCTCGCTCAACAATGGCATCAGCCAGCGCCCGCAAGTCTTCGTGGGTGATCTCCACCAGCTTCTGATTGCTGAATTTCGGCTTCAGCTCACGCTCATAAACCGAGCGGCGCATATCGCGGGTGGAGTCGGCCATCTGGTAGCCACGCAGCCACTTCTCCGCCCAGGCACCGAACGTCTCTGCATCTTTCACCCGCGCCTTGTCTCGGGCTTTCTCCTTGGCCGGCGACTTGCCCGCCGCAACCATCTTCTTGGCGTCACCCAACAGCTCGCGGGCTTCGGCCAGGGTGATGCCACCGACACCATAACGCCCAAAGGTGATGGTCTCCTGCCGACCGTTGATTGAGTAGTTGTAACGGAACGAGATGGAGCCGGCTGGAGTCACTGCCACATAGAGACCTTCCCGGTCATTCACTTTGTAGAGTTTGTCCCTGGGCTTGAGATTGCGCAGCTTGGTATCGGTCAGCATGTACCTTGTCCTTCTTCGTCTCCGATACCATGCTGAAAAAATCTCGAATTTATCGTATTTTTTCTTACGAAACAGTAACTTATAGAATATTAATACCATGAACACACAAAAGAACGCAGCATGGTATCGGCATCAATCATGGCATCGCCAAACCATAATACCAGCTTTAATGCCATGCTCAAACGGTGCTTGGCGCTTCCTCCCGTTGCCAGATCGTGCCAAACACAAACAAAAAAAAGCCCGCAATTACGCGGGCTTAGCGGCATTTCATGCCATCAGGTGCCTGGCTGTGCCAGACGCGGAATCATTCCGAGAAATTGTTGCCATTTCACACTCTAAAGATAATTTCATGGTGGCCTGTCAACGCCCACTACTTCAAACATTAAACGGAAAAATTGCAGAAGATATTTTTATTTACGATTCTAATGACTGGACATTAAAACAGACCGTTTCTAGCAACTCCCTTATGTTTGATGCAAAAGTATCTAATCAATTACTGCTTACAATCGCATTAGATGATCAAGACGGCCTTTTTAAGCTTGCCGTGAGGGATTTGACCAGCTCACAGGTAAACACGCTAGAATTGGGCAATGACGCTTATACAGCGCAACTAGCAACAAACGATCAAAGCCACATCATTTCTGTTATTTTAAGAATCAATAATGATGAAGATGGATCAATGTTAAATACATTGTTCATTATCGACTTAAACACCAAAGAAATTATTTATAAAAATACTGTTACCAATGGCGACGACTATTTAAATTGCCAAGTAATTAATAACAATAAGCTAATTATTGATTTCTATGATCATGCTGTACAAACATCCTATTTGAAATTAATAAATAGCCAGGGAATGGAATTATCCAAGCGCAAAGTCAATGGCATCACAACCTACGGTATAGCTACAGCAGAAAACATAGTTGCTTTGGCTGTAAATAACTATATTGAATTTATGGAGCTAGGCTAATGGCTGATATTCGGGATTTAGTACAAATTACTCAAAATACCTATCAACGCTTAACCGATCCAACAGGAAGCAAAGATTTAAAGATAAGTGGCAACTTAGATTTTGTCGGCTATGCAAAGGATGAACGTTCTGATCATGGTGGCATTGCTTATTATGACAAGGCAAAAAAAGAGGTTGTTATTGGTAATCGTGGAAGCGCTACAGCAAGAGACTGGTTAGTGACTGACCCTCAGATTGTATTAGGTGTACGTGAGACATTGGCAGATATAGCAGCAAAACGTTTTGCTGATAAAGTTATCAATGACCTAGATCGAAAGAACCAAAAGATTGAAACAATTACGTGTGTGGGCCATAGCTTAGGTGGACACCAAAGCCAAATGGTTTTAGCTCACCTAACCGACATTGCTATTCCTAATGTCGAGTGTCAAAGCGTAACGTTCAATAGTCTTGGCGTACATAAAAGTCTTAAACAGGAAAATACAGAATACAACCATGTCAATTTGCAAGTTACAGGTAACGGAAAAATTGCATTTGCTTCAACAGACCTTGTAAGCGAAATCAGAACACAGTTAGGTCAAAATTTTAATGTTCCCCTAAATGTTGGTAATCCAATATCAGCCCATAAAATGACTACAGCAGCAAAGATGCTGGATGAATATCCTGAAACCAGTAAACTTACAGCAAAAGAAATGCTCAAACTCATTCAACAAGGCATGAACATAAAAACGATTGAACAACACCAAAATAAAAATCAGGTTTATGCTGGCAACCAAACCCTACAAACCACCGTTGCAACCGCCCCCCTTTCCAACGTAACGCTTATTCCAGCTACACCAGGACTACATACAGGCAACATCATATCTGAAAACAAAACACAGATATTTCAGCAGTTAGAGAACTCTCAGAAATATGTCATTGTGCATGAAAAAGATAAGTTAGATCACATACCTAAAGTTGGTGAAAAAGTAAGCATTAGACATAATGCAAATAGCCAAATCAAATCTAAAGTTGAGAAAGTGGAAGCAAATGAAAATACAAAAACTAGAGGGCGTTAATGAAAAATATTAGTCAAATTATTTTAGTATTTACCGCAATCACAGCATTAGTTATATCCTCAGTTTTATTCGCAATTATGACCCTTTATATTCAGCCAAGCTTTTATATGCTTGGCCTGAATATGGCAATCATAGCAATATCTTTTTTATACATTGTCCATTTTATACACAAATTACTAGGAAATACTGTTAGTGATAAAAACAGTACCCCCTATGCCGTTTATTGCATTATGGCTGTGCTGGCTGGAACACTTATATTCTTCTCATTATTTTTTGGCGGTTTATATCATTTAAGAGATCAAAAGAAATTTGAAGCATCAAATTTTAAAGAACTGCAAAGCAAAGAGTTAAGCATTATAAAAGATTTAGGGAAACAAAATAATGTGTACGTTCGCTATGGTAACAAGAACACATCATGGGCCAATACAAGGCTTGTCATTCCGAATAGCTCAGGTGCATCGTTATATATTATGAATGGATATTGCGCTTTAAATTACACAGATGGATCAATCACAGGAATGAAAAAAAATCTAGTTAAAAATATTTCTAAAAGCGATTTACAGGCGCAGAAAATAGACGTGGCAAAAATTGCTATCATGGCCCATGAGCTGGCTCATTGTCTTGATATAAAAAGAGACTTTGCCACGTTCAACCTAGATAAAATTGAAAACGCAAAATCGCCAATCATAGGAAACCAGGCTATTGCACCAAAGCTAAGAAAAAATATCGTAGATATGGAAACTTATCTCGATGCAGGCGGTACGTTAGATTCAACTTTATGGAAAGAGACTTTCGCAGACCTTTACGCCATAGGCTATTATATGAAAGCAATAAAGTGTCATACTATGTTGTGTATAAGTGTTTTATTTTATTGATATTAAATTTAAATGATATTTATTGAAGTATCATACTATACGCAAAAACTAATCTAAGTATAATTCTATTGAAATAAAAAAAGTTTCATACCAAAATTCCAATATGCTGAAAATAATAAATATATTTTCTTTTTTTTGAAAATTGGTATGAAACTTTTTTACTAAGTATTACTGTTTATTATTTAGTATTGAACTTTATTACTCAAAAACATCTACTTCACTTTGCATCCAACCATCACGAAAAGCTTCCCATTTCGCCTGATGCACCCAAGAAGAATAATTGCCACTGGCCAACAGACTACCGACCAGGCCGTATTTATTTTCAAAAGCGTTACGAGCTTCAATTTCTGAAGCAATGTTTTCATTCATGTTCATTGTTATTCACCGTCCGTAATTCAATTTCAGTTGAAGTGGCTAAACGGATGGTACGCTTGGCATATGCGATGCATCCATAAAAAGTGGAACCGTGCGGATTGATTAGGTCCACGTACAAATGGCGAGTGGTGATACGGTTGATCTAGAGCAATGCGTATCAATCATGCTGACTATTCCCATGAAGCAAAGGCACTTGTAATGAGATTTTTGTTTCCTTCATCTCATGAAGTTTTTGAATCGCACGTTCTGGATCTATCACCCATGCATCAAAGAGCAGTTGTGTGACAAAAGAAAACTTCTCACCAACTTTGCGGAACGGTGTGTCGTGGCTATTCAGGAATTGTTCAAACACAAGATATTGCTGTTCGATGGCCTGGTTAAGTTCAAACAGGTCAATACAGCCCTCTATCAAGTTGTACTCACCTAAAGCATTAGGCATAAACTTCCATTTACGCTCATGGGTTAAGCCATCTACATGTAGGTAGGCATGTTTGTTGAGGCTAGTCCACTCAGGTTTCATCATGACGTAGGTGTTGTACTCGTCATCTTCAAGATAGTTGTAGTGGGTAGCATCAACGGGTTTCTTTGCTAAAACAGAAATGGCCTGTTCAAGTGTCAGACCGAGAATGAGTGCATGTGGTGTAGTTGATGATTGGTGATCCATTTTCCCTACCCCTTAGATTATCGGGCTAGTCGGTTTAGGACCACTCAAACAAATTTCGTTTTGAACGTGATTGTAGATCTCAGCCAAGTGAGGTCGTGTGCTAAAGAATTGATCTTTTGATGTATCAGAGAGGTTAGCACTCATGATGGTGAGTAGTGCTTCATTTTTGAGTTGCGCTTGAACCGCCGTCTTTAATGCACCATTCAATGAAGCATGCAGATTGTTGAATAGCGAAATAATACGGGCATTCTGATCATTTTTTTTGAAGAAGATAAAATTAACTTCACGTTCACGGAAAAACACCAGCTGATATTCAAGCCCTGATTCAGATAAATCATTCCCCATATCAATCAATGCATCATGTGTCACGGCGAACGCAGCGTATTTTGAATCAAAGTTTTGAAGTGCTTTATTTGAGATAAGATTCAAACTTACTTTGCCTTGAATCGGCACACATTGGCTCAGTTTCTTAGCCAAGTAATGTGCAGCAGCCATGTGATGTGATCCACCAGCATTTTGAACAAAAATCTTAGGGCTCCAGCCGTAGATAAAAAATTGATCAGTGGTTGTATCTGGAGAGTTCAATAAACGGATTTCTGGCCATAACAACATTTGATCTAAATTTTCCATACTCACATCACTAATGTAATCAGGGCATGCGTTTTTTACAAAATCATCAATGCTACGGTACTGGCTTAAATCCGACTTGGAATTTGAGAACCCCCCAATTTCAGATAGGTCAAGTAAGCATGGTGTTTCAAGATGAATGGTTTCTGCAAAAATCGGGTTAAATACTTCAGCCAATTCTTCAGCAAAGGTAGAGATGTAGAACGGCTTATGATTTTGCGTATCTTGACCAAGGTAGCTGATGGAATCGTTATCTTTGGCATGTGGATTCAAAACAATGTTTTGGCCTGGTACAAAATTAGTAGGAGATATACCAGTCATACAAAGAGAATCTTTGATTTGATGAAAAGGGAAAACATCGGTCATGGCGATGCTGTCAGAATTGACTAAATAGGTATCAATAAAGGGTTTTAGCTTGAGATTCTTATAAAGCTTATGTTTTGGTGAAAATACCGAAAGTAAAGTGTCTAACATTTTAAGCACTCCATTGATTAATGCTTTATTAAAACTAATAAAGACATATTAATACAGAAAGTGCTTATAAGTATTTTTTTGGAAAATTAATTTAAGAATTGCGTTTGAGTGGTATTAGTTGCAAGTGGTTGTACGGCGTTGTTATCGACAGACTTTGAGTACTGTTGCACTTCAATAATTCGCACACCTTTAACGTGTAAACGTGTTTTATAGTCAGTCATTCCAAGTGTTTGTAAGTCGTCTAGCTGTTCTTTAGTCATTGCCTATATCCTGTATATTAGATGTGATTTAAGGGCAATTTAATTGATGTATTAAGGATTGTAAAGGGTAAAACACAGTTCATTAAACTTTTTATGAAATGGTATATACCGATTAAGCCTAAAACAAAATAAGGTTTTAAGAAGTGGTTTAGTCATGTTTAAGAATATGCACGTTAAAACTAAGTTATTTTATTAAAATGAATCTATACTAGGGTTAAAACCAAACTGGATGCCAATATGTGTTCAAACATTGAAACTTACGCCGTGAACCTATCCAATGTACCTAAAGCTATCTCTTGCTTGAATATGTATGACTTTCAAACGTTAGCACTAGGACCAACCTTTTACCCGGATTTACACTTGCAGATCGCCACATTCCATATACGGCGTTATTGGTTGCATTTGATGTGAATGCGTCTGAAAAGTTTCGCTTACTCGAAATGATAGTGCCTGAAGCCATTCCGCTGTCGCAGTTGTTGTTATTAGCCATATTCAATGAAACGCCGTATAAGAGCGAATATTAAATAGCCCAATACATGCCGAGTGATGAATTAAGGCGTATTAAGTACAAACAGCTCACCCAAAAAAAACTAAAGGCTGGATAACCAGCCTTATGTCTTCTACATGGATGCGTTTAGTCATCCTTTTTTTTGATTGTAATGCCTGATCGTAATGAAGCTGAAGAACCTTTTGAACCAAGTATCACCAACAATTTTTCAAAAGTAACGCATTCGTGCGAGAACGGGTTTTTCATCAAAGCTTTTTCAAACTTAGCTGCATACTGTTGTTCTACGAATTCCATTTCATTTTGAGTGCTATGTGAGATGGCTTGATCAAGACTGGCTTTGTTTTCCGCAATGTATTGTGTCTGATCTTCAGGTTTTACATGGCGTGGCATCTGAACAAGCTGATATTCAGTAATTGGCGCAACGGTTAAGTCATATCCTGTTAGGATCTCTTTCAATTCATCATAGTAGCTGTCTAGGTTCATTGGTGTGATTAAGGCGCGAGTCACAGCTTCAACATCACTTTCCTGTTGAGCCTGTTCAGGTTCGCTTATACGTTCACCATAGATATTAAATTCAGCATCAAGATCCGCATTGTTGTAAGCACCAGCTTGTACTTGAGGTGAAATGTCAGAATCTTTACCGAAGTACTGGAACTGTTTTCGCTTCTCAATAATCTGGTCTTTAATGTTTGCTTCTTTTTGTGCTGAAACAATACTTTCACGGTGTTTTTGTTCTTTGGAGATTTCACCTTTCGCCGTGGACGAAGACATTACTGTTCTTTGTCCAGGTGCCATCCCTTCAGGTGTGATGGATTCAAGACGTCTTGCTTCAAGAATCTGATGTACAAAATCTTGAGTAAAGTCTTTTACCGTGTTGTTGTTTTCGTACAAGGTGTTATTGAGCTTTCTGCAGATCTCAAAATCACCAAGCGCCGTGACATTGGCAGATGAATTGTTGTCTGTCAGTAGCGTATGTTTTTCCTCAATCTCATGAATGAAGTCTTCAATTTTTAAAGTAGGATCGTAGATTTCAGATTTTTGGATATTGAAGATTGGGCAAAGGTCATTTAAGCGTAAGTACTTTAAAATTGAAAGTTTTCGCATTGGTTTTTCCCAAACGGTTTAAATGCGAACTACTAATAAAGCGAAAAGGTGACAGGCAAGTGATGTTTTTATGTCGATTTGATGAAGGCATAAAAAACGCATCCGAAGATGCGTTTTTTAGAAAACTTAAACTTACCAGCCTAAAGCTTCTTGTTGCTTTTTAATGAGCTCGGCAATTCCTTTTTCGGCCATTTCTAACATGGCATTGCTTTGAGCACGGGTAAACGGTTTGTCTTCGGCAGTACCTTGAATTTCAATAAACTCGCCTGCTTGTGTCATCACGACATTTAAGTCAGTTTGACAGTTCGAGTCTTCTTCATAACAAAGATCAAGCAATACTTCGTCTTGATACATGCCTACAGAAATTGCAGCAACTAAGCCTTTAAGTGGATCTTGCTTAATTTTTTTCTGTGCAAGTAAAACATTCATCGCATCAACCAATGCTACAGCAGCACCAGTGATTGAAGCAGTACGTGTACCACCATCTGCCTGAATGACGTCACAGTCGATGGTAATAGTATTTTCACCAAGCTTTTTCAAATCAACCATCGCACGTAAGCTACGACCAATGAGGCGTTGGATTTCTTGAGTACGACCAGTTTGTTTGCCACGAGCAGCTTCACGATCACAACGTGAGTGTGTTGAGCGCGGTAACATGCCATATTCTGCTGTTACCCAGCCTTGACCTTGGCCTTTTAGAAAGCGTGGCACTGAGTTATCAATGCTTGCAGTACAAAGGACTTTGGTGTGACCAAATTCGACCAGCACAGAACCTTCAGCATAACGGGTGTAGTTTCGTGTAATTTTCACTTCACGTAATTGGTCTAATGCACGTTGGTCAATACGCATAATCCTTCCTAAATTCTCTTAAATACAAACTTGGGCATAGTATAGCAAAGGATTTTGACAGGTTGAGTTTATTCCCTACTTTCAAATGTAAGTCTGCACTTTTCATGACTTAAAAATAAAAATAGCCCCTTTTTAGGAGCTATTTATTGGTCTATCTATTAGGCAAATTTGAATTTTGCTTTTAATTTTTCTAATGTCTGCATCACTTTTGCAGTGGTGTGGTTTGGTAATGAGCATTTTGCTAAACGCACCCATACACTCCAGAACTGACGCATGAAATTAGCTTCATTGTAGTTAATGCCGTATTCTGCACAGAGTGCCTTAATTTTCGGTGCTACTTCTTTATAGCGGTTGGCAGGCATATCTGGAAATAAATGGTGTTCGATTTGATGGCTTAAATTACCACTCATAAAATGAAGCCATTCTGTACCACTAAAATTACTTGAACCACGAATCTGACGTAAATACCACTCTGCCTTAGTTTCAGTGTCGGTATTATCCGGCTCAAACGTTTCTGCATCTTCAGTAAAGTGGCCATTAAAAATCACAGCAGATGACCACAAGTTACGAATAATATTAGCAACTACATTGCCTGCAAAAACCGGTAAAAACATAGGACCAGAGATCACAGGGAAAAACACATAATCCTTTAAAACTTGGCGTGTTGCTTTTTTACGGACCTTAGCCGCATCTTTCCACACCTGTTTCCAGCTTTTGGTTTTATAAACTAATGCATCTTCAAGATGTAGATTTTGTACACCTACATACCATTCAAAGAAAAACATTAACTGTAGAGCCAAAGGAATATTAAATAGGTGACGAGGTTCCCACTTCTGTTGATCGCTTACTCGCAAAATGCCATAACCGACATCATGATCTTTACCGACAATATTGGTATAGGTGTGATGTACATAGTTGTGTGTTTCACGCCAGTCATCACCAGAGGCAATGGTATCCCAATCATAGGTATTACCATTCAGACTTGGTTCATTTAACCAGTCAAACTGACCGTGCATAACGTTATGACCAAGTTCCATGTTTTCTACAATTTTAGAAATACCCAGTAAACCTGTACCCAATAACCAGACAGGAGGAATCCAGCCACCAAACATCAACATGCCACGTGAGGCGATTTCGGTATAGCGAACAAAGTTACGGACTTTGTAGATATATTTTGCATCTTGCTCACCAAGACTTTGCATAACATCTTGACGAATCTGCTCAACACGGCGGCCAAATTCTTCAATTTGCTCAGGGGTTAAATGAGCAGATTTAGAAGCTATAGAAACTTTTAATGCCATATTCATAGGGTTAATCCTCTGTAATTCTTTTTATAGATCAATCGTGACTGGGCTTAATGCCTGGCTCACGCATAGTTTAATTGGACGGTTCGGTTGGTCTTCAATTTCACCTGTTAACAGGTTTTGAGTAACTCCGCTCACTTTGGTACAACTGCATTTATTACAAACACCCATACGGCAGCCATGTTGCGGGCGTAGTCCCGCCTGCTCTGCACTGCTCAGTAAATTTGTTTCAGCTAAAAATTCGTGTTGAGCACGGCGGAAAATAACAGGCTGTGCTGCATGTGTACCAGTCACTTGAAGTGGTTGGAAATATTCTTGATGAAGCTGAGACTGAGCACCTTTTTGCACATAAATTTCATTCGCCTGCTGCATCATGCCGTGGTGCCCACATATATAGGTCGCAGTCTGCGCAAAATCTGGAACCAACTTTTGCAGTAAGCTTTCAGTTAAATGCTGCTTTTGCTCGCTGGTATTAAAAAAATGATATTGAAGCTGTGGATGCTGTTCTGCCAAAGCTTTTAATTCAGCATGAAAAATTTCCGCACGATTAAAATAAATGACATGAATTTGTTCAAGCTGCTGTTTCAAAGCTTGCTGCAAGAGTGAATAAATTGCAGTAATACCGCTTCCTGAGGCAATCAAAATCGCAGGCTGCTGACCTTGATGCAAAGTAAAATCACCTTGTGGCTGTGAAATCTCAACACACTCGCCTACATGTAATAGTTGAGCTGCACGAGACACCAAGCCTTGTACTTTAATACCTAAAGCGATTTCACCTTGAGTGGTTACTTCAATAATCGAATAGCTACGTTGTTGGTAAACGCCATCGATAAGCAACGTCAGTAGAATGCTTTGTCCCGCACAAACCTGTTCGAAATTAAAATTACGATTTGGTTTAAGTTTTATCAGTACCATATCGGTATGAAGTGGCTGAACAGCGGTAACTTCTGCAAGTACCCTTTTCCAAGCCCAAGTCGCGTTAATTTTCTGCAAAACAAAATCAACGAAATCTTCTCGAACCCAATGTGGTTGATAGTTAAGTGTTGCGTTCATACGTTCCTCTTTTGTTTCTGGCTATTTATTTGAGTGAACACATGTTCGTATAGTGAACATATGTACACTATATTTATAAGTGTTCACTCAGTCAACACTTGTTCACTATTTTTTTTATGAAAGTTTGCTCTTTTTTGTTAGACTTTGGCTCACGGTTTAAATAGGTTTTTTTAATGTCGATACGGGATGAACGAAAACAGCAAAGTCGTCAGGCACTTCTGGATGCAGCCTTGCATCTGAGCACGTCTGGGCGTTCGTTCAGTAGTATCAGTTTGCGTGAAGTTGCACGTGAAGTGGGTTTAGTGCCAACAGCGTTCTATCGTCATTTTCAAGACATGGATGAACTCGGGAAAGAGTTGGTTGACCAAGTTGCCCTACATTTAAAAAGCGTTTTACATCAACTTGGCCAGAGTTATTTACAGCACAAGTCTGCAAAAACCCAAACCAGTATTGAGCTATTTGTGCAGGCAGTGAATCATAGCCCTAAACAGTGGCAATTTATGATTGCTGAACGTTGGGGTGGTTCAGAGACGGTCCGTGCAGCCATTGCTAGAGAAATTGAATTTTTGATTGAAGATCTCACAACAGATCTGACTAAACTCGAAAATTTTAAACATATTCAAAATCCTCAAGACTTAAATGTCTTATCTACCATTTTGACCAATATGTCATTTACATGGGCAATGACGTGGCTCAACCTCGCCAAACAATATCAAGGTGAGCAACTTAAACAGCAACAAACTGCATTTATTGAAAATGCGTCTACACAAGTTCGCTTACTGTTTAGAGGCATTGCTAACTGGGAACGGTAAAACTGGCAAATGACAAAAAACAGGTTATGTGTTAATACGTAAAGAGTGAAAGAAAAAGGCGAAAATTTCGAGAAAAGTCTTTTTCTTTTTACAGGAAGTAAACTATTCGTTAGGCCAAACTGGTGTGGGAATACCTATGAATCTTGATCGTCATACACAGTTTTTGATGCGCAAAGAAAAAATTCTAAGCGTTGCAGAAAAATTGTTACTAGAAAACAATCAGGAAATTACTCTAGATGAATTAGTGGCCGAGCTAGATATTGCAAAAGGTACGCTTTATAAGCACTTTAGAAGTAAAAATGAACTTCTGCTTGAATTGATTATTCAAAATGAAAAACAAATTTTAGAAATTTCTCAAAAATATAATACTGATTTTAAAGAGTATGCACCACGGTACATGCTCCACCATTTGCTCACACCGGGAAAAACGATTTTATTGCATCAACTTGAAGAAAATCTGACGATGACAGAGTCTAAGTTGAAGCATCTTTTTGAAGAGCTTTATGAAGTTCGTCAACAACGTATTCTAGCGATTAAAGATATTACAGAAAGTTATTTAAAATCATTAAATTATGACATGTCGATTCGTGACTATTTATCTTATATCTGGTCACTCACTTACGGTGCATCGTTGCTTTTAAACTCAACTTATTATCAGCGTTCGATTGGTTCTCGCCAAAAATTAATTAATTTATATATTAATCAAGCATTATCACTACCTACCCAAACCACCAATTTTGATGCGCTCAATTTTCAGATTGAAGACGAGAATTCTCAAAATTAATTGAATTATTTCGTGATTATGAAATAAATTTTATAAAAAAAGGGCTTCTTATGAAGCCCTTTTTAAAGCAATAAACTATTATTTTGCCTTACGTTCTTTTTCAATTAAGTAATTAAGGACTTGAGTAACTTTACCATCTTCACCCTGTACAACATATTTACCATTAACGACAACTGCTGGAACACCTGTTAATTGGTACTGTTGAGCAAGTTTATTTGACTCGGCAACTTTTGCAGTTACAGCAAATGAGTTGTAAGTGCTATTAAATTTTTGTTCAGGCACACCGTAACGAGTAAAGAATTTAGCCGCAGAAGCCTGGTCAAAAATCTGCTGACCATTCACCTGAATTGCATGGAATAATGGTAAATGCGTGCGCTTACGTACACCTAATGCCTCAGATGTATAGTAAGTACGTGCCCCTTGTTCCCATACTTTGTTCATGGCTGCTGGCGTACGCACAAAACGTACATCACTCGGAATTTGTTTTAACCACGTTTGCATATGTGGTTCAAGTTTAAAACAGTGCGGACAGCCATACCAAAAGAACTCACGAACTTCGATTTTCCCCGGTACTTCCACTTTGCCTGGATTGGCGATTACGGTGTAGTCTTTACCAGCAACAAAATCTGCTGCCATTGCACTACCCGATACGGCCATAATTGCTGCACTCAAACCACCCAAAACCAATTTTTTCATTGTTACAGCTTTTCCTCTAAGTTGTTATGCATTAGCTTATGCCCTAAATATAAAACAAATATGCTAAATTCGTTTTGCTTCTGTGAAGTTTTTTATTGGGTTTATCGCTTTTTTCCCAATAATCGCTACACTAACGGCGAACTACATCAAAAAGATAACCCAAGTTTAGAGGTGACACCATGTCGCAATTGAATGTTGATTTACAAGAAATCGCAAAATTTGAAGCACTTGCTGCCAAATGGTGGGATCAACATTCTGAATTTCGCCCACTTCATCAAATCAATCCTTTACGCTTGAACTGGATTGATGAACGTGCAGGTGGCCTTGCCGGTAAAAAAGTACTTGATGTCGGCTGTGGCGGCGGTATTTTGGCTGAAAGCATGGCACGTCGTGGAGCAGATGTACTGGGCATTGATATGGGTGAAGCGCCTTTAGCCGTAGGCCGTTTGCATGCTCAACAAGAAAATGTTCAAAATATTGAATATCGTCAAATTCCAGTTGAAGAGTTGGCGCAAGAACAAGCAGGCCAATATGATGTGGTCACTTGTATGGAAATGATGGAACATGTTCCAGACCCGGCATCCATTGTGAAAGCATGTCAGACTTTGGTTAAACCAGGTGGCCATGTGTTCTTCTCGACCATCAACCGTAACCCGAAATCTTATTTATTCGCCATTATTGGTGCTGAATATGTACTGCGCATGCTGCCAAAAGGTACGCATGATTATCACAAGTTTATTCGCCCATCTGAAATGGCACATGACATTCGTAATGCAGGCTTAACTTTAAAAGAAATGACAGGCTTGCACTACAACCCAATTACGAAGCGTTATTGGTTAGCACCAAATGTTGATGTTAACTATATGGTTCATACAGTAAAGACAGGTGCATGATGAAGGCTGTTTTATTTGATTTAGACGGCACTCTCATCGATACGGCTGCCGACTTTATTCGTATTATTCAACAAATGTGCCGTGATGCAAGACGCCCTGTTGTAGAAGCCGATCTTATTCGTACACAAGTGTCTGAAGGTGCCCGTGCCATGGTCAAATTGGTCTACCCAGAGCTGGATGTGACTAATCCAATTTTCTTGGCACATCGACAAAATTTTTTAGATTTGTATGGCAATAATATTGTTGTCGATACTGACCTGTTTGAAGGGATGTATCCACTTTTAGAAGAGTTAGAAGCTCAGCAAATTCCGTGGGGTATTGTCACCAATAAACCACGTGGTTTAAGTGAATCTCTTCTAGAAAAGTTAAACCTGACAGAACGCTGTGCGGTTTTGGTATGTCCGGAAGATGTTTCTAAAACCAAGCCAGACCCGGAACCTATGTATTTGGCTGCAAAGCAGTTAAATATCCCGGCAAATGAAATCATCTATGTTGGGGATCACCCACGTGATATCGATGCTGGTCGCAATGCTGATATGTATACCATCTTGGCAGCTTATGGCTATTTACCTATCGAACATCGGGATGATTTAAACGCTTGGCAAGCCGATTCGATTGTAAATACGGTGACAGAATTACACGAGTTGTTACGTCAAAAGCTTCCTGCTCTACAGGAAAATCAGCGTATGATAAGTTAACACAAGAGTTTTATAAGCTTTTTTAACGGTTACTTATATCAATATAAAAAGAAGGAGGTTTACCAATGAAATATTCAGAATATCAACCTCGTCCGGATCTACTCAAAGATCGAATTATTTTAATCACTGGTGCTGGTGATGGAATTGGGCGAGCTGCGGCCCTCAGTTATGCTTTACATGGTGCAACTGTCGTCTTGCATGGTAGAACCTTAAATAAACTTGAAGTAATTTATGATGAAATTGAAGGTTTAGGCGCACCTCAACCTGCTATTTTACCCCTCCAGCTTTCGAGTGCTTCCGATCGCGATTATGACTTTTTAGTAAGTACACTAGAAAAACAATTTGGTCGTCTGGATGGCATTTTGCATAATGCGGGTATTTTGGGTGAGCGGGTAGAACTTGCACATTATCCAGCAGAAGTATGGGATGATGTGATGGCAGTCAATTTACGTGCACCTTTTGCTTTAACCCAAGCTTTATTACCGCTATTACAAAAGTCAGAAAACGCTTCTGTCGTATTTACCAGCTCAGGTGTAGGCCGTGAGGCACGCGCGCTCTGGGGTGCGTATTCTGTCTCGAAAGTCGCGATTGAAGCGGTGAGCAAGATTTTTGCGGCTGAGCATACTTATCCAAATATTCGCTTTAATTGTATTAACCCAGGGGCTACACGTACTGCCATGCGTGCTAAAGCTTATCCTGAAGAAGATCCGAAAACATTACCAACACCTGAGTCCATCATGCCGGCTTATCTTTATTTAATGGGTGAAGATAGCTTAACGCTCAATGGACAAAGTATTGATGCACAGGATTAAATAATTACAGATGAAAAGCTAAAATAATTTATAGCCGATCATCACATCTGGCTTGGCTATACCTGAAAAGATATATACAAGCCTTTTTTATTATTGAGAAAAACGCTGGATTTATCCGTAATTTTAATTGAAGCATTAAATGATCTTCACAGTTTCTCTGCATTTTGCGCGTACAGTATTCAACATGAGAGACATCAGATGTAAACGAGGATGCATCATGAAAAAGTTGTTCACCATCTTAGCCCTTTGCATCACTGTACTGTCCACCAGTATGGCAAGCTTTGCTGATCCTCCTTTTGACCGAGGACATGGCCCGAAAGGTCCTAAAGGCGGACCTCGTGGTGAATGGAATGATCGTGGGCATAAATTTGACCGTGACGATAATGGTGATCGTGTTCGCGATGAACGCCGTATGCGTGAGGAACGTGGCTTTGAGCGTCTGAAACAACATCGTTGGCAGCCAGGTTATGTGATGCCACAGCACTATCGTGGTAATGGTTATAAAGTCGACTATAAAGACAATAACTTACCTAAACCCGATCGTAACCAGCAGTGGTACAAAATTAACAATGACTATATTTTAGTCGACACGGACTCTAACAGTATTGTGAGTATTCGCGGTTTCTAAGATAGATAGCTCCTCACTATCGCTTAGTAGGAAAGGATAAAGCTGATCGGCTTTATCCTTTTTTATTTTTATATCAATATGATATAGAAATTTAAATCTTCTAAATTTCTTCTTATTTCATAGAAAATTTTCACATTTATTATTCTTCGCCTTCACGATTTATCTGTAATTTTTCACTAATCTTCAATTATCGAAATTTAATAGATCATTCGAGGTTTACGATGAAAAAGATAACAACAGCAATTGTTCTTTCAATGAGTGGTTTAATCGCAACAACAGCAATGGCTGCGCCTCACGACCATTATCACCACCAAGGATATGAGACAAAAACCGTTAAAGTCATTCATAAAGATGACCATGCGAATATCTGGCGTGCAGGCCAAGTCGTACCGCATCAATACCAACATCCACGTTATGTCATTGACTACCGCTCACACCAGAAATTGACTAAGCCAGGTCGTTATCAAAAATGGTATAAGGTGAATGGAAATTATGTACTCGTAAATGAGCAAAGCCATAAAATTATTAAAGTAATTCGTTAAGTTCATAAAACATCTAACACCCAAAGCTAATTTGGGTGTTTTTTTATCTAAAACATGCGACTTTGAGCTTTTTTGTTTAGAATCCTCTTTATATCTTTTTGCTGTTGATTCGAGATCGGTATGCCAACTAAGTCTTTAGAGAAATCACATAATAATACCCAGCATTATGTACATTGGTTCCGACATTCAGCACCCTACATCAATGCGCATCGTGATAAAACTTTTGTTTTAATGTTTGGCGGTGAAGCAGTCCGCGATCCTAATTTCGAACATATTATTCACGATATTGCCTTATTACATTCTCTTGGCATTCGCTTAATCTTAGTGCATGGCGCACGTCCACAAATTAATCACAACCTTAAAGAAAAAGGGATTGAAACCCCTTTTTATGATAACTGCCGTATTACTACACGCGAATCTTTAAGCTGTGTTATGAGTGCTGTAGGATCTATTCGGTTAGAAATCGAAGCATTGTTATCTATGGGTTTAGCTAACTCTCCAATGTATGGCGCTCGAATAGATGTCGTATCAGGTAATTTTGTAACCGCTAAACCTTATGGTATTCGTGAAGGAATGGATTTTCAGCTTACAGGCGAAGTTCGTTCAATAGATACAGACGCGATTGAACGTCATCTTGATAACAATAATATTGTTTTACTTGGTCCAACGGGCTATTCAACCACAGGTGAAGTATTTAATTTAAGAGCTGAAGAAGTTGCAACCAAAACTGCGACTTATTTAAAGGCAGATAAATTAATCTTTTTAGGTGAGCGACAAGGTTTACCTAACGAAGATGGGCAATTACTGCGTGAATTAAGCCCACACCAGCTTGATTACTATATTCAACAATACCAAACCACACACCCAACCCTAACCCTACATTTGCAAGAAGCAAAAAAAGCATCTTTATCGGGTGTACATCGTGTCCATCTAATTTCTTATTCTTATGATGGTGCCCTTATTGAAGAACTCTTTACGCGTGATGGTGTGGGTACCATGATTACCGATGCGCATTATGAAGAAGTCCGTATGGCACATATTCAAGATGTCGGCGGGTTAATGAACCTTTTACGCCCATTAGAAGAAGAAGGCATTTTGGTGTATCGCTCACGTGAGCGTTTAGAACAAGAAATTAACCAGTTCGCTGTCATTGAACGAGACGGTATGATTTTGGCCTGCGCTGCCCTTTATCCGATTCCGACTGAGTTTAATGAAACACGTTCAGCAGAAATTGCTTGTGTGGCAGTACACCCGAGCTATCGTAAATCGAACCGTGGCAGCCAAATTCTGCAATTTCTCGAAGAAAAGGCCAAACAACAAGGTATTCGTCAATTGTTCGTTTTAACCACCCGTACCGCGCACTGGTTCTTAGAACACGGTTTCCATCAGGTGAGTGTGGATGACTTACCAAATGCCCGTCAGGCACTTTATAACTATCAAAGAAATTCTTTAGTCTTTAAAAAATTGCTTCCCTAGACTATGCATTTTTTAAGATATTCTTATTTCAGATAAGCTTAGTCTAAAAAGTACAACCATAAAGGTAATTAATGTATGGTTGTACTTTTTTTAAATCTTTAAATTTTTCTATTTTAATAATTTTTATTTTATTTACATATACTTAAATATCTTTTTATAAATATTATTCTGTTCAATAAATCATTTTTTTGCATAAGTTTATCGCCGAAAGTTTTTAGCTTTTTTTTGCATAAATAAAGACTGAATATTTATTTTTTACGAAATAAAAATCCCTTTAGGGTATCTGCTCATCCAATTATTTTTCTTTTTCTCTTTCGGGGAGCACGAAACCACATGGCACTTTTTAATTCCACTTCATGGGCAAAATATTCAGTCATTGCTGCCAGTCTTGCGGGAGTGATGATGCTAGGTGGTTGTGCCAAAAAAGAGGAGCACACCACGACAACTTTAAATATCGGCTATCAGAAATATGGCATCCTTCCTATTCTAAAAGCACGTGGTGACTTGGAAAAAGCGCTCAAAGATCAAGGCGTACAAGTGAAATGGGTTGAGTTTCCTGCAGGACCTCAATTACTTGAAGGCCTAAATGTAGGAAGTGTTTCGTTAGGCGAAGCAGGTGAAGCACCACCTATTTTTGCTCAAGCAGCCAATCCAAATTTAGTTTATGTTGCAAATCAACCTGCTGCACCAAAAGCAGAAGCGTTATTGGTACAAAAAGATTCTCCAATCCAGTCTATTAAAGACTTAAAAGGAAAACGTGTCGCACTGAATAAAGGTTCGAATGTTCACTACCTTTTATTAAAAGTCTTAGAAGCAAATCACTTGAGCTTAAGTGATATTCAACCTGTTTATTTACCACCATCAGATGCGCGTGCAGCCTTTGAAAAAGGAGCTGTCGACGCATGGGTGATTTGGGATCCGTTCTTTGCAGCAGCTGAACATCAAATTCAGGCCCGCGTTCTGGCAACAGGTGAAAACTTGGTAAGCAATCATCAGTTCTACTTAGCTGATCGTAAATTTGCAGAAAATAATCCAAAAGTTCTGAACACGGTTGTACAAACGCTAAACCAGACAACTGAATGGGTCAGCACACACCAAGATGAGGCTGCCAAGCTACTCGAAAAACCTACGGCACTTGAGTTTGATGTACTCAAAACATCCATTTCACGTATGGGTTTTGGAGTTCAGCCAATATCTGACAAGGTAGCTCAAGAACAACAATATGTAGCTGATGCCTTCTACGCGCAAAAGCTCATTCCCAACAAGCTCACCATTCAAGAAGCCATTTTAAAACTGAAATAAACCCAGCTTGGGCACAGCTTAAATAACGATATAAATGCTGTGCCTTGTGTTAAGGGAACAAGGATATCAATATGCAACATCAGTCATTATTTAATAAGAGTCAGTGGACTCAGTTAGTTAAGCACTTTAGCGCGGTCGCTGTATTAGGTTTAACAATCGCAGCACCTGCTTGGGCAATTGACCCAACAGTGAAAGAACTTCGTATTGGTTTTCAAAAAAGTTCGATTAACTTCGCGATTGCCAAACAGCAGAAACTATTTGAACAAGAATTTCCAAATGCCAAAATCACTTGGAATGAGTTCCCCGCTGGCCCTCAAATTTTAGAAGCCTTAGCTGTTGGCTCACTCGATGTTGGCGTTACTGGAGACACGCCCCCGGTTTACGCTCAAGCCGCTGGCAAGCCTTTATATTACATTGCTTATGAAGCAGCCAAACCATTGGCCTCGGCAATTTTAGTTCCCAAAAACTCACAACTAAAACAGCTTAAGGACCTAAAAGGTAAACGTATTGCGCTACAGAAAGGTTCTAGCTCACATTACCTACTCGTTCAGGCCGTACGTAAAGCAGGCTTAAAATGGAGCGACATTACCCCAATTTGGCTCACACCTGCCGATGCTCGCGCTGCATTCCAAAAAGGAGCCGTTGATGCATGGGCAATATGGGATCCGTACTACGCTTCAGCACAATTAGAAGACCAAGCTCGTGTTCTTGCATCTGGTAAAGGCCTAAGCCCGAACTATACCTTTTACTTAGCCGCTCCAAATTTTGTTAAGCAATATCCAAAAGCTGTTCCAGGACTCATCAAGCAGATCAATCAAGCTGACAAATGGGTTCAAAGCCATCAAGCAGAAACTGCAAGTGCGATTGGCCAAAGTACAGGCCTAAAACCTGCGACCAGTGACTTATTTATTAAACGCCGTCCACGTCCATCATCGGCAGCTCCACTTAACAGCAAAGTCATTGCTGAACAACAGCAGCTTGCAGACATCTTTACTCAACAAGGCATCATCCCTAAACCAATCAGCATTAAACAAGCTGTTTGGGGTGCCAAGTAATTTCAATAGATATATAGGTAATGCACATGAAAATTTTCTGGTTTATTCCTACCCACGGTGATAGTCGCTATTTAGGTACAAGTAAAGGCGCTCGTCAGGTTGACCATGCCTATATGAAGCAAATTGCTGTGGCAGTAGATAACTTGGGTTACGAAGGTGTACTTATTCCAACGGGCCGTTCATGTGAAGACCCATGGATTACTGCGGCAAGCCTAATTGATGCAACTCAACACCTTAAGTTTTTAGTTGCATTACGTCCGGGGGTAACAACACCAGCGTTGGCAGCTCGTATGGCTGCAACATTTGACCGCTTGTCGAATGGTCGTGTTCTACTCAACTTAGTGACAGGTGGCGATGAAGCAGAACTACGCGGTGACGGTTTATATGAAGATCACTCAACGCGTTATCAAACAGCCAATGAATACGTAAAAATCTGGCGTGAAATTTTGACGCGTTCACATACGGGTGAAGCTTTTACATTCCACGGTGAACGCTTACAAGTAGATGATGCAAAACTACTTTACCCACCTGTTCAAAAACCTTATCCACCTCTTTGGTTCGGTGGTTCTTCAGATGTTGCTGTTGAACTCGCGGCTGAGCAAGTCGACACCTACCTGACTTGGGGTGAACCACCTGCAGCCGTGAAAGAAAAGATCGAACATGTTCGTGCCAAAGCTGAGGCTAAGGGCCGTAAATTAACTTATGGCATTCGTTTGCATGTCATTGTTCGTGAAACCAATGAACAAGCATGGGCAGCAGCTAACGAGCTTATCCAATATCTGGATGATGCAACTATTGCTGCAGCACAGAAAAAATTTGCACAAATGGACTCAGTGGGTCAGCAACGCATGGCGGCTCTACACGGCGGTAATCGAGACAAACTTGAAGTATCCCCAAATCTTTGGGCAGGTATCGGTCTAGTCCGCGGTGGTGCAGGTACAGCACTTGTCGGCGATCCTGAAACCGTTGCTGCACGTATTCAGGAATATGCGGATTTAGGTATCGATACCTTTATTTTCTCAGGCTATCCACACCTTGAAGAGTCAATCCGTTTTGCAGAGTTAGTATTCCCATTATTACCAATCGAGACCCGAGCTAAACTTGCTCAACCAAACTTAACTGGTCCATTCGGTGAAATCATTGCCAACAACTATGTTCCAGACGAGAAGAAACAAAATAGTTCCGTCAAGGAGCCTGCATGAGCAAAGATATAAATATTGTTTCACGTGGAACGAAACAAGTCGGGCAGCGTCTGCTGCCTTGGATTTTCCCGATTGTTCTATTGGTTGTTTGGCAAATTGCGTCAAGTTCAGGCCTTTTAGAAAATCGTATTCTGCCGGCTCCTACGGCTGTCGTTTCTGCTTTTTGGCATCTACTCATTAGCGGCGAGCTTTGGCAGCACGTTAAAGTCAGTGCAGGACGGGCCTTACTCGGACTATTTATTGGGGGTGGTTTAGGTTTGCTATTGGGTCTGCTCAATGGGTCTTCACGTTTCGCCTCTACCCTGCTCGATACAACCTTGCAAATGATTCGTAACATCCCAGCATTAGCACTTATTCCACTGGTTATCTTGTGGTTCGGTATTGATGAAACAGCCAAATTATTTTTGGTGGCGGTCGGAGTCTTCTTCCCTATTTATATCAACACCTATCACGGTATCCGTTCAGTCGATCCACAATTAATTGAGATGGGTAAAAGCTATGGTCTTTCACGTTGGCAGCTTTACAAAGAAATTATTCTACCAGGTGCGATGCCCTCGATTTTAGTTGGTTTACGTTTTGCTTTAGGACTGGTTTGGGTGCTGCTCATTGTAGCTGAGACTATTTCAGCACAAGCAGGTATTGGCTATATGACTATGAATGCACGAGAGTTTTTGCAAACAGATGTAGTTCTGGTCGGTATTCTTCTTTATGCCCTATTAGGCAAATTAGCCGATGTTCTAGCGCAACTTTTGGAACGTTATTTACTACGCTGGCATGCCGGTTATCAAAAATAAAGGAGCTTAGAATATGACAAATCTGAATTTAAATATTAATCAGAATGACGTAGAGCTCATTCCAGAAAACCATTCAGAGTCACAAGAACCTGTGGTAGGCGCAGAGATTCTGATTGAACAGCTTTATAAGTTTTATGGTGAAGTTAAAGTTCTTGAAGATCTTAACCTTCATATTCAACCGGGCGAATTTTTAGCTATTGTTGGTCGTAGTGGCTGCGGTAAAAGTACTTTATTGCGCTTAATTGCCCAACTTGAAAAAGCCAGTTTTGGAGAAATCAAATTTAAATCTGCCCGACATTTGCGTGAAGGTATTACTAACGATGACATACGGGTTATGTTTCAAGACCCACGGTTACTTCCTTGGAGAAATATTCTTCAGAACGTTCAACTTGGGCTACCAAAATCGCAACATGCTTTGGCAGAAGAATTATTAGAGAAAGTAGGTTTAAAAGAAAAAGCGGGACAATGGCCTTCACAGCTCTCTGGTGGACAACGACAACGTACTGCCCTAGCCCGTGCGTTATCTCATACTCCCCGTATTTTATTGTTAGATGAACCTTTGGGTGCATTAGACGCGTTAACTCGTCTTGAGATGCAAAGCTTGATTGAACGTTTATGGAAAGAGCAAGGTTTTACTGCCATTTTAGTTACACACGATGTAAGTGAAGCAGTGCAACTGGCTGACCGCATTATATTGTTAGATAAAGGTCAGATTGCTCAAAGTTTTCAAGTTAATTTGCCGCGTCCACGGAAAAAGAGCATTACTTTTGCTCAGCTTGAACAACAAGTACTCGATGCCGTTTTAGCCACTTAAGGTTGAGATGAGTAATGAGAACCATTCAACCGAAAAATGCCCAATTAACGAGCAATAAAACTGATGATTTATTGCTCTTTTTTAGGGCGAAGATTAAAAAATATTTTTAAGAATAACAATAAACTAGTGAATCTCTCTATTTTTTGCACAATAGTATATCTATTGCTCAAATAACTATCCGTTTTTTCACTAAAAAAGTGAGACACCTGTGCACAAATCAAACGATTTACCTTACAATGGGAACACTATCTTTTTAATTTATGCAGCAAATGGAACAAAAGAAGAGTACCCAAAAGCGCAATCAGCTTCTTGCTGCCGCCCTTGATGTGTTTTCACTATATGGGTTCAGTGGCGCAAGTCTGGATGAAATTGCCCAACTCGCTGACATGCATAAGTCGAATATTTTCTATTACTATGAAAATAAAGAGTCTTTATATGTGGAAGTGCTGACCACAGTTTTACAAAAATGGCTAGCTCCCTTACAAACCTTAGAAGCTGAGTTAGAACCAGCCGAAGCCTTGTCTCATTATTTAATTCAAAAAATCGAACTTTCTCGTAGCCAACCAAAAGCTTCGCGACTATTTGCTTTAGAAATTATTCAAGGGGCACCGCATATTTTGCCTATACTGAAAGGGCCCTTGAAAAAGCTATTTAAGCGCAAAGCTAAGGTCATTCAAACTTGGCAAGAGCAAGGAAAAATTTCACCGGATATCGACCCGGAACTTTTAATTCTCAATATTTGGGGTCTTACGCAAAACTATGCCGATTTTGCAACTCAAATGGAAATGGTAACCGGGAAAACGCTTCGTAACCGCAGTATGTTCCAGCGTTCGATTGAGCATACGGTACATATGATGCTCTACGGCGTATTACCTCGCTAAAATAAAAAAGATCGGCAAATTTGCCGATCTTTTTTTAGAAATGATTTTGATAAAGTGCTAAAAGCTTTTGTGCACCCAATAATAAGTTTTCTTCCCAATCCAAATGGGCCGTATCATCTGCCCCATCAGTAATATATTTCACCGAAATTAAACGTACACCTAACTTGTGGCAAACTTTTGCTAACGCATAGCCTTCCATATCGACCACATCACAAGCGACCTTCGGCTGACCCGTTTCAAATGAGTCCCCTGTCCCACAAATTCCTTTTGGTAAATCCGCAAAATGCGTTTGGAGATGAATTTCAGCCGCCAAGTGGTCATCTAACGGCGTTACCCCGACTTCAAATCCTAAAGGTGAAACGTCCATATCACGTTGTACAAAAGTTTTTATTTCTACTAAATCGTGCCGATTAAAAGATGAACTTCCTGCTGTACCTAAGTTAATTAAAGTTTTACAGCCTGTTTTTTGAATAACCTCAAACGCTTTAAAAGCAGCATTGATCTTACCAATACCACTGTAATGGACTTCGATACCTGCTTGCTCGAATAAACCTTTAGATTCGTTGGGAAGTGCCATAATTAAAGCGGTATCAGTGTTCATTCAAAAAGCTCAAATCAGAATTAACAAAATTAGAAAGTAAGTATAAATCAGGTGCAAAAGCTTTTTGCACCTTTTCACCTTTACTGCATTCTTTGTTGTAAAGCCACCAAACATGGAGAGAAGAATAGCTTGCCACTGTATGCTCCGGCTAAGGTTTTCTTCATTACCACGCTCCACATCACTAATAATAAAATACTGAATGCCACAGCGACGTATTGTAAAAATACAACTTCAATCTGATGACCTAAATTAAATAAAGCCAAAATAAACACACCAAATGGGAAGGTTAAACCCCACCACCCCAAGTTAAACGGAATACCTGTCTTTGCATGACGAAGTGTTGTTAAAATCGCAAGGCCAAGCCACCATAACCCAAAGCCTAAAAGTACCAGACTACCCACAACACCCAAGGCTTGAAATACATGGGCCAACTCAGGAAAGCCAACATTTACAAATACTCTTTGTGCCTGCTCACCTAGCAACAATAGACCTAAAGCACCTGTCCCAATCGGACCTAAAGAAAGCCAGCTAGAAATCGCGACTTCTTTTTCTGGTAACTGATGCAAAGCCATACGCAACATTAAAATCGTTAAAATGGCAAATGCAGGTAAAACAGAGATTCCCCAAAGTACGTAACCCGCTAACAATAAATGAAAGCTATGCACATCTGCTGGTAAATGTGCAACCAACATGCCCGCAGAACTTGCTGCGACTTCACATGCAACCACCGGTAAAAGCCAAATTGCAGTCATGGTATGTAGTTGATGATTCTGACGGCTAAACATGCAAAATGGGATGATCCACGCAATAGCCAGTGCTAAAAAGACGTCGATATACCATAAAGCTTGGGCGATATGAACTGCCACTTCGCCGTAAAGCCCGATTCCGAAGCTTAAAAAGCCATTTAGTATGGTTGCAAGCCCCATCGGTATAGCACCTAAAAACAAGCTCATATTTGGATGATTAAATATTTGCTTCGCTTCATGAGGGAAAAGAAACCACCGTAATAAATAGAGAACTGAAAAAACACTAAATAGAACAATATTAAATTGCCATAACAGCGTAGCCAGCATAAATAAAAATGATTTGGCAAATGGAAGCTGAATTAAAATCATACTGACCACGCCAGTACCCATAGTTGCTGTAAACCAATTTGGGGTAAAATGCCGTATAACATCTTTACTTTGATTTAATTGGTAAAAGGGTCTTTTCATCTTAAGTCTCTAATCAAAGAGTGGATGAGGCTATAGTAGGATAAATTAATAATAAGAAAAATTGATTTATTTTTATTTAATTCATCATTTTTTTAGATATAGAAAGTATTCGTATTGAAAAATACCTGAGTAAAAACACAACAACAAGACGAATCTGTGAGATTATGGCAATATATAGCCCTTGCAAAAATAGCCATATTTTAAGTTCATGAAACTGCTTCGTCTTAATGCGTTATCGCCCAATTTCCAGTTACCACAAACAGCGGTAACTATTGGTAATTTTGATGGTGTCCATTTAGGTCACCAAGCGATGATTGCTCAACTCAAAAAAATTGCTGCAGCACAAGGCTTAAAAACATTGGTCATGATTTTTGAGCCCCAACCGCTTGAGTTCTTTAAAGGCTACGATGCCCCACCTCGTATTAATTCATTACGGGAAAAAGTTGAATATCTAGCTGAACTTGGGGTGGATTACATTGCGGTTGCCAAGTTTGACCAGCATTTCCGTAGCATGAGTGCTTCTGAGTTTGCAGATTTATTAAAAGACAAATTAAATGCTCAAGCTTTGGTTTTAGGAGATGACTTTCATTTCGGCAAAGACCGTCAAGGCAATAGCGAATTTTTAAAGAATTACGGCTTTCAAGTCACAAATTTACATACGATTGAACTCGAAGGTGAACGCGTCAGTTCAACTCGTATTCGCCAAGTGCTTCAAGTGGGTAATCTCGCTTTAGCAGCTAAATTATTAGGCCGTCCGTACAGTATTACCGGACGTGTTCAATATGGCGACCAAATTGGACGAACTTTAGATTTCCCAACGATTAATGTTCGTCTCAACCGTCATAAGCCTTGTTTAAATGGTATTTATGGCGTTGACGTCATTTGCGAAACAACTTCGCTAACTCAAAAAGTGCTTCAGGATAATCCTGAAAAGCCCGGAATTGCCGGATATCATGAAAACAGCCTCTATGGTGCAGGTCATGTCGGTACACGTCCAGCCATTCAGCAAGAACATCCAGAGTGGAGATTAGAAGTACATTTCCCTGATGTTTCTGCTAATCTGTATGGCTTATTTATGCGGGTGACTTTTCTTCACTATCTTCATGGTGAATTGAACTACCCTTCGCTTGAAGCACTTAAGGCAGGAATTGATAATGACGTGCAGCAATTACGACAATATCGTAACGACACGACACAATTTCCTTTTTAATTCGAATTTTGATTGTAAAACATGTCGGCTCCCAAGCTGATTAAACTGGAAGACAACTTGCATGAGCGATAAGCAAACTACTGAAAATGCAGTGGACTACAAAGCCACGCTAAACCTGCCGGATACTCAATTTGCAATGAAAGCAAATTTGGCAGTACGTGAAGTGAAATGGTTAGAAGAGTGGTATACCGACAACATTTATCAGCAGATTCGTGCATCGCGTATTGGCAAGAAAAAATATATTTTGCATGATGGCCCTCCATATGCGAACGGTACAATTCACTTGGGCCATGCGGTTAACAAAGTACTTAAGGACATCATCGTAAAAAGCCGTACTTTGGCAGGTTTCGATGCGCCATATGTACCAGGTTGGGACTGTCATGGTTTGCCAATCGAACTAAAAGTTGAAGAAAAAGTAGGTAAAGTGGGTGAAAAAGTTGATGCAGCCACTTTCCGTAAACACTGCCGTGAATATGCGCTAAAGCAAATTGATTTACAGCGTACTGACTTTAAACGTCTTGGTATTTTAGGGGACTGGGATAATCCTTATCTCACCATGAACTACAAACAAGAAGCCGATATCGTTCGTGCTTTAGGTTTAATCCAAAAAAATGGCCATATCCAGCCGGGCTTAAAGCCAGTGAACTGGTGTATGGACTGTGGCTCAGCACTTGCTGAAGCTGAAGTTGAATACGAAGATAAAAAATCAGACGCAATTGACGTTGGTTTTGGCGTTGTAGATTTAAAAGACTTAAGCGCTCGTGTAAATGTAGATATTCAAGATCCAACGGATATCGTGATCTGGACCACTACACCTTGGACGTTACCAGCGAACCAAGCAGTTGCATTGCATGCCGAAATTGAATATCAATTGGTACAAGTGACTACTGAACGTGGTAAGCAGAACTTTATTCTTGCTAAAGACTTAGTTGCTTCTGCAATTGAGCGTTACAAGCTTGAAAACCCAGTTGTTTTAGCTGACTTTACTGGTTCAGCTCTTGAGAACCTTACCCTACAACATCCTTTACTTACCGATCGCCAAGTTCCGGTTATTTTAGGTGAGCACGTTATCGCAACAAGCGGTACAGGTGCGGTACACACTGCTCCTGGCCACGGTGCAGATGACTATAAAGTAGGTCTTCAATACAACCTTAAAGTTGAAAACCCAGTGGGTGGTAACGGAGTTTACTTACCAACTGCACCAATCTTTGCTGGTGAGCACATCTATAAAGCCAATCCAAAGATTATTGAAGCTTTAGGTGCTGTAGGTCGCTTGTGGGCTCATCAACCGATTAAACACAGCTATCCACACTGCTGGCGTCATAAGACTCCGATTATTTTCCGTGCTACACCACAATGGTTTATCAGCATGGATCAAAAAGGTTTACGTGACGGTGCGCTTAATGCCATTGAAAACGATATCGAGTTTGTACCGAACTGGGGTAAAAACCGTATTGAATCAATGATCGAAGGCCGTCCGGACTGGTGTATCTCACGTCAACGTACTTGGGGTGTACCAATTCCTTTCTTCGTTCATAAAGATACGAACGAATTGCACCCTCGTACGCCTGAGCTCATCGAAGAAGTTGCAAAACTTATCGAACAAGAAGGTATTGATGCATGGTTTAACCGTGATGCGAAAGACTTCATTGGTGAAGATGCTGAACAGTACAATGCTGTTCGCGATACGCTTGATGTATGGTTTGACTCTGGTACAACGCATTATGCTGTACTTGAGCAACGTGAAGAATTAGAAAGCCCTGCTGACTTATATTTAGAAGGTTCAGACCAACACCGTGGCTGGTTCCAATCTTCTTTATTAACGTCTATGGCAATTCATAACCGCGCGCCATACAAAGCCTTGTTAACTCATGGTTTTACAGTTGATGAGAATGGCCGTAAATTATCAAAATCTCTAGGCAACTATATTCCGCTTGAAGAAATCATCAAACAACTTGGTGCCGATGGTTTACGTTTATATGTAGCATCTAGCGACTATCGCTATGAAATTGCAGCATCGAAAGAAATCTTTAGCCGTGTAAGTGATAGCTACCGTCGTATTCGTAATACGCTACGCTTCTTGCTTGCAAACTTAAATGGTTTCAAACCAAGTACTGATGCTCTGGCAGTAGATGATCTTATTGCTCTTGATCAATACATCTTGCAACGTGCTAATGAAGTACAACAGACCATTATCGCGGCCTATGAAGAAATGAACTTCCACGTCGTGTGTAGTGCGTTAACAAGCTTCTGTATTAATGACTTAGGTGGTTTCTATCTAGACATCATCAAAGACCGTCAATACACCACTAAGGCTGACTCACAAGCACGTCGTTCCGCACAAACAGCGCTTTACCATATCGTACAAGCATTTGTTCGCTGGATGAGCCCGATTCTAAGCTTCACAGCTCAAGAAGCTTGGCCACTTATCCCAGAACAAACTGACAAGTATGTATTTACAGCTGAATGGTATGACCTACCTGTTTCATCAAAAGCAAACTTGCTTTCTGAAGCAGATTGGCAAACATTGATTAGCGTAAAATCTGCAGTAAATAAACAGATTGAATCAGCTCGTAACGCTAAACTTGTCGGTAGTAATCTTTCAGCCAAAGTTGAACTTTGGGCAAATGAATCATTACAAACAGTTTTAAACCAACTGGCTGATGAACTCCGTTTTGTTCTTATTACTTCGCAAGTAGTAGTACATCCATTTGCTGAACAAGGTGAAGCAACTGAAATGGAAGGCTTACGTGTACAAGTATCTGCAGCTGAAGGTGAAAAATGTGCACGTTGCTGGCATGTCCTTCCGGATGTAAATACACATGCCGATCATCCTGGTTTATGTGGTCGTTGTATTGTGAACGTCACTGGTCGTGGCGAAGTGAGAAAATATGCCTAATTCACAAGCTAAAAAAGGCTTATTCCAGTTTTATCCTCACAACCTCATTTGGCTTGGACTTTCTGTCCTTGCCATTGTGTTGGATCAATGGACAAAATGGATTGCAAGTACACATCTGAACTACGCAGATCCTGTACCTGTGCTTCCATTTTTAAACTGGACACTATTACATAACTATGGTGCAGCTTTTAGCTTTTTATCTGATGCTGGAGGATGGCAACGCTATTTCTTCACATCTTTGGCAGGCTTAGTTTCAATACTTTTTGTATTTTGGTTGCTACGTATGCCTAAAAAAATGGTGGTGCTACCTGTAGCTATCGCTTTAATTTTAGGTGGAGCACTTGGTAATCTAATTGACCGTATTACTTTAGGGTATGTGGTCGATTTTATTCATGTTTATTACCAAAATCATCACTTTCCAGCTTTTAATATTGCGGACAGTGCCATTACTCTAGGTACCATTTTGCTACTCATCGATACATTCTTCCTTGAGAAGCAAAGACCTAAAAATTCGGATGCATAATATGACCGAAATTATTCAACCTAATGAAGAAATTCGTATTACTGACGGTTCTAAAGTTGACCTACACTTTTCTGTTGCTATTGAAAATGGTGTAGAAATTGACAATACACGTAGCCGTGAAGAACCTGTTAGCTTGACTATTGGCGACGGTAACTTGTTACCAGGCTTTGAGAAAGCGCTTCTTGGCTTACGTGCAGGCGATCGACGTACAGTACATCTACCACCAGAAGATGCTTTTGGTCCGTGGAATCCTGAAAATATACAAACTTTTGATACGGTTAAATTCGAACAACGGCCTATTCCTGGTCATATGATCGAGTTTGAAGATAAAGCAAAAGCAACTTTATTTGGTGTTGTGAAGTCAGTAAATGATGATATTACTGAAATTGATTTCAACCATCCTCTAGCCGGCAAAAATATTACTTTTGAAGTAGAAATATTTAAAGTGACTCCAGCTGGTCAGCAAGGCATTAAGATCATGTAAAAAAAGCCCTCGATTGAGGGCTTTTTTATTATTTAACTTTTATTGATGACATAAGAATCCTTACAAATTCTATATTCTCACGCACCTATATAATGAATTAAGTTATAAAGATAAAAATCCTTAGGAAAAACATATGCTGGTCTATATTATCGTCGGAAGTGTTCGCGAAGGGCGCACAGCTATTAAAATTGCCAATTGGTTAGAAACAACAATACCCTCTTTTAATCTAAAAGATTTTCAAACAGAAGTAATTGATTTAAAAGAATGGAATCTACCCTTATTTTCAGGTTCTCACCCACCTGCTACAGGGATTTATGATCAACCTAAACAACAAGAATGGGCTGATAAAATTGCCCAAGCTGATGCATTTATCTTTATTAGCCCAGAATACAACCACGGTTACAGCCCAGCTTTAAAAAATGCACTGGACTATGTTGGTAAGGAATGGAGCGGTAAACCAGCCGCATTTATAGGTTATGGCTCAACAAATGGTTCTCGTTCTATTAGCCAAATACGCCAAGTCACTTCAAGTTTAAGTATTGTTGACCCAAATGCTGTGATCGAAATACGAGATATCTTCAAACGCAATAAAGATGAAAAGTTTGAAGCCAATGAATTTGAAGTAAAAGGGCTTCAATCAATTGTTGAGAAACTACAGAAATATCATTTGTCTTAAATTGAACAAAAAGCCTCTTTTTCAAATAAAAGGGGCTTTTTAATTTTATAAACTTTTTAAATAATTCACTATATCAGTATTACCCGCCATTTCTGCAAGCTGTAGTGCTGTATATTCACTTTTATAAGTGACATGCGCTCCTTTTTCAACTAATAGCTTCACTATCTCTAAATGATCATTCTCAGCCGCTGCTTGCAAAGCACTATACCCTTCATTATCAGTCTGATTATGATCTTCTCCATCTATTAATAATTGTTTTACTTGCTCTAGATCACCTAAAGATGCCCAATAAATCAGTTCTGGAAGAGAGAGTTCTTCATCGTCTTCAGGTATGGGAGAGAAAGAATTAATTTTCACGGGGACACCAAAAATAAAAAACTTCCTCATTATATCCATAGAATCGAGCAAGCATCCAAAAATGATTTGTAGTTCTATATTTAAATAATTCTTTATTGATTGATTTCCCATATAAAAAAACACCCCAACCTCTTTTGAGATTGGGGTGTTTAGAATAATGAGCTGGCGATGACTTACTCTCACATGGGTAATCCCACACTACCATCAGCGCTAAGAGGTTTCACTTCTGAGTTCGGGAAGGGATCAGGTGGTTCACTCTTGCTATGGTCGCCAGCACAACTGTTTATGGATACTTGCTTGGGTCTTATTTGATGCCGAAGCGTTTTCCAAATCTGTAACAGACTGGGCTGATTGAATCTTACTTTATCTGTTCATTTTAGCTAGAGGTATAACTAAATCAAGTTGTCTTGCATATTTAAGAATCGATTGATGCTTCATATACAACTGCTTGGGTGTTGTATAGTCAAGCCTCACGAGCAATTAGTATTGGTCAGCTTCACATATCACTATGCTTCCACATCCAACCTATCAACGTCCTAGTCTCGAACGGCTCTTTAGAGGACATAAAGTCCTAGGGAAATCTTATCTTGAGGTAGGCTTCCCGCTTAGATGCTTTCAGCGGTTATCCCTTCCGAACATAGCTACCCGGCGATGCGACTGGCGTCACAACCGGTACACCAGAGGTTCGTCCACTCTGGTCCTCTCGTACTAGGAGCAGATCCTCTCAAATTTCCAGCGCCCACGGTAGATAGGGACCGAACTGTCTCACGACGTTCTAAACCCAGCTCGCGTACCTCTTTAAATGGCGAACAGCCATACCCTTGGGACCTGCTTCAGCCCCAGGATGAGATGAGCCGACATCGAGGTGCCAAACACCGCCGTCGATATGAACTCTTGGGCGGTATCAGCCTGTTATCCCCAGAGTACCTTTTATCCGTTGAGCGATGGCCCTTCCATACAGAACCACCGGATCACTAAGACCTACTTTCGTACCTGCTCGACTTGTGGGTCTCGCAGTTAAGCGCGCTTTTGCCTTTATACTCTACGCGTGATTTCCGACCACGCTGAGCGCACCTTCGTACTCCTCCGTTACTCTTTAGGAGGAGACCGCCCCAGTCAAACTACCCACCAGACACGGTCCTCGTCCCGGATCACGGGACAGAGTTAGAACCTCAACATTACCAGGGTGGTATTTCAAGGACGGCTCCACTGGAACTAGCGTTCCAGCTTCAAAGCCTCCCACCTATCCTACACAAGTAAGGTCAAAGTTCAGTGTCAAGCTGCAGTAAAGGTTCACGGGGTCTTTCCGTCTAGCCGCGGGTACACTGCATCTTCACAGCGATTTCGATTTCACTGAGCCTCTGCTGGAGACAGCGCCGCCATCATTATGCCATTCGTGCAGGTCGGAACTTACCCGACAAGGAATTTCGCTACCTTAGGACCGTTATAGTTACGGCCGCCGTTTACTGGGGCTTCGATCAAGAGCTTCGCTTACGCTAACCCCATCAATTAACCTTCCAGCACCGGGCAGGCATCACACCCTATACGTCCACTTTCGTGTTTGCAGAGTGCTATGTTTTTAATAAACAGTTGCAGCGGCCTGGTTTCTGCGGCTGTCGTCAGCTCAGGAAGCGAGTTCCATCACCAACAACAGCGTACCTTCTCCCGAAGTTACGGTACCATTTTGCCTAGTTCCTTCAGCAGAGTTCTCTCAAGCGCCTTGGTCTACTCGACCTGACCACCTGTGTCGGTTTCGGGTACGATTCCTGTGTAACTGAAGCTTAGAGACTTTTCCTGGAAGCATGGCATCAACCACTTCGCTGTACAAGTACAGCTTGCTATCAGATCTCAGCATAGAGTACCCCGGATTTGCCTAAGATACATGCCTACATCCTTTCACCTGGACAACCAACGCCAGGCTGATTTAGCCTTCTCCGTCCTCTCATCGCATTACACAGAAGTAATGGAATATTAACCATTTTCCCATCGACTACGCCTTTCGGCCTCGCCTTAGGGGTCGACTCACCCAGCCCCGATTAACGTTGGACTGGAACCCTTGGTCTTTCGGCGAACGGGTTTTTCACCCGTTTTGTCGTTACTCACGTCAGCATTCGCACTTCTGATACCTCCAGCATGCTTCTCAACACACCTTCATCGGCTTACAGAACGCTCCCCTACCACGTATACAAAGTATACATCCGCAGCTTCGGCACATAGTTTTAGCCCCGTTACATCTTCCGCGCAGGCCGACTCGACTAGTGAGCTATTACGCTTTCTTTAAAGGGTGGCTGCTTCTAAGCCAACCTCCTAGCTGTCTATGCCTTCCCACATCGTTTCCCACTTAACTATGATTTTGGGGCCTTAGCTGGCGGTCTGGATTGTTTTCCTCTTGACTACGGACGTTAGCACCCGCAGTCTGTCTCCCGGATAGTACTCATAGGTATTCGGAGTTTGCATCGGTTTGGTAAGTCGGGATGACCCCCTAGCCGAAACAGTGCTCTACCCCCTATGGTATTCGTCCGAGGCGCTACCTAAATAGCTTTCGGGGAGAACCAGCTATCACCAGGCTTGATTAGCCTTTCACCCCTATCCACAAGTCATCCCCTGGCTTTTCAACGACAGTGGGTTCGGTCCTCCAGTTAGTGTTACCCAACCTTCAACCTGCTCATGGATAGATCGCCTGGTTTCGGGTCTATACCCAGCAACTAAACGCCCTATTAAGACTCGATTTCTCTACGGCTCCCCTATACGGTTAACCTCGCTACTGAATATAAGTCGCTGACCCATTATACAAAAGGTACGCAGTCACACCACAAAGGTGCTCCCACTGCTTGTATGCATGCGGTTTCAGGATCTATTTCACTCCCCTCACAGGGGTTCTTTTCGCCTTTCCCTCACGGTACTGGTTCACTATCGGTCAGTCAGGAGTATTTAGCCTTGGAGGATGGTCCCCCCATATTCAGACAAGGTTTCACGTGCCTCGCCCTACTCGTCATCATTATGTGTGCCCTTTCGTGTACGGGAATATCACCCTCTACGTTCGCACTTCCCAGAGCGTTCCACTAAAACACACATAACTTAATGGGCTGATCCCCGTTCGCTCGCCGCTACTGAGGGAATCTCAATTGATTTCTTTTCCTAAGGGTACTGAGATGTTTCACTTCCCCTCGTTCGCCTTGCAACACTATGTATTCATGTTGCAATACCTACCTTAAAGTAGGTGGGTTCCCCCATTCAGACATCTCCGGATCAAAGGATATTTGCCGCCTCCCCGGAGCTTTTCGCAGGCTATCACGTCTTTCATCGCCTCTGACTGCCAAGGCATCCACCACATGCACTTAATTACTTGACTATACAACCCCAAACAGTCGATGTTACCTACAAGTTAGTAACTTCAACATTTCAGTTTAGAGCACTGTGCACTTAAGCACTGTACAGCTTCAATCTAAATTCACATACCAAAACGCTTGATTCAGTTAATTTGCTAGTTCTCAATTCATCTAGATTAATTGCTTAACCTAAACTCTTGAGTGAACAATTTATTTCAGACTCAATTTTGCCAATCTGTTAATGAGTTAATGTGTCTTCGTCAGATCACACTAATTACCGTGATAATGAAATCACAGAAGTTAATAAACCAAGATCTCAATCTTTATTTACTAATTTCTGTAATCCGAACTTATCTTAAGTTCTGGTGGAGACTAGGAGAGTCGAACTCCTGACCTCCTGCGTGCAAAGCAGGCGCTCTACCAACTAAGCTAAGTCCCCAGCTTACATCATCAATCATGTATCTTTTATCTATAACTTCAACCAGTCAAAGTCATGGTGGGTCTGACAAGACTTGAACTTGTGACCCCACGCTTATCAAGCGTGTGCTCTAACCAACTGAGCTACAGACCCTCAGATACATCTATGAAGAACAACTTGTTGTGGATTCTTACCAATCGTCAATCTTTCGTTAAGGAGGTGATCCAGCCGCAGGTTCCCCTACGGCTACCTTGTTACGACTTCACCCCAGTCATCGGCCACACCGTGGTAACCGCCCTCTTTGCAGTTAGGCTAGCTACTTCTGGTGCAACAAACTCCCATGGTGTGACGGGCGGTGTGTACAAGGCCCGGGAACGTATTCACCGCGGCATTCTGATCCGCGATTACTAGCGATTCCGACTTCATGGAGTCGAGTTGCAGACTCCAATCCGGACTACGATCGGCTTTTTGAGATTAGCATCACATCGCTGTGTAGCAACCCTTTGTACCGACCATTGTAGCACGTGTGTAGCCCTGGCCGTAAGGGCCATGATGACTTGACGTCGTCCCCGCCTTCCTCCAGTTTGTCACTGGCAGTATCCTTAAAGTTCCCATCCGAAATGCTGGCAAGTAAGGAAAAGGGTTGCGCTCGTTGCGGGACTTAACCCAACATCTCACGACACGAGCTGACGACAGCCATGCAGCACCTGTATCTAGATTCCCGAAGGCACCAATCCATCTCTGGAAAGTTTCTAGTATGTCAAGGCCAGGTAAGGTTCTTCGCGTTGCATCGAATTAAACCACATGCTCCACCGCTTGTGCGGGCCCCCGTCAATTCATTTGAGTTTTAGTCTTGCGACCGTACTCCCCAGGCGGTCTACTTATCGCGTTAGCTGCGCCACTAAAGCCTCAAAGGCCCCAACGGCTAGTAGACATCGTTTACGGCATGGACTACCAGGGTATCTAATCCTGTTTGCTCCCCATGCTTTCGTACCTCAGCGTCAGTATTAGGCCAGATGGCTGCCTTCGCCATCGGTATTCCTCCAGATCTCTACGCATTTCACCGCTACACCTGGAATTCTACCATCCTCTCCCATACTCTAGCTCACCAGTATCGAATGCAATTCCCAAGTTAAGCTCGGGGATTTCACATCCGACTTAATAAGCCGCCTACGCACGCTTTACGCCCAGTAAATCCGATTAACGCTCGCACCCTCTGTATTACCGCGGCTGCTGGCACAGAGTTAGCCGGTGCTTATTCTGCGAGTAACGTCCACTATCTCTAGGTATTAACTAAAGTAGCCTCCTCCTCGCTTAAAGTGCTTTACAACCATAAGGCCTTCTTCACACACGCGGCATGGCTGGATCAGGGTTCCCCCCATTGTCCAATATTCCCCACTGCTGCCTCCCGTAGGAGTCTGGGCCGTGTCTCAGTCCCAGTGTGGCGGATCATCCTCTCAGACCCGCTACAGATCGTCGCCTTGGTAGGCCTTTACCCCACCAACTAGCTAATCCGACTTAGGCTCATCTATTAGCGCAAGGTCCGAAGATCCCCTGCTTTCTCCCGTAGGACGTATGCGGTATTAGCATCCCTTTCGAGATGTTGTCCCCCACTAATAGGCAGATTCCTAAGCATTACTCACCCGTCCGCCGCTAGGTCCGGTAGCAAGCTACCTTCCCCCGCTCGACTTGCATGTGTTAAGCCTGCCGCCAGCGTTCAATCTGAGCCATGATCAAACTCTTCAGTTAAAATCATTTTGCACCTTATTTATAGACAAGGTGCCAATTCTGGCTCATCAATTACTGACTTAAATTTCGCTCAAATAAACTTCGAGTAATTTAAACCAATCAATCAATGAAAATTATTTCGATTAATCAATCAGTAAAAATCCACACAAGTTGTTCTTCAATTCTCTTAATGATTTTTCTGCTCCTCATCAGAGACAGAATTCAACGCAATACAAAACCCTCATCTTAACCCTGTAAGCTAAGATATTCTCGTGTATCGCGTCGGGATGAGTGCATTATAGGGAAAAAAAACCGGTACGCAAGCACTTTTATAAATATGCGCGCTCGACCGGTTCTTTTTCAGCCAAATAAAATCTTAAAAATAATTAAATAACTGATTTATATGGTTAATTTATTTTTGAGAATTTTTGATTTTTATATCTACTATCTTTATAGGCTGTTTTGGTACGTTTTGATGCATGCCATAGTTTGATGTAGGAGCCTGAACAATACGGTCAACTACATCCATTCCTTTGACCACTTTACCAAAAACGGCATATCCCAGATTTCCTGGTGAACGGTTAAGAAAGTTATTGTCTGCAACATTTATAAAAAACTGGCTAGTTGCTGAATCAGGATTTGTAGTACGGGCCATCGCCAAAGTACCTCGTGTATTTGCAATACCATTTCCTGCTTCGTTTTTAATAGGTGCTCGTGTTGTCTTTTCCTGCATGTTCACAGTCATTCCGCCACCTTGAGCCATAAATCCTGGAATGACACGGTGAAAGATGGTCTCTTTATAAAAACCAGATTTTATATAGCCTTTAAAGTTATTCACACTCATTGGTGCTTTATCATCGTATAACTCTATTTCGATGTTGCCTAAATTTGTTTGCATCTCAACTAAGGTATTCGCCCACACTGAGTGACTACTTACTCCTAAACACAACAACATCAGTAATTTTTTCATATTGCCCTACAACAACTTTATAAATAATTAACCGTTAAATCTAATCGCCTACGGCAAACAATTCTAGTGAGTATTTATTAATAGCTTTATATAGCTTTTATATTAATCCACGTTCCACGTGAAACATGGATTAATCAGCTTACTTAACTATTTTTATCCCAAAACTTTCTAAAGTTTTTACTAATTTCGATCGTATAACGTTTTGCTTTTCTAGAAATCGGAGTCAGGTTAATAAAGCCATGAGTCTGATCCGGAAATTCTTCATAATACATTTTCACGCCATTTTGTCTTAACTTATGACTATATATTTTAGCTTCATCATGTAAGACATCATGCCCCGCTGTAATCACAAAAGCGGGCGGGTTTTTCTTTAGATTGCCATAGGTAGGTGAAATTATTGGATCATCAAGTTCTACATTATGATGAGTTGCATAATATTGAGTGACATAGTCAATATCAGTATTTGTTAAGACTAGCCCTTCGTTATAAGCATAGAATGAAGGATGTCTGCTTTTGAAGTCGACTGTAGGATAAATCAATAATTGTGCCTGCGGAGCATAAGCTTTATTTACTGATCTTTGCGCCACGACAGTACTAATATTTCCGCCAGCGCTATCCCCTGCGACAGCAATTCTACTTTTTAATATTTTTAATTGTCTGCGGTTTTGATAAACCCAAGCTAATGCATCTTCACATGATTGAATTAAATGTTGTGGTGAAACTTCAGGTGCTAAAGGGTAGTCGATACTGAGTACTTGTACTTTTGCATATTTTGCTAATAAGCGACAAACCTCATCATGAGTATCTAAACCACCTACAACAAAACCACCTCCATGATAAAACACGATTAAGGGCAGTTTTTTATTAGGGGCAGGATGATAATGCCTAGCAAAGATAGTTCCGCTTTGTAGGGGTAAGCGAATATCTTCTACTAACTCAATATCAGTTGGTTTTTGGCGTATGGCCTGCATTTGTGCATCGAATGCTCTTCTTGATTCAATTGGGTCTGAACCAATAAATCCCACTCTCCCCTGTTTAATTTGCACAGCCATCATGCATTTCGTAAATGAATCGAGATCTGGATATTGATAAGAGTATCCTAAAATTTTAGCGAGAGACTCTTGAGCTAGTCGAGGTAACCTATCAAGTGCTCGAGCAGCAGGACCTTGCCCCTTATCTAGTAATGTTTGAATTTTTTGATTAAATGCTGTCATGCCTGTCTCCTTGAATCCCTCTTATCCTTCATATTTTCTACAGAATTCTTTGTTGTTTGACTATATTCGCATACAACTCATGCAATCAAGATACAAAGGTAAAAACCAATCTACGCTAATCTGATTTATAGCAAATGTCATTAACAAATCTGTCGTTTAAAACAGGACTTTTTTGCCAATTATTGTTAACAGACAAAAAGAGGTACTGCTATGTCAGCAAAACTAGTTGTTACTTTGTTAGCAACCAGTCTTTTAACTGTAGGCTGTGTTGCTTATACAGATGATCCTTATTATCGCGGTGGTTATGGTTACCATGATCATGACGACGATCGTTATGACCGTAACGATGGACGTCGATATAGTGAGTGGGAACGCAAACGTTGGGAAGAGCGTAAAAGATTATATGAACAACAACGCAAAGATATTCGCGAACAGGAAAAGGATCGTCGTGAATGGGAAAAACGACACCGTGAATGGGAGAAGAAACGCTTAGAAGACCGAGATCATGATCATAGAGATTATCGTCATGATGACTAAACATACTACTTCTATATAAAAAGCCCCAAAGCAATAAGTCTCTTGGGGCTTTTTTGAGGAATATAAATTCTCTCTAATTTATAGAAAAATGAGTAGCAGCTCATTTCATATATGTATCGGCATCTTGAACATATACGTTCTATAAACTCATATCTCTTATTTTTAGCAGCAAATTACTGAGCAGTTGCAGAACCTGAAACTGAACCAGAAGCGCCAGCATCAACTTGACCTGGTTGAGCTTGACCAGAAACACCTGCATCTACACCAACACCAGCTTGTACGCCAGATGGGCTAGCACTTGTTTGAGCAGAACCAGAAGCGTTTAAACCAGCTTCTGATGCACAACCAACAGCTGTAAATGCAACACCAGCAAGTACTACAGAGATAAGACCTAATTTTTTCATGATAGCTTTCCTTTCATTACGACAAACATTTAAATGCAAAGTTCATCTTCGCGCTGCCTATAATTCACAATTTTTTTTCTCAACGTGCGTATCATTGGTTGTCTTTTGTAGTAATAGCGGTACAAATTCTGCAATTTTTTATTAAAATTACTTTCTTAAATCAACTATATTATTTTATAAATGAAACTATAGATAAGCACTTGTTTAATTTTATCAATTTTTTATTTTTTCTCTAGTTGACAGATATATTCAAAATATTTCCCTTTATAGAAACACAATACAAGTTGCGTAGATTGTTACAGAGCTTTTTGACTTTTAAAATCGATTTCTCTGTAAAAAAGCCGTGAATTGTCACGGCTTTCTTGAAAGTTAATATGGCTTAAACATTAGATTATGGCCACTGCATTTCACCTTTTACCACTTTAGCGCCGAGCTCTAAGCTATCAACACTTTGAAGCGTTGGGTATTGCTTCTGCATGAGCTTGCTCAGCTCACTAGCATTTTTAGTTGCTTTAGCTGCTTTTTCATAACTATTTAAATAGTTAATTGAAAAGTTAACAGCATCTAGACCTTGTGGAGCTCCCTCAACCATATGAGCAGGTACAACAATTTTAGGTTGTAGTGCTTTGATGCTTTCTAAAGATTGAATGACTTCCACACGATCTTTGGTTTTAGGTGTATCTGCCATCCATAAATGAATACCTGAAGATACCGGAATACCCCCCACGACTGCTTTTGCAGAAGGAACCCATAAATAAGTAAGCTCTTTTTTACCTTTAATTTCGATTGACTCATTCTCAAGTTTTAAAGTTTTAGCAGTGTAAGCTTGAGGCACAATAATTTGGCTAGGTGCATTTGCACCCATTTGTGGCCCCCAATATTTAACTTTAAGCGCTTGAGTATCCTGAATATGCTTTACTGTTTCCGGCGTAGCAATGATCTGTACATTCGGGAAATACTGTTTAAATACATCTAAGCCGAAATAATAGTCCGGGTCGCCATAGCTTACGAAAATAGTTTTTAATGTTTTACCGCTATCGAGAATATTTGCAGCAATACGTAATGCTTCAGATTTTGAGAATTGTGCATTAACCAGTAAAACTTCTTTGTCGCCTTCTATTAAGGTTGAGGTGACACCAAAGTGCTCTGGTTTAGCCAGAAAACTCTGAATTTTCAGATCTTGAGCAAAAGCTGACTGAGCCATAGTTAATGCTGTAGCAGTAGCAAGTGCGGAAGCGGATAATTTAAATAATTTCATTAGGTATTCTCCTGTTTCATGAAGAACACTTTAAATTGCAATTTATGTAAGATAAACGCACTAAATTAAGATAAACTGTTGCATATATTGTAATAATAGCTAGACATATGGATACTTTAAAAGCCATTCAGGTCTTTGTTTCTATTGCACAACACGGTAATTTAACTAAAGCCGCAGAGCATCTTAATTATTCTCGTGCAATGGTTTCGCGTTATCTTGAGCACCTTGAACATACGTTCTCAACTCGACTATTTCAGAGAAATACCCGAAAAATATCTCTTACACCCGCAGGTGAAAAAGCCCTGCTCTACTGCGAAAATATTTTACAGCAGCAACAACTTTTACAAGAACTCGCAGCACCTGAACAACACAACGGTACAATCCGTTTTACATGCGGATTATTTCTATTTGAACTTGGGGTTGCGGAATGTATTCGGCAATTTAAGAGACAGCATCCTCATATTCAGTTTGATGTGTACCTGACTGAAAGCACGATGGATCTTATAGATGCACAAGTGGACTTGGCACTACGCATTACTCAAAAAGTCGCAGATGGTTTAATTGCACGGCCAGTTTGTCAAATCGAATCCGTTTTCTGTGCTCATCCTGATTATTTAAAACAGCACAGTCCCCTACTCCATCCTCGTCAACTCATTCAACATGAATGTATTGCACATCATAGCCAACATCAATTCTGGACACTTTTTGATAATGAGCAACAACCTCAGAACTATCCTCTAAATGTCACTTTTAAAAGTAATGATGTGAATGCACTTTACGATATGTGCTTACATGCACAGGGAGTCGCAATGTTGCCTACATTATTAGTTGAGAAAGATTTAAAAGAAAAACGCTTAAAAGCTTTATTTAAAAATTTTACGGCCCCCGAGTTAAGTTTGTCGGTCGTGTATGCTTCTAGACAACATTTACCCCGAATCACTCAAGAATTTATAGCTTTTATGATCGAAAATTTAGATTTTTACTTAAAACCGCAAAATTAAAAGCTTTAAATTGCCGTGTACGCTTGAATTTTTAGGCAATGCCCATACTTCATCCCTATTAATGAATTACAGCATATGCATGGCAGTTCAGGTTTTACACAGTAAATACTGATGCCAAAAAGGACTGTACATGTTTAAAAACCCATTTAAACGGAGATCATCAATGGCTAATGAGCAAAACGAGCAAGCTCAAGACATTCAAAATGAGCAAGTTGAGCAATCTAACGAGCAAACTCAGGCTGAAGGTGTAGAGCAAGCAAACGACGTTACCGTTGAATCTTTACAAGCGCAAATCACTAAACTAGAAGAAAATCTTAAGCTTGAAAAAGCTCGTACTGCCAATGCAGTTTACGAAGCACAAAAAAGTGTAGAGCGTATTCAGCGTGAGTCTGAGAAGCATAAAGAGACTGTGCTTGAGAAATTTGCAAAAGAATTGTTGGACTCTGTCGACAATTTAGAACGCGCAATTCAGGCAGCTGGCGATGAAGAAACGCCTGTACTTGAAGGTGTTAAGTTAACCTTAAAGTCACTTTTAACGACTCTTGAGAAATTTGGCGTTGTAGAAGCTGATACTCAAAATGGTTTCAACGCAGATTTACACCAAGCTGTTGGCATTGATCCAAATGCAAAAGCAAATGAAATCGGTACCGTTTTACAAAAAGGCTATACCTTAAATGGCCGCTTATTGCGCCCTGCTATGGTTATGGTTGGTCAATAAAATGAGCAAAAGCAAAGCATCTCTTTGCTAAAAGCCCAAGAATTTGAGAGTTTTTTGATTTTTTTTCATAAAAATGCTTGAAAAAAACCGATTGACTCTCATATCGAATAACAAGCAAAAACATTGCAACAGAATTTTAGAGGAACACACCAAATGGCAAAAATTATTGGTATTGACTTAGGTACTACCAACTCATGTGTTGCTGTACTTGAAGGCGATAAAGTAAAAGTAATCGAAAACGCAGAAGGCGCACGTACAACTCCATCGATCATTGCATATAAAGATGGCGAGATCTTAGTGGGCCAAAGCGCTAAGCGTCAGGCAGTAACAAACCCTAAAAATACATTATTCGCGATCAAGCGTTTAATTGGTCGTCGTTATGAAGATCAAGCAGTACAAAAAGACATCGGTCTTGTACCTTATAAAATCATCAAAGCAGACAACGGTGATGCTTGGGTTGAAGTAAACGATAAAAAACTAGCACCTCAACAGATCTCTGCTGAAATCTTGAAAAAGATGAAAAAAACTGCAGAAGATTATTTAGGTGAAACAGTAACTGAAGCGGTAATTACCGTTCCTGCTTACTTTAACGATGCTCAACGTCAAGCAACTAAAGATGCGGGTAAAATCGCTGGTTTAGATGTTAAACGTATCATTAACGAACCAACTGCTGCTGCACTTGCGTTCGGTATGGACAAAAAAGAAGGCGACCGTAAAGTTGCAGTTTACGACTTAGGTGGTGGTACATTTGACGTATCTATCATTGAAATCGCGGATCTTGATGGCGACCAACAAATTGAAGTGTTATCAACTAACGGTGATACTTTCCTTGGTGGTGAAGACTTCGATAACGCGTTAATTGAATACTTGGTTGAAGAATTCAAGAAAGAACAAAACGTAAACTTGAAAAACGATCCACTTGCGTTACAACGTTTGAAAGAAGCTGCTGAAAAAGCAAAAATCGAGCTTTCTTCTTCGAATGCAACTGAAATCAACCTTCCATACATCACTGCTGATGCGACTGGTCCTAAACACTTAGTGATCAACGTAACTCGTGCAAAACTTGAAGGTTTAGTTGCTGATTTAGTTGCTCGTACGATTGAACCTTGTAAGATTGCTCTTAAAGATGCTGGTCTTTCGACTTCTGACATCTCTGACGTCATCTTAGTTGGTGGTCAGTCTCGTATGCCACTTGTACAACAAAAAGTACAAGAATTCTTCGGTAGAGAGCCACGTAAAGACGTGAACCCTGACGAAGCAGTTGCAATCGGTGCTGCAATTCAAGGTGCTGTATTGTCTGGTGACAAGAACGACGTATTGCTTCTTGACGTAACACCATTAACTTTAGGTATTGAAACAATGGGTGGTGTATTAACACCAATCATTGAGAAAAACACGACGATTCCTGCGAAGAAATCACAAGTGTTCTCTACTGCTGCTGATAACCAACCAGCGGTAGATATTTCAGTTTACCAAGGTGAACGTAAGATGGCTCAACAAAACAAATTGTTGGGTAACTTCCAGTTAGGTGACATCCCACCTGCTCCACGTGGTGTGCCACAAATTGAAGTATCTTTCGATATTAACGCTGACGGTATCTTGAAAGTGTCTGCAAAAGACAAGAGCACTGGTAAAGAGCAATCGATCCAGATTAAGGCAAACTCAGGTTTATCTGATGCTGAAATCGAAGCGATGATTAAAGATGCAGAAGCAAATGCTGAAGAAGACCGTAAGTTTGAAGAACTTGCAAAAGCTCGTAACGAAGCTGATGCATTAATTTCAAGCTCAAACAAAGCTGTTAAAGATCTTGGTGACAAAGTAACTGAAGATGAAAAAACAGCGGTAAATACAGCAGTTTCTGAACTTGAAGCAGCAACAAAAGAAAATGATGTTGAAGCAATCAAAGCGAAAACTGAAGCTTTACAAAACATATTAATGCCGATCACTCAACGTGCTTATGAACAAGCGCAACAAGCTGGCGGTGCTGAAGGTTTCGACCCAAATGCATTCCAAGGTGGTGATGCTGGTCAACAAAAAGCAGACGATGGCGTTGTAGATGCTGAGTTCACTGAAGTAAAAGATGACAAAAAATAATTTGTCTCTTTAAAAAAGACCGCGCGAAAGCGCGGTTTTTTATTATTTACAAAAAGTAACAATAATATTTTTTATATATTTTCATAAACTTAATAGGCATAATAGTCAATTATAAAAATTAACTATTTATTATTTATAGATATTTTAAAAAATTAAAATCACTGTTATGAAATCCATTAATTTTTCCATTAATGCCAAACACATGTATTTATTTATTCTCTTTCTTTAGCAAGTTCACAAAACAATCGCTATCTCTGGTCATTTTTATCACTTTGACGAATAAGGATTACATCCTAACAATAAGAATTTATTTATATTTTTATTTTTGCCATGAAAAAATTTCTATGGTGGGAAATAAGTTTATACTTCAGTATAAGCTTACAGGTAGCTGCTTTTGCTCAAAGCAATTTATCAAATATTTCTTTTAATCAGCCTTTAAAATATAGGATTGATTATATAGATCCACGTTTTGAATTAACGAAAGAACAATTTATTCAAATTGGTAAAGAAGCAGCTGAAATTTGGCAAAAAGAAACTGGGAAAACCTATTTTATTTATGATTCTCAAGCAGAGCTTACTATTAATTTAGTATTGGACAACCAACAAGCTACTCAAAATGAAAGAAAAAATAGTATAAATGAGCTATTAAAGCAGCAGGAAGAATGGAGAGAGAAAAATAAAGCTATTCTTTTATTTAAACAACAAATTGATCAGGAAACTACTCTTTTGAATAAAGAAAAAGAGAATCTCAAGTATAAATTCGAACAATATCAAAAAGATGTATCTCTTTTTAATCAAGGAAACTATGGGCAATTTACTCAAAGCAGTTTAAACAAACGCCAAGCTGAGTTAAGCCAGCTTTCGTTAGAATTACAAACAAAGTTTTCTCAACACAGCAATAAAATAGAAATGCTTAATAGACAAATTAAGCAAATAAATCAACAACAAAACCTGCTTAATCAATCTATTGAGCAATTTAATTTGAGCACGACTTCTGGCTCAAAAACTTTTCATAAAGGCTTGTTTAGTCAAAACCAAATTCAGATTTATGGCTTTACTTCATTCGATGATTTGCGCCTAACACTTGCTCATGAGTTTGGACATGCATTAGGTTTAAAACACACCGATGATCCTAAATCTTTGATGTACCCTCTTTTAAGAGAGCAGGATATTCATAACTTCAAATTAACAAATTCAGATTTAGATCTATTGGCTACATTATATGGTTCAAATGACGAAAATCATTAAAACTAACTGATTAAATAAACTAAATAAAATAAAAACTATTCAATTTTTACTAAAAAATAATTTGGCATTTGGTAAAAAATAATGAGACTCAAGTCTCATTATTTTATCGAAATTGTATATTTTTTGATTGATTTTTCATTTTATATTCTTATAATACGTTTTTTTTCAAATCTCCCCCCTTTGATTATGCGTTTAACTTCTTTGTTATTAGGCATGGCCTTTGCTTTTTCTAATTTTCAGGCTAATGCTAATCTTGCGACTCCCCTACACACCCAAGTTCAGCAAAAAAATGTTCAACATTTGACATATAAAATTGCTGAAGTTGACCCTCGTTTTGGTTTAAGTCAAGAGCAATTGATCCAGATTACACAGCAAGCTGCTGATATTTGGAAAGAAGGTACAGGTAAAAATTACTTTACTTATGACCCAAATGCAAAGTTAGAAATTCGTCTTGTATACGATGACAGCCAAAATCGTTCAGCAGAGCGTCAAAAAATCGCTTCTCAGTTCAAACAAGACCAACAACGTGTAATTGATGAGCAACAACAAATTAAACAGTTGAAGCAAAATTTAAGTCAAACTCAATCGGATCTTGAAAATAAAAAACAGATCTTAAATGAGAAATTGAAGAATTTTGATCAACAGATGATGCAGTTTAAGGAAGGAAAATTAGCACCTGAATACACCGCAAAATCCCTTTCGAAAACTCAGAAAGATTTACAGAAACAGACAGTTGCTTTAAAGAAAGATATCGCTGCTTATAATCAGCAAGCTGCAGACTTAAATAAAAAGGTTACTCACTTTAACCAGATTAATGATGAATTCAATCAATCATTAAATCAGTTTAAGCAAAATGCCCAAGCTGATGTATTTAAGAAAGGTATTTATAACGGTAAACAAATCATGATCTATGAATATAGTTCTATTGATGATTTACGTTTAACAATTGCTCATGAATTAGGCCATGCACTTGGCTTAAAACATAGTGATCAACCGGGCGCTTTAATGTACTCAGTTCGAAAAGATAGCGATAAAAAAAGTAATATTTTAACTGATGCTGATCGTGATCTATTAAGCGCTTTACCTCAATAATTAGATACTGAACTCATACGATGTATCTATTTTATAAATAGATACATCGAAATTCATGTCAAAGTCATGTTATTGTGGTTGTAAGAGCCGTCTAAAATAGAATGGAGATCAAGATGAGTTATTATCATATCCTGATTGAAGTAAATGATCACATTAGTACGATTGAGCAAACTCGAGATATCGAACTATTTGATATTATTGAACTTAAACCTTATCTTCATTCTATTTTATTACCTTACTTCAATGAGCAAGAAATTGAGCTTGAAGATGAAAATATTGAATATAAAGATATTTTACATCTGGAAGTTAAGCAGACATTATTGCCTATCGAGCACCTAATTGAAGAAGAACAAAAGCAGCTACCAAGTGATACAGATGTCACAATTACTGCTTATGAAATCTTTAATGACCGTGATTTAAGCCAAGATGTCACCTCAGTTATTTTTGATATATTGGAAGCAGTTAAGCTAGATCAATCTATAGTTTAGTTGTTAAATAAAAAAGGTCTGCATATGCAGACCTTTTTTATTTAATATTTTATTGCATCATTTTTCGTGCTTGTTCTTGGCGGAATGCACGTAAAATTTGTTGCCCTGCCCGTCCTGTTGGATTTAAACCTAAACGGGTTTGCTCCTGACGAATAGCAACACGGGTTTTATCGCCAATCAATCCATCAACAGCACCAATATCATAACCACGATTAATCAAAAATTGCTGAATTTCACGACGCTCTGCACGTGAAGTACCAGGGTCATCAGTTGGCCAAGAGCTAACAAATGGACCTGCTCCTCTTAAGCGATCAGACAAATGTGCAATTGCAAGCCCGTAACTTTCCGCAGCGTTGTAACTATAAATAGCATCAAAATTCTTAAATACTAAAAATACTGGTCCACTTGGTCCTGCTGGAGCCATTAAACCGGCTGGCGTACTACCAGACAAAGGACCTTGTATTAGTGGCGAACCATCAATCCGTGTTACTCCTCGCGAACTCCAACTGCTTAATGGTTTTTTCGATCGTCGTCCTTCTCCATCAATTGACATGCCTGCTGGAATTTGAACTTCAAAACCCCAAGGCATACCCGTCTGCCAACCTGCTTTATTCAAGAAATTAGCCGTTGATGCCAATGCATCTGCAGTACTCGATACTAAATCGCGTCGGCCATCTCCATCAAAATCAACCGCTAAGCGTTCATAAGTTGATGGCATAAATTGAGTATGACCAAATGCTCCTGCCCATGAACCTTTAAGTTGATCTTCGGTTAAGTCACCACGCTGTAAAATACGCATTGTGGCAAAAAACTCGGTACGGAAATAACTTTGCCGGCGCCCTTCACAACTTAAAGTCCCAAGCGCTTGTAATAAAGGATATTTTCCAGAGATATCACCAAAATTACTTTCAACGCCCCATACTGCCACAATGGTTTCCGCAGGCACACCGTACACTTGAGAAGCACGATTTAAAACATCACGGTGTTGTGCAAGTTTTTGTTTTCCAAGTGCAACACGTTCTTCATCTACCAGACCAGACAAATAATCCCAAATCGGTGTCGAAAACTCTGGTTGGTAATTTAACTTATCAATCACCGAGTAATCTGGTGTTAAATTTTGCGTATAGCGATCATAAGTGCTACCTGAAACACCAGCAGCAATAGCCTGTGAACGTAAATTTGCCAAACAGCTCTGGAAATTATTATTAGGCGTATAAGTATCACTATTCGTTACTGGAACAGTCGCATTACTAGATATTGTAGAACCATTAATTACCAGCTCTGCTTGAGCCTGGGTCATCGCCAAAAATACAGACCCAACAATACAAGAAAAACGTCGCATATTATCCTAGTTCAATTTTTAAATTTAAATTTGTAAGTACCATACCATTATGGACTCAAATTTTTCAGAGAGAAATCGTAAATTTGAATTCATAATTACTTCTTTAAATTCATTTCCAGAGTTTTAAATTCAAATCTCCCCTCTATTTTTGAATTTAAAACTTTCCTCACAAGATGAATTAATTTTTAAATTCAAAATCCGCCCTCTAATTTAAATTCAAAAACTTCATTTTAAATTTAAAAATCCAAGCCCCATCCACTTGTGGATAACTTATAAAACCACACACCTAAAGCACCTTACACACTATATTCTTTATGCTTTTCATAACTCTTGTGAAGTACAAACCCTTGGCTACTCATGAATATACGTTTTAAATTTAAAAGTCAGGCGCAGTTTTGAATTCAAAATATCATTCAGACGACATACATCTTTTTAAATTCAAAACAAACACAAGCTGGAGTACCAGATTTAAATTCAAACTTTAAGTATTGGGGATAACTTATTTTAAATTCAAAAACTCTCAAAACAACTTATTTCATTTTTAAATTCAAAATTATGGCCTATATTTAAATTCAAAAGCTCAACAAAAGTTATCCACAGTGAGCAAATAACAGGTTTTTAATATTTTTTTAAATTTAAAAGACAAAAAAAAGCGATCCGAAGATCGCTTTTTAGAAAATTTAACTTATTTAAATGATCATATCATCTGTTAAAGCGAGTGGTTCTGGCAAAATTTTCGCTAACTGACGGCATAAATTCGTCAATTCATTACTATCCACAGGCATTAACGTAATGTGGCCTAACTTACGGCCAGCACGTTCCGATTTGTTATAAAGGTGCAGATGAGCGCCATTTAGTGCCAAAACATCTTCAGTTTTAGGATGCTGACCAATAATATTGATCATAACCGTTGGTCGAACAACGTCTGTTGACCCCAATGGTAGTCCTGCAACAGCTCGAATATGGTTTTCAAACTGTGAACATACGGCACCTTCAATTGACCAGTGACCTGAGTTATGCACACGTGGTGCCATCTCATTTGCACACAAGCCTTGTTCTGTCACAAATAGCTCGAGAGTTAGCACACCGACATAGTTGAGATGATTTAACAAACGCGTAATGTAGTCTTGAGCAACAGGTTGTAGAGCTTCACTATTCGGTGCAGGTATGATTGAGTGCGACAAAATACCGTTGTGATGGTGGTTTTCAGCCAATGGCCAGGTCTTCACTTCACCATTTTGACCACGTACTGCAATAATCGAAACTTCGCGAGAAAATTTCACAAAACTTTCAGCCACTAAGCTTTTTGCAGGACCAAGCTCTGCCCAAGCTGTATCAATTTGGTCTTCAGAACGAAGTACAAACTGACCTTTACCGTCATACCCGCCAGTTGCAGTCTTAAGTACAATTGGTAAACCAAGCTCAGCAACAGCTTTTTTCAAGCTTTCTAGGCTATCTACAGCACGATACGGCGCAACAGGAATCGCAAGTTCATCAAACAATGCTTTTTCTGACAAACGATTTTGCGCAGTTGCTAAAGCAATACGGGGAGGGTGCAGTGTTTTAGTTTGTGTTAACACATCTACATCTGCAACAGGTGTATTTTCAAACTCAAGACTGAAAACATCAGCGCTTTCAATAAACTGCTTTAAACCTTGTTCATCTTGACTAGAAAAAACTTGGCCTAAAACACCTGCTGGACAATCTGTATTTGCTTCAAAAAAAGTACATTGAATATTTAATGGTAAAGCTGCTTGCGCCATCATACGGCCCAATTGCCCACCACCAAAAATACCGATAGTTTTATCCATTTCAGCCTCTTAAACCTGTCCCGGAATATTGTTGCTTGCAACTTTATCAGTTTGTGCAGCACGGAAATCTGCAACATTTTTTGCGATTTCAGGACGAGTTAAACCTAAGATTTGAGCAGCCATAATCGCAGCATTGGTCGCACCAGCCGGACCAATTGCCAAAGTACCTACAGCGATACCTGCTGGCATTTGTACAATTGAAAGTAATGAATCTACGCCATTTAAAATTGATGATTTAACTGGTACACCCAACACAGGTAAATCAGTTTTTGCCGCACACATACCTGGTAAATGCGCAGCTCCACCAGCGCCTGCAATAATCACTTGAATACCACGATCACGCGCAGTTTCTGCATATTCAAACAAACGGTCCGGAGTACGGTGAGCAGATACCACTTCCGCTTCAAATGGGACACCAAGTTGTTTAAGCATATTGGCAGTATGTTCAAGCGTTGCCCAATCGGACTGGGAACCCATGATAATTCCGACTAAAGGTTGGGTATCTGTTGCGACCGCGTTCATTGGCATTTCCAAAGCGTAAAAATGGTAAAAACTCGACTTGTACCAAGCCAAGCATGAGAGAAAAAGATGAGGCCAATATTATAGCTGTTTTTTCACTCACCCCAAAGCCCAAGTTTATGTGGAAAAAGCATGATTCCGATGGATTTAACAACGATCTGTCTGAAAACCCAATTTCAGATAATTTTACTGGCTTCTAAATACAAAATAGACACAACCAAACAGGCATAACATAGCCCAAACATAGTCTAGCTTGAACGGCTGCTTAAATAGCAACACCATAAATGGAACAAATACAATAAGCGTGACAACTTCTTGGGTAATTTTCATTTCACCCAAAGTCCAACCTTGGTCACTCAAGAGTCGAGTTGCCGGAATCATAAAACTATATTCGAGCAGGGCAATAGCCCAACCGAATAAAATCGCTTGCCAGAATGGTGCGTGGTGCAAAAACTTAAGATGCCCATACCATGCAAGTGTCATAAAACAGTTAGAAATAATTAACAGAACGAAAGCTAAAACCGTTGGGCTCAAAGGCACATCCTTCATCATCACGATGATGTAAGTATTAATATGGATCGAAAATATTATAAAAGATAAAACTGTAATTCAGCTTAAATCTAAAAAATAAAGCTGTACTTTTATGAACGCCTCAAACACATAGAACAACAACGAATTTTGACTATCTTTTCCAGTTGAGCCTTGCTATCGTTGCTGGCAAATTTATCAATAATGAAAACACAGTAATTCACATTAATACTGTGTACAAAAGCAGTGGAGAAGGCGAGCAATGCATCTGCATATCTTGGGTATTTGTGGCACTTTTATGGGCTCTTTAGCACTTTTAGCTCGTGATTTAGGACATAAGGTAACAGGTTCCGATTCAAACGTTTACCCGCCAATGTCTACCCAGTTAGAAAATGCAGGTATTGAACTCATGCAGGGCTATGACCGTAGCCATTTACAGCCTCATCCGGACTTGGTTATTGTCGGCAATGCCATGAAACGTGGTATAGATGCTGTCGAATACATGCTAAATGAAGGTCTGCCATATATTTCTGGTCCACAGTTCCTTGCTGATCACGTTTTACAAGGTAAACATGTGCTTGGTGTGGCGGGTACTCACGGGAAAACAACTACGACAACCATGCTCGCTTGGGTACTTGATCAGGCGGGTTTAAACCCAGGCTTTTTAATTGGCGGTGTTCCACTTGGTTTTAGTGAAAGCGCTCGTTTAGGCGGTGGCAAATACTTTGTGGTTGAAGCCGACGAATATGACTCAGCTTTCTTCGATAAACGTTCTAAGTTTGTTCATTATCATCCAAAAACGGCGATTTTAAATAACCTTGAATTTGACCATGCCGATATTTTTGATGACCTAGCAGCGATTCAAAAGCAATTCCATCATCTGGTTCGTACTATTCCAAGTGAAGGCCGTATTATTGCGCCAATTACTGAAACACATATTGATGAAGTACTTGAAATGGGTTGCTGGACACCAGTGATTCGTACAAGTTTAGAAGCAAATGAAAAAGCGGCTTTGTCTGCCGAATTAATTTCAATTGATGGCAGCCATTTTAAAGTACTCGAAAATGGCAATGTTGTTGGCGAAGTAAAATGGAGCATGACAGGGCAGCATAGCGTAGCGAATGCATTGGCAACGATTGCAGCCGCTCAGCATGTGGGCGTTTCGCTTGAAAAGGCATGTGAAGCTTTGTCTAACTTTGGCGGTGTAAAACGCCGTATGGAGTTACTCGGCACGATCAATGGTATTGAGGTTTATGATGACTTCGCTCACCATCCAACAGCAATCGACACGACTTTAGATGGCGCACGTAAACGTTTAGGCGAACGTCGTTTATGGGCCATTATTGAGCCACGTTCAAATACCATGCGCATGGGTAGCCATAAAGATGGCTTAGCACATTCTGCTCGTTTAGCAGACGAAGTGATTTGGTATCAGCCAGAAGGCCTAGATTGGGATTTACAACCTGTGATTGAAGCTGCGACTAACCATGCCCAAGTCAGCCGTTCACTTGATGAAATTATTGACCGTATTGTCAATGAAGCAGGTGAGGGTGATGCCGTTGTAATTATGTCGAATGGTGGTTTTGGTGGCTTACATCAAAAACTTATGAGCGCATTAAAAGCAAAAGCTGCTTAACTTGCGCTCCAGATGATTCAATAAAAAACGGGTTTCAAATTGAAACCCGTTTTTTAGTTTAATTATTTTTTAAACCTGTTTTGGCTCTATATTTTCCATAAATTTATTCGAGATGAATAAACGTAACGTATAGACAATACCCATCGCAAACACGCTATATCCCACGTTATTACAAATAAACGGAATACATAAAATAATGAGTGCAGTAATAGGATAAAACCATTTAGTAATTCCAGATAAGCACTGAAACTCGTAAAGTATCCATATGCAGCTGGTATAAAGCACCACACTCACCGCGACAATTACACCCATGTATAAATCAGAAATATGGGCATGGTGGGTGGTAACATCCACAGCAGCAGCAAGGGCAGCACCTACGGCAGCAACACTCACAAAAACAAAATAATGGCCATATCCCCAAACAAACGGACGTACACCTTTAATATGATGATGCTGTTCACTACGGTCAAAGTAAGCCCACCACATTGCAAACATCAACATTAATCCGCCAATCATTAAAAAAACAGCCGGAATATTAATAGATTGAGCCGCAAGCGCATCACGAATGGCATTAAAGCTACCTACGATGGATTCCCCTAAAACGATAATAGTAAGAAGGGCATAGCGCTCTACAATATGATGAGGATGCCACGGCGTAGGAGAATATTTTTCTGCATAGATAGGAACAAATAACTCGACCACAACCAGAAGTAAAAATAAAGGAATTGAAAGAGCATGAGCAAAGTTAGCAACAAGCCAACCAATTTGTACCAATACGATACCTACGGCATAACGATACGCCGTAATTCGCCGTTCAGGGTCATGTTTTGCGGCTCTTAGCCACTGGGTGACTAAAGCCAAACGCATAATCACATAGCCGACAATAATGATGTCAAAATCCTGACTATGGAACACATCAGGAATACCTGCGGCCATGACCAATGATCCTACAATCTGTACAAAGGTAAGACACCGATACAATGCATCGTCATTATCGTAAGCCGAAGCAAACCATGAAAAATTCATCCATGCCCACCACAGCGCAAAAAATACCATCAGGTAACTTGGTAATGCATGCCATAGATGATTTTCAATAATTGCATGATGTAGCTGCTGACCAGCTGTTGCAATCGCGACTACAAAAATTAAATCGAATAATAATTCGAGGGGAGTTGCTGCTCTATGCGGCTGTTCTGGATCTCTTGGAGATAGGGGCCTCAAACTTAATTTTTTCTGTTTTTCTTGAGTAGTCATAAAATAACGTTCTCGAATAAAGTGCCAACACGTTAACACTTTAATATTAACGCCCCGAACACGCATTAAAAATTATCTAGCTTTACTGTCTATTATTTACTCACAAATAAACTATATTTCATTTTTGTGACAATTCTTTATCAAGACCTTAAGCTTAATTCTTTATCATAGCTCACGTTTTTGTTCTTGTTTGGAATATGAATGTCTTTAGAAACACTCAACCTTAGCTTATTCCATGTCATTAATGGGGCTCAGGATGCGAGTCAATTTATCATTCGTCTTGCTATCTTTTTTGCTAATGATCTCCTCTATATTCTTTTATTCATACTTACATTTTTATGGTTTTATGGCGATCAAGATTTAAAAAATAGGGTCATTAAATCTGTCTTTCTAACCTGTGTATCGCTTTTAGTCGGTTACGTTATTTCTCTGTTTTACCATCACCCAAGACCGTTTGTGATGGGTGTGGGCACCACCTTTCTTGAACATGCGCCAACAGCGTCTTTTCCAAGTAATCATATGCTAATTTTTAGCACCATTGCCCTGTCTTATTTATTTGCTCAGCGCAAAATGATTGGAATTATTCTTTTATTTTTGTCATTTGTGGTGGCGTGGTCACGTATTTATTTAGGTGTGCATTTCCCTTTAGATATGTTGGGTGCTTTTATTGTCGCGTTACTGGTCAACACAGCCGGTTATTACTTCTGGAATGTTTATGGTACGCCTTTAACAGCATTCTTTATTCACCTTTACCAGATTATATGCAAACCGCTTTTAGACCGTGGTTTGATTAAATAACCTCTAGAGCTTTTATGTAGTAAAACCACCACATGAAGTTCAGTTGCGTAATACAAAAAAATCTGCCATTCTATGTGGACTTGGATATGTTTTATCCAAAACAGAATTTAGTTTGACAAGGGGAGTAGCCTCCTCCAAACATAACAGCAATGTTATGTGTCAGATATCGTCAATACACTTTTATTAAAAAGTCGGTATCTGAGCATCGTGAAATTCATGGTGTAGGCAAGACCTTGATCATGTTGATACAGATGTTTAATTCATCTGGCAACTGGTCGAGGTTTTTTTATGCCCAATTGCCGGATGTATGGAGGATTTATGGAAACAATCGGCAATTTATGGCTGTACGTAGCATTCTTTGGCATAGTCATTGTGATGCTTCTGATTGACTTCTTGGGCTTTAAGCAAAAACAAGGTCAAGATGTTTCAATTAAGCAAGCTGCTTACTGGAGCGTGGCGTGGGTAAGCGTTGCAGCTTTATTTGGTGGTGGTTTATGGCTTTACCTACAACAAACAGTTGGGGTGACCTTAGCAAACCAAAAAACCATGGAATACTTTGCAGGTTACTTACTCGAAAAGTCCCTCGCAATTGACAACGTTTTCGTCTGGTTAATGATTTTCGCAGCGTTTGCTATACCGGCTGCGCTACAACGTAAAATTTTGCTCTACGGCGTATTGGGCGCAATCGTATTGCGTACCCTCTTTATTTTTATTGGTGCATGGTTCGTTCAAGAGTTTTCTTGGGTACTTTATATCTTCGGCGCGTTCTTGGTATATACAGGTTTTAAGTTCTTAAAAGGCCAAGAAGAAGAAACCAATATTGAAGATATCAAGCTTTTAAAATGGTTACGTAACCATATGCGTATTACACCGCAGCTTGAAGGTGACAAGTTCTTTGTACGCCAAAACGGTTTATTATGGGCAACACCGTTATTTCTAGTTTTGATTTTGGTTGAAGCTTCAGACGTGATTTTCGCAGTAGATTCTATTCCTGCTATTTTCGCGGTAACTAGCGACCCGTTTATTGTTTTAACGGCGAACTTAATGGCAATTTTAGGTTTACGCGCAATGTTCTTTTTACTTGCTGGCGCTGCGACTAAATTGCATTACTTGCCATACGGCTTAGGCATTATCTTATTGTTCATTGGTGCAAAAATGTTGTTGCTTGATGTATTCCACATGCCAATCTGGATCTCATTAAGCTTTATCGTCATAGTGTTAGCAATCACTGCTTACCTCTCTTTACGACACAACAAAAAGCAATTGCAGTCTTAGTTCATCACAACAAGGCATCTACATGTAAGATGCCTTGTTATCTAAATCTTCAAAAGAGACTGTACTTTAAAAAAACAGGTTAATATCATATGCCAACCTAAAATTTATCTTTCCTAATCAGAAACATAATAGATAACAGCTAATCGGTATTTTATGCCGAACATACTTATTAAAATGTGTGGAGTCTCATGCGTTCTAAAAAAATTAATCTTGTCGTTGTCCCGTTATTACTCACGGCATGTAGCCATAATGATGGTCCTTTGGTACAAGACGTATATAACAACCAATATGACTGTGCTCGCGACTGGAATAATGAAACATGTAAACAAGAAAATAGCTCAAGTGGACATGGGTCTAGCTATGTTGGAAGCCGCTATTTAGGGCCTGCGTATTATCAAAATAATCGGGAAGTTTCTTTTCACGGAAATACCTTACATCCTTACAGCAATTTGAGTGTAGGTCGCCCCATTATCTCAAGTACGGCGAAAAGCGCGTCTTCTTCATCCCCAATACGTGGGGGGTTTGGTCGTAGTGGTTTCTCTTTCGGCGGCTAAGTCTTTAGGCATTCACTTAATATGAAAAGAAAAATATTTACTCCACGTCCAGACTGGCAAGTGGAGCATCAAAATATTGGTTTTGATTATTTTAATTTACCTTCTCTCGATGGCTCAATTTACTGGTCTGAAGGGGTTGCGTATGAGTTTACCCTTAAACAGATTGAACAACTCGAAGATGCGGCAAATGAACTGCATCAGATGTGTTTATCGGTAGTAGGAGACCTCATTCAACGAGGAAACTATCCTGCTTACTTTCAAATTCCAGAAACAGCCATAAACCATATTGAACATTCATGGAAACAAAATGCTCCCATGCTGTATGGCCGCTTTGATTTCGCTTACGAGGGGCGAAATATCAAAATGCTGGAATATAACGCCGACACACCGACTGGCTTACTTGAAGCTTCTGTCGCGCAGTGGCTGTGGATAGAACAAGTCTCGGGCATTGCAAACCGAGACCAGTTTAATAGCATTCATGAAGACCTGATTAAACGCTGGAAAACAATTTTACCGCGTGGTAGCCATGTACATTTTGCTGCCTGTCAGGAGGCTGGAAGGGAAGACTGGGGTAATTTAGAGTATTTGATGGATACCGCTTACCAAGCTCATCTACAAGTTTCCGAGCTTTCTATGGAGAACATAGGCTGGAACGGGCAAGATTTTGTTGATCTCCATAATCAGCCCATTCAGAACATATTTAAACTCTATCCATGGGAATGGATCTGGGAAGAAGCATTTTCTCAATATATCCACCCACAAACACAGTGGATTGAACCTTGCTGGAAAATGTTACTTTCAAATAAAGCGATTCTGGTTGAGCTTTGGAAGCGTTATCCCAATCATCCATTATTGGTTGAAACCCATACCTATGACCCGCAACAAGCTTTGTCCGGTAAATGGGTGAAAAAGCCGATTTTAGCAAGGGAAGGGGCCAATATTCGGGTTTTACAAGACGGCCATGACCAAGGCGCGGCTTCTGGTAGCTTTTATTTTGATGACTATGACAAATATGGTTATGTCGTACAGAAATGGGTAGACACCCCATTATTTTCAGGACAACTACCTACTCTTGGTTTATGGATGGTTGCACATCAATGTGCAGGCATGTCTATTCGTGAAGATTGTTATGACATCATTGGTAATGATGCCCACTTTGCAGCACATTATTTTGTCGAGTAATAAGCGAATAGAGATTTAAAAAAGCACTGTTTAGGTGCTTTTTTATTGTGCCTCCGACGCAGTCAATCAGTGCATTTTAAATATATAGCGAAGAATCAATGTTCGCTTTTAAAGCTAAATTAGAACAAAAATTCAAAAATATAATGATTTAACTCTATGTATTTTAAATTTTTTATTCTGGTTTACTTTATTAAAATTCAATATTGGCAAGCTCTTTGCATCTCCTAAAAAGAAAAAAGCCTAGATTTTAAGGGCTCGCGAGAGCCCTGATTTTTTTAAGGAGTGATGCCATGAATGCGATTCCAACTTTAACTCCCCTTGCCATGCCGTGTAACAGCAGTTTTGAAGCAAAAGATTGGGAAATTCTATCTACTCACTGGTATCCCGTCGCACGTATTCAAGATGTCTCTAATGCGCCTCAAAGAGTCACACTACTAGACGTCAATATGGCACTCTACAAGACAGAAAGTGGCGAAATTCATCTGGTCCGAGACATTTGCCCACATCGTGGCGTGCCTTTAACCAAAGGTTGGGTCGATGGTGAGGAGATTGTGTGTCCTTATCATGGTTTACGCTATAACGCTGAAGGGAAATGTACCCAAATACCAGCTCAGCCCGAGTTAACCAAAATTTCTGATCGTTTTTCTCTGACCAAATTTCCGGTTGTGCAAAGATACGGCCTCATTTGGACCAGTATTCATGGTCGTGATGTTACTCAAGCCAATATTCCTGTGTTAGATACTTGGGATGATGCAGAACATCAAGCGATTTTGCCACCTTTTGTAGATATTGGTGGTTCTAGTGGTCGTCAGCTTGAAGGGTTTATTGATGTCGCTCATTTTGCATGGGTGCATCACAACGCCTTTGCGAATCGTGATAATCCCATCGTCCCTAAATATCACACTGAACGTACCAACTATGGCTTAAAAACGGTCTATATCAGCAATGTCAGTAATTATCCGCATGAACTGAAACATCTCGAACCAGAAGGCTTTTTGTGGAAGCGTACCTTTGAGGTTTATCCACCATTTTCTGCCGTACTTACTGTCGATTTTCCAGAAGGTGGGATCTTAAAAATTTTAAATGCTTGTTGTCCTATCTCAAGTAATAAAACCCGCTTATTTGTTCCACTCACCCGTAACTTTGACCAAACAGGTGATTTAGAAAAGGTATATGCATTTAATGCGCAAATTTTTGCCGAAGACCAAGACATGGTCGAATCACAAAAACCAGAAGAACTGCCGCTTGATCTAATGATGGAAGCACATTTTGAAGCAGACCGTTCATCAACGACTTATCGAAGGATTTTGGCTGAATGGGGACTAAGTAAACGTTATACCGTTTAAATCTTGGCTAACTGGGGTACAATCAATCGAAAAAAGTGAAAATATATAGGCTTTCCATGTCATTGATCGCAAATACCACCGTTGTGCGTGGTCGTTTTTTAGATATTCAACAAACTGTCTCTGAGCCAACTGATATTCCAAATCAAATACGTTATTTGGAAGATGGTGTATTGATTAGTGAACATGGAAAGATCAAATGGTTTAGTGCATGGGAAAATGCTCAACAGCATCTACCTGCTGGAGTTGAGGTTCAACATTATCCAGAACAATTGATTGTACCCGGCTTTATTGATACCCATATTCACTTTCCGCAAACCGAAATGGTGGGAGCTTACGGCGAGCAACTTTTAAGCTGGCTTAATACTTATACTTTCCCAACTGAAATCCAGTTTCAAGACAAAACATATGCAAACGAAATTGCCCAGTTCTTTGTTCAGGAACTCTTAAAACACGGTACAACCACGGCCCTCGTTTTCTGTACAGTTCATCCCGAATCTGTGGATGCCTTATTTGAAGCCGCAGAGCGCGTTCAGATGCGTTTAATTGCCGGCAAGGTACTTATGGACCGTAATGCGCCTGAAGCGTTGTGTGACACGCCAGAAACGGCTTACAGCGACACTAAAGCGCTCATTGAAAAATGGCATGGTAAAGGCCGTGCTCTGTATGCAATTACGCCACGATTTGCGCCGACTTCTACGCCTGAGCAATTAGAAAGAGCAGGGCAGTTAAAACAAGAATTTCCGGATGTGTATGTCCATACGCATTTAAGTGAAAACAAAGATGAAATTGCTTGGGTGAAATCTTTATTCCCGGAACAAGCGGGCTATCTAGATGTTTATCAACATTATGGTCTGACTGGTAAGCGTTCTGTGTTTGCGCATTGCGTTCACTTAGAAGATGAAGAATGGCAATGTATGCATGATACACAATCGGCTATCGCATTTTGCCCAACTTCAAACCTGTTCTTAGGCAGTGGTTTATTTCCATTGAAAAAAACTTGGGAAAAACAAGTGAAAGTAGGCTTAGGGACAGATATTGGGGCTGGCACATCGTTTAGCTTACTGCAAACTGTTAACGAGGCTTATAAGGTTCAGCAGTTACAAGGTGATAAACTCTCAGCTTATGAAGCGCTTTATCATGCAACCCTAGGCGGAGCAAAAGCACTCGATTTGCAGGATCAGTTAGGCAACTTCAACGTCGGTAAAGAAGCAGACTTTGTGGTACTAAACTTAAAGCCAACAGCATTACAGGAACTTCGCCAGTCTAAATCTAAATCTGTTGAAGATTCACTGTTTGCATTATTCACTTTAGGTGATGACCGTAATATTGAGGCGACTTATATTTATGGAAACCGTGCTTATCAAAAAGAAACAGCCAAATAAAAAAGGTATTGTTAAGTTTTTGTTATTATTTGGAATATGTGCTATTGCGTTAAAGCGTGATCGACATATTCCGCAAAATGATAAAATTTCACAGCCATCAAAGGGTGCATGAAACGTCATTTTGCTTTAAAATTTTACCATTAACTCAGATTTTCGAGGTGTTGCTGGTCAACACCTTTTTTATTTTTTCTTTTATATCTTGTAGGAATCTGCCATGACTGTTGCAATGAGCATCATGATTTCAACCGAAGAAATTCAAGCAAAAGTCAAAGAGCTCGGCGAGCAAATCAATTCTCACTATGCAAATAGTGACAAAGAATTGGTTCTGATTGGTCTACTTCGTGGTTCTGTTATTTTCATGGCAGACTTATGCCGTACGATTACCAAACCACATGAACTCGACTTTATGACAGTGTCTAGCTATGGCGGCGGTACCACTTCAAGTCGAGACGTTAAAATCTTAAAAGATCTTGATGGTGAAATTCGTGGTAAAGACGTGCTTGTGGTTGAAGATATTATTGACTCAGGCAACACCTTAAGCAAAGTCGTGGAAATGTTGCAAACTCGCGAACCAAATTCGATTCAATTGTGCACATTAGTGAGTAAACCATCTCGCCGTGAAATTGATTTAGAAGTTAAATTTTTAGGTTTTGAAGTTGAAGATAAATTTATTGTTGGTTATGGCTTAGACTACGATCAGAAATATCGTCACTTACCATTTATTGGTGAGATTGGCCTATAAATTTTATAAAAATGGCACCGTAAGGTGCTATTTTTTTATATAAAGGCTGAGCTTTGAACAAAAAAGACACAAAAAGTCGCAATCTGCTACAGACAAAACAGATCCCTCTACCGCACGATAGAATATGAAGCAAAATCATTAACTTCATCAAAAAAACAACTGGAGAACAAATATGTGGTCACTTATTGTTGCTATTGTGGTTGGTTTCTTCGCTGGCTTAATCGCTCGAGCTTTACACCCAGGTGATGATAAAGCAGGTTTTATTGTTACTACTTTAATTGGTATTGCAGGTTCACTTCTAGCCACTTATGGCGGTCGCTTACTTGGTCTTTATGGAGAAAATTCAGCGGCAGGCTTTATTGCTTCTGTCATTGGTGCAGTCATTATTCTCTTTATCTATAACCTAATTGCACGAAAAAGCTAAGTAGTAAATTTAATTTAAAAAAAAGCACCGAAAGGTGCTTTTTTTAAGTCATTTTATAAACCTAACTCTTTCCAAACTGCCTGAATTTCTTCAGCAGAGCGCGCTCCGACGAGTTTAAATCCGTTAGCAAAAATGAGAGTAGGTGTGCCATTAAAACCTAATTTTTTCCCTAATTCCAAGTTGCGGTCAATCGGGTTTGTACAGCTCGCAACCGTTGGTTTAACACCTTGCTCAATTAATTTTTTCCATGAATATGATTGATTCGGTGCACACCAAACTTGTCTAGAAACCACAATAGACTGAGGTTTTAAAGGATAGATAAAAGTGTAAATAGTGACATCTTTAAGCTTGTCGAGTTCAGGTTCAAGCTGCTTACAATAAGGGCAATTTGGATCAGAAAATACTGCTAAAACATGCTGACCATTACCTTTGACTGTTTTAATGGCATCTTTTAAAGGCAACTGTTTCCAATCAATTGAGTTCTGCCCTAAAACCAGATCTTTAGTTAAGTTCTTCTGGTCTTTTAACCGAATCATAGAGCCTACAAACATGTGCTGCCCATCTTCACCAAGATAAATAATTTGCTGGTCCAGATTAGCACTATATAGCCCAGGCATTTCGGTTTTCTGAATATTACTAATTTTCAAATTAGGATATTGTTTTTTAATATTTTCCCGAACAGTATCTACATTAGCGAAACTCAAACTTGTAGTTAAACTAAATAACGCCAATATTCCTAATTTTTTAATCATAAAACCGACTCGGAGGCAGGAGAGAAGAACATTTTAATCAGTTCCGTTAGTGAAAACAGAACTGATTACCGAGTTATAACCAAACTTCTACTCAGTTACGCCAATGTTTCACGTGGAACATAAACAGGTTTTAAGGTATTAATTTCTACTGAAATATGCACAATTTCATCATGAATCGATAAAGCATCACGAATCTGGTCTGCATTTAAAGAGATATCATCAGTTTCAAGTGCCAAAATACAAGAAAATTTACCTTTTGCGACTTTCCAGACATGAATATCTGTAATTTCCGCATGTTTCGGAAATTCAGCTATTACTTCCC